>JBGCEJ010000006.1:0-273820 GCA_045106235.1 Myxococcota bacterium
CGCGACGGGACTCGAGCCAGTCAGGCGGAATGTGATGCTGGGAAATCTCAAACGCGAAATTGATCAGATTGCCAAGGATAAGGGCATCGATTCCGACGAGATTACGGGCGCGCTCGAAGAAGCGATGCGCCAGGCCGCGCGAAAGCGATTCGGTCAGGACAAGGAAATCGAAGCGAAGTACAACGATGAGATCGGCGAAGTCGAGCTCTTCGAATTTCGCGAAGTCGTGGAGTCGATCACGGATCGGGATACACAGATTCTGATCGCGGAAGCGCAGCGCGACTACGATCCGGATGTCGAACTCGGCGACGAAATCGGTGTGAAGCTCGATACCTCGGACTTCGGACGAATTCTCGCACAAGCGGCTAAGCAGGTGATTATCCAAAAGATTCGGGATGCCGAACGCGATAATACCTTCGATGAATACCGCGATCGCCAGGGCGAAGTCGTGAACGGCATCGTGCGCCGGTTCGAAAAGGGCTCGATCATCGTCGACCTAGGCCGAGCGGAAGGCATTATCCCGGCGAAGGAACAGGTCCCCCGAGAAAGCTATCGCCCCGGAGACCGCGTCCGCGCTTACGTCCTCGAAGTGAGCAAGGTCGCCAAGGGGCCGCAGATCATCTTGTCCCGCGGCAATATCGATTTCCTCGTGAAGCTCTTCGAACAAGAAGTGCCCGAGATGTACGAGAAGATTGTCTCGATCGAATCCGCCGCGCGCGAGCCCGGTGGCCGATCGAAGATCGCCGTCGTTTCTCGCGATAGCGACGTGGATCCCGTCGGCGCCTGCGTCGGCATGAAGGGCAGTCGCGTGCAGGCCGTTGTGCAGGAACTCCGCGGCGAGCGCATCGATATCGTCCCGTGGAGCCCGGACACAGCACGTTATGTCGTGAGCGCACTTTCGCCGGCCCAGGTCGCCAAGGTCATCATCGACGAAGAGAAGAAGGCCATCGACGTCATCGTTCCCGACGACCAGCTTTCGCTGGCCATCGGCCGGCGCGGGCAGAACGTTCGCCTCGCGGTGCAGCTGACGGGCTGGAAAATTGACATCAAGAGCGAGACCAAGATGCGTGAAATCGCTGAATGGTTGTCTCGCGCGGTCTCCGTGGTCGAAGGCTGCGGCGAGCCGGAAGCAGAGCTTCTTCTTCAGCAGGGCATTACGTCCCTCGAGGATCTGTCGGACTGCTCTCCAGAGATTCTGACTCAGCTGCCGGGAATCGATGAGGCCGGTGCGGCGAGCATTAAGACGAAGGCCGGGGAACTGGTCAGCGTGAAGGTAGAAGAAGAAGCCGAACGCGCGGCTCAGGAAGCGGCGAACGAAGAGCGCCTCCGCGCGGAAGCGCAGGCGGCCGCAGCCGCAGCGTCTTCAGCACCGCAGACGTCTTCAGCTGAAACTTCGGGTGAAGAGGGTGCGACGAAGAATCCGCCTTCGGGACCTGCCTCGGATAGCGAATAGAGTGGGCGCATCAAATGCACGTGAGTACTAAATCGTGAGTGCTAAAGCGTGAGTATCGAAGCGTGAGTATCGAAGCGTGAGCAATAAAATGAACTAACGCAAATTCTCCTTAAACGGATGATTGAGAGAGCTTGGCGGAAGCGGATCAACGCGAGTCAAGCCGGGACAACGTAGGAATAGATGGCAAAGATCAGGGCATATAAGCTCGCAGAAGAGCTCGGCATCGACCGGAATGATTTCGTCGAACAGGCGCGTCAGCACGGTGTCGAATTAAAGAGCGCGATGGCGTCCCTCGAAGAGGGCGAAGTCGAACTGCTGCGCGAGAAATTCGGCGGCGGCGAGAAAGAGAAGCGCTCCGTCGACGAGCGGCGACTGGAAGGCAAGAAGGGGACGACCGTTGTGCGGCGTCGCCGAAAGAAGGCCCCGGAGCCCGAGCCCGAACCCGAGCCGATTCCGGAGGTCGTCGAAGAGGCGTCCGAGCCCGATCCGGTTCCGGAAGAAGTGCCCGCGATCGAAGAGCCCGTTGCAGCTGAGGCGGAAGAGCCCATCGCTGCGGAATCCGAAGGGGAGTTGGCTGCAGGCGAGGAATCGCCGGTCGCGGACGAGTCTGCGACGACACCCGAAGTGGCTGGAACTCCGGGAACTCAGCCCGGAACTGCGCCGGTAACACCGCCGAGTGGACCTGCTGCAGGAGGCGCGCGCGCGCCGTCTTCGTCGGCCCCTGGATCGGCGACACCTGCGACCCCGGCGGAGCCTCAGAGTCCCGCCGACAAGAAGGGGAAGCAGCGCAAGCGCGTCCGCGAAGTGGTGAATCTGCAGGAACAAGAGCAGTTCGCCCGTCAGATCACGAGTCGGAATCCCTCCGCGCGCCGAACCGCGGCGCCGGCTCCCCGACAGGTCATCAACCCGCGAGCCCGCCGTCGCGATAAATTGTCCCCGAAGCCGGCTCCGGCTACCGCGGCGAATGCGAAGCGACACGTGAAAGTATCTGGAGATATCAGCGTCGGTGAACTTGCGAAGCAGGCCGGCCTCAAAGCCCCGGTCATTCAGGGCAAGTTGATGGCCATGGGCGTCATGGTTTCGGTCAACCAAACGGTTGATTTCGAAACGGTGAAGAAGCTCGCGGCCGAGATGGACTTCGAAGTCACGGACGTGGGCTTCAAGGAAGAAGAATTCCTCGACACGCCGGAAGCTGCAGAAGCGCTGGCAGAAGAGGGCACCGAAGAAGAAGCGATCGATCGCTCGAACGAGGTCACGCGACCGCCGATCATTACGGTGATGGGCCATGTCGACCACGGCAAGACGTCGCTCCTCGACGCGCTTCGCAAGACGAAGGTGACCGAGGGCGAGGCTGGCGGAATCACGCAGCATGTGGGCGCCTATCAGGTGAAGGGCGGCGGAAACGATCTGACCTTCATCGACACGCCGGGTCATGCCGCGTTTACCGCGATGCGTGCCCGTGGCGCGGCGATGACGGATATCGTCGTCCTCGTGATTGCAGCGACTGAAGGCGTGATGCCGCAGACGGTGGAAGCCATTGAACATGCGCAGGCGGCGGGATGCCCGATTGTGGTCGCGATCAATAAATGCGATCTGCCGGAGGCCGATCCCGAAAAGGCGAAGCAGCGACTGACCGAGCACAACATGGTTCCGGAAGATTTCGGCGGCGATGTGGTCTGCGTGAACGTTTCAGCGAAGACCGGCGATGGCCTTGAGAACCTGCTTGAGATGCTTGCCCTGCAAGCAGAAATTCTCGAGCTGAAGGCGGATCCCGCGCGACGCGCGAGTGGCGTTGTTCTGGAAGCGCGACTCGATAAGGGTCGCGGTGCGGTCGGTACTCTGCTGGTGCAGGACGGCACGCTCAAGAAGGGCGACTCGATCGTCGTGGGCACCGAATGGGGCCGTGTGCGTCAGATGATGAGCGATATCGGGAAGAACGTGAAAGAAGCGGGGCCCTCGGTGCCGGTTCAGATCACGGGACTCTCCGGTCTGCCCGTTGCGGGCGGCGCTTTTCATGTTGTTAAGAACGATCGCGTGGCCAAGCAGATCATCGATCACCGCGAGGATCAGGAGCGCGGTCAGGTCAAGACGAAGAAGCCGCGAATTTCGCTGGACGAGTTCTACGCGCAGTCCGCGGGCGAAGGTCCGAAGGAACTGGCCGTCGTGCTCAAGGCGGATGTGGCGGGGACGTGCGAAGCGGCTCGGGATTCTCTCGAGAAGCTGTCGACGGACGAAGTCTCGCTTCGGGTGCTCGCTTCGAGCGTCGGTGCGATTACCGAGAACGATGTGAATCTCGCTGCGGCGAGTGGCGCGATCGTGCTCGGATTCAACGTGCGGCCTGATCCGGCGGCGCGGCGACAATCCGATAGCGATGGCATCGAGATCCGAACCTATTCAATCATCATGAACATGCTGGACGATGTTCGTTCGTCGATGGCGGGCTTGTTGCCGCCGATCGTGAGCGAGAAGATGCTCGGCCGAGCCGAGATTCGCGAAACCTTCACGATTCCGAAGGTGGGTACGATCGCTGGTTCCTACATCCTCGAAGGCAAGATCGTGCGCAACGCGCATTGTCGCGTCGTCCGAGATGGCATCCAGGTCTACCAAGGCACGGTGGGTTCGCTCCGCCGGTTCAAGGACGACGTAAAGGAAGTCATCAACGGCATGGCATGTGGTATCGGTGTCTCGACCTACAACGACGTGAAGAACGGCGACATCATCGAAGCCTTCGAGCTGGAGGAACGACCGGCGGAGCTCTAGTTCGGCGGCGTGCGCGACCCGTTTCGCACGAGAATTGCTCGGTCGACGAAAAGAGGCAGTTTCGCTTTCCAGTTTCGACTTCGACTCTTGATAGGCGCCGCGCTCTTGCTCTTCGGGAGGTCACGTAGTGGTTGTGGCTGTGGCAGTCGTCGAAATTCATGTCCATGATTCGCAGTCACTGAAGGCGAAGCGCGGGGTGGTTCGGTCGATTCAAGGTCGGCTCCGCAACCGCTTCAACGTGTCGGTGAGCGAAGTGGGCGGGCAGGGCACCTGGCAGCGAGCCGTGATCGGTCTTTCGATGACGGGCAGCGATGAGGGCGTACTCCGCAAGGCGGTGGCGAAAGCGGTCTCCGCAATCGAGGAGATGCATCTCGCGCAGGTGCTTGGCAGCGAGATCGAAATGATCCAGCTGCCGCTGGCCGACGGACTCGGCCAGATCAGAGAAGAAGATGGGTTGCCCGGAGGCGAATCAGAGGATTTGCCCTGGTCAACGGGGCTCGGAGACGAGTCTGAAACGAACGAACCCAGTTGAACTAACGCTGTTCAGCGAGGACCCGTAGGAAAAGAAGAAGATTGGCTGATTCAGTCCGCATACGTCGCGTTGCCGAGCAGATCCGCGCGGAGCTTTCCCAGCTCTTGCGCGAGGATGTGCAGGATCCGCGTATTGGTCTCGTGACCGTGACCCGCGTGAAGCTGGCCTCAGATCTCGGCGCGGCGACGATTTTTTATAGTCCGCTCGGCGAGGATGCGGATGAAGCGCGGCGGACCGAGCTCTCCCATGCGATGGGCGCTGTGACCGGGTTTCTGCGCAAGCAGCTCGCTCGGCGGATGAAGCTGCGCCACACGCCGCAGCTGCGTTTCATCTTTGATGACTCGATCGCGGAGGGGAGCCATACGCTCGAGCTTCTCCGCGAGTTGGATATCGCTCCAGAAGAACCGGAGACCGGCGACGTCGACTCAGACTCTGAGTCGGAGTCCGAACTGGACCGGGTGGAAGACTGAGATGGCGAAACGAAACCAGCGGCGCAGACGCCCCGAGCCGCCGGGGCCCTCGGGTTTTGTGGTGGTGGATAAGCCGCCCGGAATGACTTCTCATGACGTGGTGGACCGCGCTCGGCGCTGGTTCGGGACGCGGCGGGTGGGGCATCTTGGGACGCTGGATCCCCAGGCGACGGGCGTTCTGCCCCTCGCGATTCGGGCCGCGACGAAATTGATTCCGTTTATTGAGGGGGGCCGAAAAGGCTACGACGGCACTGTCGTTCTCGGCTCAGAGACGGATACGCTCGACTGCGAAGGAGAAGTGCTGCGGCGCTTCGAGGGAGAGCTGCCGGACCAGGCGACGGTCGAGGCCGCCCTGAAGGAATTTATCGGCGATATCGAGCAGGTCCCGCCGATGTACAGCGCGGTCAAGAAGGACGGAGTGCCGCTGCATAAGCTGGCTCGGCAGGGCAAGGAGGTCGAGCGCGAGGCGAAGTGGATTACGATCTCGTCGCTCGAGATGACGCGCTTTGAGTCCCCTGAGTTCGATCTTCGCGTGATGGCGAGCGCCGGGACCTATGTTCGCGTTCTCGCAGCGGATCTCGGCGAGGATCTGGGCTGTGGGGCGCATCTAGGGCCCCTCAGGCGGACCCAGAGCGGCCCCTTCGGCATTGCCCAGGCGCATACATCAGATGCTCTCAGCGAGGCTGCTGAGCTCGGAAAGCTCGGCGAGATGCTGATTGCGCCGGAAATCGCTCTTGGATTCCCGGTGCTTTCCGCTTCCAGGGAGCAGGCTCAGCATATTCGGAACGGAGGAGATCTTCCCTCCGGTGAGCTCCATCGGGGCAAGCCGGGGACGCGGATCTCGGTTTTGGACGAGGCAGGGGAGTTCATCGCGGTCGCTGAGCTTCGTGCGGACCGCAGGATCTGGCCTGTCCGCGTTCTCCCTCAGGAGCCGAGCTAGACGGGCGACGGACTGAGTCCAGGAGGCCCGAAGCCCGGCCCGAATGACGAAAACCCGCGAGCAGGCGTTGCGACAGTCGCGACCCTCTGTAAAACTCTGGCGGTCTAAAAAAACGACGATAAATCAATGAGTTCCCCGGAGCTGGATAAAGCCCGGAGAGCAGGAGTCAGAAGACTTGATCTCTGCAGCAAAGAAATCAGAAATCATCGGAGCCCATAAGCGCAGCGACACGGATACCGGATCCCCGGAAGTCCAGATCTCGCTTCTCACCGAGCGCATCGCCGGTCTCCAGGAACACTTCAAAACAAACGCGAAGGATCATCACTCGCGCCGCGGTCTGCTTAAGATCGTGAGCCAGCGACGACGCCTTCTCGATTACCTTCGCAAGAAGGACGGCGAGCGGTACCTGAGCCTGATCAAGGAACTCGGTCTTCGCCGCTAGGTTCGCTTTTTCGAACGCCGACGTGCTCTAGCACGGCGGCGTTCTGAGTTTTGGAGCTGGGCTTTATATTGGCGGAAGAGGCGGGGATTTCGGTCCCGGAAACGCTTTTCCGCGTTGTTAAGAGCCCAGTGAACGAAAATTGGCCTGTGCCGCGCAAGCGGTGCCCCGAGGAGTGCGGGAGTCGGCCATTCGCGAATGACTGCTTTTCGTGTACGTCCCCGCCCCCACCCCCCACAACGACGTACATGCAGATTCGCGCATGGGTGATCCCGCATTCTGATGCGTTCCGAGGTTCGGGACGCGTCGAAAGAGTCTTGTTAGGCGTCCAGAGAGGACGCTCGGCAAGCAGGCCATCATGCATCGGTCGAAACCTCTGACTCGGAAGAGATGAGGAGAGGCGAGGCCGGTGAGGAGTACATAGAAAATGCCTTATTGGTTTGAACCGGCATCTTTCTCCGTCGAAATCGGCGGACGAACGATGACCCTCGAAACCGGAAAGGTCGCGAAGCAAGCGGCCGGTTCGGTCACCGTCACCTTCGGCGACACCGTCGTTCTCGTGACCGCAGTTCACTCGAAGCCGCGCCCCGGCATCGACTTCTTCCCGCTCACAGTGGACTTCGTTGAGAAGTTTGCTGCAGCAGGGAAGATTCCCGGCGGCTTCTTCAAGCGCGAAGGGCGCCTCGCTGATCGCGAAGTCCTCGTTTCCCGCTTCATCGATCGCTCGATCCGACCGCTCTTCGCGGACGGCTACAACGACGATACCCAGGTCACGGCCACCGTCCTTTCGCACGATCCCGAGTACTCGGCAGACATGTGTGCGTTCGTGGGTGCCTCTGCGGCGCTTGCGATCTCGGATATGCCTTTTCTTACGCCGATCGCGGCTGTGCGGATTGCGCGGGTCGACGGCGACTACGTCATCAACCCCGTCCCGGAAGATCTCGAAGAGAGCGATCTCGAATTGATCGTCGCCGGCAACATGAGCTCGATCGTCATGGTCGAGGGTGGCGCCAAGCAGCTTCCCGAGGACGAGATCCTCGCGGCGCTGAAGCACGCGCACGATCAGATCAAGCCCATCATCAAGGCCATCGAAGGCTTCGCGGCCAAGGTCGGGAAGCCCAAGCTTGAGATGCCCGCCGCAGCGGATCACTCGGAGCTCAAGGCTAAGATCGAAGGCATGGCCAGCGATCGACTCGCCGAGGCTTTCCTGATCAAGGGGAAGAAAGAGCGCAACGATTCCGTGAAGGCGATCGAGAAGGAGATCCGCGAGGAGATCTGGAACGAGTACCGCAACGAAGATATGTCGGTGAAGACGCTGGCGGATTTCGAAGCACGCTCCGGCGGCCTTAAGAGCCTGCAGGGGAACGTGAAGGACATCCTTCATGACCTCGGCGGCGAGATCATGCGAGAGCGCGTCATGGCGACGGGCGAGCGCATCGACGGCCGAAAGGGTGATGAGATTCGCCAGATCGCGTGTGAGGTTCGACCTTACCCGCGACCGCATGGTGTTGCGCTGTTTACGCGCGGCGAGACTCAGGCGGTTGTGACGGCGACCCTCGGTTCAGGCTTCGATGAGCAGACGATCGACGGCATGGGCGGACGCTGGAAGAAGAACTTCATGCTCCACTACAACTTCCCGCCTTTCTCTGTCGGAGAGGCGCGGCCTCTCCGCGGCCCCGGTCGTCGAGAAGTGGGACATGGGACGCTCGCCGAGCGCGCCATTACGCCCGTGCTTCCTGAGCATGAGGACTTCCCGTACACGCTTCGCGTGGTGTCTGAGACGCTGGAGTCGAATGGCTCTTCGTCGATGGCGGCGGTGTGTGGCTCGACGCTTTCGCTGCTCGATGCCGGTGTGCCGCTGAAGGCGCCGGTTGCGGGCATCGCGATGGGTCTGATCACGGACGGCAAGCGCACTGTGATCCTGTCGGACATCCTGGGTGATGAAGATCATCTCGGTGACATGGACTTCAAGGTCGCGGGTTCTGAGGCGGGCATCACGGCCCTCCAGATGGACATCAAGGTCACGGAAGTCGATTGGGACATCATGGAGAAGGCCCTCGCGCAGGCGCGTGACGGACGGCTTCATATCCTCGACTGCATGGACAAGGATACGGCCGACGAGCTGCACGGTCTGAAGCAGCGCGACGAGCTCCACGCTTTCGCGCCGCGGATGGAGACCCTGCAGGTCAAGCCCGACCGAATTCGGGACATCATTGGCCCGGGCGGCAAGGTGATCCGCGCCATTCAGGAAACGACCGGCGCCAAGATCGACGTCGACGATTCCGGTTCGGTCTCGGTCTTCGGTCCCGATGGGGCTTCGGTCGAGCAGGCGATGGCCATGGTGAACGAACTCACGCAGGAAGCGGAGATCGGTCGCATCTACCTCGCCAAGGTCAAGCGCATCGCCGATTTCGGTGCATTCGCTGAGATCTTCCCCGGCACGGACGGCTTGATTCACATCAGCCATCTCGCTGCGGGCCGTGTCGACAAGGTCACGGACGTTCTGGAAGAGGGTGACGAAGTTCTTGCCAAGTGCATCGACATCGATCCCTCCGGTCGCATCCGCCTCTCGCGCAAGGAAGCGCTGGCGGACCAGGCGGCCAAGGACGACGAGTAGGACTGGGCTCGTTGAGCGAGCCAAGTTCCGCTCAGCATGACGCGCTGTTTGGGGGCATTCGGGTGGAGATCACCCGGATGCCCCACGCGCGCGACCTGCCTCTCCCCGAGGCAACGACCCAGGGCGCCGCAGGGCTTGATTTGCGCGCTGCGATTGACTCAGGTGCCGCAGACGATGCCGCCGCCGCGGGCGCCGTATCCCCGATTACGATTTCTCCCGGAGAACGCTGTTTGATTCCGACGGGTTGGCGCATCGCGCTTCCGAATGGTTTCGAAGCTCAGGTGCGTCCGCGCAGCGGATTGGCCCTCCGGCATGGCATACTCATCCCCAACTCGCCCGGCACGATTGACGCCGATTACCGCGGAGAGATCAGCGTGATCCTCATGAACGCGGGATCGGAGGACTTCGTCGTCGAACGAGGCGACCGCGTAGCCCAACTCGTCATCGCACCCGTCGTGCGACCGGAATGGGTGGAGGTCGAAAGTCTCGACGAGACGGAACGTGGAGAGGGCGGCTTCGGCCATACAGGACGGAGCTGATTCGAGGTCATGGCCGCGGGCGATGATGTCGATAAGAGACCAAGAGCGAATCACGGGCGTCTGCACGGCGCCGAGCCAGGGAGTGGGATCACGTGACTGAGGGGTCGACAGAGGTGCATGCCGAGACAGCTGCTGCTTCGCCAGGGCCTGTGCCGTCGCTTGAGTCCTCTGGGCATACCGAGGAGCAGTCGGCCGCTTCCGAGGCGGGGGCTCCGGAAAGCGACGAACCCGAGCTGAGTGAAGCAGAAGCCGCAGCGGCCAAGAAGGCCGCGCGTCGTCAGGACTTGATCACGCGTCTCGGAACCGCCGCGGTTCTGATTCCGTTCGTGCTCTGGGCGATCTGGCAGGGCGGGCTGATCTATCTCGGCATCGTGATCGGGATCGGATACCTCGCGCAAAAAGAATTCTACGGGATGATCGAGGACAAGGGCGCGAATCCGATTCAGTCCGTGGGTCTCGGCTTCGGCGCGGCGGTGATTTTGGTCGCGCATTTCGGCAACGAATATCACGCGATGCTTCTGATGACGGCTTCGCTCCTCGTGATGATGGTGGCGCAGCTCGGGAAGAATCAGATCTCGGAGTCGATGGCGAGTATCTCCGGGACCTTCTTTGGTGTGTTCTACGTGAGCTGGCTGCTCAGCCATGCCGTGCTGCTGCGAAAGTTCTACGACACGGCGGCGGGGCATTACGATCCGGCGATGCTCTCGGTCTTGGGGTTCCGACCGGAGACCGGAGCGTTCTTCATGGTCTACGCGCTGGTCACGCTGGTGGCTTGCGATGCCGGGGCGTATTTCGCCGGTCGCGCCTGGGGCAAGAAAAAGCTCGCGCCCGAGATCAGCCCGAATAAGAGCGTCGAAGGCGCGCTGGGCGGCATCATCATGGGCGTGACGTTCGGGCTGCTGACGAAGCTGGCCTGTGACTCGGTTCGGCCCGATTGGTCCGCTGCGATGACTTGGAGCACGGCCCTCGCGTTCGCGATCGTGCTCTGTCCCGTCGGGATCATCGGCGACCTGGTCGAATCGCTCCTTAAGCGCGACGCCGACGTGAAGGATACGGGGGCGCTGCTTCCGGGGATGGGCGGAGTGCTCGACCGGATTGACGCGCCGCTGCTCGGGCTGCCGGTCATGTACTACATGATGCTGGGCTACGTGTTTTTCCAGGCCGCTTAGCAGCGTCCTGCGCCGCGGGCGCTTTCCAGGCGGCGTAGCCGCCTTGGCCGCAGGCGCTTCTTTTAACGCGGCTTTGCCGCTCGCCGCAGGCGCTCAGGCGGCTTAGCTGAGTCCGAGGTTCTGCTGGATTCGGGCGGTGGGCTCGTCGAAGTTGGGGGCGAAGGGGCGGCCGCTGACCTGCTCGAAGGCGCTGATGTAGCGGAGCGCGGCTTCGACGCGGACGTCCTTCGGGAGGGCAGGGGGTGGACCGTCGCCCTTGTAGCCTTGTTCCCCGAGCCAGAGGCGGACGTACTCCTTGTCGATCGCCTTCGGGGATTCGCCCTTTGAGAGCGCGGCTTCGTAGGTATCGCTTCGCCAGTAGCGCGAGGAGTCGGGGGTGTGGATTTCGTCGATGACGATGATCTCGCCGTCCTCGTCGAGCCCCATTTCGTATTTCGTATCGACGAGGATCAGGCCCTGTTTCTCGGCAAAGCGCTGGCCTTCAGCAAAGAGACGCTGGGCGATGGCATGCGCGCCGTCGTAGTGGGCTTCGCTGATGGCGCCGCTCGCAAGGAGTGCGGCGCGCGAGGTGAGCTCGTCGTGGTCGCCGTGCTCGGCCTTGGTGGTCGGGGTGAGGATCGGAGTGGCGAGCTTCTCATGGCGCTGCAGGCCGTCGGGGAGGGCGTGTCCGCAGTACTCGCGATCGCCGCGCTCGTAGGCGGTCCAGATCGAAGTCGAGGTCGCCCCTGTGAGGTAGCCGCGCATGACGAATTCGACGGGCAGCGTCTGGCATTCTTTCACGACGGAAACGCTCGGGTCCGGAACGCGGAGGAGATGGTTCGGGACGAGATCCTTCGTCTGCTCGAACCAAAACGCAGCCATCTGATTCAGGATCTGCCCCTTCAGGGGAATCGTTCCGACGACGACATCGAAGCAGCTCACGCGGTCGCTGACGACGAGGGTGCGCTCTCGCTTGCCGCTGGGCGGCTCGACGTAGCTGTCGCGGACCTTGCCTTCGACGCGCGTGCCGAGGCCTTCGAAATGGGTTTCGGCGAGGGTTTGCTCGCAGGCGGCTTCGAGGTCTTTTCGGTCGATGGTCACTGGGGGGCGTCCTCCGTTTGAGCGCCTGCTCATTTAAGCCCTCGTGCAGGGAGAGGGCAAGCGTAACGCAATGATTCCGACGGGTTTGACCCAGCCGCGTCGCCTGTCTACTCTACGCGCGTTCCAAAATTCCGCGCCCATCGGATGGGCCCGCCTTATTCAGGCGAGCGCTATTCCCTCCGTCCGGGCGACCGATCCAGCCCGACCCCAGCCGGAGAATCGATGAGCGAGAGCATGCTTCCCCCAGCCAATCGCCCCTTGGACCGTCTCACGCCGGAGGAAGTCGAGGCGCTTGAAAGCGCCCATAAGGCCGACCACTTCCATGACGAATGCGGCGTCTTCGGAGTCCACGGTGACGAGGAAGCTTCGCATCTCACCTACCTCGGTCTCTACGCGCTGCAGCATCGCGGCCAGGAGAGCTGCGGCATCGTCGCCTCGAATGGCAAAGAACATATCGCCCACCGCGCGATGGGCCTCGTGTCCGACACCTTCGGCGCTCCGATCCTCGACGGCCTGAAGGGCCGCCATGCCATCGGGCATGTGCGCTACTCCACCGCCGGCGAGAGTATGCTCCGAAACGCTCAGCCGATTTGCGCGAATACAGACGGCGGCCCCGTCTCGATCGCGCATAACGGCAACCTCGTGAACGCTGGGGTGATTCGGCGCGAACTTGAAGGCCGGGGCGCGATCTTCGGCTCCACCTCGGACAGCGAAGTCCTTCTCCATCTGCTGGCCCGCTCTCGCGAACCCCAGATGGAAGACCGCTTCATCGACGCGATCTCCCGAGTGAAGGGTGCGTTCAGCATTATCCTGCTGACGGACGATGCCCTGATCGCCGCTCGTGACCCCCACGGCTTCCGGCCGCTTTCGATCGGTCGAAAGGACGGGGCCTATGTGCTTTCGAGTGAGACCTGCGCGCTCGACCTGATCGGCGCGACCTACGAGCGCGATGTCGAACCGGGCGAAGTCGTTGTGATTCGGCGCGGGCGCTTGCGGAGCATCCGGCCGCTGGCCCGAGATGCGAAGGAACATTTCTGCATCTTCGAGCATATCTATTTCGCGCGGCCCGACTCGAATCTGGTCGGACACAACGTGTATGCCTACCGCAAGGAACTTGGCCGCGTGCTCTCGCGCGAACATACGGTCGCCGCCGACATGGTCGCGCCGGTGCTCGATTCCGGAAGTGCGGCGGCGCTCGGTTATGCGGAAGAAGCGGGGATTCCGTACGAAACGGCTTTGATCCGGAATCATTACGTCAGCCGGAGTTTTATCGAACCAACCCAGACGATTCGCGATTTCAAAGTTCGCGTGAAGCACAACCCGGTCCGCGGCTTCCTTGAAGGCAAGCGCATCGTCCTCGTGGATGACTCGATCGTGCGCGGGACAACTTTGCGTAAGATCGTGGGCATGCTGCGCACGGCAGGCGCGCGAGAAGTCCATGTCCGAATCTCTTCGCCGCCGACGGTGGGGCCCTGTCATTACGGGATTGATACGCCGAACCGCGAGGAGCTGATCGCGTACAACAACTCGGTTGAGGAGATTCGTCAGCTGATCGGCGCGGATTCCCTGGGATATCTGTCGGTCGAAGGATTGCGGATGACGGCGGCCAAGGAACTCAAGCGCGGCATCTGTGATGGCTGCTTCTCGGACGATTATCCGATTGAGATCGATCCCACCCAGACCGTCCCTCAGCTCACGCTCTTCCGCGCGGTGAAGGAACAAGACACCGAGTTCTAAACGTGTGAGGGATCTCCATTCGGGACGGAGTTGCGTCTTGAATTCCGCTGTGCTGCGAGCGATGCGCGTCTTTTTTTCTCAGGGGAAACACTGAGGCGCGGGGACGAGATGCGAATCTCCTATTTTCCGATCGGATTTACTTTGGCGGTTTTCGCGGACGGCCGATGAAACAGGGGACGCGCCGGATGATCCGGGGCGCGGGGGACCCGTTTCTGCGGGGCTCCAGGAGTGCACCCGCTTTTGTCCGCAGCGACTTTGCAAGTCCGATTCGAATCGCCTGAGGCGCTTCGCGAAGAGTTCGAAAAGAACATCGCGAATCGTGGCGTTTTCGTGCCGACGGAGCAGCCCTTCGAGAGTCGCCAGCGGGTCCGCGTCGAGATCCTGCTGACCTACGTCTCCGAGGTGGAGATCGCGCACGCGATGACGGGCGAGGTCGTTCACTGCATTCCGAAGGAAATGGCGTCGAGCGGGGCGACCCCGGGAGTCGCGATTCAGTTCGATGCGACGGCGAGCCAGCTCGTTCAGGAATTCGAGCCCTTGCTTGGGCAGCTTCCCGCGGAGACGCTGACTAAAGACACCGAAGGACCGGCCCGACGCGGTGCGAAGCGGGGTGCGATTCGGGTGCCTGTACGCATCATGCCCACGATGAGTCCGCCCTTCGAAGCGACGAGCCGGGACCTGAGCGCTTCGGGAATCCTGCTCTCGATTCGCGAGAATCCGCTGCCGGTTGGCGAGGTCGTTCGCGTCTGCCTCTGGCATCCAAGTGGCGATCCGAGCGTTGAGATAGACGGGCGCGTGGTCCGCGAAGTGAAGAATAAGCGCGGTGAGATCGCTGCCGCGGCGGTGGCCTTCAACGAATACCAGGCGCGGGAGCCGGCGATTCGGGAAGTGATCGATGCGCTCCGACAGGTCGGTCATCATAATCAGCTGGGCGGAATAAGCGGTTCACTCTCGGATCTCGGCCTCGCGAATATGCTGCAGATGTTTGGCTGCTCGGCACCGCAGGGCACGTTAGTTGTCGAGCACGAGGGCGAGCAGGGCTGGATCGCCTTTCAGGACGAGCGCTTCTTGGCCGCGGAGCTGGGGTCGAATTTGGGTCGCGACGCTGTCGTCGAGATGCTTCAGTGGGGCGATGGACAGTTCCGCTTCGAGGCGAGTGTGGATGCGAGCCTCACGCTGGCGGAGGATTCGCCGCCACTGATGGGACTCGTGATGGACGCCGTCTGCGCCATCGATGAGCTGGGCCAGGCCTCCGACGACGAGGAAGAAGAAGAGGCGGTCGTAGGAGCCGACGTCAGCGAAGAGCTGATGGTGGACCTCAACGAAGAGCTGGCGAAGGAAGTGGTACCCGGCAACCTGGCGGGTTCTGAGATCGGTGCGGATCTGGGCCATGAGACCGGTACTCCGGAGGCGGCCGCCGAGATCGACGTGGAGTTTGACTTCACGGATGAGGACCTCGCCGAGATCGAGATGGATCCGGATGGGGATCTGGAGATCGATCTGAGCCCCGACTTAAGCGATGGCCTTGGCGCAGAGCTCGGTTCTGAAGCCAGCGACGTCGACGAAACGGATGCAGGTGAAGCTGCGACGGAGTTTCTCGCGGAGCTGGGCGGCGACGGAGAGGCGGAGCGGACGCAGGTGCTTGCCATGCCGGAAGAGGGGGCTTCGCTGAGCGCGGGGCTCGATTCCGAAGGGCTGGATGTCGAGATGGAACTCGAGATCGTGGGCGAGACGACCTTCATGGTTGATGTCGAGCAGGAAGAGGCCTGGGGCCCCGAACTGCAGAAGATGGATGAGGCCGTGATCGAACTCTCGAAGGCAGGCATGAGCCTCGCGCGATTGGAATCGATCATCCCCGAGCCCGCCGAATCAGTCCGAGCGGCGGTCGTCGGATTGATCGAAATGGGCGTGCTTTTTCCCCGCCCCTAATCCCTCGACGCCTTAGTCGCCCGAACGCGAGGGATCGCGCCAGGGCGCGCCGGAGGAGACGCCCGCCTGGGTTTCGTCCTTGGGGCGCAGTCGTTTCCAAAGGATGAACCCGAGTGCTGCGGCGCCGGCGAAGGCGCCCAGGGCAAGGATGCCGTCTCCGCCGCTTGAGCCAGAGTCGCGTTCGTCTCGGTCGAGTCGAGAATCGCATCCGGGGTCTTCGGGGTAGTCCGCGAGGCGGTCGCCATCATCATCGAGTTCGTTACCGCAGGCCGGGCGTGTCCAGCGAAGAATTTCGCCGCGGTAGCTCGCGATCTCTGCGGCGAAGGTCACATCGCCGTAGGTCGAGGTGCGTTTGGGCGTGCTCGAGAAGCCCGAAACGGAAGTCATCAGGCCTGTGAGCTCCCAGCCCGATTCCCGCTCCACGAAAACCGCGCCGCCGGAATCGCCGACGGCCGCATGCGCCTCGTGGAGCGTCGCCGCGGCGGAGAGAGGCGGGTCGAAGGTGAACGAAATGGACTGCGTATGCCAAGAACCCTGGGCGATCTTCTTGCCGACTTCCGTGACGCGGTTCGTGCCCCAGCGTTTCTCGCCCTGACTCGACCACTCGAAGCCGTACACGCGTTCGCCTTCGAAATCCCACTCAACAACACGCTCACGCCCACGGCCGAAACCAATCAGGAGGATTTTTTCCCCGGGCTGCGGCGGCTGGCTGGCGAGGCGGAGGAGGGGCATCTCCGGCAAGTCCTGAGAGGGATCCAGGGCGAAGACCATCGCATCGGCCGGCGAGCCATCGACGTTCATGAGCGTCCGCCGGGAGCCCGCCAGCGGACGGTAGATCTCACCCTCAAGGAAAATCTCGCCCATCCCCACATGCCGCGCCGTCAGCGCCCAACCGCCGCCGAGATAAATCACGCTGGGGCTATTGTACCGACGCTGGGTGACGTGTTCCCAGTACGGAAAATCCTTGGGCAGCGTCGTGCCCGGCTCCGACACGGGACTCGCGAAAATCAGAGCCGCCGCGGGGGACGCCATTCCGATGCCCAGCGCGACGCAAGCAATCAGCCCGACGCATCGGGTCACCGCTCGCGCCGAAACGATCGCAGCGACTTTCCTGCGCACTGTGTTAGCCAACGTGTCCGGCGGCACTAGGCGGGGCTGATCCAGGGCTTGTCCCCTCGCTGAATCAGGGTGTCACGGCCAAACTTTTCGTCATCGCGCTCGGGGTAGTCGAGGTTGTAGTGGAGGCCGCGGCTCTCCTTGCGGAAGGCCGCGCATTTGATCGCGAGTTCCGCGACGATGGCGAGATTGCGCAGTTCGATCAGCTCCGGCGTGACGCGGAAGTTCCAGTAGTACTCGTTGATCTCCTCGCGGAGCATCTCGATCCGCTTGAGCGCGCGCTTCAGGCGGCGATCGGAGCGGACGATCCCGACGTAATTCCACATGAAGCGTCGGATCTCATCCCAGTTCTGGGTGATCACGACCGCTTCGTCGATGGGGGTCGCTTCGCCGTGAGCCCAAGCCGCGACTGCGCCAACGGGTTCGACCTCGGCATAGCGTTCCATCGCCGAATCCGCGGCCGCTTCGGCGTAGACGAGCGCTTCGAGGAGCGAGTTCGATGCCAGGCGGTTGGCGCCGTGGAGGCCCGTCGAAGCCACTTCGCCCGCTGCGAAGAGATTCGGAAGATCGGTCTCTCCGGCGAGGTTCGTGCGCACGCCGCCGCAGCAATAATGCGCCGCGGGCACGACGGGAATCGGCTCGCGCGTAATGTCCATGCCGTATTTCAAGCAGCGCTCGAAGATCGTCGGGAAGCGCCCGCGAATATAGGCCGGCTCCTTATGCGTAATATCGAGGACGACAAAATCCTCACCCGTTCGCTTCAGCTCCGTATCGATTGCGCGTGCGACGACATCCCGGGGCGCGAGGTCCTTCATCTCGTGATAGTCGGCCATGAAAGCCGTGCCGTCCTGGCGTCGCAGAATCCCGCCTTCGCCGCGCACGGCTTCCGAGATCAGGAAGGACTTCGCCTGGGGATGGAAGAGGCAGGTCGGGTGGAACTGCATGAATTCCATGTTCGCGAGGGTCGCGCCGGCGCGGTACGCCATCGCCATGCCGTCGCCACTCGCTACGTCCGGGTTCGACGTATAGAGGTAGACCTTGCCCGCGCCGCCGGTGGCGAGGAGGGTGATCGGCGCCGTATAAGCATGGACGGAACCGGATGACGCTTCGAGCACGTAGGCGCCGAGGGCGCGGTTCGTTTCGGTGCGTCCCATTTTTGTGGCGGTGATCAGATCGATCGCGCAGTGGTCCTCGAAGAGATGGATCCGCGGATGGGCACGGACTCGGGCGAGGAGCGAGCGTTCGATTTCGCGCCCCGTATAGTCGCGGCGATGCAGGATGCGGCGTTCCGAATGGCCGCCTTCGCGGGTGAGCGAGAAGGGGACTTCGGAGTCGGCTTCCTCGGCCTCATCGAATTCAACACCATGCTTCAGGAGCGCTTCAATCGCCTTAGGCCCGCTCTCGACGACAAAGCGCACGGTCTTTTCATGACAGATCCCGCCGCCTGCGTTCATCGTATCCGCGGCATGGGCATCGAAGGTGTCCTTCGGATCCATCACCGCAGCGATGCCACCCTGGGCCCAGTCCGTCGCTGAATCCGTTGCCTCGCGCTTGGTGATGATCGCGACGTCCCCGACCTCGGCCACGCGCAGGGCGTAATGCATCCCGGCGAGGCCGGAGCCGATCACCAGGAAGTCGAAATCCCGCTGATGATCGCCGTTTGAGGGGAGGGTGCTCCCCGTGGGCCCGGGCTGGGCGCGCTGGGCTTCGGGCGCGTCTTGCCCACGAGGTGAATCGCTCTTGCGCTTCTCAGTCATAGCTCCGGCTGGGGCTCCGTCGTTGAGGGCGTCCAAAACGGACTCTCAGGAGAGAATATGCGCTTCCGCACCAAAAAGGAGTGCCGAACGGGTTTTAGGCCGCCGGTCCGCTCAGGTCCAACCGGGAAAGCTCCGATATCGGAAGATCGGGAATACTATCGGGCTCTTAAGGCTCGATCCAATCTCAGCCGACAAGGTTGCGCCCCAAGGGAATCGGGCAGCAGGCGCGTTCGCTGGGGAGAATGGTGAACAGAGTCTTGAAGCCCCTTCAGAACAGATCCGCTGCGCGCCGCGGCCCCGTCCGTCGTCTGCTTGGGCTCGGTCTAGGGCTTTTGCTGGGGCTCGCGTGGAGCGGGGCGATCGCGACGTCAGCCCACGCCGGGGGCAATGTCTACCGCTATATCGACGATGCCGGGACCGTGCATTTCAGCAATGTCCCCGTCGACGAGCGCTTCAAGCGCATGAAGACAAAGGCGGCCCAGAGCGGCCATTCCATCACGCCCAACGGCCGCCGCAGCCGAATCCCCGAAGAGACCTATTACGACCGGATGATCATGCGCCATTCCGAGCGCAACAAGGTCGAGCCCGCCCTCGTGAAGGCGGTCATCGCCGCTGAATCTAATTTCGAACCCTTCGCCGTCTCCCGGGTCGGTGCGCAGGGGCTCATGCAGCTCATGCCCCAGACCGCGGAGGAGTTGGGTGTGCGAACGCCGTTTCTCGCGGATGACAATATTGATGGGGGCTCGCGCTATCTGCGCATGATGCTCGATCGCTACGGTGATGTGACCCGTGCTCTCGCGGCGTATAACGCCGGGCCGAAGGCAGTCGATCGGTATAAGGGGGTTCCTCCCTACAAAGAGACTCAGGCTTACGTGAAGCGGGTCCTGAAGTACTATCGCCACTATCGAAGTGACTTTCGGCCCCCCCACCGCGTTTTAAGCTCTAAAGAGACGCTCGCGCAAAATGGGGCACCCGGCGTCAACTTCGTCGGTCGCACCTCCTCAGGGCAGGCAGAGCGACTCGCCGCCGGGGGCCGGTAGCGATGTCAGAATCATCGCCACAGGAACCCACAAGCGAATCGGTCGTCATCCCTTTTCCGCGCCGAACCGGCACTCCTTATGCGGGGTCTCGTTCAGCGCAGACCTCTGAACGATGGGAACGTGAAGTGTCCGCAAGGCCCGACGAATCCAGCGCAGCATCCTCAGCCGCCGAAACGCCGGACGCGCCCGACGCGCCCGCGACGAGCTCACCCGAGCCCGGCCCGATCCTCGACGCCAGCGGCCAGCCTCGCGAAATCTTCTGGAACCTCCCGAACACCGTCACCATGCTCCGCATCGGCGTCGTTCCGATCCTACTCTTTATCCCCATGGCCCAGAGCCTCTCCGGCTCCCGCTTCATGGCCTGGGCCTTCATTATTGCGTCGGTCACTGACATCCTCGACGGCTGGCTCGCCCGCCGCGACGGAGGGCAGGGCATCACCCGCATCGGCAAGCTCCTCGATCCCCTTGCCGACAAGCTGCTCGTCACCACCGCTCTCATCATGCTCCTCTCGATCGGCCGCATCCCCATCTGGGGCGCCGCCATGGTCGTCGTCATCATCGGCCGCGAACTCGCGGTCACAGGCCTCCGCGGTATGGCCGGCTCCCAAGGCCTCACCGTCGCCGCCGAAGGCCCCGGCAAACTCAAAGCCATCGCCCAGAGCGTCGCTGTCAGCGCGCTCCTGTTCCACTACGAAACCCTCGGTCTCCCCGCCCACGAGATCGGCATGACACTTCTCGCCATCGCCACGGCACTCACTCTGTGGTCGGGGTATCTCTACTTTCGCGACTATTTCGGCTGGGGTGCAGAGGCTTAACAAGCTCTTTCCCCCTCGGCCTCCGCCGTCGCTGCATTTTTGACGCATCGTTTCTTCCGCTTATCTGCCGTAAGGCCAGAGCCGCGGATTGTTCAAAAGGATCAGAACAATGAGCAAACTCCAAAACCTGAAGGGCATGATCGACGCCCGCGAAGCCCGCATCGGGGTCATCGGCCTCGGCTACGTCGGCCTTCCCCTCGCCGTGGAACTTGGTAACACGGGCTTCCGCGTCACCGGCTTCGATGTCGATGGCAAGAAGGTCAGCGCCATCCAAGAGGGCCGCTCCTATATCGGCGACGTCGAATCCTCGGAAGTCGATAAGCTCACCAAAGCCAACAAGCTCGACGCCACCACCGAGTTCGACAAGCTCGCGGACATGGACGTCATCAACATCTGCGTCCCGACGCCGCTTCGCAAAACCCGCGACCCCGATGTCTCGTTCATCGCCTCCGCCGTCGCCGAAATCCGCAAGCATCTCCGCGAAGGCCAGCTCATCATCCTCGGCAGCACGACCTACCCGGGCACGACCCACGAGTTCGTGATCCCCATGCTCGAGGACTCCGGTCTCACGATTGGCAAGGATTACTCGCTCGCCTTCGCCCCCGAGCGAATCGACCCCGGCAACGTCAAGTTCAAGGTCAAGAACGTGCCCAAGGTCGTCGGCGGCGAAACCGCGCTCTGCACCGAACTCGCCTGCGCCGTCTTCGGCACCGTCTTCGAAACCACGGTCCCCGTCACCTCGACGCAATCCGCCGAAATGGTGAAGCTCCTCGAGAACACTTTCCGCGCCATTAATATCGGCCTCGCTAACGAGATCGCTTTGATGTGTGAGAAGCTCGGGCTGGACGTCTGGGAAGTCATCGACGCCGCGGCCACTAAGCCCTACGGCTTCATGAAGTTCACGCCCGGTCCGGGGTTGGGCGGTCACTGCATCCCCGTCGACCCCGCGTACCTCTCGTGGAAGATGAAGTCGCTCAACTTCCCCGCGCGCTTCATCGAGCTCGCCACGGAAGTGAACTCCGGCATGCCCGATCACGTCGTCGACCGCATCGCCGAAATGCTCAACGAAGATCGCCTGGCCGTGAACGGCTCGCAGATTCTGATTTTGGGCGTGGCCTACAAGCCCGGCGTCGACGACATGCGCGAATCCCCGGCCTCCGACGTCATCAAGAGCCTCGTCGATCGCGGCGGCGTCATTCGTTACCACGATCCTTTTGTTGCGGAGTGTGAGTTGGCGGGCGAGCGCATGAAGAGCGTCGATCTCACGGACGAAGTTCTGAAGACTTCCGACCTGGTTGTTGTGCTGACGGATCATCCGGATGTGGATTATCAGCGGGTTGTTTCCGTTGGGCCGCGGGTGTTCGATACGCGGAACGCGACGAAGGATGTTCGGGACGACCGGGAGAAAATCACGAAGCTTTAGGGCGCACGGCCGACGGGTTCGGCCCGGTCCGGATCAGGGGCAATGGCTCGCCTACGGCTGCGCTTTATTTGCCCCAGACCCGCCCCGAACCTCACCCTTCCGCTGTGGATTCAGGGGTGGGGGGATCGCCTTCGGCGATCGGGATTCCCCTTGGGGCGCCGGGGCATTCTCGGAAGAAGTGATGGGGTAGGGCGGATTCGCGAGAAGGGACGCAAGTCTGCGGAAATATAGGGTTCGTTGCCGGTTCGGATCTTGACTCCGGGAGCCGACTCGCTTACAAACTGGATCCCGCAGCGGTAACACCAGACGCCGCTCGGAGAAGACCTGACCCGGTTTCGGCAAGGTCTTCGAGGTGAAGACATAGGCGGATGTGCTCCGGCACGGACGCGGCAAAAATTTGATTTTGCACGAGTAGCTCAGCTGGTAGAGCATCACGTTGCCAACGTGAGGGTCGCCAGTTCGAATCTGGTCTCGTGCTCCATATAAGCCCCCGGATTTTCTCGTGTATACGAGAATCTTCGGGGGCCTTTTTGTTGTTAGGTCTTGTTGACAAAACGTTGACCTAAACGGGAGTCTTCCAGCTTCATCGATGTTTGAGTTGTTCATGTCGAACACGATTGCTCTTACGCTGCGGACGGCCTGGAAAACCGCGTGACCATCACGTGTGTAACGTGATGGTCGCGTCGAGCACGAAGACGTATTCAGAGTCCGCCGTGGCGGCCCTAATTCAGAGGCTTGCGGAATGACCTCAAGACTCGCCCTCTGCATGTCTACGGAGCCGGCGAAAGTCCACTTTGAGAACGCGAGCTAAATGGCCCGCTGCCCCGTGATGTGTTCGCCGAGAATCAGTGTGTGCACATCGTGTGTCCCCTCGTAGGTACGCACGGTCTCAAGGTTCACCATGTGGCGCATGGCTTGGTAGTCGTCGACGATCCCGTTCGCGCCGAGCAGGTCGCGCGCCTCGCGTGCCACCTGCAAAGCGATGTCAACGTTGTTGCGCTTGATCATCGAGACCATCGTGTGGTGGAGCTTTCCGTCGTCTTTCAGTCGTCCGACCTGGAGTGCCAGCAACTGGCCTTTTGTGATTTCGGTGAGCATGTTGACGAGCTTCTGTTGCGTGAGCTGCTTGCCGGCGAGCACGCCGCCCTGGACAACTCGTTCCTTCACGTACCCGAGCGCTTCGTCGTAACAGGCCATTGCCGCACCCAGTACGCCCGCGGCGATGCCGAAACGTGCCTGATTCAAACAAGAGAGCGGGGCGCCGACGCCCCTCGCGCCGGGGAGGCGATTCGCGTCGGGGATTTCCACGTCCTGAAGAAAGAGTTCTGAAGTCACCGAGCCGCGAAGCGAAAATTTTCCCTTGATGTCGCGCGCCTCGAAGCCGGGTCGATCGGTTTCGACGACGAAACCGCGGATGCCTTCGTCCGTGTTGGCCCAGATGATCGCAAGCTGCGCGACGCTACCGTTCGTGATCCAGCGCTTGGTACCGTTGAGCACCCAGCCGTCGCCGCGGCGTTCTGCGCGCGTGCGCATCCCGGTGACGAAGCTTCCGAAGTCCGGCTCTGTTAGTCCGAAGCAGCCAATCGTGCGACCTTCTGCCATGCCGGGAAGCCACTGTTCGCGCTGCTCTTCGCTCCCGTAAGTTCGGATCGGGAACATGCAGAGCGAACCCTGCACCGAGGCGAACGAGCGAAGACCCGAGTCGCCGCGCTCGAGTTCCTGCATCATTAGGCCGTAAGCCACGTTGTTCATGCCGGCGCAGCCATAGCCCTCGAGGTTCGAGCCGAACATTCCGAGTTCGGCCATTTGAGGCACCAGCTCCATTGGAAACGATCCGTCCAGCCGCACATGCTCCTGGACGCGCGGCATGAACTCCTTGGAGACCCATTCCCGGGCGCTGTCGCGGATCAAGCGCTCTTCCTCGCTGAATTGAGTTTGGTCGAGCATCAGAAAATCGGTGCTGCTGTAGGCGGCCATGCTGGCTCCTGGGCTGTACGGGCGGTGTCTGATCACCCTAGATCATAAATGAATTGACCTCAATTCAATTTCTGTTATCCATGGTTCCAAGGCGGGGGGTGCGCTCGGCGTGCGATCGGGTCCCTCGGACCGCTCAAGGAAGGGAGTCAGCGTGCACAGTTCTCCGTCGATCGACGTCTTCTGGTCGTTCCGAAGCCCCTATTCGTACCTCGCGACTGGCCGTCTGATTGACCTCGAGGCGCGATACGCCGTCGAGATTAGAGTGCGCCCGGTGTTGCCCATCGCGGTGCGGACACCTGAATTCTTTCAGAAGGTAAATCCCCTGTGGCCGCCGTATCTGATGAAAGACATCGAGCGTCTGGGCGCCTATCAAGGCATTCCTATCCGTTGGCCTCGTCCTGACCCCGTCGTGATGAACCGCGACCGGAGCTACCCGCGCGAGCAGCCCTCTATCCATCGGCTGACTCGGCTCGGTGTCGCTGCCACTGAGAGCGGGCGGGGGTTGGCTTTCGTCGACGAGGTTTCGAAGACCATTTGGGACGGCAGCGTTGCGGGTTGGAATGAAGGCACTCATCTGGAAGAGGCGACCGCCCGCGCGGGCCTCGACCTCGCGGAGCTCGACGGGCAGATCGAGAAGAACCCGCAGCACTTCATCGATTCAATCGAGCGGAATCAAGACGCTCTCGAGGCTGCGGGCCATTGGGGAGTGCCAACGATGGTGTTCGAAGGTGAGCCCTTTTTCGGGCAGGACCGACTCGACCTCCTGTTATGGCGCATGAAGAATGCCGGCGTGAAGGAGCGTGTATGACCACTGAAAGTTCGCGCGCAGGGAGAAGGATGCGATGAACTCACAACTGCTGATGTTGTTTGGCACGATCGTACTTGGAATCGTTGGACTGCGTTTTTTGCTGCCCAAGATCGTTCATTGGATGGGGCTTCACCCGAGCTACGAAGGAGAGACCTATCGGCTTCCAGGGAAGCGCGCTCTGATCATCGCGACGAATCACGGCGTCTTGAATGCACCGGGGAAGACCGACGGCCCGCCGACCGGCGTCGCCGCCTCGGAAATGACGCATCCGTACTACGGCTTCATGGATGCGGGCATGGAGGTCGACGTCGCGAGTATCAAAGGCGGTCTGGTCCCGGTCGATCCCAAGACGCTGAACTTCGTGATTCGATCACCAGAAGACAAGCGCTATCTCGAAGATCCTGTCCTACAGGGCAAGGCCAAAAACTCGCTGAGGATCGACGATGTCGACTTCACCGAGTACGACGCCATCTTTGTATCCGGAGGCTGGGGGGCAGCTTACGATCTCGGTTTCTCCGACGTCCTCGGCAAGAAGATGAGCGAGGCCTACTACGCTGATACTCCGGTGTTCGGGTCCGTTTGTCATGGCGCACTGGGGTTCATTCGAGCGAAGGACCGTGATGGGAAGCCTCTGATTGCGGGTCGAAGGATGACGGGCGTGACCGACAAGCAGGTCCACGAGCTTGGCATCGACGTGACGCCGCAACACCCAGAGACAGAGCTTCGAAGAGTCGGTGTGTTCTATGAAAGCGCGACGGCCTTCCGGGATTTGTTTGCCACACATGTATCGGTCGATGACGAGCGGCGATTCGTAACCGGGCAGAATCAGAACTCGGGCCATGAAACTGCCCATGCAATGATGGCCCTTATCGCCGAGGAATCTCGAAGATGAGCACTGGATTGGTAGAGAGCCAACGCCGTGCAAAAGAGAGATCCGGCGGCGGTCCGAACCGAATGAATCCGGGTGGGTTGCCGGGAGCAGGGCGCAAAGGAGAAATGAAATGGACTTAGGTCTACTGGCTTTTCCGAGTCCGACGGGAACGGCGAAGATGGCCGCAAGCGCCGAGGAAATGGGATTCGGGAGTATCGTCTATGCCGACACGCAGTGCCTGACTCCCGAAGTTTGGGGGCAGCTCATGCTTGTCGCTTCGGCGACGGATTCCATCGAAATCGGAACGGGCGTCACGAACCCCGTTAGTCGCGACGCCGCGGTGACGGCTTCCGCCGCTCTTGGGCTCCAGCTTGCGAGCGGAGGGCGAGCCGTGATAGGTATCGGGCGCGGCGATTCGTCGATGGCCAAGATCGGACGGAGCCCCGCGTCTCCTGCAGACTTTGAACTCTACGTAGAACGCTTGCGTTCCTATCTGGACGGCGAAGAGGTCGATCGCGACGGGAAACCGAGTCGCATCGAATGGTTGGACCAGTGCGAAGTTCCGCACGTCCCCATCGAGGTTGCCGCAACGGGACCGAAAGTGATCGACATTGCCGCGCGCCAGGCTGATCAGATCAGTTTCGCGGTTGGAGCCGACACAGAGCGCCTGGGCGAGTGCATCGAGCGTGCACGGAACTGTGCCGCGGCCGCCGGCCGGGACCCAAGCTCGCTGCGCTTTGGCGCATATATCAATTGCGTCATCAACCCCGACCCCGAGGTTGCTCGAGAGGCAATTCGCGGCGGCCTCTCCGTCTTCGCCCACTTCTCTGGGTTCAAGGGAATGGACATTCAGTCGCTTCCGGAGGGCACTCGCGCAGCGGCGGAACACCTTCGCACCGACTACGACATGGATAATCATGCCGTCGCAGCGGGTGCTCACGCACAGGCGTTGGATGCTGAATTCATTCATCGGTTCGGTATCGCAGGTCCTCTCGACGAGGCGATCAAGCGTTTCGAAGAGATTCGCGATACGGGCATCGACTACGTCAGGGTGATTCCAGGTTCACGCGACATGGCTCCGGGCGTGGGCGCTCAGTCACTTCAGGCTCTCCAGAAGGTTGTGCCTGTAGTAGCGAGCACCTCTTGAGTAACCGCGTGCCCACAAACATGCCTGCCGATTCCAAGCCGCGCGAAAGCAAGAGGGCCGCGACGCGAGCCAGACTGGTCGAAGCTGCAAGAGATGCCCTGATCGACGGGAATGGCGACTTCGAAATGAGCCAACTCGCGCAGCGTGCCGGCGTCTCGAGCGGCCTCGCATACCACCACTTCGGCTCCAAGGCGGGCATTCTTGCCGCGGTCATCGATGACTTCTACGACCGTGTGTTCGCCGTCTTGCAGATGGACGTCGACGCGAACGCCCCGTGGGCCGATCGCGAGCTTCAGAGGTTCCGGGCATGGGTGGCGTTTCTCTATGAAGAGCCGATCGCGCGGATCGTCTTCGGCAAGATGGGAAAGACAGTCGAGGTCGTGGAGGTCGAAGCAAGGCGGCATGACGAACTGATCGGCTTTGCTCAGCTGAATATCGAAGTCGGTCAGCAGTCCGGAGAGATTCCCGAATCGATCGACACGGCGATCGCGGCCGCGGCGATCATTGGCGCTCTTCGACAGACCACGACTCAAGCCTTCTCGCAGGAGAAGGCCCCGGAAGCAAGCTACGCAGCGAATCAACTCTGGGCGTTCATCTCGGGAGCGCTAGGGCTCAATGATTCGCACTGATTCTGGGCTCGGAAAGGCGCGTTGATGCTTCGATTTCGACAGATAGCAATCGCAGCACTGATGCTCATGTTGCCGACGGCGTCACTCGCGCGTCCGAATTTTGTGGTGCTGCTCGTCGATGATGCCGGGTTCATGGACTTTGGTGGCTACGGCGGTGAGGCGAGGACGCCCACAATCGATCGTCTGGCCGAGGAGGGTGTCCGCTTCAGCAACTTTCATACGTCGCCCCTTTGCGCCACTTCCCGCGCGATGCTGATCACGGGTCTCGACAGCCACAGAACAGGAGTGGGGACGATCCCGGAAGTGTTGACGAAAGAGCAGGAGGGATCCCCAGCCTATGCCCTGCATCTTCAGCCCGGCGTCAAGACGATTGCAGACCGGCTGAAGGATGCCGGCTACGAGACTTTCATGACCGGCAAGTGGCATCTGGGAGACAGGGAGAACCATCTTCCTGACTCACACGGTTTCGATCGCTCTTTCACGCTGGCTGCATCTGGAGCCGACAACTGGGAGCAGAAAACATTCCTTCCGTTGTACGAGGAAGCGCCTTGGTACGAGGATGGACAACCGGCAAGGCTGCCCGCAGATTTTTACTCTTCGCGTTTCCTTGTCGAGAAGATGCGAGAGTACCTCGAAGGGAGAGATCGAACGCGTCCCTTCTTTGCGTATGTCGCGTTCCAGGCGATTCATATTCCCGTCCAGGCACCGCGCGAATTCACCGACCGCTACGAGGGCGTCTACCAGGATGGTTGGGAGGCGACACTCGAACGACGATTCGAACGTGCCAAAGCGCTCGGTCTCGCACCGGAAGACGCGCCGCGCCCCGAGATGCATTCGTCCCTGCGTACGTGGGATTCCCTCTCGACCCAAGAGAAGGCCCACTACGAGCGAAGCATGATGGTCAACGCTGGAATGTTGGAAGCCATGGATCACTACGTCGGGGAACTCGTTTCCTATCTCGAGTCGACGGGTGACCTAAGCAACACGGTCTTCATCGTCACCTCGGATAACGGACCGGAGTTCAACGATCCCACGAGCGATTCGTTCTTCAGGCTCTGGATGAGCCAAAACGGATACCACACTGACGTGGAGCGAATGGGAGAGCGAGGCAGCATGGGCGCCATCGGCCCGGAATGGGCGAGCGCCGCGGCCGTTCCCGGCTCGCTGTTCAAAATGTATGCGAGCGAGGGCGGCACCCGAGTGCCGATGATCATGTTTGGTCCGGGAATCCCGAAGCATGAGGGCTTTCACGGTGCCAGGACGTTCGTGACCGACCTGGCTCCGACTATTTCGGATCTGGCCGGGCTTCCAGCGACGACTGAGATGGATGGGCGAAGCCTCGTACCCGTATTGACGGGCGACGTCATGGAAGTTCTCGGTGCAGACGAGCCCGTCGGACTCGAGGTGGCCGGCAACTCGGCGCTCTTTCACGGGCGGTACAAGTTGACTCGCAACACGCTGCCTCACGGTGACGCCGAGTGGCGATTATACGATCTGCAGACCGACCCTTCGGAGTCTCGAGATTTGTCTGCGGAACGTCCCGATCTGTACAAGGAAATGCTTGCGGAATACGAACGCTATGCGGCTTCGGCCGGCATCGTCGCGTTGCCTAAGGACTTTGATATCCAAGCGCAAATCGGAATCAACGTCCGGAAGGAACTCATAAGTAGAAACCTTCCTGCACTCGCTGCAGCGGGCGGCGTTGTCGTGCTCGCTGTGCTCGCGACCTTCGATTTTGTTCGCCGAAGACGGCACCAAACCCGCTCTCACATGATAGGGAGGTAGTACCCATGCCAGCTGTCCGACGTAACGCTCTTACCCAGCTCTTTTTTCGAATCCACCCGTGGATCTACCGCAAGTCGAAGGGCCGTATCCTCGGTCGTTTTGGGAATTCTCCCGTATTGCTTTTGCTCACGCGAGGACGAAAGAGTGGCCAGCCTCGCACCAATGGTCTTGTGTGCCTCGACCGGGGCGACAGCTGGGCGGTGGCCGCGTCGTGGGCCGGAGAGCCGAAGCACCCCGTCTGGTATCTGAACCTGATGGCCCAGCCTGATGTCACGATCGAGTTCGCGGGTCGAACCATTCCCGTCCGTGCACGTGAATTGGGCGGGGACGAACGGGACAGAGTCTGGAGCGAGATCGTGGAGCAGGATCCGAGCTTTGCAGAATACGAGGAACGCACACGCGGTCTCCGCTCTATCCCGGTCATTCTTCTTGAGCCGAGGAATGCGACTGCTGGTGTGAGCTGATCCACTTCATTTGCATTTTCGCGGCACGCGCTGAAGGTGACGAGGTCGCTTGCCGTTAGTTGACACGAGAGTAGGGAGTTCGGAAGCAATGAGTTCAAGTTCCAAAGACGGAGAGTACGTTCTTCATGGCCTGAAATGTTCGCTCTTCACGGGTAAGATCGAGGCCTATCTGCAGTCGAAAGGTCTGCCCTTTCGTTTTGTAGAGATGGACCAGGCCGACTTTCGCGCCTGCGGGAAGGCGACGGGCATCATGCAGATGCCGAGCATTGAAGCGCCAGATGGGACCTGGCTCACCGACTCGACGTTGATCATGGACCACTTCGAGCGCGCGGACGTGGGCCCTCGCATCCGGCCCGAGGATCCCGCTACGGCTTTCTGCAGCTTCCTGCTCGAGGATCTGTTCGACGAATGGTACTGGCGTCCTGCTCTGTATTACAGATGGGCATTCGAGGAAGACGCAAAGCTGATGAGTAGGCAGATTGCCCGCACGCTTTTGAGGGACTCCCGTCAGCCACTCTTTCTCCGCCAGCGGTTCATTCTGCGGCGCCAACGGACCGTCTATTTGAAGAAGGACGGGGTCACGAAAGAAACTGCCCCCGCCATCGAAGCCCTTTACATGGACTCCCTGCGCGAATTGGAGATCGTCTTCTCCCGCCGGCCCTATCTCTTTGGAGAGCGGCCCTGTGAAGCCGATTTCGGATTATTCGCTCCATTTTTCAGGCACTTCTTCTGCGATCCGACGGCCGGCGCATTGATGCGCGAACACGCTCCTCAGGTTACCCATTGGGTGACGCGACTCTGGCAGGCGAGACCGTCTGACCTCGAGGACACTCCGCCCAACTCGTTCGTGCCTGAGGACCTCGGGTTCTTTTTCGAAATGGCAGCGAGTGACTACTTTCCTTATCTCGAAGCTAATGCTCAGTCCTTCGTCGCTGGCGAAAAGGACGTTCGCTACTCCGGTCAAGGCGCCGGCTGGTGCGTTCCGACCGCACCGTACCGTGTGCAGTGTTTCAATGATTTGAAAACGAAGTTTTCTGCGCTGGAATCGGAAGCGGCAGATCACGTGGCCAAGTTTCTTCCGCCGGAAGGAATCAAGCTTCTGCAAGGTGCGACGACCCCGGTCGAGCACCCGGCGAAAAAGCAAGGCCTCAGTGGTCGACTTTGGCGACGCTCCTCGATGTACGATTGATCGAGCACGCCGGCGCGCCCGCCGGTCTGAAACATCCTGTGCGAGAGGTGAATGCTTGGAGCGCGGCGTGCTAACAGCCTGAAGGATGTGCGGCTAGTCGGTGATGGCGAAGGGGGCTTTAGGAAACTCCTTTCGCTGTGTCGAATAATAGAATGGGGCTGAGCAGTGCCGACGACCTGCATGATCGGAAGGTTCTGATCGTCAATCTGGACGGGCGATCTACGAGTTGACCTAAAGTTGACCTAAGTGTTCGTCACGCACCTCTACGCACGGTAAACCTCGTAAACATCAATGAATTCAAGGATTGAAACACGTTGCCAACGTGAGGGTCGCCAGTTCGAATCTGGTCTCGTGCTCCATCTACGAAAGAATCCTGTCCCTCGAAGAGGGGCGGGATTTTTTCGTATTGGGGCTTGGAATCGGTTTTTGGGTTGGACCCTCTCGATTAAGAGCATGCCAACGGAAGGGGGAACTGAGAGCGATGAGCGAGCAGCGAGTACGAACGTATGGCCGCGCGCAGCGTGGACAGAAGTGAGACGCCAGTTCGAATCTGGTCTCGTGCTCCACTTCTACCCCCGAATGTTCTCGTGTGTACGAGATGTTCGGGGGTTTTCTGTTGTTAGGTGTTGTTGACCGATACTTGACCTAAGTGGGATTTCTTTCTGTGCTGGTGTTGGGTCGGAAGGCTCTCCGGGCACATGTTAAGTCTCGCCCTCTTGTCGGTCCATAAAGTCGTGTGGCGCTCACGCGTGTAACGTGATGGTCGCATCCGGGATAGAGGACGTATACAGAGTTCAGCTCGGCCGCTTTGTTCCTGATGCCCAGTATTGAAAGTTGCGAGCCCCATGTGCAACGTCTGACGCGTAGCCTATCGTCGTGATCCGTCTCGCAAAAGGCGTTATTTGGTGTTCTGGCCATGACTCTGTCACGACGATCGACATCGAGGTCGGCAAGTACGTTCCAATCTCGCGAGTTCGGCTGGAACTCTTCGCCAGGCGAGGCGGAATGTTGGATGACTCTCGCCGAGCAGTGGGACTTTACGGATCCCTTTACGCGGTCTGAGGGTTGGGCGAAGCGAAATGGCGGCGGGCCGATCTCTCAATTTCGATCCCCGGAGATGATATGGGCTGGGAGCTAGCTGAATGAACGTGTGGGATTGCGGGATCTGCGGTGTCGTGAAGGGCAGAATTCCGTGTTCTTTGAGGAGTACTCAATGAATGCGAACTACAAAGAGTTGGTCGCTTTTGGGCCGATGCTTCGTCTTCCACTTTGCATTGGACTAGTCTGCGCAGTCAGTAGTTTTGCTGGCGTTGTCCACGCAGAGGCCCCGAACGCTCTCGGCGAAGTGAGCCAACGAGTCGCGGAGAAGCCGAGGCGCGATCGTCCGAACATTGTCCTGATCGTTGCCGATGACATGGGTTATTCCGATCTCGGAAGCTTCGGCGGAGAAATCGCAACGCCCAACCTCGACCGGCTCTCGGAAGAGGGTCTTCGAGGCACTGACTTCTACGTGAGTCCGACCTGCTCGCCGACCCGTGCGATGCTGATGAGCGGCGTCGACAACCACATTGCCGGCCTCGGGAACATGGCGGAACTCACTGAGGAGAATCAGCAGAGCGAGCCGGGCTACGAGGGTTATCTGAATGAGCGCGTCGTCAGTGTCGCGACGGTGCTTCGGGATTCCGGATATCACACCTACATGGCGGGTAAGTGGCATCTCGGTTTTGAGCGAACCCAGTGGCCGGCCGCCAGAGGGTTCGAGCGCGATTTGGCCATGCTCGCGGGCGGCACTTTTACGTACTGGGATCCTTCTGTGTCCTGGCTGCCGACCCTCGACCCAATGAAGTTCACCCGCAACGGCGAGCTCTTGGATGAACTCCCTCCCGATTTCTATTCCACTCGCGCCTACACAGACTCGATCATCGAGAACATCGACGAGCAGCGAGGTGACGGCAATCCGTTCTTTGCCTTTGTTTCCTACCAGGCACCCCACACGCCTCTGGGCCTGCCGGACGGATGGCTTGAGCGATACCGTGGCCGATACGACCTGGGCTATGACGAGCTGCGTGCGGGGCGGCTCAAGCGGATGAAAGAAATCGGTCTCATTGACGACGGAGTGGCTGTACCCGATTCAAGCACGGCGCCGTGGACGACCCTACCGATCGAGCAGAGGAAACAATCCGCTCGGGCGATGGAGATCTATGCCGGGATTGTCGAGAACATGGATTTTCATGTTGGCCGACTACTCGATCATTTGGAAGAAACAGGTGTTCGCGACAACACGCTCGTGATCTTTTTCTCGGATAATGGCGCTGAGGGCAATGATCAGGTCGAGTACATAAACGCTCGCCCGCTCTACTCGTTCTTTTTTAACCTGTTCTTCGACAACGCGTACACCAATTTGGGACGACATCTTTCATGGACGGAGGTGGGTCCGGGATGGGCGCACGCGAGCATGGTGCCGTTTCGAGGTTTCAAGGGGAGCATGGCCGAAGGAGGCATCCGATCGCCGCTCATCGTCGCTGGACCCGGAGTGACCGCGGGAAGCGAGACTGCCGAACTGATGCATGTGATGGATGTGGCGCCGACGCTTCTGCAGGTAGCCGGGGCAACTCAGCCGACTTCGACCGGCGGTCGAAACGTTGCAGCACATCAAGGAAGATCCTGGTGGCCGATTATCAGCCAAGATGAGATAACGCTGCGAGATGCTGATGACTGGCTGGGCTTCGAGCTGCTAGGCGGCCGCGCGATTCGGCAAGGTGATTGGAAACTGTTGTCGCTTCCGGAGCCGAAGGGCGATGGGCTGTGGCAGCTATTTCGCCTTACGGACGACCCCTCGGAGGAGATAGATCTCTCGGCGAAGTTTCCGGAGAAGAAGAGGGAGTTGATCAAACTCTGGGCCGAATACGAGCGCGAGAACGGCGTTGTCATGTCAACGCAGAACTAATGGAGTGGCCGCGCGCGTGTCGGATTTCGGTTTCGCGCTCCACTCTGAATTGGACGACCGGTAGTCACGTCGCCTAATGTCGCTTTATCTTGAAGTAGTTCACTCCACGTCTGAGCTCCGTCGCAGCAGGGGTGGCGTCCCCGGAAGGGGCCACGTCGCCTCGCAGGGGGCCTTGTTGTCAGAACGCCCAGTATCAGTGGTTCGGAAAGCAGAGCTAGTATTGCCTATCAACCCGAAGTTCTATGCCGAGTGCATCGAGAACGAGTTCCCCGAGCGACCTGAGGCCGCCGTTTCCTGAGTTGGCTACGCCGGTCGCTCACCCGCGATCGTGCACCTGCGCAGCGTGCGCGGGTGGCCGCGATGATCTGCTGCGCCGGAGTGCTGCGTGCAGCGTTCGTCCCAGATTGCAACGGCGCCTTTCGTCCATTGCATTCGGCATTGGATGCTCACGTCGTTCACACGGCTGGCCAGGAACTCGAGCAGGAACCGGCTCTCGTCCTTCGGTATTCCGTTGATTTGGGAAAGGTAGGACTGGTCTACGAACAGTGACTTGCGCCCCGTCTCCGCGTGGGTTCGAACGACCGGATGGATCGAGCCGCGGCCGACGACCTTCATGATCTTCTCGACTGCCTCGGCGGGCAGGTGTCGTTCGATATAGTCGATGAATCCGCCATCGGTCGCATGCATCCCCGAAAGCGGCTCGATGTATTCCTTCATACCGTCCGAAAGCTTGTCGTAGGCGAGCTGCATGTTGGCCCACAACGTGTCGCCACCCGCATCGGGAGTCTGCTCGCAGCGGAGAATGGCGGCTGCGGGCGGACGCTCCATGTACGTCACGTCGGTGTGCCAGCCATCGCGATCGGGCTCGCTCTCCGCGGTGTCCACGATGTCGTGCAGGCGACTCGGGTCGCCGAGGGCGCCGCGGATTGGGTGGACCTCGGGCTCGCCGAAGCAGTTCGCGAGTGCGAGGTGGGCGTCATCGTCGATGTATTGATCACGAAAGAAGAGCACGAGATGTTCGCCTAGCGCGCGCCGCAATTCGCTACGTGTTTCATCTGTTAGGGGGGCGTTGAGGTCAATCTCGTCGATCTCGGCCCCGAGAGCGGCAGTGACCGGTGTGAGTAGGAATGCCTGGTAGGGGGGCGTGGACTCCATTTGGGTCGTCTCCTTCTTGGCTATGCAGTAGTCGGGCATGAGAGGTGGCTCTCCTGCGGTCAATCGTCGGCGCGCAGTACGGATTCGTCCTGCGACGCGTCGGCGCGGGCTAGACGAGCGGGTGGAATGTCGGCTGGCTGCCAGCCTTCGAGCAGCGCGCAACCGTCGAGGTGACGGACCGGCGAGCCGGTGGCAACGAGCAGCTCGAGACTCCGTTCGATCCGCCCGGTTACCTCTTGGGGCTCTCCGCAGCAGAGGAGCAGCGCAGCTTCAGCCATCGTCTCGACGGGCTCGACGCTTTCTTCGGGGAGTTGGTAGTACTGCTCGGCGGCCGCGGTTCGTACTCCGGCTTGGGGCGCGAGTGAATTGACCGCGATGCCGGCGGGGTGGAGTTCCTCAGCAAGCGCGGCCGTTGCACGCTCGAGGGCCGCTTTCGTGGCGACATAGAGGAGGGGGCCCGAAGTGCCTGTTCGCGGGTGTCGTCGCGGCATTTCCGCCGTCGCCGACGAGATGTTGAGAATCCATCCGGTGCCGCGCTCGCGCATCCGCGGGACGACGGCCTGCGCCAGCTGGAGGGGCGCGTGGAGGTTTACCTCGATCGCGATTCCGAACCGCTTGGCGGATATTGCTTCGAGTGGTTGATAAAAGTTAGCCGCCGCGTTGTTCACCAGAATGTCGACGGGGCCGAGGGACCGCTCGACGTCCGCGACGAGCGATGCGCGACTTGCGTCGGGGTCGGCCAGGTCGGCAACGAAGGCTTCCGCGATCCCGCCTCGCGCACGAATTGCTTCGACGGTTTCGTGAAGTGAGCCCTCGATCTGTGAGTCGGCTTCGCGAAGGGTTCGGGCCGTGACGGCGACCTTCGCGCCTTCGGCGGCGAACCTCTGCGCAATGGCCGAGCCGATCCCGCGGCTGGCGCCCGTGACGATCGCGACCATCCCCTTGAGCTCTTTCATGACGCACTTTCCTTCGACCGAAGTCCTTCGAGTAACAGCTCGAGCGTCGCGCGGACGAGCGACGGGTCGAGCGAGAGCTCGGGGCGTAAGCCGAGCGTGCGCTCGAGCAGCCCGAAGAGGATCATCTCCACGCTCGCCGTCGTTGCTTGCTCGTCGAGGTCCTGTCTGAACTCGCCGCTCTCGATGCCCGCAAGCAGGATCATGCGCGTGGACTCGGTCGAGACGCGGCGACATTGTCTCAGGTCCTCGAGATGGCCACGGATCACGATCTGGGGATCCTGCTGGAGGATCGTTCGAAAGATCGGCCGCTCACGAACGAACTCGATGGCGTCCTCAAACTTGGCCCGCAGATCCTCTGCGGCCGTTCTCTCGGGGTGCTCGCCGGACGTTAGGTGCGGAATCGCGTTCAGGCTCTCCCACTCTGCGAAGATGGTGCGAAGCACCGAGTCGATCAGTCCGTCCTTGTCGCCGAAATACTTGTACACCAGCGGCCGCGACACGCCTGCGGCATCCGCGATGTCGATGATTGTCGTGGCCTGGAAGCCCTTCTCCGAGAAGCACCGGCTGGCGGCATCGAAGATCCGCACGGATCGGGGATTGGCTTCATGGCCGGGACCGGGGGGCGAATATGGATCTCTGAGTGACGCTGACATTCAAGAGAGTTTACATACTTAATCATATCTGTAAAGATTGATATTCACATTCTGTGACTGGGCAAGCGGGAGTGGACGGGTGGTAAACGAGAACGACGAGGACAGCCTCTCGCGTAGCGTCAAGCTCGGCTACGGCGTCGGCCAGCTGGGCGACGCCGTCGTCCATTTCTCCTTCGAGACCTTGGTCTTCTTCTACTACTCCCAGGTTCTGGGGATCTCGGCAACGCTTGCCGGCGGGGCCGTCTTCATCGCCCTCGTCTTCGACGCATTGAGCGACCCCTTAGTCGGATCGCTGAGCGACTCGACCCGGAGCCGGCTGGGCCGCCGCCATCCCTACATGTTCGCCGGGCCGCTGCCTTTGGCCGTCTTCTTCTACCTGCTCTTCGTTCCGCCCGAAGGTCTCGGAGAACTGGGACTCTTTCTTTGGCTGACAGGGTTCTCGGTCCTGGCGCGGACCTGCCTAACACTCTTCGCTGTGCCCTACATGAGTCTGGGGGCGGAACTCTCGCAGGACTACGTCGGTCGTACTTGGATTGTGGCCACGCGGATGAGCTTCGGAGCGATCGGCTGGATCGGTTCCGCCGCGGTGGCGTTCTTCGGCTTCTTTCGGTCCAGTGAGGCTTTCCCGATCGGCCACATGAATCCCGATCCCTATGCGCCGTTCGCCTTCACTATGGCGATGTTGATCGTTGTCGCGCAGATGGGTTCGGCGGCGGGGACACTCGCCCAGGCCCGGTCGATTCCGGTGACAGGCGAGCCGGAGACCTTCCGGCCGGCCCGTGTCTTCGGTGAGCTTCGTGCTGCATTCAGCCAGTCCTCGTTTCGTTGGTTCGCGATCGGCGGCGTGATCGCTGCGGGGGGTCTCGGCCTACGCCAGACCCTGGTGCTTCACATGAACACGTTCTTCTGGGGTTTCTCGAGTGAGGAAACTGGAATCGTCATGGTCGTGACCCTCGTGGGTCTGCTTGGGGGCTTTCCGTTTTGGGCCTGGCTCTCGCGTCGTATCGAGAAGCGGCGGGTCTTCCAGGCGGGCCTTTGCACGCTTGGCGTATGTGTCTTCCTGCCGCCGCTGCTTCGCGCGCTCGATCTCTTTCCCGAGAATCAGACGAAGGCCCTGCTTCTGCCGCTCGTGGCGGTGTTCTCCCTGCTTTCCGCGCTGGGCGGGACTGGAGCGCAGCTGGCGCAGGGATCGATGGCTGCGGATATCGCCGACGAGAGCGCACTCGAAACCGGTTTGCGTCAGGAGGGCGTCTTCTTCGGTTCGGTGAATTTTCTGGTGAAGTGTTCCGCAGGACTTGGTCACCAGCTGGCCGGGATCCTGCTCGATCTGATCGACTTGCCCGCCGGGGCCGAGCCGGGCGGGCTCTCCGAGCGGGTCGTCGCGAATCTGGGTTGGGCCTATGGGCTCGGTGTGCTGGTCATCGCAGGTGTCGCGATCTGGGCGATCGGTCGATACCCGCTCGATCGAACGCGCGTTGCGGAGATCCAGCAGGCGCTGGCCGAGCGCATACCCGGAGGGGGGCAAGTCCAGCAGCCAGGCGCTTAGTTGTCAGAATGAGGGGTATTGGCGCTGTAGAAACTTCCATCTCAGATTCCTTTTCGTGCATCGTATTCGCCCGTATACATCCTCCTTCTACGAGCACGCACGTTCGATTTCCCGAGTTGACCTAAAGTTGACCTAAGTGTTCGTCACGCACCTCTACGCACGGTACACCTCGTAAACATCAATGAATTCAACGATCGCAACACGTTGCCAACGTGAGGGTCGCCAGTTCGAATCTGGTCTCGTGCTCCATCACAAGAAAAGCTCGTTCCACGAAGTGGAGCGGGCTTTTTTTGTGTCCGGAGCTTTGAGTTGGTTTTGTGTTGGAGCCTTTCGATTAAGAGCATTGCCAACGGAAGGGGGAGCTGAGAGCGATTAGCGATCAGCGAGTATGAACGCTTGCCCATCGGGCAAGTGTGAGTCGCCAGTTCGAATCTGGTCTCGTGCTCCACATAAGCCCCCGGATTTTCTCGTGTATACGAGAAGTTCGGGGGGGGGCTGTTGTTAGGTCGGGTTGACCAATCGTTGACCTCAACTCGGTTTCTTCCTGTTTTGGGCCAGGCTTGAGCGGCTTAAGTCGCACACGTTAAGTCTCGGCCCTTAGCCGGTTGGGAAATTGCGTGGCCATCACGCGTGTAACGTGATGGTCGCTTGCTGAATAGGAGACGTATACGGAGCCCATCTTGACGCGCATGTCTGCCGGCTTTTGAACATGTCTCAAAACTTGCCCTGTGAGTCGCTGCGAAAACGGGGGAAGTCCACTTACTCTCGTCTAGATCCAGACCGACCCGGCCACCGAAGCCAACCCACTGATGGCCGAGCGCTTGAGTTAGACGCATAAAGACGGCTCCGGAGAGCACCCCCTTGCCCTGCGCGCGCCTCTCGTCCATTGTCCCGTCGCTCGGAATGCCACCCCCCATCTGATGGATGTAAGGACAAGCGCACGCACAGCCCGGCCACGTGACGCAATCTCTCAGCCTATGTACCGCATCATCGCCCCCATCTTCGCGCTCCTCCTGAGCACCTCGCTGCTCCTCATGGGCAGCGGGCTCCAAGGCACACTGCTTCCCGTGCGTGGGGGCCTCGAAGGCTTTTCGCCCACATCCCTCGGTGTGCTCGGTTCTGCATATTTCCTCGGCTTCGCCGGAGGTTGCCTCAGGGGCTCGCAAATTATCGCCCGCGCGGGTCATGTGCGTGCCTTCGCCGCGGCTGTGGCGATCGCGTCCTCGGTCGTGCTTGCCCACGCAATGGTCGTGAGCCCGCTCATTTGGTGGGTGCTGCGCGCGGTCACGGGCGCTTGTTTCGCCGTTCTCTACATGATCATCGAGAGCTGGCTGAACGAGAAATCGTCGAACGAAGACCGCGGCTTCGTCTTCTCCCTGTACACGATCATCAACCTGACGGTGATCACGCTCGGCCAATTGATGCTCACCACGGCCTCTCCGAAGAATTTTCCGCTCTTCTCGGTGGCGTCGATCCTGATCTCGCTATCTGCGGTGCCGTTGGTGCTCACGCGGGCGTCGGTGCCCGAGCCGATCGAGGCGACTCGTTTCGATCCACGCAGTCTCTACCGAACTTCACCGGCTGGCGTGATCGGATGTCTTGCCGTTGGCCTAACGAACGGCTCGTTCTGGTCATTGGCGCCACTCTTTGTGCAATCGAATGGCGGGGCAGGGGATGAGGTGGCGGTGTTCATGAGCGTGACTGTGATTGGCGGGGCACTGGGGCAGTGGCCGCTCGGGCGGCTCTCGGATCGGGTGGATCGCCGGCTTGTGATTCAGATGGCGGCGGGCGGCGCTTTTGTGGCGGGGCTCGCGCTGGCGTGGCTTACGTTGAATGAGCCGGGCTTCGTGCTCGGCGGCGCCTTGCTCTACGGCGTGTTTGCGTTCCCGCTCTATGCCGTGAGCGTTGCGCATACGAATGATTTCGTGGCGCCCGAAGGATATGTGGAGGCAGCGAGTGGGCTGCTTCTGGTTTTTGCGACGGGCGCTGTTGTGGGGCCGATTCTGGCGTCTGCGCTGATTTTGTATTTCGGCGCTTGGAGCTTGTTCCTGTTTACAGCGACGATTCACGCGATGCTTGTGCTCTACGTGGTGCAGCGCATGCCAAAGCGCGAGCGGCCCGATGAGGAAGACCGGATTGCGTTCTCCGATGCGCTGATCGTGAGTTCGACGACCTCGATGGTGGATCCGCTACCACCTGAGACGACTGAGGGTGGCGAGGAGCGCGCAGACTAGAGACGGTACGCGAAATACCACGTGAATGATGAATCGCGCGTGCGAGAAAGGTCGAGGAACTGTTCAGCGCATCCCAGACCATCGCGCGCTTCTATGCGGCTAGAGAGAACTGGCGACTCAGGGCCCTCGCTCATCGTGTTCGCCGATACAACCGGCGCAGCCGGCTAGCTGAGCAGTTCGAGCTCATCTTGGAAGTCCTCTACTGATGCCGAGACGTCCTCCGGACGGGCGAAGGTGGCGACATGAAATAGCGCATCGCCTTCATTTACGAGAGGCAACTCTGTACGACCGATCACGACCCCCGGTTTCGTGGCGAGAACGGTCACCTCGTCGGCTCCAAATGGGTCCGCGATCGTCCCGAGCTTCTGATTTGCTTCGACCAGCGCGCCGAGCTTGGCCCGTTCGCGAAGGATTCCTGACTCTGGGGCGCGTGCCCAATAGCTTGAACGTGCGACATACGGGTCTGTGGCTGGCCGCTGTTTCCGTTGCGGCGGAAGCATTTCGAGCGCCCGCATGGTCGAGAGCACACCGCGTTCACCCGCTTTGATGGCTCGCTCGTCAAAACGAAGTGCTTCACCTCCTTCATACAGGAGCATCGGGATTTTCCGCTCGAACACTTCTTGGCGAAGGGAACCATCGCGAGTGTTCGCGTCGATCAGCACCGGAACGCCGAAGGAGTGGGCAAGGCGAGAAGTTTCGTCGTGATCTAGGCAAGCGCGGATTTGCGGCAGATTCGAGCGGTGAACCGCCGCGGTGTGCAAATCAATCCCATGCGTCGAATTGTCGACGACTTCAGTCAAAAACGTGCGCGCTAGGCGCGCTGCCAGTGACCCTGTTGGGGAACCCGGAAATGAGCGGTTCAGGTCTCTTCGGTCCGGCAAGTACCGCGAGAGCGCGATGAATCCAAATAGGTTGACAACGGGAACAGCGATGAGCGTTCCTTTGAGCTGCGGAAGAAGCTTGCGACGAAGAACGCGACGGATGATTTCGACGCCGTTGATTTCATCCCCATGAACGGCTGCACACACGAAAAGCCGTGGGCCTGGCCGTTTCCCGTTCACAACCTCAATCGGAAGGGAGATCTCGGCTCCGGTTACGCGACGTCCCACTGGAATCTCGATTCTTTGTCGAGTTCCGGGGGGAATTTCGTTCCCGGCAATGACGAGCGAGTCTTCGCTCACTTTTTTCGAACCGGCGAGCGCTTCTTGTTGCTCTTCATTTTCGAGTTCTTTTTCAAAACCATTCGGCGGTCAACGTCGATGACAATCGGCCCCTTGAGCGCTTCCCGGCCGAGCAACATTCGGTGAATCATCTTCTCTCGGTCTACCAGACTCACTTCGATTCGCTTCGTCACCGGTCCGATCGTGAGAGTGGTTTCTACGAAGATCCGTTCCGTCTGCTGTCCGGTGCTCGAACGAACTCTGCCGCGGCGGATGACCTTAGTTTTGACGTGGATTCGGCGGTCTCGTTTTTCCCGGTGCAGCACGACGTCGAAGCGGACGAAGCCCCTCGCAAGCTCCTCGATATTCTCAACATGAAGCGCGCTGGTGCGAGCACCGGTGTCGACCTTCGCACGTAGATTGCGAACGCCCCATTCGGGCAGATCTATAAACTCAGTCCAGCCGATTAGAACCGGGTCCTGCGTCGCTCTTCTCATGTCTCGGATGGATCCTCTTCGACAACCGCAGTGGCCACCTCGACACGGCGTTTGCGCTTTTTCGTTTTTACCTTCGGCGGGGCGAGGCTCTTGAGCGTGAGATTCTTCCCAAAGCAGAGCAATACATCACCCGCAAGTATTTCGCGGTCAACTCGAGGATTGGGAATCGTCACGCTTTCGCGTTGGATTGTCAGAACCAGGACATCGCGCTCGCGAAGTTGACTGTCTCGAATCGTCTTCCCGCAGAGCTCAGAGCGTTCATCCACGGGCACTTCGATAACGCCGTACCCACTCTGGAGAGTCAGTCTCTGCCGGAGGTCAATCTCTGGAAACAGGACTTCATCCTCGATGAGCGCGATGATTTCGCCGGCAACATCGACACCGGTGGCTGCTTCAATTCCCTCGAGGCCGGGCGAGGAGTTGACTTCCATCAGGATGGGCCCGTCTTTGCCTTCCAAGAGATCTACACCGGCGACACGCAAGCCCATGATTTGCGCGGCATGCACGGCGGTTCGCTGATACTCCTCATCGAGTTCGACGACTTCGGCCGAACCGCCGCGGTGGATGTTGCTCCGAAATTCATCCCCTTCCGCAGTGCGGCGCATAGCAGCGACGACACGGCCACCCACAACAAACGCCCGGATGTCCTTGCCCTTGCTCTCTGAGACGAACTGTTGGAGAAGGACGCTCATCTTGGCCGGCCCGGCCAATGTCTCGATGATCGCCTCGGCGACTTTTGTGGAGTCGGCCAGGATCACCCCGATCCCCTGGGTCCCCTCAAGGAGTTTGACAACGACTGGTGGGCCGCCCATTCGTTCGATGCCGGGCAAAATCTCAGATACGTGTCTGACGAACATTGTTGTGGGAATCCCAATCTTGTGGCGACTGAGAACCTGGAGAGCACGTAGCTTGTCTCGCGAGACCGAGATGGCGTGGGACGGGTTGACGCAAAAAACGCCCATTTGTTCGAACTGGCGCAAAACGGCGGTGCCGAAGAAAGTGACCGAGGCGCCGATGCGAGGAATGACTGCGTCATAGCTCGAGAGCTTCTTATTCTTGTAGTAGAGGCGTGGAGATCCGTGTGCGACTTCGATCGAGCAGGCGAGGGTGTTGAGAACCCGGGCCTCGTGGCCCCGCGCCTGCGCCGCCTCCTTGAGGCGCCGCGTGCTGTACAGCTTGGGGTTCCTAGACAAGATGGCGATACGCATAAACGGGTTCCGTCTGGCCCCGACTGTGGGTCAAAGGCATCGCTCCATTTCGAAGTCGACAACTGCATTTAGCCTACCGCTCATGTTTGCGCTCATGAAATATTGAAGTCGACCAGCGCAGAATCGCGGAGGCACGCCGTCGCGATGACCACGACCGATTCCACTCAGCAAGAGCGGCCGATTCAAGCATTTGTACTGGTAATCGAGAGCACGCCAATGAACGAATCGGCGTCGATCTTGGCCTTGAGCCTGCGCGCACCCAGTCGGGGAGGTCGACGTACTCGCGTAGGCTTCGTACTCACGTTCGGAGGTTTCGTGGGATGGAAGGCGTTTCAATGGCGCGCCCGCGAGCAACGTGCCGCTATCCTCCAATTCGATGGGGGACACCTTGAATCTGTTGGTCGTTTCGGTCGCAGGCGACAAGTCTGCGGATCTGCTGGCCGCCGCGGGCCGAGGGAAGGGGCTGCGGGTCACCGAACTCTCGTACGAGACGGTCGGTGAGGGGCCGATCGCGCCCGACTGGGTTTCGCCCCGGATTCGAGCCATCTTGCGCGATCCCTACCGCAAGGGAGCTCGGTACCAGAGAGCTCAGCTTCGGTTGCTCGATACGCTTTCGCCGGACCAGGTCCTCGACGCCCGAACGCTTCGCGAACATCCCGATCACGAGGACAAACTCTTTCAGTACCGAGCGTTGGAGGGCCACGTGCCGGTGCTGACTACCTGGCCCGCAACGCGAAGCTATACCGGTCCGTTTCCAGTGGTCCTCAAACGTCGCATCGCGAGCGGCGGGAGGGGGACATTCCTGGTGCGTACGCCGGAAGAACTCTACGCCCGGCTTCAAGTGGAGGCGGCCGAGGAGTGCATCTTCCAGGAATATGTAGAACTCGACGCCGACTACCGGATTCTAATCTTAGGCTCGCGGGTCATTGCGACCGTGTCGCGACAGATCCGCGTACATGAGGAAGCAGAGGGAGCGCGGCTTGCGGTCAAAGTTGACGCGCCTGTGACGCTCGCTCCCGCAGTCGTCGAAGACGCGAGACGCGTGGCCGAGATCTTCGGCTGCGACTTCTGCGGAGTCGATATTGTGGAATCGCGAGGGCGCCACTTCGTGATCGAGTGCAACGTCTCCCCGCAGTTTCGAAGCACCGCAAAACTCATCGGGCAGGACATCGCGGGAGAGGTCATCGATTTCCTCGTGGCGAAGGATGTGGAGTGAGTGTCGTCCCGGCTGCTGTCCGTGAAGTCGACGCGGCGTTAGTGAGGGTAGATCGCTCGACGGAGTTTCTTCGCCTCGTGACGCCGATCAACACGGAGCAGGCCTGGGAAGATTTCGATCGATCCAACTTTGAGCGTGAACCCCGTTTTGTTCTGCCGCCACTCGACGCGGCACCACGCGAAGCTCTCGCAGCATTGGAGGCGGTTCCTGTTGCTGGCGTCGCGCACGCCGCGCTTCAGCGAATCTTCGGCGACCACTGCGAGCAGTTGCATCGCAAACTTCGCATGCTCGAGTCACGGAACACGCCCGCCTTCGTGGCGGGAAGTCTCGAGGTCTTCGGCGGCGCAGATCCTGGGCTACTCCGTGAGGCCGAGAGCGTGCTCGAACGGGTCGCGTCACCTAGCACACAGGCATCAGGCGAGATCGTGACAGTAGACGCATTCGCACGGATCGCGCGGGAGGAATTGGCGCACTACGAGGCCATCTATCCGGAGTTCAGCTCCGTAGTCGAGATCGATCCGAACAGCTCCGGATTGGTCGTTTCGCATGGCCGCCTTCGAGTTGGAGCGGGCGCGCAGATATCCCGAAGTAGGGTCGAAGCGTTGCTCGCCCACGAGATCGGCACGCACGTGGTCACCTATGTCAACGGCAAGTCGCAGCCTATCCAACTGCTGTCATCCGGGCTTGCCGGCTACGAAGAGCTTCAGGAGGGCCTAGCATCCTTTGCAGAGTATCTGGTCGGCGGGCTCAAAGCGGATCGCATGCGACAGCTCGCGGCGCGCGTGGTGGCCGTTCACCTGATGATCGAAGGAGCCGGCTTCATCGATATCTTTCGAAGGCTCCACGCTACGTTGGCGTTCCCGCCACGAGAGGCCTTCCTGATTTCCATGCGAGTCCTTCGAGGAGGGGGACTAACCAAGGACGCCATCTACTTGCGCGGGCTATCGAGGCTGCTGAGTTACCTGCGGGAGGAGGGCGATTTCGAGGAATTAATGCTCGGGAAGTACGCGCTCGGTCAACAGCCGTTCATTCGCCAATTGCGGGACGAGGGCGTACTCCATGGATCAGTCGTGCTTCCGCGGCATCTCGCCGCCGACGGATCTCTCGCCCGCCTCGCTCGCGCTCGTCTAGGGATCTCGATGCCGGATCTCGTGTCCTCGTGATCCGCAGTCCATGGCATGGAAGGGGTTCGCCCCCTTGGCCCTGCGCGACACGAGTCGCGAGAGTCGAAGCCTGAACCGAGGTCAAGAACGGGTTTTCAGATTGTAACTATGTCCGGTATCGGCGGTCTTCTGCTAACCGGATGTCGCGTTACGCCGAGCGGGTCGCGCTAGAAAGTCGTGTGGTCTAGTCGAAATTTCCACTAGTCCGTTTGCATCTGAAGACACGAAGACTGCGCGTTTGCGGAGCCAAATTTCGACTTGACCTAAAGTTGACCTAAGTGTCCGTCACGCACCTCTACGCACCGTAAACCTCGTAAACACCAATGAATTCAAGGATCGGAACACGTTGCCAACGGCAGGGGGAGCTGAGAGCGATCAGCGAGCGACGAGTATGAGAGGTCGCAGACCTCGAAGGGGATGCCAGTTCGAATCTGGTCTCGTGCTCCACTTAAACCCCCGATTGTTCTCGTGTATACGAGATGGTCGGGGGTTTTCTGTTGTTAGGCCTAGTTGACCAATACTTGACCTAGGTGAGCTCTACTCGTGAGGCGAACGGCGAAGCATGCTTTCTAGGGAAGCAGGTCAAGTCTTGAGCGTCGGTTGTGCTTCGAGTCGACGACGCGATTCGTGTGCAACGTGATGGTTGCGTCCAGGACACAAGGCGTATACCGAGTCCTTCTTGTCCTCATTGGTCTCATAGGCGCCTCGAGCCGCGGCCTCTGTTTGTCTGCGAGGCTCGGTGAGTCCGCCGCGCCGATTGCGATGCCCCGGGGATCGGGGATTGGGCCACCCACTATTCGTGGTATTCAGGTCTCTTGGCTACTTCTTGGCTATGAGGGCTGCGCAGTAAGCGGATTCAAAGGAGTTTCCGATTGCGCGAGACTTGCAGCGCCGCCGGCCGGCGCGAAATTGATCTTCCGACGTAGCGAAGTTCGGTTGGAGCGATCGCCTGTCGAACGCCCGGACAGGGTCACGACTGGCTTGGTGGCGCTATCGTCTCGATGTTGAGCTGACCCTCTAGACCCGCCAGACGATGAACGAAGAACCCTTGATAGTCCGGCGACATTCCCATCTGGGTCAGGGCGGCGCGAGCGGGTAGACGGAGGTAAGGGGCCCCCTATGGGCGTTTGTGAACCAGAATCTTCTCGAAAGTTGGGATTCGGACCGCACATTTCCGGCTTGAGAAGCAGAGTTGCCGATTTGTGGGGCATCAGGTGCGAGGATGGGCCGATTTCGATCAAGTGGGTGTCGTTGCTTTTTAGGCCCTGCCTACCTCCTGGATGGGGAGCGCCGGTGCGTTGAGGAAACCGGTTGCGATTCTTTGGGGAACCGATGCCGAGTAAGAGACGGTCTTGGAGCTCCTTATTACGATGGATCTAGGCGGATCCCGAATCCGATTCTCCTCTGTCGGGGGCGGAACCTGGCTGAATGAGCGGTAGCCGGATGCTGAACCTGGTCCCTACGCCATCCTCCACTTCGAAGTCCAAGATTCCGCCATGCTTTTCAGCGATTGATTGATAGGCGATCGAAAGACCCTGCCCAGTTCCCTTGCCGACACCCTTGGTTGTAAAGAAGGGATCAAATACCCGTGCTCTCGCGGTCTCAGGAATGCCTCCACCATCATCTTCGATCAAGACACGTGCATAGTCGTCCTCCAGCAGTGTCGAGATCCGAACCTTTCCCAGAGTGGCAGTTCCTTCTCTATGCTGCTCGATTGCGTGGGCCGCGTTGACGACGATGTTGAGGATGCACTGCTTGATCTCGCCGGCGTGGCAGGGGATGGTCGGTAAATCGTCCGCGAGGTCGAGTTCGACTTCGGCGACGTATTTCCATTCATTGCGCGCAACTGTGACTGTGCTTTCGATCGAACGATTGAGATCGACCGTCTGAAAGCCCTCCGCTCCAGGATGCGAGAAGTCCTTCATCGCCTTGACGATCTCCGCGACTCGAGAAATCCCATCTCGCGATTGTGCGACTGCGCCAGGAAGCTCTTTGATCAAGAAGTCGATGTCCGCTCTCTGAGCCGATTCGCGGAGCGTAATTAATGACGGGGGCAAGGCTGTCGCCTCGGCCTGCTCCGAGCCCGTTTCTTCCAGCACCGCGTCGACGGACTCAAGGATTTCTACAAGGTCTGCCAGTGAGTCGTCTAGAAATTCGAGGTTGTCGCTGACAAACTGCGCTGGTGTATTGATTTCATGCGCAATGCCCGCGGCGAGCTGTCCGATCGATTCGAGTTTCTGTGCCTGAAGCAACTTTGATTCGATTTCGCGCTGTTCGGAGATGTCTCGCATCATCGCTGCGAATGCGAGGTCCTCATTCACCGTGAATCGGCTGACGGTCATGACCAGCGGAAAGTGGTCTCCATTGCTCCGCTTCCCGCTGACCTCCCGTGGTCGCCTGAGCGTCTTGTCGTCTCCGAATCCGTATGTTGCGATCCATGCACGTACGGCATCACGGTCGTTCTCGTCGAAGAGATCATCGAACTTGCGGCCGATGGCATTGGATCCGTCGACTCCGAAGATTTCAGCGGCGGCGTGGTTGAAGGCTGAGATCTCTCCCGCCTTGTCGAATGCGACGATGCCGTCAGCGGCCGCCTCTAGGATCGCTTTCGTCCATTCTTCACTCGCGCGAAGGTTGAGTGTCACTCCCTGCAGACGGCGGTCAATGATGCTGCTGATGATGGAGAGGCCGAGGATGAGTCCTGTGGCGATCCAGACGCCGAGGCCGAGCTGTCCGGGAGACAGAACGTTCGAGGGAACGACGCGATCCATGTCATGAAAGTGGAAGGAGGCCATCATGGCGGTGTAGTGCATCCCGGCCACAGCAAGGCCCATCAGCAGGGCACTCGCAGCAAGTCCAGCGCGGTCGAACCTGAATACATGGTGGAAGCGAAGTTTGGCGGCCAGAGAGAGCGTAGCGAGTCCATGCGCCACCAGAATAGAGAACGCGAACATTCTGGGCTCGTAGACCGTGTTCGCTTGCATGACCATCGCCGTCATGCCGAGATAGTGCATGGTGCCGATGCCACCGCCCATGAGGAGCCCCCCGACGTTAAGTCGAAGCCAGCTCGGGTTCGATCCGCGCATAATATGGAGGGCGACGGCACTGGCGCCGATGCCGGGAAGCAACGAGAGCGCAGTGATGCTCATGTCGTAGGCGACGGGCATGTTCATCTCGTACGCGAGCATCCCAACGAAATGCATCGTCCAGATCCCGAAGCCCATCGCCAGCGAACCTGCCACAAACCATGTTCGCCGCGAGAGAGCCGTTCGTGCATGGACCACACGTTCAGTCGTTAGGAGGGAGGAGTAGGCGGCGAGAGCGGCGATTGAGACCGACAACAATACGAGTCCCGGGCTCAGGGTACCCGTCATGGCCTGGCTCAGATCGTGGCTTTCGTTAATGAAGGTCAAAGAATGCAAAATTAACTCCCTGAATCCTGTCGCTGCGACGTTAAGGGAGTCCTGTGCGGGCGCGATATGACTTTTCTATCTGCACGGAAGCTAGGTCGGAAGCCCATGGTCGTCGGTGATTCGGTGCGTATCGGCTGATCCTTGATAGATACACATCCTCCGAAACGTGGAATCTGGACCCACCGAAAGCCGGACCTCAGAATCTTCTTTTTTAGAGTGGGCCATTTTGACTCAAAGTGAGGCGGACGGTCCACTATACGCAAAGATGCGTCGAATGGTTACTGATTGCAGGATTGAGAATTAGTAGTTCACCCGATCGGGCGGATTGCTTTGGTAGCCGATGAGTGACCTATGCATCGTTCAGACCGGCTCTCTCGATCAATCGTAGTGGGAACATTATGGACGAGCGGAATTATGGGGCGATTGTACCTGGTGCGGTGTCCGGGGGGCGCTGTGGATTTATATGTTAGTCCATGTTGACTCGGGACGAGTCAAAGGGCGAAAAGGGTATGGAGGCCTCGGATCATGACGAAGGTGCTTTTTGTAGACGATGAACAAAGTGCGCTTGACGGTCTTCGCCGATCTTTGCATAAGCACTGTAAGGATTGGGAAATGCGCTTTGCCGTCGGAGGGGAGGAGGCGATCGCGCTGATGGCCGAGCAGGCGCCGGACGTGTTGATCAGCGACATGCGAATGCCAGGGATGGACGGATCGGCACTCCTGCGCGTCGCTCAGGAACGCTGGCCGGGGACTGCTCGACTTCTGCTGAGCGGATACTCTGATTCGGAGGCAATTATGCGCTCCACGCTCGTGGCCCATCAGTTCATGAGCAAGCCCTGCGACGGTGAAGAGCTTCGCGAGACGGTCGATCGCGCCAGCGCGCTTACACGGCTGATCGGGGACCCTGCCGTCCGGGATGCGATTGGTGAGGTCGACAAACTGCCAGCTGTACCCGAAACGTATCGCCAGTTGACGAAGGTTTTGGCGCTCGGGGAGGTGTCACTCGACATGGTGGGCAAGGTCGTTGCCAAGGATCCCGTCATCGCGGCGAAACTGCTCCAGCTCGTGAATTCGTCATTCTTCGGTTTGTCTCGTTCCATCAAGGAAGTGAGGGACGCGGTCTCGCATCTGGGCCTCGACGTAGTCCGCGACCTCGTGCTGACCCTCGGCGCGTTCTCTTGTCCGGGAGTGCCAGAGGCCACCCAGCGGACACTCAGGGCGGTCGCGAAGCGCTCGATGGCGGTGGCGACGGTCGCGCGCGCGATTGCGCCGGAGGAACATGCCGACGCCGCGTATTCTGCGGGTCTCCTCGTGGATGTTGGTCAGACAGTCATCGCAATGAGGATGCCGGAGGGCTTCGAGAGAGTCGCTGCCCAGTGCGCTTCCGGGCTCTCGCCGCGAGTCGAGACCGAGCGCGAAGTCATCGGCGCTGATCATGCGGCGATTGGAGCATTCCTTCTCACACAGTGGGGGCTTCCGTATGACCTAACGAGCTCTGTCGCGTTCTGTCACCGGCCATCGGAATTGGGCTGTGATGCAGCTCCGATCCTCACGGCACTTCATGTGGCCGACGCTTTGGTCGAGGAGGTCGTCGATAGCAGCTGGCGCGAGGGCGCAGTGTTCGATCACGAGTATCTGGAGCGAGCGCGCGCGCTCGAGCAGGTCGAAGAGTGGCGTGGTGCGGCCAGTGTCGCGCTTGCCACAACCGAGGACGATTGATGAGTCATAGTCGAATTCTCTGCGTAGATGACGAGCAGAACGTGCTGGATGGACTCCGGCGAAACCTGCGTCGCGACTTTGACGTCACGATTGCCCTCGGCGGGGCAGAAGGTCTGAAGGTACTCGAATCCGAGGATTTCGAGGTCGTGGTGTCTGATTACCAGATGCCGGAAATGAGCGGGGCTGAATTCCTTGGCCAGGTTCGTGAGCGCTGGCCGCACGTCACGCGCATCTTGCTGACGGGCAATGCCGATCTAGACGCCGCGATCAAAACGGTCAACGAAGGCCATGTCTACCGGTTTCTTCTCAAGCCCTGTCCGAAGGAGGTCCTGATTCCCGCGCTCAAATCGGCGTGTGAGTTGAACCGCCTGGTGCGGGCGGAGCAGGTCCTTCTCCAGGATACGCTTCATGGCGCGGTTCGACTATTGATGGATGCGCTTTCTCTGGTGAGCCCTGACGCCTTTGGTCACTGTGGTCAGGTCGCGAGTCGGGCGGGCGAGATCGCATCGGATCTTGGAGTGGATGAGCCATGGAAGGTTGAAATGGCGGCGCTCCTTGCGCAGGTCACGCTTGTCACGCTTCCGACCGAGACGGCCGAGAAGCTGAGGTCTGGCGAGGAACTTTCACGCGATGAACGCCAGATGGTGGAACGGCTGCCTGCGGTGGGGAGCAAGCTGCTCGCTCCGCTGCCAAGGATCGAAGACGTGTGTGAACTCGTCGAACAGCAGGGGGCGCCCTGGGGCGCAGGCGCGAGGCCCGAAACCAATCCTTCGTTGGGTGCCTCGGTCTTACGTGCCTGCATCGACGCAGAACTCGTCGCGGCGCAGGGTGTACCATTCGCCGCTGTAATTCATACGCTCAAGCAGCGCAAGGATTTCTATCCGGAGTCCGTACTCGAATGCCTGGAACGGCATCCGCCGGACGAAGCGGACCAGGGGCGGGAGATATCCGCGATCGATGTCGTAGCGGGGATGGTCCTGCTCGACCCCATTCAATCGGTCGACGGGCGACTGCTCGTTGCGTCCGGGAGTACCCTGACGACCGCGACCGTCGAACGCATCCGGAATTTTTGTACCAACACGGAGATTAAGGAGCCCATTCGCGTGATGGGGGGATGATCGACCCAACCGGCACGGCCGGGTGCCGCATGGGCGACACTGATCTGTCGCTTGTTGCGCGATCCGCGCGTATGGGACCCACGAGGGGGAGGGGCACGTCCCTCGTGCCTGGCGGGTCAAGCGGGTGCTACGGGGCGTTCGCCTCGGAGTGTGATCTTCTCCATGCGTCGGGGCTGTGGATAATAGTCGTAGACCGCGTAGTGCTGGACCGCGCGATTGTCCCACATAACAAGGGTGTCCCGTTCCCAATGGATGCGCTGTTGGTTCTCGGGAATGCTCGGCTGCTCGAAGAGGAAGTTCAGCACCGACTGGCTCTCTTGCTCGGTCATGCCCTTGATTCGGATCGTGAACTGCCGGTTGGCGAAGAGTACCTTGCGCCCGCTAACCGGGTGCTGGGTCACGACCGGGTGGGTGGGGTTCGGCCAGCGCTCCTCCATCTCTCGCAGGACCTGTCGCGACTTTGCGTCATGCGACAAGAAGTTTCGGTACGGCTTGATGTCGTGCACGGCTTCGAGTCCGGACAAGAAGCGTTGCCAATGATCGCTTAGGCCTTCGTAGGCGGCGGTCATGCTGGCGATCAACGTATCGCCGCCACGTTCGGGAGCGACGACGGACCGTACAATCGAGGCCGACGGGGGCTCTGCTCGAAATGTCTCGTCGGAATGCCAGATGTCGGCATGTTGACTCTGCTTGAGCCCATCCTGAGTCTGGATAACGACGAGTTCCGGGAACTCGGGAGGCTCGGGGGGAGGGAAGGGGTGGATCATCGGTTCGCCGAGCTGTCGAGCGAATTCGAGGTGTTGCCTCGAGCTGATCGCCTGGTTTCGAAAGACGAGGAACTCATGCTCGGCGAACGCACATTGGATCCGGTTCACATCTTCCGCGGACAGCGCTTCTTCGAGTGATACACCGCGGATCTCGGCGCCCAGGTTGGGTGAAATAGACAGAGGATCGATTGCCAGATTAGACTGCTGACCGCTTTTCATCGTTTTACCGCTGCCTCCTTCTAGCTATAGGAAGGATTACAAGCTGCAATCCATTCGTGCTATCGATTGTTTGAATCTTATGGATAAGGATATCTAATGGATTTGCACCAGGTCAGATGCTGGCTCGCGGTCGTCGACGCCGGAAGCTTCACCGCTGCCTCGGAGCGTCTTCACCTAACTCAGCCCGGAGTATCCTATGCGGTCAAGCAACTCGAGGACGCGCTCGGGACGCCGCTCTTTGAACGGCTGGGTCGGAGCGTCACGCTCTCCGCGGCCGGTGAAGTCTTCCTTCCCCACGCTCGGCAGCTCATCCAATCGGCCGAAGTCGCCACTACGACGGTTGAGCATTTCAAGGGGCTCAGGGCAGGCGTCCTGACCCTCTCTGCCGTTCGCAGCATTCTCCCGACACCGTTGGCTACCTGGGTTTCGGCTTTTCGAGATCGATACCCGGGCGTCCTCGTTCGGCTGGCCTTTGCAGGTGGGCCGAAAGCCGTCGTGGACCAGGTGCGCTCGGGGCGATGCGAGCTTGGATTCGGAGCGGGCCCGGCCGTGCCGAGCGGATTGGTCTGCCGCGAGATCGCGCACGAGGAGTTCATGGTCATCTTTCCACCCGACCTGCCGCCCCCGTCTGGTCGCCTCACCTACGCTCAGCTTGCCGGCTACCCGTTCGCCATGCCATCGCGCGGAAGCGAGCGCGACGTGTACGACGAATACTTTCGAAGCGGCGGAGGCGAGCCCGAAGTCGTGGTCGAGACCTTCGAACGCGATGTCATCCTCGAGTTGGTCGTTCAGGGCACCGCGTGCGCCGTTGTTCCTGCGGATTCGGCCCGCGAGGCGGCGCGGCGCGGCGCCCACCTCCGCCGATTCCACCCACGGATCACGCGACCGATCCTCGCGCTCCACCGTGAAACGCCCCTGTCGCCTGCTGCCACCGAGTTCCTGCAACTCGTCGAAGAATAGATGCGTGGGAGCAGGTCTGGGCGATCAAGGGCCTGCAATTTGGTCAGTGGACGGCGAAGCCGCGCGACGAGATCAGGTCACGCCTGGGACCGTGTCGTAGGTGGGCAATGACGCGGGCTCCGTGTGCCAAGGCGCGCGCGAGGCGAAGTAGACATGGACCGAGGGCTTCACGGACGGTGTGTCGTCGAGTACGCCGAAGCGAATGTTGATGAAGGCGCCCGCTTCTTGCCGATTGAAGAGGCTGGAACCACAGACTTTGCAGAAGCCGACGCGTCCCGTCTCGTTCTTGTTGTAGATCTGGATGAGCTCTTGGCCTCGCTCGACGACCACCTTCTCGTTCTCGATTCTGCCCCAGGCGGAACACTGGGAGCCGCTGAACTTCTGGCACTCGGAGCAATGGCAGTAGCCCGCGATGAGGAATGCGTCATCCACGGAGAGGGCTACGCCTCCGCAGAGGCAGGTGGCCCTTAATATTCGAGTGTCAGTCATCCTGATGAAGCTCCCTTTGGATCGTAGTCGCAAGATCCTAGCGGCAAATCGCGCGTTGCCGGGGGCGGGGCCCGAGTCGACTCGCGGGTGAGTGAATGGGACGGGGAGCTTCGAGCGAGAAGCGGGCGAACGGAATGCCGGTTCGAATCTGGTCTCGCGCGCGCTCTTTCCGATGTTCTCTACTCGATCGCTTCGAGCGCTCTAGCCAGCGGTTCCAGTTGTGCCGCTCGGTACGGGTTCCGCATCGAGAAGATCACGACGTCGACCCCTGCGTCGCCTAATGCCGCGGCCTGAGCGGCCGACTCCTCGGGAGCTTGATCTGCTGGGAGCGCCACTTGAACGGAACACGTGATCTCCGCGGAGTTTCGCCCGACGGCCTCACAATGCTCCTCGAGAATCGCGCGCTTTGCCCGAAACACATCCGGAGGCGCAAAGGGAAGGTTCCAATGGTCTGCAAAGCGGGCGACGATTCGAAGTGTCCGCTTTTCGCCTCCACCGCCGATGACGATGGGTGGGCAACCCTGCGGGCCTTTGGGTTCACAGCGCGCCTGGGACAACTGGAAAAAATTTCCGCTGAAATCCGTATGCTCATTCGAGAGCAGGCTCCGAGTGACCTCGACGCATTCCTCGAAACGATTCATGCGCTCCTTCATCGGTAGCAGATCGATTCCGTAGGCCGCACATTCCGCCTCGTGCCAGCCTGCTCCAATCCCCAGATCGACGCGTCCCCCGCTCACGATATCCAGACTCGCCGCCATATTCGCGAGCAGCGCGGGATGGCGATAAGGCGTGCCCGAGACCATGCAGCCGATGCGGATTCGATTCGTCGCCTGAGCGAGCGCCGAGAGCGTCACCCACGCCTCCATGCACGGCCCGTTCGGATCGCCCACGAGTGGATAGAAATGATCGAAATTCCAGGCGCTCTCGAAGGTCTCGATCTCGTCGGCGGCCTGCCATACAGCGAGCATGTCCTGCCAGCCGCAATGCTGCGGCGGCGTCTTGATCCCGAATCTCATTGCATCTCTCCCGTGCGCATTGCGCCCTTGTTTTCAGTAAACCCGGTCGGCAAGGGAGATCCCGTCGGCGAGGGCGGCCAGCGCAAATCCCGCGGTGCGGCGATAGCCATCTGTGATCTCGAGGATTTCCTTTTGGCTGATGACCTCATCGATCTGTGTGAATCCGTTAGGCGCGCGTTCTTCGACGAGCTTCATGGGCAGCTCGGGGCCCAGTTCTCGGTTTGCTAAGACGATTGAGGCCGTCGCGGGGATGCGCTCGGATGCGTAGCGAGCCAGCGCCTGCGTTGGGTGATCCGGCTGACATCGTAGACATCCCGCCAATACGCGCGCATCGAGGATCGCCTGGGAGGCGCCGTTCGATCCGATCGGATACATCGGGTGGGCGGCGTCACCGAGTAGGGTCGTCCGGCCGAAGGACCACTGATCGACGGGGTCGCGGTCGATCATGGGGAATCGGAAGGTCCCCTCGGCCGATCGGATCAGCGCCGGCACGTCGAGCCAGGGGAAGACCCAGGATTCGAATCGGTCGATGAAGTCGGCGAGCACGCCGGGCTGGTTCCAGTCTTCGCGTTCCGTCGGTTCGAGGTCGGGCATGCGGAGTTCCGCGATGAAGTTGATGAGCTGCCGGCCGTTTTTGAGGTCGCTCACGGGGTAGGCGACAAATTTCTGGTCCGGGTGACCGGCCCAAACCATCGTCCGACCATCGAGCATCGGTGCGGATTCGGCCAGGCCGCGCCAGAGGAGGGCGCCGTTCCATTTGGGCACGCCTTCATCGGGATAGCGATGGCCGCGCAGCACGGAGTGGATGCCGTCGGCGGCGACGAGGAGTGAGCCTTCGACGTCGATCTGCTCGGCGATCCCGCTGCGCTTGTTGAAGCGGGCATGGATGCCTGCCGTGGTCTCTTCGACGCCCGTAAAATGATGGCCCGTGTGGATCCGGTCGAGGCCGAGCCGTTCGACGGCGGCTTCGAGGAGGATCTGCTGGAGGATACCGCGATGGATCGAGAGCTGGGGCCACGCATAGCCGGCGGCGGCACCGCGCGGCTCGTCCCAGATCGATTCGCCGCGCTTCGTGAAGTAGGCGAGCGATTGAGGCGCAATCGATTGCGCTTCGAGCGCCGGGAGGAGGCCGAGCGCATCGAGCTCGCGCACGGCATGGGGAAGCAGGTTGATCCCGACGCCGAGGGCACGAATGCTTTCGACGGATTCATAGACCTCCACCTCAAAACCGCTTTGATGCAAGCTGAGGGCGGTGGTCAGTCCTCCTATGCCGCCGCCTACGACGATCACGGGCTCGGGCACTAGTGCACCTCGAAGACGTGGATACGCACCGTCGATCGCTCGCGCTCACCCCAGGCGATGCCAAGGGTTCGGTTGAGCCGCTCGTAGCGCGGGGAAGAGGTGCCGAAGCGGATCTGAGTGCGGAAATAGTACTCTGACGGATCGACGGGCTCGCCGGCGGCCAGACGCGTGAGGACTTCCGGCGCCGCGGCGCGAAGACCATCGGATTGAATCTCGATCGAGTCTCCCGCGTCGGTCTGCAAATAGTAATGGGCGGAGAGCTGAATGGTTCCGTCAGCCTGGACCGTCTGCCAATCGAGACCTCCGGGTCCGACCTGACCGTTCAAGCCGTCGACGCCCTCGAAGGTGCCGCCGACGAACCGGATCAAGCGCCGTTCGCCGTCGGGAAAATTGCCGAGCGTCGTCGGCGGTTCTGCCTCGATGGTGATATCAAGGAGCGGGCTGAGTTCGATCTTCATCATTCGAACTCGACCGACACGCTCCCGAGGCCCTGGTCGAAGCTGCACTCGACTTTGTCGCCCGCCGCGATCGGAACGGCGCGCACGAACGAGCCCGTGAGGATGACCTGGCCGGGTTCGAAGACCACGCCGAACTCGCCTAACTTATTGGCGAGCCACGCGACGGAGGTCACGGGGTTGCCGAGAACGGCGGAGGCCTCTCCCTCTTCGAGGACTTCCCCATTCTTTGAAAGAGCGCCCTGGACGCGTCGGATGTCGATTTGATCAAGCCGGCGAGGGTTTGCGCCGAGGACTGCCGCGCCGCAGGCGGCCAGGTCGGCCACGGTATCGACGATGCTGAATCCTGGCTCGCGCTGGACACGGAAATCGACGATCTCGATTGCGGGTAAGACAAAGTCCGTCGCGCGGATCACGTCGACGGGCAGCACGCCCGGTCCCGAGAGCGCTTCCTTCATAACAAAGGCGATCTCCATCTCGACGATCGGTGCGAAGAAATGCGAGAAGGGGACGGAGGTATCCTCGGGAAGGAAGAGATCGTCGGTCATCGCGCTGAAGTCGGGCTCTGTCGTACCGGCCATTTCCTGCATGGGCTTTGACGTGAGGCCAACCTTGTAGCCCTTGATCTGCCGACCCGCCGCGACTCGCCGGCTCACGAAGTCTTCTTGAATTCGGTAGGCGTCTTCGATTTCAATCTCGGGGTAGGCGCCCGTCAAGCGCGGGACCGGTTTGCGTGTCTGATAGGTTTCGACGAGCGCGTCGGTGATTTTCGAACGAGTGGCATCATCCAGCATGATCAGGCTCCCTTCTGGGTGGCTTTGCGGACCGTTTCGAGACTATTGGCCGAGGCGCCTGCGAGTGCATTCACGTCGGTTGTGACTGAAACCATCTGGAAGCCCTGTTCGACTCGGAGGGGGGCGACCGCCGCGTTCGATAGAACCGCTGCCGCCTTTCTGTGTTTGCGGGTCGCGGCCAAAACACGGGCCACGGCCTCGTCGAAGACGGGCTTTCCGTCGTTATCACCGGGCGGGAGGCCCAATGCGATCGAGAGGTCGAAGGGCCCCACGAAGAGGGCGTCCACGCCGGGCACCGCGGCGATCTCGTCCACGTTTTCGAGGGCCTCGGCCGTCTCGATCATGGGAATCACAGCGACGCGCTCGTTGGCCGTGGCGAAATAGCCGAGTCCGTCCCGGGTATTCACCCGGATCGGTCCGAAGCTGCGGCGTCCGGCCGGCGGGTAGAGACAGGCGTCGACCATGCGCCGAGCGTCGTCCGCGTCCTGGATCATCGGAACCAGGATGCCCATCGCGCCGGCATCGAGCATACGACCGATGATTCCGGGCTCGTTCCAAGGGACGCGCACAATAGGCGAGATCCCCGCGCGATCGGCGGCGCGGATCATGTCCAGAGCGCCTTCGTATTCCATGCAGCCGTGCTGCATATCGATCAGCACCCAGTCGAAACCGAGCGGCCCGATGGCTTCGACGCCGAGTGCTCCCGGCATCATGCACCAGGCGCCGAGCGTGGTTTCACCCGCGGCCCAGCGGGGCAGCATGGAGGGGGCCTGTTGGGCAGTCGTTAGTTCGGGCACGAGAACTCCTTTCGATTTGGATCAGGCGGCTCAGCGCGATTCGCTTAGCTCGTAGCGGATCGGCAGGCTCTTGAGGGACGAGATCCAAAACGCGTCGACCCAGCGCGGTTCACCGGCGAGCTCGATGTTCCGGATCCGCGGAATCAATTCCTCGAATAGCGACTGCATCTCGGCTTTGGCGAGTGTCTGGCCTATGCATGCGTGGGTTCCCGTCCCAAAGCCGAGGTGCGGATTGGGATTGCGATCGACGCGGAATTCATCCGGCGCGTCGAAGACGTCCTCGTCGCGGTTCGCCGAGGCGAAATTGATGCAGACATCCTGCCCCTTTGCGATAGACACGCCGCGAAGGACAGTGTCTTCCGTTGCGGCCCGAAGGAAGTTCGTCGTTGGCGTGACGAAGCGGATGATCTCATCGATGGCGGTCGCGATCAGCTGGGGCTGAGTCTGCAGTTTCTCGAGCTCGGCCGGGTTGCGAATCAGCGCCAGGAGTCCACCGCTGATCGCGCTGGCCGTTGTATCGTGCCCGGCCGTCACCAATACGAGCACATGGGACATGGCCTCGATGGGGGCAAGAGGGTTGTCGTCGATGGATGCATTCGCGATTGCACTTGCGAGATCATCGCGGGGTTCGCGCTTACGCGATTCGATCAGATTGGCGCAGAAGGCGATGGCTCGCTCGAAGTGCCCCGCATCGCCCGCGAAGTCTTCATCCTCCTGCCCGAACGCGCGTTTCGCGATTTGAAGAACGGTGTCCTCATCCTCGCGCCCAACTCCGAGCAAGCCGCAGATCATGCGCAAAGGATGCGGTGCGGCGAGGAGGTCGACGAAATTGCCTTCGTTCGTCGTGGCCATTTCGTCGATGAGCTCTCGCGAGATCTCGTCGAAACGGGACGTCATGCGTCGAACGTTTCGGGGCGTGAGCCAGTCACGATAGATCTTTCGATGTTTCGTGTGCTCTGGTGGATCCATGTCGAGCATCGTCCGCATCGGCGCCGGATTGTCGCGACGCATGCCGATCATAGACCGCTCTGTGCTTGTCCAAAGATTCGGGTTGCGGGAGATCTCGACGATGTCAGCGTGCCGAGTGATGAGCCAGAACGGGTCGACCAGATCGCTCTCGTACCGTCTGACGGGTTCGTTCTTTCGAAGAGCCTTGGCGGCCGCGTGCGGGAAGCCATGCTGACCCCAGTACTGCGGATCGAGGATCAGTCCAGGATCGGCGTCTGCGCTCATCTTCCACCTCGGAGCTTCGCCATCTCTTCCAACTCGTCCGGCGTGAGCGAATCAGGGCCGAGCGCAACCGAGCGCACACCGACGGAGTCCGTGGGCTGGTGGCCGATCGCGTGGGTCGGCGCCGGAATCTCGGCGACCGTATTCGAGAGTCGCCCGAGGCCGGTCACTTCGACTTCGACGACATCGCCGATCGTCATGGGGCGCGAATTCGCAGGTGTCCCTGTGAGTACGACATCGCCGGGCAGGAGCGTGATGTGTCGGCAGAGATCGGCCAGCATATAATCGATCCCGAAAGTCATCTCTGAAACTTCGTCTTCCTGCACGACTTCGCCGTTGATCAAGGTACGCAGGGTCGATTCGCGCACGTCGACGCCGCGCACGATCCCCGGTCCGACGGGACAGAAACCGTCCATACCCTTGACGCGGGTCATGCCGCCGGCGTCGGTGTCTCGGTAATCGTGACAGCCGACGTCGTTCGACGGGGCGAAGCCTGCGAGGTAGCTCCATGTATCCTCGGGAGCGACGTTTCGCATGGGCTTTCCGACGATGGCCGCGATCTCGCCCTCGTAGTTGAGGTACTGGCAGTCGGCGGGACGATGGACGGAGCCGCGATGCGCATTCATGGCTGTCGTCGGTTTGTGAAAGTAGGTCGGTGTCGGACCCATCTTGGCGCGAAACTCAACGGCGCGTGACTTGTAGTTGAGGTGGACGCAAAGGATCTTGGTCGGGTCGCACGGGGGCAGGTAGGTCGCCGTGGCTTCCTCGACCTCTCGCCCGTCGCCGAGCACGAGGACCTCTTCCTTGGGCTTGACCCATTGAGAGATGCCCTCATGGATGATCCGTCGCCATTCTTCACGTTCGCCTTCGAGGACGTTGCCGTTTGCCATGGTGCTCATCGCGCCTCCAGGTCGAACCAGACATGAACCTGTCCGGTTGCGAGTGCGTTTTCGTATTCGGACATTCGGCGTCCCTTTGCTGTCCAGTCCCGTCCGCCGAGCGCGCCGGCCATCATCAGGTAGTGCCCGAAGCGTCCCTCCGGCTTGACTGCCTGATACTCGGGGTAGTAGTCGAGGACGGCGGCGTGATCTCCGCGCTCCCAGAGATCAAGGACATGGCGATCCTTCTCGCGTGCCTCGTCTGAGAGCACACAACTGGCGTCGAATGCGGCGTGCTTGGATGAATCATCGAGCTTCGGGAATTGATGGCTCATGCCGCCGCTCCCGATCAACGCGACCCGCGAATCACTCTGCTGAATGGCTTCGGCGAGAACCGCCCCGAAGTCGAGGAAGTTATGTCGTTCCGCCTGCTGGCAGATTCCGACACGCATCACTTTCTCGCCGCGGCCGATATAGTGAACGATGTTCACGGTGGGATACTGCATGGCGATATTCGGGCTCGGCGTGTTGAAGACCGGCACGTTCTTTTCCGCCGCTACCTCTGCGGTGAGTCCCGCAAGCTCGGGCGCGCCGGGGAAATCGAACGGATGGTCGTTCAGGACCATCGGAAGCTCGTCTGAGGTATAGAGACCGTGGTAGCGATCGCCTCCGGCGACGACGTGGCCGAGTGTCGTGAAGAAGTGCGTGTCGAAGATGACGAAGGTGTCGGCCTCGACGCGATCGAGCGCCTCGCGGACGGTTTCGAAGCCGGCGACGAGGGTCGTATCCTGCCCCCCGCCCATGCCGGCGCGAATCGCTTCGGGGGCCATGATGGCAGGCTGATGACTGAGCACCGCCGCTGCGACGATCTCTCCCATATTGATCTCCTTGATGCAGTGAATCGCTCGCCTCTGATCAGGCGAAGCTGTCCTTGCGAATTGCGACGTTCTTGACGTCGCAGTAGAAGTCGAAGCTCCAGGTGCCGCCCTCTCGACCGATTCCCGACTCGCGAGATCCACCGAAGGGCGCGCCGAGTTCGCGGACGAAGAAGCAATTCACCCAGACCGTCCCGGCGACTACGCGGGAGGCGATCTCCCAGGCGCGTTTTTCGTCGCGGGTGAATAGGGTCGCGGCCAGCCCGTAGCGGGTGGCGTTCGCTTCATCGATGACTTCCTGGTCGTCGTTGAAGGTCTGCCACGTGAGCACGGGGCCGAAGACTTCGCGCTGGACGACTTCCATGTCTGTACGCACGTTTTTCAACAAGGTCGGCGCGTAGAAGAGGCCGCCGCGTTCATGGGGACCGCCTCCCCAAACAGCTTCGGCGCCCGCTTCGATGGCACGCTGGACGAAGCCGTCGACTCGGTCGAAATGCTCCTGCGTAATGAGCGGTCCGACGCGTGTCGTCTTGTCGTGCGGGTCGCCCACGGTCATCGCCGAGACGGCCGTGCGGACTTTTTCCAGGAATTCCTCCTCGATGGATGCTTGGACAAGGACCCGCGTGCCGGCGAGGCAGACCTGGCCTGCGTTCATGTACTGCATGGCCACGGTTTGGGCGGCGGCATCGAGATCGGCATCGGCGAAGACGACGAAGGGCGATTTCCCGCCGAGCTCGGAAGCGAGCGGTGTGAGCGTTTGCGAGGCAGATTGACCAATGAGTCGGGCTGTTCCGGTCGACCCAGTAAAGCTGATCCGGTCGATGTCCTCGTGCGCGACTAACGCAGCACCTGCCTCTTCGCCGATCCCCTGAACGACGTTGAGTACGCCGGCCGGCAGTCCTGCTTCCGCGGCAATCTCGGCAAGGAGCGAACAAGAGAGCGGCGCCCACTCCGGCGGCTTGATCACGATGGTGTTGCCCGCCGCGAGAGCAGGCCCCACTTTCCAGGTGGTGAGCATGAGCGGCGCGTTCCACGGGGTAATCAACGCGGCGATGCCGGCGGGGTCATACCGCACATGATTCACGACCTCGGGTGAATCGATCTTTTCGTCGAGTAGCTTCATCGCGTGTTCGGCGAAGAACTCAATATTCTGGGCGGCGCGGGGAACCATGCGCATCTGGTTTCCCATGAGCAGCGAGCCGTTGTCCGCAGTCTCGACCGCCGCGAGTTCGGCCGCCCGCGCGCGGATGCCGTCGGCAAAGCGCTTGAGAATCGGGAGCCGGCCGGCGGCGCCGAGGGCTGCCCATTCGGGGAACGCAGCACGCGCCGCGGAAACGGCCGCCTCGACCTCTTCGGGGCCGCCGGCGGCGACGGAGGCAAGCAGCGAACCGTCGATCGGCGAGAGGACGTCGAAATGACGGGAGGAGGGGACACGCGTTCCGCCGATCCAGTGATCGGTCGAGACGCGGGTTCCGGCGATGTCGGTCTTGTTCATTGATCGGCTCCGTGGGCCCGGAAGATCGCGGCCCGATATTGAAGATCAGTTCTCACCGGCAACACCTCGCAACTGCAATGCGAGGGATTCGCGAAGCAGGCCCAGATGGTCGGCTGAGACGAGAGAGACATCCTCAGCAAGCCCGCTCTGCAGGAGCGAGAAGTAGAGGGCGAACAGATTCCGGGCGAGCATCCGAGAGGGGATTTGTTCCGCGACTTCACCGCGCGTCTTCGCGGCCTTGATCCGGCGCTCGGTTAGTTCGTAGATGCCGTTCATGAAGTCGTGGAGCCCTTGGCGGTTGGGCTCCCGAACGAAGGCCATTTCTTTCGCATAAACGCGGCCGAGTGCGCGGTCGCGTTCGTGGAACTCGCTCATCGCGCGGTAGACGTGAAAGACTTCGTCGAGAAGAGTCGCTCGCTTTGGGAGCGTGGCGAAGGCTTCATCACGAATACGGACCATGTCTTCCTGGAAGACGATGACCAGCAGCTCTTCTTTCGACTTCGCGTAGAGGAAGAGGGTGCCCGTCCCGATATCGGCCTCCTCCGCGATCTGGCGCGTGGTCGTGGCCTCGAATCCCTGATCCGCAAAGAGGCGTTGCGCCGCCGCACGGATGCGACGGAGCTTGTCGTGCTTGCTGCGCTGGCGGCGTCCGACCGTTTCGGGGGGCGCCTCAGAGGTTTGAGCTTGATCATTCATGACTGTGATCAGTTTTAACGTAGGGAGGGCCGACCCGTCAAGTGAGGGGCGGCGCGATCGTCGGTCTCATGGAAAGGGTGGCGACGGGAAGCGCGCAGGGGAGGGGCTCATTGGGCTTCTACGAAAAATGCCCGATCCCAGGGCGCGCTTTCAGGTGCGATGAGGCCGCCCGCAGCCACTTATGCGAAACGCCCGATTGTGAACCCCTTCACAGGTGAGACTCCGCCGCTCGGTCATGCTCACGTCATCCGAAACCCCAACAGCACCCACAAGCACCCAGAAGGATCCCACCTCATGCTGAATTCCGTCGATCGCACCCAGTCTCTCGGCTCCACCATCGCCCTTGCCATCGGGGCACTCGGCCTCGCCTCTGCACCTGAAGTCGCCCAGGCAAGCGCCGGCGTGATCGAAATCAACCAAACCTGCGCCATCCAAACTGGCTGCCTACCGGGCGATACACCCGGCTTTCCCGTCGTCTTGGATGCGACCGTTTCGGCGAGCTATCGGCTGACTTCGAACCTGATCTTCACGGACATCAACACCGACATAATCACGGCCTTTGTCGCGAGTGAAGGAAATTCGATCCCCATCACGGTTGACTTGGGCGGCTTCGACATCGTCCGACAGGACTGTCTGACTTCCTCTTGCACCACCCTGGCTGGCTTCGGCAACGGGGTAAGCCTGGGCGCTCAAAGTACGGTGCGGAACGGAGGGGTTATCGGAGTAGGCCGCACGGGTGTGGGGGTCGGAATCGGCGGCCGCGTTCAAAATGTCAGCGTCGCACGCGCCGGGCAAACCGGAATCTCCGCTGGCAGCCGGTCCATTCTGGAATCGAACACGATCAGCTCTCCGGGAGTCTCTGGAATCGACGCTGGCGAAGGCGTCATCATCCGGAGCAACACGGTCCTCGGCTCCGACGGGAACGGCATCGAAGCGGGAGGGAACGCCACGATCTCCGGAAACATCATTAGAAACTCCGATGAAGCCGGGATCGAGATTTCGGTCGGCCATTCGCGCATCGCAGACAACAACATCTCAGAAAGTGGCGGTGCGGGGATCGTTGGCGGTCGCCATATGACTGTCGTCGGCAATACGGTCGAAGACTCAGGCTCAGCCGGCATCTCCGTCGGCGAATCCGGGAACATTTTGAATAACAACGTCGAAGATAGCGGTGGCACCGGAATCCTCGCGACTGAGAGTACGATCGTATCCGGCAACAACGTCGATAGCTCTGGTGCGGGCGGAATCTCTGTCGGCGCGAGTGGGAAGGTCTCGAATAACGTGATCTCGTTCAGCGTGAGCCGAGGCATCCTCGTCGGCGCGGGAAGCACGGTGGCGGGCAATACCGTGAGAGGCGGCGCAAGCGACGGCATCGCCGCGAATGCAGGTTCGATCGTCGAGCGAAACACAGTTCGAGGCGCCCTCGGCCGAGGACTCGCGCTCAGCGCAGACGTCGGGTACCGCGGAAACGTCTTGAGCTCCAACAGCACAGGAACCGTCTCAGGCGGAGTCGAGCTGGGCTCGAATCTCTGTGACGGCAGCACGACTTGCCCGTAGCGAGGATTCTGCGGGTCCCGGAAACCCTAGCCCTGCGAATACCGGACGAGCGGCGATTCGAGAACCCGCCCGGGTTGGCCTAGACTCAATCGACCTAAATGCGACCCTGGACAACCGTTGATCAGGAGTATGTGCCCGACGACGAAGGCACGATGTACCTGATGCGCCGCGGCAGCGAGTTCGTCATCGTGGCCAACGACCGCGAGCTGATGAGCAATCGCTTGCACGGCTCCGAGGATGCGCTCGCGGATCTCGCTTGCGACCGCCTAGTGGAGCTGGATGACGCCCGCATCCTGGTGGGTGGCCTGGGGATGGGCTTCACCTTGGCGGCGGTGCTTCGCCGCATTGGCCGGAGCGGGGAGGGCGTGGTGGCGGAGCTGATCCCGGCCGTGGTGCGCTGGAACGAGGAGTACGTGGGCCGCGCCGCCGGGCACCCTCTGCAGGATCCGCGCGCCCGGGTGCACGTCGGCGACGTCACGGACGTCATCGAGGACTCGAGTGCCGAGTGGAGCGCCATTCTGCTGGACATTGACAACGGCCCCACGGCGCTGACCCGCCCTGGTAACGGCTGGCTGTACACGAAGGAGGGCCTCAGGGTCGCTTACGAGGCCTTGATCCCTGGCGGTATCCTCGGGATCTGGTCCGCCGCGAACAGCAAATCATTCACCCGGCGTCTGCGCGCGACGGGGTTCGAAGTCGAGATGCTGGAGTACACCGAGGACGGTCGCCCCACGCCGGATGACAGCGGAACCCATGTCTTGTGGATGGCGCGTCGCCCCCATCTCACTTGAACGCCCCGCGCCTATGACTATATTCGCGCGGTGTTATCCGACGCGCCTGGGCGCCCCTTTTGCTATCGCTGTCACAAGCCGCAGGTCACCTGCATTTGTGACTCCATATCGCCCGTCAACAACACCACGAAGGTATGGCTGGTGCAGCATCCGCGCGAGCGCTTTCACCCGATCGGGACGGCACGCATAGCGCGGCTCGGACTGAGTAACTTCGCGCAAACCATCACCCATAGAGCGCGCGATGAGGCTCCTGAGCACCTTCCGGCAGATGCGGCGCTCTTGTTTCCGGGGGAGGGCGTGCCCACGTTGGCGGAATTGGCACCCACAGAGCGCCCCTCCACCTTGGTCGCGATCGACGGCACCTGGCATCACGCCCGGACCGTGTTCCGCGACAATCCGTGGCTGCAAAAGTTGCCGCGCTACGGGCTCGAGCCCGCCGCGCCCAGTCGTTATCGGTTGCGCGAAGAACCTGCAGCCCACTGTCTATCCACCATCGAAGCCATCGTGCAGGCACTGTCGGTATTGGAACCCGATACCCCGAGCCTGGATGGTTTATTGCGCTCATTTGAAACCATGATCGACGAACAATTAGCGATTATTGCGCAGCGTTCCGCAGGCCACCGCACGCGAAGGTCACCCCGTAGCCGACGCGGCATTCCCCAAGCCATCCTCGATGAGCCTGAACGTGTGGTGGTGGTTTCGGGCGAATCGGCTCCGCGGGGTAATGATCCGTCTTCGCCGCGTTTCGCTTTGCAGTGGGTTGCGTCCCGAGGGTTGTTGCCAGCGGCGAGCGACGACAGCTTCGAGCAGTTCAGCTGTCCGCCGGTCGATCGATTTCCGAACGACCGTCACTGCCTGGACATGGGGCTTTCTGAAGAGCAGTTAAAGCAATCTGGCTCGCAACAGGAGTTGAAGGAGGCTTGGTTGGAGTACACCCGAAAGGACGACATCATCGTCAGCTGGAACGACGGACCTTTGGCATTGCTCGCGCGGGCCATCGCGGAGCCTTCGCAGACCCTCCATCTGAAGAGCGCCTACTGCAGCCACAATAAAAGCAAGAGCGGCAGCTTGAGTTCGCTGGCAGCGCGGCTGGGTTTGCAGGTGCCCGAGGTCGGCGGCTCGGGACGCGCGGCGGTGGCGGTCGCGGAGTCCATCGCGGTGCTGAGGCACATGCGGTCGGCGGCGATGAGCAGCTGATGATTCACCTTCTGCGCGCAGAAAACGCTTCCGCGGTTTCGCTTCGCTTGCACCCGATGCTCAGCCGTCGTTTCGACTCCTCGAGCGCGACCCAGCCAATTGCCTACTGCATAGAACTTGGTATCGATGGGCTCATTGATGGTATTCAGCTGGAGTCGCAGCGAGTTTTAGCCCGAAGTGCCGTTAGGCCGAATTAGGGTTTTGGGCTCACAGCAATGAGTAGTGAATATTCTATCCGAACATCGCGGTCCGCGTATTGGACGTGCTTCGTTGTTTTTTCTCCGATGATCCTTGGGTTTATTCTCTTGGGGATCGTGAGAAAGGCAAGCTTTGAAAGCGGATTTTGGGCTGTGCCTCTCTTTTTCTCAGCTTGTCTCATCTTCTTTGTTCTCTATCTCAGTCAGGAAGTGCATGTGTCGCACGGCGGGATAGTGCAGACCCGAATCGGGCTGACAGGAAAGAAGCAGATCATCGTTTCTTTTCAAGAGCTGACGGGATGGAAGGCGGAACACCCCTATAGGTTGTTCGGGGAGTCGGGGGAGGAGGTCATGGTCATTCCGTGGACGGCTTTCGCCAACGCGGATCAACGACGCCTCTTCGACACGCTGAATTCGTTGGGGCTTCCGGCCGTTTGACCATTTCTCGGCTTGCCTTTGAAACCAGAGGAAGCACTTGATCGACTCCATTCGCTCTTGGAACGGCTGGGGCGGGCGCGCCGAGTAAGTCGCGTATCGGGCCTACTCGTCAGAATTTTCAGTATGAGCTCACCCCATTCCGTCCGAGATTTCTAGCCGTGCGTGGTATTGCCCGGTTTATATCGGCGTTCGAGCGTCGTGGGCGTTCGGATGGTCGACTTGACCTGAAGTGGCCCTCAATGTTCGTGACGGACCTCTACGCGTGACAAACGTCGTATTGATCGTCGAGCTCGCTGCAAACCCCGATCCGGGGTTGACGCAGGTAAACTTGACCTCGCGAAAATATTTGGTCAGGCTTCCACCTTGATTGGAGTTGCCCGTGATTGCAGAGATCAACGGCTTCGCCGTCGGGAGGGGTCCTCGGGTGCGTGAATCGAAAAAGGGTATGTCTGGTGAGGTCGACCCCCTCTCATCGGGAGAGGCATGGGCAGAGTTCTGCGACGGACTGAAGGCGGCCGGGCAAGACATCCTGCGCCCCACGGCACCGAACAGCGAGATCGATCTTGCCGAGGGCCATCGATATCTGACCCAAATCATTCGCTCGGGCTTCGAGCTCGTCTTTGAGGCGGGGAATCCCGCTGATCCCGCGCTGCGCGTGAGCCTTGGGGGTGGCCTTAAGGTTGGCTGGGATAACCCCGATAATTTGCATCATAATGCGACGCTGCGTGGTGGCTATACCTATCGTTTGAGCGGAACGCGCGGCGAGGCGCACTACTTCTCGATCGGCGTCTACGCCGGTTCGTTCGCAAAGGGCGGCAGTCGGCTGATTGCATTCGTCGATTTCGACACCCTGGACTTCGACGAAGATGGACGTTTTGAAGTCGTCCTCTCGGCGGAGGAGCATCCCGGCAATTGGATTCGACTCGAACCAGATACGACGTCGATGATGCTCCGCCAGATCTTCTGGGACCGCAGCGCAGAAAGGCCGGCGGAGCTGGAGCTCGAGCGGATCGATGGCTCTGGTCATTCGCGGCCGCTTGATGCCGCGACGACGGTTGCTGCGCTCAAACGTGTGAACGGCATGATGCGCGGGACTAATAAAGTCATGTTCGATTGGGCGGACCGCTTCCGGGAGCGGCCGAACGAATTGAGTCCGGGAGACGAAGAGAGTAACGAAAGCCTCCAGGGCATTCCCGACCAGAAGCTCGCCTGTGGATGGTGGGAAATCTCGCCCGAGCAGGCAGCCTTGATTGAGTTCCCTGTGCCGAACTGCCGCTACTGGAGCTTCGTTCTGAGCAATTATTGGGGACAGTCCTTCGACTACGAGCGACATCCGATTCACGTGAACGACCGCAGCGCCGTGCGAAATGCCGGTGGCACGATCACGCTCGTTGTTGCACATCGCGATCCCGGTTTGCCGGGCGTGAATTGGCTCGACACTGCGGGGCACGACTCCGGAGTCTGGCAGTTTCGATGGCTTGAGTCTGAGGGCGGCGAGATCCCGGTACCTCGGGTGGTCGAGTGGGGATCAATCTCGGCGAAGAACGCAAGGGGATAGGAAAGGCATCAACGACTCCCTGTTCTTCCTCGATATGTGCGTCGGCAAGGTTGCTCGCATAGAGGAGTATTGGGTGACCGAATCTTGGATTGAGGAGAAGAACCATGCCGAAGGATCGAAAGTCGCTTGCGCACGAATTTCTGAATGTCCTCGGAAGTGGCGACGCGAAGGCCACGCTTTCCCTCATGACCTGCGACCCGAGCTGGGCGTTCTGGGGAATTGAGCGGCCGGGGACTGACGGGGTTAGGAGCATTATCGCGGCGGCGCGAAGCCTCTACAAGGAAGGTTCCAAGTCATGGATTTTCGAGGGTGAGTACGAGTCGGGAGACACCGTGATTATGCAAGCGACACTCAAGGCCACAACGTTTAAGGGCGAGGCCTACGAGAATCAGTACATATTCTTTATTCACTTCGAAGGCGATAAGGTGGCGCGCGTCCAGGAGGCGAGTGACACGGCCTACATCGAGGAAAAGTTTGCCGGCTGGTCCGAGCCACGATGATGCGGGAAAGAGTGTAATGATCGATACAATCGGATCTATCCCCGCGAATTGGAGTTCGCCTCATGCCTGCTGAGTGGTTCCATCGCTCCTGTTCCATCTGCGAAGCGAGCTGCGGTATTCGTGTTCTGGCGGACCGCGAGACGCGCAAGGTTCTGCGGATCGAGGGGAATCCCGACGACCCGATCAGCCAGGGGCACGTCTGTCCCAAGGTGACGGCGATGCAGGGCGTTTTCGAGGATCCGGATCGTTTGAAGCGCCCCCTTCGCAAGACACCGACGGGCGAATGGGAGGAGATTTCCTGGGACGAAGCCTACGACTACGCGGCGGAGCGCATCGGCGCCCTTCAAGCCGAGTTCGGTAACGACACCCTTGGCGTTTATATCGGAAACCCATCGGGCTTCGACGTGGGTTGTCTCCTCTATAATCGTTTCGTGCTCGAATCGCTGCGAACCCCGCGCATGTTCTCGGCCGCGACAATGGATCATTTCCCCAAGCTGTTTACCTCGCGTGTGCTCTTCGGGAAGGGGTCGATCCTTCCGATTCCGGACATCGATCGCTGCGACTATTTCCTGTGTCTCGGGGGGAATCCCGTTGTTTCCCAGGGCAGCCTAATGTCTGCGCCGGGTGTCACGAAGAAGCTTCGCGCAATCCAGGAGCGGGGGGGGCGCGTCGTCGTCGTCGATCCGCGGCGAACCGAGACGGCGAAGCTCGCAGACGAACATCTCTTTGTGCGTCCCGGGAGCGACGCCTATTTTCTATTTTCGATCGTCCACGTGCTCTTCGAAGAAGAGCGGGTCCGGCTTGGTCGCTTCGCCGAATTCACGGACGGGCTCGACACGGTTGAGATGCTCGCCGCCGAGTTCTCGCCGGAGTCGACCGCGGCTGCGACGGGGATTGATGCGAAGACGACGCGACGGATCGCGCGGGAGCTCGCCGACCATCCACGCGCTTGCGTGTACGGAAGGATCGGCACTTGCACAGTCGAGTTCGGCACGCTCGCGAGCTGGCTTATCGATGTCGTGAATATCCTGTTAGGCCGCTACGACGAGCCCGGGGGCATGATGTTTCCGCGTCCTGCGACGGGTCAGCACGAGCGGGGCAACCCTATGCCTCCGATTTCGATCGGCCCCTATAAGACGGCGGCGAGGGGGCTGCCTACTGTGGATGGCCATTTGCCGGCCTCGGCCTTCGCGGAGGAACTCGATCCGAAGAGTGCGGGCGAAAAGCGGGTCCGGGCGCTGCTCGTGACGTGTGGGAATCCCGTGCTCTCTATGCCCGAGGGAGACCGGATCTCCGAGGGGCTCGCCGGTCTCGAGTTCATGGTGGCCGTCGATATCTATCTGAACGAGACGACGCGCCACGCAGATCTGATTCTGCCGACCGCGCCGCAGCTGACGCACGAGAATTTTGACTTCCTTTGTCAGTCGACGGCGGTTCGCAATCACGTGCGGTACGGCGAGCAGGTCTTCGAACCGGAGCCCGGGGAGAAGCGCTCCTGGGAGGTCTATATTGAACTCGCTGCGCGACTGAATAGTGCTGATCCCGGGGCTTACGACGACGTACACGTGATGCAGAACGCGACGCGCTTCGCAGGGAAGCTGGGGCTCGACGCGGACGAAGTGATCGCGGCGCTCGGGGACGAACGGGGGCCTATGCGGATCGTGGATCTTCAGCTGCGATGTGGGCCGTACGGCGATCATTTTGGGAAGCGGCCCGAAGGGCTGAACCTCGACAAGCTGAAGAAAGCGCGGGCCGCGGTGGATCTGGGCCCGTTAGAGCCGCGCTTTCCCGACATCCTGCGGACAGAAGGCAGGCGGATTGACCTTGCAGATCGACGGATCACAGACGATGTGGCGCGACTTATCGAGCGCCGCACGAGCTTTGAAGATCCCGACGGCCTTCGCTTGATCGGTCGACGTCAGGCTCGGGGAATGAATTCCTGGCTTCACAACCTGCCTAACCTCGCCAAGGGGAAGCCGCGTTGTACGCTGCTGATACATCCCGAGGATGCGCGGCGCCACGGTGTTCGCGATGGAGGTCGGGCGGCGCTCGAATCTCGGACCGGGCAGCTTGAGGTCGATGTGGAAGTGAGCGAAGAGATGATGCGGGGCGTTGTGAGTCTTCCTCACGGCTTTGGTCATGGAGGGCAGGGGACGCGTCTAGGTGTTGCGGTTGAGCGACAGCCCGGCGTCAATGCGAATGCCTTGACCGACGCGGCGCCCCTCGACGTGCCTTCCGGCACGAGTGTCGCGAACGGCATTCCGGTCGAGGTTCGCGGGATCTAGGTTCGCTCAATCGGTTCCGCGGGGCGGGCGGCAGGAAAATCTTCGCGTAGGCTCGCCCCTCGTGCCCCTGTAAAAGGAAGCGCCGAGGCTGCTTTCGGAATGCCCGCGAATAACGACTTCCTTTGGTTGAATGTCTTTCTGCGGGCCACCGCTGCGCCTCCGGCCGCCGTCCCCGCGCCGGGCGTGGGGAGCTTGGTCGGGTTTGCGCTGGACACTATTTCCATGGGGACCCGTGCGCTCATGCCGCGTCGGGGCTGACGTTAAACGACGCAAGCTTTCGCGAGAGCCGCACGGACCAGTCTTCCAAAGACTGGAAAGCTGGAAGTTCAATACCTAAGTCCGACGCCCACGCTGACGCGAAACGACACCGAGGGCGAGGACGCCCGCCGCCATGAGCGGCCCGAATCCGGGTTCGGGCACGATGCTCAGAGGGGGCGCATCTGCTCCCTCAAGTGTGAAGCCGTCGACCAGCAGAACTCCAAGGGATGCTGTGTTCAAAAAGTCCACATAGCCTTCCGCGGCGTCTACATTTCCTGTCTCACCCACATTGAGTTCACGGAAATCTTCTAGAAAGGCATGCGTCGCAGATCCAATCGCAGCGCCAAAGACGTTCACAGTATCACCCCCTGAAACAGGCACGGTGATCCCGATTCTCATGCTGAGCGCGTTTGCATTTGTCGAGAGAAACTCAACCTGGGTCCAGACGCCATTCAAATTCGGGTTGGCAATCAAGTTGCTGAATGCGTCGAAGACTTGGAACGACTCTCCGGGAACCACGACATTTGAATCGGGCATCCAATCTTGATCATCGAAGTTTAAGTATCGGCCTGCCAGGGAATATCTTCTCGTGGCAAGAGGGTTTCCAGCGGGAGTCACCGTAATAATCACCCCACCGGATAGTCCGAGCGCGGGGGAGCCAACGTCATAATTGAAGGAACCGTCCACGTCTGCGAATACAGTCATCAGAGACTGCCCGGTCCCACTCAAAGTCGCGTCATAAGAGATAAGTCCCGACATATTCGCGACCAGCGCCGGATCGTTCGTTCCCTCAAACGTACCGATGAGGTTCTCTGTTCGAGTCACCGCTCGTGCGGCGTCAAGGCGATAGCCCGAGTAGCCTCGAATCAGTCCTGTATTTTCATCTACGTCGGCGCCATTCGTATGAGAATAGTCTTCATCACTCATCACGGGATCGAGGGTTGGGTTCACGACGACGTTCCCCGCACCGATGACTGACTCGACGGTGTCTGCCGCGTCCGCGGGGTGGAACACGACGAATGCCGTCCCCATCGCTTGAGTTGAACCGAATAGAATGAAAAAAGGTGCCGCAAACAACAGGATGGAAGTACGGAATTCGATCTTCATGGATCCTCGCAGGGGATTTGACAAGAAATGGCGAACGGTCGGAAAGAGCTGCAAATCCGCCACTCACAAGATGGGGCGTCGTAGTAATTCATAGCCGACCGCGCAGCCGAGCACGCCCATTCTCATGAATGGGCGTGAATGAGCGTGTAGACGACTCGGTCTGAACCTTTTGTCACGCGCTCTCGGCAGCGTGTCCTCGGCGATACAAGGCTTGAAGGAGGCAGAGCCCTGCGCCTAGAAGGAGTCCAAATGCGGGCTCGGGAACGTACGAAGTCTCGAAAGTGCCTGTGAGTCCCCCAGTCACGAGGTCGAGATCGCCATTGCCGTCTAGGTCTGCGAACACCGGTGTGGAGAAGTCCCCCGTGTCCTCTCCGTCAAAGGGGTTGTCTGATCCGTTTCTGGAGATGAAGGTGGGGGCCGTCGCGCTCCCGGTATTCTCGAAGAAATAGAATACGCCGGCGAGTTCACCGACCACGAGATCCAGATCGCCGTCCTTGTCTGCATCGACGAGAGCAGGCGTCGAGTTTCTCCCGACATCTTCGCCATTCATCGGGTTGCTTGCGCCCGTGAGTTCCAGAAAGGTCGGGTTCGTTTTACTCCCCCTGTTCTCGAAATAGCGAATCGTTCCTTCCTCGGCGCCCGAGATCAGGTCGAGGTCGCCATCGCCATCCAAGTCGCCCAGCGCGGGCGCCGACTCGAATCCAATATCCTCTGCGAACATTGGACTGCCGACTCCGGCGAGGACGGTAAAGTCGGGGTCGTTGGCCCTTCCTACGTTTTCGTAGTAGATGAATGTGCCGTTGACCTCGCCGGAAATAACATCGTCATCCCCGTCGCCGTCGAGGTCTCCCAGGGCAGGCTTGGCGAGGGCGCCGACGACCTCGAGTCCAAAGGGACTCGCTGCCTGCTGGAAAATTGCGTTCGTGGCGCCGCCCGTGTTCTCAAAGAAGGTGAACCTTTGATCTTGCTCCCCTGAGATGAGGTCGAGGTCTCCGTCGCCATCGAGGTCGCTGAGTGCAGCGGCTGAATAGGAGCCAATATCGACGCCGCTGAGGGGGTTGTACGCGGCAATGAATCCCTGCATCGAACTCGTGGGGACGATGATCGTATTTTCGTAGAAGCGGAAATCACCGTCATCGGTCCCAACGATGAGGTCAAGGTCTCCGTCGCCGTCCATATCACCCGAGGAAGGTCCTGAATTGGCGCCCGCGAAGGGAATCTCGAGTGGGCTCGACGCGCCAGCGAGTTCGCTGAACGCGGGATTCATGGGGGTTCCCGTATTCTCAAAATAGTGGGACAAGCCGTTCTCGTCCCCGACAGCGAGATCGAGGTCTCCGTCCCCGTCAAAATCGCCGAGTGCCGGTTTTGAGCGATTGCCGATGTCCGCGCCGTCGAGGGGATTGGCAGCGCCGGTTTGGGGAGCGAAGTCGGGGCCCATGTTTTGGAAATAGGAGAGCGTGCCAAAGGCCTCGCCCACCAGGAGGTCCGGATCCCCATCCCCATCGAGGTCAGCCATGGTGGGGCTCGAGCTTATCCCCACATCGATATAGTCCACGCCGCTGAAGGGTTGGAAATTGAAAACCGGGTTCGTGCTGCTGCCCACATTGCTGTAGTAGAGAATTTCGCCTGAGCTTGCTCCGACAAAGAGATCAAGGTCTCCGTCGTGATCGAAGTCAGCGAGCGCCGGGCTGGAGCTACCACCCGTGCCTTCTCCGTCGAGCGGGTCGGCCGCGCCGACTTGCAAGATGAAGGCGGGGCTTGTCGCGGTCCCTGTGTTCAGGAAGTAGCTAAAAGTACCGTCGAGTTTTCCGCTAATGACGTCGAGGTCCCCATCGCCGTCGAGGTCGGCTTGGACCGGGGAAGAGACGAGTCCGATATCCTGACCTTCGAGTGGGTTCCCGCTTCCGACACGTTCAATCATGACGCTGTCGAGGTTCTCGAAATACGTCACGCCCGACGGCCCACCTTGGTAGAGGAGGTCTATATCGCCATCGCCGTCGAGGTCGCCGCCCGTCGGATTCTCACCATTCTGGCTGAGCTCGCTGTAGCGGAAAGCGCCTTGATTGATCGCCTGGGGAACGAATACTGGATTGGTGGCACTTCCCGTATTCTCCAAATAGACAGGACTAAAGCCCAATGCGACGGCATCCAAGTCGCCGTCGCTATCGAGATCGCCGAACCAGACGCTGTGTGTGTTGCCTGGATTAATTCCGTCGAGTGGGTTGGCGGCACCGACCTGGAGCGTGAAGACCGGGCTCAAGGCGCTTCCCGTATTCTCGAAATAGCGAAATCCGGCCGAGAGTCCGCCCACCATCAAGTCCAGATCGAGGTCTCCGTCGAGATCCGCCAGGGTCGGTTGGGCGAAGACTCCGCCGTTCACTCCGTCGAGTGGATTCCCCGCTCCAGTCAGCTCCGTGAAAACCGGCGAATTGGCCGTGCCCGTATTCGAGTAGTAGACGAAGAATCCGGTATTGATTCCGACGAGAAGATCGAGGTCGCCGTCGCCGTCGAGATCGCCGATCGCGGGAATGCTATCGAGTCCGGCATCGAATCCATCGAGCGGATTCTGAATTCCAACTTGAGCCGTAAAGCTTGGAGCGTTCGCTGACCCCGTGTTTTCGAAATAGCGAAAGTCGCCGCCTGATTGTCCGGCGAGCAAGTCGAGATCCCCATCCGCATCGAGATCCGCCATCGCAGGAGCCAATCCGGATCCGAGGCTGGCTAGGCTCAGCCCGTCGAAGACGTTTGCTCGCTTCTCTCGTTCGACCAAGTCGCCTTGGAGGTTCTCGAAGTAGACAAGCGTTCCAAGATCACCGTCCATCGCAACCAGGTCGAGGTCGCCGTCGCCGTCAAGATCGCCGAATGCGGGACGCGGACGGAAGTTGAGATCGGCTTCTTTGAGTGGGTTTGCCTCGTCTTCGAGCAACTCAAAGACAGGCGCATTGACGCTGCCTGTATTCTCGGCATAGCGAAGGCCGAAGCCAATTGTCAGCACGAGGTCTAAATCGGAGTCCCCATCTAAGTCGTGGAAGCGGAGGCCTTGGGCCGTGAACGTCGAACCCAATCCATCGAAGGGGTTGTCGGTCCCCGTTTGGTAGAGGAAGACTGGATTGACCGGCGTTCCGATATTCTCAAAGTAGAAAAAGACTGAAAATTGCTGCACGACGAGGTCGACGTCGCCGTCCCCATCGACATCCGCCATCGCCAGCCTTCTTGTGTTGGTGTCGAGGGCAGACATGAAGGAACTCGGCCCGTCGAGCGGGTTAGTTGGTCCGCTCTGAAGGACGAAGTTGGCGTTCGTCGCGCTGCCCGTGTTTCTGTAGTAGCTGATCTCGCCGCCGGCTTGGCCTGAGACCATGTCCAGGTCGCCGTCCGCATCAAGGTCGACCATATGAGGCGAGCTCGATTGGGAATAGCCGACGCCGTTCAGTGGGCTGGCGGATCCGGTCTGCTCGACGAAGTTCGGCGCAGTCGCTGTTCCCGTGTTCTCGTGGTAGGCGAAGTCGCCTGTGCTCTGGCCGAGAATGAGGTCTAGATCCCCGTCTCCGTCGAGATCGGCCAGCGCTGGCGAGGAAGCGACGTCCACGATCTCGCCATCAAAGAGATTGTCTACGCCAATGCGTGGGGCGAAGAGTGTTGCGTCGGCTGAGGCCAGGCCAGCTGCGAATCCGACGGCCAGCATAACGGCGACGATCTTAGTCGCGAAGGGGAGCAATTGAATCATGCGGGCGGAGGGTCGCTGGGGCGTTGATCGAGCCGCGTTGGATAGGGGGGGGCGTTGGGTGGTGCGCATGGGGAAAACCTCTTCGGGTACAGGAGCAGGGCGTCGCAAGTCGAGTTGAAAAGAGGTCCAGGCCTCATCCCAACTCTATCAGAAACGGGGGTGAATACTGGCTTCGAAATCGCAGTGAATTCCTGAGCTTCCGCCCCGTCCGCCCCGTCCGCCCATTTTGAGCGGCCTAATTGCTAGTTAGATCCGATCGGAAACGTGGCGCGGTGCGATTTCGGTGAGCGAGCCGGTTTTCGGGCCGTCGCCAAGCCCCGATTCGGTTGCGGGGCCATTTGTAGTTGATTTGGTTTGCATTCATCGGCGCCGACCGCGTGGATTCGCTCGGGATCGATCGGAGCGGCGAGGGCCCAGTCGAGCAGGGCGGGACTAACGTTAGGCGCGAGACGACTCGCCGATGACTATTTCGTATCCAAGAAGGGCGGCATTTCGCCCGGAGGGTGTCGGTAGGACTTGTCCTTGGGGAAGGGCTGCAGGTCGGCTTCGCCCTCGTGTGTGTAGCCGTGGGTATCGAGGTAGTTGAAGGTGACGGCGGAACGTTCGGGAAGTTCCTCCTTGATCTCGTAGATGCGGTGGAATTGGGAGTATCGGATCTTCCACTGGCCGTCGACGCGAAGGTAACGATCGCGGTAGAAAGCCGTACCGAATAGGCGCATCCCTCGACGGAACTCATGGAGGTCGTCGTAGAGATACCAAGTCCCGATGGCACTGATGCTGGCGGCTGGGGCCCTCGGCTATGCCCGCGGTCGATTGAACCACGATCGAATTGAATCGCATCTGACCGCCTGTGACGACGGTGGGATGTCTCGGTCCGAGGGGCCGCGATCGGATACGTGGGGTCTTTCCTTGGAATTGACCGCGAGGCGTGCATGACGAGTCGTGTGAACACAAGGCGGGATGAAAACGACCCTGGACGGCTCAGTCGTCTTCGCAGAGTTGGTTTCGGCGGGCTAGACCGGCAAGGCCGAGTCCAAGGAGAAAAGCGGTTCCAGGCTCAGGGATCACATTGATGGTGTAGGACGCGCTCGGCACATCGAAGCTGCCGTTCGGCGTGATCGCGGAGTCGCCGGCGAGCTGAGTGCCGAATTCGACCCCGTTGACGGTTCCTGTGACGAGAAATGTCAACGTTACGTCTGAGGTGTTGAACGTGCCGTCATACCCGTTGTCCTGGATCCCGTCATTGAAGCGGGGAGAGGATTCAGAGACTTCACGGGCTACGGAGGCTTGGATGATGGACACGTTTCCGTTCGCTTGCTGGACCAGGTTCTGGGGATCGACCGGGCCGAAGCCCCCGTACAGGCCCCCGAGGCAGATCTCGAAAGAGATGCAGATGTCCACAAAATAGAAAGCGGCGGATTGCCCGCTGACGAGTTGGAGCCCAGTGAGATCGTTTCCGCCGAATCCTGACGCCGAGGCGCTAAAGCTCATGATTCCTTCAGCATACCAGGCACCCGGTCCGTCCAGATTGTCGACATTGAACTCGAGTGTGATGAGGTCTCCCACCTCCGCGGTGCGCGTTGTCGGACCGACGGTGGAAAACGCGACCGCGCTCGCGCTAGACGCAGACAGGAATAACGCCGTAGTGAGGAGAGTTGCTGCTAGTTTTCCGTACGGTCTTCGATTCTGCATAACGTCGAATACCTCTTGTACCCGCGTGTACCTTCTTGAGTAGGCGTTTGGGCACTATACGCCAAGCCAGGGAGAACGCCCGCGAAGTTCGCAATGGGCACTCTTTGCAAGCTGAGCTGTTTGTTTCCCGTCACGATTCAGCGGGTTTGCCAAATTGCGAGCCATTCAAATATAGGCGCTTTGACGCCGCCTGTATTCTCGGCATAGCGAAGGCCGTTGCCGACTGTCAGCAAGAGGTCTAAGTCGGAGTCCCGGTCTAAGTCAGGGAAGGCGGCGAGGGCCCAATCGTGCCGGGCGGCGACAAACCCGACATCGTCTGCTGAAGTGCCGGAGACACCGGCGACGGCGCGGCAATGATTCCAGTGATAGTCACAGCCGAGACCCGAGAGGCCTGGGTCCGTTTCGACGCCGTTGGGGATCGCGACCAGGAAGCCCTGATTCTCCGCGAGCCATAGGATTTCACCGAGAGATCCGGCGGCGACTTTCTCCTTATTCTGGTTTTCCCTGTGTAGATAGGAAGTGGAGAGGGGCGCGGCCGCGCCCAAGCGCGACGTGGCCTGCAAGCTCTAGCGATCCGCGACCAGCTCCACCTGCGCATTCATGCGGCCGAGTGCGCTCCGGATGTCCCGAACGATCCAGGCCACCCAGCCGACAGAGGCGAGGCCCACAAGCGCGGTCGGCAAGAAGGCGAGGGCGGCTGCCCAGAACGCGAGGAACACAAGCCAGCGCAGGCCGGCGGTCGCGAAGCGCGACGGAGTCGACTTCACTCCCGGCGAATAGACAAACGACTTCACGCCGAGGAACCATCCATTGGCGATCAGCGCGCCGAGGAATATGAATCGCGGCGGAGGCGCCTGATCGATCTCGGGGTCGTCGTCGTGCATAGCATCGCCGGCGGCGTCACCGGCTGCGAGTGATCTCTCGATGGCTTCCCATGCGTGGTTGGGGGTGGGGCGCGCAAGCGTGCCCTGCATGTTTTCGTCCGAGGGGACAGAGCGCCATCGGTAGAGCACGTGGCTTGCGCTCGTGAGCGCCAGTACGCCCGGCTGGAAGAAGCCCTTCGGATGCTCGAGCGTCCAGTCCGCCCCGCGCTGCAGAAACGCGAGGTCGCCCCGGTTCGCATAGAGGGTCAGCCAACCGCGCTCGCTGCAGGTTCTCGAGATCTCCTGATGCGGGTCACCGACGTTTTCGAATTCGAGCGCCCACTCTTCGTGGGCCCGATCGGCGAGATGCTGCGGCTCGCTGGTGATGGCGAAAACCTCGCCCCCCGCGGCACGGATTTTCTCGACGACGCCCTCGTGCATGTAACTCCGTAACTCGGAGCGGCAGGGAGGTCACCAGAAGCCTCGATAGAACAGCAGCACGACGAAGGCATGCTTCGCGAGCTTTTCGTCGAGCCAGCGAAGGCGCGGCCCGGGCGGCGGGTCCAGCTCCGCTTGGATTTTTGCGCCGTCCGCGGTCGGGGCCGAATCGACGAACGCGACGTCCCATGCCTCGGCCGTACCGCCGACTCGAAACGAGCGCTGTTCGCAGCGATCTCCGCCGCAGAGGATGAGCCGCAACTCGTCGGACCCGCCCAGCGCTTTGTCTGCGTCGAGGATGCCTGTGACCTTGAACTCATCTTCGGCGGCGTCAGCGGACGCGTTGAACCAGGCGAGGGCGGCGTCGACGCGCGGCCTCAAAGCTTCGGGAATCGTCTCGCTGACTTGCGGCATGACCGTCTCCTTCCGGGGCGCTTGCGGCGCTCGAACCGAGCGCGACGTGAACTACGCGACCTGCGGCATCGATCAGAGCGTATCCCACATTTCGACATTGCTCCTGCCAGTAGACAGCGCGGGAGGGCAGGCAAGAACCCACTGGCCTGAGCCCCAGGCCCAAGGCATTCTTCGCGGCGTGGTCATCGAACTCGACGAACAGACTCCGCTCGAGGCGGCAGAGACACTTCTTGGCGAGGCACTCGCGCAATCAAACACGCTCCATCTATCCGGAGCGCGTGCACTTCTTCGCGAGCGGCTCGCTTGTGTACTCGCGCTCACCGCAGTCGACCGAATCCCCGGTCTAGACGCCGCGCAACTCGCGCAGCTGCACAGCCTGCGCGTCCATGCACAGTCAGCCTGGGCGCAAGATGCGCGCCACGGCGCACGCGCACTCTCGCGCAGTGCACAACGTGCCCCGACACGGCGCGACTGCGACGAAGGTTGGGAAAACGTGGGGCGCATCGTCTCGGGCGCCGAAGTGGCTGCCGCGGAGGCGGTCCGGCTCGCGTCCTTGACCGACGAACCCAGCGTCCAGAACGCAGCGGATCTAGCCGAGGCCGCCGCGAAGGAAGCCCGAGGCATCGTCGAAAATCGGAACCATGCCTACACCTTCCATGCGGACCCCAGCTTTTCCTTCGGCGAAGGTTGGTACGTCGCGGCCGCGGCGCTTCTCACGGACATCGAGATCCAAATCGAACCCGACCAGGTCCAGAGCGACGCGGCCGAGCGCTTTCTTAGCGACGCCGGGCTCGGTGCGCGGCTCGTTCCCTATCGGTCGCGGCCGCGCGCGAACAAGGCTTTGCCGGCGATCATCGCCGATGCCTTCGGGAGGGATGCCCCGGCCGCCCAAAGGTGCTTGCGGCGAGCCTTCCTCGGCGAAGCGCCGCTTCCCGAAGTCGCGGAGTGGCTGGATGAAGCGTTCCGCGAGGCCTCGCCGGCGGCGGGCAAGGTCCTGATCTGGGTGCGAAAGGCCGTGCACGATGCGGAGCGCAATACCGCGGAGCGCGAGCACGCGACGATCTGCCGGTTGGCCGCGGAGCAGGGGCTCGTGCCGATCGTCTTCGGCGACGCACTGGACCAGGTACCCGCCGGCGCTGTCGACCTGACGCTCTGCTGGAAGGAGCCGCTCTTCCAAGGGGTGAATATGCGCCGGGCGCAGCTTTGGCTTTTTGAGGGGCTCGCGCGCGACCACGGTCTGGTCGGACAGGTCGGCGTCACTTCGGCGGGGATGGATGGGCCCGCGCTGATGGGGCTGCCCACGATGTACCTCACGGAGGAGCCGAATGTGCGGCTGGGGCGCTGGGTGGGGGCCATTCCGGGATACGAAGAGATCGTCCGCTCCGAGGGCTCTTTTGACCGGATCGGAGCGAGGTTTGCCGACTGGGCCGGCGGGGCGGGCAGGGCGGACTGAGTCGGCAGGGCGTCCCCAGCAAAGACAGCGGCCCGAGCCCTGCCTTTGCAGACTATTCGCGAGAACGTTCTATGCTCCGGGGCGGGGAAAATCAGCTCCTCACTCTCTCCACTCTCCCCACTTTTCTCACTTCAAGCAACGCATCGATGCGCACACGGTGGATCAGCCTCTATGACCGTCACAATCGGGACTCCCTTCAAATCTTCCGCAATCAAAGTGCTCTTGTGCGGCTCGGGTGAGCTGGGCAAGGAAGTCGTCCTTGAGCTTCAGCGCTACGGCGTGGAAGTGATTGCCGCCGACGCCTACGCCAATGCGCCGGCCATGCAGGTGGCGGATCGTTCGCATGTCTTTTCTATGCTCGATGGCGACGCGCTGCGGAAGGTGATCGAGGAAGAGAGGCCCGACTTTGTTGTGCCTGAGGTCGAGGCGATCGCGACGGACACGCTCGCCGAGCTGGAAAAGGAGGGCGTGGCCACGATCATTCCGACGGCCCGAGCGACGCAGCTGACGATGAACCGCGAGGGGATCCGTCGTCTCGCCGCGGAGGAGCTGGGGCTCACGACTTCGCCCTTTCAATTCGCCGAGACCGAAGACGAGTTCAACGCTGCGATCGCCGAGATCGGTCTGCCCTGCGTGGTCAAGCCGATCATGAGCTCGTCGGGGAAGGGCCAGAGCACGGTCCGGACCGAGGACGAGATCAAAGCCGCCTGGGATTATTCTCAAGCCGGCGGCCGAACAGGCAAAGGCAAAGTGATCATCGAAGGGTTCGTCGACTTCGACTACGAAATCACGCTGCTCACGGTTCGCCACGTGGACGGCACGTCCTACTGCCAGCCGATCGGCCATATTCAGGTCGACGGCGACTACCGCGAATCCTGGCAGCCCCAGCCCATGTCGGACCAAGCGCTCGCGACCGCACAGGAATACGCCAAGAAGGTCACCGACTCGCTCGGCGGGCGAGGGATCTTCGGCGTCGAACTCTTTATCAAGGGCGACGAAGTGATCTTCAGCGAGGTCTCCCCGCGACCCCATGATACGGGGATGGTCACGATGGTTTCCCAGGACCTTTCCCAGTTCGCGCTGCACGCCCGCGCGATTCTTGGATTGCCGATCCCTAACATTGTCCAGCACGGCGCCTCGGCCTCGGCGGTGATTCTCGTCGAGGGGGAATCGGATAATGTGAGTTTCGGCAATCTCGGCGAGGCGCTCAGTCAGCCGAACACCCAGCTTCGCTTGTTTGGGAAGCCTGCTGTCGCGGGCCGACGCCGGATGGGCGTTGCGCTTGCTCGTGCTGAGTCCATCGATGGCGCTCGCGAGAAGGCGCGGCGGGCGAGCGCTGCGGTGGATGTGAAGCTTTAGTCTTCGCCTGCGCGGGGCCGACGCTATCGGGTGTGGATGACTTTTGTTGGAGCTAAACGTGTTTGAGACAATTTTGGTCGAGACTTCCGGCAAAATTCTCACGATCACGTTGAACCGGCCGGAAAAGTTGAATGCACTCACGCCCACGCTGCTCGCGGAAGTGAAAAGCGAGCTCGACGCTGCGGCGGAAAGTGATGATGTTTCGGTCGTCATCATTCGGTCTGCGGGGCGAGCTTTCTCGGTCGGCTACGACTTGAATGAGGAAGACTGGATCACCTCTCAATATCCCGCGAATTACCCCGACGGCGTCGACCGAGAGCAAGATGAGAAAGATATTGGGGCGCTGCTCGACTATTGGCTTGCGATGTGGCGGTTTCCGAAACCCATCATTTGCCAGGTTCAGGGTGCTTGCCTCTCAGGCGCGGGGGAATTGTTGGCGGTTTCTGATCTCGTCGTGGCAAGCGAAGACGCCAGCTTCGGACATCCTGCCGGAAGGGACTTGGGGATTCCGCCAACGGTGTTTTTCTGGCCGCTTACGATGGGGATGCGCAAGACAAAGGAGATGCTCTATTCCGCTCGGAGCATGAGCGCAGAGGAGGCCGAACGCCTCGGCGTGATCAACAAGGTTGTTCCCGCTGAAGATCTGGAAAAAGAGACCCGTTCGCTGGCCGAAGAGATTGCGAAAACTCCTGCAAAACATCTGATGGTTCTGAAGCAGGCGACGAACAATTTCTACGAAAATATGGGCGTCGAGAAGTCGACACGTCAGGCTTCAGACCTGGACGCCGAATTCCACCAAAGTCCGGTTTTCCTGGCGTTCTTCAAGCTGGTTCGCGACAAGGGAATGAAGGCCGCGCTCGCAGAGCGAAAGCGGTTGTTTGGCCCCTGAGCAAGGAAGTCCTTACTCCAGCAGGTCCTCCACCTGCGAGCGATTGCCAATCGCCCGGTGACTAACGCGCCTGCTCTGATCCGGAGTTTCTAGGGACAGGTCGTTGTCCCGTTGCAGGAATTGCCGAGCATGTTGACGCCGCCGGACACGGTTCCGGCCGTGTTTCCGGAGATCATATTGTTGCGGTAGGAGACGTCGCTAGGGACGAGTAATAACCCATAGCCTCCATTGGAGGAGACTGTGTTGCCATAGATGTAGCTGTCCGCGCCGGCGATCACTCCGTGGCTGGCATTGTCTCGGATCGTGTTATCGGAGACGGAGGATCCGGACGTTACGCTGATTCCAGAAGTTCCGTTTCGAAAGACATTGTTCGCGGATACGGTTGATCCAATGCCAGCGTTGATTCCCTGGTCACCGTTCGATTTGACTGCATTGCGGATGACGATCGAGCCGCTGCCTGCAGAGATTCCGGTGAGGCCGTTCCCGGACACGCTATTTTCAGAAATCACGCTCTTAGGCGAAATGATTCCGAATTCGGAATTCAGCGATACGAGACATTTCTCGACCATCGAATCTACTCCGGTGGAGAGGCCATCCAAGCCGTTCGAGGAGAGGTGCATCCGGGCCACTTCGGAGTGGTTTGCGAGGTCCAACCCGCGTGCGCCCATCCCGATCACGCGTCCGTTCTTGATCGAAACGCGGGCATTGTCAAAGCCGGTCTTTCCAATTCCGAATCCGGTACCGGCGACCGGGATGCAGAGGGAGTTATTTTCGCAGCCCGAGCGGATGATTCCGAAATTGTTGAGATCGATCGACACGTCACTTGCGTTGTAGATGATTCCCGAAGTGTTCTCATTCGGGATAATCAAGTTGCTGGTCAATCGATAGCTGCCGGGACCTGGGAGGGTCACGGGAAACCCCGCAGTATCGCTAGGAAAACAACCCGTCATCACCGCGCATGTCTGATTGATCTCGGAGGCGCCGTCTGTTGCGGACGCCTCGGATGGGGTAAAAGTGAAAAATAGGGTTAGGGCGAAAGGTGCAAGCGTCATTGCAGGCAGCCGGATCATGGGAATCTCCTCGGACTTGTTTCAGCGCCAGCAGTAGCAGGCGCGCCTCTTTGTTATCCGTCAAAACCGGCTTCTCGTCTGTCCCCTGTGGAGGGGATAGCGGGAGTCGGCTCGGCCGGATTAAATTGGGCATGCGCAAGAAGGCCTAGGCCTAGGCGTTGGTGGCTGTCTAGTCTTTGAGGGCGAAGCGCAGAGCGGCGAGCGCTCCTGCTCCGATTGCGAGGCTGATCGCCAGCGACGGTTCCGGCACGGTGATCGGCCCGGTCGACACGACGAAATCGTCGAAAAAGATGAACTCGTCTTTCGTGGGGGCCCAGTTCGCGCTGCCGCCGCCGAAGAACGTACTGAAGAGCAGCTGATCCACGCCGAGGGTCGCGACATCGCGAAAGCGCAGTCCGTCCATGTCGAGCACCAACTCTCCGTCGAGCCAAGCCTGAATCGCGCCGTCGTATTGGCCGGGGGTGTTCATGATGATTCGGTGTTGAAATGAATACCAGCGGTCCGCCTCGAATTCCGCCCAGCTCCCATCCGCCGTGTCATCCCATCGGATATTGTGGCCGAAGGTGCCCGGCTGGTCGGGGTGGTAGACGTATTGGATCGCATTGGCGCGGTCGCCGGGGGCAGGGCCGTACGTCACCCACATCATCCGAGCACTCCACCCGTCCGTTCCGTTCGGCGTGTTCCCTCCGGTGTTCCCCGCACCACCCGCCAGGCCGGGCAGCTTTCCGCCTAACACGAAGTCGAAGTCCGCGCCGAATCGGATGCGGTAGCTGAGGTACAGCTCGTCGTGCGACTGGCCGAGGTTCATCCGCCATTCAGCGCCGCCGCCCGAAGGACCGACGGCGCCCACGCTGCCCTTCGGATACAGGAGGCGAAGTGAGCGTCCTCCATTGAATGCCGCATCGCCGCTCACAATGGTGGCGCGTCCTTCCTCAATCCCGGTCTCTCCCGGCGCGCCGCTCCAGTCCGCGCTCCAATTAGAGACGGTGTAAGGACCGACCGCGTCGTCCTCGAAATCGTTGGCGAAGATTGCAGTCTGTCCAACAGCCGCAGATGCGATCAGCAGACTGGCCATCAGGGATAGGCTCATGATCTTGAATCCGGTCATCTTCGAATGCCTCCTTATTGCGAAACCGCGAAGCGCAAAGCGAGAAGGAGGAGTTTTAGAGTCTTTGGTATCGGGTCTCGGTGACGAAGCCCACCTTGGACGGGCTTTTCAAACCACAGCTCTGCTGCGAACATCGCTTCGATGAATTCTCTTTCCTCCGCTGAACTTGAAGCACGCAGCCTCTATCGAAAGGGCGGGCTGTGGGTGCTGAACAAGCCCTACGATCTGCCGACTTCCGGACGGAGCCTCGCGGATCCCGACTGTCTGCAGGCTCAGCTGATCGAGCAGCACGGCGACATGGTCTGGGCGGTTCACCAACTAGATGCGGACACGACCGGACTCAATCTCTTTGTGACGGAGAAGCGCCTCGTTCATGTGTTCAAACAGCGCATGACCTGGCCGCTGTGCGTGAAGACCTACCTAGCGGTCTTGCACGGCATTCCGGACCGCGATGAGATTCACCAAGAAGCCCCGATCGGAGATCACCCAGAAGACGCGCGTCGGGGGCTCGGCGTGAATCCAAACGGACGTTCGGCTTCCACACATTTCGAGATCGTGGACCGGGGCAAAGATGTCTGCCTTGCGCGGGTTCGCATCGAGACCGGGCGCACGCATCAGATCCGTATTCACGCAGCGGACATGGGGCATCCACTGGTGGGGGAGGAGTGGTATCGCGAACCGGCTTGCAGCTTGCATCCGCGGCAGGCTCTGCACGCACATTGCCTGAGCTTCCGTGATGGGCGTGATGAGGATGAGCCTCGAGAGTTTGAGGCGCCGATTCCGGAAGATCTGCTCGACTTGTGTGACGGTCTGGGCCTCGACCTTTCGCTCTTGGCGTAGGGGCTGGCGGTCAGCGAGCGGTCCGGGCCTCTCTCCAGCCGACCGCAGCGCCGCCCAGCGTCAGAAGCAGCGTAAGTAATAGGATCCACTCTCCCTTCCCGCCGGTCGGTACCGATGGCGAGGGGATACAATTGGTCGCGCCTTCAGCAGACGTCGTGCCCGCCGGGCAGCTGAGGCATTCATCCGCGCCTGAGCCACTGCTGAATGTGCCCGCTGGACAGATCACGCAGCTATCGCTCCCTGACTGGCCCGCGAAGAAGCCCGGAGCGCATTCGACGCATATGAGGCTTCCTATGTTTGCTGCGAACCTTCCGGGGGAGCATGCAGCACAGCTGTCGCTGCCCGATAGGGGCATCGAAGTACCCGAAGGACATAGCTCGCACTCGGTGCTGGCCGAGCTCGCCGCGAAGCTACCGGGCGCGCATTCGATGCAATTTGCGCTGCCTGAACCGGCGGAGAAGAAGCCCTCCGCACAGTCTGTACAGCTGCCACCCGCGACGGGGTTCGCTGTCCCGGGAAGACAGCTATCGCATTCTGCGGCACCGATGGGGCTCGACGTGCCGGTTGGGCAAAGGGTACAGCTCGGGCTTCCGCTTGCTGGACTAAAACGACCCTCCGGGCACAGCTCGCAAAGACCGCCTGGATTCGGGTTCGCCTGGCCGGGGACGCATGGGGTACAGCTCTCACTTCCGCTGGTGCTTGAAAATCCCGGCGCGCAATTGATGCAGCTTGAGCTGCCCGTTGAGGATGTGAAGCTGCCCGCCTGACACGGATTGCAACTGGTCGACGCTCCGGTCGCAGTGAAAGTTCCGGTCGGGCAAGACGTACAAGAACTCGCGTTCGTTGTGTCGCTGAAAGTGCCTGGCGCGCAAGCCAGGCAGCTAGAGAGGAATACGAAAGTCCCGGGCGGGCAGGATTGGGCGAAGGCAGGCCCTGCGGTGAGAAGAGTTGCAACGAGGCTGACCGACAGGACAAGGGATCGGGAACGTGTGGGAAATGTAATCTGCATCAGTCTTTCATTCTCTGCTAAGCGTGATCTTCAGCCGTCTTGGCTGGCCCGCTGTCGATCGATGAAGCCCCGCGGTATGCGAAGCGATCGCTTTTCGCTTGTGGATGATCTTAGCGAGTGTTCGGGCCGACGGCGCTGCGCGTCCCTTGCGCATCGCCGACCTAGCTCAGTAGAACTGAGAGGCCCAGCTTCGGTAGCGCGTGATCTCACCATCGCCGTCGCAGAGCAAGGGCTTCGGGTTGAAGCGCTTGTTCTCCCAAATGGGGATGTCTTCGAGGAATTGCTGGATGATGTCGGTGATGATGGCTTTTCCGACACCCCGCTCAGTCGAAGCACCGCTGGACTGATCGATCGTGAGTGAGAAGCGCACGTCGATCAGATCGGCCGTGATCGGGGTTGTTGCCAGGATGAGGAGCGCTTCGCAGATTCCGGTAAAGCGGGCGGTCCCGAAGCCGAGGCCGTCATAGTTCGAGATGATGCCGCCGTCGACTACGCCATGGGGCGTTTTGAATTGCGTGATTTGTTCGGCGCGGAGCTTCGGCCCTTCCATCGAGAGCAGCGTCTCCGGCACATCCACCGTCCCATGCACAAAATGGAAGTGCGCCCGGTCGGCGACGTTCTCAAGGATTTCTTGTGTGCAAGTCCGCACTTCGAGGCGATGGCGCCAGTACGTGGACCAGCCCGGGGCCTCGAACTCTTCGAAGGACCGCACGTCCCAGGAGGGCGGATTCCCGAGCGGGTCGTGCCAGACCATGAGCATTCCGTTGCGCTCGACACTTGGCCAGCGCTTTAGCTGGCTCCCGCGCGGAACCCGATTCGACTTTGCGTAAGGCACGTTCGCGCATGCGCCATCCTGGTCAAAACGCCAACCATGAAAGGGGCAATGCAGATATTCGCTCTCGACTCTTCCACCTTTGCCTAAATGCGCCCCGAGATGCGGACAATGAGCATCGAAGACGAAGGCGGCGCCGGCCTCGGTCCGGCCAATCACGAGGTCTTGGCCGAAATAGCGGCTGGGCTGGACTGAGCCGGGCGGAATTTCGTCTGAGTACGCGACTTGAAACCAACCCCGCGGAATAGGGAAGGGGAAACGGCTCGGGGCAGAGTCGGGTTCCTGGGAATTGCCTTTGGGGAATTGCGGCATCACCCGGAGATTAGCGAACGAATTGTCGAATTCTTGGGCGGTTGAGTGCTTTACCGCCTCGCTGAACCGCTCATCCGCGAATCAATGCTTCGCAAGAAGCGAATCCCGACGCAGCAGAACGATTCCTGCCCAAAGCATCCAAATAGAAGAGAAGTGAACTTGATAGTCGTGAACGGGACTCAGGCTTGCTTCGATTTCTGGTCCGAAGAAGGGATCGATCGCCGAGATCGTCGCCGCGACACCAATTGACTGAAGCGCCCGGCCAAGCCAGCGCTCGCTCTGTGCGAGCCATCCCCCCATCATCCAGGTCCAGACCAGCCAGGGCACCATGGAAAACTGCCAAAGCCCTTGCCTAACGGTTGCGATTGACGCTTCCCACGCGCCGCCCAAAGCGACCTGCATCGCGGGATCCGCATCGCCGTAGACAGCGAGCACGCCCATGGTCACCCCCGTCATGACGCTGGCCGCCGTCACGGAGAGCACGATGAAAAGGAGTCCACAGAAAGTCGCGAAATCGACGAGCAGAGGGTTTTTCGGTCGGAACCAATGCCACAAAAATAGGATGAGCGGCGCGCGGAGAAAGTAGTAACCGGCGAAGTCGAAGATTCCCCAGGCGAATATGAGCCGCGGCTTTGCGACCGGGATCGCTTCGATCGGTAGGTAGCCAAGGCTGGCGTCGAATTCGACGGCGGCGATGATCGAGTAGATCGCCGCAATACAAAATGCGAAGGACAGGATGGATAGCCAGGCAACGATCTTCTGGGCGTCCGTCTTCCAGTCGGCTGTCATCACGCGCTCCTCTTAGTCAAAGCTGCATTCAAGATAAGGCAGAGCGGATACTCCACTTTGTCATCGATGGGTCGAAGGCGGCACGCGATGTAACGGCAGTCATAATTCGCCCGCAGGCGCGCCTCGGCCCCCCGGGCGAAGCGCAACTAGCATGGATCAAGTCTTTTTCCTTGACGCCGACCCGGGAATCAAAGACCGTAGCCGTCAGGCCCGATTTCGGCGTGTTTCAGCGCGGAAGGCCTGTCCTGGGAGATTTTTTATGTGGATTCGTTTCGCTCCGGCGAGCCTCGTCGGTGTTTCGTTGTGGTTTGTTGCTGCTGTGGCCACCGCTCAGACCCAACCGTTCAGCTTCTCGGTCGAGAGTTTTTCGATTCCTGAGCGCGGCGTCTTTGATGACTTTAACGATGGCGTCATCGACCCTGCATGGGACGGGTTGGTCATAGGTACCGTCGTGGAATCAGGGTCCAGCCTGACGATCTCGAATCCGGGTGGCTTTGGATTTCTGCCCGCTCCGCTGGTCAACGAGGCTTCGGGCGTGTCCGGGCAGGGCGTTGCGCTCGATTTTGCGGGCGACCTCACTGCGACAAGTATTTGGACGCAGCAGACACCTGATCTGAGCACGGGCTTTAGTCTCGCGCTCGGTTCGTTCAACTCTTCAACGACGAATATTCATCAAGTGAGCGTTGGTCTAGGAGATACCGTGCCTGCCATGGGGACGGTTCTGGGGGCGGTACCGGGCTCGGGGTGAGCGTGCTGTCTGTGGTTCGCGATTCTCAGGCCGGGAATATTCTCTCAGCGGAGCGAATCTCGATTCCTGTGCTGTCTGCGGAGATCACCGGCAACGTCCACCTCTCGCTGGCATTCGACGATGCGGCGAACACGCTGCAGCCGCTCTACTCGACCGACGGCGGTGCGACGGTTCTGGCCGCGGGGAGTCCGATTCCGTGGAACTTCTTCGGCGGCGGATTCGCGCTGTCGGGAAGCTCGACCGTGCCGGAGCCGGGAACAGCGCTGCTTCTTGGCCTTGGGCTTGCGGCCCTAGCGACCTCTCGCTCGTCACGGGCGGGGGTGTTGCGCGCCTTGGTTGAGGAGGCGGAGTAGGGGGCGTCGGCGCAGCAGCAGGGTATGCCCCAACCCGCCGACGAGTAGCCCCAGGAAGAAGCCGCCAAGATGGCCGCCCCAGGCGACACCGCCGCCACCGATGGCCCAGCCCGCGAGATTGAAGGCGAGCCAGAAGCCGACGTAGATTGGTGTTGATATTTTGAACTGCCAGACGAGTGCCATGAAGGTGAGGCTGGATTTGCGGAAGAGCATGGCATAGAGCGCGATCACGCCGGAGATGGCGCCGCTTGCGCCGACCGCAGGCGTCCCTGCCGATCCGGCACTGAGTGAATAGAACACGCCGCCCGCGACACCCGCTGCCAAGTAGAACGCGAGAAAGGCCGGGCCGCCGAGGACATCTTCGACATTGTCTCCGAGGATCCACAGGAAGTACATATTGCCGACGAGGTGAATGAGGCCAACGTGTAGGAATTGCGAGGTCAGTAGGCCGGACCACCATCCCGCCGCCGGCATCTGTGCCGGGTTGAGTGCATAGGCGTCGAAGTTCGCTTCTGTGCTCACGAAGGCGGCGGTGACGAGGAGGTGGATCACGACGTTCGCGGCGATCAGGCCGTACGTGACGAACGGCGTCTTATGCGGCGCGACATTGAACTCGATGGGTAAGCCGGTCAGGAGCTGAGTGAACCAATCGCGCCAGGTGGGCTCGCCGTCGACCGATTCCTGGGCGGCGGAGAGGTGATGCCCGGCAAGGGCATGGTCGAGGCTTCCGTGAGGGAGCCATACGCCCGAGCAATCCGGGCATGTCTCGACATGCGTTGGATTGATCTCGGAGAGGTCATGCACGATGAGTGTCGTCTTGCAGTTCGGGCACGCGTCCTGGCTGAGCCCTCGCCGCTCCCGCGTCGCCTGGGCTATTTTGTTGGCGCTCATCGCCGCGGGGTCATAGTCCTGAATGGCCGAAGCCAGATCGCCGGCTTCGAACCAGAGACCGCGACAGCGAACGCATAATTCAGAACGGCAGCCTTCGGACTCGATCGGATCGAGGAGGCCTTGGCGGCAACTGGGGCAGTGTCTCGTAGGGGGCATCCGGGGGAGCGTAGCAAGAGGGCGGGGCTACGCATTCAGTGAAGGCGACTTCGGTCTCGACTCAAGGCTTCGAATGCGAGGGGCGAAGGATGCACTCAAAAAAAACGAGGGGCCAAAATGTGGCCCCTCGCTCTTTGACCGAGTCGTATGTCGAATCGACGACGCATGAATGCGGCGTTCAATTCGATGCGACTAGTTACCGGTTACGGTCACGCAGGTCTCACCAATGAAGGGGTAGAAGCCCTTGGTGTGATAGTCCGCCGACGCGACAACGGTGATCCCGCCGTCGGCCTTGGCTGCGGCGATCGATGCGTCACCCTTGTTGATCAGGCCAATGATCGTGTTCGCGCAGGCGGTGCCGGTCTTGGAGCCGGTTGCCGCGGTCGCCAGGATCGGTCCCTTGACGTCCGTGATGAGGCCGATGCCGACCGGCGAAGGACCGGCTGCACAGCCTGCGGTGAAGAGGGCAAGCGACAGAACGGAACCCAACGCGATTTTCTTAATCATTCTTGTTTCCTTTTGATACTGGTTGAATGAACGAACAGTTCGTTCAGATCGGCAGAGTAATGCAAAAAGTGAACAATTACGTCGAGATAAGTGTGGAGAGTGAGCGGAAAATTGGAACAGCATCGGAGCGCGTGGAGGCTTCGCTCAATCAGAGCGCTCAAAGATCCAGTTGAATTCGTGTGCGCTACATCGGGAGTTCTATCGATATCGGAAGTGGGAGATTCGTACTGCTTCTCAGGAGGACTGACTCCTGAGACTTCGATTGAATGGGACTGTGTGAGATTCAGCGAATTTCAATCGTCTCCCCTTGTCTGTCGTGCATAGGCCGCCTTGGAACACAACGTCAGGATGGGGCGGAGGAACTTCAACGTTTCCAGACTATTACGGACTTTCGTAAAGGTTGTTTACGAAACATCTTTTCTTGTGAGGTCATTGAGGATCGGAGAGCGCTTTGTTCGTCGCAGAAGTGGCGTGTCTCGGTTTTCGAAGGGCGAGACCGATCATGCCGAGTCCTAAAAGGAGAGCTGTCCCAGGCTCGGGGACGACATTGATCGTATAGGACGCGCTGGCGACATCGAAGCTGCCATTTGGAGTGCTGACCGCGTCGCCTGGGAGCTGAGTCCCTAGTTCGACACCGTTGACTGCTCCTGTGACCAGGAATGTAAGCGCAACGTCGGAGGTGTCGAACGTGCCGTCGTATCCCCAGTCAAAGCTTCCGTCGGCGCTGGGGGCGCTGCCCGAATCGGCGTCGATGACTGCGACGTTTCCATTCGTCTGTTGTGTCAAGTTCTGGTTATCGACTGAATTGTCCCAGCCTGCAAGGAAATCGAGGCACAGGTCGGGGCTAACGCAGACTCCGCGAAGGTAGGAGAAGGCTGACTGCCCGTTGATGAGTTGGAGCCCGGTCAGATCGCTGCCCCCGAATCCCGATGCCGAGGCGCGGAGGCTGAGAACGCCTTCAAACTGGGAACCCGGCCCAGCGAAATTGTCGACATTAAACTCGAGTGTGATCACGTCTCCGACCTCCACTGAGCGTGTGGTCTCCCCGACGGTCGCGAATGTGATCGCGCTCGCGCTCACGGCATCGAAAAATAGCAACGCCGGAAATAGAACCTTTGTTGCCTTGCTAGGTCGCTGTGTCATCCACATTTCGATAGAACCCCTTGTGCTGCCCGCGGTCGGTTTCGATTTTAACCAGGTTATTTTACCTCAATGCAGGGGTAATCCTTCCACTTTTCTCAGGCAGACCGTGTTATTCACCCTAACGTTTCCGCTTTGCGAAGCGGAGCTTGGCTAGAGGATCTCCGGCGCGAACTCGCCTCTGCAGACGAGCTGCGTTCGTCCGCCGACCTGGATGACATCGCCCACTCGGAGATACAAGCGGGACGGGCGCTTCATCTCGACGCCCTGATCCACCACGACCTCGAATGAGCCGCCGCGCAGATCCTTCAGGTATGCCGCGAAAGCGCTGTTGGCGCTTCCGGTGGCGGGATCTTCTCTGATGCCGCCAGCATCGAAGAACATGCGGCTCGCGAAGTCAGCGTCGGTGCCATACGCGTCCTCGGTAAAAATGAAGACGTGTGCGACTGCCAGGCCTTCCTGTTGATAGGTTCTATGTAGCGCTGGATTCAGGGCCGCTTGTCGCAAGGCGGTTAGATCCTTGACGCCGATGAGGATGAATTCCGGGCCCACCTCAGCGAAGCGCGGCGAATAGCCGGTGGCGAGCTGCTCGGGTGTGAGACCGATTAACTGCCCAGCGCGCTCCGGATCGAGCACGTCGTTCAGAGCGACCGGCGGCGGCGTCATCCAGCCTATGCCGTCTTCGAAGGAAACGGGAACGGCGCCACCCGCGAGATCAAGCGTGAAGGAGCCCGTTCCGCCGGCCAGCACCCACGCTGTGCCCACAGTGGGATGCCCGGCGAAGGGAAGCTCGGTAGACGGCGTGAAGATCCGCACGCTCGCACGGCCTTCTGCCTCCGCAGTGACGAAGGTGGTTTCTGAGAAGTTCATCTCCCGGGCGATACTCTGCATCTGCTCGGAGGTGAGCTCCTTCGCGTCTAGCACGACTGCGAGCTGATTTCCGGCCAGAGGCTTTTCCGCGAAAACATCGACGATGGTCAAATTCATGGCTTGCTCACTCGGTTGAATGGATTCTTTAAAGGCGGGTCTCGATCAATCGCCTATTTCTTCGTAAACCACGCGGCGCCTTCCAGGCTGTCTTTTTATCTGGTTCCCCTAGTTCCCAGGGGACGGCTACGGACTCGAGCGTGGTGCTCGACCCGATTCGCGGGAATGTAGTCGTTTTAACACGGGACGCTCGCCATTGAGCCGGGGCATGGGGCACGCCCCGTGCGCGGTCCGAGGCGTCTCAAGGGGCGCGGGCCCAGAAGAACGGGACTGAGGTGACGCCTCGGCGGAGCCTTATGGCGGCCTCACCGTCCAACGTTCCTCGTGCTGCCCGAGATCTACTTCGTTTTGTTCCTGAGCCTTCCTCCGCATAACAATCTAGGCACGGACGATCGCCATCCCCTAAGACGCAGTCAGCGATGCAAATGATCTGATCACGCTTCAACTTTTCAATATTTAGGTAAACCCAGTCGCTCTCGAGGCCGAATGTCTCCGCAGTGAAGCGCTCAAGCGGGCGATTCTAGATTGCGCAGAGAATTAAGATCTCCCGATTTTTCGACAGGGGAAGACCAAGGTGGATAAGGTGAGCATGAGCGTTCTAAGGTTCCGAGAATTTTTGAGTGTATTCGTCGTTCTGATGATGCTCCTCGTTGGCTGCGGCGATGGCTCGAATTCTGGATCGAATTCTGGGGCATCGGAATCAACACTGAATCCGGAACTCGAGATCGAGTCCGCTCAGACGCGCTTCCGAGGTCTCACTTCAGCCGCGACCGCCGGCGGTCCTTCTGTTTTGTTGCGATGGAATGACGCGACGGACACCGAGACGACCACCGCGGAGATGCGCTATGAGATCTACGCTTCGGCGACTTCGACTGGTCAGGATTTTTCGGAGCCGGTGAGAACGACCGCAGGGGGTGTCACCTCCATCGTGATCTCTGGTTCGCAAACGCCGCTCGTCGCCGAAGGAACGCCCGTCTATTTCGTCGTGCGCTCCCTCGACACCGACGATGAGACGGATGACAACACGACGGAGCTGAGGGCTGTGCCCATGCCTGCGGCGGCTGTCGCATACGTGAGTGACGTGGCGGCAGGGCCGGGCGCTCTGGGCGATCCGGCAGATCCCTTCACCACGATTCAGGCCGGCGTCGACGCGGTTGAGGGCGCGGGTGCTGGCATCGTCCTGATCGATTCCGCTTCGGGCGGTACGACCTACGCGGAAGAGGTCGACCTAACGACTTCGGTGACTTCGATTGCGCTCTACGGCGGATTTAACCGCTTCTCGAATCTCGGCGCTTCGCCGGACGGGGACGATATCCTCGCGAGCCGAGATACTTCGATTTACACGACCACGATTACGGGCGCGGGGCTCTCGCCGCTCGCCGACGAAGACGTTGTCCGCGTCGCCAATAACGGATCCCCAACCAACATCGATGGTTTGACTTTCGCCGGCGATTTCGAGATGTTGCAAACGAAGCCCTTCGGCTTCGATATCCAGGTGACCAATGGGGCCATGTCCATCGCGACGATGGCCCCGAATACCTTCTACAGTGTACTGGATGACAGCCAACCCGAAATTTTTTGGTTAGACGCTCAGCGGATCCCGATGACCTTCGATCAGAATGCAGGTTTCTCGGCCGCGGTGGAGTGGCCCATCGTTGAAGCGTACCCGGGTGCGACGGCTTCCGGGCCCGGCTCCATCGCGATCAATCCTGGCTTCGGCATCCAAGGGACCGACGTCGATATTCAGATCAGTGGTACGAATTTCACTGAATACGCCGCGACGGGCTTCACCGCCACGGGCGGAGGGGAGCGCGCCAAGGTTCGTTTCATCGGCAATACCGCAGAGGAGGCCGTTGGCGCGATGGTTGTGGTTAACGGCGCGGTCGACTGGGTACGTTTCCAGAATAACTCCATCGTAGGACGCGGCGCGATCGTGACCGATGAGCTTGCGCCCATCCTGACCATTCCGACGACCGGAGCTGACTGGGTCGTCGCAGATAACGTCGTCAACAGGACCAGAGAAACTTCCGCCGTCAGAATCGAGGGCGTCGCCCCTGAAAATCCGGCAGCGGGCGGTGATGTCTCCATCAGCTTTAGTCGGAACAATCTCAAGGGCGTCAATGGCGCAGGCATCGACATTCAGGATATTGGCAACGTAGGAACCGACGGCAGCGTCTCGATCGTCGTTGACTCGAACGAAACGATTGGTATCGACGAGGATCCGATTCGCATCGACACGCTCGCAATCGACGTGAATGAAGGCGTCGAGCTGAACCTCTTGATTGAAAATAACAAGTTGTTCAATTCCGACAGTAACGCGATTGAACTCGATTACAGCGTGTCAGCGGGCGAGACCACCACGATTACGATCCGCGACAACCTGATCTCGACCACGGAGAACGGCGCGACGGATATTTCATTCGTCACGTCGGGTACAGATGACCTCTCTGATGGTGGACATATCATCCTTGATTTCATCGATAATATCGTCTTGAACAGCGAAGATATTCAAATCTCCCCGCGAGTACCGCATAACGGCCGCTTCGATTTGACTATGACAGGCAACCAGACCCTCAACTCAGAAGATGAGGGTGTGAGTATCCGGGCCGACGGGTATCTCGGCACCACGACTAGCAGCTATGCGTACCCTGACGGTGTCTTATTCGTCAATGTCTTCAATAACGACCTGAGGGGCGGGGATGACGAAGCCTTTGAGCTTCGGGGCGTGAACGACGATTCGACGGGGTTTGTCTATTTCGGGCATAACTTCGCGGGGATGTCTCCTGATCCCAGCGAGGTAGGGATCGACTTCGATCCCGTAGCTAACTTCCAGTATCTTTTTGAGAATAATCTGCTCGGCTTCGGGGGCGTAGACAACGAGCCAGCCATGGATATCTCGGGTAACTCGAATGATTCTCCGTCCCTGATTATGATCAGGAATAACGTCTTCACCGCGTCCGGTGGCCCTGGTGTGGAGTTGCCAAGCTCGGGCGGCATGCCCCAGTTGGTCAACAACACGATCACTTACGGCGGGCAGGCCGATGCCGATCAAGGCGGGATTCAATCCGATTCGGATACGAACCAGGCCTACGTTCACAATAACGTGATCGCGTTCAATTCCCCCTTCGACCTCGAGCAGGACACGGGGATCATCGCCAACTACTCCTTTATCGGAGACGGTTCAGATCAAGCCGGTTTCGGGAACCTGAGCGGCGACCCCCTCTTTGATCTGGTCTTCGAAGACCTAGCCTTCTTTCCTTTCTCGTGGCTCGGCTCGGAATACCTCTACGGACTCGGTTCGCTCTCTGCGGCCGTCGATGCGGGTGATCCCGACTCCGATTTCAACGATCCCGACGATACGCGAAACGATATGGGCGCTTACGGTGGCCCGGGCGCAGGTCCGATCGGTCCGGTTGGGGATAGCGCGGAGTTGCCTTTGGTCTTCCTCGGCAACTCTCCGCCCACCGAGCTCTATACCGGGGGAACTCTCCTGAGTAGTGGCGATGACCTAACGCTGGTGTTCAACAAGGTTGTTGACACAGATACTGTTGCGGACGCGCTCACGATCACGAGCGGTGGCGTTGAAGTGCCAGGAACCTTCTCGGCCGCGCTCGACGGCAATGGCGTTGTCTTCGCCCCCTCGACTGTGCTCAACCCGGGCGGGGCAGGGTTTGTCGATGTCTCGATTGATACCGATCTGGAGGACGAGGACGGTCTTAGCTTGGACTATCCGGTGAATCTGCATCTTGGCATCAGCCCCGGCGCCGCCACCGCTGAAGTCGAACCCAACGACGTGAACGATGGCGTAGTGGATGCGCTGGATATTGCTGCGGCTCAGGATGCATCCACGGGTGCCGGGCCGGACACGTTTGAACTGACTTCTACGATCAGCACCTCGGCCGACATCGACGTCTACGCCGTGAGCGCCACAGCAGGGCAGCGCTTGATGCTCACGATTCTCGATAGTCGACTGGTCGGCGGGGGCGAAGACGACGCGATCCGGCTTGATCTCTACGACGCGACCGGGGCGCTGTTGGTCCTCGGGAACGACGACACGTTCAACCTCGACGGGACCAGTGATGGCGATGCCTATCTCGATTACGTGGCGCCCGCCAATGGCGATTACTTCGTCGTGGTGTCGAATGAGGATCTAGGCGCCGGGCCGCAGGCCTATCGGTTGCTTGGGGTATTGCGCTAGTTCTGCCGCGTCTCCTCCCTGCATGGGGGGAGGCGCGGTACCCAGGCCCAGCGCCGTGTACCTATCATCGTTCACGGGCAGTTCAGCATCGTCCCGCATACATTGGAGCCTCCGTCCCGTCCATTCACGACCGTGCCGGCGAGGTTGTTCGCTCCAATCGCATTCTGGGTATAGACCGAGCTTCCGGTATCGAATCGCAGTCCGTAGCCTGCATTGGCTCGCAGCGTGTTGGCTTGTGCCATGCACCCGAGCGTGCAGTGGATGCCGTCATCCTGGGCGTCGGTTCCGTTTTCGAAGACGCTATTGCCGCGAACGACAGTGCCGTCCGTCGCGTAGATGCCGTCCGAGGCCGAACCGGAAACCGTATTGCCGCTGATGATCCCGCCGCTCCCAGTTTGGATACCCCGGTCGCCTGAGTTTCGGATGGAGTTCGACTCGATCATGGCCAACGCGCCGGCGTTGATTCCGTCGAAGGCATTTCCGTTGATTGTATTGTTCTTGACGAGACCGCCATCGCCCGGGGTTCGGATTCCGTGCTGAGCATTGAATTCGGAGGTGTTGCCGACGAAGCTGGATGATTCGCCTCCGTTGAATCCGCTGAAAAAATTGTTGGAAGAGGTCGACCCCTCGACGCGTCCAGCGTTCCCAATGGAAATGCCCTCGCGGGCCGAGCGGACCGTCGAGTTTCGAATGAGGCCGTTGCTTCCGACCCGGATGCCGAAGAGTCGGACATCCTCAACCGATACTCTTTCAACTATGCTGCCATCCACCAGAATAACGCCTTCGCCTCCGCAATCCGTGACGCGCACGTCTTGAACGAGAGCACCTCGCCTCACGATGTTGATCCCGGCGTTCCCCATTCCGTAAATGGATCCGTTCCTCACCGTCACGCCGGCGGATGACCCGGTGGCAGCGTAGATGCCCCTGCCACCTCCCTGGCGATTGCATGTGGTCTCCTTGGTGGTCGCATTCTGAGAGCATCGAGTGGGGCCCGCAATCGTGAAGCCGCCAAGGTCGATCGAGACTCCATTCTCGGTGGCCGCGACGCGGATCCCATCCGTATTTTCGTTCGGCAGCAAGAGGTTGCCCGTAAGGCGGAAGCTTGTTGGCGAGTTGCTACCGATGGTGACGGGATAGCCGGGGACGTCGCCCGGAAAGCAGCCGGTCGCCGTGGCACAGGTGTGATTGATTTCGGCGACGCCGTCGCTGGCCTGCGCGGCGGTTGCGAAAATGGAGGCCGATGCGGCGAGGAGGAGAACGGTCTTTTTGAACATGATCAGATTCCCTTTAATTGGCTTGGGGATGAGATCGTGAGTGAGGCCTGGTTCGGATGGAAAAGGTGGAAAGAATGAGGGCGGATACCCTGCGGGGCTGCGGGGGAAGAGCTGTAGTAGCCTTTCCCTGCTGAGCATTTTCAGGAGATCAAGATGAGCGTTGCTGATGTCGGTGGGACCCGTGAAGACATGGTCGGGACCGCAATTTCTTCGGTGGGCAATACCGAGGGAAGCCCCGTCCAAATTCCAGCGGACCGGTACCGAACCGCCGAGTTCGCGGAGCTCGAACACGAGCACGTCTGGCCGAAGGCCTGGATCATCGCCTGCAGCATCGACCATGTCTCGAAGCCCGGTGACCTCTACGAAGTCCGGATCGGACGCTATTCCGTTCTCATCGTTCGGGGCCGAGACGGAGAACTCCGCGCTTTCCAGAACGCGTGCAAACATCGCGGGATCGCGCTGTGCTCCGGCGCTGCGGAAGACGTGAAGAACCTGCGCTGCCCCTATCACGGGTGGATGTACAACCTGCGCGGCGAGCTGACGGGCGTCCCTTCCCATAAGGGCTTTGGCGAGAAGATGGACCGCTCGAAGCTCTCGCTCACACCTGTTCTGGTCGACACCTGGGGGCCTATGGTCTTCGTGAATCTCGACCTCGAAGCAATGCCGCTTGCGGAATTTCTGGAGGTGGTTCCGGAGGATGCCTCCGCTCTCGAGCTCGACGATTTTCGATGTTATGCGAAAATCCGAACCGAGATCCCGGCAAACTGGAAGCTCGTCGCGGATAGCTTCTCCGAGACCTACCATATCCAGACGCTCCATCGGGACATGCTCGGCTCGATCGACGATATCGACGCGGGCCAAGAGATCTGGGGGCGGACCGGTGTCTCAAGACAGCTCTACGGCGTCGCGAGCCCGCGGCTGATCAAGAGCGATGACCAGGGGATCTGGGATTCCTTCATTGTCACCCAGGGCGAGCGAATGGGGATCACAGAGTCTTGTCCCGCGCCGACGCCCGCGCACGGCGAAACCATGGTGGACGTGATCGGCGAGCGCGTGAAGCGGTTCCAGAAGGAAGTGAAGGGCATCGACCTGAGTCGTTTCAGCAATCACGCCGTCATGTATCTACACCAGTACAATATCTTCCCGAATCTCACGGTCCTGATCAGCGCCGATCTGATGCAGGTCCTTTGTGCGCGTCCGGGAGCGACGCCCGGCCAAGCCGAACTCGTTGGGATGAGCTTCGAGCGGGAAGTGGAGGGCGTGCCGCGAGCGCGTCCCTTTGATGTCGACATGCCAATGGAGCAAGGCGACTTCGGCCACGTCCTCAATCAAGATGTCGAAATTTTGGTGAACGCGCAAAAGGGCGTCCAGCAACCCGGCCTCACGCATATCAGCCTCTCCTGCGAGGAGGCGCGCATCATCAATACGCATCGAAACCTGGAGCGCTATATCGGGATCGAGCCCAGTGAGATTCTCGGCGGACCGGCTGCTTCCTGAGGGCTAGGGAGTCGGGATGAGGCTCGACTTGGCCGGAACATCCCCAAGCAGCTTCGGAAAGAGGCGCTTTGCCGATTCGATCAGCATCTTGGAATCGGATATCCAGATTTGCTCGACCGATTCATTGTTGTTGAAATAGAGCCGGCCATCCTGAATCGTGAAGACCTCGGGGTGGCCCTTGTATAGATGTGAGCGGCTTGCCGCGTATGCGCAGTATCCACCGAACTGTGGCGCGTACTTCTCGGGATCCGAAACGAAGAGGGCTCGATGTTCCGCGTTCATGAAGTACCAAGTCGTGTCCCGCCATTCGTGTTGGAACTCGGCTGTTCCGCGAACGGCACGGCCCAGCGTGAAATAGGCGACGGTGTCATAGCCATCCAGCGCGGGGCCATTCAGCGAGGCCCGGTAGATCGGGTGCGCCGCTGAAGCGGTATGGGTGGCGAGGATCATCAGGAAAAGCGCAGTTGCGGCGACCGATTTCAGGATCGGATGAGTCATTCGGAGCCCTTTGGTTTCGTCTTCGGTCTTGGGTGGGGATATCGTCAAGCCGTTCATTTTGAATCGGTTGCCCCGCTTTTTCGCTGAATTGGATTCAGTTCTTTCCCGGTTCGAATGATTCGGACAGCGTCGAAGTTCCTGGCCTCCGCCGCCTGGGCAGGCCTACCCCATTGCATATTCCGTCGATCTGCCGGCCAATTGCTGATTGCTCGGGGACGGGTTTTCCCCGCTTCTGCGAGGAAGCACGAGTCATCAACACATATACGAAAGCTAGAGCGCTAGGTCTGGGGCGCGCCCGGTGAGGGATATCCCGCGGTGAAACCGCCGTCGACGACAAATTCGGACCCGGTGCAATAGGAGCTGTCGTCGGATGCAAGGAAGGTCGCCATCTTAGCGATTTCGGAGGGGAGGCCGGTTCGGCTCATGGGGGCGATGCGCTTTGTGTGTTCTTCGATCATTGCTTCGATCGGCACTCGGTCCTGGCCGGGCTCGGAAGCGAGCAGGGTATGGACGTGTCCTGGATGAATAGAGTTCACTCGAATGCCGCGCGGAGCGAGTTCCATCGCGACGGCCTTCGTCATCCCGCGCACCGCCCATTTGCTCGCGATGTAGGAGATGATTCCCGGAGAGCCCACCATGCCGTCGATTGAGGAGATGTTGATGATGGATCCGCCGCCGGCTGCGCCCATCGCTTCGACGACGGCGCGCATGCCGAGGAAAACACCCGTCTGATTCACCTCGGTGACGCGGCGATAGCTCTCGAGCGTTGTCTCCTCGAAGGCGGCGCCCTCGGCCGTTCCGGCGTTGTTCACGAGAACGTTCAGCGAGCCGAAGGCCTCGACGGTTGAGCGAACCGCGCTCGCCCAGCTTTCTTCACTCGTGACGTCGAGCTGAACGAAGTGGACGGCGTCGCCGAGCTCTCGGGCCGTTTCAGCGCCGGCGTCCGCCAGCACGTCGCCAATCACGACGCGCGCGCCTTCTGCTACGAGATCTTCTGCCATCGCGCGCCCGAGACCGCGGGCCCCGCCGCTGATCAGGGCGATCTTTTCTTCAACTCTTCCCATTTTGATTCTCCTCTTGTGCGGCGGCCCGGGAGTGCTCCCCCTCCGCAACCGCGAGCGTACCCACACGGGCGCAAGAGGTCCATCAAAGGGGTGAAGCTTGTTTGAACCAGCTGAACGTCAGTAATCCCGTGACGACGGCGACGATGATCACCGCAACGTTGACGCCGGCGACCGCCATTTGCGTTCCGTCCGTATGCAGCATGGAGCCACCGTAGCTGGCGCCCAGCGCCCAAGCGGTGAGGAACGCGCCGCATACGATCAGCGCGAGGGTGATTCCAAGTCGCGGTGCTCGCTGCGTCCAAACACAGGCGAGGGCGAGCGCGCAAATGCCTGCGTTCGTGAGCAGCTGCCAGGCTTCGTGCAGCCGGGCGTGTTCAGGCCATTCTGGGTTGAAGAGGTGGGTTGAGTTGATCTCCATTACGGGAATCAGCCCGGCGAAGATGAGGGTGCTGAGGCCGACGGAAACTGTGGCAAGCTTGGACATAGAGGCTCCCTTAATTAAAATAGACACCGTCTATATATGTGTTAATGTAGACGCTGTCAATGAAATGCTATGGCCAAAGCGAAACCTAAATCTTTCCATCATGGTGACCTGAAGCGCGTCTTATTCGATGTCGCTTTGGCGAGACTCGACGTGCACGGCGCGGAGGGCGTGACGATTCGCGCTGTCGCTAGGGATGCTGGCGTGTCCCACGGCGCGCCGGTGAATCACTACGCCGATCGATGCGCATTATTAACCGCACTCGCGAGGGCTCAGTTCGAAACACTGCTCGCCGAGATCGAGGCGCGCCTGCAGAAGGGAGAGGGGGCGGACGGTCCAAGGATCGACGCCTTCGCAGAGGCGATCGTCGATTTTGGGCTTCGCTACCCGCATCGCTACCGACTCTTATGGCGACCCGATCTCATTGATCAGCGCGAGCCAGAGCTTTTGGCCGTGATGGACCAGATCTACGACCGCCTCTGTGCCGAGATGTCGAAGGGGCTGGAAACCTCTGGCTCAGACGCGCACTTCGATCAAGACACCTACGCAGTCGCACTTTGGTCTCTGCTGCATGGGTATGTCGATCTACGTTTGTCCGGGATGTTCGAGCCTTCGAAAGACGGCGTGAGTGGCGCGCCGCGCGAAGAAGCGATTCTTCAGCTCTTTCGGCGGGCCCTGCCAGGATCCGGTGTGGTCTAGCGGATCAAAGGCGCGCCCGTCGCACGCCCCGGGTTTCGAACAGCCAGGGCGCGCAGCCGAGAACGGGCGGGCGCGAAGTCGGGTTCGGCACGAAGGCAGGTTGCGTATTCCGCTTCGGCTTGCTTGAGACGGAGAGTCGATTCTGCGACGAGGCCGCGGTGATAGGCGATCCGCCAAGGGGGGGCGCCTAAGCGCGCGGCGATATCGAGGCCTCGGTCGGCCTGCGCGTATTCTTCCTCGAGGTAGGCGACAGCGGCCAGCAACTCCCAGAGGCCCGAATGGTCTGGTGTGAGTTCTCTTTGTTCCTCAAGTAGTCGATGGGCGAAGCGGAGATTCCCTTCGTCGATTGCGATACGAGCGCGGAGAACGGCGGCGTCCGGATGAATGGGCTGAATGCTGCGGAGCACATCGAGGGTCTTGAGCGCATCTTCGTTCTTGTGCCGGTCGAAGGTGGCGGCGGCCGCGGCGAGGAGGACATCCGCGTCCCGAGGAAACTCAACCGCAAGCCGCTCGATCGCGAGGGAGATCTTGTCGCAATCGACATGCGGCGTTTCTTGCGGTCGACGCTGTTCGCAGCCACCGTCCTGTCGCTTCGCGCGTTCCCAGGATTCGAGGAGGGGACCGAGTCGCGAACGAGCGGAATGGGGGTTGGGTGCGGGACGCGTCGGCGTCTGGCACGCAGCGAGAGCGGTCGTGCAAAGCAGGAGTACCACCAACGCGCGTTTTCGGCTGCGGGGCTGGAAGGCGTGGTTTCGTATCGCCATGGAATTAGCGTTCCCCATTCTGTGCGAACCAGGTCATAGGGACCTCGGCTCCTCGTTCTCTGATCTTTTCGGCGGAGCGCGGGACGATCCCGGTCGCCCTGTGGGCGCCTTCGAGGCGATCGTCGTGGAAGCCTTTGACTTCGAAGCGGTAGATCTCTTGAAGCAGAGGCACTTCGCCTTCGATTCCAGTGATTTCAGCGACGTGGGTAACGCGCCTTCGGCCGTCCTGACCGCGTTCGACATGGACGAGCAGATCGATAGCGGAGACGATTTGTTCGCGGATCGCTCGGCTCGGCAGCTCAACCCCCGCCATCAGAACCAGGGTTTCGAGTCGGGCCAGGGCGTCGCGCGGCGAATTCGCGTGGATGGTCGAGAGGCTGCCTTCGTGGCCGGTATTCATCGCCTGAAGCATGTCGAGCGCTTCGCCGGCGCGCACTTCGCCGAGGATGATCCGGTCCGGGCGCATGCGGAGCGCGTTGACCACGAGCTCGCGCTGCGAGATTGTACCGGCACCTTCGACGTTAGGCGGACGGGTTTCGAGTCGCACGACGTGGGCTTGATCGAGCTGGAGTTCGAGTGTGTCCTCGATCGTCACGATCCGCTCGTCGTCGGGGATCGCCTCAGCGAGCGCGCCGAGGAGTGTCGACTTACCCGCGCCTGTTCCGCCAGAAACGAGCACGCATTGTCGATGCTGGACTACACCATGCAGGAACTCGCGCATCGAGGTCGACATCGCACCGGTGCGCTCGAGCTCGATCGCGCGGATGCGGTGATGCCCGAAGCGGCGAATCGAAAGCGTGGGGCCGTCGGGTGAAACCGGCGGCAGGGTGGCGTTCACGCGCGAACCATCGGGGAGCCGCATATCCGCCATTGGTTGCGAGGTGTCGATCCGACGATTGGCGCGGCCCGCGATCCGCTCGATGATGCTGGTGAGGTGTTCGTTGTCCTGGAATACGATGGAAGTTGGCTGCAGCCGCCCACCGCGTTCGATGTAGACTTGGCTCGCGCCGTTCACGAGGATGTCTGTCACCGCGGGATCGGCCATCAGCGGGGCGAGGGGGCCTATGCCGAGCGCCTCTTCGCTGAGGGTCTCGACGAGGCGGATCCGCTCTGATTCGTTGAGCGCGACGTCTTCTTCTTCGAGCACACGCGCGACGAACTGCTCCACGATCTCGACGATTTCGTCGTCTGAGGCGTCGAGTCGGCCGGAAGCGGTGAGCTCGTCGACGAGGCGGGCCCGAAGGCGAGCCGTGACGTTGAGGGAGCTGGTCTCTTTGGGCCCGTGACTCGGCGGTTTGGCGCCGGGGGCGCTTCGAAAGGATCCCCCCTTCGCATCTTCTCGGGTCTGACTTCGCTCCCAGGTCGCGTACTCCCGGGTCATCGACCCCCGCAAGCGGGCGCGGAGCTGATTTGAGTCGCTCATGTTCGCCCCGCAAAGGCCGTGCGCAGGCGGCGCCAGAAGCGCATGCCGCTCTCGCTTTCCCCGGAGTTCGGAGCGAACCCGCGCGCGGAGGATCCTTCGGCCGCCGCTGAGATCGCCTCGGTGGCGGACTCGTTTTCCGCGAGCGCAGTCGACTCGGCATCGTTGATGACCGCGTTCATCGCGCGCCCCCAGCCGCGCCGGCCGGCATCAAGGATTCGCGGTCGGCCCAGGTTGAGCGCCGACAAGACGCGCTTATCGTAAGGCACTTCAAAGTCGACATCCTCACCGATCCGCTCAGCGACCTCATCTCTTGGCAGCTGGCCAGGGAAGGGCGGCGAGTTCCGGTTCAACACGATGCGCTGGCGGTCCGCGGGGATCTCGAGTCGGCCTAACATTTCGTGAAGGCGCGCGGCACCAATCACGTCGGGAACCGTGCCCTGATTGACGAGGTAGAGCCGGTCCGCGAGATCGAAAATGGCGAGCATGACCGCGTCGACGATTGGCAGGGTGTCGATGATCACGAACTCGAAGGTGGAACGGCCGAGGGCGATGATCTGCGCGAGGGTATGGTCGTCGACATCAGAGGCGTCGACGGCATCGATCGGCGCGGAGAGGAGGCGAAGCCCGGTCTCTTCGTGGTAAGTCGAGAGCTCTCTGAGCAGTCGCGCGTCGAGCCGGTCGCGTTCGCGGGCGGCCGTCGCGACCGAGGCGGTTGGCGTGAGGTCGAGGGCGGAGGCGCAGACTCCAAGCTGGAGGGAGCAGTCGACGAGTAGGACCTGGTCGGGATGTCTCAGCGCGAGTCCGGCGGCGGTGTTGATTGAGAGCGTCGATTTGCCGACGCCGCCTTTTGTGCTGTGGAACGCGATGACGCGACCCGAGCGCGCGTCGGTATCCCTTGTTTGCTCGGTCGCGGCGGCGAAAACACCGCGGAGTGATTCGGTGGAGATCGGACGTTCGAAGACGTCGAAGAGCCTCAGACGAACGGCCTCGACGAGGACTTCGGAAGGCGTGGAGGGCTCCGAGGGGGAAGCCTGAATACCGGCGATGACGAGACCCGGGGCGACGACGCGCATCGTCTCGACCGCTTCGCGCAGGCTCTGCGACTGGCGGCCGACATCGACGAGGCAGATATCCGGGGTTCGCTGGCGTAGGCGTCGCTCGGCCTCTTCGAAATCCTGGGCATGGACGACGAAAACCCGACCTTGCGCAGCGTTTGCCGCCGCAGACTCGACCTCATCCGCGAGCGAGGCATCGCCGAGAATCAGCAGTTGAAGGGCGCGATCGTTCATCGCTGAGCTCCGTTCTGAGGACGTCGTTGAAGCGTCATTGTGTGTTCCTCACCAAAGGCACGCGGACGGCGAGGTCAAATGCGGGGGCATCGGTTTGCCATGCAGAGGTCTCTTCCAGCCGCGCTCGACTGGGACTTCCGAGAATGGGGGCGGCGGCGGCGAGCTGGTCGCCTAAGGCCGCCGAGGCGCTGGCGTTACGCCTGAGGCCTGCGCTCCAGGAAAGCTGAATGGCTTCGGAGACATTGGCATCGAATCCGACTTCGAGGAAACCGAGGATCGGCCGCGGCATGTCACAATTATCGACGACGGCAAGATAAGCCGAGGGCCAGCTTGTTCCCGCGAGCGCAGCAGTGCCGGGCTCGATCTCTAGGCCGACGTACACGTCTCCCGGTTCTTCTACGTCAAAGACGCAGGCCACGTTTTCGCCGCCCTCTGTCTGGAGCCGCGTGCCGACGAGCCGGAATGTCCGCGCCTCTCCGGGCGGCGCATTGAGGGCGGCGGCCAACTCCGATGAAGTCCCGCCGACTTCGGACGGGGGGACCGGATCTCGCAAGAGGTCAGAGAGGAGCCAGGCCACACCGATCGCGCCCCCGGTCAGGTAGGCATCAGGGGTGGTTGGGTGAGGAATCGGCGGTCCTACGCGCATGGCGGGGACGCCGCCGGGATGCGTTGAAGCGGCGGCGTTCAGATTGAAGCCTTCTCCGTAGAGGCCCGACCCGCCGAGTTCGGGGGTGAGTCCCTGTTCGGCGCGAGCCGCTTGAACGTCGAGGAAATCGGGGCGACCGTCCGTCTGGCCCTGCGCGGGGATCGTGGCCCAGCCGAATAACAGCGGAGACGATCTTCTGAGTCGAATATTGTCGGCGTCGCCATCGTCGAGGAGGCCTTCCGGGTCGAGCGCGCCGAAATGCGCCCCGCGTGCGTCGACTGCTTGTCCATCGAGTGCTTCTGCATTCTGCGTCCAGGTTGCGCTTCCGCCGGGCGTTCCGGCATCGGCGAGCTCAACGCCTAAGGGGTTCAACAAAGGCGCGATATAGGTCGCCTCAAGACATTCCGTCTGGCGTGCGCCGGCGGTGACGCATTCGCTCGGGAGGTCGCTGGTCGGGAGGCTCTCCACGTGCGCCCACTCGGAGACCATCATTTCGGCGGCGGTCTCGAGGCGGGTCTGCTCGGTGAGCGCGAGGCCCCCGTCGATCACCATCGCGCCGATACCGATCAGCGAGAAGAGCAGAATCGCGAAGAAGGGAAGCATCCGCTTCAGCTCCCGCGGTTCAGGGGGCCGGCCGAGACGGCGGGGACGGCGTTTTCGGGAATGAAGCGGAGGCTGCGGCGATCCCCTTCGATCACATCGACCAAAGGTTCGTCGTAGAAGTCGCGCGGCGCGCGCGGGGCAGGGGCCTCGGCGATGCTGGCTTCTTCTTCGGCGGGGCTCGTGGGGAGCCCCGAGCGCGGGATGCAGTCGATCCGTTTTGCGATTTCGAGGGCTTCGGTCACGCTCGGGATTTCGTCGGGTCCGAGCGCGATGACAATTTCCTGAACGATCTTGCCCGATCGGCCGCCGGCGGCGCCGGGGAGCGCGCGATTTTCGAGTGCGGAGACGACCGTGGCGCCGCTCGCGACGACACGGGCGCGGGCGCGCTGGCCGCGGGAGTTCGGGGTGTTTCCGTAGACCGATTCGGCGGCGCCGGCTCGGTTTGCGCCGGGGTAGGTCGCGACGAGATCGAAGCGGTCGCCCTGACGGAGCCCGACGATGCCGCTGACTTTCGACGCGTCAATGCGAAGCGCGCGCTGCCCGTCGGGAATGCCGGCCACGATTCCCGGGCGCGTGCCGATGGGCATGAGGTCGCTTTCGCTGAACACGCGGCGGGCCGTCTTCGGCCGGGCGAGCACGCGTCCGAGGAGATCGCGCGGGTCGACGATCGTGGTGTCGAGAATCGATTCTTCCGGGAGGTAGACCGCGGCGAGCTCGCCCGTTTGGGCTTTCAAGAGATGCTCGAGGCGAATTTCCGTGTAGGAGGGCAGGTCGGTCGTCGCGACGGGGACGCCGATCATGCCCTCTGTGTTTTGCGCGTCGGCGCCGTTCCCGGGGCCGTTCAGACTTCGCCACAGGAGTGTCGAGCCCACGCCGGCGAGCAGTAATGCGCCAACGAGCAAGACGATCGCTTGGGCGGGGAATCCGCTGCGCCGGTTACGTCGGGGGGAAGCCATTAGAGGGCACCTCCACCTGCTCCGGCACCCGGTATGGGGCCGACAGGCATGAAAAGTTCGCGACGGAATCCGGCTTGAGCAGCGAGGAGCCGGCGGTAGGGTCGGATCGCGCGTGCGCGCCCCGTCGTATCGGGCATGGCATAGAGTCGGCCGAGTCCGCGCAGGCCGGCATAGGCGCCCCCTTCCTCCTCGCTTTCGGAGAATTCCCCGCCGAGCGCATCCAATCCCACATCGCTCAGCGCTTGATCCGCGTCGATGAGGCGCTGGGTTTCGCGTCCCGTGCGCGGGTCGAGGACGCCGGTTTGTTCCGCGGCGAGGAGTCCCGCGGATTGGAAGGGATAGTTCACGCGAAGGCCGACCCATCCCCCATCGGCGAGCGGGAAATCGACGCCGGGAGCGCCCGCGGATGCCGAGTTTTCGACGACGGGATGCCAGATGACCTGACCGGCGCCCTCGTCCAGTTCCGCGATTCCGACTGCGTATCGAGATCCGTCGTCACAGCTGGCGCTGGGGGGCGTATCTCGGACCAGGAGTGCGCCGGGGTAGCGAAGCATCTGCTCGCTTCCGCGACGATCACCGATCATGAGTGGCCGAAGCAGCCGATTGCCGATGGGAAGGCCGGTGAAAAGCGCATCCATTCCCGTGTTATGTCCTGCTTGGCCGAAATCCGCATGGCCGCAGCGTGCGAGGAGACCCGAGTCGATGACGAGAAAGCGGTCGTCGAGGACGTTCTGCCTAAAATCAGGGCTCCCGGCCGCGTCCTCGAAACCCCAATTCGCAGGCAGCGCGAGGCGTGCCATTTCCCGGGCCATGGTGCGCGCCGCGTGTTGGAGGAGTTGTTGCGCTGTCAGCGCGCGACCGATTTCGAGGACTCCGGCGAGCAGGAGCCAGACCACGAAGGAAAGCAGGGCGAACTCTGCGAGCACGCTTCCGCGGGCGCGATTCCGTTCTCGCGCGTCCTTGATCGTGAGCTGCTTCGCGCCCATATGAGATCTCGATTCCCTTCTCGGAGCGGGGGAGGTCAGCGCTCCCCATTCGCTCCCCCCACTCGGCGCCCGTCCTATCGGTGAAGCGATTGGTCGCCCAGCTGATAGAGATGGCCGACTTCGTGGCCCTGCATATTGAGGGCGCTGCCCATTCGATTGGAGGGGCGGCTCGCGTTCTGCTCGAGCGCTGAGGCGCTGAGAACCTGTTCGAAGGTGCCGTCGCCGTTCGAGTCGATGGTTTCCGTCTCGATGAGCGAGCCGACCTGGACCGTGGCGTTTTGCTGGGCGGTGGCGCCCGGGAGCAGGGTGGCGACCGAGGCAATCATGCCGCCGACCTTTCCGCCGAGCACGCTGACCGCGACCATCGAGGCGAGGGTCAGACCGGCGAGCAGAAGTCCGTACTCGGCGAGGGCTGCGCCGCGCTGGCGTCTATTCTCGTCGCGGCCGTTAATCTTATACATGCGTCCAGAACGAATCATCGATCAGTCCTCCAGGCCCGATCGCTTCGGGCCGTAATTTGTGTTTCGAAACGCAGTTCGGTGCGAACTGCCCCTCAGGTCATCGCCGGTCGAGGGAGTAGAGTTCCGCAAATTTCGAAAAAAGCGGGAACTCAGGGCATCAGCCCCGAGACAATTTCGCTTGTGTCTGGGTATGCCCACAATGCGGCGCGGGGATTCGGTTCGTGCGTGAGCGAAGGGGTCACGATGACGATGAAGTCGAGTTCGTCGGTTTGGTCATCGCGGCTCTTACCCAGCCAGCCGAGTCCGGGAATCCTGTGAAACCAAGGCGTGAAATTGCTCGCCTGCCCGATCGAAGTCTGTAGAAGGCCCCCGATCACGAAGCTTGCTCCGTCGCGTAACCGCGCCGTTGTTTGGAGCGAGCGCGTTTGGAAGGCGGTCGTGGGTTGCCCCGTCCCGGTTGCGCCTACGAGATCTGCGGTGAGATCGAAGTCGGGTTGCGAGATGCTCGGTGAGACGTCCAGAGTAATCATGTCGTGCTCGTCGACGAGGGGGCGGACAGAAAGGTTGACGCCGAAATCTGCAAAGATCGTTGAGGAGAGGAGGGTGCCTGCGGTGGCGGAGGTCGTTGTGTCGACGGTGACGGCGATCGGAATCTGGCCCCCGGCGCTGAACGTCGCGACCTCCCCGGCCAGCACGGAGATGCTCGGTTTCGCGAGCGCCCGGGCGATGCTTGCGCGCTCGAGGAGGCCGAGGGCGACGTCGATCGCGAAAGCGTCACCGACGTATTGGAGACCGCCGAGCAGAGTGCCGCCGTTGATGAGCGAGAGCGCGCCCTGGATATCCCCTGCCGTGATGCCCTGTCCGCCGTCTTCGACGAACCCTGACGCGATGGAAGGGAGGAGTTCGATGTCGTCTGTGCCGCCGATGAGGACGTTGAAATTCGGGTCCCAGCCGCGGAGGCGCGAGCGATTGACCTCGTAGATGCGTGCTTCGAGTCGGACGTGGGGAAGCTCTTCCACTTCGATGAAAGAGAGGATGCGACCGTTTGCGAGGGAGAGGGCCTTCGCGCGGGCGATGTTCGCGTTGAGATTATTCCCGCCGCCTCCGCCGAGGCCGCCGATTGTGGTGCCGACGCCTGCGAGGGTGGCGCCGCCTCCGCCCCCGGCTCCTCCGCCTCTGCCCCCGCCTCCACCGGCACGACCACTCAGCGAGCCGCCCTCGTCGGCGATGACCTGAATTTGATCGGCCGTCGCGCGCTCGTCAATCATCCGCGCCGACGCTAGGAGCGCGCGCACGAGGTCAACCTGAGTGCGGACCTGGCCTTCGAGAACGAAGGTGTCACTCAGGTCGTCGGGCAGCGGGCCCGACATCAGGCGGCGAACCGCGACCCTGCCTCCGCCGGAAGTTGTGACGGCGGTTCGGAGCCGCTCCTCGAGGGGAAGCGGGACATCATCGACGCGAATCAGGTTGATGACGCGACCGCCGACACCGCTATCCGGCGTCTCGAGCAGGAAATTGGATTGCGTGTCGATCGAGTTGGTCGAATCCCGACTTTCCAGATCCCCGCTCTCGGCGAAGCCGTCGCCGAGGATGAGTGCGCCCTCGCGCCGCAGGCTCAAAGCGCCGCCGCGCAGATAATCCGTCGCGATCGCCTCTGCCGCTCGGGAGAACTGGGCTTCGGGAACGACGCCTCGAATCACGACAGCATCTTGGTCCGGAGCGCTCATCACGGAGATCGCTGGATGCACCGCGCGCAGCGCCGATCTCAAGATCGACAGGTCGCGCTCGACGCGCAGCGACCGTTCAGCGACGCGGCCATCCGCATGCCACAGGATCAGATTGGTTTGTCCGGCGCGTCTTCCGAGCACGAGGATTTCCCGGCTCGAGATCATCTGTACCGAGGCCACTTGGGGATCCCCGACCGCGATGCGGATAATCTCGTGATTAAAGGACATGCGCGAGTTTTCGCCGACGAGCACCCGCTCGCGCGCGGTTGCCGAAGTCCCCGCCATGAAGACCAGCGCGGCGATCGCGAGCGCCCATACGGCGCGTCGCCCTGGGTTTCGGACGCAGCGGTCCGTCGGGAAGGAAGAGGACATCCAGGAGTACATCGAATTAGAGCCCGATCGGGTCGAGCTGTTCGCGAAGGGTTCGCCGTGCTCGGCTCAGCCGAGACCGCACGGTGCCAATGGGAAGCCCGACGGTCTCCGCGATTTCTTCGTAGTCGAGTCCTTGCGAACGAAGCAGGATGACCTCGCGCTGGTTTTCGGCCAGGGACGAGACGGCGGCAGCGACCACTTCGAGCGCTTCGAGCTGCGCAAATTCTTCTTCGGGGTCGCAGATGGGGCATGTGACGCTAATCGCGACGGCGGCTTCGTCTTCCCAGCGCCGTCGGCGTCCTTCCGACCGGCGGCGGTGGAGACTGCGATGAATCACGGTTCGCACGAGCCATCCGCGCAGTTCGGGGGGGCGATCGGTTCGCTCCCAGAGCGTGATCATCGCTTCCTGGACCGCGTCTTCCGCCTGTTCGGGGCAGCGAAGGATTCGGTAGGCCACCTGGCGCAGCATTGCGCGGTGGGGCGCGACCTCACGGGCGAGCGTTGATTTTTCCAGCGAGAGACCGGGTGACTTGGGTCGGACGTTCTCGCGTGCTGACTCTGCTGGCCCCTTGGACGGCTGCAGCGGAACGACTCGGTTCTGAGTGGGCGGCTTTTGTTCAGAGGAGCGAATCACCAAGGGGGAGGCGTACGGGCGAGGCACTTGGTGGAAAGAAGACCGCTCGTGAGGGGGCGAGAAGGTAGGGACGGGTGCCATGATTTCTACAGACATGCGCGTTCTCCGCATCGCGATGCCCTCGGGTTTAGCGAGGCATCGTGATTGGGTTTCAGTCAGCCGCGGCAGGCGCATCCCGCGGAATGCGTTGCTCAATTGCGCTGGCGGCTCGAAGCGGGTTGTCTCGCAATCGTCCTAAGGAGCGAATGGGACATCGAATCGATCAGAGCCGAGGATCAGCGCTGCGGCCATCTCGAACGACTTCCGCCAACGTTCCTAAGAACTTGACTTAGGGATTCCCAGAGGCGACGGGCCTACGGGATCACCTGGCTTGAGGAAGACGCTCAGAAAAGGACGAAATCAGATGCAGAAAAGGGGAGGGGCTCGGGGGCCTGCCGAGGCAAGCTCGACGGCAGTCGCCCTTTCGGGCGCTTCCTGTTCGACGCGCGTAGCGGTCGACTCCGGCGCAGTTGAGCCCAGCGCTTCGGTCAGGATGGCAACTTCAGAATTCCCGCGGCGCCCCATGTCGCAGAGCCCGCATTCGAACAACTCAGAATCCGTATTGCTAAGCGGCGCGGAGTGATCAGAGGGCGAAACGACTTCGATCGTCGCAACTACAGCCGCGACGCCGTCGTCGTGTTGAGCCACCTCGTGGGCGTGGAACGCCGAGAGGCTAGTCGAGGCGAGGATGAGGAGGATTCCGATCGCCGCGCAAATCGCCGAGGCCGTTTCCGAGCGAATCGCCGAGGCCGTTTCCGAGCGAAAGGAAGCTGACAAGCCGAAGTGTCGGCTCTTCATGCGGTCTTTTTTCGGGGTGGCTCGATTGATCACTGGGTTCTTCCTCTCCGGCACAAGTAACGGATCTCGGAATGAGCTGCAACGTCGGCTTCCGTGAAGAGCGGCCTCGAACTTGGGTGGGAACTCAAAACGCTCGAGCGGCAATGAGACTGTGCGGGGAGAAATGTCAGGTGTCTCACACGGTTCTGTGTGCAGGAAATGGCCGGTTGGCGTCTGCGCATGAGGCGAGTGGCGCCTGCCCCCCCGATGTAGAAAACAATCATGAAGTCTCTGGGAGAGGAATGTGGATATGGAATCGATGAAGCTGCGGCGCGGAGAAATCAGTCGCGTTTGGAAGACGGCGGGGCTGATCGCACTCGCGACGGCCATCTTGGTACCTGGCGTGGCAATCGGACAGGAAGAAGAAGAGGCGCATTTTGATGTGCTCTTGTTCGACGACGGATCGGGAAATCTGCGGGCGGGCGCGATTGACGTCGACGAGTTGCTGCCGGAGCTCGGAACGGTCGCGATCGAAGGCGAGTTGTTGGGCGATACAACGAGCGGGACCCCGACTTTTCAAGGCGAGGACCCGGGCTTTTTTGGGGTCTCGGACGTGAACGCGGGGACCCTCGGTGGTGGGGCTGACAACCTGCCGGGTGGAGCTTCGGTCACCGTCGACTTCCTTGTTGAGCCGACGCTCAACCTCAGCCTAAGTTACTGGGACGACAGTCTCGGCCAGTTCGGCGCGACGCCGAACGGCGAGACGCTGACGCTGAGCTCGGGTGCGAGCCTCTTCGGATCGCTTGGCGGAACGAACGAAGTAATTGGCGTTGCGATTGGCACGACCTCGGTCACGACGGGCTTTGTCGATGACCATCCGGACTACGACTTGGGCGCAGGAACGGAAGGCGTTTACTTGGCATACGGCCAGGCGAATGTCGCGGGTCTGACTGGCCCCTCGAACCCGTTCTGGATCGTGTTCGGCACGCTCGATATCTGTGAAGAAACCGATTCGTGCTCCGCTATGCAGGAACTGTTCAACGAAGGCATCGAGGAGCAGATCGAAGCTGGGATCGACTACGTCAACGCGACGCTCGTTCCCGAGCCGGGAACGGCTCTGCTCATGGGGCTCGGCCTCATGGGGCTGAGCGCTGCAGGTGGGCGGCGCGACTAGCGTTACGCAATGAGATGGGTCAGGCGGCATGGCCTTGGAGCGTGCCGCCTGACCTTTATCAGTTTGATTACGTGAGAGCTTCGGCCCGAGCCACCCTAGGGATGGAGTCGGGCCGATCTTGATCTTAGGTAGGTCTGTCTGCCGAAGGGCGAGGGGGGTTGGATGAAACGGGAAATCAGTTTCGATACAAAATCTGAGTGGGGAAGCAGGGAGCGAACGCTGGAGCAGCTTGCGCTGAGCCCCTCTCTTGATTACCGACGCGTCGAAAAGGCACGTGCCCCGTCCGGCCTTTCGGTGCGAAGTGTATTCGGGTTCATCGCCTCGTTTGTCTTCTGCTGCACCCTTGCGTCGACCGCGCAAGCGCAACTTCATGTCGACATCGCCGTTCAGGAAAACGCGTCCGACGGTCGTCTGAGCGTGCATGCATACGATTTCGATACCTTGCCGCAGTTCGCGATCATCGTGGACAAGCGCGCCTTCGTTCGCGGCGTGGGCCTGAGCGGGAATTCGCTGCTGCTGGAGGACCCGGGCTTTGTTTCTCGCGTCTCGGCGACAGAGCTCGACCCGGTTGACTTGGCTGAGCCGGCGGGAGGTGAGGGATTGCTCTTCAATGTTCTTTCACCGCCGCTCTCAACGATGCCGTCGCTTGGCGGGCGGACCGTTAGTTTTTGGGATGGGTCTTCTGCTGTGACCTGGGGGCCGACGCCTGACGCCGACGAGGGGATCGAAATCATTAAGGGATCGTTCTTCAACCCCGACGATTTTTTGGTGGTTGCAGGGGGCACCTCAGACTTGTTCGGATTTTCACTGGGCGCTGCGTCGGGCGGTGGGTCTCTGCATGAACATATGAAGTTGCTGCTTCTCCCCGACAACGGTGCTCTGCCTCCGTCCGGTCCCGACGACGGCGTGTATCTCATGCTCCTCGAGGTTTCATACCCCTCCTATGCGGAGTGGATCCCCGTTTTTCTCGGGATTGAAGCCTTCGCCGGTGGACTCTCGACGCAGTCTGCTGCGGAGACCGCGATTACGTCACAGCTATTGAATCCCCTCTGCAGCGACGGGATCGACAACGACAAGGATGGACTCATCGACGGGGCGGACTCGGGTTGTGTCGACGGGAATGATATGTCGGAGCGCGAGGCCGCATCCGTTTCTGAGTGCGATAACGGGATCGATGATGATGGGGACGGCTTGGTCGATTTTCATGACCTTAATGGCGATGGCGCGTCCGACATGAACGGCGATCCGGATTGCCTCTCGGCGGGTCAGCTGCTTGAAGCGCCCGAACCCGGGATGGGCGTCGGACTGCTTGTCGGTTTGAGTGGACTCGCCGGATTTGCGCGGCGGCGAGGGCGCGACAAGCGGCGGTACAAGCAGCTGTGTTAGCGGCCCTAGGTGGCGCCGCTTTGCTCGCTTCAGCGTCGCTTTTCATTTTCCTGACGCATCGACTCGTTCTTGAGCGCCGGGCGGTTCTTCGGCTCGGGGGAGAGGGCGCGTCCGTTGCGGGAGAGGATGATCTGCTGCCCGCGGAGCCGACGGTTCGGCATCCGATCCGTTGGCAGTCCGTTTTTCTCTCAGTGCGTCTTACGTTGGGTTTATCTCTCGGAGTGGGCCTCTTCGGGGCGGGTATCGTGGCTTGGTTCGCCGCGTTTGAACTGCCGATCGCCTCGGCGATCGGATTCGACATCGGGGTCCTTGTATATCTGGCCCTCTCTTCGCAGCGCGCGAAATACATGCTGCGGCTCGAGGCTCAGCTCGCAGAAACGCTGCGGCTCACGTCGGCGGCGCTGAAGGCGGGGCTGGGTCGAATCGATGCGCTTCATCGCGCTTCGGAGCAAGTCTCGACGCCTTTGCGGCCGATTCTGCAGGAAACGGTCGGTCGCTTGCGGCTCGGCGAGTCCGCAGAGGATGCCTTCGAGCGGCTGGTCGAACGTGTTCCTTTAGAGACATTTCGACTCTTTTCGATGGTGGTCGCGACCCAGTGGCAGGCCGGCGGCAGCCTGCAGGGAACCCTGGCTTCGGTCGGAGATTTCATGCAGGACCGAGTCGATGTTCAGCAGCGCATCGCATCCCAGTCCGCGCCGACCCGTTCTTCGACCTTTGTTCTTTTCGCAGCCACGGGCGCGATCGCCTATTTCAGTTGGACGCACGACCCGTTCAGTCTCGAGCGGTTCTTGCGCTCGGATGCGGGGACAGCGCTCGTCGCGACCACACTCGCGCTCCAGGGTGTCGCGCTTATTTGGATGGACCGACTCATGCGGGGCACTGAATGAGCGAACTCATAGGCTCGTCCAGCCTAACGTATCTAAGCTTGCTCATCGGTCTCGCTCTGATCGCCGGGGCGCTCAAGATCGCGCTCGATTCGGTCCGAGCGAAGCGGGTGTCGGAGCGCCTCTTTGCCGGGAGCGAGGTGGGGCTGGAGGGCTCGCTAGATACCGATACCGGAAACTTCGCGGTGACGCCGAGTCGGCTCGATCTTTGGCTCACGCGGGCGGGGCACAGGGCCCGTAATGCGAGTGCGAATTTTATCGCAGCGATATTAGGCTGCGCTCTTCTTGCGGGATTGCTTGTTTGGGGACTCTTGCGATCGGGAGCCGTAGAGGCTCTGTCGGCGCTTTTCGCAGGGCTTCCGGTTGTTGGGCCAGGCGTCTCAGGCGCCATCTCGGTATTTCCTTTCGTGACAGGGTTCGCTTTGGCCGGCCTGCCGGTCTGGCTTGTGCAGCGCGATCGGGCGCGCCGGGTGGAGGATATTGAGCGCGATTTGCCGCTGGTCCTCGAACTCCTATCCACGCTTGCTGAAGCCGGTTTCGGGTTTGAGAGCGCAGTCTCCGAGCTTCTTCGGGCGCAGCCAGCGGGGCGTCCGCTGGCGGATGAGTTCCGCATTTACCAGCTGGAAGTCTCGGCCGGTGGCCGCCGTTCCGAGAGCCTGGCACGCCTCGCTTCTCGCGTTGACTTGGCATCGGTCTCTTCTTTTACGTCGGCTTTGCGTCATGGCGAGGAAACCGGAGCGAGTATTGCGGGCCTGCTTCGACCGCAGGCGAACCTAGTCAGGCAGCGACGTCGCGAGCGCGCCTTGGCGACGGCGGAGGCGCTGCCTGAGAAGCTTGTTGTCCCGCTTCTCGTGGGTTTTTTGCCGGGGCTTCTTGTTTGGACGTTAGGTCCCGCGTTCTTTCAGCTCTTTGAAATGATCGACGCGGCACTGGGCTAGGGACTTCTGGTTTTTCTGACGCGCGGGGACGGCGTTTTTGTCGTGGGGCGTTTAGGGGGATGACGGTGAGTACATATATTCGGCCCTTGGCCGATACAGTGGGCATTGCCAGTTCAGGGCTCTGCGCTCTGCATTGCATGCTTCTGCCGATTTCAGTTTTCGCTGGATCGATCGGCGCGTTCTCGGGATTCGCGGGGCTGGCGGATGAGTCCGTTCATCTTGCCCTGGTGGGAATCGCGGCACCGGCGGCGGCATTGGCTCTAGGGATTGGATTCCAGCAGCATAGGGATGGGGCCATTGTCCTGCGGGGGGCGGTGGGTGTTGCTTTGCTGATCGCTTCGGCAACGGTTTTGCACTCCTGGACTGGGGAAATCGGCGAGCGATTGGCCGCGGCGGCCGCTGCCTGTTTTCTGATCTCCGCCCATCTGCAAAATCGTCGGCGATGCCGTTCCGGTCTTTGCAAGAGCGACTAGAGAGCGAGGCGATCCCGATGGAATCTTGCTGTGAGAATGAGGCGCGGGCGCTTGCGCGGTTGCGCGAACGACAAGCCGGCGTTTTGCGGGTCGTCCTTGTTGTCAACCTAGCGATGTTCTTTGTTGAATTTGGAGCAGGGCTGCGGGCTGGCTCAACGGGCCTGCTCAGCGACTCCCTCGATATGCTCGGAGACGCTTTCGTCTACGCGTTCACGCTCTACGTTTTGGCGCTGAATCAGACTTGGCGCGGGATTGCCGCTCTGACGAAGGGCATATTGATGGCGTTGCTCGGGGCGGGGGTCCTCGTGGAAGCTGCTTCGAAGATGTACGCCGGGGAAGTGCCCGTCGCACAGGCGATGGCCGTTTTCGCGACCCTCGCTTTGGCCGCGAACGCGGTGAGTTACGCTCTGCTCTACCGGCATCGAAGCGACGATGTGAATCTGCGTTCGACCTGGCTCTGCACCCGGAACGATCTTATAGCGAACGTCGCCGTACTCGCTGCCGCGGGCATGGTGTACAGGACGCAGGCGATTTGGCCTGATCTGGTTGTGGGGATCGCGATCGCTGCTCTCTTCTTGAAGACGGCGGTTGGCGTGATCAGAGATGCGCTGAGAGAGATTCGCGCGGGCGACATGGAGACGGAGGATGAGCCCCCTGTGATCTCGGCTCCGCCGGCGGGAGTTGGGCGCGTGCGAGTGAGCTAGTCCTCGTGGTGGTGGTGATCATCACTGCCGATATTGTCGGCGTCGGCTTCGCCCGGATGGTGATGGCTGTGTTCGGAGGCGTGGCCATCGACTCCGTGGTGGTGCTCATGCTCTGAGGCGTGGCCGTCGTCGTTGCCGTGATGATGCTCATGCTCTGTGGCGTGCTGATCCGCTCCGTGATGGTGTTCGTGTTCCGTCGCGTGAGGGTCGCCGGGGTGGTGGTGCTCGTGCTCGGAGTGTGCCGAATTTTGTCCGTTTGAGGTCAGGGCGCAGGCGCCGAATAGGACAGGTGTGGCTGTGAGTAGCGCAGTTAGGACGAGCACAGAGATGTTTCGACGCATTTTAGGGAGCCCCCAGTGGATGTTTTGGCCTTCGAAGATAGCGCCTATCCTGGGTGCCGGCCGCTCCGTCCGGCTGGCCGGTCGAACGGCGCGCGTCAGGTCGGTCCGGTCGTGTATCCTCATGGCGCCCGAAATTGAATTTCAATGCATCCGACGGAGCGAATGTGCCGATCAGCTATAAGCTCGATGCCGTGCGGGAAATCGTGACAACGATCATGGAAGGCGCGGTCGAGGATCACGAGGTACTTGCTTTCGCGCGTGCGCTTGGATCCGACGACAAGTTGAAGGCGTCTTTCGTAGGTCTTGTCTACGCGACGCCTGAGCAGAATAACCTGACCGCCAACGGGGTTCGTCAGGCGGCGCAATTCTTAGCGAATGTATCTCCTGTGAAACGCCTTGCGATTGTGGCGCCCAGCGACGCGATGTTCGGCTTCGCACGGATGTACGAGATCTTTGGAGGGGAGGCGGGTTTTCCGATTCAAGCCTTTCGCGACGAGGCCTCCGCCATGGCATGGCTCGGGGTCTGATCTCGGCGACTGTCTGAATGGTCGGCGGAGCGCTTAGGCCCCAACCCCCGCTTCCCAAACGCGATGAATATGCTGGAGCAGGGGCTCGTTGGCTCCTAACACCAGCGCATCTCGTCCCGACTCAAAACCGCGCTGACATTCAGCAGCCGCGACGAAATCCTCTCCGCGCAGCAGCTCGATCGCGAACTGAGCGCCTTGCAGATGGCCGGCACGTTCTTCTTCGGTCGCGGGGCCATTGAGCATATAGCTGAACTGAACGTCGGCCTCGCCGGGATGCGCGCCAGGGTAGATCCGGATCATCTGAGATGCGGTCGAACCCTGGACGAGCACGCAGCTGGGGAACAGGAAGTACACCACGGTTCCTTCGAAGCAGTCGGGCCACGCCTCTTCGGATAGGTCGCGGAGTCGATCGATCGAGCGCAAGGGGAATGCCCATCGCCCATGGGGCTCGAATAGATCGAAGGAAGCGTTTCCGAGCGCGATGGGATGAAGGGAGTTCTTGTGAAGGTACGGGAAGTGGTAGCCCTCGAAGTTCACGTCGACGACGAGCTTCCAGTTCGCCTCAACTTTGAACGCCCAGGTCTTCAGGTGCTCGTACTGTTCGTAGGGGTAGTGCAGGGCGGGCGCGACGGATTCGAGATGGCCGACAACCTCGGTCTCGGCGCCAAGCCCTACCACGATGAGGCCACTTTCCTCGGTAACGGGAAGGGGTTTGAGGCCGAGGGAAGCTTCGTCGAGGCCGTCGAAATGCGCTGCGTCTGGGCGCGCGACGAGGTTGCCTTTCTCGTCGTAACACCAGGCGTGGTAGCTGCATTTGAAGCGCTGGCCCTGACCTTCGCCCTGCGCGACGCAGGCGCCGCGATGCGCGCACGCGTTGAGGAAGGCACGCAGCTGCCCCGCTTTGTCACGGACAAGTAGGACCGGGACGCCGGCGACCGTGCGGGCGAGGTAGTGGCCTGAGCGAACTTCCCCCGCATATCCGATGACATGGGGGGACCGTGCGTGGAGGGCTTTGTCCTGCTCGAAGCGTTTGCGGTCAACGAAGATATTGCTGGGGAGTCGCTGGGCTGCGGGGGCGCATTCCAGGGTGTTGCGGTCTATGAGATCAAGTACGCGCTTTGTTGTCTGGAGTGTGTCTTCTCGGTTCATTTCGTCTTCGTTCGATTTGGATGCGTTGAGTTTCGCCGCGTCTCGGGTGGTCTCCCGAAACTATAGTCGAGAACGACCGTGGGTTCTGCTGAGCAAATGCGGCGAAAAGGATGATGAATGAGAAACGCTTCACAGTCTAAGGGCGAACATTCAGATTAAATGAGGTCTCCCGTCCTTGAGAGGACTGAACTGGCGCAGACGCGCCCTGAACGGAGATCACGCATGAACCCGAAAATCAAGAATCGACGTATGACTCGCTGGATGGCCTGCCTGGCCGCAGTCTTCTTCTCGAGCAGCCTGGCCGCGACCGCGCAAGCGAGACTCTATTTCGACCATATCCCGCCGTCGGCGTGTAAGGCGAAGAGTCGACCGAACATTGAGGACCGGATTCAATTCAATGGCGGCGCCATCGCTGTCGATCCGAGCGCGAGTATTTGGGACTACGACGTCGTGGTCTGCCCGATCAGTCGTTTTCGACCGGGGAACGCGGCGACCCAGATCCGAATTTCGATGGAGGGCGAAAATGCACAATACGGCTGGTGCCGCCTGTATGAATCGCCTCAGGTCGAGACCTCGTTCTCCTATCGTTCCGCGAACGCCTCTGGCGACATGATCTTTACGAGCCCGACTGAGAGCATGCTCGATGGTCGCGTAGCGCTGACTGCGCATTGTCTTGTCACGCCCGGTTCGTCGATTTCCGAGATCAGCATACTTTGGGATTTTTAGTTTCGTCGCCTAGGCTTTGGGAACGCTTCGACCGCGCGCCGATATTTCGTGTCGCATTTCGGCGAAGCTCAGGAGCCCAAGATGGAAAAGTCCCCGCGCGTCGTCACCCAGGGCATCGACCATGTCCACTTGAACGTCTACCAGCTAGAGAAGGTGATTGAGCTTTTCACATCTCTGTTTCAGTGTAAGCACAACCATCCACTGCTCATAGAGGAGGTCGAGGGCATCAATTCGATGAATAGCCTCGGCATGGATTGCTTCGCGCCTGCCTCTGAGGACGGAATCTGGGGAAGAATGATGGCGAAGACGGGGGAGGGGGTCTCGGCGGTCTCGTTCTACGTCGACGATCTCGACGAAGCAACGCGATTCATCGAGGCGACCGGCGTCCGCAAGATCAGCGAGATCGGGTTCCCTGAGATCGAGCGACAGACTCAGTTTCATCCCAAGGACTGCTTCGGCATGTCGCTTGAACTTGTCTATCTCTATCCCGATGCGCTCGAAAAGATGTTGGCGATGCAGCAAGGGCAGGCGGCGGACCACGGAGGGCAGGCCTATGTCGAAGCGAGGCCCGGGGCCGTTAAGACAGGAGGCCTTCATCATGTCCGCTTAGGTGTGAAATCGGTCGAGGATTTGGATGCAGCGATCGCAAAGTTCGAGACCTGGTTCGAGTGCAGTTGGCAGCAATCGGAAGACGGCCGCTCGGCGACGTCTTCCCTCGATGTTCATCTCCTTGTGACGGATGATGGGACGCAGGGGATCAACGCCTTCGCTATGGCCGTACCGGATTTGGATGCCGCGACCCGGCGAGTCGACCAGCTTGGCTTCAATCGGGTTGATGCGCCCGATTATCTTCTCGAGTCTGAGAGAGTGGTTTGTCTCGCGCCAGAGCATTGCTTCGGCTTAAACCTGATCCTCGTGGAGAGTGAACGGGTCAGGTTGGATCGCCATCACTGAGCGCCGTTCAGCTTCTTCGCCGCCCTGCAAGTAGGGCGAGGGCGCCGAGGCCGATCATTAGACCGGCCGGCTCCGGCACGGTGATTTCGTCGGCCCCCACATCAAGCGCCGCGCCTTGCAGGCGGTTCTCACCGTCGATGTCGAGCGCGCCGGTTGAAAGGGAGGAGAGGGCTGTGCCCGCATCGAACGCGGGGGATGTGGCGCTCAGGTGAAGGTCGCCGCTCGCGGGGTCGACCAGCTGGGGATCGATGAACTGGCTATTGGCGTCTTGCATGCTTGCCGCCTGCCATGATGCAAAGCCTTCCATGTAGTTGTCCTGCCAGATCCAGGCTGAAGTCGCTGCGCCTGGGGCGCCGTAGTAGATGTTGTAGTCGATGACGTCGCCTGAGTTCTGCGTAAAGGCGTTCGTGATGAAGACGTTCTCGCTCGTGGCATGAAAGATATTGTTCGACACGATGTTGTTGAGGGTGTCGAACTGAATCAGCATTTCGCCGGATCCGGTCGAATCCGTATCGTTTTCATAGAACGTGTTGTGGGCGACGACGCAGTCTTCGGTACTCCCGCGGTTCGTGTCGTAGCCACCCATCGCGAAGCCGGTTGTGTTCGAGGCGTAGACGAAATTGTTTCGGACCGTGATCTCGCTGGTGGCTTTTCCGGCGTGCTCGCTCGCGATTTCGATGCCGATATTCGCGTGGTGGACGATGTTGCGCTCGATCACGATTCGGGTTCCGCCGTCGACGTAGATTCCGTCGGCGGAGCGGTCGGTCCCGTAAGCGGGGTTGCCGAAGGAGTCGATATTGTAGACGAGGTTATCCGCGACGACGCCGTCTCTTGCTTGGTCGAGGTCGTCGGGACATCCCACGCATTCGCCTTCGAAGCCGATCATGTCGATGCCGATGTTATTGTTATCGTGAACGGTGTTGTTTGAGACAATGAAGTTCTCGACGTTTCCGTTGAGCACGAGGGCTTCGCTCCAGCCGAGCACGCAATCGCGGACCGTATTTCCCTCAATCAGGACGTTGTTGATTGAGCCGCTCGCGGTCGTGCCATAGACACCGATTCCATGTGCGCCGCAGTCGCCACAACCGTTGTTTTCGATCGCATGGACCTCGTTGGCTCGGATTTCGACACTCTCGGACTGACCTCTCAACCAGATGCCGGCGGGGAAGTCGTTGCCACTGGACGCCGCATAGTTGCGGATTTCGAATCCGACGATTTGGACATAGGAGCGGTCGATCATTTCGACGAGGCCCGTGAGGCCGGAGACGGAGAGTCCGGTCCCATCGATCACGGGAGACTGACCTGGGCCGGCTGTGAGGACGATGGGATTGCCCGCCGTGCCGCTGCTCGGGAACGCGATGCGCTCGTTGTAGACGCCGGTTGCAACTTCGATGGTGTCGCCGGGCGCGGCGGTGTTCAGTGCGGATTGGATGGTCGCGAAGCCGCCGGGGACGAGGAGCGTGGCTGCATGCCCGACTCGCGCTTCGGCGACAAGCAGCAGGCTCGCGATCAGGATCATGCCGGCTGTCGGGAGCCGAGGGGGGATGGAGTTCGTGCGAGGGCGGCGGAGTTTTTGAGAAAAGCGCATTCCTGACCCTACCATGCGCGCCGGAGCCGGTTGGGTGATCTGGGGCACGCTCTCGGCGCGGCTAGTTGGGTTGTCCGAGCGGGTCGAGGCGCAGGATGCCTCGGCTCACAGGGGCTCCGTTGAAGGAGACGAAGGTCCCGGCTATGTAGAGGTTCCCGGATTGATCTTCCGTCGGCGCAAGGAAGACGAACGAGGTGTTGGGGCCGGAGCCGACATCGAAGGAGTTGACGGCTGTGCCCATCGCGTCGATTCTGATCAAGCTGGGTGCCGCCTGGCCATCGTAGGCGGTGAAATCGCCGGAGATATAAAAATCCCCGGAACCGTCTCCGACGAGAGCGATGTCTTGGGGATTTCCGTTGAAACCCGTGCCCGGCGTGAAGTCTCCGTCGTTTGAACCATCTGAATTGACTCTCGCAATGTTCTGACGTGCGTTTCCTCGGAAGATCGTGAACATCCCGATGGCGTAGATGTCGCCGCTATTGTCTCGGGCAACGGCGAGTCTCTCGACGGATGCGTCAAAGCCGGTTCCTGTCGCGAAGCTTGCGTCATTGCTGCCGTCAGGATTGATGCGGGTGATGCGGGGCCGGTTCACGCCTTGGTACGTCGTGAAGCTTCCGCTGACGTAGAGATCGCCGCTGCCGTCCGGTGCGAATTGGATGTCTGAAACCCTTCCGTCGAGTCCCGTGCCGACGTCGAAGCTGGAGTCGAGTGTGCCATCTGCGTTGAGCCGCGCGATGCGGTTCTGGCTCTCGCCTTGATAGGTCGTGAAAGTCCCGCCGACGTAGACGTCACCACTTCCGTCAGCCGCAGGAAGGATGGTCTCGATCGAACCATCGAACCCCGCGCCCGTTGAGAAGGCGGAGTCGATTGTCCCATTCGAATTGAGACGGACGATGCGGGGCACAGTCGTTCCGTTGTAGTCAGTGAAGCCTCCGCCGACCCAGATGTCTCGGCTGCCATCGGTCGCGGGGGCTATGTCCGCGATGCTGGAGTTGAACCCAATTCCAGTGTTGAACTTCGAATCGAAGGATCCATCTGCGTTGAGTCGGGCAACTTGGCGAGCTGGATTCCCGTCGTAGTCCGTGAAAATCCCTCCGACATAGAGGTCGCCGCCTGAATCATCCGCGAAGGTGATCGCGAGGACCGTATTATTGAAGCCCGCGCCGCCATCGAATGGGCCAGTCGATGATGAGCCGCTTCCCCCACCCCCTCCGCAAGCGCAGAGAGCCGAAAGGCTGAGGGCCGCGAGGAAAGCATGGGCGCGTGTTTCCGGGAATAGGGTCGAGCGAATGGACATTTTTTCCGCTCCTCATGTTATTCATGGGCCGATTGAGCGTCCTCGGAGGTCACGCCCTCTTATTGAGTGTCTATTGTTCGAACTAGGTTCCTCGCGGTCAGGTCGATTCCGTAGATCTTCGCGCCTCGAGTTTTTTCCGAATCTCCTCATGCTTTTCTTCCGTCAGAGAAAACTGCGTCAAGATGATTGCGCCGACCAGCATCGTGACGACGGGGATCAATCCGTGGAGAGAGCGAATCGCGAGCCGGACGCTTTCGGTCTGAACGGGCTGGCTCGCGACATAGCCGACGCCCGCGAGCACGAATCCAGTGATGCTGGCCATGACGCCGCTCGACGCTTTGTAGAGAAAGGTATAGGCGGAGTAGTAGGCGCCTTCTTTGCGATCGCCGGTTTCAAGTTCGTCGGCGTCGATCACGTCGGCGAGGATCGAAGAGCCGATGACCGTTCCGCAGGCGCTGCAGGCGCCGGTCAGCACGACGGCGGCCTTCATCCAGGTGACTTCGCCTTCGCCGAGCATAAAGACCATGATATAGCCCGCGATGCCCGCGATGAGGCCGATCATCCAGGTCTGTTTCTTGCCGATTTTACGAGAGAGGGGCAGCCAGAGTGCGAGGGAGACCAGCGAGGAGCCCACGTACCACTTGAAGATCTCGCCGGCGGCATAGGGCTGCATGAGGACGTATTTATAGGTGAAGGGGGAGACCACCATACTCGCGCCGGTTCCTGCGTGTTCGATGAAAATCATCACGAGGAGCATGCGCGCATGCCGGTTGGCCCAAACGTCCCGGGCGACGCTGCGAGCATCACCCCCGCCGCCGCGCCGTCGGTTACCAGCGGGCTCTCGGACGATCGCGACGGAAGCGGCGATGAGGATCACGATGGCCGCGCCCGCCACGATTGCGAAGAGCTTGGCGTCTTCGCGGGGCTGCGGGGAGGTGAGGAGATGCGGCATCCCGTAGACGAGGCAGCCGACCATGCCGATATAGCCCGCGGCCTGGCGCGCAGCGAAGATGCGAGAGACCTGGTGATGGTCGAGGGTGAGCTCGGCGCCGAGGGCTTGATGGGGGGTGAGGAAGAAGGTGATGGCCGCATTGAATCCGAAGACGGCGACGGTCATCCACACGATCAGAGCGGTCGTGCTGAGGGTTTCGGGGGCGGCCCAGACCATCCAGCCGAAGATCGCCGTTGGAATGGCGGAAAGCAGGATCCAGGGACGGCGGCGGCCGAGTCGATGTTCTGTCCGGTCGCTCAGAATCCCGGCCACGGGGTCTGTGAAGGCGTCCCAAAGGCGTCCCGCGCCGAAGATGATGCCCATCGCGACGGGGGGGACCAGGAGGACGTCGATCGCGTAGCTGTTGATATAGGACATGAACAGCACGAGCGAAAAGTTGATCGCCACCATCGGCGCCGAGTAGGCGATTAGGGTGGATACGCCGAGTTTCGGAACCTGAGGCGCGTCGGTCGAGGAAGGCGACTTGGACATCGGCCAAAGCATAGGGCAGAAGAGGGTGCGGGCGGCGCTCGTCTTTTGCGAATTCTAAGCGTGGGGGAGCAGCCGCGAGCGGCACGAGCTAGGCGAACTAGTCACCGATCCGAAGACTCTGTCCCCGATCAAAAAGCCAGACATCGCCGTGCGCCGTAAAACAATCGCCGTCGAGGACGATTCCGCTGCCATCGCGACAGGCGTATAGGGGGACGCCGGTATTTCTCGAATAGGCCTGCAAGGCATTTCGGTAGCGCGGGGAATTTCGGTAGTGCGGGAAGAACTCGAAGTTGACAAGGCCGAGTGATTTTTCGCCTCGCTTTGTCAGCCCAATTTCATTCTCGTCCCGGTCGAATTCGGGATAGCCCGCAAGCCCAATATGAGGCGTCATCAAGATACCGCCGGCCGAAAGGCCCGCGATGACGCCGCCGCGGCGGGCGAATCGCTCCAGAGTCTTCAGCAAACCGGAACGTCGCAAGTGATGCAGGAAGGTGAAGGTATTGCCGCCGGAGAGGTAGATGATATCGCTCGCGAGCAGCACGCGTTCCATCCGCCGTCGCGCTGCCTCATCCGTTCGCAGCTCCGGTCGATCAGGTGGAATACACTCGAAATGAGTCGCCCCGAAGCGTCGGTAGCGGCGCATGAAGCGCTGGTAGTATGGCCTAGCGCCTTCTTCGACAAAGGGGACGTAGCTCATGCGAACTTCGTTACGCGGCTTTCGCGAAGGGCGATGCAAGGCGAGCTCAATCAGGCGCTCATGGATGGCGCTGTTTCGTTTTTCCTGTCCGCCCGAATAGAGGACCATTCGGCGTTTCTGAATCGCGGCCAAGGTGTGTCTCCATGGACCCGACTTCCAATGGAAATGGAATGGGCTGTCTATTGTCATCGGTCCGCTTCGAAGAGTCTGAAGCGGTTGCCGCTTTGTGATTGCGGCGATCTGGGGCCGCGTTGTGTTCTCTGGTTGTTGCTCTTGGCTTATTTAAGAGGCAATCCGGGGCGCTAGGTCATCGTCACGTAACGCTTTTATTGAGGCCTGCGGGAGGAGTGGTGAAGAGAGCAGCGCTCTTGCCTGACGCTTCAGGGTGTATCTCGGCCCGACGATACTGAGTCTATGGCGGGGAAACGCCCGGGGCGGCGTAAACAGAAAATGACGAGTCAGGCCTACCGGTTCAGCGAACTGGACGGCACCCACCCATTTAAAGAACGGGTGCCGGGCGGATTCGTCGACTATCCCGCGCGTCGCCGAAGCGAGGGCGAGGTGATCTACTTCAATTTCGCGTTGGCCCGCGAGATCGGATTGATTCCCGCCGACCATCCCGATCGACTGACGACTGCGCTCGCCTCTGAAATCGAGCGGACTTTCTCTTTCGTCATCATCAACGAATATGACCGGCTTCACCCCGAGAACTATGCAGCCGACGATGTTCTCCCGCATACCTACATGGCGACGCGTTACCTCCAGCTTCAACACCCCGGGACACAAGGGTTTACGTCGGGGGACGGGCGCAGCGTATGGGTGGGGTCGTTGGAAAATGAAGGGGTGACCTGGGATATTTCGTCGTGCGGCACGGGGGTGACCTGCCTTTGCCCGGCGACGGGGCAGGGGAAGACCTTCTTTGAGTCGGGGAGTGCAACGGCGGATTATGGCTGTGGCACTTCGACAGAGGAAGAGGGCGTCTCGGCGGCGCTCGCGAGTGAGATTTTCTACGCGAACGGCATCGAAACCGAACGCATGCTCGCCGTGATTGCGACTAAGAACGGTCAAGCGATCAACGTTCGCGCGGGGAAGAATCTACTCCGACCCGCACATATGTTCATGTATCTCCGGCAAGGCGATCGAACTCGTTTGGAAGCTGTTGTCGATCTCTTTATGGAGCGTCAAATCGCAAACGGCGATTGGCCTACGGAATACGCGATCCGGAAGGGCACGAAAGCGGAGCGCGCGAAACGCTATGGGTACCTCGCTGAAAGAATGGCGACGACGTTCGCGCAGGTGACCGCGACCTTCGAGAGTGAGTACATCTTCTGTTGGCTGGACTGGGACGGTGACAATGTTCTCGCGAATGGCGGAATCATCGATTACGGATCGATTCGTCAGTTTGGTCTCTACCACCGCGACTACCGTTTTGATGATGATCCGCGCTGGTCGACTTCAATTCCGGAGCAGAAAGCGAAGGCGCGTCATCTTGTTCAATGCTTCGCGCAGATTCGTGACTATTTGGTTGACGGAGAGCGTTCGGCGCTCGGCGGCTTTCGCAATGATCCCGTTCTGGACGTTTTTGATCAGGCATTCTCGGCGGAACGCGACCGACTCTTGTTACGTAACATCGGCCTAACGGACTCACTTCAAGAATTTGTCCTTGAATCTTGCCCGGAAAAGCTGGAAGCGTTTCGGAAGGCGCACGCGCATTTCGAACGAGCGCAGTCCGTTCGCGGCTTGCGAGAATGTCCCGATGGGCTCACCCACGATGCGATTTTTAGTACGCGCGACCTCTTGCGCGAACTGCCGCGTCTCTACATGGAGATGGATGAGCCTGCTGCGGTCGATGCCGAGCGTTTTATGGAGATTTGCCTGACTGAATACGCCTTGCCCGCAGATCAGCGGCTGACGCCCTATCGAAAACGGATGGCGAGCGCGTTTCAGAATCGCTACTTGGATCTTCTTGAGGCGATTGCTGCGGGGGCGGGGAGAAGCCTGGCTGGCCTTTTGGAAGAGGTGGCTTCTCGCTCGAGCGTGATCAATCGGTTTGACCGAATTACCGGAGATCTCATAACCCATGGCACAGCGGAGCTGCTTCGAAATCGGAAACGAATTTCGAAGCAGGCGATGTACCGCGTCATCGAGCGGTACACAGCGCTCCAGAGTCAGGATCCTGACGTGGGCGAGAAGCTCGATCCCGCGACGCCGCGATTGCGGAATCCAGATGCTAAGCGGGTCCTGGATGCGCTGATTGAGCTTCAGGAGCGGTATCGACACGGCTTGTAAGGCCGACCCACCCTCAAAAAGATATCTGTCTGCGAATCGTCGAATTCGAGTAAACTAACGACGGGTAAGGGCTTTTATCTCGGCATGCTTGGACGCATCGCCGCAGGGAAGGGGGCATCTATGTTTCGAGCCGTCGTGATCGGAGTTTTATTCGTTTTCTACAGCCTGCTGGCATCGAGCACAGCGGTCGCTGCAGGCATCACCATCGTCGATGTGAGCAGTAGTGGAGCCAGCACGAGTACGCTGCTGCCTGGTGACATTCTGACGTTTGATCTTGTTGTCGATAATAATTCTCAGCTCGACATTCTGGGTGTCGGGCTTGGGGTGTCCGGTCATGATTTGAATGCGGACAATATTGCAAATGATGGTTTGGCGTTTTTCGGCGGAGCGGTGGCCTCATCCATCTTTAATTCCACTGTGATTCCGGGTGGCCCTTCGGTCGGGGGGATTGCGAACGTGCTCTCGGCGCCCAACGAAAGAGGAACAAGTCCACCGGGGTCGCAAGGAACCATCTCGAGTGGTTTGGTCGTCGATGTTATTCAAGCGATCACCTTGATGCCGACGAACGCGGACGGCAGCCTGGATATTGGCGTGGATGGCGATTTGATTGCGAATGGCGACGTCCACGTACGGGTTCAGTTTCAAGCCATGGGTGTCCCGAGTCCGACCGATTTCGAACTCGACTTTGGGATATGGGTATTGGGCGGGAATGCCCTGATTGGTTTAGGCGGGGTGCAGCTGCCCTTCACCAATTCGACGCATTCGCTGACCGTGGTTCCCGAGCCCGGAACGGCGATTCTCCTCGGCGTAGGTTTGGCTTTTCTTGGCCGTCGGCGCGCTTAGCGGCGCCCGTCGAGGGAAAGTCGATTTTGCGGAGCGTGATGGGCCCGTCCGAGTCTATTCGGTCGTACCCGGCGTGAAACGCACGACCTCGTTTTCTTGCGCTTCGAGACTCATGAGATAATCGTATATCAGGCCGAGGTCGCGTTCCGACATGCCCCCCAGAGCTGTCCAAGGCATCTCGGTCCGCCAGTACCGAGACGTCTTTACCTCTGGGTTCTGCGCGGTTGCGTCTTCGAAACGCTTGAACATCTGGATGAAGAGCGGCTTTGACCAGCTCCCAATGCCGGTCTTGGTGTCGGGCGTGATATTCGGGGAGACAAGGACAGCACCGTCGGGCATGTGGAAAACGTCGCCCCCTGAATAGCTTTGACCCCTTTTGCGCTGTCCGAACGTGTTCCTCGGCGTGTGGCAATTGATACAGCCCGAGAGGGTCGCGAGATACTCTCCCTCTTCGATGTCAGAGCGGCTTGGGGGGGCTTCGGAGAGCTCATCGTCCGTTCGCATGAAGGGGAGGATCAGTCGCCCTGCAAGTTTTAGGTCGCGGGCAGGCGCCTGGGACTCTGCCTCTTTGAGTGACCTGATCCAGGCAATAATCGCCTTCATGTCTTGGTTCGTGAGGGACTCGAAAGTGTCGTGAACGATCCAGCGAAAGAGTCGCGTTCCATCGGGGCGCGTTCCATTCACAATTGCCCGCTGAAGATCTGCATCGCTCCAGTCGCCGACTTGCCGAGGCGTGATTGCTGGGGCCGCGAGTGTTCCAGGAAATTTGTTCTCTGGCGTCAGCAGAAACCCGCCGCCTGAACCCGTTGGCCTCCTCGCGACTGGGAATGCAAGGGACCGATCCACGGGCGAGTGACACCAGCTGCAGCGAGCCACTTTTGCAGCGAGATAGGTCCCCCGGGCGAGGAGTTCGTCGGCTTCGGCTTCGGGTTTGGCGCTGGCGTTGGCGCCGGCCGGCATCGCAAATGAGCAGAGGGCGAGGAGGGCGGCTATGACCACTCCTTGGACCCGCGGTCCGGCCGAAGATGATTCACTCATCTCTTCGGATGCAGCAGCTCTTCTTTGTTGGAAGAAAGGGCTCGGAATGCCGATCATGCTTGGGCACCGCCTGCGAGCGCGCCGTACAGAAGCGCAGCGCTGCCGGAAGCCAGAACAATCCAGGTAACCACGGTCCCAATCAGGCGCGGCAGTCGCAAGGCGAACTCCGGGTAGAAGCCAAAGGGATGAAGTATCCGCGCGAACAGAAGTCCGCCGCCAAGTGCGTGCAGGATCCATGCACTTGTGTTCGATGCCTCAAGTAGGACCAGCAGAACAAGTGCGTAGGGGACGTATTCCACGAAGTTGCCCTGGCGTCTTTGGGCAAGGTGGAGATCGTCGATGCCCCCATGACCGATCGAGACTTCGTGTTTCAGTCGGGCTCTCACAACGTGGATGCTGAGAGCCACAAAGACGAAGCCGAGGAGTGCCGCGTAGAGGGAAGTGATCGGGAAATGCGATCCGGGGAGTTCGAGCATGCTGTTCTCCTTGGGGTTTCTTGCCGGGGAGCGAACCGTCGATTTTCCTCCTCTCGGGGGGGGGGGGCGTGACGACGCTCTCTTGCTTCTGGCTTTAAAATAGTAAATACTATTAAAATGATTCAGACAAGACTTCTCTCAATAATTACTCTGCTTTTGCTTCTGATTGCTCCTACCGCCATCGCGAATTCGGCTCGCGCAGAGGCGGACGAATTGCTGGGGCGATATTGGTTGCCGGATCGCGACGGACAATTCGAGATTTCAAAGAGGGAGGGGCGCTATTTCGGCCGAGTGATCTCATACGACAAGCCCGGCCAGCTCGATATTGCGAATGAAGACCCGGAGCTGCGCTCTCGTCCGTTCGTGGGCGTCGACATGTTTGCCGACTTTCACTTCGAAAAGAGCGAATCTCGCTGGGCTGGAGGTACGATCTACGACGCGATGAGCGGGAAGACCTACGACTGCAACCTCTGGTTCGAGGCAGGCGAGCCCGGCGTACTACAAGCTCGGGGCTATATCGGGTTTTCGTTTTTGGGCCGAACAGAGCAGTTCGTGCGCGTCGAAGAGCCTTGAGTCGTGCGGGGCCCCTTGGGTTGGGGCTGAGGCTCGCTCGCTACTTGATGAAGTCGCCGCCTCGTTCTCGGCGAGATAGCGCGAGCAAGCCGAGGAGCCCGGCTGGGAGGAGCGCCGAGGTTTCGGGCTCAGGAACGGGAACGTTCAGTCTTGTGAGCTCGCTCGTGTTGCCGTTCGCATCTGTAGCGGTTGCGCGAAGGCCGCCGAATAAGTCGCCGAAGGCATTCGGGATGAAGCTTCCAGGTGTGGGCGTGAGGGTCGTTGTCACGAATGATTCCGCGTTGGCCGTTGTGTAGGACGCTGATCCGAGGTGGGCGCTTGCCTCATCGCCATCGTTTAGCCACGGGTCATAGATATAGAAATCGATGGTGAGAGGGTAGGCCGCGTTCGCGGTGGCTGAGGGGACCGCGAATCGGATTTGGAGCTGGCCCGTCCCGGAGTCTAAGAAGGTGAGCGCGGTGTTGAAGGTCGGCATGTTTTGCAGATTATTTGCGCCCGTGTCGGAGTCGAATCGATCGTTGACTGTGGGGCCGTCACCTCCGAGATCGATTCCGTGCCCGCCATTCTTGAAAAGCTGATTGCCTCGAATTGGGATGCCGTTTGTGTTCTCGACAACGATCCCCTGAACGTTGTGCGCGACGGTATTTCCAGATCCAGGGATGTCGGCGCCGAGTGCGGTCAGCGTGGCTCCTATGCTCGCGTTCGGGCCTGAGATCGTTTCAGCCAGGATACCGGCCCCGCCGTTACCGAGGTCTGCGCCTACGTCATTTGTGCCGATGTAGTTCCCTTGGATTAGGGTGTTGTAGCCCGTGTCAGTGATGCCGTTGCCGCCATTGAACGCGATGGTATTCGCGCTTCCTATGAGCCGGCCGTTGAATTCGCCGACTTCGTATTCCGCACCGCTGTTCGAAATGCCGTCTCCAGCATTTCCGATATCGTCTCCGGCTGGATTCGTGCCGACATAGTTTCCGCGGATTCGGTTGCCGTAGCTTGAGCCGCCCCCGACGATACCATTCGCATTGAAGCCAATGATGTTTCCGTTCCCGGCTCCGCCGATGAGCTGGTTGCCTTCGGACATACGGATGCCGGCTTCCGTATTGCCTAAATCGTCTCCGTTTTCATTGGTGCCGATATGGTTCCGGAGCATGACGGAGCCATTGCTGGTGTCAGATATGCCATGGCCGACGTTGCCTCCGATAATATTGTCATTGATCTCGTGGTCGCTGCCCCAGAGAAGGAGGCCATCACTGAGGTTCACGAGAATCGCATCGGCGCTCGCGTTCACGCCGACGCGGTTGTTCAGAATAGAGAGTCGGGATGGATCACTCCCCGTGTCGGAATCGACGTAGATGCCGAAACCGATATTGCTTGAGATCAAATTGCTTCGGAGGCCCGCTCCGCCGATGATATTGTCATCGCCGCCGACCGTGATTCCGTTGCCTGAATTGCCGACGTAGCTTGTTCCGGCTGCGTTCGGGCCGATGGTGTTGGCGACGATCGTGTTAAAGGGGCCCTGCACGTTGATGCCATCGAGTGCGTTTCCGGAGATGAGGTTGCCCGAGGCGGCGGGGACGATCCCTCCGCCGAGCAGTAGGATTGAGCCGATTCCGCCAATGGAATTGTTCGAAGAGTCTTCTGAGATGAAGACGCCGTGTTCGCCATTCGACGCGAGGTAAGCGCCCGGAACGAGGGTGGAGCTGCCTGCGCTATCGATGCCGATATAGTTTCCGGCGATTTTTGTACCCGTCGAGTTTTCGACAAAGATTCCGGAGTCTTCGTTTCCCGAGATCAAGTTACGTTTGCCCTGGCAACCGACCACCAAGCCGCAGCTTTGGCCGATCGTGTTGTTGTCCGCGTTTTGAATTTCAACGCCGTGGCGATCGTTACCGAAGTAAATGTCAAGTCGCGAGACCCCAATATAGTTGCCTTCGATCGCGATGTTCTCCGGCCCATCGGCAAAGAAGGCCGAGAGTAAAACGCCCGATTCGGGGAAGCGTGCGATGGAGACGCCGCGCAAGATGGACCCGTCAGATCCGGGGAGAAAAGCGAGGCCGTAGCTGCCGTCGGGGGTGTTGTTGCCCAAGAGGTTGATGATCGGGGGTGCCGCCGGGTTGGGTAGGTCGTAGCTCGGGTGGCTATATCCGTCGATTATGATTGGGTCGAAAATCGGGGGCAGAGCCGTCCCAGGAATGAACTCTACGAATCCGAAGACCGTAGGCAGGTTGCCGCTGAACTTGATTTCGTCGAGCCCTGTGAGGGCATTGGCTTCTTCGATTGCAGCGCGAAGGGTGCATTCGGGTAGGAAGAGCGGGGGGGACGTCGAGATGATGACGATGTTCCCGGTGGAACAAGTACCATCGCCCGCCGAGATGTCGCCGCCGTCCGCGGTTGCATTGACGAAGAACGTTGCTGCAAGGGCTGGGCTACTTGCCATCAGGGCTGCGCTTGTTAGGAGCGCGAGCGTCGTAGCGCTTCGACGGGGAGGGCAAGGGCGGCTTTGTCTCTTGCGCTTTCGGCCAAGCATTCCCAGGAGTCCGATTCCCATCGATAGGCCGATTGCGGCCTGGGGTTCGGGGACGGTCAGAACGACTTGTTGAGGACCGTAGGAGATGAAGAATTCTGCGCCGGCCAGACTATCGACAGCGGATCCTTCCGGAAGGTTTTTGAATTCGCCGCTGACACTCGCCGCGCTCATGACCACGAAGGAAGTCCCGTCGGGCGGCACGTAGGCATCAAGCAAAGCCAGGTTCAGGTCGCCGTCCAAGGTCAGGCTCCCCGCCGAGATGATTTGGTCGAACTCTCCCGTTTGGTCTCCTGTAAATTCGAGGAGCGTCGCGCTTTGCGGCGACAGAATGACGTCACCACCAAAGCTGACGGAGGCGGGGCTCGAGCCCGGGCTAAGCGTGCCCGAAACTTCGAGTGTTCCCGGTCCCGAAGTGCCGCCGGTTCCGCTGAAGTCGCCGAGTACGATGGCGCGGGAGTCTTCGCCGATCTGTAGGTCGCCGTTCTGAGCGACGTCGTCAAAGAAGGTGAGGTTCGCAGCACCTAAGATGGCGATGTCACCGAGATTGGTCACTTCGCCGATGACGCTTGATTCTCCATTGAAGCCGACGCTCGCGTTTGCCGCGTTGATCAATCGGGCCGCCGAGAGCATGCCGTTCCCTGCGATTATCCCGCTGTCGTTTGTGAGGTTGGCATCGACGTCGAGGCGACCCCCGAATAGATGAATGATGCCCTGGTTAAGCATCTCGTGCCCGGGGCCTTCGAGGGACACAATATCTCCTGCGTCCACGCGGACCGTTCCGCCGCTCAGGTTGGTTGTCGCCGTCGCATCGACTAACAGGCTTCCCGTCATCAGCCCCTGGTTGTCCAGTCGGGAGGAACTTGCGGAGAGTAATATTTCGAGCGTGTCACCCGCGTTGCCGAGCGTCCCCTCGTTCGTGAGTGGAGTGCCCTGGAAGACGAGCCGGCCCGAGCCAACGACGCTTCCCGATGTCTGGAGATCAATCTGATCTTCGACGATGAGTAGACTTCCGAGGGGCAGGTCCAGCGTCGTCGTACCAACAGTTCCGGCGGCGAGCGTGAGCGCACGCATGAAGAAGAGGCCGCTCGGCCCTGTGATCGTCCCCCCGAAATCCGGGGTCAGGAAAACGTTGAAGAAGGAGGAGGGACTGAGTCCTCCCTGCCAGTTGGTCGCCGTTTCGAAGTTGCCGCCGCCAAGAGAGCTCCAATCCGCGATCCGGGCGCTACCGAATACGACGTAGGTTTCGCCCGCGCGGAATCCGCCGTTCGGGCTGGCCTGCCGCGCGCCGATCAGGAAATCGTCGATGCCATCCGAATTGAGATCGCCCGCTCGGCTCACGGCTTCGCCGGCCAGATCCTGGGAGTCTATGCCTCGCAGAAGATATCCATCGCGGCCATTGAGCGACGCCAACTCTATGGATCCGCTCGCACCTAGGTCCGATGCACCGAAAACCACGTAGGCTTCGCCGACGAAGAAGCTCCCGTTTGAATCGGCGTCGTTCGCACCCATTAGGAGATCCGCGATGCCGTCTCCGTCGACGTCGCCGGCGGTGCTGACGGAGACGCCCATGCTGTCTCCTGGATCAATGCCGTTGAGAACGAAACCGTTACTTCCGTCGAGGGACGATAGGTTCAGGAAACCGCCCGCCCCGATTCCGGCGGCACCGAAGACCACATAGGCCTCTCCCGCCTCACTGTTCCCGTTTGGGTCCGCGGAATCGGCACCGACGATCAGGTCGTCGATCCCATCCGCATTCACGTCGCCGGCCGCACTCACGGAGCGCCCCGCGAAATCTCCGGAGTTGATCCCGTTAAGGGTGAAGCCATTTGTTCCGGTGAGCGAGGAGAGGTTGAAAGACCCGCTCGCGCCTAATCCCGATGCGCCGAAGACGATGTACGTCTCACCGGCAGCCGAGTTTCCATTGGGGTCTGCGCCCGTGGCGCCGATCGCGAGATCGTCGATGCCATCCGCGTTCAGGTCTCCCGCAGCGGAGACTGAGCTGCCTGCCGTATCATTGGCGTCGATTCCGTTGAGGACAAAACCATCCGTGCCGCTTAGCGACGAGAGGTTGAGGGTCCCTCCCGCTCCCAAGCCCGAGCCCCCGAAAATCACGTAGGCCTCGCCCGCGGCAGAGTTTCCAAGCGGATCTGCGAAGAACGCTCCGATCACAAGATCATCCACACCGTCTGCGTTGAGATCTCCTGCGTCGCTTACGGAATTCCCAGACTGATCGAGTGGATCGATTCCGTTGATCGTAAAGCCGTTGCTCCCGTTTAGGGAAGCTAGGCTCAGCGAGCCGCCCGTTCCGATACCGACTCCGCCAAAGATCACGTAGCTTTGCCCAGCCTGGTTGACTCCGTTCGGGGCAGCGTTCACGGATCCAAGAACGAGATCATCGATTCCGTCCGCATTGAGGTCGCCGGTTCCGCTCGCGGCCAGTCCCGCGAAGCCAAAGACGTTGAAGCCGTTGATCTCGAAGCCGTTGCTTCCGTTCAGAGCCGAAAGGTCGAGTGCTCCAGTGGTTCCGACTCCCGGGCCGCCGAACACGACATATGTCGATCCCGAGCCGTTGATTCCGTTAGGGGAAGCTCCGGACGCCCCGACGAGGATATCGTCGAATCCATCTGCATTGAGATCTCCCACGCTGTCCACGGACGTTCCCGCTCGATCTTGCGCGCTGGCCCCGTTGATGACAAAGCCACTGCTTCCGTCGAGCGAGGACAGATCCAAAGAAGAGGGCGACTGCGCGTGCGCGGGCTGCGCGGATATGATGAAGCTGAGGAGAGTCGCGCTGAAAAGAGCGAAGAAGCTCATCGCATGTGACGCACTCAGAAACACTCGGGAAGTGGTGCCGAGCGTTGCGCGGAAGGACGGTTCTAAGAGCGGTTTTAGAGACGGTTCTAGAGACGGTTTCAAAGACGAGTTAGGAGCGGAACAACGATTGGGTGTTGAAGTTTTCGAGGGACAGAGCGGCAGCGTCATTCGTTTCAGCCTTGCGTGCGAATAGGAAATAGGGGCGGACTTAACACCCTAACACACGGCCATACTCGCTCCCTAGCAGTATTTCGCGGCTCTCGGGGGAGACGTTCGACCTGACTCTTGATTGCGCTGGCGGGCGGAGGATACGGAGCGGTAGCCTGGGGCGATTGCCGCCGTTTCCGATGCGCTAAATCGGCTCGACGCTAGTTTGAGCGCAGCGTCAAGGCGGAACGCGCTCGCCCCATCATGCCCTAACGAGATCGCGGGCCGGAACGGGAATGGAATCCATGTCTTCGATCATGGGGCGATGTGCTGTGCGCGAGGGCTTTCCCTCGTTGAGCGGATCCCGGTAGGCGATTCCTGCGATCGAGGGAAGGCGGTTTTGCAGTGCGCTGACGTGAGGGCCGCCCACGACGATGGGCAGCGCTGGATTTGACTCCTTGACGCGTTCGACCAGCTCGAAGGCCGCGGCCATTCCGTAGGAGGTGAAGGAAAGGGCATAGAGATCCGGGTTGAACGCGGTGATCTCCGCGAGGTGCTCTTCTAGAGAAACGCGCTGCGGGAGATACTTGAACTCTGCATGCGGGAAGCGCTCCCGGGCGTGGCTTGCGAGGTAGAGAAGCCCCAGATTGGGGGTGCCCTGAGGCTTTCCGAAGATGGGTCCATGGGAGTCAGCGAGGAGAATACGCATCCCAAAATCCTACCCATTTGATGAGGCGGATCTCGTAAAACGTGTGGAGGTGAGTTTGATTTTGGTGAATGCCTCGTTTCGCCATTATTGAGGGAGGGTGAGGGGGAAGGCCTACTGCTTGCTGGGCTCTTCGCTCCAGCGCGCAGTCCTTTGCTCCGATAAGGGATGGGGGATGTCGTGCGTGATTTGCCCTGCGATGCCCTGGGTCCAGATGCTGCCGTTTGGTCGCCGCGGGCGGGCTGAGAAACTCACTCAAGAGACCGATTGGAACCATGAACGATTCCCAAATTTTCGAAGGGGCCCCTAGCCGCCGAGGGCAGACTCTTGCGCTCGTGGGCATAGCGATCCTCTCGCTCGTGTATCGGTTCGTCCTGATCGACCACTACCCAACCGTTTTCAGTTGGGACGCGTTCACGCGGCTTTGGGACCCGAGTCGTCTGATTGTGCGCCATTGGCTGCCGATTCCTCAGCTGCCGATCTTTGTCGGAGATCGAGCGGGTGCAGATCTCGAGTCCGTCCGCCAGGTCTATGCGGTCGTCGGTGCTTTGGGCGGGGCCCTATTAGGTGCGACCGCGGTTTCGCTTCTCGGATTTTGGCGGGGCATCGTCTCGACCGTCCTTTGCGCGGTTCTGCCGTTTTACATTGTCTACACGACGGTCCCGTATCAAGAAGGTTTTTTGGCACTCGGGCTCTTTGGGTTCTTGCTCGCGGTCGCGCGGGGGGCTTCGGCGAGCGACACGGGATTGTCGGTTCCTTGGGAGCTCTTTGCGTCGGCCTCGTTGGCCATGGCTTGCGCGAGTCGGTACGAAGCCTGGGTCTTCGCGGGGATTTTTGCTTTGCGTCCGCTGGCTCAGCGAGAATACCGTTCGCTTCTGAAGTTCGTGCCTTCCGGATTTGTGGTTATGGCGTGGCTCCTCTTTCTTCTGACAAGCGATTCCTCGGGCTCGCCGCCTCCTGTGCCTCGAGATGACCCTTCAACCCCGGTTGATCTCGTTTTCGATTCGTTCGGGAATTGGGTTGCGGGTCTGCATTTCATTGGATTTGGACTGGCGCTGTTAGGGGGAGGTCTCGCTCTCCGTCGCAGGGATTTTCTGGGACGTGAGTTGATTGCGTTTACAACGTTCCTGTTTGCTTTGGGGATCTACCGCGCTGTGAATGTGGGTCTTGCGACGGATCGCATGATGCTTGTCGTGATGATCATGAGCGTGCTCTATATGCCGATTGGACTCTTCTTCCTCGCGAGTCGGCTCCCTAAGGGAGCTCAAAAGGGAGCGGTTGCCGCTCTTGTCGCCGTCTCGGTTGTATGGTCGGTGAAGACTGCGGTCGATCAGTTCGAGGAGCGCACCTATCGCTTCCGAAAGGAACGAGCTGTCGCGTATTTGGTCTCGGAAATCATCGCGAAGAGCGAGACGGAGTCTGCGTTCGGCGTTGTTCCCAGGCCCATCAAGAACGTCCTCGGAGAGAGCGGAGTCAGGGCGATCTTTGCGCAGTCAATGGATTTGCATCCCACTGAAGAGCGTTGGATCCTCGGCAAAGAGCAGATGGAGCGGCGCGGGGGCGAGGTTCAGCACGTCGTGTACTACGACAAAGAAGCGCGCAAATACCAGCTGCTGGTTGCTCAGGCCCCGAAATAGAGTTCGATTCGAACCCGCTATCCTCCGTCGTAAGGAGGAGCGTATGTCTGATTTAAGTTCGAGGCGTCGGGTCCTGGTGACGGGTGGGACTCGAGGGATCGGGAAGAGCATCTGTACCGAGTTCGCGCGCGCGGGTTTCGACGTGGCCTTTACCGGACGCACGCTCCGAGAGGGGCAGGGGCGTGAGGAGGACGCGGAGGGGGTCGAGACACCCCTTTCAGGAAGTCTCGAATCGACGCAAAGAGAAGTCGAGGCATTCGGCGCCGAGGCGATGGCGGTTCAGATGGATTTGCTGGAGCCTGCTTCTGTGGATGCGGCGGCTTCGCATGTGCTGACGGAGTGGGACGGCGTCGACGTCTTGATTAACAACGCGATGTACGAAATGGGTCGCTACACGAACGCATGGATCAAAGACACGCCCATGGAAGAGTTCGCCGCGAAGGTGCAGGCCAACTTTCTGGCCCCGATGGCGCTCGTGAAGCATTTCGTTCCGGGGATGATTGAGCGCGGAAGCGGGCGCGTGATCAACCTCTCGACGCGTCACAACTACACGCGTCAGGGTGGGCCACCGGGCGCTGGTGGAGCGGGCGTTTCGTATAACTGTTCGAAGGCGGCCTGTGGGAAGATCGCAGACGGCTTGGCGGCGGAGCACGACGCGGACGGCATCCTCGCCTTCGATCTCGACCCGGGACCGGTCATGACCGAACGCTTTCATACTCAGGGCCATCGCCTGGGCTACCCCGCATCGCTCTTTTGTCCCGTCGAGGTGCCGGCTCTGGCTGCTCTCTGGTTAGCGACCGATGAGGAAGCCAAAGGATTCAATGGGCAGCATTTTATGGCGCAGGAGTTCGTTCGGGCGCGGGGACTTGCAGCGGAGTGGGAATCGATTCTGCCCATGAATCGAGGATGGTCACCGACCGCGATTCTGGATTGGCGTGAGCCGGGTAAGAGGTCTTAGTCCGGGCGCCTGAGCAGACGCGTCGATGTTTGCCGAGGAGACAGCGGCTGCTTGTAATGTGTTAGGTCCTGGCGGGCATGAGGCCAAGCTGTGTCATCAGGCCCATTGTGTCCGAGTATCGATAGGTTTCTTTTACGCGGCCGCTCACGATGCGAAAGAGCGTGCAGTTCTCGACCTTGAAGGTCTTTCCGCTCGCCGGGCGTCCGAAGAACTCGCCATCGTTGGTGCCGTTCAGCGTGTACCGGAGCGTGACCAAGCCGTTGGTTTCGCCGATTTCCAGGATTTCGAGGTGGACATCGCTTGTTGCCCGCCACCAGGAGCTGAGGGCGGCAACTTCGGTTTCAGCGCCCGAGTTTTGTTGATTCCCGTGGACGTAGGATACGTAGTCGTCGTGCAGTAGTTGTCGGTAGCCTTCGGCATCCCGACGATTGTCGCATTCGACGACGTTCTTCACGCATTCGATGGGGCTCAGCATGGCTAGGTCGTTCTCCGTCTTTGGGTTTGGCGTTGGCGGGCGGGCTAGTCCTCGAAGACGGGCTTGCGGCCTTCTTTGCGGGCGCGCGTCGCTTCCTCGAAATTCTTTGTCGTGAGTCGAACGAAGAGCTGTGTATGCGTTTCCATTTCGATCGCGGCGCGGACGCTACTCGTCTCAAGTCCGGACCAGAGCATGCGTTTCGTAAGCTGAACGCCTTGGGTACTCCAGCCGTTGATTTGCTCGGCGAGCTTGAGGGCTTCCTCGAGGAGTTGTTCGTCCGGAACCGTGCGGGAGACGAGTCCGATATCAGCGGCTTCGCGCGAAGAGACGTCGCGCCCGGAAAGGCAGATCTCGAAAGCGCGAGAGGAGCCAATTGCGCGAGGCAGAAGAAAGCTCAGCCCAAGCTCGACTGCGGTGAGACCGTTGTTGATCCCTGCGGCTCGGAAATAGGCGGACTCTGCGGCGAGGCGAATGTCGGCACCGAGTGTAAGGCACATCCCACCTCCAATTGCGGCGCCGTTAATCGCGCAGATCACAGGTTGGGGCATGCGCTGCATAGCGGGGACGAGGTCGGCGAGAAGTGTGAAGGACCGGGTGGCGATCCGGGTGAGCGTCATGCCGCCGATATTGGGGGGCGGCTCGGAGTGTTGGGTGTCCGCGCCTGAGCAGAAACCACGTCCCGTTCCTGTCAGGATCACACAATGTGTGTCGTTGTCGGCGGCGACCTCCTCAATTGCTTCATGCAGGGGGACCGCAAGTTCAAAGGCCAGCGAGTTCATGCGGTCGGGCCGGTCCATTGTGATGACGCTGGTGTGCGGAATCGGTTTCTCCACGCGGATGTAGGACATCGGGGTTTCCTTCTTTTTGGGTTAGGGGCTGAACTCGCAAGTGAGTAGTCTTCTTAGTTCGAGCCAAAGTTTGTTGAAGACCTCTTCGGCGCTTTCTGACTCGCCGCCTTCGACCCACTCGGCGAGGTGGAGCTGAAGCAGGAGACTTGCGGAGCGAGCAGTATGGGCTGGGTCCTCGGCAATAAACTCACCGGCATCCACGCCTTCTGCGATCATCTGTGCAACGGCGTCGATTCCCTTTTCGAGGAAGTCGCGACCGCCCGGGATATTCTCGGCAACGGCTCCTGGCATGGCCCATGCGAAACCTTCTGCCAATTGCATACGTGTGTAGTTGGCGTGCTCGACTTGCATGCGGACGGCGGTGAGAAATCCCTCGGCGAGGCGCTCGCTCGGGGGCAGGGGGCTCTCTGCTGTTTTCACAGCTTGGTTCACCATTGCCGCCGCTCGGGTTTGATGGATCGCGACAATGATTTCGGCCTTGCCGCCCGGGAAGACGGAATAGAGCGTTGCCAGGGAGATCCCAGACTCGGCAGCGATCTCCGCCACCTTTGACTCCTGCGATCCGCGTTCGGAGAAGAGCGCTTCGGAGGCCTCGATGATGGCCTCACGGTAGCCCTCAGTTCTGGCTTTCTTCGCACGCATCTTGGCGTCGAATGCCATGTTTCTTCTCCTGATTGACCTGGGGATCGTTGTGTCAGTAATACGCGTGCGGTTTCAAAAAAACAGAATTGTGATTACTGTACACGGGCAATGTGAGAGAAGTCGAGGGACAAGCCTTCAGCTAGTTTTCCGAACTACAACGGGACGCCCCGTCCCAAGACTCTGTTCGAAGAGAAAGTCGGTTCAATGTCGGATTTGGAAGTGCGCAAGTTTGATTGGGATTTCGAGGGAATTCCGTTCATTTGGAACCCGGAGCAGCCGCGATTCTCCGTACTGATGAATCAGATCAGTTTCGTCATCATTAGTTTCGAGCGGTACATCACGAAGGCGATGCGCGTGGCCGAGGAACGGATCACGGATTCGGAAGTGAAGACGGAGGCGCGCCTTTTTGGCCAGCAAGAGGGTGTCCACGCGGCGGCGCATCAGAAGCATGCTCGTGCTTTGCTCGCGCAGTATCCCGGTCTTCAGTCAGTTCTGGACAAAGCTCAGGCGAGCTATGACGAGCAGTTCGAAAACGAATCTCTCGAATACCACTTGGCCTACGCCGGCGGTATGGAGGCGATCTTTACCCCTTTCTTTAAGATGATTTTGGATCATCGCGAGATCTTGTTCAGCGCGGGCGACTCCCGTCTGGCTTCGATGTTGCTCTGGCATTTTTGTGAAGAGATCGAGCATCGGAGTTCCGCGCTCATTGTCTATGACCATGTTGTGGGCAGCTACCGCTATCGATTCATGAACTCGCGCCGGATGCGGAACCATGCGGTCTCACTCTTCGATATGGCGATCGAAGAGTTCAAGAAGCACGTTCCCGATGTGTCGCACGACGTTTACGAGGGGAATCCTTTTGCGAGAGTGCCGCGGCGCGCCACGCTGCGGTCGGCGCTCGGAATTTTGAGCTCGCAGCTGCCTTGGCATAACCCGACCCATCAAGCGCTGCCCGCCTATTATGATGAATGGATCGGGCGTTGGTCCGGGGGTGAAGATGTCACCCAGCTCTATGGCCAACCGCCGATCAATCTTGCGAGCCCGGCGACCGCCGCGGCCGCTATGGAGGACTCCCGATGAATCCTTTTGACGAAGCCCGCTCGCTGGCAACCGCAGAAGCTCGAGCCAGTATTGACCTGATTGAGGACTTCTTTCAGAAGCTTGAGGCGATGGACTGGGAGGGCGTGGGCAGCCTTTTTACCGAAGACGGCGCCTACTGTGATGAGCCTGCGCGCGAGATGGACGGGATTGGTCCGGCGGGTGTAACGCAGAAGCTTGCGAAGGCGATTCTCGATTTGGACGCGTTCCCCATGTGTGTGGATACGGTCGTGGGAGATGCGCAGCGCGTGACGACTCGACGTACGGAAGAATGGCATTTCACGACCGGAGAAATCCTGAAGTTGCCTGTGCTCTGTATTCACGAACTCGAGGGCGGGAAGATCAAGCGCTGGCACGAGTTTTGGAACATGCCGGCATTCATGTCGCAGCTTCCGAAGAGCTGGCTTGAGGCGAGAGCTGCGGAGGCGGGCTGAGGCCCCTGTCTTGGATTTGTCGTTCGGTCGGTTCGGATGTGCGCAGACCTCTAGCGTAGGATCAGCCTTCGCGGATTCGATGGCCTCATGTCAGGGGCAACGAGCCTTGCAAGATCGACAGCAATCCATTTCTGATCGATGGGCTCAAGCGCTTGGGGACCTTGTGTGATGAGGTCTCGGTCCACGTCGAGAAGGACGACTCCGGATTGTGCATCGATCATGCGCAACCGGTAGCGAAGCTCTCGACGTAGAGAGAACGCGGGCCAGGGCAATAGGTCAAAGGAGAGTTCCCCGTTTCGCCTGCGGATCGCGAAGAATGCATGGGTATCTGCATCGGCGAGGTTCGCGTCGTCTGCGAGGACACGCTCGATGAGAACCGATTCTGATAGCGCAGCACGGACCTCGTCGCGCAATCCTTCACTCAGGGCGAAGTCAGATTCCTCATTGTCGTAGTCTTCGAAAATGATCTGAACTCGACCGTAGGATTGAGGGGCGGTGTCGCTCATCCATCCTGAATGTTCGATTCTGGGGCTGCTGCAAGCAACCGTCAGACTGCTCACCAAAGCGATGATGAATGATTTCGAGATCTTATTCATTCGGCGGCCCTGTATTGGAGGGGGAAGGGATTCCGGATTCCGTCTCGTCGCTTGGGCGAATGAGGCGAATGAGGCGAATGAGACGAATGGGGCGGATGTGGCGAAAGGCGGTCGCGAGAAGAACAACCACCGTTGGTGGGATGACGCGGCCTAGTCGTGAGAACGCCCCCTCGGTTCCGATTTCGAGCGTAAGGGAGCCTTCGCCAGAATCGATCGGGGCTTCAAAAATCAGCAGGATCGTTGTCGAAAACAGCGCAAGGAGTGCCGTACTCAATACGGGCCAGTGGTAGGCGGCTCTTGCGCGATGTGCGAGAAGTGAAAAAGAAAGGGCCAGAGCCGCGGGCATGGCGAAGCTCGTGCCTCGGCAAACAAGGTCAAGAGCCTTGTGGAGTATCGAAAAGTCCGAGCTGGAGAGGTCGGCGGTGAAATAGCTTTCCGCGGATTCCACGCCGCCGACGATTCCGAGAGCGACGAGCGTGAAGATCAGGATCGTCGCAATCGGCGGGAGGAGTCCGAAAACAAGCCAGGGGACTCTTCGCGCCCATTGCAAAACGCGAGGATCGGAAAGGGCGGCTTCAACGATTGAATCGGCGGAACCCATTGGGTGGTTGAGCTGGCTCATGTCATCCGAGCAGGGCGCAGCCTCTAGAAGGTGGTCGCGAAGTTCGGCGGTCAGACGCCGGACGTATTTCGGTTTTGCACCGGCCTCGCGGAGTCGTCGAGCCACTTCGGCTTCGAGGCTCTCTTTCTGTTTGGGTCCCCTACGCAAGGCTGGGTTTCTCGAGAAGAGAAGTGACGATGTCGCGTACGCGCATGAACTCGCCCGAGAGTTCGCTCAGCCGGCGCTCGCCCTTGCGTGTGAGCCTGTAGTAGTGGCGCATCCGTCCTTTGATTTCCTCGGAGCGGGTTTTGAGGAATCCGTCGGCTTCCAGGCTGTGAAGCAGCGGATAGATCACGCCTTCGCCCATTGGGAATTCACCTTGGGTCGTCTCTCGGATTGTGCGGACGAGCTGATATCCGTACATCTCATCCTGAGAGAGCAGCCGCAAAATCAGGAGTTCTGGGACTCCGTTGATGAATCGGGATTGTCTACGCGCCAAGAGGGCTCCTATCGTGCCGCTTTTTCGAGTTCTGCGGGATGCTCGACAAGATAGCTGAGTCGATTGACGGTCTGGGTGTCGAGCACACAGCCCGGAATCGCCCAGGCGACGGAGAAGGGCCACGTGATCAGGTTAAGCGCCGCCATCGGGAGCTGCTCGTTCCGACCCGTGCCGTAGGCCAGATACACGTTGCAGGCGGGCGCTGCGAGTCCAAGAAAGCCCGCGATCCACGGATTCTTCTTGGATTCAAGTTCAGGCTTGATGCCCTCCGACTGAATTTGTTCCAGGCGCGCCAATTCGTGGGGCCGGAATGAGGAGGCACACCCGCTGAGCAGGATGCAGAGGGCGAGGGTTGAGCAGGCAGCAGTGCGGGACATCGTTGAGCTCCGTTTGTCTATACATCTACCGAATAGGTATATGAGCCAGTTTATACCTTGGAACGAGAGGTATGCAAGGTCTTTGAGGCTTCGCCGAATTCCGGCTGATTGAAATCGCCTCTGTCTCGAGCCGAGGGCCATCGACCGGAACTGCCGCCATCTTTCGCGTAGACTCTGGCCATGTCGAGTTCCCCTCCATCGTCGGGCCCCAAAACGACGCGAATCCAGAACATCCCAGCAGAGATTGTTCCAGCCGATGTCTTCCCTGAAGGCGGGCAGGAGCAGGCGTTTCAGCTTTTGGATGTGCGTGCGCCCGGGGAGGTGGAGCGCAGTGCGATTCCCGGCGCTCGGTCGATCCCGATTCTGAACGACGAAGAACGAGAGGCGGTCGGGACCTGCTATCACGAGCGGGGTCAGGCGGCCGCGGTCGAGCTCGGGGTCGAGTTGACGGCGCCCCATAAAGAAGCGCGGATTGCGGCATGGCGTGACGCGGTCTCGTCGAGTGACCGCCCGACCGCATTCGCCTGTTGGCGCGGCGGGAAGCGGAGTGGTCTCGCGACGGAGTGGCTCGGGGATGCGGAAGTCCCACGCGTTGAGGGCGGGACGAAGGCGTTACGGCGCTATCTCATGGCGGGGCTCGAGTCTCAGTTTCAGCGGACCGAGACGCGCGTGATTTCCGGGCTGACGGGCTGCGGCAAGACGGACCTGCTCCATGCTCTGCGGGACGTCGTGCCCGACGGAGTTTTGGCCCTCGACCTCGAAGGGCTCGCAAATCATCGTGGCAGCGCGTTCGGCGGATTCCCGGCCGGGCAGCCCGCGCAGCAAACGTTCGAGAACCATCTCGCGGCCACAGTCCATCTCGCGGCCCCGCGCATGACATTGGTCGAGGACGAGGCCCGCTTTGTCGGTCATGTTGAGGTGCCCGGGTATATCTACGCCGAAGTGCAGCAGTCGCCGATCATCGTTCTAGAATCGACGCAAGAAGAGCGAATTGCTCGGATTGTGCGCGAGTATGTCGTTGAACCGACGGAAAGCTCGTCGCGAGCGCTGATGCGCGAAGAGCTTGAGGGCAATATCCGCAAGCTCGCGAAACGCCTCAGTGGTGTCTACGTGTCGGAATGTCTGGAGGCGCTTGCTTTTGCAGACCACGAGGAGCGCTGGTTTTCGGTCGAGGCCCATGCCCCGTGGATCGATACTTTACTTCGGCACTACTATGACAAGCTGTATCATCGGGCAGTGGCCCGGATGGATCGTCCGGTCGCATTCCGGGGCAGTGCGAGCCAAGTCATCGCTTGGTTCGTCGAGAACCATGGATAGACCGAGGGGCCGACGCCTTCCGCTGTCGACGCGAAAAACGATTGCCTCCGAAAGGGATTGATCTCATGTTGAATCGCATTCTGCTTGTATGCGCAGGTTTTGCTTTGACCTTCGCCTTTCCCCTTGCTTCCAGCCGCGCGCATGCGGAGCAGTCCCGGATCGTCGAGAGCGTTTCGAAGGCGGCCCAGTTTCGGACGATTAGCCACGAATCGAAAGCGGACAACGATTTTGCGGAGTTCGATCGTTTTATTCGTTTCTTGGAGTCGCGCTATCCAAGGACGTTTCGCTCGCTGCGCGTCGAGTCGATCAGTGAGTACACGCGGCTGCTTCGCTGGCCTGGAAGTGATGCTTCGCTTGCGCCAGTGATGTTTGATGCGCATTACGATGTGGTTCCGGTCGAACCTGGAACCGAAGAGGACTGGGACTACCCCGCGTTTTCGGGGGCGATCGCGGAGGGCTATGTCTGGGGGCGGGGGACGATCGACGATAAGAGCGGCCTCATCGCAACGTTCGAGGCGATCGAAGAGTTGCTCGAGGAAGGCTACGCCCCCGAGCGGACTTTGATCTTTAGCGCGGTGCATGACGAGGAGGCCGGGGGTGAAGAGGGCGCGGTGTTGGTCGCCGAGAAGCTCTTGTCCGAAGGAATCCAGCTCGAGTATCTGATTGGAGAAGGGGGCTTCATGGTGAGTGATACGCCCATTCTCTCAGGCGACCGCTTGATGGCGATGGTCGCGACGGGTGAAAAGGGTTTTACGACGCTGATTCTCCGGGCACGCGGGGAGGGGGGGCATTCTTCGCGACCGCCTAAGAACAACGCGATTATTCGTTTGTCTCGCGCTGTGACCTTGCTTCACGAAAATCCATTCCCGCCCGAACTCAAGCCCCCGGTGAGCGATATGTTCGAGGCGCTGGCGGAGCATACGCCGGGCTTCGGTGGCTTCTTGATGCGGAATCAGTGGATGTCGCGGGGGCTGCTCGCGAAAGGGCTCGCGAAGGACGAGAACATGTTCGGCATGGTTCGGACAACAACCGCGGTCACGATGCTCAATTCAGGCGTGAAGGAAAACGTTGTGCCTCAGGTGGCTGAAGCGGCGGTGAACTTCAGGCGGCTGCCGAGCATGACGCCGACGAAGCTCGTGGAGGCGGTCCGGGAGATTATCGACGATCCGGAAATTGAGATTGAGTTCTCGGAAACCGTCGCGCCGGGTGAGGTCTTACCGGTCGCGGATAAGAATGGACCGGGATTCAAGATGATCGAAGCGGCGGTCTCCGCGGAGGCGCCGGATGCTGTGGTCGTGCCCGCTCTTCTGATCGCCACCAGCGATACGCGGCACTACGGCAAGTTGACACCGAATATCTACCGATTTCATACGGTGACGGTGAGCGGGGATGACGCCGCCGGGGCGCATGGAACGAATGAGCGTGCGTCGGTCGAAGGGATTGAACGCTCAGTTCGGCTCTCTCGGCAGCTGATCCAAGGCGCGGGGTCGCGGGACAGCGGCGAGCGCTAGGCGGGCAAATCAGTTGCCTTTCGTGGTTCTGGCGCTGAGCCACTCGCCAAATGCGCTCGCCGAAAAATCGCGTGCCGCCGCCTCGGCCTGACGTCGAGCTTCTGCGTCGGTGGAGTGGACGGCACGACCGGTCTCGGTCAGCACACCGACGATATTGGCGCCGGCTGCCATATCCGTGATTTCAACCGCAGCGTCCCATTGAACCGAGATCAGGGTGTCGTTTGGTCGGAGTTCCAGACGTTCGACGGAGACCGTACTTCGGACGCTGAGCCAGACGGGATCCATGCCCCAGCCCTCGTCTGAAGAGCCGGGCGTAAATCCGTGAGCGACCGCCTCCTGGTACAGGGCGCGTCGGTTCCGCTCGAGCTCGGTCCGCGTTTCGCCTGATCGAGCATCGATCTCGAAAGCACTGATCTCGATGCGCAGTTCTTTCTTCAGGCTGCTGAGGGATTCTGTGACTCGGCGATTCTGCGCTTCGAGTTCGCTCTTCGAGAACTCGCTTGGGCTGCCGAGGAAGTCCAGCCGCTCGATGAGTTGATTCCTTTCGGGGATCAGAGATGCGGCGCGGGCGACGCGTGAAAGGACTTGATCGGGTCGGTCCGATTCGATCAACTGAAAAGCCTGGCTGATTTCGTCCTCGATTTGCTGGCGCTCCGAGGCGAGTCGGTCGAGGATGGGCTTTTTCTCAAGGACCGCGATCGCCCAATGACGTTCACGTTCTTCGTCGAACCAGGTTTCGGCTATCGCTGCCCCGGGCTCGTTCATCGTGGCTTCAGACACGAGGTCGAGGGCTCGTTCGGAGGCGATTTCTTCGCTCCTATCCGAGGCGATCCCGCGAAAAAACCTTTCGGATGGAAAACGGTCTGGATTGTCCTTCACCCAATCCGGGGCGGGTGGCACGGAGGCGCAGGCGCAAAAAAGTCCAAGGGCGAGGAGCGCGGCACCGAAGCGGCTCGGACGGGCGAGTCCTTGTCGGTTTGGCGTGATCGGGAGATTCGTTTGCCGCGTCGTCGTCATGTTTTCCATGACTGGAGTATAGGTTCCGCCCGCTCTGAGCGAAAACGTGTGCAGCCTTTATTCGGACCGGCCTCGCCGCCGCATCAGCGCGAGGGCAAGTCCGCCGAAGGCGATTCCGACCATCATGCCGGGTTCTGGGACGGAGGTGGGCTTGATCTTCGCCAGTTGGAATCGAGCGTCCGTCGGCGTCCCCAAACGATCTGTGCAGCGGACGAAGGTCGAATCCAGGTCGGAAGCTTGCACGGTGCAGCGTGTGGCCGTGTTTCCATCGACAGTGAGGAGGTCGATGTCGCCGCGCCGGCCACGCTCGTCGAAGCGCTCGAAATCCACTTGGTAGAAACCCGTGGAGATCCGGTCGATGAAGACGTCTCCGTCAGCTGAGTTGAATTCTGAAGAGACGGAGGGCGCATTGAGCGGCGAGCCGAGGCCGACTTTCATGAAGGCCAGGGCGTCTTGATTATTCTCCGGTCTCATGACCATCAAGGAAAAACGCGAGTCGATCAAGCCACCGATTGTGTCACGGCAGGTCACGTCAACCGCGACGGGAATGCCGCCAAGGAGTCGGGCACTGCATGAGACATTATTACCCGGGCCGTAGGAGGTGACCTGGGCGTGACCGATGGTTGTTCCGCCTGTGAAGTCCGCGAAGCTCACGCGGTAGGTGCCAACTTCAGATCGTTCGATCAGGATTTCGCCACCGGATGGGTTGTTTGCGTAGCTCAGATTGGGGTTGTAGACCGCGGCCGTTGGATTACCGGCCCAGGCGTACGCCGTGGGTGTTGCATTTGAACCCTTCAGGTAAAAAATCTGGAAGTTGGTGTTGGCGGTTGGAGAGCCGCTGTCGGAATAACATTGAACGACGACGATCCCCGTGGATGTGGACCAGCCTTCGACATTGCAGTTGGCCCCGGTGGGCGACAGTGTCGTGACTTGGACGTTGCCTCCAGCCGGGTACGCCTGAGCAAAGCCTTCAAAGTTGACCTCGTATTCGCCGGTCGAGGTTTCATTGACGCTGATCGGTCCCCCGGTCGGATTGAACGATCGCGAGGCGCTCACGCTCGCCGGGGAGAAGGACGTGTCGATGATGGTGGCGGTGGCAAATTCTTCCGACCAATGTTCTTGAACCGGATCGAGATACATGATGTTGTATCGGGTATCGGCCAAGTTTCCGGCGCTGTCGCGACATTCGACCGTTGCGAAAGAACTGCCCCAGAAATTCGCTGCGCACCGAATATCATCGTTGCCGTACGCCGTAACCTGGACGTTTGCGCTCGTGGTTCCGAGGGTCCCGAGACCGAGCCACTCCATTCGGTACCGACCTACGCCGAAGCGGTCGGCTTGGAGCCCGCCGGCTCCTCCACTCGCGGGGTTGTACGCATAGAACGAAGCAGGAGAGTAGTTCGTTCCGGTTGGGGAATCGGCCCAAGCGAAAGCGATCGTTGGGTCGCCAATATTGGGCCGCGCGTTGTACACCGAGAACATGGAATCAGCGGGTGCGCCCGTATCCGCGTAGCAGCGAACGTCGGCGCTCGTCGATGTCCAGCCCTGAAGCTGACATCTCGAGCTGTCGCTTCCGACGGCGGTGACCTGGACATGGCCACCGTCGTTACCGATTGAATCGAGGTTGTTCCACGTGATTCGATAAAAACCGGGTGAGAATCGGGAGACGCTGGTCGGATCACCAACGCTCGGGTTGAAGACGTAGTCGGCTGGCGGAGTGTAAGTCGGCGTTGTGGCCTCCGCGGCGAGCGCGTAGGCCACGTTCTGGTTAGGGTGCTGATCGGCAAGGTGGTAGAGCAAGGAAAAAGCGACATCCGCAGGGGCGCCGGCGGTGTCATAGCATTGCACGTCGACCTGATTGGCAGTCCAAAGGTCGCTGATTTTGCAGTATTCGCCCGCGGTCGAAAACGCGGTGACCTGGAAGTTGCCGAGCTTCCCTTCCGGGACCGATGGGTCGTATAGGCCGGCGAGGTGGACCGCGTAATCCCCCGTGTCCGAACGCGTGATGTTGATGTCGCCGCCCGAATCGTTGAAGGCTTTGTTCGTGGATTGCGTGGCTGTGTACTGCGGGCTTGTCGGCTGATTGGCGAGCACGAAGCCGAAGTTTTGATCATGGGCGCTGGCGGAACCCCCAAAGGCCAGAATGAGGGCGGCCGACCAGCGGGTGATTCGGCGGGACAGGGCGTCACGGGCAGCACAGGCTTCACGGGTTTTGCGCATCGATTGTCTCTCCATCGGCAGCGGGGTTGGTTCCGCTGCAGGAAGATTCAAAGTTACGAGGATGCTCCCCTGTTGTGTGTGAAGGGCTTCACATCAAGCGCCGAATCTGCAGGGGCGTGCGTGAACGGAATGGTGGGCGGTTGAGCGGCTTACGCGGGACGTTTGCTCACGAGCGTCACTGCGCGGTTCGTCAGGACGACAACGCCGGACTGATTCGAAAGCGCATGTTCGGCCGTCACTATGCCTGAGTCCGGGCGACTTTGTGATTCGCGCTTGGCGACGATCTCGACCTGAAGGCTCAAGACGTCGTCCGGGCGAATGGGCGCTGCGATGCGGAAGTCGGATCCGAGGCCGGCGATGATCGCGATGCGCTCGGTCTTGTTCGCTGTTTCGAGGGCGAATCGTGTCCAAAGGGCGAAGGCGTGCGCGCCGGAAGCGATCAGGCCGCCGAAGGTGGTTTCGCGTGCCGCGGCTTCGTCGACATGTTGCGGTCGCGGATCCCATTGCTCGCCGAACTCGATGATCTGTTCCCTCGTGACTTGATGCGGCCCGTACGGCGGCGCGGCCGGGGCATCGAGCCCGTAGCGATATCCGATCTTGAGATCTTCGAAGTAGAGCATGATCGTCGTGTGCGCCGCGCTTATTGGTCGGGGACCGCGAGCATCGCTTCAACGCCGCCGTCCACAGGAAGAACGACGCCGTTGATGAAGCCCGCGTAGTCTGAGCCGAGGAACGCAGCGACGTGCGCGATATCCTCTGGCGTTCCGATTTTGCCCATAGGCTGCTTGGCGGCGAAGCCCTCCACGCCGTTCGGAAGCGTCTCGAGCCAGGCGAGGAGCCCGACGGTGGCTGCGGAAGGAGCGATGGCATTGGCGCGGATGCCGCGGGCGCCGTATTCAATTGCGACGCTCCGCATGAGGCTGTTTACGCCGGCTTTCGCGGCACCATAGGTCGCCAGTCCGCGCACGGCGCCACTGCCTGCGCCCGAAGTCGTCGAGAGGATGACGCCTCCGCCGTTGTCCTCCATGATGGGCAGGGCTTCCATGGTCGCGTGGTAAACGGCATCGAAGTTGAGCGCGCGAAGACGGGCATGTTCTTTTCGGTCGATCTCTTCCAAGGGGGTGGGGAAGGAGCCGCCGGCGTTGTTGTAAAGCAGATCGAGTCCGCCGAAGCGCTCAAGGGTGGTCTGCACGACGCTCGCGGCCTGGTCCGGCTCCGTCACGTCGGCCACGAGAGAGGCGACGCGTCCACCCGCTTGCTCGATGGCGTCCGTTGTCTCTTTTAGGCTCGCTTCATTGATGTCTGTTGCCAGGACAGACCCGCCTAGGGATGCAAAGAGCAGGGCGCTGGCCCGACCAATCGATCCACCGGCGCCAGTCACGGCGATGGTCTTCCCGGAGTAGTCAATCTTCATGCGTCTTTCCTTTCGGGCCTTGCTGTCCTTTCGGGCCATCCCGGCAAGAGGCCCCTCCGTTTGCAGAATGGCTGAGCGTGGATGTTCTCACCATTCATGGCAAGCGCTTCTTCTGACGTACAGAGCCAGCGAATGACCGCGGCGGGGACTTCGACCGGCGCACTCCGTATGCCCATCTCTTCGAGCGCTGTGTTTTCTCCGAGGGAGGCAATCAGCGATTCGCTGCGCACCAGTCCGGGCTCCAAATTATAGGCGAGGATCCCTTTGTCCCCGTACTCGACCTTCAAGTATCCAGCCATTCTATGCAGCGCCGCCTTCGTTGCGCCATGGGCGTAGCCCCAGCCACCGTCGGCCAGCTTGAGTGGAGGATCGATCATACCCGCCTCAGATGTGAGGTTAATGATCACGCCGCGACCGCGCTTGAGCATTCCGACCAGCACCTTCCGTGTGAGCTGAACCTGGGCGAGGACATTGCCCGCGAAGACCTTCTCGAGTTCTTCGAGTGAGCCTTGCATGAAATCATCCATCAGGCCGGGGCCCTGATAGATGGCGTTATTGACGAGGACGTCGATCTGGCCCCATTCAGACAGAGTGTCTTCGACGAGGGCATCGACGGATTTCGGTTCGAGGAGATCCAGTCGCTGAATCCGTGCGCGGGCGCCCCTCGCGACGACCGCAGCCCGCGTTTCGTCAAGGCTGCCGGGAAGAGGGGACCCGTCGGGGCCGCGCACTTGGTCTGCGTGTTCGTCTCCGCTTTGGACCGTTCGTGAAGCGAGGACCAGGTCGAAGCCTGCTTCCGCTAGGGCAAGGGCGGTTGCTTTTCCGATTCCGCGGCTCGCGCCCGTAACCATCGCGACCCGGTTCTCTTGAGACTGCATTCTCTCGCTTCTCTCTACGGTCTACAGGTTTAAGCTCAGCCGGTTTAAGGTCGATGCCAAATCGGCGAGCTGTAGGCCCGGTCCTGCACTTCGGTCGGAACACTCTTCGGCACTTTTGCGCCCAGGCGGGCCGCATCGTAGACGTTCCATCGCGGCTGAGCGATCTCAATCACCCGTGCGTAGTAGAACGCGCTCTCGCTCGGATTGAAATCAGGGTCGCTCCACACGGCGCGTAGCTCCGCTGCGCCGACTTCGTTGGAATACTGCGCTTGGTTCGTGTCCACAGTCGATTTCAAACCCCGAATACGACCAAATAGAGCGCGGCGCCCGTCGGAAAGCGCCACGTCGTAAACCTGCTCTCGGGTCGACCCGTCGGCGTCGAGCCATCCCTTGACGATCTGAATGCGGTCCAGATTCGCACCGAGCGGGTCCTTGGTCGCCGCCACCAGAAAAGTCGGCGTTCGCCCCTTGGCCCCCTCGAGCACTTGGCCCATTGGCACGCCTGTGCGGTAGCCATGTCGAGCCAGGTCAGGTCGGTCCGCATCGCCTTCCTTGAACGCGTACCCGCCGAAAAATCGCAGCCCCAGGCGGGATCCTGTCGTTGCGTAGACTTCGCGACGCCGAAGAGCATCAAATATGGCCTCGCGCGTGTTTTCGCTGGCCCAGACGCCGGTGTATCCGGAAGCGCCGAAGTCCCAGGGCGTTGTGGGGATCGTGGCGGGATCGACGGGATTATTGTTCGCGACCCAGGTACGCGGCCCGGGTTCCATCGACGTGAGCTTTCCCCAGTAGGCGTCTTCGGTCGCAGCGGCGAGAGAGGTATGCGAGTCGGTACTGCCGATCATGCCGAATTCGAAGGGGTTCGTCCCGCTTTCTGCCGCGACCTGCAGGCCGAGCCCGAGTGCAGACCGCGCATATTCGAATTGGAGCATCCAGTCTTGCTTGGGGACGACGTTCGATGCGGAAAGGTTTCCGTAGTCCCAGGTTTCGAAATCAGCGAAGGCATCGTTCGGGGAGAGCGCCGGATGCGTTTCTGCGTCGCCCTTGTACTGCGTGACTTCGACGAGGGGCTCGAGGCGTGCGCGCCGCTTTGCATAGGCGGCATCCATCGGGCGCCCATCGGATTGCGTCAGGGCGAACATGCGGCCATTGCTCAGGTTGGCGTTATGCGGGATCGCGAGAATTTCGCCGCCGACTTGGCGCTCATACTCTTCCATGAACGACCAGAGATCCTCAGGCTGATCTCCGTCGAAAGAGGAGGCGGGGCGCATTTGTCCGACGCGGTCGGCGCCGTCGCGGTAAACGACGACGCGGTGGAGATTGTCGCCGGCGGGCATGGAGGACCACTCGAAGCCGATGAGCGCGGTGAACTTCCCGGGATCGTTCGCGGCATCCGCCTGACGCGTGATCCGCGACCAGATGCCTTCTTCGAAAGCTTTGTTGTCAATGAAGGCGCCGCCGCCTGAAGCGACGGTATCGACGAGTTCGGCGATGATGCTGAGATCGCCTTCTTCTGCATTGGCGAGTCGGGCGGCGAGGTCGCGCGCTTTGGGATTCGACATGAGCGCCGGATCGCCCGCGCGGAGGGCGGGGAGCAGGCCCATATTTTCGGAATGGTCAGAGACGACGAGGAAGTCGAGTGGTTGTTCGAGCCGAGCGGTCATGCCGCTATTGGCGACGACGGCTTCTCCTCGCGCGAAGCGGTAGGCGTCCGCTGGTTCAAGGCGAATATTGCCCGTCACGTTCGCGTCGAAGCTGAAGCTGCTGTGGACATGTAGGTCGCCCCAGAGCAGCTCCGTCGGGAAGGTCTCCAGAGCCTGCGGCGTGTATTCCTGAGCGGCTGAGGCGGCCGGGGAAGCCGCTTCGCTGGAAGCCGCGGGGGCGCCGGCGTTGGCGGCGGCAATGTCGGCAATGTCGGCAATGTCGGCGATGCCGCTGGCCGGAGCGAGGATGAGAAATTGTGCCAGTAGGAGAGGGAGTTTTCTCATTGATCCAGCGTATCGCATTTCAAGGGACCGCTGACCAAGCGATGCCCGCTGGTGATGGGGAATTCCATTCGAGTTGGCTTGATTTACGCCGGACGTGTCCTCTCTAGCGGACGCCAGTGACAGGCCATGTGTCTGCTGTCGAGGACGCTGAAAGTGCTCTTCTCGTCGTTAGAGGGGTTTCAGACCTGGCACGGGGCTTGCTCTATAGGCAGTCATACAGCGTTGCTTCCTGATGATCGGCCTTCGAGTGAAGGCGGCCTCAGAAGACACACACAGGCGGGCTCAGAGAAGCCCGCAAGGAGAGATGACATGGCAGCAGCAATCGCGACGAGTGAACAGGAGCAGGTGAATCTGGATTTGGGGATGGACTCTTCCGCGCTGCGGCGTGCGATCGTCGCAGGGGGGATCTGGCTGGCTGTTCTTGGGGCTTGGACGCTCGCTCAGTCGGATGCGGGGACGGAGGCCCGGCTTGCCCTCCAGTCCCGCTTCTCGATTGATCGGCCGGCGGTCATGCCGCCGGAACTTCCGGCCGAATGGCGCTGGAACCGCCCCGTCGTCAAGTTCGACGATATGTACATGAATCGAGGCAGCTCCCGGCGAGTCGATTGGATTCGGGACTCCACGTCGATCGACTATCGAGCAGGCGGTCGATAACGATGCGGGTCGCGAGCGGCCGTTGTCAATGGTGCGGGAACTCGCTCTTGCCCGCGAGGGGGGGAGCGAGTTCCGCATGGGGCCGCTGTTCATGCGAGATGCGTTTGTGCTTATGCTATGTCTTCGTGTCCGAGATATCACAAAGAAAGACCGTTAATTGAGCGTCTATTGGTCGACCGTAAACGCGCGTAGCCCGATCCCCTTTTCTAGGAACAGCGTTAAGCGCTTGAGTTTGGAAGGCGAAACTCCCTTTCCGTCAATGTTCCCAGATCTCGACCCTTGGTCGATCGATGGCAGTCCCGAAGAGGTCGAGGCTCACCTGGTTGCAGAAGCGCGGGCGTTGTACGAGGAGGGGTTACCCAGGCCAGACCCTCAGGCCATTAGTGAAAACCCGCGAATCCCTGCTGGTTATACGTATCTTGCTCAGTTCTTGGTGCACGACATTTCGTTTCGCCATATGCCCGGACTTCAGCGCTCGGGCATCTCGCAGCCCCGCCTTACCGATTCAATCGCGCCTTTTGAGCTTGGCTCAGTCTATATGGGGGGGCCAGATGAAAGCCCCGCCTTATATCAGGACTATCCAGAATGGCGTGCGCGGAAATCGCGCTTCGTGATTGAACGTAACTTGAACCGGGAAATCGATCTGCCGCGAGGGGGCCTTAAGCCCGATCGGAATATCGTTGTAGGTGGTGTCGACGGACAAAGGGACGCGAAGGTCGGCGACCCGAGGAACGATGAGAACTTGATCATCGCTCAGCTTCACTTGGCTTTCCTCAAGTTTCATAACCGACTTCTTGACGAGTCGATCGCGACAAGTTTTTCAGAAGCGCAGCAGCTCACGCGCTGGCACTACCAATGGATCGTTCTGAAGGATCTTCTTCCCAAGCTTTGTGGTGAACGGATTATTGATGAGATCGTTGGCACAGAACCGAGTCGTCCCAAACTGAATTTCCTTTCGCTAGGTCAGGATCTGTTTATGCCGCTCGAGCTTGCGCTTGGAGCGTTGCGATCCGGACACGCCATGATCCGTCCTCTTTATAAAATCAACGAAGGTCGCGGCGGGGCCAGTCGCGATTTTGAGATTTTCATCGAAGATGCTCATGCCAGTATGCTCGGGGGTGGGCGTGAGGTTCCTTCGGACTGGACGATTCAATGGGATCTGTTCGTCTCGTTCAAGGGGTCGAATCCGCAATTGAGTCAGAGAATTTCTCCTCTGCTCGCACGTGCGCTTGCTTCATCACCCGTTGAACCGCCATTTTCGCCCAGTGAATCTGTTCCTTCGCATCTCGTTCACAACCTGGCCATTCGGACTCTGCTGGGTGGCCGTGAATGGGGTTGCCCATCAGGTTTGGCCGTGGCGGATGCGATGAGCATTCCCGAAGAAAAGCGGCTTGGAGCCGACCACCCGCTTTGGATTTACTGTCTCAAAGAGGCCTCTGAGTTTGAATCAGGTCAGCAGCTGGGGCCCGTTGGTGCGAAGCTCGTCGCGGAGTGTCTCATTTGGATGATGGCAAAGTCACCGTACGCTTGGTTTAACGAGAACCCGTCGTGGACGCCTAGCGCAGGGGCCGCTGGCCAGGACTATACGCTTGCAGACTTTCTCAATTTTGCCCGGATGCCGATGACGCGGGAAGACTGGAGCGAGCGGGCGCGTGACTGAACGACAGGAGCCCGAGACAAAATGCGCATTCGAGCCCGCGCTTTCGGATCTTCCTGATCGCTACCTAATTAAGCGCACTCTAGGTGCTGGGTCGCAGAAGCGTGTCTATCTGGCCGATGATGAGTTGCTTGAGCGTCCGGTCGCAATCGCGGCGATTTCGAACGACGAAGCTGCTGGAATCGGGTGGCTCCATCTGAACGAGGCTCGCGCGATGGCGCGCATCGGAGAACACCCGAATGTAGTGTCCGTCTATGACGTCATCGAAGCGACCGAAGCCGTCTTTTTGGTTACGCAGTTTTTGCCGGGTGGCGATCTTGAAAGAGAACTCTCTGAGCTCTCGGAGGGCAGGGCGACGACTCGACGCGCTATTCGGATCGCAATCCAGATCTGTATGGCGCTTGAAGTTGCTCACCAGAACGAAATCGTACATGGGGATGTGAAGCCCGGTAACGTTTTTCTGAGTGAGACTGGGGATTGTTTGCTTGGCGACTTCGGGCTGGCCGCAGTCTCTAGAACTGGAAACGCGCAGAGCGATGATCGAGCCTTAGAGCTAGCGGGTACGCCTGACTATATGGCGCCTGAGGTCATCTCCGGTTTACCCGGCACCCCGGCATCGGATCTCTACTCTCTCGGATGTCTTCTCTACGAACTGCTCGTCGGAAAACCACCTTTTCAGGCTGCGGACCCCGGCGAGACCATTCTTGGACATCAATTTCGTGAGCCCACGTCGCCCGCGAAACTTGGTTTCGATCTTCCCGTTCTCTTGGAGGATCTTCTGCTTGGCCTCTTGTCTAAGAGCCCGGAGACACGTCCGAGACGCGCTCGAGATGTTCGCGCAGCGCTCGAAGGTATTCGTGGGCAGATCTCTTCGGGGCCTGCTGAAGCTGTCCGAAGGCCGCTTCAGCCGTCCGTCGGAGCATCTTCCGGCTTCGTTTCGGGTCTCGTCGGTCGGGAGTCAGAACATTCACGCATAGAGGCGGCGATCGGAAGAGCAATTAGCGGCAAGCCGATGATGTTGGTCCTGTCTGGTGAAGCCGGCATCGGTAAGACAGCTTTGGTTGACGCCTGCAGGACGTTCATTGCGCGCGAGGGCGCGGTCGCTCTCTCGGCTGCGGCACAGCCTCAGCCTTCGACGCCGTATCAGGCAATCACGGAATCCCTTTTGCCGGCACTCGGAAACTTGACCGGTATGGCGGACGAGGACGCTGAGGCAGTGCGATCGCTGCTTGTAGAGGATCGCCGAGGTCGGGATCGTGATCCGTTTTCTGATGAGGTGATGCTTCGGAATCGAGCACTTTCGGGATTGTCTCGGGGATTAAGTCTTCTTTCGGACCGCCGCGCACTCATTTTGATTCTGGACAACGCCCAGTGGCTCGACTCCGCATCGATACAATTACTCGGCATCCTCGTAGACGAACTTCAAGCGATTGCGGAGGATACCTCCGTTCGCGTTGGCATCATCGTTTGCGTTCGCTCTGAGGAAAAGGGCGCTCACGAAGACCTGTTTGCCAAGGAAATCGCAGAGCAGGTCGAGCTGTCCCCACTTGGCGAGCAGTCGGTCCAGGCTCTTCTTGGTCTTCTCGGGATTCCTCGAGCTTCGGAGGAGCTGATCCATGATCTAACGATTGCGACCCGCGGAAACCCGCTTCTGGTACGTGAATCCGTTGACAGAATGGCCGCGGCAGGAGAACTGCAAAACCGCGGAGGCTCCACGGTTAGCCTGCTGGATCGATCGGCGATGACCTCATTTTCCACAGCGGCCACGGTCGCATCGTCTAGGATTGGTCGGCTGTCAGAGGAAACACGCAGGCTCCTCATGGCTGCTTCGGTACTGGGACTTCGGTTCGGACTTCGGAGTCTCGCGCACCTGGTCGACTCGACTGTTGACGATTTGCTGGACCGGTTGGATGAGGCAGTCGAGGCAGGAATCCTTGAGGATGAAGGGCAAGCCTACCGATTCGCGTATCCCACCCTAAGCCAAGTTCTAAAAGACCTGGCTACTCCGACGCGTCGTCAGCGCCTGCATTTACGTGCAGCTCGCTTCCTTATCGCGGAGCCTGCGGAACAAGGACTCGAACCGATTGGGGCGATCGCTAATCATCTCATCGCAGCCGGGGATGCGGCGTCTGGTGAGGAGCTGGTCAGCTATGCCTGCTCGGCTGCAGAAGTGGCCTGGTCCCGCTTCGCATGGCGTGAGACATCTATTTTTCTTTCTGCGGCGCTTGAATCCGATGCTCGTGGTTCCGTGCTTTCCATGAGCGAGCGCGGCCAGCATCACCACCGGCTTGGTCGAGCCTACAACTATCTTGGCGATTCGGGCCCGTGTATTCATCATTTAGACCTTGCAGCGGAAGCATTCAAGAGAATTGGAGATCTGGAACGGGTTGGGCTTGTTTTGCACGACCGGAGTCTTGCGGCAAACCTATTCGGCCTTGTTCCGTTCGGCGATCTTGGAGATCTTGAGCCGATCAATAAAATCGTTCTTGAGTTGGGCGAAAGGGCTCCGCAGCTCCGTGCTCGACTGCTTCTCGCGATGGCCGAGCGCTACTTTACTGTTCAACACTCAGGGGAGGCACGGCGACTCTGTCGACAGGGAACCGAAATTGCTCTTTCGTGTGATGATGCGGAACTCGGGGGTCTGATTCTCTTCCAGACGAGTTTGGCGGATTGGCAGGATTTGAGATTGACCGATTCCATCACCGGTTTTTCGGAGGCCGCTCGAATCTGTGGGGTAGACGAAAGTCCGGTTGCTGATCGAAACCTTGCACGTCTTCCGTTAGTGCTGGCGATGTCGGGCCGGCTCGAAGAGGCCTGGGACCGCGGTGGTGAAGTTCGCGGCATCGAGCGGGCGGATGCGCTCCTCGTCGAGACGGCTCGAGTGATGATTGAGTCGATTCGGGGCAATCAAGAGCAAGCCGTATCATTGACCCGGAAAACGGTCGAGCGCCTCAGGAGATCTCGTCAGCTCTTTGCTGCACTTTTTACTTTACCGGCGTTGGCCTATTTGCGGAGCATGGCAAATGATCCGGCGGGTGCAGGGGCGGCCTACGATGAACTCCTGTCCCCCGGGCTCGCATTCGATGACCCGAGCGCGATCGAGCCGCTCACGCATACCTTTCGAAGCCTGATTCGATATCACGCGAGCGGTCTTGCGGATTTGGAACTGGTGGACCTGCCGATTCCTGAGGCGCCGCGCGACTATCTTACGCTCTACAACTTGACGATGATTTGTGCACAGATCGAGATCGCTGAGGGCGCTGGAGGAATCGCTGTCTCTGATGAGTTGCTTACCGCGCTTGAGGTGGCCGATACGGAGAAGGGCGTACGCTTCACGCCGGGATGGAGTTTTATGCTGCCGCGGATCAGAGCCGTGGCGTGCAATCTCGCGGGCCGGCGAAAAGAAGCTGAAGCGCTGTTTCTTCGTGCAATCGAAATCGGTGATTCGACCGGGGCTGCACTCGAGGCGACACGCGCGCGCCTTGGTCTGGCGGAACTACGGGCAGCAGACGCGGCGGTCGACCGATCCCATTCTCTTGCCCTGGCACGCGACGCTGCGGCGGCGCTTCAGACCTTTGGGCCGGAACATCTTCGCATTCGCGCTGAAAAGCTCTGTGTGATGCTTCAATAGCCTGTGCTGACTGGATTACAACTAACCGAGAGAGGGACCAAGAATGGGATCAGCAACTACCTACTACCGTGAAACGAATATTACGAGGTCGATCGACAAGTTCCTGAGGGTGCCCAAAGTCGAAAAACGGAATCTGGTTAAAACTGTCGATCCTTTTGATCTCGGTCGCAAGAAAGATCTGGAGGACGGACCAGTGAATGGGAAGCCGATCATCCCTGATGCGTTGGTGGCCCACGTTCAGGAAGAATTCCTTGCAGGACCGGAGAGTCCGAAAGCATGGTGGCCCAGTATTCCAAACAAGGACAAAATGCTTCAGGCCGCTTACCTGGCGGCGATTAACACCTCGATCAATGACCCCATTGACGTGGGTGGTTCGAAGCGAGCAAGGCCGATCTTTACTGATTGGATCTATCTCCCTGGCGGTGGTGAAGTTTTTAAACCTGTCGTTCGAGTTGATCCATACGGCATCCACGTGCTTTGGATTACAGGCGGCGCGAAGGGCACGGGACCTTCGCCAATGCTCGATGCTGCTCCTCAGGATAGAGACGTCGTTGTGACTTCCCCCAACGCGATTCATTTCGGCAATTCCGACGAGATCGATGAGGAGTGGGCAAAGTTCAAGCCTGAAGATAAGGACAGCCGGTTTTCGGAATACGCCCGCGAAAATTCTCCTGAAGTCGTTGATGAAAGCGTCGGTATCAAGGCCATGCGCCCACCCGTCTACTAGTAAGGGGGCCGAGGCTCGCTCAAGAGCGCTTGAAGCCAAATGCGTCAATGAGCTTGTAAACATGCGAGCGGGCGAGATCGAGTCGACGTGATGCTTCGCTGATATTCCAGTCCGTCTCCTCAAGTGTGCGCTTGAGGAGCTCGGACTGGAAAGCGCGCGTAGACTCTTGGAAGCTCTCTTGAACCGGTGAGACGCTCATGCCTTGTTGAGCGCTCCGCTCGGGAAATAGATGGTGGGTCGATATATGGCTGAGCCCTTCGGAGGCGGCCCTGATTGCGGCGGCGGCGATTGCAGACTCGAGTTCGCGTACGTTTCCTGGCCATGAGGCCAGAGAGATCGCTGTAGTGGCTTCCTCTGTCAGCTCCAGCTTGGGCAGTCGGTTTTGCTCGCAGGATCGAATGGTAATTGTGTGGGCGAGATCTCGGAGATCAGCCGTTCTCTCCGAGATGGGTGGAATTTCGACAGCAAGAACTTTGAGTCGGAAGTAGAGGTCTTCCCGGAAGAGTTTTTCCTTAACGAGTCCTTCTAGATTTGCGTTCGTCGCTGCGATAATTCGGATGTCGGCTTGCATGGGGTCGGCGCTTCCCAGTGGGAAGTACGACCGGGACTGCAAAAGCTGCAAGATCTTCGCCTGAGAAGCGATCGGTAGTTCGCCGATTTCGTCGAGGAAGAGCGTTCCACTCTCAGCTGCGGCGACTTTGCCTGGCAGGTCCGTCGTCGCTGTACTGTGCGCCCCAGCTTTTGCGCCGAAGAGTTCGCTTTCGATCAAAGAGTCCGGTAGGGCCGCACAATTGACTTCTATGAACGGATGTTCGGCGCGTCCGCTGTTTCGATGAATTGCTCGGGCGAGTTGAGTCTTTCCTGTTCCAGAATCGCCTGTGATGAGGACGTTGACGTCGAGGGGGGCCGCAAGCATGGCTTGCTCCACCGCTCTCGCGAGACTCTGGCTGCGACCGATGATTTCGTCGAGGGCGTATTTCTGACGAAGGGGCGCCATGTGATCGTCGTTTGCGGGCGAACGCATTTTTACGATGACTCTGTCGGCGAGCGTCGCGAGGTGTCGTGCGAACACCTCTAGGCATTCCTTATCTTCGATGCTGTAGGCCCCGTCCGAGTTCGATTTCTCGAGGTATATGTTCCCCACTCCTGAATGCTTTCCGAGAGGCGCACATAGAACGGCCCCGATCCGTTTCACTTGGACACTCTCGCGAGAACTGAACCGGTCGTCAAAGACGGCACTGGTGGTTTCCACGGTTTTTCCTGTGGCAAGTGCTTCGGCGATGATGCCTTTGGAGATTCTGTCGCGGATGGATTCGGCCTCGCCATCGCTGAGACTGTGTGCCATCGACCAGGTGTCTTCGCCGTTACCTTCCAGATCGCGAATCTCAATCAATCCCTGACTTGAACCAGTGACTTCAACGACGAGTTCGAGAGCGCCGGAAAGAAAAGGTTCTACTTCTGTCGTATCCCCGAGTTCAAGCAGTCTTCGGTAAAGATCCCGTTCCCTGACAACGCGCTGTGAATCGACCATTTCCGTCACTCGGACCCCCGATAGTTTTACTCCGCCCTCGGCTGCGGACGTATAGACTAACTCGCAGTCGAGATTTTGCGCTTCGAAATCAGCGCCGACTTCACGGGAAACGTCAATTTCTGCGCTGAGGGACATCGATGGTCGGTCCGCAGCGTCCGAGGTTCCTTCTGTCTCGAAGAGGGAGCGTGTAATTCGGTCGACGCATTTGCTGCAAAAACAATGTCGTCTTGGTGCGTCATGTTTTCTGAGCAATGGAAGTGGAGACTGGCACCACTGACAGGACTGGTCGGCGGAGATCATGATTATCGTCTCCTGTCGTTGCGTGGATTGGAGCTGGGCGTCCTTGGGCTCTCTGACGGGCGGGCAAATTGAGAGTTTGGGCACCTTCTGCTGTGATGTGCGGAGTGTTGCGTTCGTTGGTTTTTCGAAGAGCTCTTCGAAGGGATTTGCGTATTTTCCTTGCCGGCGATTGACGGGACGGTCAGTAGAGAGGTGTCCAATGAGATTCGCGTTGGGAGTGGATCTGATAGAGCCATTCGCACGTCGATTGTTGCCGGCACTGTTGTCGCTGATCGATTCTTCGGTCGTTGGTGGAGACACAGCATGTGGAGCCTTGCGGGCGTGGAAGTCGTTTTCATTTCTATTCTCCTGCCCTTGGCTTTGCATGCAATTGAGAATCGTTGACGGACGCAAAGGGAATCCGAAAGGGCGGTGGCTGGATTCTCTTTGATAAAGCAAGCCGTGTGCCAGCTGTGAGAGTGGGCTGGAAGGAGGCGGGGCGACTGAGGCGTCCTTTTTAGAGGACGATTGCCGCATACAGCCGTCCTGTACGGAGGACGACGTAAGTCAAAGGCAGGTCGCTCTATCGACAGGAGCGGTCAATGCGTGCTTCTTGTCGATCGCTCGTGCGGGGGCGACTGCTCGCAATGCGAATCAAGGCCTTCGCCGCGTGGGCAGACAGTGTGGTCGGGCGGAGACCTATAGGATTATTCTGCGATGCGGGATCGTCTTTTGACTGGGGGCGTTGCGCCCAGCCGGAGCTCCGCCTAATCCGCCATCAAGGCCCCGTACACGATCGCTTTAAGCTGTCCGCGAAAGTCGAAGGTGCGTGAGGGCATGAGTTGGGTCATGAAGATGACGCTCAGCTCTTCTTTTGGATCGACCCAGAAAACCGTACTCGCCGCGCCGCCCCAGGCGTATTCGCCGACGCTCCCCACGTTTTGGCCCGCGACGGTGTCGAGGAGGGTCGAGAAGCCGAGACCAAAGCCCGTGCCTTCGTACGGAGTTTCGCCGAAGAGGCCTGTACTGGCTTCCGTGAGGTCGACGCCGCCCTTGAGATGGTTCTGGGTCATCAATTCGAGGGTTCGGGGGCCAATGATGCGTTTCCCGTCGAGCGTTCCGCGGCCTAAGAGCATGCGGCAAAACTGAAGATAGTCGGCCATGGTCGAAACGAGGCCGCCACCACCAGAGAAGAGGGTGACGCCTTCGCGGTACGCGCTTTCCTGGGGATCGTCCACTACGCGAAGGCTCTTGTCTCGGCGGCGCTCGTAGTTGGCGGCGAGGCGGGGGAGATTGGCTTCGGGAACTTCGAATGCGGTATCGACCATGCCGAGGGGGGCAAAGATGCGTTCTTGAAAGAATCGGTCGAGGCTTTGTGCTGAGAGGATCTCGACGAGTCGTCCGCAGACGTCTGTTGAGACGGAGTAGTTCCAGTGCTCGCCCGGTGAAAATTCCAGCGGGAGCTCCGCCAATTCGGCAATCATCTCTTCGAGCGTGCTCGAGCGGGTTTTCATAGCGATGCCCGCTTTGCGGTATCCGGCGTCGACGTTCGTCCGCGCCATGAATCCGTAGGTCAGCCCGGATTGATGGGAGAGCAGGTCGCGAATCGTCATGGGCCGGTCGCAGCTTCGCGTCACATAATGCGGATACACACCTTGCTCATAAACGCGGAGCTTCGCGAACTCAGGGATGTAGCGGTGGACGGGATCCGCGAGTGAGAATCGTCCTTCTTCATGCAGCATCATGAGCGCGACCGACGTGATCGGCTTAGTCATGGAGTAGATACGAAAGAGCGTGTCTTCGGTCAGCTGCGTGTCACGCTCGATGTCTCGCACGCCCAGGACGCTGTGATGGGCGACTTTGCCGCGGCGAAAGACGAGGGTTTGGCAGCCCGCGATCTTGCCGGGGCGGACGTAATTCTCGTTAAGATGGCGATCGATTTGGGCGAGCTGAGACCCGGATAAGCCAACGGTCTCGGGGCGAACGACGTTCATGCGGGTACGGCTCCTCGCCAATTCTCATTGAAGCGAGAGGGTAGGCCGTTGCGCCGATCCTGCGAGTCTTGAAAGGCGCCGGTCGAGTACCTGTGGCCGGCCTAGCGGGCGCCGAGCTTCGCGACCTCGCCTGATTGGGCGGCAGGTTTCGCGGGGGCCTGACCTTCTGCCCAGTATTCAGGGTGGTCGAGCAGCAAGCGGACGATGACCTGTTCCTTGCTGCCTTCGATGAGACTGGGCAGCTCGTCGATGGCTGGGCGGTTTTTCATTTTCTCCGGGTCTGGGCAGCCACTTCCGCGAGAGGTGTGGATGCATTGTCGGTAGGCAAACAGCGAATCGCCCAGGCGCGAGAGCAAGGGGACGGGATCGCGGAGTTCGTCGGGGACAAGCAGGTTCGTGCCGAGTACGCCGTACGGGACGGGTTCGCCGAGGAGGTGCATCAGCGTCGGGAAAGTGTCGTGAAGGCCAGCGGTCGCCGTCGTATGGGCGGCCCGATGGTTCGCGATCGTTTCCTCTTGGCCGGGGATGACGACCACAAAGGGGACGCGTTCCTCGGCGACGGTGTACGCGAATTGGCTCATGCCGGGGAGCGTCTTTTCGGTGTGCAGAGCGCCCGTGTCATGGTCCCCGTAGATCACGAAGACGGTGTCTTTGAGCATGTCATGGGCTTCCATATCCGCAAAGAAGCTGGCCAGGGCATCGTCGGTGTAGCGGGCGCTGCGCAGGTACGGGCCGAGCAGTCCCCAGCCATCCGCGGGCGTGACACTCGGGAATTTCTCGTTGTAGCTCGCGGGGGTATAGACGAAGGGATGATGGCTCGAGAGTGAGATCATGAAGGAGAAAGAGAGAGGGCCGTCATCGGCGATGCGGTCGATCATGTAGTCGTAGACGACGCCGTCGGGAACGCCGAGTCCCAGGACCTCTTCGCTGCCGTAGACCTCGTCGAAGAAGGTCTTTTCGAAGCCGTAGGTGGGATGCGTGTAGGTGCGGTTCCAGAAGGACATCTTATGTCCGTGATAGGAGGCGGTGCTATAGCCCATCTCGGCGAGGGTGCGCGGGAGATAGCTCTTGGCACGATCGGGATGGGCGAAAGAGTTAGGGCGGCTCGTGTCAGGGAGGAGTCCGGTCATGACCGCGAATTCTGCGTCGGAAGTCCGGCCCATCGCCGTGACGTCCATGACGTAGTCCCAGGAGAGTCCCTGTCGCGTTAGGCTCGAGAGGAAGGGCATAACAGGTTCGCTGTCCGCTTCGAGATCCAGGAGCCAATGCACGATGGCTTCGAGTTGGATGACGACGATCCGGCGTCCGCTGGCTATGCCCGAAAGCGGCGTATCGATCCGGTTGAGGGCCTGCTTGCGTTCGACGATTGCGTCGATTTCCGCGACGCGCTCCTCTGTGAGGGGCGCTCGGTCGACGCCGATTTCGAGAAATGAAGCGAGGTCTTTCGCGTGATAGTTGTAGAGACCGAAAGTCGACGCATAGGTGCCGTAGGAATAGCGGGAGCCCCAATGATCGATGGGCATGACCCATTTGTCTCGACCCAAGTGATGGGTGTCTTCGTAGATGGGCGTGAACCAAGAGATGAGGGTGACGGCGGTGAGGACGCCCGCGACACAGAGGCCGGCGCGCTTCCGTTGTCTCCAGGCCATCGGCGCTCGGTCTTGTCCGACGAGGAGCCGCCTAGGAAGGATGGCGAGCGCAGAGAGTGCGAGGAATGCAGGCGGGTAGATCCAATCGGCGGCGTTCAGAACGTCGAGGACGCTGGCCTTCACGTCCCAGAGTTGATGCACCGTGCCTGCGCTCACAAGCGAGGTGACCGAGCCAAAGAAGCGGAAGTACGCCGCATCGCCGATCACGACAAAAGACCAGAGCATTCCCATTACGCCGAGAAAAACGATCCTTGCTCGGAAGGGGAACAGGAAAGCCAGCGCGATGAGGAAGAGCGGCCAGATGAGGCGCCACAGGAGATAAGGGATCGGGCCGCCATCCGTGAGTGCGGTGAGAACGGAATGCTCCTGCACGATCATGAGGACCGAAAAGAGCAGGGCGATCCCAAGCGTGACGAAGACCTCGTGTGGCGTCTTCGGGGGCTTTGTGTCGGCGGTTGGAGATGGTCCAGGTTGCACTTCGACCGACTCGCTCTGTGTCATTTTCAGCTGGCCTCGCAGAGATTGAAGTGGAAGCCGGCGTCTCAAGATCGCTTCGCTTCCTCCTGGAATATCGGCAATTCATGTGAAATGAATGAGCAGAAAATCACGCAGATACCCGACCCAGCGCTGTAAATCGGCCTTTCGCGCCCGCGATTCTTGATTTGGGTTCGATCCAGGTCCGTTTGGCATGTAAGGAGGACCCAGGAAGGGGGCGATTGGGCCCCGAAATCTTATGTAGGGTGTGAACAGGAATGACTCGATCCGGATCGGAGACTGAAATGCGTGTTCAAGGGAAGAGCATCGGAACAGGGCTCTTTTGCGATCGGGGCTTTGCTTTCGTCCTCGCGGCGGCGCTCCTCGTTCAGGGGGCATCGAGTCAGGCGGCTCCGGCGGTGGATGGGCCCAGTCTGCGTTGGTTCGGGGGCTACGATTTCGGGTTCACTGCGGGGGAGACATCCAGTTTCGGCGGCTTCGGCACGGTGGCGTTCCCTGAAATCAAAACACACGCTTTCGGCAGTGGGCTTCTTTTGACGATGCCCCTCCACCCCCGAATCGGGGTGAGGCTCGGTCTTGCTGGAGGCGGACAGGTTTCTGAGTTCGACTACGAATTTCCTTTTTTCGGCGCGGCGAATGGAGACGAGATTTGGGGATGGGATGTGACGACGGGTGCGGACGTGTTTGCGCGGAATCCCGAGGTCGGATTCGTTGAACTGGGATATCGATATCGGTACGCGAGCTTTGATTCCAACCCGGGATTCGAAGAGCAGAGGCAAATTGGGACGCTGGCGGCAGGACTCTATTTGGGATCTTCGGCGCTCCTGGCAGATGGAGGTCAGCCGAGAAAGAGATGGCGGTCTCCAACGATCGATCTAGAGACGCGATTTACGTATAGCCGCATCCTGCTTGAACGTAGGGGATTCGACAGCACGAGCCCTGAATACAGCATTGAAGCGCTTGCCCATGTCTACCTTGGGGAGCGGGTCCGATTCGGGCTCGGCGGGCGCTATGCCTACGAGGATGTTAATTCGATCGATGACTTTTGGTCGAGAGATGTGCGCGGACTGCTTCGGCTCTTATGGCTTATACCGGTAGGGGGATCCCAGTCCTTGACGTTAGGGCTTCGTGCAAGCGGCGGGGAAATCCGGGAAAAGGGTTTCTTTGGGAGCTTTGACAGAGCTGTTGCTTCGGCGGGCTTCGAGATTGGGGTTCTCTATCCCGGCGGAGACTCTTTGGTTCGGCTCCTTCGCGAACGCTTCTAGAAAATGGGCGGAGGATGAGTCCTTTGATTCGGGTCGAATAGGCGATTCACTATTAGTCTCGGTCGAACATTCGATATCGGCGTTTTTCCGCCTAATCCATTTGAGGTCCTTAGGAAGTGTAGGGCGGTTGATCCGGGGGAGTTGGACCCCCTTTCCTTGTGCTAGGCGTCGAAAACAGCGACGCAAATGCGCATGGATTAGTGTTATGCTTCTGTGAGGGGAGGTAGGCATCCCCTGGCCGCTCGTTAGACCCGAGGAGACTCCCTATGTCGTCAGCGAACTTGGTGCGGACCCTCTTGGCTTTGGTTTGCGCGGTCGCCCTTGGGGCGTGTGCGGATGGAGGCGGGGGATCGCCCGCGGATGCCGATTTCGACGGGATTGCGGATGCGCTCGATGTCTGTCAGGACACACCGGATGCGGGGCAAGCCGATTTTGATCTCGATGGGATCGGTGATGCCTGTGACGATTCGGATGGCGACGGCGTCTTCGATGATCTCGACAATTGCCGTGAAGAACCCAATGAAGATCAGGCTGATCTGGACGGAGACGGGGAGGGCGAGGTCTGCGGCGATGTGGATCTCGATGGCGTGGTCGATGCGGATGATAACTGCCGAATAGAGGCCAACGCCGACCAAGCCGATTTCGATTCGGACGGAGACGGGGATGTATGCGATGACAGCGACGGCGACGCGGTCTTCGACAGCGTTGATAACTGCCGCGTTCATCCGAATCCCGGGCAGGCCGACTTCGACTTAGATCGAGAGGGCGATGCCTGCGATGATCAGGACAGAGACGGCGTTTTTGATGCCGTCGATAATTGCCGCTTCGTTTCAAATGCGAGCCAGGCCGACTTTGACTCGGATGCGCTGGGAGATGCTTGCGACAATTCGGACGGGGATGCGCGGCTCGATGCTTTCGATAATTGCCCAGCGCAGGCGAATCCGGATCAGAACGATCGCGACGGGGATGGTCTAGGGGACGTCTGCGACGACACAGACATGGATGCGCTTTTCGATCCCGATGACAATTGTCCTGACGACGCCAATCCAGGCCAGCTTGACCTGGACGCCGATGGACTCGGAGACGCATGCGACCTGGATCTTGACGGCGACGGGTCTGTGAACGAGGAGGACAATTGTCCCGCCGCAGCCAATCCGGTCCAACATGATCTTGATGGCGACGGCATGGGCGACGTATGTGATGGGGATCTCGACGGGGATCTGATTGCAAATGAGGTCGACAATTGCCGCTATCGGCCCAACGAGGATCAGCGTAATACGCGCGGCGGCGCGGAGGGGGATCTCTGTGAGGCCGTTGAGGTTGCAACCTCGGCAACCATCACGCTCGCTGCGGACAATCGGGTAGTGGGCTTTGAGGCGAGTCCTTCCCGAGGTTTGTTTAGTGCCGCTCTCGATGGTTCCGGTCAACGGAATCTGTTCTCGCTGCCGGCAGGCTACGATTTTGGGATTGCTTTTGATGACGTGAAGGAGGGAGGCGAGCGGGTCCTCGTGACGCGAGTGAGGCAATCCGACGGCAGCATGGCCGTCTTGTCCATTCCGACATCGGGTGTCGCGCAGAATGCGACCATTCTCCCGGATCGTCTCGACGATCTCTATTCGGCGAGTGTGAGTGGGTTCTCACCGGACGGCTCGCTCGCGCGGCTTAGCTTTCGTCGCTGTGAGGACTGTGATCTGACCTTTCGTGTGGTGCCGCTGAGTGGCGGGGAAGGGGGAGATATCGATGCCCCGTACGGAAACGACTATTCGCCGAATGGCTCTCGGATTGTTTTTTCTGAACCCGATCCAGACTTAGACGTCCACCGATTGATCTCCGCGGATCCCGACGGCGGTAATCGGTCGATTCTGTTTACGTCGCGTGTCGGATACCGAGCTTGGCCGGCAGGGGTGGGAACCCCGAGCCGTTTTGCAGCACGGGGCAGGGAAGCCTACGTGGATGGGCCTTCGCCGAAGATGGTTGTGACGGAGTACTCCGATAGCGCACCGGCCTTGAGGACCGATCTCTATTCTGTGCCGGTCGGGGATGGGGTTTCGCGCTGTCTCACCTGTGCGTTGCCAAGAGGTTTCCTCGATTCCGCGGCGACGCTCACGCCTGACGGCCAGCATGTCGTCTATTTTCGAGTGAATCCCGACATACAGCAGATCGTGTCCGTGCCCGCGAGCAATGAGATTCGAAGTCAGAACCTCGATACAGGGGAGGAGCACGTGATTGGATTAATGAGAGGAAACCTGGGGGCAGGCTCGCTGCCGATTACTCGTGATTCGCGTTACATGCTTCACATCGTGACGGTCGCCGATGCCGTGACCGGTGAATACCGAGGGACGCTACGGGCTGCTGCGATTGATGGGTCGGGGGTTTTTGTGATCGAGGATCCGCTCGCGAACCAATCTCGGATCGAGCATTTTGAAGAACTCCCAAACGGCCGCATCTTGTTCATCGTATCTTCGGGGCGTTCATACCCGGAAGCGCATGTCACCGATCTCTATGTCGCAAACGTCGATGGTTCGGAGCGCATTCGTCTCACGCCGCGCCATTCCGGAGCTGGGTTTCGTCGACAGCGATGGTTGCAGGTGTGGCGCTATCCGTATGATGCGTCGTCGTTCAAAATTTCGCCGGATGGGAAATGGGTCGCCCTCGCAGGGAAGTTTGATGAGGCCGAGACGAATGGCGTCTATCTCGCTCGAACGGATGGAAGTGAATTCGGAAGGGTTGGCCCTTCGACTGAGGACTTCTGGACAGAAAAAGCGGATATGCTCTTCTCGCCTAACGGCCAGAGTCTTGTTGTGCACGTCGATGGCGAGACCGCCTTTTCATTCTCGCTTGAGTAACGCTGGTGGCGACGAGGGCCACTCCTAGGATCCCGAACCCGATCAATCGCATACTTGGGACGGCAGCAGGCGGAAGTAGGGCGGCGTCTGGGTGAATCAGGATGCTCATCGAGGACGGGGAGCCCTGGTTATTCGTGAGGACGATGCTGCCTGGGACGTACTCGAGGAGCTCGGAGATGTCGAGAATTCCAGTCGACTCCGCGCTGACGGTCGTGCTCGCGATTCGGATGGGATTGCTTCCGTCGGGTTCGATTTGCCAGATTTCGCCGCTTGAGTTGTCTTCATTCACGAAGATGAGTCCGTCCGGATAGAACGTCGGTCCAAGCGTGGTGGTGTTCGTCCAGTCGACGTTGTCGGGCGCGTTGAGGCTGTTGATGCCTCCGCTTGTGTCGGAGATCTTGGTGACGCTGAAGTCCGAAGCGGCGTCATCGAATGCGGGACTGAACACCAGATTGAAGTCGAAGGAAAAGACGCCGGATGTCTGGTCGCCGAGAACAGTTTGGGTCGGGTTGCTCGGGCTCGTGTCGACGTCTTCAAGCTTGCCTGAGGTGAGTCCGCCCGCGAGGGAGGTGTCGAAGTTACCGCTATTTGTGTTGCCGACTGTGGGATAGGCCGCGTTGAGGTAGTACCAGCTGCCGTACGCCAGGCCGTTTCGGGCGAGATAGCTGCTTGCTGCTGCGCCGCTCGCGTCCTTTCCTTTCTCGCCGATGTAGAGCTGAAGCGTTTGGCTGCCACCATCGGGGGAAAGGAGGAGGGCGATATGAGATGTCTCTCCTGTGTCGAGGAGCGCGGCGTTCTCCCAGGAGTCGAAGGGGATTCCGCCGGTTCCCCCGGCCGCGCTTCCGGCCGTACCGCTCAGGAGGTAGAGATCGCGGTTCAGACTGTCGATTGCAAAGAGGCGGTCGGATCCAAATTCTTCGCCCGTGATATAGGTCTCATCGACGAAGCCTCGATCTGGGCCGAAAGTGTTGGGCGGGTAGGATTGTCCGGAGCAGAATCGGTTGAAGCTCGTGTTGCTTGTGTTCGAAGTGTTCGTCCAAGTCGCTCCGCCGTCATCGCTCCAGCGGTCATAGGCTTGACGGGCGGAAACGACGAAGCGGCCACCGCCTGTACTCCCGGCGGAAATCATCTGGCTGAGGGCCGTTTCGAGCGCGGAAATATCGAGGTTGACCTCGCTGATCGCGGCGTCGCCGATTTCGTGATTCACCTGAACGCGCAGCGTATTCGAATCGGCGATCCAGGCTCCCATCCCATCGAAGGTGGGTGGCATCGCGTAGGCGAATCCGTCTCCCGTTGGATCATCGCCTGAGGTGATAACTTCGAATGCGATCCAGCCGTTATCGGGGAGGACGCGGAGGGTCCCGCCATCGAGTGCAAGCGCGGGGCGTACTGCGATCTGGAAAGAGCCGACGAGTGCAAGCATCAGGCAGATAGCGTCGGTGCTGCGGAGGAGGCGCAAGCGTTGAGTCTGCATTCTGGATCCTTGTGAACCTGATCGGATGGTAAGCAGGGGGCCGATCGTCTGGGGACGCCGGAAGCCTAGAGAAGACGGCGCCGGCCGCACAGGTCGTCTGCTGCTGCACGGACTCCGCCTTTCGGAAAAGAAACGGAAATCAGGCTTAGTAAAACGCGCGAAGCGAAGCGATCTGATTGTCGCCGTCTAGCCGCACGGCATAAATCACATCCATACCCGTAGAGGGCGGCTGGTTCGCGAAACCGGCGCGCACATGCGCAGCTTGTTCGTCGCCGCCCAGTAGGACAGGACCGATGCGCTCAATCCGGAGGGGGCCATTCGTTTTGTGTGTTTTCGCGTAGAAGGCGCGGATGGATTCGGCGCCGCGCAGGGGAGGGGTGCCGACCGGATCTTCAAGCGTTGCGTCGGTTGCGAAAAGAGAGAGAACCTCGTCGAGATTATTGTTTGCGTGTGCGCGGAGGTAGCGATCGAGGATCTCATCGGACGGAGTCGGAGCTGCGGGCGGGTCGGAGAGCGCCAAAGAGTCAACCGGAGCCAACGAGGCAAGGTCGGTAGAGGTGGGCTCAGCCAGGAGACGGGGCAAAAAGAAGAGCGGCCAGATCACGAGCAGCGCATTGCTCACGAACCATGTGGGTTCATACTCGCTCTTCAAGATCCAGTAGCTGACGGCCATCCCGCCCGCCGCCATCGTGAGGGTGAGGGAAACAATCGCAAGCCCACGCCAGCGCACATCGCCGTGGCGACCCGCCGCCACCGCCCTCAGTCCGAAATACGAAAATGCCAGGTCCATCGGCAGGAATGACCAATTCCAGGCGATGACATCTGGACGGTCGTAATTCGCGTACATCCACGAGGGCGGGATTTCGAGGAAGCCAAGTTGTGAAAGAGCCGCCACGAGCCAGTAGGCCAGAAAAGCGAAATCGGTCACAGTCAGGGCGACGACGAGAGATCGGGGCATGGGGCGAGCGAGGTGCTCCTTTGTTTGTGCGGGCTCTGGGGGCGATCGGTTAGGGCGCGACGGCATCCATCGTTTCGAAGCCGTACGGATGGTAGATCCCCGCAACCACGTTCTCATGCATGCCGTACCCAATTTCTCCCGTCGAGAGTTCCCATCGGCAGAGCATTTCGTTGAGGCCTTGGACTTCGGCGAACTGGGCGGGGTCCGTGAGATCCCAAACGAGGCCCTCTACCTTGAGGGGCCCCTGGTAGTGGCCGATACCCCATTCCTCGCTGCCGCGGTAGCCCGACCCGCCCAAGAGATAGTTTGTTCGCAAGGGGGTTCCGACAACACGCAGGTCGGTATGAGCGAAGGTGAGGATCGTCTGGGCGATCTCCCGCGTGCCGCTCTTGAAGGTGATCTCGTGTTTCGGGCTGCCTAGATGGATGATCGGTTCGTCGGAGCCGATCTTCGGGACTTTGACTGCTTCTTCCATGGCCCGATTGCCGTGGGCATCTTCATCGAAATACACCTTGATCATGTAGTCGTCGAATTGCATCGGGATCCAGTTATGAAAATGCCCGAATTCGCCCTGGGGCCGATACTTCGCGAGGATTCCCGGCGGTTCCGGTTCACCTGTGTTAGGCCGGACGCCCCAGGAATGATCCCGAGCGCCTTTCCATTTTTCGGGGGTGACGTCGAAGGTCTTGCCGTCGACTCGGATCTGGCCTTCCCATGTGCCGACCTGGGCGAAGCGCGTCGTATGTTCCGTAAGTCGGTTGCCCAGGCGCCGGTAGGTCACAGGTTCTTCGAGGGCGGGGACGAACCCGTTCCAGGTGAGATCGAAGTCGAGGTTCCATTCGTTCGGCGCGCAGGTGACCCGCAGCGTCTGTAGCCCCTCAAGGACCTCGACGCCGAAGGGGCCGACCGTGGTATTCATTCGGTCGTGTCCGAGTTCGCGAGACGCGCGGACACAATAATGTTTCTCACCTACGGAGATCGTCACGAACGCGTCGGTCACGCCCAGGTTGGGGTACTGCCCCATGCCCGTGATCAGGAAAATCTCGTCGCTGGAAGAATGACAGTTGAAATAGTAGCGATCGTAGAAGGCGCGATCGCCGGTATAGACATGGTCGAAGGTTTCGGGGGTTTGATGGGCGAGGAAATCGTCCATGGGACCAAGCGGCATGTTTATCTCCAGTGGGGTTCACCCAAGAGGGTGGCCCATCTGGAAGCCATTTTGTAGGCGGACTTTCGCTTCGAAGAGCGCCTTCTAGGCAGCGGTCGCATCCGCGTTGTTGCGGATGACCTGGCCCGCCCGTTCGCCGGTCAGCTCGCCTTCGGAGACGATGATGCTGCCGTTGCAGATCGTGGCGCGGTAGCCCTTGGCCTTCTGAATCAGGCGCGAGACGCCGTTCGGGAAGTCATCGACGAGCTGGGGTTGTTCTTCGATGACCTCGTCGACGTTGATGACGTTGATATCCGCCCGCATACCGACGGCGAGCGTGCCACGGTCCTGGAAGCCGAGGATACGCGCCTGGGCGCTGGTGAGCAGTCGAATGGTTTCGGGGAGACTGAATGTGCCTCGTTCGCGATGCCAATGAGAAAGCATGAAGGTCGGCCAGCCAGAGTCAATGATCTGGGTCAGATGGGCGCCCGCGTCACCTAGGCTTGGTAAAACCCAATCGTTCTGAAGGAATTCTTCCACCGCCGCGTAGTCATGGTTGAAGAACCGAACATGGAAGAGGGCTTGGCCGTCGGACTCGAGCATAAAGCGCATCCAGGTCTCGACCGGATGTTCGCCGGCGGCCTTTGCGAGCTCGGGGAGACTCTCGGACCGCTCCTTGGTGTAATGCGGCGTATCGCCATCGCCGAGCCAGTAGAAGTTCGGGGCAAACATCCCGACGGTCTTTGCGCCTTTGGCTTCTTCGACGAGGTTTGCGCGCGTCTGATCGTCGCGGATCGCGGCGAGCCGTTCCTCGAAAGGCATCGCAACGAGCTGCTTCCACGCGGGTGTCATCGAGCCGGGTATGAATTCATCCGGAGGCATCACCATGATATTCGTTTTCAGGCCGGACAAGAAGCCGCCGGAACGAGGGAGCGTGAGGGCGGTGACGTCGAGGCCGTCAGCTCGCATGCCTTCGATATGATCGACGTAGGCGTTAGGCTTGCCGTCGGCGCCGGGCACGTGTGGTGCCGTAAAGATCGCGCGGGTCTGCGCGGCCGTTGCCTGCGCGCGCAGAAGCTCCATCTCTGATTCGAAGCGGGTGTATTCGAAAACGTTCTGGACAAGGCCGTTGTTTTCGCCGGCCGCCTTCGCGATCGCGACCATCTCTTCAGTCTTGGCGAAGGTGCCGGGAATCGATCGGCCATCGGGCATGCGATGCGCCAAAAGCCGGCTACTCGAGAAGCCGATGGCGCCTTCCGCAACGGATTTTCCAACGAGTTCTGCCATCTCCTTGATCTCGTCCGGCGTGGGTTCTTCATCGACCCCGCGCTCGCCCATCACGTAAGTTCGGATCGCGCAGTGCCCGACGAGACCCAGGACATTGATCGCCGGGGCGAGGCGTTCCAAGGAGTCGAGGTATTCACCGTAACTTTCCCAGTCCCAGGGGAGGCCCTCGAGGATGGCGGCCTTGGGAATATCCTCGACGGATTCCATCATGCCCGCCAGTACGTCGCGGTCCTGTGGTTTACAGGGAGCGAAGGTCACGCCGCAATTCCCGAGGAGTGCCGTCGTTACGCCGTGCCACACCACTGGGGTGAGGGCCGGGTCCCAGCCCGCTTGTGCATCGAGATGGGTGTGAAGGTCGATGAAGCCGGGCGTGACCGCATGGCCTTCGGCGTCGATTTCACGGGCGGCGCTGTCCTTAACGTCGCCGATGGCCACGATCGTGTCGCCGTCGACCGCCACGTCCGCGATGAAGGGCTCGCCGCCGGTTCCGTCTACGACGAGTCCTCTTCGGATGATTAGATCGTGGCTCATTTTGCTGCTCCTTGTGGCGGTGATGGTCACGGGGATGGCGGGCTATGGGGAGGGTGAGTGTAGTGTTTCTCGCGCGTAAGGACTGACGAGGAGTCAGGCTTGATGCGGGTCGGGCCCGATGTACCTGAAGGGCCTATCTTTGGCACTCTGAGGAGGTTTTATGCCCGACTGGTCTCTCGTTCGGCTCCTGACGCTGATGCTCTGCGCTGCTCTCATGGTCATCGTCCTGGGCGGCTGTGATTCGATCGTTCGTCTCACAACGGAGCCCTGGGTCCCTGACAACGCGCCTGCCAAAGCGCAGTCGATTGCGTCGCGCGCCGCGTGTCGTGAAAGTGTGGCCGAGCGTCAGCCGCTCTTTGGTGATCTGCATGTACACACAGGCGTGTCGATGGATGCGCGATCGCTGGGAACTTTGGCGAGTCCCGATGACGCGTATCGCTACGCGCGGGGAAAGGCGATTGAAGTCTATTCCGGCGATCCCTCGAAAGGCATGCGCGGCGCGCAAATTGACCGCCCTCTGGACTTTGCTGCCGTGACCGACCATGCCGAATGGATGGGAGAGGTTTCGCTCTGCACGACGCCAGGTTCGCCCACCTACGATTCCGACGGCTGCGCGATTTACCGCGGCGAAGAGGAGAGCTTTCTCGCAAGACTGCTTGGCCTGAAGAGCTTTCGCTCAAGGGTGACTGGGCTTTTTGGCCTTCGTGGTCGCCGGGATGACGTCTGCGGAGAGGATGATGCGCTGTGTCGCGCTGAGCTGAAGACGGTTTGGAAGGCCAATCAGGAAGCGACCGAGCGACACTATGATCGCTCAGCGGAATGCGGCTTCACGACATTCCATGCCTGGGAGTACAGCCATTCGGCAAAGTCCACGAAGGTGCATAGGAACGTGATTCTGCGCAACGAGATTTCGCCGGAGCTGCCGATCTCATCACTTGAGACGCCCGTCGAAATGGATCTCCGACAGCAGTTGGTCGACCTTTGCAATGATACAGAGACCGGCTGTGAGGCGATCGCGATTCCGCATAACCCCAATCTTTCAAATGGCCAAATGTTCGAGATTGAATACGCGGATCTGCCTCTTGAGGAGCAGCGCAAGCAGGCGGCGCTGCGTGCCCGCCTCGAGCCGATCGTGGAGATGATGCAGATCAAGGGCGAGAGTGAATGTCGGAATGGAATGTGGAACGTCTTAGGAGAGCCTGACGAGTACTGCGAATTCGAAAAGATCAGAGATCTAGGCGGTCAGACCTTCGAAGACTGCGAAGCCGGTTCGGGGGCTGGGGCGCAGGCGGGGAAGGGCTGCTCTTCGCGCACGGATTTTGTTCGCTATGCGCTTCTTGAGGGCGTGAAGGAACGGAAGCGGATCGGCGTGAATCCGTATGCCTTCGGCTTTATCGGAAGCACGGATAATCATATGGCGAGGCCGGGTGGTGTGAGTGAAGTCGGTATCCCTCATAAGTTTGGTGCGCAGTCCGAAGAGCTGCTGTCCGTGGCTGGTCGAAAGCGGGGCGGTGCCTTTTGGAATCCGGGCGGACTCGCTGGGGTCTGGGCGGAGGAAAATCAGAGGGATTCGATTTTTGACGCGCTCAAGCGCCGTGAAAGTTTTGCGACGAGTGGACCGCGTATTGCGCCTCGATTCTTCGGCGGCTGGGATCTCGATCCGAATCTATGCACTGCGCCCGACTTTGCGGCGGCGGGCTACGCGCAGGGCGTTCCTATGGGTGGCGCGTTGTCCGCTCTGGGCATGACGAGCAATGCCCCGACCTTTGCGGTCTCGGCGCTGGCAGACCCCGGGACGGCGGACCATTCGGGTGGGCATCTCCAGCAGCTGCAGATCATCAAGGGATGGGTAGACGACGAGGGCCTCTTTCATCAGACGGTGGTCGTTGTTGCCGGAGATGCAAGGAGCGGGGCAGGGGTAGATCCTGCGACATGCGTGCCGCAGGGCGAAGGGGCAAGAAGCCTCTGCGGTGTTTGGCAGGATCCCGACTTCGATTCGGAGACCGATGCGGTTTACTACGCGCGGGTGCTGGAAAATCCGAGTTGCCGATGGTCCGCGCGGCTTTGCCTTGATCTTGCCGCTGCGAATCCGGGAGGCCCGCTCCCGGATGGGTGTGAGGCGGACGTCCTTCCTCCAACGATCCAGGAACGCGCTTGGACTTCGCCGATTCAGTACGTCGCAGGCGGGACCGAGTCGGTCTCGCGCTAGGGAGCCTGGGACGGCGAAAGAGGAGAGGGACGGTTTGTGGTTCTGAAACTCCGCGGGCGGACCCAAAACCAACTTCCCAGCACCGCTGCGCCGAAGAGCGTGTAGACGGCGGCAAAGACCCAGAGCGGCGCTTCGAAAAAGAGCAGCTTCGAAAGCCAATGCTCGATGAAATCGCCGGAGTAGACCGTCGCTCCGGCTTTCGCGCGGAGTGCTTTTTCCCAGACCGTGAGCGGGCACATGATGCCAAACCAAGACTGAATCACGACGTAGCCTATGCCGAGCAAATGTGCGGCGCGGAACCAAGGGTTGAGGACCCATGGCCAGCCGCGGAACTTGCCCGCGAAAATGGCTACGAGTCCCAAGACCACAAAAGCTACAAAGAGGACGTGGAGAATCAGGATCGCGTCGGCGGCGTAGAGATAGTATTGGCTGGGCATTGAGAGAGACTCCGACTAAGGGCGGCCTTTTGTGCGTCGCCGAGGGGTCGGTGAGAGGTTGCCGAGAGGGCGCTGAGAGGTCGCCCAGAGGCTTTAGTCGAACGCGATGCAAACCGCTGAAGCTTACCGCTCGGGAAGGGTGAGCCCGAGTTCCTTGTGAATCCGCTCGGAAACCGAATCACGCAGGAGGCGACTCTTCGCTCGTCGGCCATCTTCCGCCTGAACCTCGCCTAGGTCTTTCGGATGAATCGGATCGAGCACGCGGATCTTCAGCTTGGGAACGCGTTTCACTTCGGCGGAGAAGAAGCTTCGGTCGGGCGTCAGCCATCGGGGTTCACATTCGATGACGAGCGGCACAATGGGAACGTTCTCGCGGACCGCGATCTCGAAGGCCATGCGGCCGAAGGGGTGAAGTCGGTCGGCCGGTGAGCGGGTGCCCTCTGGGAAAATGATGAGTCGGTAGCCCTGGGCGAGACGCTCGCCCGCTAATTCGACGGTTTGGCCGACTCCGAAGGTGTCTCGCTCCAGGATATAGAGCTGGTCCGCCGCCTTGAGCATGGGACCTGCCCAGAACGTGCGAAAGAGCGAGGCCTTTGCGGGGAAAATGAGGTTCGGTTCCAGTGCCATGACGGAACTGATGTCGACGAGGGTGGGATGGTTCCCGACGAGGATGCAAGGTTCCTCAGGAATCTTGCCTTCCACGTCCTTCGGGTTGAAGTCCAGGATCCGAAGCCAGCGCAGTGCCCAATGCATCGAAGCGAAGGCCGCGCGCATACAGTTTTGAATCCGCCGAGCGCGCCGGCGCGGATCGCTTGTTGGGAGCGCAGCCCAAATTGCAAAGGAGGCATAGCCGATCGGGGCCAGGAGGAAGAAGTAGAACGAGAGGACGACGCCGACGCCGATCGTTCGCCAAACACGAAACACGGAGCTGCCCTTTCCTGACATGTGGATGCGATCGCCATGATCGGCGCGCCGCAAAGGGTTTAGCGTACCACGGTCGTCGCGGAGCCTCAGGGTCTTAGGTCGTCGGAGGCTGAAGCTCCGAGGACTCGTTCACGTCCAATCCGGCGCGTATTCGCTCCAGGAATGTGCTGGGCTCGACGCCCTCGAGCGCGGCTTTATGCCACTCGAGCAGGCTATTGCTGAGCTCGCCGGGGGCCCGCTCAGGCAGCGGGATTGGAGTGCGTCCCGAGAGCGTGACTGTGAATCCGGCACCGCTGAAGTTGCCTTGCCTTGCCTCCGCCCCCGCCATATTCGATCCGGGAGTCGGTGCTGTGAGTTCGAACCCAATGACTCGAGTACTCTGCGCGCTTGCAGTTCCGGGCGCTACGCCGAAGCTGCGTTCACCCTCGGCGCCCGTATTCACACCTTGGCCGTAGAAAGCCTCGACTTCGAACGCAACGTCCTCGGCCGCGCTCCAGTTCACGACCTGAAACGCCCAGGTCCCCCAATTGGCCGACCGGCATCGCACGACTTCTTCATGGTAAGGCAGTGTCGTCGCGGCGTGGTGGGCAACGAGTTCTTCGAAGGGCGCGAGACTGTCGCTCTCCTCGATTGCGGCTCTGCCCACCGAATGGATGAGATGACAGCGACCGTTCGAGTTCAGGAGGTCGACGGAGCGGGGCTGAGTCGATCCTGAAGAAGCGATCTTCGGCGGGGTAACCATCAGGTCGAGGTCCGCGGCGCTCTCGGCCGGCCAGCGCAGGACGACCTGTAAGTCATCGCCGTACCCGCCTTTGATCGGTTGATCGTCTTCCTTGAACGCGACCCACTCCGTTCGCCCGCCACAGGTCTCCCCGACTTCGTAGTAGTCGCCTTGGAATGTCCACTCGCTTTCGCCCGAAAATTCGACGACTCGGTTAGCGAAGCGTGTGACTTGAAAGCCGTCCCTGTATTCCGTGAGGCCTTCCGCGCCGATCCGTTCAACGTCCTCCAGCCGCGAAGAAGCCTCGTTCATCGTCGCGAGGACGACGCCCTCTCGCAGGCTAAACGCGAGCGCATTTCCCCGCTGTGTGATGTGGATCGTGTGGGATTCCGTTGTGACGGGAATCGTGAGGATCGGCCCCGAACCCTCTTCGGAGTAGTGACGATTGAGGGGAACGTCGGGGCCGAACGCGCAGTCATCGTTCAGCCGGGTCACCGTGAGTGAATAGGTGCCCGATAGCTCGCCGAGCGAAGACCAGGGGGCGTGGGGATCGATCACGCTTGCGGGGGCAGGTCCCGGTGGGTTGGTTGAGTCTACGGGGGCATCAAGCTGGCTGCTTGCAGAAAACGGACCGGACTCGACACTGGAATCGTCGCCACCCCCTGAGGAACAGGCGACCGCGAGCAATGACAGGCTAAGTAGGCTGAGTAGGATGAGGGGGTTTCGTACTCGAATGATCATGCTGAGAAACTAGCATTGATTAGGCGATCGCGAGGAATGATCTGCTCGCTTCATTTGAGTCAAAATGACGATCCACGGCCACGGCCACGCCTACACGCCGCCACGAGTCCGATCCCACAGAGCAGCCCCGTCGCGAAGCCGGGTTCTGGCGCAGCGGTCGCAAGGGCCACGTAGACATGGGATGCATTATTGCCGCTGGCGCGGTCGGGGCTATTGCGCGTTCCGCTGAAGGTCACGTCGATCCGTGCAAGGGCCGCGCCGCTGGGGGATCGCAGAACTGAAAGCGATCGGTTGTAGTTCGTATCGTCGGTGGCGGAAAGCGTGATCTCGCCCACGGAGAAAAGCGTGATGGGCGTCGGGGCGACGATCGAGCTGAAAAGCGTTCCCGTATTCTTGAACGTGGAAAGGTCTGTCTCGTCCACCAGCGTAAAGGTCATCATGTCGATGGGGATATCGTTCGACGTGAAGGCCCGGATCTCGACGAAATCATTTTGATCGAGGTCCGCGACGAGGAGGTCGAGTTCCTCGTTCACCGGAGTCGCGAAGGTGTAACTCAGCGTGCTGGTCCCGCTCGCCGCCATGCTCTGCAAGAGCGGGAGTCGTCCACCGTAAAGGCTGATCGTGATGAGCTCGTCATAGTTCTGTGGATTCGCAGCAGAGTAGGGTGAGGCATAGTTGAGTGTATTGCGCGCGGTTCTCTGACTCGCTCCGATACCGTCGTCGTGGAGGGTTCCGTCTCCGGCAAAACTCACGGTGACGCTGGTGGGCCCCCCGGTCCAGGGGCTGGGGGAGATCACGTGGTCCCCATACGTTTGTTGATGCCCCGGGTATTCGACGAAGACCTGCGCGCCAGCGGTGCCGGCGGGGTAGCCGGAGAAGAGAAGAATGGCGAGGCCGATCAGAGACGGGAGTGACACGCGCATGCTTCTATTCTAGAGCATGAAAGCGGAGATTCGCCGCCGACATAAAACGAGGGGCGATCGTCCTTGTCGCTGGCCGGCTTCGCGTCATTCTTTGCGTGTGGGGTGCTGGTCTATCCTGACCGCAGTTTCCTGGAGGAAAAATGATGGCGAAACGAACACTGGGTGCGGTTCTTTTCGAGGGCTTCGAGTTGCTTGATCTCTACGGTCCCCTCGAGATGTTCGGATGTCTTGGCGAGGATTTGACGATCGTGACGCTGGCTGAGGAGGCGGGGCCGGTCCGCTCGGGGTTTGGCCCGGCGACGGTGGCGGAGCATGCTTTTCGGACAGCGCCTGCCTGCGATCTGTACCTGGTCCCGGGTGGCCCCGGGGTTTTTGGAGCACAGGACAACGCCGCGATGCTTGAATTTTTACGGAAGGCACATGGTGAGTCGGAGCTCTTGATGTCCGTCTGCAACGGGGCTGGGATCTTGGCAAGCGCCGGGGTGCTCGACGGCCGGCGAGCGACGACGAATAAGATCTTCTTCGACACCGTACGGAGTCGGAGTGAGAAAACGGAATGGGTCGAGTCGGCGCGCTGGGTTCATGACGGCGATATTGCGACGTCTTCGGGTGTGTCAGCGGGGGCGGACATGGCGCTTGCGATGATCGCGCAGCTCTACGGGGAAGAGCGCGCAAACGCGGTGGCGGTTCTCGCGGAATGGAACCGACATGAAGATGCGGACGCAGACCCGTTTGCTGAGCATTTGAACGAGACGCATTGGATGGCGACGGCGCTTAACCTTGGGAAAAGTGCATAGTCTTCGCATCGGCCCGGACAGGCTAGGTCCGCACGTGGATCGCGGGCCCATCCTTTGCAGGGTCGTAGCTTGAGTACAGGCCTGTGCTGACCGTGTTCCTTAGGTGGCGGGCGAGTTCAGGCAGATCGGCTTCGATTTTCGCGATGGCTTGGCGGATCGTTCGGGTCACGTTGACGCGCGCTTTCTCGGCGCCGCTGGCAGTCGGACGATCGCGGTCTCCGAGCCCGACATGTCGGCTGATTTCGCGGGCAAGGGCGTCGAGTTCCGCATTGCAATAGCTTGCGCGCAGCGAGTCACCGAGGTGTTCCGCTTCGGCGAGGCTTTCGCGCAGGTCCTCCACACGCGCTTTGTATTCCGAACGTGCGCGATCGTCGAGCCAGGCGCCGGTTGAGGCTTCGAGGGGCAACTGCCCGCCGGAGGGGTCCAGCAGGTCGAGAGAGTAAAATTCGCGTCCCGGCTCGCGAAGCAGGATCGCGAGTTGTTGCAATCCCTTGAGGTTGCGGAGGCGAATATCGTCGCCTTCGTAAGAGACGTTCCAAAAATCACCTTGGAGGGTGAGAGAGGCCCGTCGCGGAGAGGGGCTGGAAGGGTAGAGTTCGGTTGCGCTCGCGATATCGGCATCGGCGCGGGACGCCCGGCCGGGATGGCTTGGTTGCTCCTCGGGCGAGGCAGCATCCGAGGATGCCGCCGTAAAACGGCTTCGAAGTGATTCGAGTCTTCGCTCAATACCGAGTTCGGCAGCCGTTTCTTCAAGCTGCGCCATGGCGGCCTTTGCGGCCTCTGCGTCTCCGCCACTCTCTCGTGTCAGGAGCAGGTTTATGCGCAGGATTTCGCTCGAGAGCCGCGCGGGGGCTGAATTCATTTGGTCAGCGAACTTGAGCGCGCGTTCGCTATGTGCGAAGGCTTCTTCCATGCGACCAAGCGCCCCCGCGAGCATGCCCAGATAGAGCGTCGCGCCATCGGCCCAGCCGAGCTTCAGGCCGAGAATGATTTGGTGGCCTTCGTATGGAAGGAGAGCATCGTAGATTTCTCGTGCGGCGGGTAAATCGTCCAGGACCACGGCCAGCTCTGCGAGACAGCCCATAATGAAGGGCCAATTCACGTCGCGACGCAGGCTGCGGACGCCACCCTCTGCAAGCAGGCGGCTGTAGTGCGTTCGCGCCTCGTCGAGTTCGCCTTCACGCGCGAGCATGCGCGCGAGACCGGCTCGGACCGCGGGCATAGGCCGAGCGGCAGTGAGCTGGCGGAGCATGTCCAGGATCTCGCCTTGGCGTCCTTGGGCTTCGCGGATCAGGAAGAGCTGAACGTAGTACCACTCGGCGGCGACGCCGGGATCGACAGTCTTCCCGAGATCGAGCGCCGCTTGGGCGTGATCTTCGGCGACGGCGTAGTTGCCGCGAATCGTGTTAAGGAGAGAGCGAGCCAGCAGGGTCGAGCAGGTGCCCCATTTTTGGTTGATGGCGGCGGCCATTTGCGTGGCCGAATCGAGGGCGGCTTCCGCCTCCGCGATGCGTCCGAGTTCCACGAGGCTCTCGAAGCGAGCGATGTAGGCGCGGACGCAGAGTGCTTGGCTGGAGATCGCCTCAGCATGACCAATATATTCTTCGGTCAGCGCAAGTCGTTCCTCCGCATTATCGGGGCGCCAGAAAATCCAATGGCCACAGTCGATGGCCCAGCCGATTGAACGCGAGTCGCCGGATGCTCGGGCCAGATCGAGCGCTGTCCGAACGAGTGAAATGGGTCGCTCGACATCATTAGAAAAGTAAATCGTTCCGGCGAGCCGGCTGAGCACCTGGCCGCGAAGACCGGAATTGTCTTCGGAGTCCGCTTCCAACATTTTGAGTGCGTGTTCGAGGAGTGCCGCTCGATCGGGGCGCGCGGCGAGGCCGTTTTCGCCGCCGCCGGAATAGCCCATCGCCGCGCGGGCCATGCTTGTTGCATCACCGGTCTCGCGCGCGAATTCGAAGGAGAGTTCGAAAATTTCAGCTGAGGTGGCGAGATCGCCATGATCCAGCAGCGCCTCCCCGCGTAGGAGGAGAAGTTCCAAGCGTTCGCTACGACTGCCGCCCGATAATTCGAGGGCATCCAGGGCGCGTTTGAAAGAGTCCGCCGCTTCCAGGCACGCGTATCTTGATTTGGCGCGAAGGCCCGTCAACGTCGAGTAGCGGACAACGTCGGCAGGACGATCGCCCGAGGCGATGGCATGTCGGGTGAGCTCGCCCAGTCGCGTGTCTTCGAAAGGCTCAGCGCCCTTGCTGAGAACATCGAGGAGGCGTCCATGCATAAGCATTCTGGATTTGGGTTCGAGGTCGTCGTATAGACATTGCTGCAAGAGGCCGTGCTTGAAAGAAACGGAATTGGGTTGTCCGCCGATCAGCTCGATGACGCCTCGAGAGGAGCGATCTTCGATCCACCGCATGACTTCAGAGAGGTTCTGATGCAGCGCCTTTGCCAGCAGTAGGGCGTCGAACTGTTTCCCGATCACGGAGGCCGCGGAGAGGAGTTCGCGCAGTGCGGGAGGGAGTTGGCGAAGGTGTTGACGGATCGCGGTTTCGATCTGCGTGGGCATATGAGCACGCAGAGCATCGGATCGGCCCAGGCTGCCTTCGTGCAGCATGAGGCGTGTCATCTCGTCAATAAAGAAGGGATTCCCGTCCGTTCGGTCCCAGACTGCTCGACTGAACTCCTTGGAGACCGCGCTCCCACTGCGTTCTTCGATCAGCGCTTTGACATCGTCTTCGGAGAGGCCGGCGAGGGGCAGGTGGCGCGCGCTGCGGGCCAGGTCAGCGAGTGTGCGATCGGCTTCGATGCCCTGTTGGAATTCGACATCACGATAAGTCGACACGATTGCGATTCGGCTGCCACGGAGTTGGCGCGCGATGAATGCAGTGAGATCGAGCGCGGCCGGGGCGGCCCACTGCAAGTCATCGATGACGAGCAGGAGTGGCTGGATCCGGGCGGCGGCGACGAGGAATGAAGCAACACCGTCGAAAAAATGAAAGCGAGCCTCGTCCGGTTCGGCTTTTGCTCGCTTTTCGACCTTCGCTGCGGTTTGTCCGGGAGCGCGAATCATCTGAGCAACATCGGGGTGGGCTTCTGCAAGGAGTTGTTTGCGCGTCGCCTCGCCGAGATCCGATGTGACCCGCCTGAGGAGGTCTCCCCACGGCCAATAGGCGGGGGCGTCTTTTGCATCGTGGCAAACGCCCCAATGACATTGGGCGCCCTCGAGCGTTAGGCCTCTCGCAAGTCCTTCTGCGACCGCAGTTTTTCCGATCCCGGGAGGCCCTGTCAGGAGCCAGCACGCAGGAGAGATCCCCTTGAAGGACTCCGTCGCGGATTCGTGAAGGAGCGCGAGTTCCCGGTCTCGGCCGACAAGCCATCCAGTCGAGACGGCAGCAGATGCGCTCGCTTGCGAGGTCGGCACGATGGGGGCGTCTCCTGTCGAAAATGTCCGCAGCCGAGGCCGATCGCGGGACTGAGAGCCCCTTCACAGCGAATTTTCCGACGAGCGAACATTGTTCGTTCTGAACGAACGCCAATAACCCTAGAGCATTACTGGACTGAAACCACGTCTTTCGCGCTCATTAGGCCACGCCCTTCGGGGCGCCCGAGTGAACGGGATGAATAGAGAGTTCGTGCATGGCGATCCCAGCTGACCAAAATGAGGCCCACGGGCGAACACATATGGGCCGAGGTGCGCAGAAGCTTCTTCTCTTCCTGCTCATCGGTTGGCTGGTCGTTTTTTTCGTCCCTGCGGCGCAATCCGCCACGGGGGATATCACCAGTCTTACGAAACTGAGTGCGATCACGGGGGGCTGGAGTGGCGCACTGACGACGGATGATGGTTTTGGCTCCGGCATTGCCGCGCTCGGCGATCTAAACGGCGATGGTGTGCCGGATATCGCAGTGGGGGCGACCGGAGACGATGATCTTCATCCCAATGCGGGCGCCGTCTATGTCTTGTTATTGCGCGAAGACGGTTCGGTTCTGAGTGAGCAGAAAATCAGCGCTCTGAGCGGGAATTTTACCGGTGGCTTGCAGGCCGGCGACAGTTTCGGGATTCGGCTTTCGGGCATAGGTGATCTCGACCTGGACGGGATCCCTGATCTCGCCGTGGGCGCTCTCTCCGGGGGGCCGATCGGCGAGGGCGCAATCTGGATCTTGTTCTTGAACGCGGACGGCACCGTCAAGAATGAAGTGGAGCTTTCCGGAGGCCTGAACGGCTTTCCTGTTATTCCGGCGGGTGCAGGGCTTTCCGCCGTCGCCTCCGTCGGGGACCTGAACGGGGACTCCGTTCAGGATCTTGTGGTCGGTGCCTTCGCGACCTCCGTTGCGAGTTCGGCGGACGGGTCCGTCTGGGTCCTTTTCCTCGATACGACGGGCAGTGTGATTGGCTCGCAGCAAATTGCGAGCGGCGTCGGGGGCTTTACCCATGTGCTCAATGCGAATGATCGCTTTGGCTACGGGCTTGATTCCCTGGGCGACGTGGACGGAGATGGCGTGACCGATATCGCCGTCAGCGCCTATTTCGATGAAGACGTCGGCGGCGAGCAGAGTGGGTCGTTGTTTGTGCTCTTTTTGAATGCCGATGGGACGGTGAAATCTTACCAACAGATCGGGGATGAGATCGGCGGTCTTCTGACCTCGCTGGACGCGTCCGACTTCCTGGGGCTCGGGCTTACGAACGTGGGAGATCTAGACGGCGATGGTCGTGTCGATCTCGTGGCCACGATTCCGGGTGAGGATAATGGCGGCCCCGATCGAGGCGGATTTCTCGAACTCTTCCTGAATGGCGATGGCACGGTCAAAGGCCATATCAAAGTCGATTCGACAAACTCAGCGTTTGCAGGGCTCATCGACAATGCGGATGCGCTCGGTTCGGACATCATCGCGGTCGGCGACGTCGACGGGGACGGCGTGACGGACCTTGCGGTCTCCGCTATTTCGGATGACGACGGAGCGAGCGGGGCAGGGGCTGTCTACATCCTGTTGATGGAGGGGGCGGCCGCGGTTTGCGGCGACGGCGTCTTCGACCCCGGCGAACAATGCGATGACGGAAATTCAGCGTCGCAGGATGGCTGCTCCGACATTTGCCGGGTCGAGTATCGCGACTACCAAATTGAGTCTCTTTCCGCCGCGTCCGTGCCGGACTGGTATGTGGTGGGCGATGCAGTTCCGGATGTCGTCATCACGCTCGATGTCTCACTCGAGGAGGCTGCGACGCTTGAGGACTTCGAGGTGGAGTTTGAATGGGTCGCGTATACCGCGGGGGGGATCCCTTGGATCGCCGGCCCGGGCGATCCCTCGGAAGCCTTCTTCCTGGGGCGTGAGCTGGTTCCTTCTGGACATGTGAACCGGCGTCCGGGGTATGCGGGCGCTCCGCTCGGGCCCTATTCGCAATCATATCCGCTCGCAGGTGCGCTGAACGGAAACGGGAGCGGGGAGACGTTCGAGGCCTGGCGCTCAACCCATGCGCGGCTTGGGAATCATTACCGCTTGAGAGCGGTGATCGATCCGCAGAACCTGGTCGTCGAATTTCCTGGAATGGCCGATGCGAATAACACGGCTGTCGATTCGACCGAGTTCAATACGCTGCCTCTGACCGGATCTCTTCGATTCGGGTCTGTTTTCGCTTCGATTCTCTCCGCAGGAACCGTTCTGTCGACCGCGGGATGTGCCCCCGGTGAGGTCGGGGTCCAGAGCATCCAATACGACTGGAACCCGTCGAGCAACGATCAATGGACCCACGGCGTTGTGACCGAGGGCCCGGTCGTCCCCCTTTGCAGTGCTCTGATTCAGACCGGAACGAGTACCGGCTTCGACGTTTTGGCGGCTTTTTCTTCCACTGTCCCGACGGTCACGAGTACGATGGCCGGCCTCGATGTCGAAGTTACGAATACAGTCCTGAGTCCGAGCAACGCGGCTCCCGGTTCCGTCGTGATCGATCTGCCCCCCGATATTTCCTATCACGCGGCGGAGCCCTTTGACGCGACGAAGCCGCATCCGAGCGGTCGCGCGCAGCTTTCGGGTCTCTCGGCGGATCAGTCTGCCGTCAAGGATTTCGCCGACCTTACGGCGAGCGTGAACGCGGGCTTCCTCCAAGCGGGTTCCGTCCCGTTCAGTTTGCGTCTCAATGCGCTCGTGTTCACGCAGAACGCAGTCCAAGGCGAGTTCGGCGACGTTTTCTGGCGCTACGCCGTCGACTATCTGGCGAATGATCCACGTAATCCGGCCGGGCAGAACGCACTCAAGACTAACGATCGCCGCTACGGCGTACCCGAAACCGCCGGGAATCAAGGGAGTAATAGCTTCACCCTGGACGCGAGTGGGCTCTACGCCAGCGTCGACTTCGCGGCTTCGAGCGGGGCGACGCATTTCCCTGAACTGGATCTAAATTGGCGCGAATTCACGGTCGAAATCGAAGGGACGAAGCTCGCTGCCGACCAGTCGCTATCGAACCTGGACACCTACGAACTTCGCCAAATGACGGCGTGTCCGGGATGTGAAGCCGGCGGGACAGATCCCACGCGCGATTACGAGGTGGATCTCAGCACGGCTCCGGGGCTTGGGAGTGACGGCAGCTCGCTCATCGTGTTTGACGCGCTCACGACGGAGCCGGCCTGGGGACCCGCACCGAACGACGCGCAGCTCGGCCAAAAGACATTCCAGCGAGAAGGCGATTCGACGAGGAGCGGCGTGATCTATATCCCCGGCTTTCTCGCGGAGGGTACGGGGGCATCGAGTTCCGCCTCGGTTCCGAACTACCTGTTAGGCATGCGTGCCGCCGAGAATATGGGCGGCGTCCCTATGCCGGGTCTGCACTATCCCCTTACGCATCCGCAGTCGAAGCGCGGCAATCATTTCATGGCGGGCCTGACGATGGGGCCTGAGATCTACAGCGCAGGGACGGCAAACCAGCCGCAGGATACCGATTTCGGTGAATTTCTAGTCGGTCCCGTCGGGCCGCCCTCCGCTGTGGCCAAAACCATTATCCGACTGCCCGGACCGAACTCGACCACGATTCCGCAGTCGGTTCTCAGCAACCAGGGGACGAAGTACGTCTTACGTCGGGGCGGCGTCACCGGGGTCTTTAATACGGACACGGTCCCGGATCCCGAGATCTACGGGTACAACTTCGACTTTGAGCGCTGGGCATTCCGGCTCGCGGTGAACGAGCTGGACGATTTTACTTGGATTGACGGTGCGGTCTCGGTGGATCGGCCTGGCGATTTCAATATCGCCTTCACTTCTCTTGAGCTGATGTGTACGGGAGATCTCGGGGGAGGGCATGTTGTTCGAGGCGACTGTGCCGGTGACCCGGCGGCGCCGAACTGCGGGGAGACGCTGCATGCGTGGAACTCGAATTTCGATGTCCTGACCATGACCTTTGAACCGAGTCCGCCCCCCGCAAGCCAATGCGTGGCGGACACGCGACTGATGGAAGTCGGGAGCATCGTCTACCCGGCGGCTTTCGATGAACCACTCGGAATGGTCGCGCAGTGGTATGCGAACGGCACGCCGGGCATGGCCAACTTTACCGGCGAGTCCGAACGCCATCTGGACCGGCCCGAGAATCCCGCGACCGGCGAGAACGTCGGCTTCGATGTGGCGCTGAACCAAGGTGTCGAACTTGGCCACCACGGGGAGGACGAGGGCTGGTGGGAGGTCACGGGGACGCTGGGGCTGCCGTTCTGGGAGAGCTTGAACGTCAAGGCGCGGCTTGGAAACGAAAATTTGGCTTCGCGCAAGCAGTCGATCGTGGTGGATGCGGGGGCCGCTCTACCCACCATGCCTATGGACGCAATGAACACCGTGCATAGCGAGGCGCTCTCGATGATGAACGATGGGGGAGATGGTGTCGACCTCAGCGCGCAATACGTTTGGGGCGCGACGGGGTGGGAGATCCCCGAAAAGACTTTCTGGATTCGGTACGAAGATGGCCACGGGTATCAGGAATCCTTGGATGACCTCATGCCGCGTTTTGAGGGCATTCAGAACTCCTACAACGTTGTCGTGCTCGACCTTGAGGCGGGGACGGATTTCGTGACGCCCGAAAAAACGAAGGTCAGCTTCGGAGCGAGCGCGAACTTTGATCTCGACGTCGACATTCATATCGATGTGTCGGATCCCGACAGTGTCGCGGAGATCGACAGCTTTCTGGACGGCTTCGGTCTGGGAAGGCCGATTGGGGATCTGCTTTACAACGGGGAGAACAGCTTCATCAACCGAATGAATTTCATGAATGAGATTCTCGGGGCCGGTCTCAGCGAGGTGATGAAAAAGGCCATTGAAGTCGTTGTTTCCGAGGCGGCGAGTGAAATCACGGGCTTGGCGGGGGGACTCGAGGGGGTTCGGTCGCTCCCCGCGCAGGCGGCGGCGCGCATCACCTCGGAATTGAATGCGGTGGTGAACGATTTGCCTGCCCCGCTGACGCCGGAACTCGCCGAGGTTGTCGCTGAGCTCTACAACGATCTGCCGCCGCTTCTGGTTGCCGCGTCGGCCTCGCCACCCACGATTACGCAGGAAGGCGTCGACAGGTTGAACGAGCTGGCGGACAAGATTGAGCATGTGCTCTTGCCTGGCCTCGGCACCTTCCAAAGCGGCCTCGGTGACGCGGTGAATACGGCGCAGAATCTGAACGGAGATTTCACGAACGTGCTTTCTGAAAGTGTCGCCGTGATCAATACAGCGGCGGCGGCGCTGGATGACGTGGTCCAATTTCTGGACGGGTCTGATCTTGCGGGAATTGGTAATTCGAACCCGGTCGTCCGGACGATCGACGACACGCGTTCTGCGATCGCACAAGTTCGGAGCGCCGTAGGCGTCATCGATCTACAACAGTTCTCCGGACTCATTTCGTCCGTCAGTGACGTCAACATCGACGGTGTCGCGGGCGCACAGCGAGATATTCTCGAACTTCTAGAGGATGTCGACGCGCGCCTCAACGAGGCGAATCAAGCGATCGGCAGTGTGATCGATGGGCCGGGGGGGATGCTGAACGAGCTGACGGCTCCTGGGCCGGGCCCCGGAGCGGGGATATTGACTGTCCTCCAGCAGCAGCTGTCTGCGACGGGCGCAGTCCGCCAGGGCATTTCGAGTCTCCAGCAGACGCAAGGTGGGCTCAGCTCGGCGCTCGATCTCTTGGTCACCCGGTTGAACATGGTGAACGATTCCGTGGAGCAGGCAGAGGTGTTGCTCGCGGATTTGCAGAGCCAGGCGAAGGCTGCGGCGACGGGAGAGCCGTTTAATTACAGCTCAGCAAGCTCGGTGCCTGTGCTTCAGGGCCGGCTCAATGACGCGTTTCAGCAGGCGACGTCCTATCCCTTTTATCAGGGCACGTCTTTTGTGACACAGCTGAACGATTCAGGCGTCGATGCGGCGAGTACGGCGGTCGGCGCGGTTGTGGGTCTCGTTGAGGCTGCGCTGGCTCCCGCGGCAGCGGCGACGGAGATGACAACACCTGAACAGCTCGAGAAGATGCTCGTCGGCGCGATCATGAATTCGGCTGCGGTCGAGGAAGTGAATAACATCGCGAATATGTATCTGGCCGAAATCGGGACGGATATGAATGGGCTGTCGATGATGATGCTCGACCAGTTCAACTTTCTGCTGGCGGACCTCTTCATGGAACTCGAGGGGGTAGTGAATGACACGCTCGCCGCCGCCACGAGTGCGATCGATAATTGGGGGTTCTCAGGGGCAGGCCTTGACGGATTCGCCTTGATCTCGGGAGACCAACTCGAACGTCTCCATGTTTCGGCGAGCTTCAGCCAGGACGGCGATACCGACGAGTCAGATATGACCTACGGCGCCTCCCTCGATGTCACGAGTTGGAGTGCGAAGGGAACTGCGGATACCGGAACGGTCTGCGATGTAGATGATCCGGAGAGTCGTCTGGACGCGGTGATCGCGGTGACGAATATCCCCATCGAGATCGGTGCCGCGGACATCATGCTGAAGAAACTCTACGTCGGCTTCACGCTGGTCGGGGAGTATCCCGACGTAGATCCGGAGCCGGAGGCGTTTTTTGGGGGAATCGTGACGGAGGGCGAAATCGACTTCGAAGCGTTCACGATCTACGACGTCCAGCTCCACGCGGGGGCGGGGGACATGATGGGCTACGCGGGCGCCCGAGCGGGAGCGCGCTTCGATCAGGTTCAAATGGAGGTGGCCTTCCTCGTCGGGCAGACCTGCGATGCGTCCATCTTGCAGGCGCTTGATCCCCAGGCAGCGGAGTTTATCGACGCCGACTTCTTTAACGGCGCCTTCGTGCGCGGTTCGGCGAGCATTCCGATTTACAACGTTGGATGTCTACTCACGATCGGGGCCAGCGCGGATGCGGGGATGTGGGTGTTGGCGGGGCCGCCGCTGAAAGTGGGAGGCATCGTCGGCGGAGGCGTCTGGGGTGAGGGCGCTTGTCTTGTCGCGATCAAGGGCCAGATCACAACCTTTATGCAGTCCAACGACGGCGAATTCGAATTCCAAGGGGACGGCTTCGTCGTGGGGGGGCTCGGCTTCGACTGCGATCCGCAAACTTGGACGGACGTGCCGAAGAGTCGGCAGGATGATTTCTGCGCGACCGGGGATGCATCATTTCAAGCGACGTATAAGGGCAGCTGGAATCTTGGGGCGCCTGAGTTTGGGGCGATCTACTAATGCGAAAGATGCGACGAATGAAGCAATCTGGGATGCAGCAGGCGAGGGCGCGTAGGTTGTCGAGCGAGTTTGAGAGCGGGGTTCGCGCGAGATGGATGCCTCTTCAGGTGGCGTGGCTGCTCTTGTCGCTCTTCGTTTTCTCGACCTTTCCAGGGGCAGCCTTCGCACAGAGTGAGCAGCTCTATTTCTTAGGGACGACCGCGGCTCGGGGCTCGATTTCTGCGGAGGCGTCGGGCGTCGACGTTGTCTATCTGCGCTGGGACGCGCTGGAAGGGAACTTGCCCGACGATGTTCTTCAACTGCGGATCGAGCGCGACGCAGGGACGCCCAGCGCGACGCCGATCGCTGATTTCACCACCCCGCACGCGGTGATGGACGCGCCTCAGATTGCGGCGCTGTATCTGGAACCTGGGCAAGATCGTCGCCGCAGGGAGATCGTTCGGTCGCTCGAGGACTATCTCGAAGCGGGCATCACGGAAGGGAATTTCGCGACCCAGATTAATCTACTCATTGACCCGACGAAGCCCGATTCCTATGAACGGTTCTGGACGTTCTTCGCGTCTCGAAACGACATTAATGTCGCCCGTGCTCGCTATCGCGCCTTCATCGATACGACCGCTCCGGTCGGCACCCACGTTTACACGCTCTATGCCAGCAACGGTGTGAGCGAAGTGAAGGTCGGACAGGTCAGCGTCGACGTCGGCGTTCGCAAACCCATTCCGGAAGCGGTGAATTTGAGGAAGGTTCCGATCGGTCGCTGCGATGCGCCGGAGGGCGCGAAGGGCCATGGCGCGCTGGCGCTGACTTGGGATCATCCCGGGAATAACCTCAGCGATATTTACGGTTCGGCGCTGATGATTTCGGGCTACGACCTGTACCGAGCGGCGGAACCGCTTTGCGAAGGCTGCACCCTTACGCCTCGCAATATCGAGGGCGAGGCTTCAGTGTTGCCTCACGACGCGGAGGGGAACGTGTCGATCCCTGGCTTGGTCAAGGTGAACAACGTTCCCATCGTGATTGCCGGGAACGTCGCGACGGATGAGGTCGGCCAGCAGTACACGGGCTACAACGATCCCTACTACCATATGCTCGTGACCGCGCCGGAAGTGGCGGCGATGGGGTTGAAGCCTGGGGACGAGGTCCCGTTTTATCTGGTTGCGCGAGATTTTACGGGCAATTACGGGGCGACTCATTCGGCGGCGATCGTCATTCCCGACAAACTCCGCCCGCCCGCGCCTTGGAACATCACCACCGAGTCCAAGACTTTTGTGGATCTACAAATCCCGAACGACGCGCCGCAGCTCCGCGTTGTTTGGGATCATGTCAACGTCGTCAATTTTCATAATGACTACAAGCTCGACCGGACCTACTGCAATCTTGAAACGGCCCGTTTCGATCGCGAACTTCGCTATGTGCCGGAGGGCGGCGAGTGTGAGACGGATCCGCAGATCAGCGTCGAGCTCGATGTCAAAAAATATCTCGTCTACCGGTTCGAGAGCCAGGGCGAGGCGACGCGCTTCCAGGACAGCGATGGTGACGGATACAGTGATGCGCTGGAGCGCGATGCCGTCGGCGCGCCGGATTCGGGATTCACGCTTCCCGCGGAGGCGTGCGAGCCCGGACTCTTTCCAGCCGACCCAAGCCAAAGCCGTCTCGTGGGAGAAGTCGAGACGAATCAGTCGCCGGATCAAATTCAACGTCCGAGCGGTCGGGTGGCGATGCAGTTCATCGACACCCATGTTCCGAGCGAACCGCTGGATACGATCTACTGGTACCGCGTGGCTGCATATACGGAGCTGCCGGGTGGCGAGCGGAAGCTGAGTGAATTGTCGGCGCCTGTCCGAGGTCTCTTTCATGACCGTGCGCTTCCCCAGCGCGACGATTGCGGCGAGATCGGTCTCACGACGCGAGAGGATTGCGAGTACGGCGTTACGATTATCCCGCCCGAGCCCTCAGCGGATCCGGTCACCGCCCGCGACGATACGCCGGAGCAAGCCGCCGCCTATATCGAGGTGAGTTGTACGGACCCCTTCACGGGGCAGGCCGTTCTTGTGACTCAGCCGGTTACCGGAGATCCGGCCGCCGGCGAAGATCGCACGGCGACTTTGTCCAACGATCAATGTGGTTCGCTCTTGCCGACCTGCGTGTCCGCTTCGGATTTCGAGCTTCGATTCTACGATTCGAATGGGACGCTGCTCGGGAGCGACCTCTATGACCAGGGGCAAGATGTTTGTCCGCTCGGGACCGGCGTATTGGATTCAGTGTGTACAGACCGCCCGGTCCGCCACGGCGAGACCTTGGCCGGACCGCCTTTGGTCGAGAATACCTGCGCCGACGACACGCTGTGTACGACGATCTACCAGGAAATCGGTGAAAATAGTTACAAGGTGGCCACGCATTGTGCGCCGGACCCTTTTCCAGGACTCAACCTGCCAGGGCTCTCGGGTGAGATCTGTCTTTCGTACACGCTGCAAGATGAGAACAATAACGTCTCGGCAAAAACCTATTTCCCTTGCTTCCATTTGCCGACGATTGCGCCCGACGCCCCCCAAGCGGTTTCCTTTACGTTCGGTGTAGGAAATCAGGACGCAACGATGCAGTTCGTACCGCCGGAGCAGCCCGTCGCAGGGACGCTGCTCGAGTGGCGGCAGGCGGGGGCTTCGAAGGTCGAAACCGTCTTCAGTAGTCATGATGGGCTAACGGCGCGTGACGGCGTTCGCGCTGAAAACATTCTTCTGCCGACGCCAGCGCCGGTGGGCGATGAACAGGAAGAGTGGTGTTTTCGAGCGCGCGCTGTGACCCGGGACGGGGAGATTTCGGATTGGTCGCCGCGGCGTTGTGATTTGCGGCTGCCCGCGGGCGTCGAATATCCTGAGTATATGCCGTGGCCCAAGATCGCTTCCCCGAGCCAGGGCGGATCCGATCTGCGAGCGAGCTATTTCCAGGCGGATCAGCGAATCGTGATCGGCATGGGCGATCCGATCGCGAGCTTTGGGAGCTGCGGCGAGCCGAGCTATTTGGGCGAAACCTGTTCCGGCGAGTCCACGGGCGGAGGATGCATCCCGAATCCAGGGACTGGCTTCTTTGCTTCGGATTGCAACGATTTTTGCAGCGCCGTTCTCTCCAGTAGGACCGAGCCGCTTCGCTTCGTCGCCTATCGGCAATCGGGCTCGATGCCGGATGACCCGGACGCGTCTGAGTTTCAGCAGGTCTCGCCGCTCATCGATCATGTCGCTTGTCATGATGTGACGCTTGGCGCCGTTACGCAGCTTTTCTCGGATCCGTTCCTGAAGCTCGTCGAGCTCACGAGCCCACATCCATGGTCAGGGTCAGGGCCGCAGATGGTTTTCCTCGACCGCTCTCCGCATATCCAGTCGCGCTGGTATCGGTATCAGTTCGTCTACTTCGATTCTCGCGGTGAGATCGAGAGTTATCGCAACAGCAATTGGGTGCAGGCACAATGAGAATTTCGAAGCGGACTCCGGCGTCGCAGATCGTTCTACTGATTCTCTTTCTCTTACCGAGCGCGGGTGTCCACGCGTCCCCGATCTTCGACGCGCAAGCGGCCAATGTCTGGTTGCTCGATGACGAGGGGTTGCTTCTGGGGAGCTATTCCTTTCTGGGGCAGGAGTGGACGGTCGGCGCGACGGTCTCCGGCTCGAGTGTTCAGGTAACTGACGAACTGGGTGGTACGGAGAGTGCTTCGACCGCGACGGGAACGGCAGCGGCCCTCGTAAATCAAACGGCGAGCAGCGATCCGATGATCTCGCTTGCGATCCCCTCGGTCTCGATTATGGGACTCGACGCGCCGCTTTGGGCTGCCGGCGGCGGCACGAATCGGAGAATTCCGGGCGTCACGATCGAGCCGGAAGCAAGCCAAGGGTTTAAGCGGACCGTGAACGTCCGAATTACAGGAGTCAGCGCTCCAGACCCCGCAGGAGGGGGCTCATCTCCGGTTGCGTTTTACCAAGTTGGGACGGATCCCCCCGTGAGCGCCGCGAATGAAGTGAGCTTTCATCTCGTTGCGAATGGCACGTATGAGATCGCGTATTGGTCCGAGCAGGGGGGACGGACTTCCTTTGAAACGACGAGTGCGAGCGCGCCGACGATCACGTTAACCCTTGCGGCAGACAATCCTTATCGCGATACCGATGGCGACGGGATTCCGGACCTCGTCGAGCAATCTCTCGGCTTGAACCCGCTTTCGCAGGATCAGAATTTCGATGCGGACGGGGATGGCTGGAGCGATCTCGAAGAGGTGATCCGCGGCTCAGATCCAAACGATCCCCTCAGCGAGCCCACGGACACGGACGGCGACGGTTGGTCTGATTTCGATGAACTCCGGCGCGGGACGGATCCGAACGACGTGGCGATCTTCCCTACGGCGACGCGCCTGACAGAAGTTGAATATCTGATCGACGGCGGCATTTACCAAGACAGCGCGAAGTTGATCCCACTCCAGGACAACGGCGACTTGACCGTGATGGATATCTATTGGACACCGCTCGCTGAGATCTTCGGTCCACTCGCGTCGACGTTCCCGCAAATCAGGGTTCCGGCGGGAGAGCCCTTGGTGATGCGGACGCGGCATTGGGCCTATCCGGGCCCGGGGCCCGAACCGGTTCCTGATGCCCGGGTGATGCGCGCATGGCTCGATGATGCTCCTGATGCACAGCTCGACGCCTTCCAGGCGTGGATGGACGCCAACGCGATTTCCTGGACGACCGTCGATGAATGGAAGATGCGTTATGTCGACTATTTGGACGCGGTCCTCGTACAGAATCGAAATGCGGATCTGACGCCGGAGAGTGGGCGAGAAATTGTTCTGATGGATAGCTTGGTGGCGTGGCTCGACGATCTCGCTGGCGGCGGGGCGATTCTGCTCGGCAATCCGAATTCTGAAAGACCGAAGACGGCTCTGCATGCGCTGATGGCGCAGATGAACCGCGACGTCGAAGCCGAGCTGGATGACGCGGTTGGGATTGCGCATGGCAGTGTGAGAGATTTTGCCGATCTTCGATCGGATCTCTCCAGTCTCTTTCAGACGGGCGGGATTCTTGCGCCCTTCGGACAGCAGCTGGAGGACTTCTATGCGGACCTTTCTAGCTTCACTGAACCGACGACGACGCGTGCTGCGGCCGCCTTAGTTCAAGCCCCTGAACAAGGGAATGTCCAAGGCAACCCCGTCAGTGGTAATCGATCGGCACGCTATCTGGCACGTTTACTTTCCCAGTATTCGCTCGCGGAGCTGGTGCTCTTCCCGGCGCCCGCGGCGCTCTTCGATTATGCCGCCGACTACGATGGCGACGGCCTGAGCAACGAAGCCGAGCTGAGTGGGCTGATCGACCGAATTTCCGATCCGGCCCTAGAGGATACGGACGAGGATGGTCTCTTGGATTCAAGCGACCCTTGCCCGCAAGGGAAAGACAATCGATGTCTGCGAACCGAGTTCATGGTCATGGATAGCGATGGGGACGGTCTCGAAGACGCGATCGACAATTGCATGCATACGCCGAATCCGAACCAGTTGGATGGCAACGGGGATGGCGTTGGGGACGCCTGCTTGCGCTACGCGAATATCCGCACGCCTGTCTCCAATCTCCGCATCTATGCAGGAACGACAGTCGATTTCTCGAGCATTAAGACGGAGCTCGCCTCGCCTCTGGCGCTGACTTATCTCTGGAATTTCGGGGGTGGAGCACCGAATTCGACGAGTGCGAATCCAGGCCCGGTTCTGTTTGCAACGCCGGGTGTCTACGTCGTCAACTTTTTCGCGACCGATATCGGGGGAACATTGCCCGAGGAGAAGCGCACCATCACCGTGACGGGATTCGGCGAGGTGCCCATCGTGAACCTCGATGGCCCCTACACGGTCGAGGAGGGGGCCAGCCTATCCTTCCTTGCGACGGCTTCGAGCTCAAATGGCGCGATCACGAATTACGCCTGGGCGTTTGGGGACGGCGACACGACTTCTGGCGCTGCGCTTTCCAGCGTGATGCATGCCTATCCGAGTGATGGCAGCTACCTGGCTGAGGTGCGTGTCACAGATACGGTCCTGTTAGAAGGCGTCGCAACGAGCCTCGTCGTCGTGACCGACAGCGTCCCGATCGCCAACTTCCAGCACGCTTCGGTCAACTTCGCTGCGCCGTCGCTCGTGAATTTTACGGACGCGTCGACCGCCTTTGATGGCGTCGTGGGATGGACTTGGGATTTCGACGACGGCTCGGGGGGCAGTAGTCAGCAGAGCCCGACGCACACGTTTCAGAATCCAGGCATCTACAACGTCAGCTTGACGGTGGTGGACGGCGACGGGTCGATCGATGTGATCTCCCTTCCCGTTGAGATTTTGGATGGCGTACCTGCGGTTCCCGGTCTCTCGCCGGTCGGCATAGCCCTCCTGATTTGCATGATGACGGGCATTTCTTTCGTCGCCATTCGAAGCAGGGGACCGAGTTCATTTCGTTCATAGAGTAAGGGAAAATCATGCGTTTATCTGAATCTCGGCAGAAGTCGATTGTCTCTTTTTTGATCGCGCTTCTTGGCCTTATCTCTATGCTTGCCGCGGCGGGGTTTGCGCGGGCTCAAGTGAATGTTGTTTCGGATTCGTCCGGCGTTGCGGGCTTTCGTCTGCAGGGAAACGGCATTACATGGTGGAGCACGGGAGCATGCCAAGCTGAGATCTTCAACGAGGGATACGTTCGCTATCGGCAGAGCCTGTTTACCACTGGCCGAACGATCGAGCGCGAGTGTGTTACGAATCCGACATATGGGCAGGTCGTCCGGGACGGTGCCTACATCTACTTCGTTCATGACGGCGAGTTGATTCGGAAGCCGACGATTCAGGGGACGGGGGATCCGAATATCGCGCTTGATGTTTCACCCCAGGGTCCTGCTCTACTTGGTGAACTCGGTACGCCGCTCATCGTATTTGAAGACCATCTCTATTGGACGCGTTATAACGCAACGACGACGAGCATCACGATGCTGCGGATTCCTACGGCGGGTGGTCCGGCTGAAATCGTGTTCACGGCGTTCGGGGCAAGGCCGATCGAAATGGCGGCGACGCGCTACGACGCCGGGAGTTTGGATAATCTGCTGGGCCTTGTATGGCTCGAAGCGAACGGGGCTCTCAAAGTCTTTCGAGATTCAGGGTTCAGCAGCACCATCTCGACGCTCGAAACGGGCGTGGCCGATTTCGATTTACACACCGTGACGCAGTTCGCTCTGCCTGGCGGACTGACTCGAACGGTTTCGGTCTACGCCGCGGTGGGGAACGAGACGCCCGCGATCGGCGACGCCGCAGGGCGCCTTGAAGAGATTGCGATTGTCGATGGTTCCTCGACGACGTTGTTTACAGCGGCGGCTCAGGGGCAGGTTGTTTCGGTGGCGACGGATTCCGATGTGCCTAGTACCGAGGATGCCAATGTCTATATCTCTGTCGGTCTTGTGAGTTGCAGTCCAATCTGCGGGATCACCGACCGAACACAGTGGCGAAGGAAGATCTCCGGCTCAGGGATTACAAGCTGGACGCAGTACCTCAACACCCAGGGCGGGGCGAACCTCGCGAGTGACGACCAGTTCGTCTATTACGTGAACCCGACCGGAGTCGTGCGGATCCCGACCGACGCTCCCTCTGTTCAAGTTGATTTTTCGGCGCTGGGACTTGAAGTCGTACAGAACACGCAGAGCCTTCTTCAAGACGTTCCGCTTGCGGCGGGGAAGCGGACCTATGTACGTGGCTACCCAGGGCTGCCGACGAACGTGGGGCAGCAAACACATTTCTCGATTAGTGCGAGTCTGACGGGCTTTCGGAATGGTGTGCCCTTGCCGGGCTCGCCGCTGTTCAGTGAGAACAATGCGCGGGTGACTCTGCCTCAGGATTTCGCCGTGGCGCGGGGAAATATGGACCGAAGTTTTCTCTGGGAGCTACCCGAGAGTTGGACGACGGAAGGGTCGATTACGCTTGAGATGACCGTCGATCCGAACCAGTCTTTGCCGGAGACCGAGGGGCTGGAGAATAACGTCTTTACCTCAGTACTTCCGGCTGTCTTTCGTCCGGAGCTTGAATCGTGTCTGCAGGTCAGGCCGGTCGACGTCGCGGGGGCTCCTTTGTGGTCGCCCGTTGCGGGGCGCGCGGGATTCGCGGCGATGGAACAGCGAGCGGCGACACTACTGCCGATCACGGGCTTGGAGTCCCGCTTCAGTGCCGTCCCCATCCGAGATCAGGTCTTCGAGCCGGAGTGGAATTGGGTTCCGTGTTTTCCATTCATTTGTTACGCGCCAATTTTGGTTTCCAATTCCTATCCGTTTTCGTTTCCGATGGATCGAAGCGAGGACGCACCAAGGGGAGACACTGAGGCCGTTGAGGAGGTTGCCTGGTGGGAACTGACGACTCCGGATCCCGACGGCTGTTCCGATGTGCATTGGGTGGGGGCCGTTCATCCCGATACGAATTGGGCATGGGCAGGGCGGGGCGCGGTCGGCCTAAATTCGCTGATCACGGAGGCAACCTTTGACATCAACTCACCGCCCTTAAGTCAAGATTCACCCTCGGGCGGGGCAACGCTTGCCCACGAGATTGGGCACAACCACGGTCGACAGCATATTGATTGCGGTAGCCCGGGGAGCGGGATCGATATGCCACCTTTCGATCCATGCATGATCGGCGATGGGAATCTGCTTTCGCCGTTCTCCCATTTCGGCTTTGATGTCCTCCGAGAAAGGCCGATCGCTCCTACGACGAGCGCCGACATGATGTCGTACGGAAATCCGAGCTGGGTCTCCCAGTGGACCTACCAGAACATCTTGGACGATCTGATCGCCTTGGGCGCGACTGCATTTGGTTTCGGATCCGGGAGCGCCGCATCGGGGCCACAGCTTCTCATTCGCGGAGAGATCGACGAGGCGACGCTTCAGGCTGAAATCGGAATGGCATATCTTCTCGAAGAGGGGCAGTACGATCCCGGGCAGGCCGATCAGTCGGCTTCGGATGCCTTCGATGCGGAACTCACAAATGATTGGCGGTTCGTCATCGTCGATGGTTCGGATGTTGAATTGGCGACTGTCGGGGTTCCGATCCGCGGCGATACGGATGACGAGGGAAGCACCTTCGCGCAGTATCTCTCGTTCCCGCCGACCGCGGCGAAGATTCGACTCTTTTCGGATACGACCCTTGTGACGGTTCTAACGCCCTCGGCGAATGCGCCCGTTTTGAATCTTTCGCCGCCGGTTGTTGACGCGGTGGAACAGACGCTGGGCCTGGATTGGACGGCTTCGGATGCGGACGGTGATGCTCTGCATTTCGTTGTTTGGTACAGCCCGGATGGTGTCGATTGGCAGACGCTTCGGATGGATTATCCGGGGCTCTCCGCGACCTTCCCGACGGAGCTCCTCCCAGGCGGGGCGGGCGCGCGCGTGCGGATCACGGCGACCGATGGATTCAATACGGCGACGGTCGAGAGTGCGCCCTTCGTGGTGGATGATCATGATCCTCTGGTTGTTGTCTCCGGGATTCAGGATGGAGGCCGATTTGCCTTTGGCGAACGTGTAGAACTGCTGGGGCGGGGACTTGATGCGGAAGAGGGGATTCTTTCCGGGAGTGCGCTTGATTGGCAAGTTTCTGGACCCGAGTCCTCTGCGGGGACGGGAGAGACGCTGACCCTGGGACGACTCTTGCCTGGCGCTTATTCCGTGGACTTGACCGGGACGGACGCCACGAATCGGACGGCCAGCGCGAGTCTCGCGTTTGAGGTGGATCCGTTGCTCGTTCCAGAATCAGCGGCGCCGACGCTGGACGGCATCTGCGGCGATCCCGCGTATGAGGGCGCGACCTTCGTTGAGATCCCGCTGTCGGGTGGGGGCGTTGTCCAGGCGAGACTCGTGCATTCGGCGGACGATCTTTATGTTTGCTTCAGCGATGTTGAGCGTGGTCCGCTCATATCGTCAGCCCCGGTGAGTGTGGGCGTTCGTTTCGAGATCGACGGAGGCGGGGATTCGACACCGGAAATGGGCGACCGTGCGTTTTTGGTCGACGACGAAGGGTTTGCGTATCAGCTGGAGCCGGATGGAGGCGGAGCGAATGTCTTCGAGCTCAGCTCGACGCCGTCGCCCGATGTCTACGTCGAGATCGATCTCAACGTGGGCGGATGGAGTGCCGAATTTAGGATCGCCGAAGCCGCCGTGGGCGGCTGGGATCACGCTGCGCGGTTGCAGCTGAATCATATCCGGAGCGGTGTGAATACGGTGAGCGATACCTTCCCGATCGGCGGTGATGAGAATTCACCGGCGACTTGGATCCCCGCCTACTTCGGGGATCTTCCGGCGCCAGCAAACCGCCTTCCGATTGCCGATGCGGGTCCTGATCGATTGCTTGATCCGACGAGTTTGGCTGAAGCATGGTTGGATGGGACGCGGAGTTTCGATCTTGATGGTGATCCGCTTGCCTATCAATGGACGCAGACCGCAGGTCCGTCCATCTCGCTCTATGGCGGCGATGCCGCTCTCTCGAGGGTCGTCGTATTGCCGGAGGACGGTGATGTGACTTATTCATTCGACCTCGTAGTGAACGACGGCTTTGGCGCAAGCTTGCCGGATAACATGACGATTCGTGTGAGACCGTCGCAGCCAACGCCGATCACAAGCGCGCCGGGGGCGATGATCCCTGCGTTTGTACAGGTGGGAGACACGGGCAATCCGCCGCATCCCGAATACGCGGTCGGCGACGTGAGTTACGTCTTTGAAGCGGGGACAACCGAAGTTTCGAATATTGCCTATGTCCAGTTTCTGAATAGCGTGGCCGCCTCAGATCCCTACGCGTTGTACTCGCCCTCGATGGAGACCGATCCGCGTGGGGGAATTGTTCGAAGTGGCTCGTCAGGGAACTACACCTATTCGGTGAAGCCGCACTTCTCGATGGAGACTAAACCAGTCAATTTCGTTTCTTGGCTGGACGCGGCTCGTTATGTGAACTGGGTTGAGAATGGGAGCCCGAATCTCCCCGCCGGACCGGGGGTGACGGAAGACGGGAGCTACAACCTCGGTGGGAGTCCGTTCCCGATGCGCACGGCGGGTGCGAAATACGTTCTGCCGACGGAGGATGAATGGGTCAAGGCGGGCTTCTATTTGGGAGCGGGTGCCGGGAATTACGCGACCTATTCGACGCAGGCCGAGACAGAGCCAGGGGCCGTTGCCGCTTCACCCAAGGGCAACACGCTGAACCCGAGTTCGAGCACGGTCAACTACAAGGGCGGGGCATACTGGAATGGGCTCACGGGGCAGGTGGTGAACGTCGCATCGACGGGCTCGACGAGCTTCTACGGCACGTATGACCAGGGAGGCAATGTCGGGGAGTGGACGGAATCGCCGGCCTCTGGAGGAGCAGGCATGCCCCGCCGCGTTCGAGGTGGTTCGTTCAGAGACGATCTGAACGCGGTGAGTGTTGCGGGTGGGCTATCGCGCCCGCAGGCGAGCGAGCAAGACGATCTCGGCTTCCGCGTCTTCATGACGGATGGGCCAGGACAGCCTGATCTCGACACCGATGGCGTTCCTGATTTTCATGATAATTGTTCCGCAGTCCCGAATGCGCCGCTTGGAGGAACCTGCGTCTTTGGCGATCCGGGTTCTTTGGGGATGGCGTGTACCGCTTCACTTGAATGCGGCGGGGCCTGGGGCTTTTGCTCCCTGGCGCAGGAAGATACGGATTCGAACGGAATCGGTCTCGCATGTGATCCTGTCGAAGTGCCCGAGCCTCGACTGCCTGTCTCGCTGTTCTTCGGTCTGTCTCTTTTGGCTCGATTGGCATGGGGTCGTCAAGGCGCAGCGGAGGAGGCGGCGTAGCAAGAAAAGCGGGCATGATGCGGTACGTTCCTGCGAGGAGGAACGTTTCATGTGGGTCCAGGTTGCTGCGGTTTCAGGAATGTTGGCGGTCGTCGCGGGGGCGTTCGGTGCGCATGGGCTGAAGGCCCGTGTCACGCCCGACCAGCTCGCTTCCTGGGCGACGGCGGCCCAGTACCATCTTCTCCACAGCGTCTTGCTCCTCGCCCTCGCGCTCTTTGCGTCCTACGCAGGCCGAGACATCAAGATCCCCGGTTCGCTTCTGACGGCGGGTATGGTGCTTTTCTCTGGCTCCATCTATCTCTTGGTGCTGACGAAGATGCGCTGGCTCGGTCCCATCACGCCGATCGGCGGTCTCCTGCTTATTCTAGGTTGGTTATCGCTCGTCCGTCTCGGGATGGACTAGCGGCTCGGCCTAGCCCTGGAAGGAGAAGCACTTGATCGACTATTTCGGATACATCACGACGATGAGCTGGCGCGCCTCGATCGCGCTGGAAGAACTCGGGTTCGATTACCGATTCACCTCGGTGAATATCGGGATCGGTGAGCAGTTCGAGCCGGAGCACACCGCGCGCAATCCGATGCAGAAAGTTCCGATCATCATTGATCACGATCCGGTGGGGGGTGGCGAGCCGATCAGCGTTTTTGAGTCGAGCGCGATCCTTCTCTATTTGGCCGAGAAAGCCGGGCGGCTCATTCCGGCCGGCGTTCGAGAACGCGCGGAATTTCAGACCTGGTTTGCTTGGGTTGTGAGCAGCTACGGCACGGCGTTGAGCTGGCCCGGGGCGATGTTTCATACGGATCCGAAATACCGTCTTTTTGACAAGACGGATTACGGGGAGGTCACCTACGCTCTCTTCACGAACGCGAGCGTGAAGGCGCATGCAAAGCTCGATGCCCGACTTGAGGGGCGGGAATATATTTGCGGGGACTACTCGATTGCGGATATCGCGGCAATCGGATCGACGATCCCACTCTTACTCCACGGCGTCGAGGATCGTTCGCAGTATCCGAACTTAGCTCGCTGGTATCACCAAATGCGGAGCCGCCCGGCGGTCGCGCGGGGCATCGCCGTAGGCGAAGAGGCGAGAGCCAATTTGCCCGACTATTATGCAGCGGCCCTATTTGACGATGACTGGGAGGGACAGTCGGTCGATCGCTGAGGATCAATGTGTTCAAGAATCTAACTGCAGTCGGAAGTCGATACGTTCGGGAGTTTTCAGGCGGGAGCTGGGGAGGGCAGAGTTGGCCGACCTTGGGTCGGCTCTTTAGGCCGACAGAATCGGCTCCGAGCGTGATTGCCCACGCGCCGACCGATGTTTTTTTTACGCCTGATTCGATTTTGCAGGACCCGAGCGGTTACCAGTCCTGGCAATGCAATGGCCGCCGTCGGTATGGCACCTGCAGCGGCGTTGCGTGGTTTCATGAAAACTACGTGGCCACGACGAATCTGCTTGGCAATGTGATTCATACCTATCGCGTTTCGCGCCCGCCGGGAGAGGGGCAGGGCGCAGTGACTCTCCTGCAGACGCTGCATAACGCACCCACGATCGAGAAACCGGAGAATATTGCGTTTTCGCCGGACGGTCGGTTTGCGGCGATTACGGATATGGGGCCCGGTGACGTAAAGATCTTGAGCGTTGATCCGGAGACTCACCTTCTCTCGACTTCTCCGATTGCCAGAGTGGGTGGTGAGGACAGGACAGCGCACGGTGTCGCGTTTTCGAAGTGTGGTCGGTTTCTCGCCTATACAACAATCGACAAGCCCGGTGTCATCCGTCTGTTCCGGTTCGAAGTTGAGGAGGAAGGTGTTTCGATTAAGATCGAACCCTTTCAGGTTTTTGAAAATTCGCTTCATCCCCTGGTGCCGAAAGGGATCGACTTCTCGATTCGTGATGATTTTGTCGCCGTCTGCTATGCGCCGAACACAACGCAGAAGTCCATTCGGGATCGGCGAGGGTGTTTGGTGACCTATGCGTTCTCTAGCCAGACGGGAATCGACACGAAGCCGATTTCTCGTTCCGGCCGGCGTCATGACTTGCGTTTTCCGGAGGACGTGAGTCTTATGCGGTCGGATCGAAATGCGATCCTTACGCAGCAAGGCGATGACACGGCTCGGGTTGTCGAGATTGATCCGGCGACTGGAGTGATCGGGCGCTATGTCGAGACACTTCGCAACCCCGACGCGAGGCTCAGCTTCCCCCACGGTGTCGGCGTCTCTGCGGATGGTCGCTATGCGGCGGTCACGAGTTACGGCGACGATAAATTCGGGATCTATCGGTTGGTGCTGCCCGACCTTTAAGCGCACTTCGAGCGGCGAGCAGCCCCCGCTTGATGCATGCTTTCGGCATGGAATACGAAGTCGTCTCTACGGATGCGCCCCTCGGAGAGGGGCCGGTCTGGTGCCCCGATGGCACCCTGGTCATCACCCAGATCTCGCCTGGAAAGCTTCGTCGATTCGATGTCGCGAACGGCCAGAATGAAGACGTCGTGGAAGTGCTGGGTGGCTGCAATAGTTGCCAGAGCGCGAGCGACGGCGGGTTCATCGTTTGCAATAATGGCGGGATCGACTTCCGGGGCTTCGCCGAGCATCTCGGCCTCGACGTGTCGAAGATTCCGTACCGGCCGGGCCCGCCGGGTCTGCAGCGCGTTTTTCCAGACGGGCAGGTGATCACGCTCGCGCAGGAAGGTCTGCAAGCGCCGAACGATCTCGTCGTAGGCGACGAGGGAGTCGTCTATTTCACAGACCCACCGCCCCATGGCGGTGTCGAGTCTGAGGGGCGCCCCGGAAAGTTCTGGAGCTACTCCGCCTCGGCAGGACTTCGTGAAATCGCGAGCGGATTTGAATACGACAACGGCGTCGCGCTTTCCCCTGATGGGCGCCTACTGATCGTGGAAGGGCGGGGCCTCTTGTGGATCGATCCGGCCAGTGGCGAACGGGAGTGGTTTATCGAGCAGCTGCCCGGGGAGTCTCCCGGCGACGGGTTTGCCTTTGATGTCGAAGGGCGGCTCTACTGTGCATGTCCGATGGACCATCGCATTCGCGTCTTCGATGCAGCGGGCAAGCAGGTTGAGGAAGTCGACCTCGGGGCAGGGGCCTACCCAACGAACGTCTGTTTCGGGGGAGACGATATGCGTACGATCTTTACGACCGAACTTGCGCCGGGTCGTATCTGCGCCGTCGAGGGATTGCCGAGCCCTGGGCTTCCTATGCGGAGCTGGCCTGTACTGTAAGTCAGGAGGCGCATATGGGCCTTCCTAACAAACTCGAATTTCTTGTGTCGGATATTGCGCACATTGCATTGTTAGATCCGAATGGCCGGCTTCGCTGGCGGGACGCTCATGAGGAGCGCTCCCACGACGATTCGATTTCGAATCACAGGAGAATTTGAACCATGGACATCGCACTCATTATTCAGCTGATCAGTGGCGCCGTGGGCGGAAACGTTGCGGGTGGCCTTCTCAAAGAAGGGAGCCTCGGCCCCATCGGAAACAGTATTGCCGGTATCCTGGGCGGCGGCATCGGCGGAACGGTTCTGGCTTCCCTGGGGCTCGGCGGCGGCGGCGAGGCCGATATCGCCGGAATTCTGAGCAGTGTGGCCGGTGGTGGCGTCGGCGGTGGTGGCCTTCTTGCGATCGTTGGACTTGTTAAGTCCGCCCTCGCGAAGGGATAAGAAAGGGTCGTCTTCGACTAACGCAACGCTCTGAAGTGGTCGCGGATGTCTTTGATGACCGCCTGGGGATTCTCCGCGGGCGCAAAATGCCCTCCCTCGGAATGGACACGCAGCTGACGCACGTCGTAGTAGTCGCGTGTCCAATCCGTGCTGCCCGGCGCCATATCGTGCTCGAAGAACGAGAGGGCGGTCGGGGTCGGGATCTGCGGCATCGTCGTTCGCGCCGGAGTCCAATCCTCCCGGGCCGCTTCCGCGTAGTAGCGAACCGAGGTCACAAAGGAGTCCGTCAGCCAGTACAGGCTCATCGTGGTGAGCAGATGCTCTCGGGAGAAGCGCCGCTCGACATCGCCTCGGGAATCTCCCCAGTTGAAGCGCTTTTCCAGCATCCAGGCGAGAAGTCCGACCGGCGAATCGTGAAGGGCGTAGCTCAGCGTCTGGGGATGCAGGACATGAGTCGCGATATGCGCAGCGAACCTTTTTTGGTAGTCGATGAGTTGAGGGAGCAGGGCCGGATCATCGCCGTCGCCTCCGCCGACCGAAACGATGGACCAAGGGCGGTCGCCGTTAAACGGGGGGAGCGCGAAAGCGTTCGTGAGATGGATTCCGATCAGGTTCTCGGGGTATTGATGGCCGAGCTGGGTCGTGACGAGCGCGCCCCAATCGCCCCCTTGAGCGGCAAAGCGCTCGTAGCCGAGGTTCTCCGTCATGAGCTTCGCCCAGAGATCTGCGGTTCGGAGGGGGCCTATGCCTTTGCGACCGAGCGGCGTTGAGAAGATAAAGCCCGGAAGCGAGGGGACGATGACGTCGAAACTATCCGCGTGATCGCCACCGTGGGCCGCGGGATCGACGAGCGCGGGGATCACGTCCTTCAGGTCCCAGAACGTCCAAGGCCAACCGTGGCTCAGCACGATCGGGAGGGGATTGGGACCCTTTCCGCGCTCATGGATGAAATGAATCGGCAGGCCATCCACTTCGGTTTGGAAATGATCGAAGGCGTTCATCTTGGCTTCCTGAGCGCGCCAATCGAAATCATGTCGCCAGGTCGAAACGAAGTCCTTCAAGAGAGCGAGCGGTACCCCGTAGCCCCAATCCTCATTTTCGAAATCATGAGGCCAGTTCATTTGGTCGAGGCGCCGATTGAGGTCGTCGAGCTTGGCTTGTGGGATTTCAACGCGGAAGGGTTCGATCTTCACGAGGTCTCCAAGAGATGAGAGTGCGTGCGGCGAGAAATTAGTCCGCTGCGCCCAATGGGGCGAGTGAGAAGGCGATCAATGCATTACCGGGACGCTGGGCCTGGCCGTATCCGGAGCTCACGTAGAGTCTTCCGTTAGCAAACATCGGTCCGGCCGTGCCGGCGAGGCCCCCGCCGACCGTTTTTCTTCCGCTGAGCGTCGTGAATTCTCGGGCTGTGTCGAAGCCCCAGAGCGTTTCGCCGGAGTCACGGTCGATCGCGAAGAGCGTCCCGTCCAGTCCAGGGGCGAATATGAGGTCATCCATGGCAAGGGGAGGTGCGGTTACGGCGCCGTTGCAGCTTTCAGGGGCTGCAGCGATGGCCGCGCAGAGCGCCGGGCCGCTTGCCTGCCAGAGCGTCGATCCATCTCGCGCGGAGACCGCGACGACGCCCGGCTGAATCCTCGGGCCCTTTTCGCCCTCGACGGCTTGATGAGTGCTCGACACATAGAGAACATCCTCGCGGAGGGCCATGCCGTAGCGGATGCCGGCCTCGGCGCCGCCGTTTGCAATTCGCATCTTCCAGATGCGTTCGCCGCTTTCCGGGTCGAGCGCATGGAGCCAGCCCGATTTTTGGCCCGCGAAGAGGCGGTCCTGACCATCGATTTCTCCGAGAATGGTGGTGGCCCCGAAATCCGTGTCTGGGCCGACGGGATCGGGGCAGCTGATGCCGACGCCGTAAATGCACGCTGCGTTCCAGGCATCGCCTTCAACGGATTGGTAGGTCCAGATGACTTCGCCCGTGGCAAGTTCCAGGGCGAGAACTGAGTCGCTCATCGCCGTCGCCGGCACGCTGTGGTTGTTCCCCGAGCCCACGAAAAGCCGTCGCCGTTCGAGGTCCAGGGTGGGTGTGTTCCAAACGCTCGCTCCCGACGGCCCCCAGACGGCGGTGCCCAGTTCGGTTCGGCCCGTGATGACAGGGGCTTCGCTGACCGTCCGCCTTGTCCACCGGATCTCACCACTCCTGATGTCGAGCGCGACGACCGCTCCCGAATGGGTGCAGCAGGGCTGGCCCGGATCAAGCGCGTTGATATCGTCGTTGGAGGAGATCGGGACGAATAACATCCCTTGCGTCGCACTGATCGACCCCGTCACCGCCGCGTTTGGATGCGGGTCCGCCTGTTGCTTCCAGAGCAGGGCGCCGCTTGTCGCATCGAGGGCATAGACGTTGGCCGCGCGGTCTGCAAAAACGGCCCGGACGAACGGTTTGCTTGCGCTCTCGCGGGAAGCCGAATCGAAATCAATGGTGACGGCTGAGCGGACCTCTGTATCCGCCTTGAAATGCCAGCGCGTGCAGCCGGTGGCCTGATCGAGCGCGTACACCGACCCGTTATGGCTCCCTACGAAAAGGGCACCGCCGGCGGCAGTGGGGTGGGAGCGGAGTTGAGAAGATTCCGGAAAGGCCACGACCCAATCGACTTGCAAACGATGGACATCGTCGCGGGAGAAGCCTTGTTCGGAGCTGACGGAGCGATGATTCCGCGGGCCGCCGCCCCAGCTCACGTGCGCACGGTCGTTCCAATCGAACGCCTGCTGGTCTTCGGCGCAGTCGGGCGAGATGCGAAAATCGCGGCGGCCTTCGGGAGAATCGAACTGCACGCCAGTAAAGAACTCCGCGACGGCTCGCCGGCTCGGGGCATCCAGTCCCGCGCCCATTCGGCGCATATTGCCGGTTGTGATCGCGTCGTAGACAAAGCCCGGCGGTCGACCTCGGTTCTGTTCAAACATGGACGAGAGGATCGGGAGGGTATGACAGACTGCGCAGTTCTCGGCGAAGACCGCTTCACCAGAGGGCTTTGCTCCGCTGACTTGTAGGCGGTCAGCGCAGCCCGCGAACCCCATGCAGTACAGCGCGGAGATTAGAGCGAAGGCGACTAAGCGTTGCCATTGAGGAGAGGTCGGCTCTTTTCTCGAGGGGCACATGGCGGCTCCGATTTCGTCTATCTTTGGGCGAGCAGTCGGTTGGTCTTTTCGATTGCTGCGGCCTAGGGACCTTGAAGCATATGGGACGCGGGAATCTCTCGCGAACGGACTTCGGGTCGACTGTTTCGGGTAGACACAAGGCGGATCGATGAAAGACGTAGAGATCGACCTTGCGGAGATCGATTTCGCGCTGAATGAGCTACCGGGGGCCGCGCTGCATGCCGCCTTGAGGGGTTTTCGAGAGCGCGGTCCTGTGCAGCCGACGAAATTTCTTGGCATACCTTGCTTCGTGATTACGGAGCATGCTGCGCTCGCCCGGGCCTTCACGGACGACGCGCGCTTTCCAGGGCATTTGATGTACGCGAATTCTTTCGCGCCGGCGATTGGTGAGAGTTTTATTTCTGAGGCAGATCCTGCGAAGCATTTGCGGTACCGAAAACTGGCGACGCCGGCTTTCCGGTCGCGAGCCATTGCGGCGTACGAGCGGGAAGGCCTCGCGATGCTCGCGAACGAGCTGATCGATGAGCTGGGAGACCGCGAGGAGTTCGATTTAGTTGAAGACTTTACTTCGCGCTTCCCGTATCTGGTGATCAGCCGAATGCTGGGGCTTCCTCGCGAGCGCGAAGCCGAGTTTCATGGTTGGGCGCTGGCGCTACTGAGTTTTCGAGATGATGCAGCGCGAGCCATGGAGGCGAGGGAAACCTTCTCGGCTTTTCTGGCCCCGATCGTAGAAAGCCGGCGGCGCGATCCCAAGAACGATGTGATCAGTGAGTTGGTGCAAGCGGAGGTCGGTGGAAAAGGACTCACGGATGAGGAAATCCTATCGCATATCCGGATGCTCTTTCCGACGGGAGGCGAGACGGCATACGGCTCGCTCAGTAATTTGCTCTACGCTTTGCTGACGCAAGGAGACAGTTGGCGACGGGTGGTGGCAGAGCCGAGGTTGATTGACGCTGCGGTCACTGAAGGGCTGCGATGGGAGACGCCGATTGCGGTCCTGCCGCGGATGAGTCGCGATGCTCCGGTCGAATTCGAGGGCATTACTATTCCGCCTAACGCATGGGTTCTTTTTGCGGTTGCGGGGGCCAACCGAGATCCAGCGCTACTTGATCAGCCGGACAATTTTGATCTCGACCGGTCACAACCGGCAAACTTGGTTTTCGGTCGGGGAGTGAAAAGCTGTCCGGGCATGCATCTCGCGAAGAAGAACATGTCGGTCGCCACCGAGGTGCTGGCTCAGCGGCTGCCGGAAATGGAGCTTTTAGACGCCGATGCGGCCGTGCCGCGGCGAACGGTTTTGCGCTCACCTGATGCGCTTCGGGTGCGGCGGACGGGGTGACAAGGTGACGCGGTGGGCCGCATGATGACGCGTCTTACGCGCAGTGGGCGCCACGCGCCACGGGCTACCGCACGACCGTCATGCCCCCGTCGACTGCGATGATTTGGCCCGTCATAAAGCCCCCCGCCGGGCTCGCGAGCATCACGGCCACGCCCGCGATATCGACCTCGCTTCCCCAACGATGCAGCGGGATGACCTTAAGCTCCTGCTCGTACATTTCTTCGTTCTGGCTCGCATACTCCGTCATTTTTGAGAAGAAGCGGCCCGGGGCGATCGCGTTGACGCGAATATGGTCGTCCGCGAGGCGGCTCGCCAGATTTCGCGTCATTTGATGAATCGCCGCTTTGCTCGGGGAGTACGAGAGGGTATCCGTCGTTCCGCAGATCCCCGCGATCGAACCGATGTTGATGACGGAAGCGGTCGCCTCGTGGCTGGCACCATTCTTGAGAAGCGGGAGCAGAGCCTGCGTGAGGAAGAAGGGGGACTTCACGTTGAGGTCCATCACTTTGTCCCAGCCCGCTTCGGAGAACGATTCGAAGTCTTCGAGCCAGCCACAGCCCGCGTTGTTCACGAGGACATCGATGGATTCTTCGCGCTCCGCGAGGCGGTCGGCCAGGCTTTGGATCTCTTCCATCGAGCTGAGGTCGCCGGGAAGGGCAACACATTCGCCGAACTCCGAGAGCTCTTCCGCGGCGGCTTCACATTCGGCGACTTTCCGGGCGGTGATGTAGACGCGCTTGGCCCCTGCGGCGAAGAAGCCCTTGGCCATGTAGAAGCCGAGGCCGCGTGAGCCGCCCGTGACGATGCAGACCTTATCTTTCATAGAGAAGAGTGTTTCGAGCATGGTTTCTTCCTTTCGCGCGTGCTGATCAGGCCACATTGGTTAGCTCGTTTTGGGCATCTTCGTTACGGCGCTCTAGACTCTTCCTCGAGCGTTGGCGCGGGGAACGATTGCGCGCACGCAGGACGCTCGTCATCTCATCTCATCTCAAGGCAAACCAAGGGAGTCGGCAATCATGTCCAGCGAAGAGGGATCGATCTCAACGGAAGTGCGCGGGCATATCCTGCTGATCGGGTTGAATCGTCCCGAGAAATACAATGGCTATACGCCGACGATGGCGAAGGAGCTTGTCGCTGCAATGACTCGGCTCGATGAGGAAGACGATCTCTGGGTCGGCGTCATCTTTGGGCATGGCGACCATTTTACGGCGGGCCTCGACTTGCCCAAGTGGACCGGCCGTATGGAGTCGGGGGAGGGGAGTGGTGACGCCACGGATCGCATCGATGTATGCGGGTTGGGTCGATCTTGCCGGAAGCCGATCGTGACTGCGGTCCAGGGAATCACCTTTACGTTCGGGATCGAGCTGGCACTCGCCGGCGATATCGTCGTCGCTGCGGATGATTGCCGGTTCTCCCAGCTAGAGCCGAAGCGCGGCATTCATGCGATCGGCGGCGCGACCATTCGCTTCGTCGAGCGAGGGGGCTGGGGAAACGCGATGTATCACCTGCTGACCTCCGATGAGTTTGATGCGGAAGAGGCGAGGCGAGTGGGTCTCGTTCAAGAGGTGGTGCCCGCCGGGCAGCAGCTCGCGCGTGCGATCGAACTCGCGGAATCAATCGCGGCTTGTGCACCGCTTGCGGTTCAAGCGACGAAGGCTTCTTCGCGACGCTATATCCAGGAAGGATTCGACGCGGCTGTGGCAGCGCTCAGTCCGACCCAGAAAACGCTTCTGGCAAGCGAAGACGCCAAGGAGGGCGTTCGTTCCTTTGTCGAGCGTCGGGCCGCGGAGTTCAAGGGGCGTTGATCTGAGTCGTCGAGGGGAGAGCTTCGATTCCCGTTCGGATCAGGCTTTTTTTCTCCGGAGCTGACTAACGCGGGCGAAGCTGATCCAAAGTAGGCCGATCGCGATCGCACTGGCGAATGCTGGCTCCGGGACGGCAGCGTAGTTCTCGCCGATTCTCGTGTTATTCGTTTCTTTGATCCAAAGGGCCGAGAAACGGCTGTCTGCGAGATTGCCCGCAGGGTCGTAGCAGCGAATCGAAACGAGTCCGCCAGACCAAAAGGAAGGATTGCAGACGCGTGCGGTTGAGCCGTGAGCCGTGATGAGAACAGTGCCTCGGTCGAGCCCCTGCTCGCTGAAACCCGGGAAGTTGAGGGTGTAGATACCGGCAATGGCTCGGCTTGCCGAGACTGTGCCTCCTCCCGAATTGAAAGCGAAGTTGGACGGCGGAGTTGAGTTCGTGGAGGTCGGATCGCTCATGTAGGCGAATGCGAGTGCGGCGTGATTGGGTTCGGGCTTCGTAAACATGATTGCGTAGGCGGAGTCTCGGGGAGCGCCTGAGACCAGAGAGAAGCATCGTACATTCGCGAGGTTCGAGCCCCAAGAGGCAACTTGGCAGGTCGTGGGGAAGGTGCTGCGAGCGCTGACCTGGACGTTGCCTCCACCAAATCCGACGCTTTGAAGACCTGCGAAAGAAATCGAGTATACGCCTGTGCTGGAGCGGGATGCTGTGATGACCCCACCTCCTGGGTTCCAACTTTCCTGGGGCTGCGGGATGTAGTTGGAGATCGTCGGGGAATTCGCGTAGGCGTAGGCGACGGAGCTAAGGTCCGTATCCGGTTTGATGTAGAGCGCGTTGAATTGAGTGTCGGTAAGGGCGCCGTTGAACGAATAACAGGCCACCTCGCCGACTTCGTCGTACCAGGTTCTGACCTGACAGCTCCGGTTTGAGGCGTCCGAAGATGAAACCTGGAGGTGGCCGTAGTTGCCCCACTCTTCGAATCCGGTGGCTTCGAATTGGTACGTCCCCGTAGTGGTGCGGAAAATGGTTGAGGTCGAGTTCAGGGGGTTCGCTGAATATTCGTCATCGAGCGAATAGCTGGAGGTGGTCGGCATATCCGCGCGAACGTAGCCGTAGCGGTTCGCCCAAACCTTTTTGGGGGGCTTCACGAAAAGCGCGTGGAATGCGGAGTCAGCGCTATTCCCGAGACTGTCCACGCAGCGCACCGTGACCGAGTCGGCGTCACTACTGGCGACCCCGCAAAGGCGATCGTAGAAGCTATCCGCTGAAATCTGCAAGCTGCCGAGGTTGATTCCGACGCTGTCCAGGCCGTCCCATGAAATGCGGTATTCGCCCGTACCGATTCGCGTGGAGGTGACATCGCCCGCTCCGGATGAGTTGTAGGCATCGTTGGGCAGAATGACGTAGCTATTCGAGAAAGGGCTATCCGCGCGTGCGAAACCGAGACCGTCGGTGGTGTCCTCCGTTCGCATGGACAGGGCATTGAAGCGCGAGTCCCGGGCAATCCCGGCGGGTCCGTGGCAGCGGACATTGAACCCGTCGGGCAGGGGTGAGTCGATCTGACATCGCGCGTTGCTAGAGAAAGCCGTAACGAGGTCGATGCGCGGGCCGTCTCCGATGGCGTCGAGGCCTTCCCATCGAATCGCGTAGTGGCCCGTTCGGTAGCGGGTGACGGTGGTTCCGAGCGAAGTGCCACCGTTATAGAGCCAAGTGCCGGGCGGAGTCGAGGTGCTGGAGGTCGAGTCGTTGACCCAGGCGATGCCGTAATCGTTGGCATGGTCGTCGGGGCGAAGGTAGAGGATGTTGAAGCGAGCATCGTCGGCGATGCCCGCGATATTGAAGCAATTCACAGACGCTTGGTTAGCGTTCCAGCCGTCAGAGTTGCAGTAGTGCGTTTCGGGATCGGCCGAAGTGACCTGGACGTTTCCGCCGTGGGAGCTCAGGTCTTCGATTCCGTCGAAGAACACGGAATAGGAGCCTGTGGTTTGGCGCGTAATTTCGATGACACCGCCGCCGTCGTTATACGAGCGGAATTCGGCGGGAGAGTAGAAGGTGGCGGTCGGTTGATCGGCGTAGGCGAAGGCGTAGCCCTGCTCGTGCGCGGCGGCCGACGTGGTCAGGCCGAGATTCGCGACGACGCTGAGGGATAGGGTCAAGATCGAAAAGAGAAGCGCGGAAGAGGGACCGAAATTCCTTTTCACAATTGGTTCGCTTCGGTCCATACGTCTCACTCTCCCGGACGATCAGAATGCGCTTTTTGCTCGACCGAACGATCGGCATACGCCAACCAAGAGGGTATTCTCTTAGGCGGAGAAGGGCGAGCCCTTCTCGTAGAGGATGCCCCGTCCGCGGTATTTTCGATGTGAAGCAGGCAACAGACGGGCAGTCTTAGACCGATCTTCGTGACCCACGGGGCGCTCTGAAGGGGGAGGAAACGAACTTGGGAGAGGCAGGTGGCTTGATTCGGCTCGCACTCGCGACTGGAGGGTTCGCGTTGGCGTTGGCGTTGGCGCTGGGGCTTCCCGCTTCCGCGGAGGAGAGGTTGGAGGGAGATGCTGCTCCGGCTGAGATCCGCTCGGTTCAGCAAGCGCCTGCTCTGGCAGGTCTCCGCAGTCGGGCAGAAAGTGCCGAGGAGAAGGGCAATAAGAGGGAGGCCGTTCGAGCTTGGGTTCAGGTTTCGGAGGCGCTTCAGTCGCTCGGCGATTGGGCTGGCGCAGCGCCGCCTTTAGAGCGTGCCAGACGGCTCGTTGAGACCGTCGATGACACGGACCTTCAAATCAGGGTGCAGATCGCGATCGGCAATCTAGGTTTGGTCCTCGCATCGCCCGAAGACGCGCTGAAGACGCTGCAGGCTGCCTTGGCCCGCGCGCGGGAGACGCAGCGGCCGGGTCTGATTGCCGTAGCGCAGTCCAGCGTCGGCAACGCGCATTCTCTGGTTGCTGAGACGAAAGACGAGGAGGGGGTCGCGCATGCGCATGACCGCGCAGCGCTGAATGCCTATGAAGCGGCGGCGGCGGCGGCGGCAGCGGCTGGGGAGGAGGGCGCTCGGATGGTTGCCGTGGAGGCGAGGGCGCTTTCGAATGCTGCCCGTGTCGCCTTACGGATCGACGGAGAATCCGCAGCGCAGCGCTGGGCGGAAGCACGCCCGCTCATCGACCGCATGGCTGCGCCCCAGGAGCGCGCCGAGTTGCTGCTTCACGGGGCACGCACGTTGAATCGCGGGCGCGCGGAATCGTCCGGGGAGGCGAGGCTGCAGGTCCACGGCCTCTTGCTTGAGGCGAATCGTTTGGCCGAGGGGGCGGGGGCCCAGCGCCTAAGCGCCCACGCTCTCCTCGATCTTGCCGAGCTCTACCGAGAGGAGAAGCGGGACGCGGAGGCACGCGTCCTCGTTGAGCGTGTCCTGCCCATGCTTCGGGAGATTGAGGATCCGGTTCTTCGCTGGCGAACCTGGGTGGCGAAGGCGCGTCTTGACCGGAGCGCGGGGAGGCGGGATCTCGCGATCGCTGCGTATGCCGAGGCTTTGCAGGAACTTGACGGATTTAGGTATCAGCGCGGCCAGACCTTCGGACGTGAGGAGAGTGTGCGCGACGAACGGACTCAGGCGGTCCATTTCGAATACGTTGATCTGATTCTGCAGCGTGCGGCGGAGCTTGAGGCGGCGGAGCAGAGTGCGGACGCGGACCTTGCGCTGGCGCAGCGTTCGCTTGAGCGGCTGAAGGTCGATGAGCTGCGAGACTATTTCGATGATGAGTGTGTGGACGCGGCGCTTCGGCAGGAGGTTGAGGTCGGCGACGTCGATTCCGGCGCTGCTCTGATCTATCCGATTTCTTTCGAGGACCGAATTGAGCTGCTGGTGACGCATCCCGGTGGTCGGCTTCGCCGAAGCGTTCCCATTTCAAGGGAGGCTCTGTCTGAGACCGTGAACGATTTTCGGGTCCTGCTCGAGACGCGGACGAGTCGCCGCTTTCTCCGCCCCGCGCAGACGCTCTACGATTGGCTGATCCGGCCGGTCGAGGCGGACCTTGAAGCCTGGGGAATCAAGACGATCGTCTTTGTTCATGGTGGGACGCTGCGTTCCGCGCCGATGGCGGCTCTGCATGACGGTAAGCAGTTCCTGATCGAGCGGTTCGCGGTGGCGATGACGCCCGGGCTTGACCTTACGAACCCTCAGCCGCTTGAAACGAAAGAGTCCCTTGCTTTACTGGGAGGACTTTCCGAGGGCGTGGACGGGTTCTCGCCGCTGCCGGGGGTGGGGCGCGAGCTTGAGTCGCTGTCGGAGATCGTACCCGCGACGGTGCTCCTGAATGACGGCTTTGTGCCGAAGGCCTTCGAGCGCGAGCTGGGCAACAAGCCCTATTCGATCGTTCATATCGCTTCGCATGCGAGTTTCGCCGACGCGAAGGACGCCTTTGTTGTTTCGTACGAGGGCAGAATCACGATCGACTCCCTGTCGGAATATATTGGGCTGTTTCGGTCTCGGGACCAGCCTCTAGAGCTCTTGATGCTGAGCGCCTGCGAGACGGCGGTCGGGGATGAAGACGCGGCGCTTGGACTCTCTGGCGTGGCGGTGAAATCGGGTGCGCGGAGCGCGGTGGGGACGCTTTGGCTTGTGGACGACGAAGCGGCGCAGGTCATTTCGAGCGACTTCTACCAGGGCCTCTTCAAGGATCGAATCTCGCGCGCGGCAGCACTCCAGCGCGCTCAGCGAAAGCTGATCGAGGACCGAGTCCGCAGACATCCCTACTACTGGGCCCCGTTCGTGTTGATCGGGAACTGGCTCTAGCGAGCGCGCTCCATCGAAGCGCTTTCGAAGGCGCGCCGGCGTCCAGACAGCGCCGCAAGCAAGAGAACGCCTATCCCGATCATGGGCAGCGAACTCGGCTCGGGAACCGGCGACGGGTCGCAGGCATTCCCGAGACCGTCGCCATCCGTATCCACTTGATCCGCGTTCGGGGTGATCGGGCAATTATCGCAGAGGTCGCCAACGCCATCGGAATCCAGGTCCTCCTGGTCCTCGTTCGTCATGGTCGGGCAGTTATCGCAGACGTCGTATACGAAATCGACGTCTGAATTCGTTGTGTCGAGGACGGCGCCGCCGTATGCGATCGTGACCATCACGTAGAGCGGGTCCGGGTCCGTGGCATTCATCGCGAGTCGGTACGTGCAGCAATCCGCTCCGGACGAGCCGACGGGGACGTAGCCCCAAGGCACGGTGCCGGATTGAGAGATTGGGTCCGTGAGGAAGCACTCTCCGATGGGATCCGACCCGTTGTAGAGCCAGCGGAAATCCGCTGCGCCGACAGAAAAGTTTAAGAACTGATCATTGTCCAGGTCGATGTCACAGGTTCCGGCGGCTGACGTGAGGTCGAGCGGCGGCCGTGACTCGATGGTCGGGTCGCAGGCATCACCGATCCCGTCGCCATCCGAGTCATTCGTCACGAGTTCGAAGATGAGCGGGCAGTTGTCGAGATCGTCGGACACGCCGTCCCCGTCGGTGTCGACGCCGAGATCGCAAAGGTCGCCGACGCCGTCCCCGTCAAGGTCTTCTTGGCCCGGGTTCCAATCGTTCGGACAAACGTCGCAAGCATCGCCGACGCCATCCAAATCCGAGTCGATTTGAATTTCTTCATTTACGAAAGGGCAGGCGTCGCAGAGATCGCCCACGCCATCGCGGTCGTAGTCGACTTGGGACGCGTTCGGAACGGCCAAACAATTGTCGCAGGTGTCGCCTATGCCGTCGCTGTCGGGATCGACGCCGTTTCCTGAAGTCAGTGAACAGTCGCAACTATTGCCGATGCCATCGGAGTCGCAGTCCAGTTGGCCCATCCCGCCTAGGTCTGGGGTCCAGTTGGGGATCGCGGGGCAATTATCGTTACATCCGATACCCATACCGCTCGTACATGCAGCTGATCCGCCTTGATCAGTGATCGTATCCCCATCTGCATCCGGGTCGACCTCATTGAGGAGCCCATCGCCATCGATATCCTTGTCGCAACGATTGCCGATCCCGTCCTTATCCGTGTCGAATTGCGCTTCGAAGAAGACTCCCGTGAGAGGATCCACGAAAGCTTCGAAGGGGTTCGGCGTGTATGTGCAGTTGTCGCAGGCGTCGCCGACCTGATCACCGTCGCTGTCTTTCTGATCCGGATTGCGAACGTTAGGGCAATTATCAAAGCAACCGGAAGTCGCGCCGCCAAAGCAAAGCTCGGAATCGGGGAGGCCATCGTCATCGTCGATCCCGTCCCCGTCCCTGTCTGATTCGACCCGAATATGGGCTAATCGGAGCCCAATGCCGCCGTTCTGGCCGTTTGGGTCGAAGACCTCAGTGAATCTTAAGTTGATATCGCCAGCATTATAGGAGCCGCCGCGGAGAGGGGATGTTCCTGGGGCGCCGCCCTGAGGATCTTCCAGCCATTCCGAGACATTCCCCGCCATGTCGTAGGCTTGCCAGCTTGAGACTGGGGGCCTCGCTTGAGTCGAACCCACTTGGACGGGAATTCCCCCTTGGCAAGCGCCGTCATAGTTCGCGTTCAGGGACGAGGGGTTTGTGACTTCGCCGTTCGCATCACAGTTGGGCAGGCCGGGGGCGACGAAATTACCAGGGTACGGATACCAGTTCGTGTCCGACGAGGGGTCATCGAAGGCCGCCTTATACCACTCGCTTTCGAGAGGAAACACGAAAGCGCCGCCCATATAGGTCACGGGCGAGGTCAGCAGGTTGTACGAGCCCACTTCCGTTTCGCCGCCGTCGAGCTTGCCGTTCTCAAGCCAGTTGATGAAACGCGCGGCATCGAAATAGGAAATGAAGTTGACGGGATGCCGCGCCTTACCCGGCTTCGCGGAGAACTTCTTGCCACTTGGGGCCGCCGGGGTCAGCAGAATCCCACCGACGGGAGAAGTCGTTTGCTCGGTGGCGTAGAGGCCGAGGGCGACGAGACCCTCTGGATCGACGGCGTTCATGAATTCGACCCACTCCTCGTTCGTGACCTCGAATCGACCGATGTAGAAGGGGTAGAGGACGCCTCCCAAGCCGGAGACAGGCTCCGCAGCCTGAGTGATATCTCCGACAAGAACGAAATCGTCGAGATCGACTTGATGCGCTTGGGGAACGGGCGCATGGACCGCAAGCCGCGCAGCGAGGCGAATAGGAGCACTCGGATACCGAAGGTTATTTACGATCGCATCGTCCAGGTCAAAGAGGCCAACCTCAAGATCAATACCGTCGGTCACAGGCGTGTTTACGACAAATTCGAGCTCGGCGATTTCGAAACGCGTGGCGGCCGGGCCGAGGAGCGGGGTGGTCTCCGCGGAGATTCCTTTGATTTCGCCTGAGGAGGCCAGACCACTATTGGTTTGACTCGCGGGGTTCGGCGACGCTTCTGCGTCGAATCCGGGGGGGAGGGACGTGGAGACGTTAAGGAGGCTGAGTTCGTTTGCGAGATCTTCATCGAACCGAACCGAGACCGAGTAACGCGCGATCCCGAGTTCATCCGCGCGTAAAAAGAGCTTTGCTTTCAGAACATCGCCGGACTCCGCAATGATCTGACTATCACCGGGCCAACCGTCTCCGCTGGTTTCGCTCCATTCAATCTCGATTGCGGGGGCGGCATGTGTCGGGTCTGGTGAGAGCGCGAGCGCAAGCAACGCTGCGCTCATCACCCAGAAAAGCCTCCAGATAGACTGCCTATGTCGGTTGATCTGTTCCACGGCTGCTCCATACCTGTGTCGAGACGTTAGTTGTGAGGGGGTGCCTGTTCGCTTCGAGATCGAGCGAGCGCTGAAAGAAGGACTGCTCCGAACGCGAGCATCGGGAGCGTCGACGGTTCTGGGACCGGCGTTGTATCGCACGCATCGCCTTGGCCATCTCCGTCCGTATCGTATTGGGTTGGGTTGGGCGAAATCGGACAATTGTCGCAGAGGTCACCCACGCCATCCGAATCGAGATCGCTCTGATCCTCATTGGTGATGCCGGCGCAGTTATCACAAAGGTCGTACACGAAGTCGGAATCCGAATTCGTCGTGTCGAGTGTCGCGCCCCCGTATGCGATCGTGACCATGACGTAGAGCGGGTCTGGATCCGCCGCGTCCATCGCTAGGCGGTAGGTACAACAATCCGCGCCCGATGAGCCGACGGGGACATAGCCCCAGGGTACGAATCCGCCGGTATTGATTTCGCCCGTGAGGAAACACTCGCCGACGGGATCCGATCCGTTGTAGAGCCAGCGGAAATCTGCCGCACCCACCGAGAAGTCGATCAGCTGATCGTTATCTATATCCGTGCTGCACTGCTCGCCCCCGGTCATGAGGTCGAGAGTCGATTGAGGCTCGATTGTTGGGTCACAGGCGTCGCCGATTCCGTCGCCATCGCTGTCATTTTCAAGAGACGACATGGATTCGAAGACGTGCGGGCACAAGTCGAGGTCGTCAGGAGCGCCGTCGCCATCGCTATCGAGGCCGAGATCGCAGGCATCGCCGACCCCGTCTGCGTCGGAATCTGCTTGGCCCGGATCGTAGTCTGTGGGACAAACATCGCAGGCATCTCCGATGCCGTCGGCGTCGGAATCGATTTGAATCTCTTCATGGACGAAGGGGCAGGTATCGCAGAGATCGCCTGTTCCGTCCCCGTCGTAGTCGACCTGATCCGCGTTAGGGACAGACGGACAATTATCGCAGGTATCGCCGACACCGTCGCCGTCCGGGTCGAGGCCGTTGCCACCGAGGAGCGAGCAGTCGCAATCATCTCCGATACCGTCGCTATCGCAATCGCGTTGGCCGACGCCGCTCCCGATGCTCAAATTCCAGTTGGGGATGGCGGTACAGTTATCGTTGCAGCCGACGCCGACTCCGCCCGTACAAGCGGCGGCGGCGCCTTGGTCGGCGATGGTGTCACCATCGGCGTCCGGGTCGACGCTATTCTCGAGGCCGTCGCCATCAATGTCGAGGTCGCATGCGTTGCCGATCCCGTCACCGTCGGTATCGAATTGGCCTTGCGTTGTGTTCCCGGTCGAAGTGTCGAGGAAGAACTCCATCGGATTTGGGGTGTAGGGGCAGTTATCGCAGGCGTCGCCGATGAAGTCGCCGTCGCTGTCATGCTGATCCGGGTTGCGGACTGTTGGACAGTTATCGAAGCATCCCGAGGTCGCTCCGCCGAAGCAGAAATCGTCGGCGGGGAGACCGATGCGGTCCTCTACACCGTCGGCGTCCTGATCTGAGTCGACACGAATATGGGCCACGCGCAATCCGATCGTCGGGAACTCTGAAGTTCCGTTGATCGTGGCGGAACCCGTTGCCGCGGCGAGACTCGAGACGAAGCTGGCGTATCCCCCACCGCGGTACGGTGCCGCAACGGTCGCGCCGCCGTCGGGATCTTCGAGCCATTCAGAGACGTTCCCCGCCATATCGAGGGCGCCCCAACTCTGGACGGACGCAGAAATCTGGCTTGAACCGACTTCGACCGGCAAGCCGCCTTGGCATGCGCTTCCGTAGTTCGCGCGTGTACTCGAAGGATTCGTCACGTTCCCGCTCGTATCGCAGGTCACCGCGCCCGGCGCGTTCACATTCCCTGGATAGTCGTACCAGAGTGAAGAAAAGCGCCGGTCGTAGGCGGCCTTGAACCACTCATTTTCTTGGGGGAAGGTGAACGCACCGCCCATGTAGGTCACGGGCGACGTGAGCAGGTTATATGTGCCCATCTCGGTGTCGCCGCCATCAAGTTTTCCGTTCTCGAGCCAGTTGAGATACCGGGCGGCGTCCATCCAGCTGATGTAGTTGACGGGATGTCTTCCACGGTTCGGCTTAGGCGAGTATTTTTGACCGCTCGGAGCAACTAGGCTTCGATTGATGCCGCCTGCCGAAGAGACGGTTTGCGCGAGGTTGAAGAGGAAGAGTGCGTTTGCGCCCTCAGGATCGACGGCGTTGAGGAATTCGCACCACTCGGCGTTGGTCACTTCATAGCGGCTCAGATAGAAGGAGTAGGGGACATCTCCGAGGCCGGTCGTTGGTTCCGCGGGTTGTGTCACATCTCCGACGAGAACGAAATCCGTTAGGTCGACCTGATGTCCTGGGGCCACGGGCGCGTGGACCGCGAGTCGAGCGGCGCTTCGAATCGGCGCCACGGGGACACGGACGTTGGTCAGAACGGCATCGTCTATGTCGAAAAGGCCCACTTCGATGTCAAAGCCGTCGGTCAGCGGCGTGTTGACGATGAAATCAAATTCCGCGATGGGGAAGCGCGTCGCGGCGGGGCCGAGGAGGGCGGTCGTGTCGGCTGCGATCCCGAGGATTTCTCCGACGGTCGAGGATGAGCTTTCAACTTGGCTTGCGGGGTTCGGCGATCCTTCGAAGTCAAAACCAGGAGGAAGGAAGGTGTTGACGCTCGAGAGGCTGAGCTCATTCGCAAGATCTTCATCAAAACGTAGGGAGACGGAATAGCGGGCGACGCCGAGTTCGTCGGCGCGGAGATAGAGTTTGGCGGTCAGAACATCGCCGGGTTCCGCGACAATTTGGTGGCCTCCGGGCCATCCATCCCCTGTCGTGCCGCTCCATTCTATCTCGATCGCGGGGGCGGCATGACTCATGCTTGGGGCCAGCGCGACCATGCAGAGTGCGGCGCTCAGGCAAAGCGCGAATCGCCCGCGGGCGAACCTCAAATCAGTTGGTGTTTGCTGGCTTGTTTGTCCCACGGTTGCTCCATTTATGGCTTCGCAGATGCTAAGCCATTCCGCGATTTCGCGGGGCCCTTTTAGGGTGGAGTTCGCCGCGCATACACGGCCGCGGAACGGCTTGCCGGTCACTTGCGCGCCCCTGGGGCCATCTCTGAACAGCGTGCGTCCGTCGCAGGTTTGCCTTTCGGAAAAGAGTGGGTTGGGGCGGTCATGCGAATGCTGCCTTGTTTCGGATTGCTTTCTCCGAGTCTGGCCCAGGCAGACCGGATTGGAAGTGAACTACTTCACGGTCAAGCGGGGAACGGTCGGCGATATATCTAAGACCGAGGTGTTATCGTTCGGAGCGCGCTGGCGAACACGACTGTCCCTACCTGGGGCGAAATGGGATGAAATGAATCGAGAGACGGGATTAGCCCGGTATTTTCCGATCGTGAGAGGGCCGTCCAGCCAAAGAAGGCCGGGTGCGCTCCGTCGCGGCGGTTCTGCGCTCGTTTTGGCACTGTTCATTTCACTCGGGATTGGACTGACGACATTCGCGAGTGTCGCGTCGGCGCAATCGAGTATTGCGACGGATGATACGTTGGCTGGGGTCGCAGCCCGCGACCTCGTCGGCCCTGACTATCTTGTGACCGAGAGCGACGGAGTCCGCGCAGGCAACAACCAGTTTCATAGTTTCGAGCGTTTCGGGCTCGCGACCGACGAGACGGTGACGTTCTCGGGACCGGACGCGATTGAGACGCTGATTATGCGCGTGACCGGGGGCGCCTCGTCGGGCATCGATGGGCAGATTACCTCCTCAATTGACGGGGCCGACCTCTATCTCATCAATCCGGCGGGAGTGGTGTTTACCGAGAATGCACAGCTCGATGTGCCGGGAAACGTTGTCATCTCCACGGCGGACCATGTGTCCTTGGGAGACGACGGGGTCTTTTCGGCTTCTTCTCCATTGAGTTCGGTTCTCTCAGCCTCGCCGGTCTCCGAATTTGGATTTCTGTCTTCGTCGCCCGCCTCGATCGAGGTCGCTGGCAGCGCCCTCGAAACGCAGTTCGAAAGCTTCGGCACTCTCCTCGGTCGCTCTCTCTCCCTGATTGGGGGCGATATCGATATCCGCGGGAGCGGCGAGGCAGGCGAACTCACGTATTTGTATAGCCGCGGGGGCCGGATCAATCTGGCGAGCATGGGCTCTGCGGGGACGGTGGAGATCGTGGAAGGGGATGTCGGGGAGCCGGCCGATCTGCGCGTTGTCGCGGAAGGTGAACTCGGAGATGTGTTTGTTGGCGACGGCGCGGTCGTCGTGAGTGGCGGACCTCCGCCGGACAACTTGATTTGCTACAGCGGGACGGGCTGCAGTATCGCGAATGGATCGGGCGATATCTTTGTGAGAGCGCGGAATCTCACGCTCGAAGACGGGGAGATACGTGCGCTCACCGTGACCGACCGGGATGCGGGTCGGATCGATATCGATCTGACGGGCGATCTTGTTGCGCGCTCCTTGAACGAGACGGAGACGACGGGGATTTTCGCGATCAGCGGTCTTGATGCCGTTCTTTCCGATGACGGCCCTCTCACTCTGACGGAGACGCTCAATCTTCCGGAAGGGCCGTTTACACTCTCGGTCGAGCGAACCTTTGGAGGGGAGGAAACTCGGATTACCTACCCGGGGACAGGGCGCGGCGGCGATATCGAGATTCGGGCCCGCAACGTCACGGTCGAGGGCTTTGCCGAAATCAGCAGCGAGGCCGTCTTTGGAGGCGACGCGGGGAATATCACGATCGACGCCGACGAGTTAGTTGAGGTGAGTGCGGCTGGCCGAACGGGCGACTTCGGTTCGATCTTGACCAATGCTCGGGGCGGCGGCGATGGCGGTATTATTTCGATTTCAGGACAAGAGTTGTCGCTGACCGAGAACGGGCGGATTCTCTCCGAGGTTCGTGAGGGCGCGGGGCGGGGCGGATCGATCTCGATCGATGTCGATCGCTTAATCGCCACTGCAGATGGTCGGATTGACTCGAGCACGCGAGGGACCGGCGACGGCGGGGATATTTCGATCCTGGCGTCGGAATCCGTTCTGCTCTCCGGGCAGGTCACGGACGGGACGTTCTCTGGGGTGAGCACTTTGTCCCAGGCGGACGGAACGGGGAACGCGGGGCGCATCACGATTGAAACGCCTGAACTCTCGATCGAAGACGGCGCGCGGGTGACGACGACCGCGCTTGCGTCGGGGGATGCGGGAACACTCGATCTGAGGGCGGATGTGATCAAGATGCGCGGTGCTTCTGTGCTTGCGGAATCGGAGCTGGGCCTCGGCGGCGATATCTATGTGAACGGGGGGCCGATTGCGGTCTCTGAAGGCGGGCGACTTTCGATCTCGACACCGGAGGGTGTGTCTGCCGGGAGTCTCCTCTTGTTAAGCGACAGCACGATCAGTACGAGTGTACGCGGTGCGGGAGCCAGCGGCGGAGATGTCGCGATCCGGGCGGAAGCACTGGTCTTGGTTGAGAGTGAAATCCTGGCTCAGGCGATTGGTGGGGCAGGGGGCAATATGCGCATCGAATCGAGCGCGATTGTCCTGGACGAGCCGAGTCAAATCGATGCCAGTTCGTTTCTGTCCTCGCAAGACGGAATCGTGGAGACGACTTCGCCGGTTGTGACGATTCAGGCGGATCGTCCCGACGTTCCGGTTCAAGTGCGCGACGCGACGGGACTGCTCCGCGAGCGCTGTGCTGCGCGGAACGGCGACGCTGCCGCGAGTCTTGTCCTCCGCGGTCGCTCTGGGCTTCCTCCGTCTCCGGGAGGGCTCCTCTCGGCGACTTCGTCTCTAATCGATGATCTTGAGGCGCCGGTTGACGAGGCGTCCGTTGCCCTCGTTGCAGGAGACGCGGAAGGCGTTCCCTCGGAAGCCTGGGCGACGCTTGAGTTCCGGCTGGGATGCCAGAGCTAGCGCGTCGATGCTGATATTCTGCTTGCATCGGCTATTTCGGGGAATCGTACGGGTGTCCCTGCTTCGCGCGGACCGTCTTCTCGTACTCTCGCTTGGGTTCAGCTTGGCTCTGGGCGTTCCCGCCGCGTCGGCGCAGGATTTTGAGCAGATCAGGCCGCCCGCTGTCGGCCGGCCTTTTGAAGAGGCGCTCGATCCTTCCATCGAAACCGACTCAAAGGACGAGCAGGTGGTGCTGCCTCCGCTGCCGGAGTCGCTGCGGCGAGACGGAGCCGGTGCTGGCCCCGGCGCCGGTGGCCAGACAGAGGGTACGGGGGAGGGGAGTGCTCCCGCGAGCACGATTCGGATTTCCGGTCTCGCGATCGAGGGAAATACGGTGGTCGAAGATGCGGCCTTCATTGAAGCGGCGAAGCCCTTCCTTGATCGTGAACTCAGCGCCGCGGAGGTTGAGGCGCTAAGGGATACACTTACGCGTGTCTTAGTCGATTCTGGGCTTCGCACCTCGGGGGCCGTTTTTCCGGAGCAGGCCGTTCGTCGGGATGGTGTGCTGAAGGTTCGAATTGTGGAAGGCGTATTGGCTTCCGTCGAAGTGCAAGGTGAGCATTTCGTCAGCTCCGGCTACTACGCGGCTCGTCTTGCTCCTCGGGACGGAGAGCCCTTGGATATCCCTCGCCTCGAAGAGAGAATCCGCAGACTGCAGCGGGATCCGAGGCTCAAGGCGATTCACGCGACGATCCGTCCGGGTGACGTGCCGGGTGAGAGTGTGCTCGAGGTCTCGGTCGACGAGGCTTCGCCGCTCGCCGCCTTTGCGGAGGTGAACAACCGGGTATCCCCGAACCTCGGCGAGGTGCGTGGCTCGGTTGGGCTCGCGAACCGGAGCATGTTTGGATTCGGGGACGAGTTACGCCTGACCGGCGATCTGAGTGAAGCGGGGGGTGGCATTGAGGCCCGGTACGAGTTTCCCCTCCACGGCAGCGGCACGACACTCGCCGCCCAGGGGCGCTACCGGGCGTTTGATCTGTCGGATGGCATAGGTCGGGAGTTGGGGATCGAGAGCGAGTTCTGGAGTGCTGAACTCGGGATCCGGCAGCCGTTTTTTCCCACTCGAGAATGGAGCTTCTCGCTGGGCGTCTCCGGAGACTTGCGAGAATCGAAGATCGCGGATTGGGAGGGCAGCGATTTCGTCGATTTTCCGATTCTGGGGGCGAAGAACAGTCGGACCCGCGTCGCGGCGATTCGCTTCTTCGCGGACGCGACGCTCCGCCAGACGGATCGCGTCATTGCGATGCGAAGCGTTGCCAGTTTCGGAATTAAGGCGTTTGGCGCGACGCGCAATGACGGTGATCTTCCGGAGAGCCAATTCGCGAGTTGGTACGTTCAGGCCCAAGCGGTTCAGCGTGTCACCGATTGGAAAATTGAGCTTGTCGCGAAAACTTCGTTTCAACTCTCCGACCGAAACCTGTTTGGGCTCGAGCAGTTCGCGATCGGCGGGGACGCAAGCCTGCGCGGCTACCGTCAGAATCAGCTCGTCCGCGACGAAGGCGCGCAAGGAACAGTCGAAGTTCGCGTGCCGCTGATCCGAGGGGCTGTCGACGGACGATCTCTGCTCCAGGGAGTCGTCTTTGCGGATGCAGGCCGGGTCTGGAGTCGTCATAGGCTGAGTGATAACGACCGAGCGGTCAGCCTGGCTTCGGTGGGGCTCGGCGCGCGCTTCTTGATCCGACCTCATTTCCGAGGCGAGGTCTATTGGGCTCACGGCTTCCGAGATCTGGCCCAGGACGGCAACAGCTTGCAGGACGATGGTATCCATTTCCGGTTTATCACGGTCTGGCCCTGATGCGCTTCAGTGGCGGGTGGGGGCCGGCGTTGGATGGCCCTCCTTCTTCGGGACGCATGCTGTGCACGAAGCGATTCTTGATCTCTCTTTCGCTTTTGAATTTTGCAGCGGGAGCTGCCTTGGCTGCGGAGGTCGGGACGGCGGGAAGTGAAGAGGCGCTGGTGCCTTTTCCGATTGAATGGGAAATGTTTACCGGGTTCGACTACAGCGTCGGGGACTATGGATTGAGCCGAGAGACCGAGGTTCTTTACTTCCCGGTCGCGCTTCAAGTCACGGTCGAGCGTTTCCGAGCTCGGCTGACTCTCCCTCTCTTATTGCTCGAAGGACCGACCGGCTTTTTGCCGGATACGGGGGGAGCAGGGGCTTTCGATGCGCTGGACGTGGAGAGTGAATTCGGACTGGGGCAGTTGATGCTGAGCGGGAGTTACCTGTTTGGGAACGCGGACAGCCTTTTCCCATTTTTGGAGGCGACGGTTCGCCTTGTCGCGCCCACCGAGTCGAAGAATGAGCTCGGGCCTGGGCTTTGGTCGGGGGCCTTACAACTGGATGCATTCGACACATTCGGTCGGATGACGCCCTTCGTACGGCTGGGGCGGCGGTTTTACGAAGGGGCTGAGCTCGATGACCGGTTCTACGCTTCGGTGGGGGCCTCGGTGAAGGTCTTTCGGAGGGCGTCGGTCGGACTCGCCTATGATTGGCTGGAGGCGACCTCGGGAGCCGTCGACGACGCACACCAGCTCACGCCGTTTTTAAGCCTCCGTTGGGCGGACCGCTTTCGGGTAGGCCCTTACGCGATCTTGGGTTTGTCCGAGGGGGCCCCGGAGTGGGGCATTGGCTGTTCGTTCGGAGTTCGGCTCTAGCGGGACGCAGGGCGACGCACCTCTGCGCCTTGCTTGACAGCGAGTGCTTCAAAAGTATCTTCTCGAGAAGTAGTTAATCAGTTAGATTGTTTTGACGAGGGAGTCCGTTCGATATGCCGGAATCATCTGCGAGCTATGACGTCGTTTGGCCGCGCGGTAAGCAGCGCCAGAAACTGCAAGATCCGGCCCCGCGCCTTCCCGATCTGAACGGCAAGACGGTTGCCTTCCTCTGGAACTATGTCTTTCGCGGCGAGGAGATCTTTCCGCTGCTCGAGCAGGAGCTGCGGCGACGCTATCCGGATGTGAAATTCCTGGGGGCGGACCATTTCGGCAATACTCACGGTTCCGAAGAGCGCGAAGTCCTGGCCGATCTCCCGGCTCGCTTGAAAGAGTTCGGCGTTGACGCCGTGATCTCTGGGAACGGCTGTTGAGGTAGCTGCACGCCCGCCGTGATGCGGGCCAGCGCAGTGGCCGAAGAGCAGGGATTGCCGAGCGTCTCACTCGTTTGCTCGGGGTTTGCGGGGCAGGCTGCGAGTACCTCCACGGGGCTCGGTTTTACCGATCTGGCTTTCGCTGTCCTGCCCGGGCATGTGAATATGCAATCCGAAGAGGAACTCGCGAAGAACGTTGTTGATGTGACTGCGGGTGAAGTGATTCAGGGGCTGACGGTCGCTGCGGAGAAGGAAGACGACGGCACGTCTGAACCCGAGCCCCGGGACACGGTTTTCTCCGGCAGCTTCGAAGCCGTAAACGACTACTACTACGACCAGGAGTGGAGTGACGGTCTTCCGATCTTTCCCCCGACCGTGGAGAAGGTGGAAGCGTTCCTTCGCTTTACGGATCGGGACCCGGATGAGCTTCTGGGCGTGATGCTCTGTGATCGGCGTGAGGCCACGATTTGGAACGTGGCGGTGAACGGCGTGATGGCGGGATGTCGTCCGGAATACATGCCGATCTTGATCGCGATCGTGGAAGCTCTGAATGATCCTGGATACGGCCTTGAGCATACCGGCAACACGCCGGGGCCGGAAACGCTGATCATTCTGAATGGCCCGATCATCAAGGAGCTCGGCTTCAACTATAAGCAGGGCGCGATGCGGGACGGCTTTCGGCCGAACACGAGCATTGGTCGGTTCTTGCGTCTCTATATCCGGAACGTCGCGGGCTTCCTATTGCATTCGACGGATAAGGGGACTTTTGGCGGGACCTGGCGCGTTGTGATGGCGGAGAACGAGGACGCTCTGAGCAAGGCGGGATGGGAGACCATCAGCGTCGATATGGGATTCGAGGCGGGAGAGAATGTCGTCACACTCTCGCGCTTCAGCGGCGGAGACACGATCGGAAATGCCGCCGGGAATACGGCCGAGCGCATCATGCCCTATATCGCAGACTCGGTTTTGCGGGCGAATCTCGGTTGGCATCTGACATTCGTTGCGGGGATGGTCGTGGGGACGCTTCGGCCGCTGGTCGTTCTCTCTCCATTGATCGCGAGCACCATCGCGAAGTCCGGCTGGACGAAAGCCGACGTGCGAGACTACCTCTTCGAGCATGTTAGGCTGCCGGCGCATGAATTCGATAAGCACCTCTACCAATTCCTCACCGGGGCTGATGCTCCGACGAGAACGCTCGAGGAGCGCGTCAAGTTAGGCGAGATTCCGGAGATCTTCTGCACCTCTTCGGATCCGAACCGTCTCGTTCCGATTGTGCTCTCGCCCGACGATTTTATGGTCGCGGTATCCGGGGACCCAGGGCGTGATAACGGCTACGCATTTTCGGATAACGGTTTCATCGGTGCGCCCGCTGCGCGGAAGATCGACCTCCCGGCCCAGTGGAATCGGATGCTTGACGAGACGAAGGACGAGACGAAGAAGGGGCGTTGATCAGGAGACCTCGAGTCCCTCGAGTTCTCCGCTTGCGCGCCATGCTTTCAGCATGGCGAAGAATGCCTCTGAGCCTTCCGGGTAGAACCCCGCGAGCCAGCCCTCACTTTCGCCGACCTTGCCCTCGTCATTGAAATAGCCGGGGGTGCACGTCGCCTGGATTTCGAGGAAGGCATTGCCCTGGGCGATCTCGGCGCACCAGGCGTCCTCCGCCTGTTGGCTCGGCTCGACGGTCGTGGCGCCGCGGTCCAAGGCCGCCCGCATCACGTAAGCCAGGTGTTGGCTTTGCTCGTTGATGGTGTGAGGGATATTCGGCGTGAGTCCGCTTTGGAATCCCATCATGAAGAAGCAGTTCGGAAAGTCGCGGGTGAAGAAGCTCTGGAACGTGGATGAGCGCTTGGCCCATTTTTCGCTCAGCTTTCGGCCTCCGCGGCCTTTGATCTCGTAGCCCGCGCGCTGGGTGTAGTTAGAACTCACGTCGAAGCCGGTCGCGAAGATCAAACAGTCGATTTCATATTCCTGACCGTTTGCGACGACGCCGCGTGACGTGATTTCGTCGACGCCCTTGCCGTCGGTGTCGATCAGGTGGACGTTAGGCCGGTTGAAGGTCGGGAGGTAGTCATCGTGGAAGCAGGGGCGCTTGCAGAGGTAGCGATACCAGGGCTTTAGTCCTTCGGCCGTCTTGGGGTCGTCAATGATCGAATCAATCCGCGCCCGGACGCGTTCCATCTTTTTGAGGTCGACGGCTTCGGCGATGAGACCGATTTCGTCGAGACTGAGGTCCGCCGCATTTGGATGGGTCGCGAGTACCGCATGGAGGCCCTTGGTCAGCTCGGTCCACCGGTCGCCGACGAGGTCTTCCTCTTGCGGGTTGCCGTCCATGAGGATGTTGAAATTATCCATCCGCTTTTGTTGCCAGCCGGGCTCCAGAGTTTCGGCGAAGCCGGGCTCGGTGGGGGCATTGTCGCGAATGTCGACCGAAGAGGGTGTCCGCTGAAAGACATAGACTTCGCCGGCATCTCGGCCGAGATGTGGGACGCATTGAATCGCTGTTGCGCCGGTTCCGATCACGCCGACCCGTTTGTCCGCGAGCTTTGTTAGGTTTCCGGTGGTGTCGCCGCCCGTATAGTCGTAGTCCCAGCGGCTCGTGTGGAACGTATGTCCCTCGAAGTTGGCGACGCCGGGAATGCCGGGGAGCTTCGGCTTGGAGTAGGGGCCCGTTGCCATGCAGACGAAGCGTGCGTGAATACGATCGTCACGATCCGTTTGGATCAGCCACCGCTCATTCGCGTCGTCCCACTCGAGCGCGCTGACCTGGGTTTGGAACGTGGTGTGCGGGTAGAGGTCGTAGTGCCGACCGATCGCCTGGGCGTGGGCAAAGATCTCGGGACCATGCGCATATTTCTCGGTTGGGATCGTGCCGAGCTCTTCGAGAAGGGGCATATACACGTACGACTCGACATCGCATTGGACGCCCGGGTAGCGGTTCCAGTACCACGTACCGCCGAAGTCGCCGCCCGCTTCGATGATCTTGAAGTTGAGGATCCCAGCTTCCTGGAGGCGGACGCTCATCAGCATCCCCGCGAAGCCACCGCCGATGATCGCGACCTCGACCTGTTCTTCGATGGCCGGTCGTGTGAAGCCCGGTTCGACGTTCGGGTCGGCATCCTCAACGACCTCGTTGCGGGCGAGTCCGTGATACTGCGAGGATCCATCCTGTCGGAGCCGCTTGTCCCGCTCGCGGCGATACTTTTCCCGGATGGCCTCGAGGTCAGATTCTGAGGGAAGGCCGTTTTCGGGCAGGGCCATCGATGCGGATTTGGATTTTTGGGATGTCATCTCGGTTGCTCTTTTGGCGAGGGATGGCTTTCGTGAACGGCCGAATCCATCATCAAAGCATACTATCATGAAGCAACGAGTAGACAGCGCCTTGGCTCCCACTGCGGTCATCCCGGTTGATGAAGCGGGAGGTGAGGCGGAGAGAGAGCAAGAAGGAAGGGAGAGTCCGCATGAAAGGGATCGTCTTTGATGGAACCGAGCTGCGCGTTCGCGAGGGGCTTGAGGTGCGGAGTCCCGGCGCGGGGGAAGTCCTGGTTCGGATCGCAAATTCGGGCGTTTGCCATAGTGACCTGAGCGTGATGAATGGAACGATTCCGTTTGAAATGCCCGTGGTCCTTGGGCATGAAGGCGCGGGGGTCGTCGAGGAGATCGGGGCAGGCGTAAGTCACCTGGTTCCCGGGGACCATGTTGTGCTCTCGACGCTGGGCAACTGCGGAACCTGCACGCATTGCGACGGAGGGCGGCCGACGATGTGTCGCAGCACTTTTGGACATCGTCCGACGCCTTTCACTCTGGACGGCACGCCGCATTATGCCTTCGCGAATATCTCGTCTTTCGCGGAGCGAACGGTGGTGAAGGCGACGCAAGCGGTTCCGATTCCGAAAGAGATCCCGCTTGCTTCAGCCTGTTTGATCGGCTGCGGCGTGCTGACCGGGGCCGGTGCCGTACTGAACCGTGCCCGCGTGGAAGCGGGAGAGCGCGCAGTTGTCGTGGGCGTCGGCGGAATTGGCTTGAATGCGATTCAGGCTTTGCGGCTTGTGGGCGCGGACCCGATCGTGGCAGTCGATGCGAATCCAGAGAAGGAAGCGCTCGCGCGTCAGTTCGGTGCGACCCATTTCGTCAATGCTCGAGAGCAGAACGTCGGGGAGGCGGTCAAGGACCTGACGCAGGGAGGCGCGGACTGGGTCTTTGAATGTGTCGGACATAAACAGGTGATTGAGGAGGCGCTCGACTATCTCGATTGGTCGGGGAGTCTCGTGATTCTCGGGGTGACGCCGCAAGGGACGGGCATCGAGTTCTTCCCTGAGTCGCTGTTTCTCGATCGTTCGATCCTCGGCTGCCGCTACGGTTCGAGTCGTCCGCAGCGCGATATTCCGCGCTATGCGGATCTCTATTTATCGGGGAAGTTCATGCTCGACGAGTTGGTGACGAAGGTCTATCCGATGGATGATATCAGTCAGGTCATCGAAGATATGGAAGCGGGGCGCCTCGCTCGGGGCGTACTTGAACTTGGGGGGCAGGGCGCGTGACGACAAAGATCGAAGCAGATCCCCGGATCGACCCGCGAATCAAGACCGCGCTCGGCGCCTTTCCGACGACTGCGCGCACGGATGTGCCGAACCGCGAGGCCTATCTGGCTGAGGCAAATAGTTCCGAAGCTAAGGCTGCGGCAGCTCAGGTGCGGGCGCATATGGATACCTTCGACACCGAGGAGATTGCGTCTTCGAAAGGACTTCTGATCGAGACGCATGAGTTCGTCTCGGCTCCGGACGGCAATACGATTCGGGTCTTATTGATTCGCCCAGATTCGGGGGCCCCTCCGCCCTGTGTCGTTTATTTTCACGGCGGGGGGATGCAAACGAATACTTGCTTTGAGGGGATTTACCGCGCTTGGGGGAGGACGATGGCCGGGCAGGGTATTGCGGTTGCGATGGTGGATTTCCGCAACTGCGTCGTGGCGTCGTCTGCACCGGAGGTCGCGCCTTTTCCGGCAGGCCTGAATGACTGCGTATCCAGTGTGCGCTGGCTGGCGGAAAATGGGGCTCAGCTCGGTGTCGATTCAAATGGTCTCGTTGTGGCGGGGGAGAGTGGAGGCGGCAACCTCACACTCGCGACGGGCATGCGACTCAAGCAAGACGGGGATTTGGGGCTCATTCGCGGGCTCTATGCGCTCTGTCCGTATATCGCGGGGCGCTGGCCTCAGGACCGCTTTCCGTCTTCGATCGAAAACAACGGGCTTCTTCTTGATCTGCATAATAACCGGCCGGCGATGGCGTACGGCATCGAGGAGCTTGAGCGAGAGAATCCGCTGGCGTGGCCGGCTTATGCGACAGAAGAGGATCTTCACGGATTCCCGCCGACGGTGATCAGCGTGAATGAATGCGATCCTCTGCGCGACGAGGGGATCGAATTTTACCGGACGCTCCTCCGGGCCGGAGTGGCGGCGCGATGTCGGCAGGTGATGGGGACGATTCACGCGACGGAGATTTTCCAGATGGCTTGTCCGGACATTAGTCGAGAGACGGCCGCAAGCATGGCTCATTTCTGCCGGGAGGCTTAGGCGTCCGGCGTCCGGAGTCGGCCCCTTCGCTGTCCGCGGCTAGCTGAGGGAGACGGCGCGAGTGGTCTCGAGCAGGCGGTCGCCGATCGCCGCGACTTCGCTCGGTTCGAGGTCGCGTGCGAAAACCTGCACCGAGACGGCCAGGGTCACGTCTCCGTGTCGGTCGAAGACGGGGGCAGTGATCGTGCTGATGCTCTGCTTCTGGCCGTCGACTTCCTGGAGCTGGTAGGGACTCCGACCGAGCTCGCCAATCGAGGCATGCATTCGGCGCCGGAGCGCATCAGAATGCGGATCTTCCGCGAGTTCCGCAATCAAGCCGCCCAATCTACGTCGCTCTGGTACTTCGAGTGCGACGCTATAGCCGCGCCGCTCGACGCGCTTGAGAATTTTTCGAGCGCTCGCCTGATCCTCATCCGAAGTGCTTCCCCGCAGTAGCCATGCCTCGATTTCTGCTGCTTCCGACCACGCAACGAACACGGAGACAAGCGGGGCGATGATCGGGATGCGCTGCCCCACTTCGGGAGGGTCAATCCGCGCCCGGCGAGGTCCGGCGCGGGTGATGCAGAGGGCATCGCCGCCCGCGCGGACCAAAGCGACTGCGCCCATGTCGAGCTCCTTGGCCAGCTTGGCCATTTCCACACGGGCTTCATCGACGAGCGGGTTTTGTCGAAGGGCCGCGTCGCCCAGTGCGACGAGGGCCGCGCCGAGTGAGAAAGTTCGGCTTTTGGGGTCGCGGCTGAGATAGCCGCACTCCGTGAGCGCCATCAGGAGGTTATGCATCGAGGCTTGGTTGATTCCGAGTCGACTCGATAGCTCCGAGTAGGACAGCGGATCGTCAGGGTGAGCCGCCAGAAAGTTCATCAGGTCGGCTGCGCGGGTCGCGGAAAGGGCTCGTCTAGACACGATCCCTGAATGTTACGATTGCGATTCGAATATCGCCATTGCAATAGACAAAGGATGGGCCAAGCAGGCAACGTCTGAGGAGCGGGCGGCCCATCGCCCCGGAGGCAAGGAACATGGAGCAGAAAGACTCGGGCTTTATTCGGAGAGCGGTTGAGGCGTCCGATCTCGCCGCGCTGCGCATCGCGCTCTATCAGGCGACGGGGGACGCCGCGCTGGCTGATTTCGGTCCGGTTGCGACGCTCGAAGAGGCAGACCAGAAGCGTCTGGCTGAGCGCGCCGCCGAATTGCTCGCGGCGGGGATCGAGGACTTGCCTCGGCGTGTGCCTGCGGACGATGAACTCCGAGCCTTGATGGATCTCGTGCTGGGCGTGCCGACGCGGGATGAGCATTTCGAGATTCGAAAAAAGTTCTTGGCCTTCACCCCTTATCCGTTTCAGTTCGAGCGACCGAGGGGAGCTGCTCCTGTTCCGGCGGGCTTCGAAGTGGCGATTGTGGGGGCGGGGCCGGCGGGAATCTCGATGGCCGTCCAGCTCGGTCGACTCGGCATTCCCTATGTCCTTTACGATCGGCGCAGCGAGGTGGGGGGAACGTGGAGTGTCCACAAATATCCGGATATCCGCGTCGACACGTTAAGTCTGACCTACGAGTTCAGCTTCGACGACGAGTACACCTGGCGTGAGTATTTCGCGCGGGGTGAGGACGTGCGGGCCTATCTCGAATTCATCATCGACAAATACGGTGTTCGCGAGCATCTCTGCCTAGATCATGATCTTGCGGACGCGCGCTTCAATGCAAAGACGTCGACCTGGCAGCTCGTTTTTGACGGACCTGGGGGCGAGCGTGTCGAGCGCGAAGTCAACGCGGTCGTGAGCGCCGCCGGCGTTTTCGCGAAGGCGAAGCGTCCGGATGTCGAAGGGATCGACGATTTCGAAGGCAAGATCGTTCATCCGACGCAGTGGACGAGCGATGTAGAAGTGAAAGGCAAGCGGGTTGCCGTGATTGGGAACGGCTCTTCGGGGGTGCAGCTGGTTGCTCCCGTCGCGGAGGAGGCCGGACATCTCAGCATCTTCCAGCGCACGCCCCAGTGGATCGTCGCGCGGCCCGGCTACGGAAAGGAGGTCGAGCCCGAGGTGCAATGGCTTCTCGACCACCTTCCGGGGTACCGCAATTGGTGTCGTTTTACGTCGATCATCGGATTGATGACCTGGCACGAGGACTACCTGATTCCCGATCCAGAATGGGAGAAGCAGGGCGGTCATATCACGGAGAAGAGCGAGCAGCTTCGCGACTTCATGATTGACTATGTGAAGGGGCAAATCGGTGACCGGCCCGATCTGCTCAAAGAGCTGATTCCGGACTACGCGCCGATGGTCCGTCGCCCCGTCGCCGACAACAACTGGTACGCGTCCCTCACCCGGGACAACGTTGATCTCGTGACATCGCCCATCAAGCGGATCACGAAGGGCGGAATCGAGACCGAAGACGGTCAGCATCATGACGTCGACCTCATCGTTTCCGCGACGGGGTTCGAAGTCGATCAGTTCTTGTGGCCCGCTGAATATCACGGGGAGGACGGACTCAGTCTTCGCGACTACTGGGGAGAGGGAAGCCCGCGCGCCTATCTTGGCATGATGGTGCCCAAATTTCCGAATCTCTTCATGATGTACGGCCCGAATTCTCAACCGGTCTCGGGTGGCGTATCGCTTCTCTCCTGGTTCCAGATCTGGGCGGCGTACATCGCACAATGCTTCGACGCGATGTTCGAAGAGGGGCATGGGCAGGTTGGGGTGACGGAGGAAGCCTTCGAAGCGTACAACGCTCATCTTGATGCGGTCGGGGCCGAACTCGCCTTCATCAAAGATACGCGTTCAGTCGAGCGCAATTACTATGTGGGTGAGGACGGCCGATTGGTCGTGAATACGCCGCACGAGACGGCGGAGCTCTACGCGTTGATGAAAGAACTGAAGCGCGACGAGTTGATCTTCGGCTCCTGATCGAAACGAGGGACGCGCGAATCCTTTCGTGTGGAGCGGCTTGGATGCAGAAGTGCCAACCAGAAGCGTCGAACGCTAAGTGGGGAAGACAATGAGTGATCAGGATATTCGAAACGAAAAGCGACGGGTCATGCAGTTTCGCGAATGCGCGCCGCCGCCACTTGACGACCATGAAGCGACGGTTCGTTGGCTTCGTGACCGGGAGGTGATCAAGAACCTGTATCGACGCTATGCCTACGGTGTTGACTCGATCGACTTCGATCTTGTGCGAACCGTTTTTCATCCCGACTGTGTTTGTGTCGGGACAGCGGAGTCAGGACAGCTCGATGAGTACTTGAACGGCATGGAGGAGGCGCTCCATGCCTGGGATGCTTCGATGCATTTCGTTGGTAATCAGTACGTGGAGATTGATGGCGATAAGGGCTTCGTAGAGAGCTGGGTCGTTGGCTATCACATGGAAGCCGATGACTCGCCGCTTGAGCATCTCGTCCTCGGGCTTCGCTATCAGGATGATCTGGTTCGAGACGGAGACGAGTGGAAGATCATCCGCCGCGAAACGGCGAAGCAGTGGCATACGGGGACGTTTCCTCGGCCCTTCGTGGGGCCGGCGCCGTATCCGCGGACGGGACGCGAATCAAGTTAGGCGGGTAGCGAGGAGCGTCGCTGTTCTTTTTCGTGGCTAGAGTCTTCCTCGCGGCTAGAGGCCTCGAAGGTAGGTCGGTCCGCCTCCGCGCAGCATTTCTTGGTTGATCTCTTGAGCGCGACGCTCTGTGTACGGGCCGGGGGCGCTCGGGCTCATTTTGCCCGGAGAAGGGAGCACTGCGGCGAGAAGGGCAGCCTCTCTCGCATCGAGATCGGAGGCGGAGACCCCGAAGTAATGTCGACTCGCCGCCTCGGCGCCGAAAAGGCAAGGCCCGAATTGGGCGATATTCACGTAGACCTCGAGGACGCGTTGCTTCGGCCAGAGCAGCTCTATCCAGATCGTAAACCAAGCCTCGAACGCTTTCCGGGTGAGGCTTCGGCCCGGCCACAGGAAGAGGTTCTTGGCAGTTTGCTGCGTGATTGTGCTGGCGCCTCGCATGGGGGCTCCGTCGGCATAGTCTTCGAGCGCTGCACCAATTGATTTCGTGTCAAACCCGCGGTGGGCGAAGAAACGCTGATCCTCCGCTACGACCATCGCGCGCGGAAGAACTCGGGCGATTCGGGAGGAGGGGGTCCACCGGTAGCCAATTCGCTCGCACGGACGACCTGTGGCGGGGTCTCGCTGAACGCTCCCTAACATGAATGCTGTGGTGGGAGGTGGGAAAAAGCGGAGGAGTCCGACCGGCAGAATCGTCGCGATGAGCACGATCGATACGACCACGCCGAGCCACCGGACAGCTCTTGACCGCCGGGACTTAGGCAGAGAAGAGCGGGGCGAATCAGTTTTTGATGCGCGGTTCGGCATGAGAGTGACCAGAGCGAAAGGGTAAAGTCGTCAATGGCTGGGAGGACGAAGTGTATCGCGAACGAATGTGCCAGCTACCAGGGGATGGGCTGACCATCCCAAGCGAGGAAGCAGCCGTGATGTTCCGCACTGCAGTTCTCGGCGACCCGGAGGAGCTGCGCGGCAGCTCTATTCGCGGAGAAGAGCTGATCCTCCGGTACGCCGCGTTGGAAGGGGCGCGAGAGGTCGGTATCGACGGTGCCGGGATGCATAGCGACGCAGATGACGTTGCGCGCGCGCCTGCTGAGCTCAATGGCAATCGTCCGTGTCATCATGTTTTGTGCCGCCTTGGACGCGCGGTATCCGTACCATCCGCCCAAGCGATTATCTTCGATGCTGCCTACGCGTGCGGACAGGTTGACGAGAATCGCACGGTCTGGATGTCGAAGGAACGGAAGGAGGTGCTTCGCCATCAGCAGGGGACCGAAGGCGTTCACTCGGAACACCTTTTCCAGGGACTCGGCCGTGATGTCTTCAAGGCGCTTCTCGGGGGCGAGTCCCTGTTCGTCGTGTAGGACGCCGGCGCAGTTGAACAACCAATGAATGCGATGCACGCCCTCTTGCCTAATCTGGTCGGTCGCATTCGCGATGCTTGCCTCATCGTTGAGGTCAAGGGAAGCCGTATCGAGCCGATCACCGTGCTCGGCTTTGAGCCGTGTGAGCCCTTTACTCGCTTGAGGATTGCGGGACGTCGCGATGACCCGTTTTACCCTGGACCGGGTGAGGAGCGCTTCTACGAGTGCAAGGCCGATCCCGCGACTTGCGCCTTGAATAAGGGCGACCTCTGAAAGTTCTTCTCCCATTGGTTGAATATAGCCGCGCAATAATGTGAAGGGGCGGGGAAGGGGGGATTTGGATCGAGTCAATCGGCAATGTTCGCATCCGGCTCTGCGTTTTCCGGACTGATGCGCCGCAATCGGCTGGCAACGATCAGGCCCAATAGGAATACGAAGCCCGCGATCGCGAGAAGGAGGATGCGATTTTCGACTCCCGCCGAACCGGCGCCGCCGAGGAGGACGAAGGCGACGAGTGCGGGGATGATTCCCAAGAACGTGCCGATGGCGAAATCTCGTTGGCGCATAGAAGTCAGGCCACATCCGTAGTTGACCGCGTCAAAAGGGAGCAGGATGAGGCGCATCAGCATCACACTTGTCAGAGCGTTCTCGCGGATCTTCCGGTCCCAGCGGCGCAGCCAGCCTGTGTCTTGCTCTTCGATCAGCTCGCCACCGAGCCAACGTCCGATCAGGAAGGCGAAGTTGGCGCTGGCGTTTTCGCCGATGACCGTGAAGAGAATGCCGAGCCAGGGGCCGAAGAGGAGACCCGATGCGACGGTCAAGGCCGTCGCGGGGAAGAGGATCAGCGGCCTGAGCGTATAAAGCACGACGTAAATCGCTGCAGCCCGCACCAGACCGAAGCGCGAGAGCCAAGCTTCGAGGGCTTCCGGCACCTGGCTGAATTCGAGACCGCTCTCTCGCCAATAGACGACGGCGACGCAGAAGCCGAGGCCCCAAATCCCAGCGAAGAGGAGTTTGACAGACTTCCTGCTCATGCCTGGGGTCGATGGCTACGCATGAAGGAGAGTGTAGGCGAGTGTGCGTTACAAGGGCATCTTCTCGGGCAATCCGCCCCTGTGTGAAGCGCTTCACACGGTTTGTCGAGCATGGGGGTATATTGGATTTCTCGGCCGCGCCACACGGTCAAATGAAAGGCTCCCTCCCTAATGTCAAAACGAGCGTCCCTCTCTCTTCCCCTCGCGTTCCACCGATGTCGCGGATTCAGCGCGTCGGGATTGATTGTGTGTTTCATTGCGGGGCTCTTTGCGGAAGTGGCGGATGCGCAGTTCGGAGGCGGTGGGCTGCCGTTGCTCGTGCCGATCGAAGTCGAGAGCTTCGAGCTGGACGGCGATTTTCTTCGCAATGGGATGCCTTTTAGTTCGAATGTGTTGGATGGGGGCCAGGTTTGGCTTCGCTCCGAGACCTTTGATGAGACGATTCTCGGACAAAGCTGGAATGGAGCTTACGGTCCGACTCGGTTGATGGCGGGGCGATATCAGCCTCGATTTACCTCGTTTTTTCAGCCCGCTACGGCACCCCGAGCAAACGCGATGCCCGTCTCTGGAGATTTTGAACTCGCGGCGGACCAAACGCAGGATGTCGATGTCGCCGCGGTTCTTGTCCAGACTTCGTTCCTGCTGAACGGAGTGAGTTTTCCGGGCGGGCAAACGGACCTCGCGGAGTTCTATTTGCGAAGCGTCGAAACGGGCCGAGAGGTCTTCATCGGGACGAGCCATGACGGTGCGAATTCGCTCTATGTTGTACCAGGCGTCTACGACGTGATCTATGCGTACCGCTCGGGTGGGAATATTCCGCGAAACACCCACGCGCGGGTCGTTCAAGAGGTCTTAATCGACAGCGATGTTGTCATCAATGTCGATGTGACTTCGGTGGGTCGGGTGTTTTCATACTCTGTGAACGGAGCGCCATTTCCGGCAAGCGGACTCGACTATGGCCGAATCACACTGGAGATTCCCGAGACGGGAGATGCTCTCGAGATTGGGAGGACGGATTCGCGTGATTTTGTGCGACTGATTCCGGGGACCTACCAGGCGGTGTATTGCGCTCGTCAGTCAAGAGACTTTTCGCCCGCGAATCCGCGCGCGGTGGTCGACGAGGCGCTCACGATTCTGCCCACGGGCGCGAACGGTGTTGAGATCGGGGTGGTCGCACATACGGTCCAGCCGGTTTTTCTGATGGACGGGTTCGGATTTCCTGGGAACGGTCTTGCCTACGGGCGGGTTCTCCTGGACATGGGGGAGGGCGAACGGCTGGCTCTGGGGAACACACATCAAGTGGCGGACCCCGTGATTCTCATTGAGGGCAGCTATGACGCTTACTATGCCGTACAGCAACCCGATGCTGCGATTCCGGCAAACACGCTCACGCGATTCGAAACGGGCATCATGGTCGATGCGACCGAGCCGCTGGCTTTCGACGTGCCGACGGCGACACTCGATCTTGACGTTCTCCTCGATGGCGCCCCGTTTCCCGTCTCGGGGCTGAATAACGCGGAAATTGTTCTCCATGACCCCGAGATGGATTCGGATACGGTGTTAGGCGTGGGCTACGAAGCGCCTTTCTCTACACGTGTCGTCCGGGGCGATTATGACGTGGTCTACAATCGGCTGCAGGCTCAGGGGGAAGTCCCCGTCAATCCGCACCACGTTGTTGAGCGCGGGCTCGCGGTCGCGGCGCCGACGACGGAGACGATCAATATTCAGACTCGGCTCATCGCGCCCCGATTCACCCTGGACGGCGCGCTCTTTCCTGCGGATGCCTCAAATTTCGGAGACTTCTTTCTGCGGGATTTGGACGGCGACGAGATTTCTCTAGGAACATCGAATCTAGTCGCGCCGGACGTGAAGATTATTCAGGGAGCGTATACGGCAGAGTACGAATGGCGTGCTGGGAATGCGGTGCCGGTGAATCACGCCGAGGTGGTGGGCATCGTTTCGGTTCCCGAGCCGAGTTTTGCGGCGGGGCTCCTGCTCTGCGCAAGCGCAGGCTTGCTGGGGTGCGGAAGCGCTCGTCGCCGAAGCCGTTGTGTGTAACGCGCGCTTCGGGGAAGAGCGGAGCCCCAACTAGCCTCGGGACGACAAGCTCGAGCTGAGCTCGCGCAGGAAATCGTCATCACCCTTGAGCGAATTTCGGGATAGCCATTCAGCCGCACGTTCTTCGATGCGTTCCGGTTCACCTTGGATCAGCTGATCCGCGATCTCCCAGCGTCGGTCAGCGAAGGCGGGGTCTTCTTTCGCGAGGAGCGCGTAGAGGTAATACGCGCGCCGGAAATCCTTTTCACTCTTCGCGGCGCGTGTGGCGCCCGCCCGAATAGCTGCTCGATGCCCCTGTTCTATCGCTGAATGAAGGCAGGCGAGGGCTTGGCTGAGGTAAAGCGAGTCGCGGGTGCGGGCCTCTTCATATTCGGCGAAGCGGAGGAAGTCGACCGCCGCATTCGCGTAGCGCTGGCTGCAGGCTTCCTGATACCAGAAGGCGGCGTGTCCGGAGTCGATCCGAGCGCCTTCGGGAGCGCTGTTTGGGCTGAGGTCGACTGCAACGCGCCGCTGGGCTTCGAGGTTCCCTGCTTCAGCTGCGCGCCACATGGCGTGCTCCTCGGGCGTCGTTGAGTGGTAGCCACCCGTCGCACAACCCAGTGCCGTGAGCGTCATTCCTGTGGCGAGTAGCCCAATTCCGAGCCGTCTCAACTTCATCGTTCTTCCTCCTTCTTTTTTCTCAGACCGCGGCGCGCATCGAGTTCCGTGTGTCCGGTCTCTAAGGAGCGATTCGTCGTATCCGCATGCTTAAATTGTGTGAGCGGTCACAGCTCGATATGCAACGCGTCGGCAAGCCGGGGGGCTTACTGCACCTGTTTTGCCTGCATTGACACGTGTGGGTGTAGAAGGCCACCTACATAAGTCCCATTCATGTTGTGCCGGAGCCGGGGGGCGTTTCGGGATGACCATTGGCGGAAAAAGCGATGGCTAATTTTTTTGCACCTGACCTTGCGATTGACCTGGGTTCTTCGACGACCCGGATCTTCTTACGAGGAGAGGGGCTGGTCGTCTCTGAGCCGAGCTTGATTGCCGTTCGCCACACGGGCAAGCGGGCGGGTGAGGTCATCGCTGCGGGAGACGCGGCTAAGGCGATGGTCGGACGTGTTCCCGAAGGCGTTGAGGTGATCTCTCCAGTCTTGGGGGGCGTGATTACTGATTTTGACCGAATGGATAAGATGCTTCGGCTAGCTGGACAGGAAAAGCGGGTCTTTTCTCGTTTGCGGCGTCCGCGGATTTTCGTAGCGGTTCCGACCGATTTGACGAACGTTGAGCGTCGGGCTGTCGTCGAGAGCACCTTGCGGGCGGGCGGGCGCGAAGTCCGGCTGGTCTCCAAATTGATGGCGGCGACCGTAGGGCTCGGCGTGCCCGAGCGAGATTCGACGGGCCGCTTCATCGTCGATTTCGGTCACGGGACGACGGAGATTGGTGTCGTTGCGGCTTCGGGAATGGCGACCTCATTTATAGAACGTGCCGGGAGCGCATCACTCGATGCGGCACTCAAGACCTTCGTTCGGCGCAAGTGCAATTTGCTGATCGGCGACGACACCGCGGAGCAATTGAAGCGTCATATGGGGTCTGCGAGCCCGACAAACGATATGTGCGCTGTCGAGGTGCGTGGGCGGAGTCTCATCACGGGAAAGCCCGGGGCCGCGGAACTCAATTCTGAAGATGTCCGCGAAGCGCTGGATGCTTCGGGTTCCGCGCTGGTCGAAAAGGTCTGCGAAACCCTTGAGCGCACGCCTCCGGAACTTGCAGGGGACCTCGTTCATCGAGGGCTCACCCTGATCGGCGGGGGTTCTATGCTTGAATACCTCGATCTCCGGTTGGCGGAGGAGACGGGGCTGCCCGTCACGCTCGCTGAGGATCCGCGCAATGTTGTGATCCGAGGAATGGGGAAGATCGCGAGCGCCCCGGAGTCGTTTGGACGCCTCTTCGCATAGACCGCCCGGCGCACCGACTTTGAGCGAGTACTTTTGCACCCGTTTCGGGATTTAGGGTGGGGCTAAAAGCCTTCTTTGGGAGTTGGCTTCCAACACCCGAGCGCCTTCTCGCCCCGCCGCCTAACGCCGAATCCTCACGGCGTAAGATCGCCTAAAGCTGGGTCCTTCGACCACCGATCAACACGAACACATGGGCGCTTGCCTTCCGATCTCGATCGCTATCTGAAGCGGTCGCAGTCGTTAGGTCTTCCTATCCGTTTGAGCGGAGTCCATGTGGTTCGCATGCCGTATGCGCAGGAGGTTGATCCCCATGGTTTTTAAGTGCAGAGATTCCCGAACTGACCCAGCGAAGGGCAATACGAAGAGGGTGGGTTTTTCTTCCTGGCTTTCGATCGCGATTCCTCTGCTTGCGGCCTTCGGTTGTGGCCTCGGTGATCATGGCAATACCTCCCAAACGGCGGGGGGCGGAGGCGGCTCGAACCCCGATGCTCCTGCCGGTTTCGAAGACGTAGATGATGCGACCGTCGTCGCGGGTGCTGCCGCACTTCCTGCCGCACTTGGCGATGCCTTCTGCAGCACGGACTCCCTGGCGGGTGTGTCTGAATCCGGCTCACGCGGAATCGACTTCGAATCGGGTGATATGATTCCTCTGTGCAGCGGCTGGGTCATCATTGCCGACCAGACGAATCGGCGCATCGAAGTCCGCAACATCGTCACGGGTGATGTGGATAGCCGATATGACGTCCCCGGCGTCCCCGATGATCTGGAGCTCGATGTCGATGCGAAGCGCGTTTATGTCACCTTACCCGCACAGAACTTGATTGCGTCGATCGACCTGCTTGGGACGGATGATCGCATTGCGGCGACGAACAGTGCGCCGACTTCCATTACGCAGACGGGCGCAGAAATTCTTGTTGCGGCGGATGAGGGCGACGAGCTGCGTGTCTATCAAAAGTCGACTCTCGCGCTGCTCTCGCTCTCTGAAGATCTTGACGGTGAGGCGATCGTATTCAACCCCGAGGACAACGAACTCGTTGCGGCCAGCTCCTCTGATATCTCGGTCTTCGACTACACCATTCCAGGCGGCGCCGTCGCACTTTCGTTGATCAGTTCGGATCCCGCGAGTGGCGACCCTTTGGCCCTTGAAATCTCCCCGAACTACGAGCGGGTCGCGCTTGTAAACTCGGGTGGCAACGCGAGCTTCGCGGGGCCGAATGTGATTAATGACTACGAGAGTGCCACGGTCGACGGGACCTTTGGCGCCTGGAAGGTAGAAGCAAGTCCGACCGCCGCTGGCTTTAGCCCGCTCAACCTGAGCGATGACAGCGACTATCTTTTTGCCGGGACGGCAACCGATCTCGTCATCTTCGATACGGCACGGCACGCGGAAATCTCGCGGTCCGTTCCGTCGACCGGATGCGACGGTGGCGAATTCGACAAGGCAACATTCTCTCGCGGCGGGCAGCTCGCATTGGCGAAGAAGAACTGCGGAAGCGAAGGCGGTACTGAGTTCCATTGGATGGCGCCTGCAGGCGGCTTCGGGGATTCGGCGAGCACGATCGGTGTCGATGTGCCCGGTCTCGCCGCTGTACTCCCGACGCTTGAGGCAGATCCACTTTGCAGCAGCGACGATTTGAGCGGGATCACTTCTTCCTCGGATGGCTCGCTCACGATTCCGCGTGCGGGCGATATCGAGCCTTTGTGTGATGGCTGGATCTTTGTGGCGGAGCGCGCAACGAATCGTGTTCGATTGATGAATGCGATCTCGGGAGCCACGCTGTCTGAATGGGATCTTCCGGATCTTCCCGTCGAGCTCGTGATCGACGAGGTGAATAAGTACCTCTTTGTTGCGATGCCGAGCGGCGGGGGCGTGTCCCGCATCGATCTGGCGGGGCCGAATGTGGGCGATCTAGCGACGGCTGCCGTCGGCGGTTTCCCGACCTCTCTTTCGGTTGGCAATGGGGACACGATTTGGGCACTCGGACATTTTGAGCCGGGTGGTGAAATTCGCATCACGGCGCTCGATGGTCCTTCTATGACTTTTGGGGCGTCGATCGGACTTGAAGAGGATTTCGAGAGCGCGACCAGTCAGCTTGCGTATGACCGCACGACCGATCAGCTCTTCGTAAGTGACTCGGCAGGCTTCGCGCGGTTTACGCTGAATGGCGGGAACTTCGATCTTTCCGATCCCGGTGAAGAACTCTTCGACTCGCTCGACAGTGAGATCATTCTCGATTCTCCGGACAATATGTCGATTGCCCTCGTCGATCAGAACTCGAATCTCGTCTACGACTTCGATTCGGGCGTGATTGCCGATCTGACGGATACGTTCTGGGAAGTCGATTCGGAGAACCCGATCACGGCGATCGCCTTCAGCTCACCTGCTTCGCCTTCTTCCTTCTTTGGAGTTGCGACCACGGACGAGCTGATCGTCTTCAACGCCGAGGGAAACCACGCGGAAGTAGATCGATTCGCGCCGAATAATTGCCTGGGCGATACGGAGTCCCGAGCCGCAATCTCACGTGGGGGCGAAGTCGCTTTCTTCAAGAGCGACTGTAACGAAGCCACTGAATCGACTCAGACCATCTATTGGAACGAGTTCTAGAGCGGGATTCGCTCGGCAGCTACGTGTAGCGCTATCGTCCTCTCTGCGTTCGTCGCAGGGAGGACGTTTGCGTGAATGGCCTTAGTCCCGTTGCTGTGAAGCTTGCCAGCTCAAGATGCTCAAGGACGCGGGGTTTCCGCCGTCGAAGCCGTGGACGGTCAAGAGGCATTCGCTGAGCCGAAGGGCATACGCGATGATCTGTGCGTGGTTCTGAACAGTGGCTTCTCCGAAGGCGCTCGTCTCTACGCGGCCCTGAACGCTTCCCGAGTGAGGTCAATGGGCGGAATCTCGTAGCGGTCTGAACCCACTGTTTGGGCGGATTCGTGGATATCTATGGATAATCAAGGTTCCGCCGATGGTGTGCAATTCCTATTTGAGTCCATGGGGAACGTTCCATGTATTTAGGGTCCGAGAAGGGGAGTCGGGCTTTACGCGGCGCCGCTTGGTCCGACGTTGTGCTGGCTACTCATCCTGTCCTCGCCTGATAGCGAGGCCCCGCGATTCCAGGCTTTGCTTCACTCCGATCAGGGGATATCCTGTGGTCGGAAGTCGCATAGCGGTGGTGAGGACGCAGAGCAGAGCGACAGGGGATTTAGGTCGAGATGGCGAGTCTGAAAGATCTCGAGAGAAGTCTGGAACTCACGACCGGACCCGTTCTCGCGGTGGGTCGAGATGGCACGATTCGACTCGCCAATCGCCGGCTCGAGGAACTCTTCGGCTACTCGGCGGGCGATTTGGTTGGACGATCCGTTGACGACCTGGTTCCTGAAGATGTTCGTGAGTACCACCCTGAGCTGCGGGAGGCCTTCTTCTTGGTGCCCCATGAGCGAAGTATGGGGATGGGGCGCGACCTGTTTGCGATCAAGCGGGACGGGACGCTGCTCCCCGTTGAAGTCGGACTGACGCCTTTCGAGACCGACGACGATTTTCTCGTTATTGTCTCCGTTCTTGATATTACAGAGCGGCGCTCTCAGCAGGACAAGATCCGCTTGGCGATGGACGCCGCGTCCAGCGCGATGGTGATGGTGGATGACTCCGGTGTAATTGCTCTGGTGAATCGCGAAGCCTGTCGCAGCTTTGGTTACGAAATGGACGCCTTGGTCGGCAAGTCCGTCAATCTCCTCGTGCCCGCTGAGTTTCAGCGTCGCCATGGCGTCTATATGACGAGCTTTATGCGCGACTCCGGGGATCGAACGATGGCGCCTGGTCGCTCCGTGATGGCGCGGCGAATCGACGGCAGTGAATTTCCCGTTGAGATCACGCTCAGCCGGATCAACGCGCATGACGGATCTTTCGTCATGAGCACCATCATCGACATTACGAGTCGTCGAGCCGCCGAAGCGGAGAGCGCGAGAGTCAACGCGGACCTGAAGCGGCTGAATGATGATCTAGCGTCTTTCGCCTACAGCGCCTCACATGATTTGAAAGCGCCGCTTTCGACAATTGCTGGTCTGCTTGAATACATTCGCTCCGACTTGGCGGGCGGGGATGTGGGCGAAGCGACGACGAACGTAGAGCGCTGCCGAAAGCTGGCGCTCCAATTAGGGCAGCGGGTGGAAGATGCGCTTTCCGTCTCGCGCAATGACCAGACAGAGTCGCTGGTGCAGGCGGTCGAGTTTCGAAACATCTGTGAGACTTCGAAGGATTCGATTTCGGCGCTGATCGAAGAGATGAACGTCAAAGTCACGCTCGATGCGGCCGAGGATCCCGCGAATTTTCAGAGTGATCGCACGCGCATTTCGCAAATCATCGAGAACCTGATGACGAACTCGGTGAGATACGCGAATCGCGACCGGGCCGAGTCCTGGGTGCGCGTGGTCGTCTCATTCGAAGCGGAGTCTGCCCATCTCGTCGTCGAGGATAATGGACTCGGGTTTCCGAGCGGGACTCATCACGAAGTTTTTAAGATGTTCAAGCGATTCCATCCGGATGTGTCTGGAGGCAGCGGGCTCGGCCTTGCGCTCGTAAAGAAAAGTGTCGACCGCTTGGGCGGAACGATCACATTTGAATCCAGTCCTGATGGCACACGCTTTGATGTCGTTTTGCCCAACCTAGGTTTGATGCACGATGAGTAAGACGTTGATTATTATCGATGACAGTGAAGAAGATCGTTATTTGGCGCGCCGTACGATTTCGTCATGCGGCTACGATGGGGACATTCTCGAATTTGCCGACGGAGCCGATTTTTTGGAGCTCTTGGGAAGCGAACGAGAATTCAGCAATTTCCGGAACGAGAACCTGGAGCCCTATTTAGTTCTGCTGGACATCAATATGCCGCGCGTCGATGGCTTCTCCGTCGCGGCTGAACTCTCAGCGTGGCAGGAACGGAACAATGAGAGGTGTTGGTTTGTCGTAATGATGCTGACGTCTTCGTCGAACCCCGCAGACATGGAAAAAGCGAAAGAGTATTCGCTGATTCGCGAGTTTGCGACGAAGCCACTTGGAGTGAACCAACTCAAAGAGGTGATTGATGACGCGATTGGCGAGACCGCAGAAGCGCCCAGTTATTGAGACACTTCTTAAATCGGGATCCCGCATTCGACGGCTGTCTGCTCTTTGAAAAGCATCGCTTCGAACGCGTCGCGATCGAAGGCCAAGGTCGGGGACTAAGGGGTCTGTGACAAGAGGGTTTCGAATTCGCGATTGAGGGCGCTGCGGAAATCGGCTCCGTCTCGTGAGCTGCTCCAGCCGTCGCGTATGCCCACGAATACCTTTTGGTCGTAGTGAACAGCGGCAACGATGACCCGCTGGCCGGGGAAAAGAGGCGGAAATGCTTGGAGCGAAACCAGTTTATTGCCCAGCAGGTAGAGGGGCTGACTCGGCCCAGGGACGTTCGTGACGACGACTCCGAATGCGCGCCGCCATGTCGCGATCTGCATCCCGAGTCGAGCGACCCAGCCGCCAAGGACCTTTACGATTCGAGCCATTCCGGCGCCACCGCCGGCTGCGTTTTTCGCCTTCAAGGCTTCGGTCGCGTCCTGAATCTGCTGCAAACGCCTTTTCCGGTCCGGATCGCCAAGGGGCAACGGAACAAACCAGGGTGAAATCTGGTTCCCGACCGCGGAGGGAGCGCGCGGACCTTTCGGTCGGAGGCTGACTGGACAAAAAGCTCTTAGCGGTGCAGAAGAGAATACGTGCCCTCGATCCCTCAGCCACTCCCGGAGCGCACCACAGACGGATCCAAGGAGAAGGTCGTTTCCAGAAACGTTCCATGCCAATCGGGCGTTCTTGAAACGCGTTGCATCAAGTTCAATTTTTCGGTGGTGCCGGCGTGATGTCACCGCGCCGTTAAGTGGGGACGCTGGTCCGCTTCGGAACTGGTCAAGTACGAAGCCTAAGGTCGACCGAGCATCGAAGGCTTGAGAGGGGCTGGCTTGCTGAATGCTGGTTGTAGTAGAGGCGGGTCTGACCAAGTCACCCATCAAGCGTTCGATCAGGCCGACAGCGGCGATTCCGTCGATGAGCGCATGGTGAATCTTGATGAGTATTAGGAAGGTGTGTTCCGTTTCCGGTTGAGGGTCGATCCAAATTTCCCACAGCGGTTTTTCTCGGTCGAGCGCCCGAGAAAGAATCTCGTCTCGGAGGTGATGACGTTCTTCGGTATGTCCCTCGGCTTCAAGAACTTGGATGTGATCACTCAGATTTGCAGGCGCGACGGGTGTCCATTCCATGCGACCGAATGGTTTTGAATTGAGCCGGTGAGTCAGCAGCGCTTCTGCCGTCACGCGCTGAAATAACGCCTCCTTGAGCTTCTGGGGAGGAATCGGCGCTTTGTCCGGCTCACGTTCGAAACCGCATTCGATGCCGATGTGCATCGGCCGCTGGTTCGATTCCCAGGCGAGAAAAGAAAGGTCTTGGCCGCCGAGCGGCGGGAGGGGAGGCGTCTGTCTCGCCTGAGTGTCAGGCTCTGATTCGAGATTTCGGTCCACCTCGTTCCTCCCCGCCTTTTCGTGCTCAACCTACGTGGGTTAGGGGAGCGCTCTTCATTCAGCTTTGAGCGAGTTGTCGATTCAAATTTCGATGCCGTCCTCGAGGCCGGCGTGGTGTGCCTTGTAGAGGTCTCGATACTCTCTTTCGGTGACAGCTGCATCGCCATTCGCGTCACATTCTTCAAAACTAACGCCGTACGACTGAAGGGCCGCTTCTGCATACTCTTCGGGGGAGAGTGCCCCATCCTCATCGGAGTCGGCCATGTCGATCACATGCGCGACGACATCCCTATCAGTCATCGTGTCCCCTGAGTTGCTAATCGCAGCGCCGGCGGAGAGCACGATGATTGCGAAGACGCCACTCACGTCCTGGAAACGCTTTCCCGTTCGGAGATTGAGGCGCGAGGTCATCTTAGTTTCCCTCCTTCGTCGGATTCGCGATTGCGCGAATCCAAAACGCGGTGGCGATGCCCATCGCGGCTAGGCCGTTGATGGCGAGCAGTCGGCTACTCCCGAAACTTTCAAGAGAAATGCCGAGCACTGAAAACATCGCGAGTGAGCCGAGATGCAGGCAGAGGAACAAGGCGGGAATGCCGACGAAAAACTGCGTGCGAAGTGACACGCCCAGGCTGCGGAGTGTCTTTTCAACGGAGACGGCTGCCGTTGCGGCAATCACGAAGGCCGCGGTGTGAAGCAGCGTGTATCCGAACACGAGGATGCCCTCGATCGGGGCCAGGAGGTTAAACTCAGCTCCTCTGAAGACGGTCGCGCCGAGTGCGTTCGGCGTTGCGAGGGGGCGGCCGCCCAACCAGTCCAGAGCGAGGACGGCGACCGCAACCGTGACGGCTCCTGCAATGCCCAGCGGGATCGAGGATTCCATATACGCCGTTCCTCTTTCTCTCGAGCTCTCTCGCGCCACCTCGTAGGATCCGCGGTCCGAGTGGTCCAAGTCCAGCGTCAAATCCATGCCCATTTGCGTTCTCCGTTTCTAACTTGCCTCACCCTCTGTTTTCGCCGTCTCACCGTTCTGCGGTGGCGCCTCTCAGAAGGTGAGGGGTATTTGATGGCCGCTTCCTGCGACCTCCGGACTATGCGTTCTGTTCATGCTTTGTCAAATAAAAACCTGTACAAAAGTGGAACAAAAGCTGATCGGCATCTAGGATTAGCTGGCCTTGGCCGCGCCGAGCATCTTCCGTCTCAGATATGCGTATTGCTCGAGCAGCGGCAAACCCTTCGGGCAGACGTCGTGACAGCCCATCAAGCCGACACAGCCGAATATCCCATTCTCATCGGAGACGACCTCGAACCAGTCTTCTTCGGTCCGGCCGTCTCGAGAGTCTTTCATGAAACGGGCAATCCGGTTGAGGCCTGCCGCGCCTACGAAATCTGGATTGACGTTTGCGACGCCGCATCCGGAGACGCAGCAGCCGCATTCGATACATCGCTCGCCTTCGTAGATCGCTTGGGCGAGATCAGCATCCATGCGTTCTTCCTGCGCATCGGGGATGAAGGGCTCTTTTTCGTGAATCCAAGCCCCGACTTGTTCGGCCATACCCCGGAACCAGGTGCCGGTATCGACCGAGAGGTCCCCGATCATCTTGAAGACGGGGAGTGGACGCAGCTGGATTGTCTGCGGTAGGTCGCGCGTCAGAGTGTTACATGCCAAGCGGGGCCGGCCGTTGACGATCATGCCGCAAGAACCACAGATCGCGGAGCGGCAGGCAAAGTCAAACTGAAGGCTGGGGTCCTGTTCCTCGCGGATTCGGTTGAGTGCGATGTAGAGCGTCATGAAGGGCTGTTCTTCAAGTTCAAACTTCTGCATGAACGGCTCGATCTCGGGCTCCTCAGGATTAAAACGAAAGATCTCGAACTGGAGTGTGCGGGGCTTTTCGAGCGTGATTGTCTGCACCCCGGGCTTGCTCGCGGCCATGTTATTCGTTCCTTTCCGGCCGCATCGGCCGTTTTTCATGTCCTTGCCATGCGCCCCATTTCATTTCGGTCCCCATCGGTGTGGACGTCGGGAGTAAGCCCTCCGCCTCCATCGCCGGGACGACACTCTCGTTGTACGCCTCTATGGATTCGGCCATCGGCTTCTGAGCCGATTTCCCATAACCGCGGTCGCCTGGGGGCAGGTCGAGTAGCCCAACGGGTTCGTATGAAAGCGCAGGGCCGTTGGTTTCCGAGGACCAGCGCGCGAGCGTCCGGTTCAGCCAGCGCTCATCATCTCGAGTCGGGTAGTCGGTTCGGCAATGGGCCCCGCGACTCTCGGTTCGCTCAAGGGCCCCTTGCGCGGTGATCAAGGCGAGTTTCGTCATGCCTTCGATGCGAAGCGCGGCGGTCAGCTCTGGATTGAGTCCTCCGGCTCGGGAACGCAACCCGATCTTTGCGATTCGATGTTGAAGGTCTCGAAGCTCCTCAACGGCAGACTCAAGCTCCTGGCCCTCGCGAAACACGCCTACTTTCGTGTTAAGGATTTCTCCCATTGCGTCTCGAACCTGATAGACATTGTCGCCCGTGGTTGGGCGATCAAGCCATCCAGACAGCCGTTTCTGCGCATCGATCAGGAAAGCCTGTGCCACTGCGGTCTCGACCGTGAGGCTCGCCCGAGCCGTGAACTCTGCGACGCGCTGCCCGACCACGCGTCCCGCGACGACGGTTTCGGCAAGGCTATTCCCGCCGAGGCGGTTGAAGCCATGCAAATCCCAGCAAGCCGCTTCTCCCACAGCGAAGAGGCCCCGCAATCCGTAAGCCTCACCATCCTTGTTGACTCGGATTCCGCCCATCGAGTAGTGCTGAATCGGTCGCACCGGAATCGGTTCTTTAGACGGATCGACGCCATTGAAGTCTTGGCAGATATCCCAGACTTCGCGCAGCTTTGTTCGGAGATGCGCTTCGCCGAGATGTCGCAGGTCGAGCCAGAGGTGGGCACCGAACGCACTCTCGACGCCGCGTCCATGTTTGATCTCGTTCATCATATGGCGAGACACAACATCTCGACTCGCGAGTTCCTGCTTCTCGGGTTCGGCGTCGACCATGAAACGTTCGCCGTCGCTGTTCAGCAGATAACCGCCGTCTCCGCGACACCCTTCTGTAACGAGAATGCCGCTCGGGACGAGGCCCGTTGGATGGAACTGGACAGCTTCCATGTTGCCGAGCGGCACCTGGTCCGTTTCCAGCGCGAGCGTCGCACCTGTGCCCTCGTTGATTGTCGCGTTCGTTGTGTACTGACCGTAAATGCGCCCGTGTCCGCCTGTGGCGACCACGGTTGATTTCGCAAGCCAGACCGTGAGTCGTCCAGTTCGAAGGCAGCGGGCGACTGCGCCCCAACATCGTCCCGCATCGTGAATCAGGGTCATCGCCTCGACGCGGTCAAGAACGTTGATGCCCAGGCGAACGACCTCACCGTCGACGGCATAGAGCACGGCGTGCCCCGTCCCGGCGGAGGCGTAACAGGCCCGCCATTTTGCAGTCCCCCCAAAGTCGCGATGCATGATGAGGCCCGCTTTTTCCTGCGGCTCGTCGATCTCAACTTTCTCGCCCTTCACAAAGTATGTGTTTCGCCCTGGCCGGACGCGCGTCCACGGCACGCCCCAATGGGCAAGTTCGCGGACGGCGACGGGGGCTTCGTGCGCGAAAATCGTCGCGACTTCTTGATCTGCGCCCCAGTCGGAGCCGCGAACCGTGTCCAGGAAATGGATTGTCGGTTCGTCCCCCTCGGCCTTTACGCAATTCCCGAGTGCGGCTTGCATGCCACCCTGCGCAGCGCAGCTATGGCTTCTTCGCGGCGGTACGAGTGAGAGCAGAGTGACGTCGTGGCCCGCCGTTGCCGCCTCGATCGCGCAGCGCTCACCGGCGAGACCGCCCCCGATGATCAAGACATCTGTCGTTCGAATATCCATGTTGGTCTAGTTCTCCAGGAGGAAGGCGAGCGGAGGATCGATCCAGCCAGCAAGGACCACGAGAGTGAAGAGGCCTAGGCCGAGGAACCCGTACATCAGTACGAGCTCTATGCGGCGGAGGGTTGTGCGGCCCAGCCTCGATCCCACGCCCCATTTGATCGCAAAGCGATAGAGGCCCGTGCTGGCGTGAAACTCGACGCAAAGAAGCAGAATTGTGTAGACGGGCCATAGGCCACCAGCAACGCGCGCCTGGGTGGAGACCGCTTCAATACCGACTCGGTTCCCGTAGAGATCGGTGAAGACATCGACACCTACAAGGACCAGGTGGAAGCTGCCGAACACGAGCAAGACCATTCCCGTCCACACCTGTGCCATCCATAATGAAGATTCCACATGTGCGGGGCGGTCGGGTTGAACCTGCTTTAGATCTTGGGTGAGCGCGCGAAGCTTTTGGCGTTCACGGATCTGAGCGGGAATCTTGCGGCTTGCCATGGCGGCGTGGACAAGAAAGAGGATTGAGATCGCGATGACCGTCGGCTGCGCGATGTACACATCTTCGAGTCCTCCCGCGAGCGCATTGAAGCCGCGCTCACCGGTAAGGATCGACCCCACGAGGAACATGTGGCCCCACATGAAGAAGGCGAGGGCTACACCGCTTGCGCCGCTGAGCAGCTCGTACTGGACTTGCCGCTTCGCATTCTTGATGCGGTCCTCGGCTGCGGCTCCGGCCGCGGCTCTTTTTTCTGCTCGTAGAGGGGAACTGGTTTGAATGGAGTCGTAGGAGTCAGCGCTCATGTGCCGACCCTAAAGTTGCTGACGAGGTGTACAACTTTTGTCTAGCTTCATTCGCCAAAAATCTGAAAAAAATGCTTCCGCGTATCCTGTGAGCCACAAGAATGCGTTTTTGGATCGGATTTTCCTGGGATTTAGACAGCAGTTTCTGAATTTTTGTCTAAGACATCGGTATTCTCGTCGAGTTCATCATCGTCGAACAGAAACCGTTCGGCGGGGATTGGCGTGACAAGTTTGAGCGAGGGGAGGACGTCGCCTGATGGGTCGAGAGGTGTTTGTTGCGGGCAGCGTGCAGCCCCTGGCTCCGCCAGGCGGAACACGATCGCGACGGCAATGCGCGATTGGGCTCGTTCTGATCGTGCTTTCCCTTACGCAGGCAGCCACCGCTGGACATGCGCAGCCCGCCGAACCGTGGCATCCCGAAGCGCCCGCGCATTTACGCGCAGCATTCCCGGCGGATCCCGTCCGTGATGCGGAGCGGCTGGGATCCGTCGGCGAGGGGTATGCGGTCTTCCATACCGCGCACTACTCCGTCGTTCATCACGTGGATTCGAAGACGGCCGCGTACCGCGCAGCGATTCTTGAGGACCTCTACGCGGCCTTCACTTCGTATTTTGAGGGCGAAGCGCCGGGTGCAGGCGCGTTCCTTGAGATGCGGCCGAAGGCGAAGCTGGCCGTTCTTTACACACCGACTCGCGAGGTTTTCGTCGACAGTGTCGGGCTTTCGGGGATCCCCGAAGCGGTCGAGGGGGTCTATCTCGGGGAGCGACGGCTCTCGGTTTTCTTCGAGATACTTGGACGAAAGACGGCGCGTGCGCAGACCATTGCGATTGGGGACGAGCGACAAAGGCTGGAGAGACTCCGCCGAGAGATCGCCGCCATGCCGCGTGGGGCGAGGGTTCGGTTGACGCGGGACGGTGAGCCGACGCGGATGATGAGTCGTGCGGCGGCGCTCTCGCGGCTGCGCAATGAGATGGGTGATTTGAGTCGCGCATCGAGTGAGGTGACCTTCAAGCGGGGCCAGGCGAGCCTTGAGACAATGACTCATGAGGGGGCGCATCATCTTTCCTTCGCATTTGGTCTCTTTGCGCTGGAGTCCGGCGCACCGAAATGGCTCGTCGAAGGACTGGCGACGTATTTCGAACCGAGTGCGAACGGTTTCTTGCTTCAGACGGGGAGCCCGCATTGGGCGAGATGGAATCAGATTCGAGAGGCAAGGGAATCGGGCGAGCGCATCCCGCTCGAAGAGCTGCTGACGAACGATGAGGTGATGTTCAATTTGGAGTTGGCTGATTTGGCCTACCATGAGGCCTGGAGCTTGGTTCACTATCTCGCGACAGAGCGTCGATCAGCCTTTGACGCATATCTATTGGCGGTCCGCGATCCGGGCGCCAACGCTTCGCCTGCGGCTCGGGTGGCGCTGTTCGAGAAGGTGTTGGGCGCGCCCCTTTCGAAAATTGACTTGGACTGGCAGTCTCATGTGAAGGCGCTTTCCGTCGGTCCGTAGTCTGGAGGCTACGACGATCTGAAGGCGCCGTGGAGAAGTCGGAAATGACGGCGCGGAAATTCCTCTGTGTGCTTTTGCTCGGGTTTGGGATTGGGGGAGTCGCCTGCGAAGATCGGGGCGGAGACGCAAGCCATCCCGTTAACACTTCGCTTGATGCTCCGGTGCTTAGCCTCGCGGCGGGGGAACGGGGGCGGCTGGCGCTGTCCGAGCATGTCGGGACCGAGCATTTCGTCATCCAGCTCGAAGTGCGAGATGAGCGCCAGGCGGCGGCGGGGAGTCTTGCGCGTCCGCTTAGGCTGGTGTCTGTTGATGGCCGTCGCTTCGATACGCTTGCCGAGCCACATCTCGCAAATGTGGGCTGGCTCCAGTTCGGGGTGGATGCGGACTTTCTTCGAGGGGGGCTGTACATGATCGAGGTGGATGCCCTAGATGATCATGCGCTTGATCTTCGCCGATTTGTGCTTGAGGTTGTGCGCTGAGCGGCGGGTGAGCGTCTAAGGCGTGGCTGGGATGCCTTGGGGGAGGGCGAGAACGGGCTGCGTCTGCGATCGCGAATTTCCGTGTGCCTTTTGATCTTCGTTCCGCGTAGAATATGGAGATGCGTTCATACGTCTCCTCGACCTCTAGCTCCTCCTTATCGGCGGTCCTCGCTCGCTTTCGTTCCGCAGTTTGTTGCGGGCTGGCTACGGCCGTATTGCTTGTCGCGACGGCAAATCCCGCCGCCGCTCAGACATCTTTCGTCGCGTTCGAGAGTGGGCATGTCCGGCCGATTGCGCTCTCGCCGGATGGTGCGCGGCTCTTCGCCGTGAATACCCCTGACAATACGCTTGAGATCTTTGATGTCAGCGCCGGGGGACTGACCGCTGTGGCTTCGGTCCCGGTCGGAATGGAGCCGGTCTCAGTCGCGCCCCGCACGAACGATGAAGTCTGGGTCGTTAATCATCTCTCGGATAGCGTGAGTATTATCGATCTTGCAGGAGCCATTCCTTTCGTGAGTCGAACCTTGCTCGTCGGAGACGAACCGCGGGATATTGTCTTCGCGGGGACGGGAGGCAACCGTGCCTTTATCACGACTGCGCATCGGGGCCAGCATAGGACGCATCCCTCCATCGCAGGCGTTTTCGGAGGGAGTAATCCCGCGGATCCGCGGCTGACGACGCCCGGAACCGATCGCGCCGACGTTTGGGTTTTTGATGCAACGGCGCTTGGCACGGCGATCGGTGGGGTTCCCGTCGACGTGCTGACGTTCTTTTCGGATACGCCTCGGGCACTCGCGACGGACGGAACGACGGTCTACGTGGCTGCGTTTATGTCCGGGAATCAGACGACGACGGTGGGCGAGACCTTTGTGCCGAACGGCTTTGATAGCGCGGGGCCGAGCGGTGGGGCCCCGGGTGGTGTTCCTGGGCCGAGCGATAATGCCGCGTCGGCGGCGGCGCCCGAAACCGGTGTAATCGTGAAGTTCGACGGGACGAATTGGAAAGATGCGGTGGGGCGGAACTGGGATCCGCTCGTGCCTTTCTCGCTTCCAGATAGTGATGTCTTCACCGTCAACGCGAATACCCTGACTAAAGGCACAGTCTGGAATTCCGTGGGGACGATCCTCTTTAACATGGCGATCAATCCCGTAAGCGGGAAGGTCTACGTGACGAATACGGAGAGTCCGAACCATGTTCGCTTTGAAGGGCCGGGCATTCACGGCGGCACAACGGTTCAGGGGCGTGTCTCGGAGAGCCGTGTGACCGTGCTCGATCCTGCAGGACCGAGTCTCGACGTTCAGCACCTCAATCAGCACATCGACTACTCGGCTTTGCATACTGACGCGGGCGCCAACCACGCCGCGATCGACGGGCAGATTGCGCATAGTCTCGCGACGCCGCTGCAGCCGACGATTTCGAGCGATGGCGAAACGATCTACCTCGCGGCTTTCGGGTCATCGAAGATCGGCGTGTTGACCCGGGCTGAGCTCGAGGATCCGGCCTTCGAGACGAACTACGATCCGACTGCCCAGAGCGCGGACTATCTCTCGACGATGGGCGGGGGACCCAGCGGCATCGTGCTCGACGAAGCGAACGATCGGCTCTACGTCACGACGCGTTTCAACAATGCGGTCGAGGTGATCGACCTTGCGACGTCGGCGACCTGGGCTGTGCATCCGCTGCATAACCCTGAGCCGGTTTCGATCGTCGACGGACGTCCGTTTTTGTATGACGCGCGGATCACGTCGGGCAACGGCGAAGCGTCCTGCTCGAGCTGTCATATTTTCGGCGACTTCGACGCGCTGGCCTGGAACCTCGGAGATCCTGATGTCGGGGTGACGACGAATAATCAGCCGCAGCCGGATCCTGTCCTTCAGTTTACGAATCCGACGGAGCCCTTCCATCCGATGAAGGGGCCGATGACGACACAGACGCTGCGGGGCATGTCGACGCATGGCGCTTTGCATTGGCGCGGCGACCGTGCCGATGGATTCTTTGGCACGGATCCGTGTAATCAGCCGGGGTATGCCGAAGCGAATGCGACGGAAGCACCCTGTGATGAGGATCCTGCTTTCCGAAACTTCATTGTGGCCTTCGAGGGATTGATCGGGAAAGAGGGAACGATCACGACGGGGGAGATGCAACAGTTCGCTGATTTCATGCTCCAAGTTCAGCTTCCGCCGAATCCGGTTCGGCAGTTCGATGACACGCTCAGGAATCCGGCGCTGCCCGAAGCGAGCGAGCAGCGCGGCTCCGACCTTTGGTTCAGCTGTGGTCCAGGGACGACGGAATGTGCCCAGCTGGACGCAGCCGCGACTGATACGGTCGAAGACTGCGATGGCTGTCATTCACTCGATCCGTTGAATGGTTTCTACGGTACGGGGGGTGAGGAGAGCTTCGAGAACGAGCCGCAGCATATGAAGGTGCCGCATATTCGGAACATGGTTCAGAAGATCGGCATGTTCAGCACAGGCGGGCCGCAGGTACGCGGCACAGGTTTTCTTCATGACGGCTCCGTGGATACGCTTTTCAGGTTCCTCGCGTCCGGCGTCTTTTCGCTCAGCGACGCGGACCAGCGCGATCTCGAAGCGTTTATGATCGCTTCGCCAACGGATATTGCGCCGATCGTCGGGCAACAGGTGACGGTGGGGCCGGAGAATTTTTCAGTGGTGGATGTGAATGCGCAGCTGACGCTGATCGATGCCATGGCGGGGACTGCGTTTGCATCCCGCGTGCTGGGTGGGGCGGTCACCCAATGTGACGTGATTGTGAAGACGGTCGACGGCGGTGTAGAAAAGGGGTGGGTGAGTACGAACGGTGGCAGCTACACGCCGGATGACGGCTCTGCACCCGTGACGGAGGCGGCACTCCGAGCGCTCGCGAATCCGTTGGGGCAAGGCTTGACGCTCACCTACACGGCGGTGCCGCCGGGATCTGGCCCGCGGATGGGGATCGACCGGGACCTCGATTCGGTCCTCAATGGGCTCGACAACTGTCCTGGGGCGCCCAATGGCCCTGGGGCGGGCACTTGCACGGCCGGCGATACGGGACTCCTCGGGAATGCATGCTCGAGTTCCGCGGGGTGTGGCGCCGGCGGCTTTTGCTCGCTGAATCAAGAGGATACTGACGCGGATACGCTCGGGGATGCGTGTGAGCCTCAGCTGGTTCCTGAGCCGTCGCTCGGCGCTTCGCTTGGGACAGGGCTGCTTGTGCTGACGCTGCTGAGCGCGCGCGCTCGGCGATCGCGCGCTTCGTTTGCTTCGGAGAAGGAACGCGACCTTGTCTCTGCCTAGCGTGGCTTTCGGGAAGACGGGCGCGAAGGTGACGCGTCTGGGTTTCGGTGCGATGGAACTTACGGAGTGGGTCGGGGCGGCTCATTACGGGACGGTCGCGCGACTGCTGAATGCGGTGCTCGATTCCGGCATCAACTTCATCGACACGGCCCCCGACTACGCAGGCTCCGAAGAGTTGATCGGCGAGCATCTCGCGAAACGCCGTGAGGAATATTTCCTGGCTTCGAAATGTGGATGTCTCGTGGACCGTGAGCCGGGTCTCAGAGATGGCAAACTCGAGCATGACTTCAGCGGGCCGAACGTGCGCGCCGGGGTTGAGCAAAGTCTTCGACGCCTGAGAACCGACTATCTCGACCTCGTGCAGGTTCACTCGAGTCCGGCTGCACACGTGATTGAGGCAGCCGGCACCGTGGAGGAGATGATCCGTTTGCGCGAGGAGGGGAAGGTTCGATTCCTTGGGATGTCGAGCACGCATCCAGAGCTTGAGGGGCATATCGATATGGGGGTCTTCGATGCGTTCCAGATTCCGTATTCGGCGCTTCAGCCCGAACATGAGGGCGCAATTCGTCGTGCCGCGAGTACGGGGGCCGGAACGATTATCCGGGGCAGCGTGGCCCGGGGTGCACCGGCGCCGGATCATGACGAAGGCGCTAAGCATGCGTATTGGCATGAGTTCGTAAAGGCACGAAGGGATCTATGGTCGCGCGCTGAGCTTGATGCGCTGCTGATAGAGGCCGGCGAAATTTCTCGCATGGAGTTCATGCTGCGATTCGCGCTCGCGCATTCGGATCTGCATACGACGATCGTGGGAACGGCAAAGGTCGAGCATCTTCACGCGAACGTGGCAGCGGCTGCGAAAGGACCGCTCCCTACGGACATCGTGCGGGAAGTAAAGCGTCGGGTAGCGGCGGCCGTCGCCTAAGGTAGGGCTTCGCTATTCCGACTCGGACGGGTCCTGCAGCGATTCGAGGAGCAGATCGATCGCTTTGTTGAGCTCTTCTTTATGCGAGAGGAAGGGCGTTTCTTCTCGACTTTCCCGTCCGCCTCGGACGTACACGTCCGTATACCGAATCGGCACCATGACATTGTAGAGTTCGACGCCTGCGGTGTTGTGGATCCGCACGCCGAGGCGATGGCCGATCACGCGCGTGGGGCGATTGAGCCAGCGGCTATGCAAGGGCCCTCCCTGCCAGCGAATCGCCTCACGACCCGCCATCCAGGAGGTGTAGGTTCGGTTGGGATGGCCATCTTCCTCAAGATATTCAACTTTTTGGGCCCATACACTCAGAGACCCTGCGGTGAGTCGCGGCGAAAACGTTGCGTCGACGCCGTCCCGGATCGCCAGTTCGGTCCGGAGCAGGCTTCTCGCCAAGTCGATGGCTTCTTGATTGCCTTCCCCAGTGATCGGGTCGACGAAGCCTCCCATTGCTTCGGCGGCAGCGGTCCAGCGCTGGGTAATCACGTCCGAGGGGACGACGCGAAAACCTTGGGATTCAAGCTGTTCAGTCATTTTGGATTCGATGAGGGACCCGATCTCGGCCTTGCCCTCCGCGGTATCCGCGATGTTGAAAGGCATAGAAATGGGCCATATCGCGATCGTCTGGACGACGCCGAAAAAATCATCCTTTGCGACCTGGAGTGGATCGTACTCTTCTGCGTGCGCGGCGAAGGCGCAAAGCATGAGGGGCACGAGCAGCAGAGGCCGATGGGGACGGTGAGTGAAGTGCTTTCTCATGGCGAGGCCTCGCTGGTCACGGCGCGGGGGACTGGATTGCGGAGGAGGCCTTCGATCACCTTGCGGTCCGCCGCTTCGGGTTCGGCCGTGAGGTAGGCGCGCAGCATGCGCCTCGCGGAAGCGCCGTCGCCTTCAAAATGTCGGATCAGCCCGAGGTTTCGGTTGGCGGTTCCGTGTTGCGGGTCGAGTCGTAACACTTCGGCGTAGGCGTTTGCGACGCGGGAGCGCTCCTGGGACTTCGCCAATCGTCCTGAAGCTAATTGTGCGGAAAAGAGATGGCCTTCAATGTCATTCGGCTTCGTTGCGAGATAGCGATCGACGCTTCGAATCGCCTTGCGGCGGTATCCAATTCCGAAACTGAGTTCGGCCGTTCTTAAGAGAGCGGCGGCGATTCGAAAATCATGTTTTTCAGCGGCGAGTCGACCTTGCTCTTCGGCACTGATTTGACTCGGGGGATTTGCGGCGAATTGATTCGCCCATTCTTCCGCATAGCCAAGCCGCGTTGTGAGCCGGGGGTGACTTCCGTGATGTTCATCGGGTTGTTCTACTTCGATCGCCTCGAGCTGCATATGCTCGAAGACCCGCGGAGCAGCCGCGGCGGAGTAGCCGGCTCGCTGAATCGCAGCGAAGGCATCAAGATCCGCTTCCTTTTCGTTCTCACGGGAATGTCCACTCGTCGCGACCTCCTGCATATACGCACCCAATCTATTCGGAGTGACAACAACGCCCCCGAAGATCGCGAGAGCGACGCTTCCCGCGACGGCGCGACTATGCTTGTTGCGCGCTATTCGATTCTCCTCGAGGCTATGCCGCTTGAGGTAGTGCGCTAGCTCATGTCCGACGAGGACGGCGAGTTCAGCCTCGTTTTCCGTTCCGGCGAGAAGACCCGTATTAATATAGATTGATCCATTCGAGAGCGCGAAGGCGTTCAGGAAGGGATTCTCCAGGACATGGATGCGGACTTTCGCGTCTGGGGCGCCAAGCTCTGGAAGCAGTCGATTCGCGATCTCGGTCTTTTGAGGTCGTTCTTGAGTCCGGACTCGACGACGAAATTTACTACGGCGTCGGGGGAATGGAGCTGCTCGTGGAGCCCACCAGTGCGAGCGAGATTGACCTCTTTGAGGATAAGCAGGCGGAGGTATTACTTACGGAATCGGGGAGCAATCTCCGCGGGATTCGACGCGCTCTGGGCGAATTAGCGAAGGCGCTCGGCGTCAATCGCTGATCCGGCCACGGCGTGGGACGCCGCTGGATTGAGAAGTTCCGGTCGATCGGAGGAGGCTACTCCCCTTTTTCTGCTTTGGACATGAGTCCGCCGGAGAACATCGATTCAATGAGGGGGCCGCCCGTCCGAAGCATATAGCACGGGCCCGGGCCGGGTAGGCCGGATCCAGGTGGAGCCGCGGAGGAAGAGGGCGCAAGTGTGTCTGATACGGCGGCACCGACCTGGGTCATACCAGGTCCGAGTGAGAGCAAAGCCGAGAGCAGGCGGGCATCCGCGTCGCTGTCCCCGAATTTCTGAAGGCAGAGGCGCGCCATTCCGCCTCCGAGAGACTGGCCAGCGAAGTCGCTCAGAGCATCGCTTCTCAAGGTCCAGGACGAGTTTTCGCAGGTGGGTCCGCGCCGACATCGTTCGCGAGCCTCCCCAGATTTAAACTGCCAGCCGGCGAGGTCGACCTGGGCCACCAGCCTCAATTCGTCGTGTTCGAAGAGCACTTCCGCGCCGCTCGGAGCGGCGATCGCGTAGAAGAGATCGGCGAGGCGAACCGAGATGTCCGTCTCCGATCCACCTTCGCTGGGCAAGAATGCGTCGAAGTAGAGGCTCCGCGTCGCGATGCGCTCTCCCGGACGTCGCGATGAGATGAGCTCGGGATGGGCGGCCCGCATGACACCCAGGCGAGCAACGAAGGCGCTGAGTTCTTGAAATAGCGTGGAGATATGAGTGCAGCCGAGGGGGCCACCGAATATTTGCTTGAGTGTGGCGGCGAAGCCCAGTCCCAACTGGACGCCGATCAGCTCTTTGAGTCGACCGAGGGGGTCGCGGCAGCATTCACCCTTCGAGGCGTGATTCGGTTCGTGCATGACATGGGACTGATCCCATTGGATGCTCTCGAGCGAGCCGGTTTCGGCAGAGAACGTACCCCGCAGCTCCATCTTATGGATAATGCCGGCCATCGTAATTCGGTCGCCGAGCGACATGAGTCCGGCTTTGCGGAGATCCATGAGGTCGGCACGAAACTCGACTGCTCCGCCTTCGCCCTGGGTGAACGCGACCGCGAG
>JBGCEJ010000007.1:0-56096 GCA_045106235.1 Myxococcota bacterium
GCACAAGCCGGATCCGTCGCACTTGAGTCGCCCAAGAGGCGGAAGGCCTGGCAGCGGCAGCCGCCGAAATCCACTTCGCGCTCAGGGCAGCTCTGGCAAGGCTCCGGCATCCAGTCGGTTCCGCGGTAGGCCTGCATGCCCGGCGCTTCGTTCCAGCACGCCTCGAGGGCATGTTCGTTCGCGTTCCAGAACTCAAGGCCGGGGAGTTCGCTGGCCTCATGGCAAGGCAGGACGCGTCCGGTCGGGTCGATGACCATCGCGAGTCTTCCCCAACCGCCCATGCAGGGCTTGGGACGATCCGAATAGTAGTCCGGGAGGACGAATAGAATCGTCGGCCCGCCCGGGCGCTTCTTCGCGGCCTGAACAACCGCACTTGCCTCGGCGAGTTGCGCGCGAGACGGCATCAGCGCGGCTCGGTTCCGCAGCGCCCAGCCGTGGTACTGCGTATTGGCGAGCTCGAGACGGTCTGCCTTGAGCTCTCTGGCGAGTCGAATGACCTCGTCCACGGATCCGAGATTCTCGCGGTGGAGAACGCAATTCAGGGTCAGCGCGAGTCCGAGTGATTTCGTCTTTTCGCAGATGGCCATCTTCTCGTCGAAGCTCCGCGTCCCGGCGATATGGTCCGAGCGTGGCGCATCCGCGTCTTGAAGCGAGACTTGAACGCTGCGCAGACCACGGGCGGCGAGGTCAGCGAGTCCGTTTGGCGTGAGCGGCATGCCCGCGGTCACGAGATGCGCGTAAAGGTCGGCGCTCTCCGCGTAGTCGAGGATTTCAGGGAGATCTTTTCGAGTGCTGGGCTCGCCCCCTGTGAGTCCGACGTGGACGACGCCGAGCGCTGCCGCTTCCGCGAAAACGCGCCCCCAATCTTTCGCGCTCAGGCTCTCCCGATATTCCCTAAAGGCGAGGGGGTTCGAGCAGTACGGGCATTGCAAGGGGCATCGATAGGTCAGCTCCGCTATGAGGTTGAGTGGGGCCGACGAGGTCGTTGTATTCGACGTCATCGCGTTTCACTTTCTGGCGAAGAGATCACGCCGCCGAGTTCCAGCATCTCGCCAAGGAAGGCGCGAACGGAAGCTTCGAGCACCTCCGAATCTTCATCCGTGTGGCGAGCAGCAAGGGCGGCGACGATTTCGTCCGGTGTTGTGGGTGTGAGGCAGAGGCGCAGGATTTCGCCGCCGCTGCCCCCTAAGCGCATGGCGCGTTCCGGCAGAACCAGAATATCCCCTTCCGCTCGGGTCTTGAGCGCAGCATGAGGCGAGAGCGAGATGAGGGCGGGCTCACTCAAAATGCAATCTCCATTCCGTCTTCCGCCCGTTCAATGCCCGCGTCTTCCAGTCGTCGATTTTCGGGGCTCATCACATCGCAGAGTGGATTGCCCGAAGCCATATGAATATAGAACGAACGCCCGCTCATGCCGGCGAGCACGGCCAGCGAGCCTTGATGTCCATCGATGGCGAGATGTCCGATTTCGCCCGCCGCATGCGCCCCGCGCTTCAACGCCCGGGCCTCAGCATCTGCGTAGCAGGTGCCGTCGATGAAGCGCAGGTCTGCGGCGCGGAGTTCGGCGAGGGTGGCGGAGTCGAGTTTCTGGATGCGCGGGGCCCAGACGAGCCGAATGCCTGACCGCGTATCCGTCACGCGAACGCCGCATCGTCCTCTGCCGGCGCGCGGAGCAAGCTCAAGGAGATGATCCGGCACAGGCCCCGGTAGAGGGAAGAGGCGCGCTTCCAGGATGCCGTCGCGATCGAGGGGGAAAGCGCGATCCCAGGGGTAGGCGCCCCAAAGCGCTTCGAGGCTGCGAAAAGCAGCATCGTTCTCATGCAGCGCCGTCTGCACTTCCGTCGAACTTGCTATGCGGGCCGAGAGCCCGTGCCGCAGAGCAAGGAGGCCCGCATTTGCATCGAGGTCCGCCGCAGTGAGAAGGACGGTGTCAATCGCAACAGGGTGTGCGCTCTCGTTAGGGGGTGCGCCGAGTCCCCGCGCTAAGGATGCCGCCAAGTGGAAAGGGGCCTCGATGAGAGAATGGCGCAGGCCGTCGACAGAGAGGGCGATGCAGGCCCCACGACGCGGGGGCACCTGGGGGTCGTTGCGGCGCGCCCGAGATGCGAGCTCGCTTCCGTCATTCCAGGCAGGGAGGCCCGCGGCCTGTCCCGATCCGAGAATACGGATCTGCATTTAGTCCTCCTCGGGTGCGGCATCCGCGTCGATAATACGGGTGGCGAGGTCCAAGGAAAAACCCTGACGGGCGAGCGCGCCGAGATGTTTGTCGCGCTGTGCGGAGCGTTTTTCTTCATCAAGGCAGTAGGGGCCAAGCCGGCGCTTGCGTGCCAGCCGCCAGGCCGCCTGGAGTTCTGCTTCAGGGGCAGCGTCGCCGAGCAGGTCTTCGATGATCTCGTCGGAAACGCCTTTCGTGCGAAGCTTCGAAGCGAGGTACGCCTGCGATCTTCCCTGGCGCTGGAGTCGCGCAGCGAGCTGTTCCGCAAAGCGGCGATCATCGACGTATCCCCGCGCAACCAGTCCGGCCGCGATTTCGGGGATCATCGCGCGCAGGCGCTCAACGTCCTCGGCGGCGTCTCCACCTGCCTGTCCACCTGCCTCTCCGCCCACCTCTCCACGCGCCGTTCCACCCGTTTCCCTGCCGGCTTGCCCAGCCCGCGCCGAAAGTTTGCGCTCGAGAGCCTCGCAGACACCCCGCTCGGTGGTTTCCCATTTCGCCGCGTAGCGAAGGGCCGCCTGCTCCAGCCATTCCGCATCGATCACGCGGGAAGCGGACCGATTCGACGGACGGCGGGATTGCGGCTCTGGATTGCGGGTGCCTGGACGGGGCCGATGCGGTTCCATAGAGGCCACGCTACCAAATTGAGCGCGCGACCGAGGGGGGTGGCCCGGCGTTCGCGGATTCGCGACTCGGGTGCGCGGGGCGTTCCTCCGCTGAAAGATGTCTAGCCATGCCTGAGCTTCCGGAAGTTGAGACGACGCGTCGAAGAATCGCCCCGCTGATGGTGGGGCGGCGGATTGAGCGCGTCTTGACGACGGCGCCGAGCTATTTCTTTATTACCCCGCCCGATCAGCTGCGGACGACCCTCGAGGGACGCGAGATCGAGTCCCTTGAGCGGGCCGGGAAATATCTCCTCGCTGGTTTTCCCGGCGGTGACCGGCTGCTCTTGCATCTAGGGATGACGGGGCAGCTCTTTTCCAGCGAAGCGACGAGCGTGCGGCTTTTGTCGGCGACGGCGCGGGCATCGCTGCCCCCGGATGCGCAGCAGAGTTTTGAGCCCGATGCGCATACGCATCTTCAGTTTGAGATGTCCGGGGGAGGGCCGCGGGTCTTTTTCCGCGATGTGCGGAAATTTGGGAAGGTCGAGTGGCTCCCGGCGGGCGAGTCGAACGAGCGGATCGACCGGTTGGGACCGGATGCTCTGGAGGTGACTGGGGATTTGCTCTTTCGAGCGACCCGGGGACGCAAGGTTGCGATCAAGTCGGTCTTGTTGGACCAGTCGGTGATGGCGGGTTGCGGCAATATCTATGCGGACGAGTCGCTCTTTCTCGGCCAGGTTCGCCCGGGGCGCGCGGCCCGTCGTGTGACGCGCGCCGAATGTGAAGGGATCGCGGCGGGCCTTCTCCAAGTCCTCGCCCGTTCGATTGAGACCGGCGGCTCGAGTATCTCGGATTATGTGGCGCCAGACGGTTCGGACGGGGGCTATCAGGACGAGCGTAAGGTTTATGCTCGAAAAGGCTGTCCTTGCCTTGTCTGTGGCGAAGAGATCAAGCGCAAGGTGATCGCGCAGCGCTCGAGTCATTATTGTCCGCGATGTCAAAAATAAAACCCGGCGACGGAGTGCGTGAATGCTCAGCCTGATTGAGTTGCGGAGAGTGGCCGAGAGCCTTTCGGAGAACCTCGTCGAAGGGCGTGTCGAACGCTGGGTGGAGCCGGATCGTGGTCGCCTTGCGTTCTCGATCTACCGTCGCGGTGCCTCTGGTCCGGATGGTGAGGTGGTGAAACGAAAATGTGTCGTCGTGCTGGATGCAAGGCCGGGCGTGGCGCATTGCGGGGTGCTCGCGAAGATGCCCAAGGCGCCGGATTCACTTCCGGCTTTCAGTGCCTATCTGCGGGCGCATCTATCGCGAGCGCGGCTTGAGTCGGCCTCGCTGCGCGGAGACGACCGACAGCTGGCTCTTCGTTTTTCTGCAGCGAGCGGTGAGTTCACACTCCTGCTTTCCGTTTTCGGTCGTAAGAGCAATCTCTACCTGTTGGATGCGGAAGATCGAATCCTTCAGGCGCTTCGGCCTCTTGCCGACACGCGGAGTGAATTGGGGATGGGGGCCGCGTATCAGGATCCGGAAGGCGCGGCGCCGATGACCGGGGCCGATCGCTTCGAGGCGAATTCGGGCTTCGGCTTGCTCACGAAAATCGGCGAACGCTATTCGGGTGAAATCGAAGAGCGTTCCGAGGACGACGATCGCAGGCGGTTGATGCAGGCGCTGAAGAAGGAACGGAAGTCGACGGCGCGCCGGGTTGAGCGGATCGAAGCGGAGCTCGCGGAAGCGGAAGAGGCGACCACGCTTCAGCGCAACGGCGAGTTGTTGAAGGCCAATCTGGGGCGGATCTCGCCGGGGGATGCGTCGGTCACGGTCGAGGATTTTGAAACAGGGAACGCCGTTGAGATCCCGCTCGATCCAAAGCGGTCGGGGAAAGAAAATCTCGAGGCGACATTCAAGCGCTACCAGAAGCTCCTTCGCCGGCTGACGAAAGCGGGAGGGCAGATCGATACGGCGCGAACTTCATTGGCAGAGATCGAGGCCCTCGAAGAAGAAGCGCGGAACGCAGAAGACCTCGAGGCGATTCTCGCGCGGGAGAGTGTGAAGAAGCTTCTCGGGCGTCATGCGACCAAGGCCGGCGGTGTGCCGAGCAAGGCCATCGCTGAAAAACCGTCTCTCCCGAACGTGTACCGGAATATGCCGCGAAAGCTCCACCCGCGGCGTTACGTGAGTGCCGAGGGGATGGAGATCTGGGTCGGGCGTTCCGATGAAGCGAATGACTATCTCACGACGCGATTCGCTCGGGGGAAAGATCTCTTTTTTCATGTCGATGGGGCCCCGGGGAGCCACGTGATCTTAAGAACCGAGGGCCGGGACGATCCGCCTTCCGAGGCAATTCTGGACGCGTGTGAACTCGCGGTGCATTTCTCGAAGCAGAAGAACGCGGGGCGTGCGGACGTGCACGTGGTGCCGATCAAAAACGTGAAGAAGCCGAAGGGGGCGAAGCGCGGCCTCGTCTACGTGACGGGCGGGAAGTCGGTTCATCTACGCCGCGAGCCCGCTCGGTTGGAGCGGGTGATGGCCGCGAAGATCGACGACTAGTCGGCGTTGCTTTCGCCTGCGTCTTTGTGTGCGTCGGGGTCCGCGCCCGCATCATCGGCTCAGTCTTTGTGAGCGCCGCCGCCGCCCTCGGCTCGGCCTCCGCGCAGCGCGATGAGTGCGGGGAGGACGACAAGGTTGGAGAGGACGGTCAGCACCATGCCAATGCTGAGCACAACGCCGAGGGAGGCGACGCCCTTATGCGACGAGAGGGCGAGGGTGCCGAAGCTGACGGTTGTGGTGAGCGCGCTGTAGAAAACGGCGCGGGCGGTCGTGCTGGAGAGGAGTTCGTCGTGGCGCCCCGAGCGGGCGAGGACTTCGGCGCGGTGGACGAGGTGGATGCCGCTGTCGACGCCGATGCCGAGAAGCAGCGGGATCACCACGACGTTGACGAAATTGAAGGCGATGCCAAAGGTCGCCATCAGCCCGACGGTGAGAAGATTGCTGAGCGCCAGGGGGAGCAGCACGAGGAAGACCGGGACCGGGCGGCGCCAGAGCAAGAAAAGGAAGGTTGTGATCAGGACGACCGCGTAGCTGAGCGCCTCGCGGAAGGAGTCTCGGGTGGCTTCGGCGAAGGCGATCATGTTCATGGGAAGGCCCGTTGCGGAGGGGACGACCTGCTGAACCTCGCGGGCGAAGCGTGTGAAGGCCGCCTCTTCCGTGAGCTGCTCGGCGGGGAAGATCTGGACGCGCGCGCGGCCGTCTTCGGTCAGCATGCGGCTGCGCAGCTGATTCGGGAGATCTTCGAGGGTGACTTCGTCGACGAGGGTGGCCCCTCGAAGTCGCGACAGCTGATCTGTTAGGCCGCCAAGCAGGACATGCTCCAGCCGCGCGAGGGCGCCCGGGACATCATCGTTTTGGTCGACGCGCGCGAGGAATTCGTCGAGTCGAAGCCGGAGCGCCCGCATGCTGGTCGCGAGAATGCCGCGGTCGTTTTCGATCGAGGGATCAGAGAGATACGCGTGCAGCGACCGGAGTGCGGCGACCTGCTCCTCGTCGGATCGCTCTTCTTGATGCGCGGGCGCGGTGCGCGGAGCGTCGAGGATGAGCCCGACGTCCTCGAGAATCATCAGCTTCTCTTCTTGATTCGTGGGGACGTAGTCCGCAAGCGTGATGGCCATCTCGACGGCATCGAGCTTGACGACTTCGTCTGCGATCCGGGCGGCTTCGTCAAGATCGGCGGCGATGGTGTCCATCGGCCAGGGCGATCGCTGCCCCGCTTCTTCGAGCATTTCGTTGAAGACTTTGACGCTTTCCGTTTCGGGGTCGCGCATGCGGACGACGTTCGCGTCGATTTCAACATCGAGTGCTTTCCACGCGCCAAAAAGAAGGAGGGCGAGTGCAATGGCGGCGACCGCGACGGGTTTTTCCGCAACGCGTCCCCACCAGGGATTTCGAAAACTCATCGAACGAGAGATGTCGCGCTCGGGGTCGAGGCGGCAGGTTTTGACGAGGAGGGCGGGGAAGAGTGTCGTCGTGAGAAAGAGGTTCACGATCATGCCTGTGCCCGCGATCAAGCCGAGCTCCGCGACGCCGACGTTATCGGTCGGGATGAAAACATAAAAGCCGGTGGCCGTTGTGATCGTGCAGATGACGAAGGAACTGCCGACCTGCTCGAGGGCATGCTCGAGGGCGCTTGCATGGGGGTCGGCTTCGCCTGCGGCGGCCGCGTTCCGAAGGCCGTCGGAGAAGGCCATGCCGAGATGGATCGTGAAATCGACGCCAAGCCCGATGAAGAGGATGGCGAAGGAGAGGCTGATCAGATTGAGAGATCCGACGGCGGCAGCGCCGAAGGCACCCGTCCAGACGAGACCGACGAGGAGTGTGATCACCGCGGCGATCACGAGCTTGAAGGAGCGCAAGGCGCGCATCAGAACGATGATCACGACAAAGAAGGTGATGACGCCGCCGAGGCCGATGTCCCAGATGAGGCCGAGCATCTCGTCATAGTTGAGGACAGGGTTGCCTGTGAGCCGAATCGTGACGCCGTGGTCTGGGTCGAGATCGGCTTCTTCCGCGATGCGCCTGATTTCGGCCATCGGCTTTGCGCCGGCGAAGAGGCTGCCGAAATCGAGGACGGGGTCGACCACGAGGACCCAGCGCTTCACGGTCTCGACCGAGGAGCCGCGCAGCAGGATCTCTTCCCAGGAAATCGCCAGGGGAAACTCTTGATAGGCTTCGACCGTGGCATCGCCGACTCGGTCGAGGAGATCGGCCATTTCTGCGACGGGCGTGCCGTCTTCGTTTCTCTGTTCGAGGCCTCGCTCGATAAGGGAGGCGAGATTGGCGACGGTGGGCTCGCGCTCGAGCGCGGTGAGGATCGGCTGGACCTGCGCGATCTGGAGCGCGAACTCGTCGAGATCGTCGACGTCTCGGTACAGCAGGCCATGCTTTTCGAAGAACTCGCCCGAACCGGGGATATAGACCTCTTTGAAAAACTCGGGCCGGGTTTCCAGCGCGCTCTGCAAAGTCTGGGTGGCTTCCCGGGCAACCTCGGGAGTCTCGCCATCGATCACGACGAGCATGACGTTTTCGATATTGGGGAAGCTACGCGCGAATTTGAGATAGTTCTGCCGAGCCTCGAGATGTTCCGCGACGAGGGTGACATTGTCGGAATTGATGCCGAGATTCAGGGCGGCGAAGGCGCCGAGTCCAATCGTCGCAAGGGCGATGGCCACGAGAAAGGCGCCGGCATGCTGGTGAACGAGTCGCACCCAGCGAATCAAGGGAGCAGTCAGCGCAGCTTCGAAACGATCCATGTCGCGATCGGGCCTCTCGGGGGAGTTCGGGAAAATCGGGCTCCCCCGAGATAGCGAATAGCGGCGCGTACTTCGACGTTTCAGGCAGACGCCAAGCGGGTGAGAGTCAGTCGGTGGGGTTCTCTCGTGCAGCTTCGAGGGCTTCCTTGGTGAACTCCGCGGCAAAGAGGAAACCGAGTAGGGCGCGAGAGAGAACGAGGCCTGCCGAGGAGAGGATGCTCATGGCCAGGAGCTCGGCATCCGCGCTAAGTCCTGAAAAGAGCTCGACGAAGACGATTTGGCCCGTGCCGAGCCCGCCCGCTGCGATGGGGAGCGCTGAAACTGCGAGTAATATCGCGACCCCCATGGCGAGTTGAAACACGCCGATTTCGACTTCGAAAGCCCAGAAAAGCGCGCCCATCAGGGCGACGTAACAGAGCACGAACAGACCGCGCAGGACGAAGAGTTCGACGAGCGTTCCAAGGGGCAGAGTTCTCGCCGCTCGGAATAGATCAAGTTCTCGAATCCGGTCGAGGGGGCCCATGGAGATCGGTGCGCGCAGGAAGACGAAACCCGCGACGATGGCGCTGATGAGCAGGGCGACGAGGCTGATTCGGAGGCCGACCGTGTTCGAAACGCTGAACGTCGCACCGACGGCAGCGACGGCCAGGACGCTGCCGATATCGAAAAGCGAAATCGCGAAGACCATGCCGCCCGCGTCGCCGAGGCTGAGCCCTGCTCGGCGTCTCAGCAGGATCGAGAGTCCGACGGCTCCGACCGCATAGTTGAGCAGGCTGAGCAAATAACATGCGGCTTTGATGCGCGCGGCGGTGATTCGGTCGAGGGCGTTCCCGCAGGCTTGGGCGACTCGACTCAGGCAGATGGACTCGATGAAGAGTGTGACGAGGTTGAATATGACGAGCGGGCCGAGGAAGCGGAGCAGGACGTCGAAGGAGAGAAAGTCGAGGGCATCTCGAAAGTCGATTTTCGAAAACAGGTAGGCGAGGAGACCCGCGCTGACGGCGATGGGAATGATGCGCCGGAGCCGGTCTCTCTTGGCAGAGGGGGCAGGGCCGGGGGGGTGGGCAGAGCCAGAACTCGAGGCGGGTTCGGGTGAATCGCTCATGCGAGGGGCTCGCGGCGCGTTCCGTTGAGACTTTTTTCGACGAGCTCCTCTAGATCGTCCGTCGCGCGCGTCCAATCAAAACGTCTTGACCAGTCGACCGCGGCCTGGCGCATCTCAAAGACGGTCTCGTTCGTTTCGAGCAGCCGGCTGAGAGCGCGTGCGTAGTCGGCGGGGTCTTCGGAGGGGACGAGGAGGCCGGTTTCTTGATGTCGCACGGAGTCGCGGAGCCCCTCGGCATCACGGGCAACGACGGGTGTGCCTAACGCATTGGCTTCGATCACGGTCAGGCCCCAACCCTCTTTCTCGGAGGGGAAGATGCAAGCGCGGGAATCGGCGAGTAGGGCATCTCGTGCTTCGTTTGAGATGAAGCCCGGGAATTCTGTGCATTCTCCAAGGCCACGTTCGCGAGCGAGGGATTCGAGTCGGTCTCGCTCCGGTCCTCGTCCGATAATTGTGAGGATAAGTTCGGGAAAACGTTCTTTGAGAAGTGCTGCGGCTTCAATGAAAATGTCGATGCGCTTATATCGTTCAAGTCGGCCGACATAGGTGATGCGCAATGCGCGGTCGTCCTTGATGTTAGGCTCTTGTTCGAGGCCATCAGCAGCTAGGGGGCGATCGATTCCTGGATGGCTGACTGTGATCATGCGGGGGTCGAGGCCGCGCCGAATCAGGTCGTCTCGCGAGCTTTCGGAGATCGCTAAGAAAAGACTCTTTTTGTAGGCCCAGGGGATCCCTCTCTCCGCGGTGAAGACGCCCGCGGCGATGGGGAGCGCGACTTGCTGAAACGCCACTTCTCCGAAAAGGTGATGGCAGAGTGCGAGGACGGGGATGCCCGCGTAAAGAGGCGTGTAGAAAGGCACTTTGTTCAGGCATTCGACGACGAGGTCAAATTCCTGTTTCCTTTTTGCTCGTCTGAGGCGCGGAATCACGCTGGCATAGTAGGCGGCGAGGCCTCCGCGACGTTCGATCTGGATTCCGCTTTGAAGACTCGACTGCGCGCCGCCAGGGAATCCTGAGACGTACTGCGTGACCTGATGGCCGCGTGCGGCAAGTCGCGAAAAGAGCTCGAAGACGTGGGTCTCCGCGCCCCCCGCTTTCGGGTGTTCCGGATCGCGTTCGTTCAGGACGAGGATGCGCCGCAAGGGCTGCGTCACCTTAGAGCCGGCCCATGAACGCAGCGACGCGGAGCCACCAAACAATCCAGAGCGCCTCAAAACCGATTTTCCAGGAGAGCTTGGATTCGCCGCGGGTTCGGTCCAGGAAGAAAAACGGAATCTCTTTGATCTTTGCGCCGGCATGCACGAAGCGGAAATTCATCTCGATTTGGAATGCGTAGCCGTCCGCTTTGATGCGCTCGATGCCCATCTTTTCGAGCATCGCGCGCCGCACGCAGCGGAAGCCGCCCGTCATGTCGCTGATCGGAAGTCCCGTCGCACGCTTGGCGTATTGGTTGCCGAAATAGGAGAGGAGGATGCGCTCGATGGGCCAATTGACGACGGTAATCCCGGTGAGGTAGCGAGAACCGAGGACGACGTCGTGGGTTTCGATTTCGCGGAGCAGCGTCTTGATTTCGTCGGGGGGATGCGAGAAGTCTGCATCCATCTGGATGACCTGATCGGCGCCGAGTTCGAGGGCGCGGGCGATTCCGGCGCGGTAGGCGGCGCCGAGTCCCTGCTTCTCCTTGCGATGAAGAACGTGGACGCGGTCGGATTCTGCGACCAAGGCATCGGCGAGCTTTCCCGTTCCGTCCGGCGAATTATCGTCGACGACAAGGACCTGAACGTCCGGGGACTGCGCCAGGATCTCAGGCACGATCAACGGCAAATTCTCCGCCTCGTCGTAGGTCGGCAGAACAATGATCGTTAGGGGCATCGGTTCGGCTCGATCGTCCGGGCGAATTCGAGGTGGATCAGATCAACCTTGATGCTTCGAGTCACGGTTTATCCTCTCCTAGGGGTCGGCCGGTCGGTAGAATCAGGCCATGATCGACAACGCATTTCGTGCGCAACTCCCGCGCTTCACTGCGCCTTTGATCGCGCTTTACCAGCGGCTCCACTGGACGCCTAACCATGTCACTGCACTTGGCTTCGCAATTGCGCTGTTGGCCAGCGCGGCCGTCGCTTCTGGACATTTGTGGGTGGCCTTCGGGCTCTGGTGGGTGTCACGGCTGGCGGACGGGACCGATGGTCTCCTCGCGCGTGAGACCGGGCAAGAGAGCGATTTCGGTGCGTATTTCGACATTGTGCTCGATATGGCGGCCTACGGCGCGATGGTACTGGGATTTGCCGCCTATTTTCCGGCCTACGTGTGGCATTGGATGGCGATGCTCTTTCTCTACATCCTTTGCATCGCGAGTGCCCTCGCCCTCGGCATGCAGGAAGCCAAACGCGAGATGGAGCCGCGGGACGACCGGGGGCTTCGGCTCGGCGCGGGGCTGGCCGAAGGCGGAGAGACGGGAATCGCCTACAGCCTCTTCCTCCTCTTTCCTGGCGCGCTTGGTGTTCTGGCCACAATCTGGGTCATCGTTCTCGCGACGACTGTAATTGCGAGGACGGCTTTGGCTTATCGTGGGCTTTCCCCTTCTGCTTCTCCGGAGGCGCCTCCGCCCCCGCCTCCGCCCTCGCCCGGGGCCTCAGCCCCTCCCCAGACCGTGGAATGAGCGGAAGTGTGACATCGATCATCAAGCAGAACGGGTGAACCAGCCGATACACGTCTGAGCTTCGTACGCATCGACTCGACGCACTTGGGCATTCCGCCTGGGACCGATTCGGCGGACTCGAGGGGGCAATCACGTGAACCGGCGCACGCGAATCGGATCAATCATTTTGGCTGTCATGGCGACGCTCTTGCTCGTGGCGAGCGAGAGTGCTGCGGATTGGCAGCTCTACTTCACCGGTGGCATCGGGATTTCCGGTTCGGACGTGGAGACCGTTGGCTCGGTCGACTCGGTTCCCGTGAGTCGGATCTCCGGGATGGACAACGATTCGTCGCCGCTTTTGTCCGGCGCGCTCGGCATTCAGATTCCGATGGACGAATTGGTGCCTCGCGAATGGCTGCCTGAGATGCATCTGCCAAGCTGGCCGATTCGCTTCGAATTCGAGGCGGCAGGGCTTCGCGAATACGAGTACGGAACGATCGCGGCGAGCGAGACGCTCTTCACTGAGCTCACGACGACGACGTTCTTTTGGAACGGCACCCTCGATATTCCGATGCTCTCGATCTACAAGCCCGTTCAGTACATGTTCGGGATGGGGCGTCAGCCGCGGATTCGTCGCTGGCTCGAACCGGCGAGCTTCTACATTCTGACAGGCGTCGGCATCGCGATGAGTGAGTATGAAGGCACAAGCAACGTCATCGATGTGCAAGACGACGTGCTGGATTTCGCTTGGAATGCCGGGGCGGGAATGAACTACGCCTTGACCGAGCGTGTCACAATTGGCGCTGGCTATCGCTATGTCGGACTCGGTGATCAGTCGATTAAGGCAAGGTCTCCGGGCGTCTCCGGCGACGCAGACTTCGAACAGAATATCCATGAGCTGCGTGTCGATCTTCGCTTTCTCTTCTTCGACTTCAGAGGCCCCTGGCGCTAAGGGTTAAAGGGACAAAGGGCTACGAGGCCTAGGAGCTGAAGAGTCGGAAGGCTAAGGCGTTTGATGGCGGCTACGTGCGGCCTCGGATAGCCTTCGCGCGTGCTGTTGATCCCCGTTCCTAGCGCTATTTCTCTGTTTCGCGTGAAACGATCCGCGCTGCTCGCTCTATGGGTGGTTGGCTGGGTCGGCCTCTCGCTGGCGATGCCTGCGGCTGCGGTTCGTGAAGCGGGCCAGTCGCTGGCGCTGAACGGCAAGCGCATGCAGGTCGAGGATGTGATCGCGCGCGTTGCTGAGGCGACGCAGCGGACGATCCTCTTTGATGAGTCTGTTCGCGGAACCGTTTCGATCGTTGCGAAGCGGCCGGTGACCCATGATGAGGCATGGCGGCTCCTTGAAAGTTCGCTTTCGATGCTTGGCTTCTCGCTTCTTCCTTCGACGGTCGATACGTGGCGAATCGCGAAGGTGGCAAGCGCGCTCGGTGAGGCGCCTTTCGTTAGGTCGGCCGATCGCGATGCGGGAGAGTCCTTCGTGACGACGCTGGTCCCGCTCCGGGTCGCGGATCTTCAGGCCGTGATTGGCGTGCTGCAGCCGCTCTCTGGTTCGCGAGTGACGCTCGTCCCTTATGCCGAAACCAATAGCTTGATCGCGAGTGGGCCCGAGCGTTCAATCGCTCGCCTCACGTCCATCGCGGATGAGCTCGACCGCGTCGAGGAGCGTGAGATTCGGCTGCGGACGCTGCGCTACCGCGATGTTTCTGAGGCGGAACCCCTGGTTGAAGCGTTGCTTGAATCGGGGCAAGTGAACGCGCGTGATGTCGAAGTCTGGACGGACGAGCGCACGAATAGCGTTGTGCTTCGGGGGACGGCGTCCGGAATTGCGCGGATGCTGTCTTTTCTTGACCGATTCGATGAGCCGACCGAGAGTGAGGGGCAGATCCGAATCCTGCGGGTCTTGAATCGAGATCCCGTCGATGTCGCGGATTTGATCCGAGGTTTTGCACGTCCGTCGGGTGGGGCACTCGGAGCGGGCGGAAATGGCGGAGCGGCGTCTGCGTCTGCTGCGGCGACGGAGGCGAGTCGAACGGAGCTCGATGGTCAGGATTATACGATCGCGGTGGATGAGCCGAGTCGGTCTCTGATCGTGCGCGCGGATCCCAAGACGCATGAGGCGATTCGCAACGCGCTTGAAATTCTGGATGCGCCAGCGCAGCTGATTGCCGTCGATATCACTCTGACTGAAGTGCGTACGCCGCGTGCGCTCAGTCTTGGCTTTGGCTTTCAGCTGCCTTTCGCAACCGGCGTTGAAGGGGCAGATTTGATTGGTGCGGTTGTGAGTTCGCCGGGGACAGCGGGGGTACTTCAGGAGTCGAATGACCTAACGCCGTTTTTCGGCCGGGTCTCGCGCGACCGGGGGATCACCTTTGAAGCCCCCGGGCCAAACGGGACCGTGGTCACGGTTCCAGTGGCGCAGACGGGTGCGATCGATGCGGGCGAGTTTTCTGGGCAAACGAAAGTGCTGATTCAGCCTCATCTGGTTATCACGGCGGGGGATCGTCACGAAATCTTCGTGGGGGATAATCTGCCGGTGCCTGTGACCGATAACTCGGGCGTGGGGAATTCGAGCGGCGTGATCGCGACTCGAGGAATCCAGGACCTGGTCCGCACGACGAATTTTGAGCGTACAGACGTCGGGCTTCAGCTCGGGATTGAGGCAAAGGCCGGTCTCGACGGCATCGTTACTTTGGATCTTGATCTCGACGTTTCTTCGATTGCGCTGGACCAGACCTTGGCGGGGCCTGTGAGCGAGGTCGGGCCAACATTCGTTCAACAGACGATCGCAGCGACGGCGCGACTCGAAGATGGTGAAACGGCGATCATCGCGATTGATCGTGAGGGCCGCTTGACCGAGGGCGAGGCCGGAACGCCTTTCTTGTCGCGCATTCCTTTTGTGGGTTGGCTCTTCAAACGAAAGATCGAGGAACAGCTCGATACGCGGCTCGTGGTTGCCGCGCAGGCTCGGCGCGTCAGTAGCCCGGCTGAGTTGGTCGCCGATACGATTCGACGTCGACTCGTGTTCGAGCGACGGTCTGCGCGTGTCTCAAAGCTGCCTGAGGCAGATGAAGACCCCTTCGCCGTTCGGGTCACGACGCGAACCCGTGAAGACGATGCGGAAGCGATCGCGGAGGGGCTCAAGCAGCGCGGCTTTGAGGCGAGTGTCTTTCGCTGGGAAAGCAGGAGCGGGCCGCTCTATGACGTCTATATCCTCTCGCTGTCGTCGATGGCGGACGCGGCGAAAATCGCGCAGGACCTAGGGGAGGAGGGCTGGGAAACCGACCTCGTCGTTCTTCCCTCGCATTCCTGAAGCGAGCGGTCGCCCCGGGCTGGTATCCGATTGGCCGGAATCGGCGGCGGATACGGCCCGCGCGCTGCCCGAAATTTCGCCTGACGAGCTGACGACGAGATGGGGGAGGGCGACTCGTTCAAGGAAGCCCTTGGCCTCCGTCTCAGCGTGGAGCATGGCGATCGTTGCGCTGACGCCTGCGACGAGACAATGGGGCGCGGTGACGGAGACGCAGGCGGGGCCGCCACGAAAGCTTTCCCCCGTCCGTGGATCCAGGAGATGGGAATAGCGCTCACCGTCGACGATCATGAAACGCTCGTAGTCGCCGCTGGTGGCGAGTCCGCCGGACTCAAGCGCGATCCGTGCGATCGCTTCGCTGGGGCTTCGGGGATTCCGAATTCCGATCCACCAGGGAGAGCCATCGGGATGGGGGCCGATAACGGCGAGGTCTCCTCCCAGATCAATCATTCCGGAATGAACGCCGTTCTCGCGGCAAAGCTCGGCGAGGCGATCTGCAGCGTATTCCTTTACGAATCCACCGAAGTCGAGCTGCATGCCCGGTTGCGGGAGAATGAACTTCGGCTTATTCCAAACGATTTTGTGCCAACCCACCAACTCGCATACTTCAACTAACGCCGAGGGCGAAGGGAGTCGCCCCGATTTGAAATCCCATACGCGTCGGAGGACGCCGGATGTCGGGTCGAATCGACCTTCACTTTCGCGATAGGCAGTCTCCGCGAAATTGAGTAGCGCGGCCGTCTCTTCGTCGACCTCGACACCTTGCTCGTTCCCCGCGCTGTCGTTGATTCGGCTAGCGAGACTATCGGTGCGGTAGCGGGAGTATTTCGCTTCGAGCCGTTCAAGCTCCTTGACGCAGAGCCTTGCAACTCGCTCGGCATCCGTCCGCTTAGGGGTGTAGAGCTGGATCTCGCAGGGGCTGCCCATGGCGCGAAGGGAGAAGCGTTCGCGGCGAAGCGGGCGTGGCAGAGCACGCGACATGACTAGAATCGGCCGGAGAGCGTAAAAGCGAAGAGTCGGAAGCGGACGAGGCCGGGCGCTTCGTCGGTCTCCTTGAGGTTGACGATGCTCAAATCGCCGTCGGAGAGGTAGCGCTCATAGGAGACGGCGGCGGTGAGGTCGAAACCCTCGCTCACGCCAAGCGCTTCGAGCCAGCCCGGCGGCTGATATTCAAACAGATCGACGATCTCGACTTCGGCTTTGATCTTCCAAGAGATCGCCCCGTAAGGCGAGAGGCGGAAATCGCTTGAACGATTGCGTGGATCGTCTTCGGTGACGCCCGGATTAAGAACCGTATCGTAGAAATCGGCTTTGCTCTGGCTGTACCAGCGCAGTCCCGGCGTGATCGTCAGGATGTCGAAGAAGTTTTGATACCAAGCAATCTCTGCGGTGTGCGAGTTCACGTTCCAATCGTCGTGATAGAAGCGGTAGTCAAGGTGGAGTGAGCCGGTGACGGCTTCGAAATGATGTCGGTAGCGAACGAGGATGCTGACCTGGTCTTTTGAATCCGGGCGCTGGTCGGAAAGCAAGACGTCCCCCGGACCGAAGCCTTTGATGGCTTTGTAGGGATCGCTCAGGTAGCCATCGGAATGCTTGTAGTTCAGGGTGACCTGGGCCGTAGAGGAACGGCTGATCAGCTGGGAGAGGCCGGCGAAAAGATCGAAGCTGAATCGTTCGCCCGCACTCGGTCGCTCAATAAAGATGTCGGCGTCGGTCGGCTCGACCCAATCGTAAGCGAAGGCGAAGGAGCCCGAGAAGGTGGTGTTCTTATCGTTGAAATTGCGCTCGGTTCCGAGGCCGCCGTGGACCGAGAGATAGTCGCGTTCTTTGGAGAAGCCGGCGGAAACGCTGTCCTTGCCTTCATCCATGTAGAAGTCGGCATCGAGAGTGAGGTCGTAGCGCTCATCCTCGATCGTCGCGCCGCTCATCACCTGAAGCCGGCCTTCTGAAGTGTTGTCCGGGTCCACCTCGACGAACCAAGGCGAAGCCCCGCTCATCTCTTCGTAGAGAAAATCAATGCCGATGTCCGCCCGTTCGGTAATCGGCACATCGAATCGGAGTTGCTTGGTGAAGACTTCGTAGCGTTCGCGTGATCCCGCTCCCGCGAAACGACTGGGGGAGAGATTGTCTTCTTTGTAGTAGCTGAATGCGGAAGAGCCCGTTGCGCGCTCGATGGGTGCATCCGCGCGCGCGGATCCGGCGACGCCGGGGAGCGCGAGCGCACTTGTGGTCAGCGCCGTGAGCGCTTTACTCGGTCGCGGAAGCTTAAAAGCGGCCTCGCCGATTTCCAGATCCGTCCCCTCATGCCGATCTTCGCTTTTCATTCAGTCATGCCCCTCAGTTGCAGCCGCAACCGCCGCCGCCGCCGCTGCCACCAGGCATCGAGGCTTCCTTGCTGAAATAGACGTGGGATTCACGCTTGGCTTCGGCGCCGTCCGGCTCCCAGCCCATATCGCGCCGCGCGAGAAGGTCGCGTTCCCAGGGCTTCACCCGAACACAGCCCGTTGTGGCGAGCAGCAGAGCCGCAATCCCGAGGACGAGCAAAAGGCGAGCTGAAATGATCTTCATGGCGATTCCTACTTATTCCCGAGAAGGGAGCGAATCTCTTGGCGAAGCCGTGAGCCGTCGCCCTTCTTGAAGCCGCGATGGACATAACGAATGACGCCGTTCTCATCGATGAGATACGAAGTCGGCATGGTCTCGACGCCGTACTGGCCGGGGAGCTGTCCCTTTGGGTCGCTCGCGCTCGGATAGCCGATGGGATTCTTCTTGAGAAAACGGAGGGCCTTCTTTTTCTTCTGGTCGAGATTGACGGCGACGATCTGAAATTCGCTCTCGGGGAACTCAGCGCGCATCTCTTCCACTTCGGGGATGGCTTTCAAGCAGGGGCCACACCAGGAAGCCCAGAAGTCGAGGTACACGAGCTTGCCGCGGTACTGGCTCAACTCGACCGTTCCCGAACCCGTCAGAGAAGGTGCAGCGAAATCCGGAGCTCGGTCGCCTTCCTCAAGCGCAAGCCCAAGGGACGGGACCGCTAGAAGCGCAATCGTGACCGCAAAGGCTTTGGCGAAAAGGGAGCGCATTTTTAGGGTCGTCTGGGACGAAGGTCGGCACGCATTCATGCTGTCAGGTTCTCCTTAAACGAGCCGGGGCGTCTTCTCGCGAAGGCTTCGGCTGCGTGAACCATCGTCTCGTCGGCCTGTGGGAATGAGAAAAATGTGATCCCCGACCCAGAAGGCCGCCGGTCGTTAGGGACGGCTGGCGAGTTTCGGCCCTTCGAGGGCTTCGACGACTTCTCGCTGGCTGAGAAGCTCTGAGAGGACTTCGGGCTCGTCGGGTGTTTCTGGGGAGTAGACGAGGTAGAGCGGAACGCCGGCGCGTCCAAAGTCGGCGAGTCGAGCGCGGATCGTGTCATCTCGTCGGGTCCAGTCCGCCTTAAAGAGCGCATAGTCGCCTGCGGCGAAAGCCTCCCGGACGCGTTGGCGTTTCAGGACGGTCTTCTCGTTCATTTTGCAGGTGATGCACCAATCCGCGGTGAAGACCACGAAAGCAGGCTGGCCCGCGGCGAGTGCTTCAGCCACAGCCTTTTTGGAGTAGGGCCGGAAGCCTTCCTCGTCTGCCTTATCCGCGGTGTGCGCTTCGCTTTCTTCGACAGACGCGCTTCCGAGGGGAGCAGCGGTCTCGAAGTTGATCAGATTGAAACTCGTAAAGGCGACGCAGACGATGGCAGCGACGCTGACTCGTCCGAGCCACGCCGAGCGCAGCGGCTGAAGCTGTCCGAAGCCCCAAAGCAAGAAAGAGAATAGGAGCAGTGCGCCGACCATGGCGACGACCGTGTCCGCGCCGCCGCTCTGGCCGAGGACCCAAAGCAGCCAGACGACCGTACCTAACAAGCTGAAGCCGAGACCCGCGCGGAGCTTCAACATCCATGGCCCGGAGCGCGGAATGAAGCGCGCGAGAGAAGGGAAGAAGCTGACGAGTAGGAAGGGGGCGGCGAGGCCGAGACCGATCGCGAGAAACACGGTGACGATTCCGTAGCCCGAACTCGCAAAGGCGAAACCGACAGCGGTGCCCAGGAAGGGGGCCGTGCAGGGTGTGGCGAGAATGACCGCCAGAAGTCCTTCGAATGCGGATCGGTTGAGGCCGGTGGATTCCTGGCCGACGCTCGCAAGTCGCCCTTGTCCCATTTCGATCTCGAAGACACCGAAAAGGTTCAGCGCAAAGCCGACAAGGAGTGCACTGATCGCTGCGATAAAAATCGGCTCCTGGAACTGAAAGCCCCAGCCGACGGCATGACCTGCCGCGCGCAGGGAAAGCACGATCGTCGCAAGCACAGCCATCGAGGCGAGCACGCCCGCTGTATAGGCGAGTCCGTGAAGCCGAACTTCCTTCGGATCCTTTTCGGCCATGTCTGCAACCGCGACGACTTTAATGGCGAGGACGGGAAGGACACAGGGCATCCCGTTGAGGATGAGGCCGCCGAGGAGCGCCAGGAAAAGGATGCGGAGCCATCCGCCGATGGATGCAGCGAGGGGGGTGGCGATCTCTTCTACGGTGCTCGCTCCCGTACCCGCTCCGCTCACTCCGCCTGAAGCGATGGCCGCATTTTGAGCTTCGCCCTGAATGGGCAAATCGACGCGGACATGGAGCGTACGTCCGTTTTCATCGCGAAGCGGAATCACGCCGCGCAGCCGGGCCTCGCCCGCCTCGAGACGGGTCAAAGAGAGCGCGAGCGAGAGCCGCGGCGAAAATGCAGTCGTCTCTGGCGCGACTTCAAAGGTGTCACCCTCGAGGGGAAGGAAGGCCAATTGCTCGTCTGCGAGCGTGACGGCGGGGCAGCTTGCTGATGCATTTTGGGCGGCCTCTTCGTCGCAGGGAGCCAGACTGAGCCGAACCTCAGCGACTTCGTCGACGTCGGGCGGGTGGTTTAGCCAATGCGCAGAGCCGCTCCAGCCGAGCGCGCTGAGATCTGTGGGGACATCTCTCTCTGCTTCTTCAAAGAGTGCCTGCAGCTGCTCTTCTTCGGCAGATGATAGGCCCGATTTGATCGGCGTTGTGAGTTCAAAGGTGGCAGGGACGCATTGCGTATGACACACGAGGACAGAGGCGATCACGCGAATCGAACTCTGTTCGACTTCGGCATTCCTTGTTCGGAGAAGTGGGGCCGTAAGCAGAACGCGATTTTCGTACCCGTACGTTGTGAAGAGGCCGTCCGCTTCGCGGAATGTTTGGGGAGCGGGCCAAGAGACTTCGCCTGCAGAATAAGCCGCGGCCTCGAAATCGAGGCGAGGGGCTATGCCCGTTTGGCCGGGGTTGCGCCAGTAGAGATGCCATCCCGGAGCGAGGTCAAAGAGGACGCCGACGCGCGCAGGGTCTTCGGTCGCGACGAGAAGCTGGGCTGAGACCTGAGCAGCCCCTTTCTCGATGACGGCTTCGCCACGGCTGCTCGCGGGGAGCGAGGGGAAGAGCGAGCCCGCGACCCCGGGCGCTGATGCGGCAAAGATCTGTGAGGGCGTGGCCGCCTGCGCATTCTCGACTCCGCCGAAGAGTCCTGCAGTGAGGGCGACACACGTGGCGATCGTTATGCCCGTAAGTAGGACGAAGAAGCGATTTTTCGCTCCGCCTCGTCGAGCGCCGCTCCGCGTTGATGCTTTCTGCACGTGCTCCCTTTCCATCCCACTCGTTTCCAGACTGAAACGGCAGGCGCTTCCAATGGGGATATCGGCAAACGCGGCTTCCTCCTGCGTCGAACCTTTCAGCCTTTCGAGCCGACGGGCGCGGAAAGATGTGATGCGTGACCGAGTCGGAAGGCTCGATGTGCAGAGCGCGCGCAGCCGCTCCGCAGCAGAGGGTTGATTCGGGCCATCCTGAGGGAAAAGCCTGATCGGAAAGTCGAGTCGACGCGAAAAGACCACAATTGAGTGAGGCAGCTCACCGAGAAGAAACGCCATGGGCCGAATGGAAGAAGAGCCCCGGCTGGGGAGGTTCCGCTTTCGCGTACGAAACGAGAGCGGGATCAAAGTTGGGATGAACCGGGGGCGAGCAGTGAAGGTCAGCATCATGAAGCGACAGATTGAACTCTCGAACGATGAACAGAAGCGGTCCGAAGCATTCGATTCGCGGATGCGGTTGGGCACTGCGCGCACGACAACGCGCACCTTCGGCCTATGGGCTTGCTCGTGGGTCGTCCTTCTTCTTCTCGGGTCTGCTGCCCACGCGCAGACTGCGGAGAACCTCGATCGGGCACGCCGAATGCATGACCGTCTCGCCGGGGTTCCCCCCGACGACACGACGCTCACGGATATGGCGCTTCTGATCGAAGCCGATGACGCCGGGGCCGCCGCGACGCTCGCGATGACGAATCCGAATTTCTATAACGTGGTCCTGAAGAACTGGATCACGCCCTGGACGAACGAAGCGCAGACGGTGTTCGCGCCGCTGAACGATTATACGGCGACGGTGATCGGGATGATTCGCGATGACCTTCCCTTCAACACCGTCCTGACAGACGACATCCTCTATCACGCCGAGGGCGCGGTTCCGTCGGATTATTCACAGACGGACAACGACCATTACATCGAGCTAGAAGAGCAGGGGATCAACCTTGGGATCGGCGGGCCGCTGATCCGGGACTTCCAGTCCCAGATGGATGGCAATCAGCTCGATGAGAGTGAAGCGGCTGGCGTGACGACGACGCGCGCGGCGGGAGAGGCCTTCTTTTCTGCTGGGACGAATCGCGCCATGTTCCGGTTTACCTCGATCAACTATCTCTGCCGCGATCTCGAGCAGCTGCATGATGTGACGCGTGCCGCCGACCGGATTCGTCAGGATGTCACGCGAAGTCCAGGCGGCGATAGCGAGATCTTTCTGAATACCTGTTACGGCTGTCATGCCGGGATGGATGCCCTCGCAGGGGCCTATGCCTTCTTTGAATGGGATGCCGATGCGGAACGCGTGATTCATACCCGCGGCGTCGTTCAGCCCAAGCATCTCATCAACGGCAACGTCTTCCCCTTCGGATTCGTGACCACAGACAATGGTTGGATCAACTATTGGCGAGAGGGCCCGAACGCGACCATGGGTTGGCGGGGCGCGAGTGATCGCGGATTCGGCGCGAAGAGTCTCGGTGCTGAATTGGCCGGCTCCGATGCCTTCTCGACCTGCCAGGTCGAAAAAGTCTTTGAACTTGTTTGCTTCCGCCCGGTTGGAAGTGAAGAGGATCGAACCGCAGTCGACAATGCGACGACGGCGTTCGAAGAGAGCAATTACAGCATGAAGGGCGTCTTCGCGGACGTCGCTGAGTACTGCATGGATGATCCTACGCCATGAGTCGAGCGCATGTCGGTTTGCCGCACGCTCGAAAGGCTCGAGCGTGTTCGAAATTTGCGAGGGATCTGGGGTCTATCATGAAGCTGAATCGTTCCCCGAACGGGTCATCCATTAAGTGTCAACCGCATCGAATTGCGCAGACGCTCCTGAGCCTCATCGCTGTGATCGCGATGGCGGGCTGTGGTGATTATGGCGGATCGAGTACTGATACTTCGGTCCTGGCGAATAACATCGGTGGTGGTTTGCCTCAGGGGCTTTCGGTCTCAGAACAGGTGACCAGCTTCGAGGCCACGGTCTATCCGCTCCTCGCTGAGAACTGCGAAGAGTGCCACGGCGGTAGCGGCCCCGGTGCGCCGCAGATCGCGCATCCAAGTGCGACGACGGCCTGGGCGGCGGTTGTGGATAACCAGAAGGTCAATTTCTCGAGTCCGATTTCTTCCCGCCTCGTGCGCCGCTTGGGCTCAGACCTTCATTTCTGTTGGTCCAACTGTACGGAGAACGCGGATGAGATGCTGACTCAGATTCTCGCCTGGGAAGCCGCGATCGAGGCTTCGGGCGGAACGACGGGTGGCGTCGACGTTGCGGAGCTCGTGAGTAATACGCGGACGGTTCTTGATGGCACCGAAGAAGTCGGTGATGACCGTTTCGATGACGGCGTGATCGCGCGCTGGGATTTCAAAGAAGTCACCGGCACGACGGCCTTCGATACGAGTGGCGTTGAGCCGCTGATGGATCTCGAGCTGGACGGACCCGACCTGATGTCTTCCTACGGCATCGACGTGACGGAGGGCCGCGCGCAGGCCAGCGCAGATGCGAGTCTGAAGCTCTATGACCGGATCGCCGCGCAGGGCCGTGGCACCCAGGCTTACTCGATGGAGCTTTGGGTCGCGAACCTGAACACGGTGCAGGAAGGTCCCGCTCGGATCGTTTCGTACGGTCGAAATGGCGGGAACCACAACTTCATGCTCGGGCAGTCGCAGTATCAGTACTCGATTCGGAATCGCGCCTTCGTGGAAGAATCGAATAACAACGGCAACCCGCAGATGGATACCTACGATGTGGATCAAGATGCGCAGTCGACGCTGCAGCATGTCGTGATCACCTACGATCAGTTGAATGGTCGCCGCATCTTTGTGAACGGACGCTGGACCGAGGATGAGGATCCGATTGACGCGGGTCGCCTCTGGAACTGGGATCCTGCAGCTCGTCTTGCCTTTGGTGCCTCGGCGAGCGGGAATTCGGACAACACGCAGAACCAGTGGCTCGGTCAGGTGCGCTTCGCGGCGATCTACGACCAGCCGCTTTCTTCGGAAGCCATCTTGCAAAACTTCGAGGCCGGGATCGGCAAGCGCCTCACGCTTGCTTTCGATGTCTCGCAGTGGACGGGTGGGACCTCGACGATCGAATTCGATCTGACGGAGCTCGACGGATATAGCTACCTGCTTTGCTCGCCTCGCTTCACGACGGATACTGGGGCCGTGATCCGGATTCAGAACATGCGAATCCAGCTGAACGGAATCATTCCCGTCTCCGGTCAGGGCTTCACGAACCTGAATGCGCTGGTCACGAACCCAACGCAACAGCTTTCGGGTCAATGCTCGATCATCGGCGGCCTCGTCGATCCGAACACGGATGAGTTTCAGTTGGTCTTCGAGCAGCTCGGGATCTTCCAGGATCCGGTTGCGACGGTGGATCCGCCGGAGCCTGGAGTGGAAGTCTTCGGTGAAGCGATGCCGACGCTCGGAATTCGGGACTTCGCCCGTGTGAATGCGACGATGGCGGCCGTGACCGGCGTCGATCCTCAGGTCAACGCGGTCGACGCGACCTACGAGGAATTGACGCAGCAGCTTCCTGCAGAGCCGGACATGCGGAGCTTCGTTTCGGCGAACCAGGTCGGCGTTGCCAAGCTTGGGATCGAATACTGCGATGCGCTCGTCGGCGATGATAGTCCCGCGAGTCAGACGCTACGGGATGGCTTCTTCGTGGATGCGGCTGCGAGCTTCTCTTGGGATAGCCCGCCTGCGGATGCCTTCGATACCCCCGCCGAAATCGACCTGATTACGGATCCACTCCTCGACCAGATGGTGGGCGTCGGACTCACGGGCATGGTGGGCGGATTTCCGGCGAGAGACCAGATGGAAGTCTTGCTCGACGGTCTCGTTGTGGACCTCGAAAGCGGCTGCGGGAATCTGGACGTCGGCGACGTCGATGAGCCCGCCTGCGACGGCGAGTACACGAAGAACATGGTGAAGGGGCTTTGCACAGCGATCGTTTCAAGCGGCGCTGTTCAGATTCACTGATCCGGCCTTTTGGCCAAAAAGCAGTACCACCCAGAAATTCTCTTCGGACGAAGAAGAGGAGGCGAACATGACAGATGAAAAAGGCCCCGAAGAAAGCGGCCCGCTCTTGCACCCGGACCATCCACGACCGCGAACGCGGCGCGAGTTCCTTGGGCAGGGATTCCTGACGGGCGCAGCGTATGTCGCGGCACCTTCGGTGCTCTCGATGCTCGGTGCGAAGGCGGCAAATGCTCAGGCCAGCTGTTCGCTGTCCGCGGGTGGCGGTGCAGGCAAGGTTCCCTTCATCGGGATCGATCTGGCCGGTGGTGCCAATATTGCTGGCTCGAACGTGATGGTGGGTGGTCCCGGTGGTCAGGAAGACCCGCTCTCGGAGTCCGGCTATTCGCGACTCGGTTTGCCCCTCGATATGACGCCGCTGAATTCGGCGATCACCGCGATCGACCGCAGCTTGAATCTCGCGTTTCATTTCGATTCCGCGATGCTTCAGGGCATTCTGAGCAAGGCGAGCTTGGCGACCCTCGCGAAGGTCGACGGTGTGATTACACCTTCGCGCTCCTCGAATGACACGGGCAATAACCCGTTGAATCCGATCTACGGCATCCATCGAGCGGGTGCTCAGGGTGCGCTTCTGCCCTTGATCGGATCTCAGAGCTCGGAGTCGGGGGGCAATAGTCTCTCGCCGATGTCGATGATCGTTCCCGAGGCACGTCCCACGAAAATCGATCGGCCGAGCGATGCGCGCGGCCTCGTGGATACGGGGCGACTCACGGATTTGCTCGGTGCGGGTGGCGCGGGAAACGTCGCGGAAGCGATTCGCCAGATCTCGGCGCTCAAGGTGGAGCAGATCAACGAAGACGCGGCGGTGAAGGAGCTCGTGAACTGCGCCTATCAGCAGAGTTCTGATCTGATCAGCATCTTCGGCGATCCGAGTCTGTTGGATCCCGAATCCGATCCGCTGATTCGAAGCGATAACCCTGCGGATACGCCCATCCTGACTGCGAATGAACTCAACCAAAGTGAGTTTCGCAAGACGGCTTCGATCATGAAGCTGGTGCTTGAGGGCCATGCCGGGGCCGGTACGATGACGTTCGGTGGCTACGACTACCATGACGGCACGCGGACCCGCGGCGAGTCGAAAGACTTCCGCGTCGGCGAATGCATCGGAACGATCCTCGAATACGCCGAACGAAACCCGAGCGTCGACAACCTGATGATCTATCTCTTCAGCGACGGCTCTGTGTTCTCCGACGGCCAGGCCGATGGCGGAGCGAACGGTAAGGGCGTTTGGCGCGGGGATAACTCGAGCACGGCCTGCTCTGTGATGTTGGTTTATCAGAAGTCGGGTAAGCCTCGCCTTGCGACGGCCTACGAGACGACCCGGCAGGTGGGTCATTTTCGGTCGACGGGAACGGTGGAGACCGACGCTTCCGCAGGCGGCAATTCGGCCTCTAATAACCCCGAGGCGCTCGCTCAGATGGTTGCACTCAACTACATGGCCCTACATGGCGAAGAGGGAAACTTCATGTCGACATTCCCGGGCAATGCGCTCGCATCGGATATGTCCGATCTGATTGCATTCGATGCACTCGACTAACGAAACGGAACATCGAAATTAAATCCGTCGCCGCGCGGCCTTGGCCGTCGTGACCGAATCGCAGGGATGACTCGCGCGCAGCGTGAGGAGGGGAAAATGCAGAACTCATCAGAGAACGGAGCGCCCGCGTGGCTCTTCTCGTTCGTAGACTTGGCCTTTTTGATGGTCATTGCGATGACGCAGCTCGCGCCTGACTCAGGGGCGAATATTCCGAATCTCGGCGAGATGATCGTTCCGAAGGTCGGCGCCACGGCTTCAACGGAGATGAGTGGATCGGCTGCGGAAGTCTGGCAGCTGCGCGTACATCCGCCCGAGGAAGATGTTGAGAGTCCCTATGAGCTGGTGCGCGTCGTTGACGGCGTTGCCGACGCAGCGGGGGACCGCATCGTATCGGATGAGTTGAAGACCGAACTTGCTTCTTTGAAGAGCGGTGCAGGGCTGAAGCCAATGCTGGCTCCGCATGAAGATTCCCGCAGCCAGGACATGCTCGAAGCGGCCGCGATGCTTGAAGAACTCTGGCCCGGGCGACGGCGCGCGGCTGTGAGTCGGGTATTCGATCGCGGATGAGCAATTGGCGCGTTGAGAAGCATTACGGTTTTGGGGCGGCCCAGATCGCGATTCGACCCGAATCGCATCGCGGCGGCCAGGCGAGTATCGGGGATGACTTCGCGGCTTTTAGTGCGGAGATGTTCGATGGCGGCGTAGTCGCCACCGCGCGTCGCGTGGCAGGGCAGATGCCGGCCCTCGCACTGGGCCTTCTGTTAGTTGCCGCGGTCATCACGACGATGACGGCGGACCACTCCGATATTTCACCCGTCGAAGTCGTTCTGATGGACTCATTGCCGGAGCCTTTTATCGAGGATCCGCCGATCCCGGTGATCGAAGAGGCAAGAGTCGTTCCTCCGGCGCCTAAGCCCATTCCGGTCGAGCCGCCGAAGCCCAAGGTTGTTGAGCCTCCGAAGCCGCCTCCGCCGCAGACTCTCGCCGAAAAGCCGGCGCCGCCTCCGCCCCCGCCGAAAGCTGCGCCGCGCGCGCGGCCGAAGCCGGTCGTGCCCGTGATGCCGAAGATCGCCCGCGCCGAACCGCCGCCGCCGCCTGTGCAGCCGCAGCGTGCAGAGCGCGCGCGCCGCCAGCCGATCGATCGCCCGCGCGTCAAGATCGACGTGGCGCGTGCGAATCCCGTTCCGGCGAATCGGCCGGCGCTTCCCCGTGCTGAGCGAGCCGCTCGAACGCCTTCGATGCCCCGTGCGCGAACGGCGCCGAGTCTGAGCGCCCCGGCCGCGCCGGCTCTGGACCTCCCGAACAGCGCTCCGCCGCCGAAGCGGGCCTTCCGCGTGGCCGCGGCTCAGCCGAAGGGTGCGAAACCCCGCGCTATTCCCGGTATGGCTCCCGCACCGCGGATCGAAAACGAGGCACCGAGATCGAATGGGCCGAGTCGAGCCCGCGCCCAGGCTCCGCGCCCCACGAATAATCGGCGGGCACAGCCGAAGCCGTCCCTCGCTGCGGCTTCTGTTTCCGTCCCGTCGATGCCGAGTCCGACGCCAGCTCGGGCTGAGCGGGTGGCTCGGGCTACGCCCCAGGCATCCTCTCGCCGCGCTCCGCGTCCCGCTGCCCAGATGGCGCGGGCTGCGGTCGCTCCACCTGTACAGAACGTCCCCGCGCTGGCGAGCCGCGCTGGACGAGCGGCGCCTGATTCCCACGGGGGTAGCCGCAAGGCTCAGCCTGGCGTGGATGGGGTGCCTTTGGGCGATCTCAGTGCTTGTGTGACCGATCGGGAAGAGGATCGGCTCAAGCAGGCGGTCGTCGCTGCCGTAAAGACGCAGAAGGAATGCGTAAGTGGCATGGGCACTTATCGATTTATTGAGACGAAGAATTTGAACGCGTTCTTGATGTGGATCGATCAAGCCGGAGGCCGCGCAGTGGGAGACCGCTGCGCTGAACTCCAGTACGCACTCGAGTGTTTGGAAGGCGCCAGCCAACGTGCGGCGCGATGAGGATGGGGAACCGCATGACTGGACTGATTCGATCAAGAAGTGAACGCGACGGCGGGCGGTATGGCCGCACGGTCGCTGCACTGGCGATCTTCTTTGCAAGCTTTGCGTTGTTCGGCGCGGGGACGAGCGCAGCGAATACTGCGGGCGCGAGTTGGGATGATTATCTCGACTTCGCTTACGTGTTCAGCTCATCCGACGCCGAGTCGCTTTCGACGCGCCTTGACCAGTACGCGGGTGAGATCGGACTTCCCCTCGACGCCTATGTTAAGCGCACGCTCGAAGATCGCGAAGCGAAGGGCGGCGAAGAGACCGCACAGACGCGACGCCGCGCCGTCGCTCAGCTGCTTCAGTATCTCGCCAGCCGAGAGCCTGATCATCTCGACAAGAGCGTCGATACGATCGAAGTCTTTGCCGACGCCAATAGCCGCCACGAAGACCGCTATTGGTATCACTATATTCATGCGCATCGCGCCCTCGAGCGCGGCAGTGACAATGAGTTCGTCCGCCACGTCCTCGGCCTGTGGATGGACGTCGTCGTTCCGCTCGAGTCGCCGTTCGAAACGCTGCAGGCGCTCTCGCTTTCGCAGTCGACGAACTCCGGCTTCGTTTCGGCTCTGCCCTACGTTTTCGAAAACACGGCACGCATCGTTCTTCTCCGCAGTCAGGAAATGGGCATGGGCTTCGGGCTCGATCCCCTGGCCGCGGTTGTTCGCCTCCTTGCGGATCAGCGCGTTGGTGCCTTCCCGGATGTGATTCCGGTCGAAGCCTCGGTTCGCGACTATCTTGAACGCATCATCGCCCGCCTTGAAGGGCCCGAGTCCGATGGTGGCGCTCTGACTTTTACCCTCGTCCTCTTCGAAGCGACGAAGGCACATGACAAGAGCCGTGGCCTGCTCGCGACGGAAGGCCTCTCGGAGCCGACGATTGAGTCGATTCGCGCGGCGGGCAGTGCTTACGCGCGGGCTGTTGATCTCGCCGAGACGCCTTCGGGCCAGGCTGCGGTCTACACCCGAGTGCTTCGCCAGATGGGTGAAGTCTTCGCAGCGAAGCAGCGACTGGGCGTTGACCCCGATGTTGAAATTCCCTTCACGATCGAAGGGGCTCTCCAGGTCTATGGCATCTTGCATGATGCCCAGGACGGCGAATGGAAGCGACTCGGTTTCCGCAAGAGCGGGTACGAGTCTTACGTCGAGTCGATGCGAAGCCTCTGGGAAGAGACCCAGGAAGCCACGCTGAACAGCGCCGACTACTACCTTGCGCGAGCGGTTGAAGACCCGGCTCGGGGCAAGGAAATGACGCGGAATGCGGCGCGGCTTTACGCTCGCTACCTCGGACATTTTGAACGCTATGCGACGGCGGATGCGACGGACTTCGTTCCGGACTCCGCGTATTTCGCGGCCTACGAAGCGGCGCGCGGTTACGGCGACACGTTCGTGGCCTACGGAATCGCGAATCCGGGTCCTGCGGAAATTCAGCTCGCGGTGGAGCGCTACCAAATGGCGCTTCGAGCCTATCCCTTTGACCGAACGCTTTGGCCTTCGCTCACCACGGCGCTTGAACGCCGCGGTCGAGCGAATGATTTCCTTGCGATCGCACGACCGATCGCCGAAGTCGCCTCGAGCTCGCGCCATGCGGGTTCATGGATCGCGCAGGACGGTGAAGGGGCGAAGACGATCGAGACCTTCCGAGCCGCTCTCGGTGATGAGCTTGTTCTGATGTACATGGGCTTCGCGGATGCGACGGGTCTTGCTGAGCTCGAGAAGAGCCTTGAAGACTTGCGCGCTCGAAGGGGCGACCTGTCCAAGAAACTTGAAACCCTCGCCATGAAGCGCGGTGGGGGCTCGAGTTCCGCACCGCCGGCATCACGTGCGGCGGACGGCGATGAGGCCCCGCGCTACGGCACTGCGGAGAGTCGCCGGATCGCGCGCGAACTCGAGGACGGCGGTCGCCAGATCGCGAAGCTCGACAAGCAGATTACGGCGCGGGCTCGCGCGCTGCCGCTCTTCCGGGCGGTGGTTGAAGCCGACGAACTCGCTCCGGCGCTGCGCAGTCAGCGGCAGCATCCGGTGCATACGCTGCTCCGACGGCTCTATCACGAAGGCTAGGCGCCGCGAGGCAAGGAACGAAAAAAGGCGGCGACGGTTCTTCGGGAAAGAAGACTTTTGGCGCGAACGAAAACGCTGACCCGATCGGGTCGCGCATGAGGATGGGATGAAAATGCGAACTCAGAAGAGTCTTCTATTGTGCATCGCGCCGCTCTTGTTGGCGGGGCAACTCTTTGGTTGTGCGGCGGGCGGCGACCCGACCTACGCGGAATTCGAAGCCGAAGAAGAAATGGAAGAAGCGCCGCTTGGCGGAGAAGCCTTGGCTCAGCGCCGGATGGACCTCGACCGCGCCTGGCGTGACCTTCAGCATTTCGACACGACGATGCAGAGCCTCGTTGACCGAAAGGACAGCCGAAGCGTGGCGCTCCTCGACGGTTTCCTCGAGCAGTACATGGGACAGCATCTCAACCCCATGCTGCGACCGGAATGGCAGAGCTCGCATCCTGAGGTGATGGCCCTCGACGCGACCCTGCGCTTCATGAAGGCACAGATCCTGGCCGATATGCGCTACCCGCGCCGCGTCCAGGAAGCGATTGAAGACATCGAATACCGCTTCGAAGGACGCGAGAGCATGCTGATCGAATATCCGGTCGGCGAGCAGCGCCCGCTCGGCGAAGCACTCGACCTGCTTCGCGACAGTAAGTGGAATAGCTAGCGCGACGATTTTGTCTCGGCGCCGAAGCGCTGCGCGAGACGCTCGCGAATTTGAATGCGACTGAGCATGTGTGAATTGGGGATGAAGACTCATGGATAGTGAAATGACGACCTGGCTTGTGACGGGCGTGGCTTTTGCCGCGGTCTGCGTGCCTTTCTTTCAGGGCATTCGGACGGGCTTGGCTGCCTGGTCGGCGACACGTCGCGTGAGCTCCGATGAACTTCGCAATGGTCAGGCCGCGCGCAGCTCGGGCGGCGAGCCGCTGGCCCTGCTGATGATTCGCGTACTTCAGAAATCGCTTCGCGAAGGCGAGCGAGAGGGGCAGCCCTCGGATTTCGTCTTCGATGCGACGCGACAATACGTCGTCAATGAATACGAGCATAACTACGCGCGCCTGATCACGATGTACGCGAGTCTGCTTCCGCCGATCGGCTTTATTGGGACGACGGGCGGGATGCTGATCCTCTTCCTGTCGATGCATCTCGCGGATGACTCTCTCGAACTCGGCGCGCTTGCGATTGCTTTGACCTCGAGTGTCTTCGCTCTGATCGCCTACGCGGGGCTCGAGGGACTGAAGATTCGACTCTACGCGCGGCTGCTTGATTCGGTGCGCGATGTAGAGACCCTCTATCAGCGTGCGGACGCTCGCCGCGAACAGGCTCAGGCCGGCGGCGTTCCGGCTACGGCTTAGGCTAAAGAGGACTAAGCGCCGACCGCCTTGTTGCGGTGAGTCGTCAGTGGTCGGATCATTCTGGCCGCGCGAGCCGCTTGCCAATCTGGAAAATGAAAGCCCGAGGATGATTCCTCGGGCTTTTCTTTTGAGGTTCAGTCCTAATCTGCTTCAGATCCCTGGGCAGAGTTGCACCCGCGCAAACACCTGCCACACTCCCGGGCTTGGAGGCTTGAGGCAGGTTCATGGCGAAACAGGATTTCGATCCCTACTACTCCCATTGGTCAGATATCGCAGCGCGGCGCGTGCTTGCGGCGCATCCCGATAAGCGGCCCGTTGTGGTTGCGGCGGGGATTACGCCGTCTGGCGTCGTGCACGTGGGGAATTTTCGGGAAGTCATGACTGTGGACTTGATCGCGCGTGCGCTGCGCGATCAGGATATCCCTGTTCGCTTCATCTATTCATGGGATGATTTCGACGTTTTCCGAAAGGTGCCTTCGGATGCGCCCGAGCAGGCGATGCTCGAGGAGAATTTGCGCCGGAGCGTGGCGGATGTGCCCGATCCTTTTGCGAGCGATCCGGCTTGGGACGGCGGAACCGATAGCTACGCGAGCCATCACGTTGAATCCTTCGAGTCGAGCATGGCTCCCCTTGGCATCGAGCCTGAGTTCATTCGTCAATCGAAGGCATATCGCGCAGGGCGTTATGCCGAGGGGATTCGCAAAGCCCTCGACCAGAAGGATGTGATTCGCGCGGCGCTGGATGAATTCCGGAAGACGCCGCTCGCGGAAGATTGGCTGCCGCTCGCAGGTTTCTGCGGCTCATGCGGTCGCGATGATGTCGCCTTTGCCTGGGACGGCGAGTGGGAAGTCGAGATGGATTGCCGCGACTGCTCGGAGAAGACGAAAGTTGATCTGCGGGAGGGGGGCGATGTGAAGCTGCCGTGGCGGATCGATTGGCCGATGCGCTGGGCTTATGAAGGCGTCTGCTTTGAGCCCGGTGGAAAGGACCATAGTTCCGCAGGTGGCAGCTACGATACGGCGAAGACCATCGTAGGGCCTGTTTATGATGGCTGGGCGCCGGAATACGTGGCCTACGATTTCGTGCGGATCAAGGGCGCCGGAGGCAAGATCTCGAGCAGTTCGGGTGGGGCGGTCACCGTCGCGGATTGTCTGCGGGTCTACGAGCCCGAGATGCTGCGCTGGATCTTCGCGAGTCAGCGGCCGAATTCCGAGTTTCAGATCTCCTTCGATCTCGACGTGATCAAATTGTACGAAGACTATGATCGCGCGATCGAAACCGCTTATTCGCCGGACGATGGGTCGAAGAAGGATAAGAAGCGCCAGATCGTTAGGCGGACAATTGAGCTCTCAAGCGTCGTGCCCAAAAAGATCGAGCCTTCGGATACGCCGACGCGTGTGCCTTCGTTTCGACCTCTTTCGATGATCCTTCAAATCTATGATGGGGATCTCGATCGGGCGCTTTCGTATTACGCCTCGACGGGAGAGGTCGAGACCGATGCGGAGCGCGCGGCGTTTCGAGTGCGGGCGGAGCGGGTATGGACCTGGGTGGAGGAATTCGCGCCGGATGAGTTCCGCTACCGAATTCGAGAAACGCCTGCGGATCTGACGCTTGAGGGAGAGCCGAAAGAGGTGTTAGGTCGGCTCGTGGCGATTCTGGAAGCAAGTCCGGAGATCACCGAGGCGGATCTCATTCCGTATCTCAAGACGCTCTGCGACGGGACCGAGCTTACGGCGAAGGATTTCTACCCCTACGCCTATGATCTTCTGATCGCGCGGCCGAAGGGCCCGAAGCTGACGACCCTGCTGACGACGATGGGGACCGATCGGGCTTTGCCTTTGCTCCGCGCGGGGCTCTAAGCGCGGCGCCTGCGCGCGCAGGCGGGCCCGCTTGCGCGCGCAAGCGGAGAGGCTCGAGCGCGGCGTGGCGAGGGCGGATGCTCAGGCGCTCTGGGCGACGTTGTCGAGAATAATGCCGAGTTCGGGAACGTTGTCGCTGAGCACGGCGCGACTGCGGCGAAGGCTGACTTTCACCGCTTCGTTCGACTTGCCGACTTTCTCGGCGATCTCGCGGATGGAGTGACTCTCGCCGTAGCGCAGGTGAAAAATTTCTTGATGGGCAGGGCGTCGGGAGCGCTCGAGGATCGCGTCGCATTTCTCCAGCACGCGGGTCGCCTCTACGCGGCGCTCAATCGAAGATTCGACCGGACTGTCGTCGAGCTCGCGGGCGTCCTTGGGACCGACCATCCAGCGGGAGCAGTGTCGGAAGAAGCGCGAGCAAACATTGTGCGCGATGCCGAAGGTCCAGGTCAGAAGACTCGACCTGCCCTCAAAAGAGCCCAGCGAGCGAAAGAGCTGTACGAAGGTCTCCTGGGTCAGGTCCTCCGCCTCTGCACGGTCGCTCACGCGCTTCAGGATGAAGGCGTATACCCGCGGGAAATAGGCGTCGTAGATCTCAGCGAAGGCGTCTTGGTCGCCGGCGATCACACGGTTCACCAGGGCTATCTCTCGTTCTCGATCGCTTTCGCTCTGCTGGCTGACATTCTTTCGCATGTGCCCGTCTCCTGCCTCAGTCTGCGCCGCGACGCTGGTTTGCGTCGGGCTTGGTCTGTCAATGCGCTGGCAGAGTGTTCTGGTTCACAAAAACGAACTGTGAAGTACTTCACACAACGTTTTTTTCTGTGAAGTACTTCGCATTGAGAGCGGATTCATGGCCGCGAGAGCGATTTTTTCGTGAGAGAACGAAAAAACGATGGCCGTCAGCCGGGCAGGCCCGTGGTTTCACCGAGGTCCAGCATGAGGTTCAGCGATTGAATCGCTCCACCGCAGGCGCCCTTGCCGAGATTGTCGAGGAGCCCGACGAGCAGGAGATGGCCCGCCGGGTTCGGCAATACGTGAAGCCGCAGGCGGTTCGTGTCGTTCAGCGTGCGCGGGTCGAGGCTGAAGTCATCGATGTCTCCCATCGGAGCGACATCGACGAAATACTCCTCCGCGAAGCGGTCGGCGAGGGTTTGCCAAACGCGCTCGGGCGTCGCTTCTTCGGCCAAGAGGGAGGCATGGATCGGCACTTCAACCCGCATGCCGCAGGCGAAGGCACCGACGGCGGGAACGAATTGCGGGGCGTTCTCCAAGCCGGAGTATTTGTGCATCTCCGGCACGTGCTTGTGGATGCGGTCGAGGGCGTAGGGCGCCTCAAAGGAGAGGCCGACGCGGCCTTCCTCGGGCGATTCCCAGCGCTCGATCAAGCCCTTGCCGCCACCGGAATAGCCGGAGAGGCCGTGGACCGCGATCGGTGCCCCCGCGTCGAGAAGACCGGCGTCCACGAGCGGGCGTACGAGCGGGATAAAGCCTGTGGGATAGCAGCCGGGATTTGAAACCAGCTGCGCTTCACGGATCGCGTCGCGCTGTCCGGGAGCAAGTTCGGGCAGGCCATAGACCCAATCGTCTGCGACGCGGTGGTTTGAGCTTGCGTCGACGACTCTTCCGCCGTTTTCCTTCGCCCAGGCGCCGGCCAACGCCGCCGCATCGTCAGGCAAACAGAGCACGGTCAGGTCCGCTTCGCCGATGGCCGCCTTGCGCGCCGCCTCAGATTTCCGCTCCTCGTCCGGGAGCATCCAAATCTCGAGATCGTCCCGATCGGCAAGCCATTCGCGAATGCGCAGGCCTGTGGTGCCCGCGTGGCCGTCTATGAAGATCCTCGGTTTCGACATGATGGCGCGGGAGGCTAGCAGATCGGCCGATTTGCAGGGCTGGCCCGGTCGCGACTACTTCTTGCCGAGGGATTTGTTTTCCACGTAATCGATGGGGACCTCGATGACGTTGACACCGCCCATCTCGAGGCAGGCCTCAAGCTGGGGCAGGAAATCTTCCGTCTTCTCGATCCGGAAGCCTCGAGCGCCGTAGCTCTCGGCGTATTTCACGAAGTCCGGATTGCCGAATTCGAGGCCGTAGTCGGCGAAGCCCGCATCGTCCTGCTTCCAGCGAATCATCCCGTATGAGTCATCGCGCAAAATCAGGGTCGTCACGTCCCGCTTCATTCGGACCGCGGTTTCGAGCTCCTGGGAGTTCATCATGAAGCCCCCGTCCCCGCAGATCGCGACAATCTTGCGGTCGGGATAAACGAAGGAAGCACCGATGGCTGAGGGTAGTCCCGCGCCCATGGTCGCCAGAGCATTGTCGAGCAGGATCGTATTCGGCTGATAGGCGCGGTAGTTCCGGGCGAACCAAATTTTGTACATCCCGTTATCAAGGCAGATGATGCCGTCTTCGGGCATGGCCTTACGCACGTCTGAGACGAGGCGCTGGGGCAAAAGCGGGAAGGCCGGATCGTCAGACTTCTCCGTCGTATGCTTGTCGACGAGCTCTTTCACCGAGTGGAACTTGTCGAAGTCCCAATGCTTCGGGACCTTGAGCGTTTCATTGATCTGCCAGATGGCATTCGCGATGTCGCCCACGATTTGCTGTTGCGGGAAATAGATCGCGTCGGTTTCGGCGGAGGCGAAGCTGATATGGAGGACCTTGAAGCCATCGGGCGACATGAAGAAGGGCGGCTTCTCAATCACGTCATGGCCCACATTGATGATGAGATCGGCGGCCGCAACGGCTTCGTGGACCGAGTCGTTGTCCGAGAGCGCGGCGGTCCCGAGGTATTTGGGATGGCGCTCATCGATCACGCCCTTGCCCATCTGGGTGCAGAGGAAGGGGATCCCCGTCAACTCGATGAATTTGCCGAGCATATTGCTTGTGCGCTTTCGGTTAGCACCCGCCCCGACGAGCAGCAGCGGACTCTTGGCCGCCTGGATCATTTCCACGGCGAGGCGCACGGCTTTTTCTTCCGCGGCGGGGCGGCGCGCGGGTTCGGCGCTGAACAGGTAGGGCTCGGCGATCTGCTCTTCGGCGATGTCTTCGGGGAGTTCTAGATGAACGGCACCGGGGCGCTCCTCTTCTGCGAGGCGGGTGGCCTCGCGAATCGCGGAGGGGATATTCGCGCCGTGCACGATCTGATGTGCGTATTTGGTCACCGGTCCCATCATCTCGACGACATCAATGATCTGGAAGCGGGCCTGCTTGCTCTTCTTGATTGGTTTCTGGCCCGTGATCATCATCATGGGCATTGCGCCGAGCTGCGCGTAGGCGGCCGCGGTCATGAAGTTCGTTGCGCCCGGGCCGAGCGTCGACAAGCAGACGCCCATCTTCCCCGTCAAGCGTCCAAGCGTCGCGGCCATGAAAGCCGCGCCTTGCTCATGGCGTGTCAGGACGAGCTGGATACTCGAGCCTCGGAGACTTTCGAGGAGATCGAGGTTCTCTTCCCCGGGAATCCCGAAGATGTACTCGACGCCCTCGTTCGCGAGGGCCTCCACCATGAGATCAGAAGCTTTGACGGGGCCCTTGGCTTTGCTCAACGTGTTCTCCTGCGCGGCGTCGCGCTTCGTAGGTCCCTCACACGCGATGGATTCGGTGCGCAGAGTTCCGGCAGAGTACCATAGGCGATACGCTCAGAGGCCGTTAGGGAGAAGCCACGTTAGGGATGTCTTCCACACCCTGGCTTTCTGCGGAGGTTGCCGTCCTGTTCTCGGGGCCGGAAGGCGCTTCGTCGCGCTGCTGAAGCGCGCGCGCGCGACGGTCAACGACGGGAAGGCTGGGGAGTTCCGCCGATTGCGCCACGCCGAGTTCAGCCATTCTGCGGGCCGAAACCTGCACGCGGGACTCAAAGGAGCCCATCGCCGTATTGTAGGCCTCGACCGCGCCGTCGAGTTTCTTGCCCAGCAGCTGGAATCGTTCATTCAGCGTATGAATTCGATCAAAGAGCTCGCGTCCAAGTTTCGACACGATGACCGCATTTTTCGCCATTTCTTCCTGTTGCCAGCCGTAGGCGATCGCTCGGAGCAGCGCGATCAGAGTCGTTGGCCCTGCGAGTAAGACCTTTCGGTCGACCCCGCGTTCGATCAGTTCGGGATCGCGGGCAAGGGCCGATGCGAAAAAGGGCTCTCCCGGCAAAAAGAGGACGACGAACTCCGGGGATTGCTCCAGCCTGGACCAGTAGGCGCGCGCGCCGAGATCATCCAGGTGACGTCGCACATGCCGGGCATGCTCATCGAGCAGCCGGTCTCGCTCGGCCGGGTCTGTTGCCTCGCTGGCTGCGAGATAGGCTTGGAGCGGCGCTTTCGCGTCGATGACGACCAAGCGATCGCCTGGGAGTCGGACGATCAGGTCGGGTCGCGCGCGGCTCGTTTTCCCTTCCGCATGTCCCGGAGCCTCTGCGTCGGTTTCGATCGAGACTTGCTCCTGAAAATCGCAATGGGCCAGCATGCCTGCGAGCTCGACGACGCGTCGGAGCTGAAGCTCGCCCCAGCGCCCGCGGACATTCGGGGTCCGCAGCGCATGGGTCAGGTTGCGCGTCTGCTTTTCGAGATCTCGATGGGAAGTTGCGACGAGCTCAAGATGCTTGGTCAGCGATTGGTAATGCCCCTCACGTTCGGTCTCGACCTTCTGCAATTTCTCGTCGACCCGGGAAAGGGATTCTCGAAGCGGCCGTACGAGCGCGTCGACCGCCGCTTCCCGCTTTGCGAGCTCCTGGAGATTCGCATGCTCAAGGGAGCCGAGGCGCTCCCCCGCCAGAGCCAGCAGGCGCTCGCTATTTCGGTCAAGCGCTTCGTTGGAGAGACTGGCGAATCGGTCCTGAAGCCGGCGCTGCCCGCGGGCGGCGAAGAAGGTGCTCAGGCCGAGCCCGAGCAGGAGGCCCGACAAAAGGCCGAGCGCCGCGCCGACCAGCAGGCCGAGGCCGCCCACAGCCGCCCAATCCGGGGGAAGTCCCGGGGCCAGTCGTTCGGCAAACGCAATCCAAGGTTCGGGAAGCTGCATTTCGCGCTCCGCAGGGGGGTGAGGATGTGCAAGATGCTTCGGCCGTGAGTGTGACGAAAGCGGTCACAGTCGGCGAATTTTTTCGCGGGGCCGGGTCGGCGTGTTCTAGGATCCAGATTGACGAACCCGGCGACGGCCCTGAGGAGAGACGATGTTTACGATGCGATTCGACATGCGCGCACCCGATTTCGGGGCGCCCCGTGCTGACCTCTACCGTGCGGCGATTGAAATGTCGGCCTGGGCCGAGGACAAGGGCTGTGCGGCGATCCAGGTTTGCGAGCATCATCGCTCGAAGGACGGCTATCTGCCGGCGCCGATGATTCTGGCGAGCGCGATCGCGGCGAAGACGACGACGCTGCCGATTCAGGTTGCGGCGCTGATTGTCCCCCTTCACGATCCCGTCGAGCTCGCGGAGCAGATGGCGGTTCTGGACATCGTGGCTTCGGGGCGCGTGTCGTACGTCGTGGCGATTGGGTATGTCCCCGCGGAGTATGCGCTCTTCGGTCGTGAGATGAAGGGGCGCGGCAAGCGGCTCGAAGAATCGGTGCAGGTGATGCGGCGACTCTGGGCCGGCGAGGAATTTGAGTACCAGGGGCGGCCCGTGAAGGTCACGCCGCTGCCGCATACCGAGGGTGGTCCGCTGATGATGTTAGGCGGCGGTGTGGCGGCGACCGCGCGCCGCGCTGCGCGGCTGAATATGGGAATTCTCGCGATGGGGACGGATCCGAATCTCGAATCGATCTACCAAGAAGCGTGTAAGAAGGAAGGCATAGAGCCGGGGATTTGCATTAATCCCGAGCCGGGTGTGCCGCTTTCGGTCTTTGTTTCGAAGGATCCGGATGCGGCGTGGGCGAAGTGGGGCCCGCACCTGCTGCATGATGCGCAGGCCTATGCAGAGTGGATGGGCGACGATATTGAGTCCGCGACGAAGAGCATCGCTGGCTCGGTGGATGACCTTCGAGCCGAGAATGGGAACTACCGAATTCTCTCCGTCGATGAAGCGGTCGAGGAGGTGAAGGCGCGGGGCGTGTTGATGACTCAGCCGCTCTGCGGCGGCATGCCGATCGACTATGCCTGGGAGTCCCTTGAAACGATCGTTCAGGAAGTTCTGCCGCGAGTCGCTCCCTGATGGAATGGGTGAAGCGCTGGGGATCTTTTTCGCTTTTTGCGGTCGGGCTTGCGCTCTTGTTGCTTGCCATCGGGCTGGGGGATTCGTCTCGTCGCGCTCGGCCATCCGTGTTAGGCGAATCGTTCCAGATCGCGAGCGCGAGCGGCGGCTCATCCGAGGTGCGCCGCTTGTCCGAGGTGCGCCGCTCAATGGAGGTGCGCCGCTTCCGCTTCGACTATGAAGTCGATGTTCCTGCGCGCAAGGCGGGGGAGGGGGCGGAAGTGGGCGAGATGCATCTCTTCTTGCCCGTTGCGGTCGATGGCCCGGCCCAGCGGATCTTGAATCTCGAAATCGAATCGGCGGTCTCGGGTCGCGTTGAGACCGAATCGAAGGATGGGAATTCGTTCTGGCACGCGAAGCTGCCGGCAGATTTTGTCGACGCGTTTTCCGTTCGGGTGACTTATGACGTGGAGCGCCGGGTCCTTCGGGCGGGGGCCGACGCGGGGGATGCGCGGGAAGCCGCTCGTTTCCTTGCGGCCGATGATCGTGTTGTTGTGGGGCATTCGGTACTCGACCCGATTCTTGAAGAGATCAGGGAAGCGACGCCTCGCGCTGGGCAGTCTGAGCGCGCACGGGCGATCTACGATTGGGTCGTCGACAACGTGGAGTATAAGAAGACGGGAACGGGCTGGGGGAACGGTGACACGTTTTGGGCCTGTAACGAGCGTTACGGGAACTGCACCGATTTTCATTCGCTCTTCATTTCGCTCGCGCGAACCGAGGGGATTCCGGCGCGTTTCGAGATGGGCTTTCCGGTGCCGACCGACCGAAGTTCCGGGGAGATCGCGGGATATCATTGCTGGGTCGAGTTCTGGTTGCCCGAAGAGGGCTGGGTTCCGATCGACGCTTCCGAAGCGTTCAAACATCCGGAGAAGCGTGAACTCTTTTACGGAACGCATCCGCCGGACCGTTTGCATTTCTCAACCGGTCGCGATCTGCGCCTTGGAAATCAGCATCGCGATCGTGCGCTGAACTATTTCATCTATCCCTACGCGGAGATTGGTGGCAAGCGCAGTCGTCTCAAGATGCAGACGCGATTCCGCTACGAGGAGCGGGCGGCGGTTCAGGAAGCGAAGCTGACGGCGTTGAACAGGTAGAGCAGATAGGCGCCGACGAGGATGCCGCCCTGCAGTTTGCCTATGCCGTCCTTGCGCGCGACGAGAACGAGGCCGACGAAGCTCACGGCCATCAGGATTGCGCCGTCATAGAGGTTGACGTCGTTGGCGGCGAGGGGCGCGATGCTCGCAGTGGCGCCGAGGACTCCGAGCAGATTGAAGACGCTGGAGCCGATGGCGTTCCCGACGGCGAGATCTGCATGCCCTTTTTTGGCAGCGATCAGCGAGGTTCCAATTTCGGGGACGCTTGTGCCAAGGGCGACGACCGTGATGCCGATGGAGGCTTCCGTAAGATTGAGCGGCTCGAGGGCTTTGAGCGATCCTTCGACGAGCCAGCGGGCGCCGAGGGCAAGGCATGCGATCCCGGCCACCGCACGCCAGAGCGGGCCGAACCAGCTCTCGTCTTCTTCCGGCAGCTCGACTTCTTCGAGGACGGCGCTCGGTTCTTCGGCGGCGCGGCGGAGATTCCAGATGACGTAGCTTGCGAGCCCGGCGATGAGAACAAAGCCTTCGACACGCGAGATCACGGCATCAAAAATCATCGCCGTGAAAAGCGCCGAAACGGCGATCAGAATCGGAAAGTCGACCTTGTAGATCTCGGGCGAGGGTTTCAGCGGGCGCGTCATTCCGCAGAGTCCCAGCACGAGGATGATATTGCAAACGTTCGAGCCGACGACGTTGCCGACCGAGACATCGCTGTAGCCATTCAGTGCGGCGCCGAGGCTCACCGAGAGTTCCGGAGCGCTGGTTCCGATCGCGACGACCGTTGCGCCGATCGCCACGGGACTCATGCCGATGCGGTCCGCAATGAAGGTCGACGCGGAGACGAGCATGTCTCCACCGATATATAAAAGAGCACAGCCAGCAAAAATGGCGAGCAGCGACAAAGCGAGTTCGAGCACGGGTGTTCGGGCACTCCACGTCGGCGTTCGGACCGCGACCCCTTCCTCCGTGGCACGGTCGCCAGCGAAAGAGGGCCGCCGAGAATAGCTCCGAAAGTGAGAGATTCGAGCTGGGGCGAAAGATCGTCGAAGATCTTTGGGCGAGATGCTCCTTGGCGCTGCCCCGCCTCGCCTCCTAGTCTCTCCGTGTAGCCATACGACCCGGAGGAGACCCCGGGGAAAGGGCAAGATTAGAAATGAAGCCCATCGTCGTTGAGGTGCGAGGTCAAGTTGCGGCGCCGATCGAGCGCGTTTTCGATGTGTTCATGCCAATCGATCTTCGGAAAATCATGGTCGGTTATGGGCCGCTGCCAGCGGTGACCGCAATCGAGGATCAGACCGGGGATTGGAGTTCAGTCGGGGAGAGCCGGATCATTCGGCTGGCGGATGGGCATGGAATGCTCGAAGTCCTGACCGCGGTCGATCGCCCTCGGCGCTTCGCGTACACGATCAGCGACTTGACGAATGTGCTGCGCTTTCTGGTCACCCGTTTTCATGGCGAGTGGAACTTCGAGGCTGTGGAGCAAGGGCCGGTTGCCGGGCCGGACTTGACTCGAGCGACCTGGCGATACTCTTTTGAACCGCGGTCGGCTCTGGCGAGACCGATCGCGCTTTTCGTCCTGACGCAGTTTTGGCGACCTTGTATGCAGCAGGGGCTAGAGCTGGCGACCGCCGAGATGGCGTCGTAGCGGGGTCTGGTCGAGCAGGAAGGGTGGTTGAGATGGCGGAACGTTGGCGGCGCTGCAGCGCTTGCAAGAATGAAATCGCGTTAGGCGCAGTCTATTGGGTTTGCAGCGTTTCGACTTGCAATCGGACGCGTACGGCGCTGCAGTTTTGCTCGGTCGATTGTTGGGAAGTGCATCTACCCACCGAGCGTCATCGCGAGGCGTGGGCGATCGAAGAGCGAGCTCCCCTCGTCCCGGATCCACCGCCGGGGACGCCTAAGCCGCGGAAGAAGAAGGCGACGAGCGCGGCGGGCGGGAGTGGCGAGGTGCTCGTTGTAGCGAGCCGGCTGAAGGCTTACGTAAAATCTCAATCTGGCTACAACACCTCGGATTCGGTGTTAGGGGTGCTCTCGGACGCGTTGCGAAAAATTTGCGACGAGTCGGTCGAAAATGCGCGGCGCGCGGAACGCCTCACGGTGATGGACCGAGACGTCCCGCGCGACTAGCAATCGAGCTTCAGTTCATTGGTTTTCTTACTGGATGACGCGAGTGATTCCGCGCTCGATGGCCGCAAAGCCGAATTCGATTTCTTCGTCGGTGAGCGAGAGAGGCGGCAGTAGTCTGATCTTGATGGGGTGATGCCCTGCAGGTTGCAAGAGCACGCCCTCCTCGAGGCAGGCTTTGATGATCTCTGCGGTCTGCTGCGGGTCGCCATCGCCGACGACGAAAGCCTGCATCGCGCCGAGCCCGGAGCGCTTCGTGATGACGCCTGGGAGCCGCTCTGATAGGCGTTCGAACGCCATGTCGAGGCGTTGGGCGAGCCGGGCGATACCGCCTTCGGGGCCGAGATGGCCTTCATTTTCGAGGCGTTCTATGACGCGAGCGCCGATCGCCATTCCGACGGTGGCACCCGCCCATGTCCCCGCGACGAGCTTCGGTCGCGGGCGATACTCCTGGGTGATCAGCGTCGCGCTGCCGTGCAGAACCTTGCCGGCGGTGACGAGATCGACGTGGCGATCGAGGCCGAGGGTTCGGAACGCGAAGAGCTCTCCGGTGCGCGCGAAGGTTTGGATTTCATCGACCCAGACGGCGATGCCCGCTGCCTTACATCTTTTCATCAAGGCGTGGAAGAAGGCGGGGGGCGCGGCGTTGAATCCGCCTTCGCCTTGAACGAGTTCGAAGCACATTGCGGCGACCCTTCCTTCGTGTTCGATCAAGATTTGGTTCAGGGCATCGAGACTTGTCTGCGTTGAGTTCGGCACGTCGGCGTTAAAGAACGGGACGCGATGCACGCGGGTCTTTTCGGGTAGGCCTTCTCTGTACTCCGGGCGATCCGTGAGCTCGCTCATCGCGAGGGTTCGGCCATGGAAGGCATGCTCGAAAGTGATGATTTCGGAAGCGGGGGCATGATGCTGCAGGATCATCTTCCAGGCATTTTCGTTCGCCATCGAACCCGAGAGCGAAAGCCAGGCATGGGCGAAGCGCTCGCCTGCATGTCTCGTCAGCGCCTCACAGAGTCGGGCGTATTCGAGTCCGGGTAAAACGTGCCCTTGAAAGGCGACGTCCGCCGCCGCCGCGATCGCACCGGTTTCGAGGAGATCCTGATCATCGTGACCAAACACGTAAGGGCCTATGCCCGAAACGAGATCCAGAACCCGGCGTCCATCGGCGAGTTGGACAAAGGCACCTTTGCCCGCACCACCCGAGAGGAGCGGGAGTGCGAGAGGCTGGCCACGTACTTTGCCAAGGGTTTCGAGTGTGGATTGATAGGCGGAGGCAGAGAGGCTGCGGCTGCGACTGGCTTTTCGGACAGCCGCGACGAGCGCGCGGGCAGCGTCGCGCACCTCGGGCGAGGTCTGAGCTAGTGAGGGAAGGGCTACGGAAATCGAATCGGTTGAAGCGGTCATTGAGGCATCTCCAAATGCGGGTCGGCGCGCAGCCCGGAGAGGCGGGGTGCGCGAACCTATCTGAACCGCGCCGAAGCCAGAGGCTTCGAACGTGGTGCAATAAAAGGGGGCGGAACCGAACAGAGGTCCGGACCGGCTAGGGTCGGGTGAGGCTGGGGACGGGCTCGGAGCCGGGGATCCAGGTGGAACTGGACCGGGATCTCGGGGGAGCGGTTCGCTGATTCGACCTCAGGGCAGTGATTCTGCGAATCCCCTGGGGGACTCAGGCCGGTTGGGCTACGCTCCGCGCCGGATCAGGCTCCGAGCCGAAAGACGCCGCAAACGCGCAGGACGGACGTGTCGAAAAACAACCCGCGAAATGATCGCACGCAGGGCAAGCGGCGCAGGCAGGCCAAGCCGAGCGAAGGCGGAGCGCCGTCTGTCGGTGGAGAGCCTTCCGCTGGTGGAGAGCCTTCCGCCGGTGAAGAGCCAGAAGGCCCCCCTGAGGCGAGCAAGAAGACTCGAGTCGGGTCTAATAAGCCCCGAAAAGTGCTTGCTGCCAAGAGCCCAGGCAAGAATTCGGCCGGCCGCGCCGCGAAAGCCGTTCGGAAGCAGGCTGCTCGTGCCAGTGATCGAGCTTCTGGCGCGACTGCTCGTGCCCGGAAGCTCGCTCGACGGGCGAGGGAGAATTCCGTCGCCCGAGTTCGGGACCTCGGCAATCAGGCTCGAGATCAGCTGACTCCCACAGTCGCTCAGCCGTATTTGTGCTTCGTCATGAGCCCCAAACGGCCGATAACCCCAGTGATCATGTCCGATTCCGTCCGAGTCGCTACCTATAACGTTCATCGCTGGCAAGGCGCCAACGGCCGCACTGCGCCCGATGTTGCCCGCGCGGGATACGTGATTTCGGAACTCGACGCCGACGTGATCGCCCTGCAGGAAGTGCTGCGCCCCTTCGACGGGTTCGCTGAAGGGCTCGGCCCGGACGCAGAAGGACGCGACGGGATGGGCGAGGGGATGGGCGACGGGGAAGATCCCCTGGGCCGTCTCTGTGATGAGTTGGATCTGCATCTCGCCTTCGCCGTCACTCGCCAACATCGCCGAGGGCAGCTCGGCAACGCGATCCTATCACGCTTCCCGATCACCGCGATCTCGGTCATCGACATCTCTCACTCACGCATCGAGCGCCGGGGCGCCCTCGCGGCTCATGTTGGCGAGCCCGGCTCGGGCATGGGCGTCGTCGCCACCCATCTCTCTCTCGTTGATCGGACGCGGAATCGGCAGGTTCAGTCGCTGCTCGAACATCCGACGTTGAACGCGGGGCCCGCAGTGTTGATGGGAGATATGAACGCTTGGCGAAAGACGAAGGGGTCGAAGGCGCTCGAAGACGGGCTCGGGCAGCATCATAACCTCGATTGGCCGGCAAGCTTTCCGGCAGCGCGCCCCATGCTTGCCCTCGACCGGATTTATACCCGGGCGGCTTCCGTCGTCTCGATTCAGGAGCATGATAGTCCGGCGGCCCGGAAGGCCTCGGACCATCTTCCCGTTGTTGCGGAAATTGAGATCGAGAAGGCGGATCCCCTCTCGTGAACGCCGAGTCGATTTACGCTGCATTACCGATTCCGGCACAGAACCTGGCCTGTACGTACGCGGGGTGGCAGCGCGCCCGTTCGCGCTTCACGCCCTACTTCCACAAGACCCTCGATGCCTGGATGGAAAGTGGTGCCAGCTCGATGGAGTCTCTGCAGGCGCTTCAGCAAGATCGTCTTGTTAGGCTTTCGAATCGGGCGCGGCAATTCGTGCCGCACTACGCGGCGATGAATCTTCCTGAATTCTCAGTGCTGGCCTCAGACCCGGCGAAAGGGATTCAGGACATCCTGTCGACTTTTCCGACGCTTGAGAAGTCGGATTACCGTGATGCCCCCGAGTCCTTGATCGCTTCGGATATCCCGCGTGAAAAGCTGATTCGCGGAAAGACGAGCGGGACGACCGGAACCGCGCTTCCGCTCTGGTACACGTCAGAAGCGCTCGCTGAAGAGTATGCCGCCGTGTGGCGCCTGCGGCGCAACGCCGGCATCGGCCTTTATGATCCGCATTTTTCGTTCGGGGGTCAGTTACTCGTCCCGATCAAGCAGAGTCGGCCGCCGTATTGGCGACATAATGCTTGGACGAAGCAGACGCTTTTTTCGCTCTATCATATGACGGAGGAGAATCTCCCCGATTACGTCGAGGCGATGCACGCTCTTCCGGGGACCTATGTCCAGGGCTATCCATCCTCTTTTCATCTGTTAGGTCGGGCAATGTTGGAGGCGGGGCGACCCCTTCCAGCGGGTCGGTTGAAAGCGGTGCTGCCGTCTTCCGAGTCGCTCTTGGCCTTTCACCGTGAAGTGATCGAGGAGGCGTTTTCGGCGCCGATTCTAGATCGATACGGAACGAGTGAATTCGCCGTTTCGATGACAGGTTGTGAGCTGGGGCGGCTTCACGTCGATATGGAATTCGGCATCGTTGAAGTCGAGGTTCAAGACGAGACGGATGAGTATGTGCGTGGCCCGCTGTTGGTGACAGGGCTCGGGAATGATGCGACTCCCTTTATCCGGTACCGGGTGGGTGATGTTGGGACGCGGCTCAAGCAGCCTTGCGGATGCGGTCGGCCGGGCGAGGTCTTTCTCGACGTGGATGGCCGGATCGAAGACTATGTGGTCACGCCCGATGGGCGCTGGGTGGGGCGACTCGACCATATTTTTAAGGACCAGACGGACGTTGCGGAAGCGCAGATCTTGCAGGAGACGGAGGAGGCGATCGATGTGCTGGTCGTGCCCAAGGCCTCTTTCGATGATCGGGCGGAAGCGGGTCTCGTAAAAGAAATTCGTTCGCGACTCGGAGACGAGATTCGCATAGAGCTCAAGCGCGTCGACGAGATTCCGCGTGAGCGCAATGGTAAGTTCCGCGCGGTTAAGTCCGCTGTGGGGAGGAATGCTCGATGATTCGCGTGGGATTGGCTCGATGTCAATCGGGGTATGACGGCATTGCCGCACCTTGGGGACCTGGGAATAGTTACCCGGAGATTGAACGCCTGATGGGCGACGCTTCCGGCGATGGCCCGGTCAATGAAGTCTATGCCGCGGTGCGGGATGCGCTGCACGGACTTGGGCTCGATCTGGATCGCTTTGGGACGCCCGAGTGGAATCCAATCGGGGCTCTTGTGCCAGCGGGCAAGCGCATTGTCTTGAAGCCGAACCTGATTCGGCATTGGAATCCGGCGGATGATGGTCGGGGGGGCACGGTCGATAGTGTGATCACGCATGGTGCTGTGATCCGGGCGGTTGCGGATTACGCGATGATCGCAGCAGGACCCGAGGGCAGTGTGGCCATCGCTGAAGCGCCGCAGATGGACTGCGATTTCGATCAGATCCGGAAGATCGTGGGACTCGACGAGATCGTTGCCGTCTATGACCAGGGCATCGGCCGCGAACTTGAAGTCATCGACCTGCGTCGCGAAGCCGTCATCTTTAAGGACGGCATCATAGACGATCGGAAGTCGCTTCCCGGCGACCCGGCGGGATACCGCGCCGTTGACCTTGGAGACAAGAGCTTCTTTACCGGCTCGGGGCTCGACCCGAATCGATTCCGCGGCGCGGACTACGATCCCGGGCCGACGGCGGAACAGCATAGCGGCGGGCGGAACGCCTACCTGCTGTCGGAGACGGTGCTCTCGGCTGATCTCGTGATCAACTTGCCGAAGTTGAAGACGCATAAGAAGACGGGCGTCACTCTGGCGATCAAGAATATGGTGGGGATCAACGGCGATAAGAACTGGCTTCCTCATCATAGTCTCGGCTCGGTGGCGGAGGGCGGCGACGAATTCCCTCAGGATAAATGGATCGACCGCGTGCGTAGCAAGGCGACGGAAGTGGCCCGGCCGCTCCTCGCGAAGGGGAAGGGTCTCAAGTTCTTCCAGATGGCGCGCAAGATGGAGACCGCGGCACGCGGGGACCAGTTTATTCGCAGCGGCAATTGGTACGGCAACCGGACGACGTGGCGCATGTGCTGCGATCTGAACCGATGCCTCTATTACAGCGACGCCGACGGGCTGCATCTCGATGCGCCGAAGCCCGTTCGTACCGTTCTGACGATCATTGATGGCATCCTGGCAGGTGAGGGCGAGGGGCCGCTTGCGCCCGCGGACGTGAAGTTAGGCGCAGTGATTGCGGGGACGGACCCGGTGGGCGTTGATCTCGTTGCGGTCCGGCTGATGGGTTTCGATGAGGAGAAGCTGCAAAAGCTCGCGGGGCCGATGAACGATGAGGGGCCGCGGATTACGGCGGTGCGTTCGGCCTCCGATGTTGAGGTTGGCGAAGTCGCGAGTCAGGGAGCCGAAGTGGCGGATCGGACTTTGGATGATATTTCTGCAGAGGAGCCGTTTGAGGCGCATGCCGGTTGGATTGGGCATGTCGAACTCGGCCGGCGCTAGGGATTTAACGTGAAGCAGATTCTGCAGAATGCGCGCTCGGGCGCGCTTGAACTCGTCGATGTGCCGGCGCCCGCGGTGGGGCCGGGATTCGTACTCGTACGCAACGTCCATTCCGTGATGTCGCCGGGTACCGAGAAAATGGCGATGGATTTCGCGCGTAAGTCTATGTTAGGCAAAGCGCGAAGCCGCCCCGACCTCGTGAAGCAGGTGATTCGGAAGCTGCAGCATGAGGGGCCGCTCCCGACCTACCGGACCGTCGTGAATAAACTCGATGCCCCGCAGCCGCTTGGCTACGCCAGCGCAGGGATCGTTGAGGCCGTGGGCGCGGGCGTGACGTCGTTTGCACCCGGGGACCGCATTGCATGCGCGGGGGCGGGATACGCGAACCACGCCGAGCTGATCGTTGTTCCTGAAAATTTGACGGCCCATGTTCCGGAAGGGCTGAGCCTCGACCGGGCGGCGTTTGCGACGCTCGGCGCGATTGCGATGCAGGGGCTTCGTGTCGGCGAACCGACGCTTGGCGAAGTCGTCGCCGTGATTGGCCTGGGTTTGATCGGTCAACTTACGGTTCAGCTCTTGTTGGCGAATGGATGTCGCGTGTACGGGATCGATCTCGATCCCAAGCGAATCGAGCAGGCGCGCGAGCAGGGCATGGATTGGGGGGCAGCGCCCGGCGATGATCATGCTCCCTTTCTTGCGCACGCGACGGGTGGCCACGGAGCAGACCTCGCGATTGTGACGGCCGCGTCGGATAGTTCTGCGCCGATTCAGCTTGCAGCGGACCTTTGTCGGCATAAGGGCCGGGTCGTCGCGGTCGGCGCGACAGCGATGGATCTCGATCGTCGAAGCTTCTACGACAAGGAACTCGAGCTGCGGATGAGCATGTCGTACGGTCCCGGCCGATACGATCGGCGCTACGAGGAGGTCGGGCTCGACTACCCCATCGCCTACGTGCGCTGGACCGAGCAGCGCAACCTGCAGGCGTTCGTCGACCTTGCGGCGCGCGGCTCGATCGATCCTTTGAAGATGGATCTCGAGGCGGTCGATTTCGAAGCGGCGACGGACACGTATGAACTTCTGGCCAAGGGTGAGCGCAAGGCGCTTGCAGCGGTCTTTCGTTATTCGGAGGATGTGGGCCGGGGGCGGAGTCAGGTGGTCAATCCGGGCCATGCGGCGAAGAAGGGAGATCTCGGAATCGCATTTGTGGGTGCCGGCAATTACGCAAAGGCCGTTCTGCTTCCGATTCTGGAAAAGTCTGCGGGCGTTCAGCGCCGCTCGGTCACGACTTCGACAGGGCCGTCTGCGCAGCGCACTGCTGAGCGATTCGGCTTCGCGAATTGCGGAACAGATCCCGCCTCCGTTTTTGCGGACGAGGGCGTAGACGCTGTATTTATTACGACGCCCCATGACTCGCATGCTGCTTTGGCGGTCGACGCTTTACTTGCGGGAAAGGCGGTTTGGCTTGAGAAGCCCGTGGGCCTCACGATGGAGGAGGTTCAAGAGGTGATGCAGGCGGTCGAAGAGACGAACGGTCGGCTGATGGTTGGGTATAACCGGCGTTTTTCTTCTCATGCTCGGGCGGTTCGTGAAGTTTTCGAGAATCGTGCAGGGCCCATGGCGATTCAGTACGTGATTGCTGCGGGCGCGACGCCCGGCGGTACCTGGCTGACTGATCGGAATGTGGGCGGAGGGCGTATGATTGGAGAGGCGTGCCATTTTATCGACCTCTGTACCTACCTCGTCGGCCAGATTCCGTTAGGGATCGAATCGCGCGCTTTGGGGAGAGATCCGGAATCCGATGATTCCATGATGGCACTTCTTTCCTACCCGGATGGCTCAACCGCCTCGATCTCCTATCTTGCAAATGCCAGCCCTGAATTGCCGAAGGAGCGCTGGGAAGCGCATGCCGATGGAAAGAGCGCGATCTGCGAGAACTTCCGGGTGACAAGCCTTCCGGGCGGAAAGAAGCTCAAGGGCGTGAACCAGGATAAGGGGCAGGCTGAGGCGATTCGATTGATGTTGGAAATGGTTCGAGGCGGAGGCGCCTCGCCGTTTAAGCTGGAGGAGTTGGCCTCGACTTCGCGAATGAGCATCGAGATGGTGGAGACGGTCTCGAGCGATGGCTGAGCGGCCTGAAATTTTGCTCGCGCTCACGGGGCTCAGCCTCGACGGTGGCATCTCAAGCGTGAGCCGCTCGATCGTTCGGATCTTGGATGCCGAAGTCGAGAAGGGGCATTGCGCAGCGGTGCATCGTGTCCTTCTTCTAGATCAACCGGGTGATGTACCTGAGCCGGCGAAGGGAATGCGGCAGCACTGTGCGAGCGGCAGTCGTCTTCGATTCATCGCCCAATTGTGGTTCGAGATGCTGCGTGCTCGTCCCGCGATTGTTCTCTTCGACCATGTCGGGCTCGGACGTTCACTCTTTCCGCAATTCGGTCTGCCGCATCCGGACTCGGCGATTTTTGTTCACGGTCTTGAACTTCGTGGCGCCGAGAATGATATCCGGGGAAAAGTGCTTGAAGACGCTCGTTGGATCCTGTCGAACTCTGATTTCACGAACGCTTCTTTGTCCGCCGCGATCCCGGCGATTGCGGACCGGATCCAAACGGTCCCTCTCTGCGTCGAGCCCGAGCGAATCGAAGAGTGGCAGGGCCGGCGAGGGGATGCGGGAAGTTCTGGTCCACGTTGTCCCGCTGTCTTGATCGTGGGGCGGATGTGGAAGGAACAGCCAGGTAAGGGGCATGAGGCGCTCATCGAAGGATGGTCGAATGTCCTTCAGGAGATCCCAGACGCCGAGCTTTGGATCGTCGGTACCGGCGATCAGGTGGAGAGCCTCGAGCAACTGGCCGAGGAAAGTGGAGCCGGGGCCGCGGTTCAGTTCCTGGGGCGGGTTTCGGATGAGCGCCTCTCGGAGTTGTATTCGAAGGCGTCGGCTTTCGCGATGCCAAGCTCCCAGGAGGGCTTTGGTCTCGTTTACCTTGAAGCGATGTGGCACGAGCTGCCTTGCATCGTCTCTCGATCAGACGCTGGACAATATGTTGTCGATGAAGCAACGGGTTTGAGTGTCGAGTACGGCAATGCTGAAGAGACTGCCCAGGCCGTGGTTGCGCTGCTCTCGGATGCGGAAAAAGCTCGGACCATGGGCGCAGCAGCGCGGCGGAGAGTGGATTCGGAGTTTTCGTTTGAATCCTTCTCCCGGAATTTGAAGTTGGCCTTGAGCGATGTCTTGAACGTCGAAGCATAACGTCGATGGCGCTTAAGATCGCAAAGTCGAAGCTCCAGAGCGATCCAGCGCTCAAGCGGGGAGATCCTGAGGCGCGAGGGGATCGGAAGGTCCTGGTCACCGAAAGATGGGCTGAGAAAGAGCGGCTTGCGACACACGCCGAGTGGGAACCGCCTGAGCACGGTCAGGCTGCCTCGGTGATGGAAGTCGACGGTCTCGAGTTTGCTTTCTTCACGGAAGCCGCTTCGCAAGATCGGCACCATCATCAGATGGCCTTTGAGATCTACACCGTGCTCGAGGGATCGTGTGTGATCGAGGTTGAGGGACAGCATCATGCTCTGGGCGCGGGGGATTCCCTGGTCGTTTCCCCGGGTGAGCGTCACGAGGTGCTTTCGAGCGTGGAGCCCTTCCTCGCGCAGGTTTTGGTGACGCCTTGCGGCGGCGCGCGTGATAAATTTCCGGACAGCGGAAGCCTCGGTTAGCGAATCGCATTTGTCGTGCCGAAAATTGATGCTGTTCGTCTGCATCTCGTCTTCGCGAACCGGGATCAGTAGAATCGCAATTCGCCGAAATTATGGGTTCCGAGAGGGCGCCGGAAAGCCGATGAAACCCGTTGGGGCGGAGTGCCAACGGGGAGGGAGTCAAAAGTGAGCGAATCGGGGTTTCCGGGAGCGCAGGAACGAGGTGAGGGGGCTATCCCCCACGATAGCCTGGTTGCGTGGGGCACTTCGAACCGGTGGGGTTTGCTGCTGCCGCCGGTACTTCTGATCTGCCTGTTTTTCTACGGGGCAATCGCAGGCTATCAGGGTTCGAATCTGGTGGTCTTCTCGCTTGGGACGGCGACGCTCACACTTGGCCTCGTTCCGGTCGCGATCAATAACTCTTTCGAGTGGAGGAATGGGCACGTTCTGATCTCGCTCCTTGCCCTGGTGTATGCAGGTTATTTCGGGATTCCGGCGCTTGTTCGCTACGCGCCGGTCTCGGGTGGCGTGGTGCCTGGCTCAATGGGCGATCGCCTTGTTCAATCGGAAGCGGTGATTGACGCGCAGCTCGTCATTCTCTTGGGATTCGTCACTCTGCTCCTCGCGTACATGAACCCTTTGCTTCGGCGCCGTAGCGCTCGGACAGGCTCAACTTCATGGGATTGGACGCCGCGAACAACGGCCTTCGTTGCGACGGGGATGCTGCTGATGGGGTGGTCGATTTCAATCATCTTATCCTCGAGTTCGGCGAGTCAGATTTTCGGTACCGGATTCATATCGACTCTCGCGAGTGCTCAGATTTTCTGTGTGATCCCGCTGGTGCTTTTGTGGCAGCGGTACGACTCGAAAGCCGCGCTGATTGCTTTGCTCATCATCATTCCGATTTCGACAGTGATCGGCTTCTTGACGGGGAGTAAACGTGAGGCCTTGAATACCATCGCAATCGTGTTCCTGACTTTGACTGTTCTTCGCGGTCGATTCGGTTGGCGCTGGATCGCGATTGGTGTTCTGGGGCTAGCCTTGCTCTATCCGCTGACCGCCTACTACCAGAACTATCTGATCGGTGATGCGCGGACATCGGCAATTGAAGTGCTGAAGAACCCGCAGCGAATTTTTACGGCCCTGGGCCGCTTTGTGACGGAATCCGACCTTTCAGATCATCTCGAAGATGGACTTGAAGCGACCGCGCTGCGGATCGACGGGCTCGGCGTGAATGCGGTGATTCAATCTGATACGCCAAGCGTGGTCCCCTACCAGAACGGCCGAACGCTTGCGCTCTTCTTTATCGCGCCGATCCCTCGAGCGCTTTGGCCGGGGAAGCCCGTCTTTACGGTTGGGCAATGGGTGACCGACAATTACTCGCATGGTCTGGATACGAACACGGCCCCTACTCAAATCGGGGAGTTCTATTTCAATTTTGGAATCCCCGGCGTGATCGGTGGGATGCTCCTCCTGGGGACTGTGCTGAGGATTGTGAACGACACTTTCGTTGGCCCCAACATCACAGCCCCAGCGCTTTTGATCGTGGTGGTCGCGATCTACTACTTGTGTACGAAGTTCGAGTCCGCGGTTTCGAAGCAATATGCGAATCTTCTGTTTGCGGCGGTGCCCATTCTTGCGGTTCATTTTGCAGCGCGCATCTTCGGTGGTTGTGTGCGGGTGCATACGGATGCGCCTGACGCAGACTCGCGTGACAACCAAGACGCTCTTTCAAGTCTTGGGGGCTTGGGGTCTGCCGAGTGAGGATGTTCTTTATCCTTTCGATGGGTCGGGCCGGTACGATGATGTTGTCCGAGCTCTTGAACGGCGTTCAGGATGTCGTCGTGAAGCACGAGCCGGATAGCATGGACGTCAAACTCGTCGGGCTGCGCCATGGCGATTCGTTTGGGACCTCGCTTGATGGCCTTCTGAGGGCGCGATTCGACCGGGTTAGGGCGTTACATCCACAGGCCGCAGTGTACGGCGAAGTGAATAGTTATCTCCGCTACGAGGCGGAATGGCTGCGTTCAGTGCTGGATGCTCGTGTTCTCTTTGTTTGTCGTGATGGCCGAGATTTTGTGCGATCTGCGTTTGGCCGAACCATCTATACCGATCGAGACGGGCAGATGACGATCTTGCCGCGTGATGACGATCCAGCCTCGGCAGATTGGTCTCGCTATGACCGTTTCGAGAAGCTCTGCTGGTATTGGGCGCATACGAACGCGATGCTGCTGGACCAGATCGGAGATCCGATCCAGATGGAGCGTGCGCTGAACGACTATGAGTACTTCGAGAGCCGGATCCTGAAAGAGCTCGATCTCGAGATTTCGAAGGATGTTTGGTCGGCTGAGGTCAGCAGGCCGAGGAATACAAGCCGGGCCAACGCTCGGAAAGAGACGGTCAAGCGCCTTCTGAGAATGGAGCGCTCCGGGCCACGCCCAACGCTTTCTCACTGGTCAAAATGGGATGTGGCGCAGACAGAGCGTTTTTGGGAAATTGCCGGACCTGTGATGGAGCGCCTGGGTTACTCGCGTTAGGTGAGCAGGCTTATGCCATTGTTCAGCGTGAGGTGTGCGCTGACCGGTCTATGATCGGCGTCTTCCATTCTCCGCCCGGTTTCCCTGAGATGACGACCTGTTTTGAATGGGCATCGGCCTTGACGCCAACGCTGTCGGTGAGTCCTCGAAGCATCTTTGCGTCGATACTCAACTCAGAGCTATGCGTAAGAAGGGCGCCGTATTTTGTTCCGGAGTCGAGACTAAGACTCGATCCCGTAATGGAAACATCTTTGAAGCCTTGGACCATCAGGGAGGCCTCGCAGGCTGTGTCGATGACGACATTGCCCGTCATTGTGAGCCCCTTGCGATGAGGGGTTCCAGGCTTCCAGCGGTTTGCCTTGACGTCGATTGCGCCGAGTCGCTTCCCGATTCGAAGGCACGAGCTGAGCGTTACGTTGCGCTCTGCCACGATGTTGCATTCATTCTGGCTCGGGTTCTTTTCGCGTCCAACACAGCTACAGCCGAAGCTGAAACCGATCCCTCCGGTCCGGACCGCGACGTTTTCGGTGAAACGGTTGCCGTTTCCGCCGTGAGAGCATGAATATCCTTTGCCAACATTGCCGAACATCCAGGGAGGCGAGAGGTCGAGGACCAGGTTGTTTTCGACGGTCCAGCCGATCGTGCGAACCATCGCGATCCCTGTAAGCCCCCATTCCACTGTATTTGAGAAAACGCGTCCGTTTCGCGGATATTGGTCCGGTGTATTCGCCGCGCCTGCGATGCCCTGGATTCCGATCTTTGTAAAGTATCTGACATGGTTTCCAGAGATCTCGACGTTATGCGAATTTCTTGAGATCTCGATGCCGATACCCGTTGTGACTCGACCCGGCTGATTGAATTCGTCGCTCTGAGAGCGACCCCATGCTCCGCAGGACATCAGCCGCGCGTCGATGCCGTTGGGCCTCCAGGG
>JBGCEJ010000008.1:0-295614 GCA_045106235.1 Myxococcota bacterium
CCGAACACACCGAATACGCCGGTAGCGCCCGTCGAAGGTGTTGGCGGTACAAGCGTCGACGATGTTTTGGAACGCGCTGAAGCCGACGGCGAGGAGCAGGCCGCGGAAGACGAGGACGAATAACACGATGGATCTTTCGAACTCGCGGCGTGAATTTACCCGCGCGAAACGGTCGATTCCCGGCGGCGTCAACAGCCCCGTTCGCGCGTATGCCTCAGTCGGCGGGACGCCGCGCTTTATCGAATCCGCCAAAGGCGCCCGCGTTCGGGATATCGACGGCAACGAGTACATCGATTACGTCGGTTCCTGGGGGCCGATGATCCTCGGGCATAGCCATCCCAAGGTGCTCGCGGCGGTTCGCTCGGCGATGAAAGAAGGCACGAGCTTTGGCGCACCGACGCCCCGGGAAACGGATTTAGCGGAGGCGATTCGTTCCGTTCTACCCTCGGTCCAGAAGGTACGGATGGTGAGTTCCGGCACCGAAGCGACGATGAGCGCACTCCGGCTCGCGCGGGGCGTGACCGGTCGGAACCGGATTCTGAAATTCGATGGCTGCTATCACGGCCATTCGGATGGGCTTTTGGTGGGCGCCGGCAGCGGCGTGGCCACCTTGGGGATTCCGGGGTCGCCGGGGGTGCCCAAGGCGATGACGGATCTCACGATCGTCGCGCCGTATAACGACCTCGCCGCAACCCGTCGTGCTTTTGAGCGCTGGGGTAAGGATATTGCGGCGATCATCGTCGAGCCGATCGCCGGGAATATGGGATGTATCCCTCCGGTCGCTGGGTTTTTGAAGGGCCTTCGAGCGCTTTGCGATGAATTCGGCGCGATTCTGATCTTCGATGAGGTGATGACCGGCTTCCGGGTCGCGCGCGGCGGGGCCCAGCGGCTGTATAAGGTCAAACCGGACCTCACGACCCTCGGTAAAGTGGTGGGAGGTGGCCTTCCGGCGGCGGCCTACGGCGGCCGAAAGGACCTGATGTCGCGCATCGCGCCTGAGGGCGACGTGTACCAGGCAGGAACCCTGTCTGGGAATCCCTTGGCGGTTGCGGCGGGGCTCGCGACCCTCGAATTGCTTGAGGCGGGCGGCGTCTACGAGAAGCTGTCCGCGACCACAGAGGAGCTCGCGAAAGGGCTCTCCAGCCTCGGCGAGGAGCTCGGAATCCCGATCTCGACCCGGGCAATCGGGGGGATGTTCGGGTTTTTCTTCCACCCCGGACCCGTAAACTCCTTCGTGGACGCGCAGCAAAGTGATGCAGCTCGGTTCAAGCGCTTCTTCAAGAAGATGCTCGAGCAAGGGGTCTATCTGGCCCCCTCGCCCTACGAGGCGGGTTTTGTCTCCCTCGCGCATACCAAAAGGGACGTGAAATCGACCCTCGAAGCGGCCCGAAAGGCCCTGACCTAGGGCCTTCTTCGCGTTGAGGCCGGAAGGCCAAAAGGCTATGCTGCGCGCCGATTTCCGGCCCTGCGAGGGCCCGAATGGATCGCCACAATTCAGGCAAACCGGAAGGCCATTTGGGCCGTCTGGCAAACCCTGATTGTCGATCGATCTCGAGAGAGGTGTCGTGAGTCATCCACCCGAATATCCGGGTCGCCAGCGTATGCAACGTCTGGCTTCTGCGGCTGGGAGTGATGCCTACCAGGGCGCTTTCGAGGCGATCGGTGCGGTTCTGGTGGGCGGCGGTTTCGGATATTGGGCCGATCTGACCTGGGACACGAGTCCGTGGGGTTTGTTGATCGGCATCGGATTGGGATTCGCAGCGATGGTGCTTCGCCTGCTGCGGCTCGGCAAAGAATTGGAACTTGAAAGCGGATCGGAAGCAGCGGCTTCGGGTCCGGGTCTTTCGGATGACCTCGGGGTGGGCGAAGCGCCTGGCCTGAGCGATTTGCTTCACGCGGACGAAGCCCCGGACGAGGGTGCGTTCGGCGGGACGCCCGCGAACAAAACGACTGAAACGAACACAGCGAACAAGAAGATCGACGAGCAATGAAGTTCGAGTTGGCAAAAGTAGAACAGTGGAATCTCGGCCTGTCCGCAGGTGCGGTGGCAGCGTCCCTCGCGCTCGTGACGCCTCATTTTGCGACGAGCTTGGCGGCGGGTGCATTCCTCGAAGCTCTGAACCTCGGCGCGATTCATCGCGCAGCCAAGCGCCTCTTTGACGGCCAGGTCATGACGGGTGCTTGGGTGGGCGGCTTCGCCCTTCGCTTCATGATGCTCGGCGCGGGGATCTTCGCCGTGATGTACGTGGGCGCGCATCCCGTTGCGCTCTTGATCGGTCTTTCGATCGCGATGCCCGCCACTTTGATCGACGCGTGGCTGAACCGCCCGCCGATCCTCGATCCCGCGACGCTCCCCACGTTCCTTGATGATGAAGACTTTTACGCGGACCCGAATGCGCATGCCGTTTCGGGCGCGTCCCATACGGCTGGGACTGCTGGGACGGCTGCACGGACCTCGGATGAAGATCCAAACATCTTCCAGACCGGCAACCTCTTTCCTTTGAAATGGACGGACCCGCTCGAAGACGTCGAAAGCGAAGCGCATCATGCGGCTTCGGATGACGTTCGAGCCTCCGCCTCCTTTGAATCCACCTCCTTTGAAAATTCTGACGCCGACGAGAGAACTCGATGAACCTATTTCATGACCTCGCCCATTCGCTCCATACGGAGTGGGTTTATATCTCCGCCCTGGTCGCCGCGGGCCTCCTGATTCTGGCCGGGTTGTCCGTTCGCAGCGCCGTGAGCGGCGAAGGCGGCGGCGTGATTCCCGACGAGGGTTTCTCGATCCGCAACGTTGTCGAAGTCATCATGGAAATGCTGGGTGACCTCGGTGAGACCACGATCGGCACGGATTGGCCCAAGTATTTCCCGATCGTTGGCACGATCTTCTTCTTCGTGCTCGTCTCCAACTTCATGAGCTTGATCCCGGGCTTCCTTGGTTCGACCGGCGACGCCAACGTCACCTTCGCTTGGGGCATCCTCTCCTTCATCGTCTATAACTTCGTCGGCATCCGAGAGCATGGCTGGAAGTACATCTACAAGTTTATGGGCCCGGCACTCTGGCAGCCGGAAATCGGCGGAACGCACTACCACGTGCGACTTCTCGCGCCGGCCTTCTTGCCCCTCGAAATCATCCTTCACGCGGCGCGAATCCTCACCCTCGGCATTCGTCTCCTCGCCAACATGTTCGCGGACCATAAGGTCATCGTGATCTTTCTCGGTCTGGTGCCCTTCGCGGTCCCGGCCATCTTCATGGGACTCGGGATGCTCGTGAGCTTCCTGCAGGCCTTCGTTTTTGCGCTCTTGACGATGATTTACATCGGAGAGGCGCTGGAGGAGCCGCACTGAACCGCGGCGCCTCAACTGTGAAATAACGTAAAACGGACGGAGACAGGCTTCGTTCGTCGGTTCCGGAGAATCCCCGGAGCTTGTTTATTCGACCCGTCCCACACATTCCCGGCAGCGATCGCTCGCCGGATCAAGCGTGGGAAGATCAAAAGGAAAATCAGCATGCGTCGTATCGTCAACGTCTTCGTTTGGGCCCTCGTCGTCTTTCTCGCACCGGTGGCGGCATTCGCCGCGGACGGCGTGAGTGAAGGCGCCGGTAGCGTCGGCATCGGTGCCGGCATCGCCGTCGGTCTCGCTGGTCTCGGCTGTGGCATTGGCCAGGGCCTCACGGCTGGCAACACCACCGCCGGTATCGCCCGCAACCCGGGCGCCGCAGGCGCGATGTTCGTCAACTTCATTCTGGGCATGGTTCTCATCGAATCGATCGCGATCTACGGCCTCGTGATCGCCATCATGCTCCAGGGCAAGATCTAAGCTTTTTCATCCACCGGCGCGCGCCGGGAAAAAGCACGAACACTTTCGGTCTAATTCACCGGCAGAGTTTGTTGATCAAAATGGGGAGTGAAGAAGTCTTCGGGCTACTTCGCTCCCCTTTTTTGTTTCGGCGCAGTGAGAGCTGCTCCCGCGGATCTGCAGCCTCTAAAAAGAAAACCGCCGGGTAGGAACTCGAGCCGGGCTTCACCCCGTTATTAAACAGACCCGACTCGACCCTGTGTCCCCACCCGGCGATCTCCACCTCGCTTGGCTCCCGGTCCCGTTAAAGGAGCCGCCCGAGGACCGCCCGAAGGCGACGAGGAGTAGCCATTGCGAATCGCGTACCAACTCTTTCGCCCGGTCCGAAAGACGCGAGAAACGGGCGTCGACGCGTTGAGGGCGGCCTCGCGATGAAGAGAGCGGTAGGCTCTGGCGTTCGGAGTGTTCGATGAGAACACTCGTACTCGGAGGGAACGTGAACAGCGGGATTCTCATCGTCTTTGAAGGGCTCGACGGCTGCGGTAAATCGACGCAGCTCACGCGCGCGGCAGCGACGCTGCGCGCGCGCGACCTCGAAGTCGTCCTGACCCGGGAACCCACGGACGGCGTTTGGGGCCGGCGCATCCGCGAGATGGCCAGGAGCGACGAACCCGTCGCCCCCGAAACTGAACTCGAATGGTTCTTCGAAGATCGCCGCGAGCATATGCGCGATGTCGTCTGCCCCGCTCTCGAAGCGGGGAAAATCGTTCTCTCGGATCGCTCCTATATCAGCACCGTCGCCTATCAAGGCGCACGCGGCCTCGACCCCGCAGAAATCCTCTCCGACAGCGAAGCCGAATTCGCAAAGCCCGATTGCGTACTGCTCTTCGAGCTCGCTCCGAAAATCGGTCTAGGCCGCGTCGCAGCCCGGGGCGGCGTTCTTGAACCCGCCTTCGAGAATCTCGAGTTCCAGGAACGCGTCGCCGAGGTCTTTGCGCAGCTCGATCAATCGCTCGGGGTGCAAGGCGTCGTTCGAATCGACGCGGACCGAAGCGAGGACGCGATCGAGCAAGACGTTCGCGTCGCCATCGACGCTTGCCTCGCTGAAGCCCCGTCCCGAGGCTGAACCCTTGGCGGCGCCTTCCGATCTGATCACCGTCGTTTCCGGCATCCCCCGCAGCGGGACCTCCCTCGCGATGCAAATGGTGGCTGCCACGGGGATCGAGCCCCTCGTCGACGACGCACGTCCGCCCGATGCCTCGAACCCGCGCGGTTATTTCGAACTCGATGCTGTGAAGCGGATGCCGCGGCTTGGGACGGACTGGCTGACACAGGCGCGCGGTCGCAGCGTCAAAGTGATCCACGCCTTGCTCGAATTCCTGCCGCGCGACGTGTCCTACCGCGTCGTGTATATGGAGCGTGATCTGGACGAAGTGATCGCGTCTCAGGACAGGATGCTGGAACGCCAAGGCGAGGCGACCGGGGCCGAAGGCGGTCTACCGAAAGCTCGGCTGCGAGAGATCTTGGAGAAGCAGAACGCCGCGGCGATCGCGTTGCTTGAATCAGAGCGCTGCTTCGAATTGGAGTGCTTCACGCATCGCACGCTGATGATCGACCCAGCGCGGAGCGCTGAGCGTATGGCGGCTTTTCTGGGTTGTGAGGATGCAGCGCCTGCGATTGCTGCCCATGTCGACCCGGCGCTCTACCGCGAGCGAACTGAGTCCGCAGGATCCTGAGACGCCGAGGATCGAGTGAACTATCCCTAGCGCTCAGGTGGATGGTTCGGGTCGACGCGATCGTCTGGCGCTTCTTGGTCGGGGAGTCCCTCATCCGCGTGGTTCCCGGGAGAGTCCTGATCCGTCCCCCAAGCCCTGTGCCCCACGACATTACTCGCCCCGTCCCGCTCACCGCCCTCATTGTCGCCGTCGTCGCTCTGCCCGTCCCCATCCGTCTCCTGATAAAGCTCGTCCTTCGCGTACGCCTCTTCGGCCTCCCTGAAAAGCGCGGAGCCCGCCCAGGCAACGAGGCCGAGACTCGCAAGCATCACGCCCATAGGCAGGTGCGTCCCTTCGACGTTCATCCCCGGCAGGTCCATGCGCCCTTGAAGCGCGAGGGACCCCAGCCCGATGACGCTCCAGGCCGCCGCCAACACGATCGGCCCAAGCACGGAGCCGCATGCCACGCGCACAACACCGAGCGCCCAGCCGAGACCAAACGAAGCGAGCGCAGCGACAACGAAGCGGCCGCCGTTTGTGATTTGCACAGGTCTCAGCAGCGTCCACATCAGCGCGGCCAAGGAGATGCCGCGGATCAGGCCGAGGCGGGCGATCATGCCTTGTTGAATCACGCCGCGAAACAGGAACTCCTCGACGATCGGTGCGATGCCCACAAGGACGATGAAGGCCTGGAGTAGGCTGAATGGATCGTCCGGATTGAATATCTTCTTCAGATCCTCGTCGTTGCCGGTTTCGCCTCCAGCTGCGGATCCGGGCGCGCCGCTCGTGACGCTTACGGTTCCCGGTCCGTCCCCGGCTTCAATCGCTTCATCGAAGCGCCGCTCATAATCGTAGAGGGATTCGCGCCCGAAGCTCTGGCCCGAATCCGTATCCACGCCGCGGCCGATCTCACTCCCCGGCTTCGATTCGCCGAAATCTTGGTCTCCCCCCGCGTCCATGTCGGGTTGCGTAGGCATGACCCGCTCATTCACCGCGGCTGGGCGATCATCGCCAAACCAGTCCCATGCGTAATTGTCCGCTTCCCTGACTAACAAGACTGCGGGAACCAGACACAAAATCACCGGGATCATCGCTGGGTCGAGTGCGCTCAATCCGAGCCGTTTCGCCTGAGGCTCGGGCACCCTCTGCGCGGCCATCGTCGCGACGGCGCCGACACCGAGGGCTTGCCCGACGCCCAGCGCGGCCAGGATCCCAAAATCGATGAAGAACACGCCCGTGAACGCTGCCGCCAACATTGCGAAAAGGGTGAGCATGAACGCGCCCCGCACATCCGGATAGGGTGCGTTCGGATCGCGATCGTCGCCGCCGGGTGGGCCGGTTTTTCGCTCATTGCGTGGCCTCGGAGGCCATTCGCGTCCGCCGCCGGGCATCATGATTTCGTTCCTTTTCGTCGCGTCTTCTTCGCGCCCGCGCCCTCGCCCGCTTCCGATCCGTCATCCGGCGATCCGCCCGCGGCCCGCTTCGCATCCGCGGCAAACGCTTCCGCTAGAGCCTGGCCCGTATGGGAGCGCTTAACCTTCGCGACTTCTTCTGGGGTGCCCATGGCCACGATTTCTCCTCCCGCGGAGCCGCCTTCGGGCCCGAGGTCGATCACGTGATCCGCATGCCGGATCACATCGAGATGATGCTCGATCACGAGCACAGTATTGCCGCGATCGACCAATCGATCGACCAGGCCGAGCAAGACTGCGACATCCACGAAATGCAGCCCCGTTGTCGGCTCGTCGAGAAGATAGAGCGTTTGCCCCGTGGCCTTGCGCGCGAGTTCCTTGGCGAGCTTCATGCGCTGCGCCTCGCCGCCGGAGAGCGTCGTCGCGGACTGACCGAGATGGACATAACCGAGTCCAACATCGGACAAGGCCTGCAAGGGGCGCGCGATGGGCGGGACGGAATCGAAGAGATCGAGCGCTTCTTCGACGGTCATTTCCAGTACGTCGGCGATGCTCTTGCCGCGGTACCGAATCGCCAGGGTGTCCCGGTCGTAGCGGCGTCCGGAGCAGACATCGCAGGTCACGAACACGTCGGGCAGAAACTGCATCTCGACCCGGACCGCGCCGTCGCCTTCACAAGATTCGCAGCGCCCGCCCTTTACGTTGAAGGAGAAGCGGCCGCTGCCCCAACCGCGGACCCGGGCTTCGGGGACCTGGGTGAAGAGCTGGCGGATGGGGGAGAAGGCGCCCGAGAAGGTGGCGGGATTGCTGCGGGGGCTGCGACCGATGGGGCGCTGGTCCACGTCGACGACCTTGTCGATCAGGTTGATGCCGTGAATGGCTTTGTGGGCGCCGGGTTCGGCGAGGGCGCCGTGGAGTTCGCCTGCGAGCACGCGGTGAAGGGTGTCGTTGATCAGGGTCGACTTTCCGCTGCCGGAGACTCCGGTCACCACCGTGAGAGAGCCGAGGGGGATTTCGACATCGACGTTCTTGAGGTTGTTCGCGGTGCAGCCTTCGAGCCGGATCGCCTGCTTGCCTTGTGCGCGGCGCTTTTCGGGCATGGGGATGACGCGGCGGCCCGATAAGAAATCGCCGGTGGTGGACGCCGAGATCTTTTCGAGCGCGCTGGGCGGCCCTTCGGCGACGATGATGCCGCCGTGGCGGCCGGCGCCGGGGCCGATATCCACAACATGGTCGGCGCGGCGGATCGTGGCTTCGTCGTGCTCCACGACAATCAAGGAATTGCCGAGATCGCGCAGGCTTTCGAGGCTCTCCAGCAGTCGGTCGTTGTCCCGGGGATGCAGTCCGATCGAGGGTTCATCGAGGATATAGAGCACGCCGATCAGCCGCGCGCCGATCTGGGTGGCGAGGCGGATGCGTTGGGCCTCGCCGCCGGAGAGCGTCGCTGCGGGGCGGTCCAGGCTCAGATAGCCGAGCCCCACCTGTTCGAGGAAGCCCAAGCGTTCATGCACTTCTTTCAAGACGCGTTCAGCGATCCGCGCGAGGTTCGGCGGGAGTTCGATCTCAGCGAAGAACCGGGTTAGCTCGGCGATGGAGAGCGAGGTGAGTTCTGGCAGCGAACGGTCGCCCACGCGGACGAAGCAGGCCTCGACGCGGAGGCGCGCGCCTTCGCAGGTCGGGCAGACTTCTTCTCTTTGAAAGCGGCCGAGGGAAGTCTCCGTTCGGCCACCGCCGACCTCGACGCGCCGCGCGAGGTCGCCTAACACACCATCGAAGTCGCGGGTGACGACTTCGGTGCGTTTCCGCCTTCGCCGCCCTCTTCCCTTCCCTTCGACCGGAACTTCGAGTTCGATCTCAAAGGCCGCGTCGCCTTCGAGGATCCGCTCGCGATTGCGCTTACTGAGCTTCTTCCAGGGGGTTTCGAGGGAGAACTTATATTCGTCCGCAAGCAGCTCGAGGAGACGAAGGTAATAGCCCTGAGCTTCTTCAAGGTCCCAGGCGGCAATGGCGCCTTCGGCAAGGGAGAGATCTTCGTCGGGAACGATGCGCTTGGGATCGAAGACTTTTTGGTTGCCGAGTCCGTTGCACGCGCTGCAGGCGCCAAAGGGGTTATTGAAGGAGAAGAGGCGCGGCGAAATTTCCGGGAAGGAATTCTCGCAGGTCGGGCAGGCGCCGGATCGAGAGAGCCACCAGCTCTCGTCGCCGATGACGTCGATGATGGCGAGGTCGTCGGCGAGGCGGAGCGCGGTGGCGAGGGATTCGGTGAGACGCGCGCGGACGCTTTCCTTCACGACGAGGCGGTCGACGACGATTTCAATATCGTGGCGTTTGCCTTTCGCGAGTTCGATTTCTTCTCCGAGATCGTGGATCTCGCCGTCGATCCGCGCGCGAACGAAGCCGTCTCGGCGGAATTGATCGAGCTCTTTCTTGTATTGCCCCTTTCGACCACGCACGACGGGAGCGAGGACTTGAAGCTTGGTGCCCTCCCCCATCGACATGACGCGCTCGACCATATCCTCCAGGCCCTGACTCGAAATTGGCGTATCGCATTCCCAGCAATGGGCGGTGCCGGCGCGCGCGAAGAGCAGGCGCAGATGGTCAGCGATCTCGGTGATTGTCCCGACGGTGCTGCGCGGACTGCGTCCGACACTTTTCTGTTCGATGGCGACGGCGGGGGAAAGCCCTTCAATCGATTCGACTTCGGGCCTTTCGAGTTGTTCGAGGAATTGGCGTGCGTAGGTCGAGAGGCTTTCGACATAACGTCGCTGTCCCTCGGCGTAGAGGGTGTCGAAGGCGAGGCTCGATTTACCCGAGCCCGACGGCCCCGTCACGACGACGAACTGGTCGCGGGGGATCGTGAGGTCGATGTCCTGAAGGTTATGCGTGCGGGCGCCGCAGATCTGAATCGCGTCAGGATCGCCCTTGCTCGCGAGCTGGGCGATGGTCTCGAAATCGCGCTTCAGGCGATCGTCCGCATCGGTCGGGACGGTCCATGCCCGTCCGACGAGATCGGCCTGCTTTGTTTGCGTTTTCGCGCTTGCCAAGGATTGAATCAGCCGCGCTGTGCTGCGACGGCAAGAGCGCTAGCCACCGAAGGGGCCCTTGCGTTCGATATGGGTCTGGCCGCGAAGGATGTCGAGCCACTTCACGTATTCCTCTTCCGTCTTTTGTTGGAAGAGCGCGTTGCGCAGCTGGGGTTCGGCTTCGTCGTAGCTCACGCGGCGATAGTCGCGGCGATCGACGAGTTGGAGCAAGTTGCAGCCGAAGGGCATCTCGATCACTTGGCTGAGCTCGCCGGGCTGCATGGTCTCGACGCGCTCGGACATCCATCCCGCCAGGTCCTTACGGTGAATCCAGCCGAGCTCCCCCGCGCGTTCGGGGTTCATGTCGGTCACGCGCTGCGCAACCGCGCCGAACTCGAGCTCGCCCGCGGCGATGCGCGAGCGCGCCTCGCCCACCAGAGCGCAGGCTTCGGCGTTCGTACTCGCCTTCGAACCCTGGGGCGTCACAACGATATGACGCAGGTAGACCTCTTCCCCGCCCGTAGGCTGGTTGGAAAACTGTTCATCGAACATCGCCTTGACTTCGTCGTCCCGGATCTGAACCCGCGACCGGACCATCGCGTTGACGACCTTGCTGCGCTCAATCTCGCCTTGAATCTTGGCGCGGTACTCGTCGATGCTGAGGCCGTGGCTGGTGATGCTGGCGATGAGTTCCTGCTGAGAGATGCCGTTGTCTTCGGCGATCGCTGCGATGGCGCTGTCGATTTCTTCTCGTTCAGCGCCGAGCTCCAGTCGCTCAACGACGGAGGTCAGGAGCTTGCTCTCGATCAAGCGTTCGAGGGCCTCGGTTCGGAGCCGCGCGACTTCTTGCTCGGGGGCGCCTGCTGCCCGCATCCGTTCTTCAACGGGTCCCGCCATTTCCATCACTTCGGAAACGAGGATGATTTCGCCCCCGACTTGGGCGGCGATGCCCTCGACCAAGCGCTCTGCAGCGAAGCTCGGCGAAGAGGCGAAGAGAGGGGCGAAGAAAGAGGCGACGAGAGAGGTGCTGAGAGCAACCACACAGACGAAGCGGCCAAGCATCGCCGCCGACGGGCGATGCGAAGAAGCCAGCGAAAAAACAGAAGAAGAGCGCAAGAACTTTGCGGCAGCGGCGAGCAAGGCGGAACCTCCGGGAATCGCTTCCCGAAGGTCGCGTTTCAAGTCGTGAGTTTAGCGATGCTCGGGCGAGCCGTCCGGTTCAGTTCAGATTCCGTCTTTCCGGCGGGCCATTTCGAGGGATCAACGATTTCAGCTTCCTGCAGGGGTAAAGCCTCCACAAGCGAGGTCAGGGCCGCTGCATCGACGCTCTCATTCGTCCAATCCTCGAGCAGCTCAGCCAGCTGTGCCTCCCGTTCGCAGCCCACAACCGGATAGGCCCCCGGGAGTAGCTCCCGAGCGAAGCCGAGATAGAGGGCGCGACTCGGGACACCGAGCTCCTGAGCAAATGAGGCGATTCGCTGCATCGCCGGCGCAAGGGGAGCGAGATGTGCGGGCAGCGCGGCGGGATCGAGATGCGCCACACCCTGCAAGAACACACTGCGGACATAGACCGTGCGGCCGAGCTCTCGGGCGCGGGGGAAGAAGCCTTGCTGATGCAGCCGGAGATCGAGGAGGCTTGAGGCGACCTGGAGGACCTGGACATCCGGATCTTCGAGCGCCGCCCAGGCTTCTTCGGGGCTGGCAGCGGAAACACCCAGCGCGCCGATTCGACCCGCATCCCGCTCCGCGAGCAGGAGCCGCCAGAGCTTTCCGCCGCAGGCGTGGCGATGGGCAAAGCGGTGCAGGAGCAGCGTCGGTAAGACGTCGAGCCCGAGGGCTTCCCGACTGCGACAGAGGCTCGCGTTCGCGCGATCGAAAGTCTCGAGGATATCGAGGCCCGGCGAATGAACGGAAGGATCGAGCTTCGTCACGACGCGAAAGCCCTCCCCTGCTCCGCCGAATTGATCGGCGCGCAAAGCACGTCCAATGGCAAGCTCACTCTCGCCGTACGCTCTTGCCGTATCGATGATGCCGACGCCGGCCGCTCGCGCGCGCGTGAGCATGGCGATCAGCTCGTCTTCATCGGGCGGACCCGTGTGGTTTGCGATGCCATAAGGCATGCCCCACTGCGCGCTGCCCAGGGTGAGTCTACGCCGATCGCGAGTGCGCATATCGTGCCATGTTGAGAGATCCATCCTTACCAAGCGGTCCATCCTCCGTCGACGACCAGGTTATGTCCCGTCACGAAACTCGAGAGCGGTGAAAGTAGAAATGCGACCGGTCCTGCGATCTCGGGCGCTTGTCCTATACGGCCGAGGGGGACTCGGTTTTCCAGTTCTTCAACGAAGGTCGATTCGCGCTGAACCTCCTCCGTCGGGAAGGGGCCGGGGCTTACGCTGTTGACGCGGATATTCTCTAAACCAAGGTGAGAAGCCGCGTACCGCGTGAATTCGATGACACCCGCTTTGGCAGCGCCGTAGGCGGGTGGGTTGTGGAACTCAGGATGTCGACGGTAGGTGTTAGGTTGAGGCGAAACAATTCCGTACATCGAAGCGATGTTGACGATCGAACCGCCCTGCCCTGCGGACTTCATCCGCTTTGCAGCGGCCTCGGTCGCGAGGATCAAATCCGCGAGCGCACTCTCGATCGTTGTCTCGACGGCGTGTCGGTCGAGGTTCATCAGTGGCGTGCTCTCGCAGCCCACGGCGTTATTCACCCAGCCGCTCACCTGGCCCGCTTCCTTTTCGAGGCGGTCACAAACGCGTTCGAGGTCTTCGTCGAGATGTTGATCCGCGATCTCAGGAATGATTCGACCTGGCAGGTCCTGCGCCAGAAAAGCGGTCTCGTCGAGGGGGTCCGCACGGCGTCCAAAGATCAAGACCGTCGCCCCCGCTTCCGCGAGGCCTAACGCCATCGCGCGACCCAGATGCGTACCGCCGCCGCTGACCGCGATGCCCTGCCCCGCCAACGCGTCCGCCGCAAAGAATGGTGGAATGACGCTCATCCCTCCTCCAGCGTCTTCTGGACGATATGGCTATTCAATTCGCAGATTTCAGGATGGGCATCGAACTGCGCGACCATGCTCGGATAGTCGATGGAACCCGCTTCGAGGCCGAAGGCACGGAATGCGCTGCGCGCCATCGCGAGGTCTTCGTAGGTATCGACAGTCCAGCGCCAATCCGGTCGATCCGGCCAAGCCGTCGGGGTCGGAACATGGTGAATCGCGGCCTTCGCGGCACCGGAAGAGAGCCAGCTTGTGACATGAACCTTGTGATGGAACTGATCTTCCGGAATCTCTTCGCACGCGCGCTCGAGCGCGTTGCGTCGGACCATCTCTACGCCGTATCCGATCGGGAGGCGCGGGCTCAGCGGATGGTCCGGTCCCGCTTCTTCGGTCAGGCGTTCAACGGGAACCCCACCGCGCAGCTGCAGCAGGTCCGCGGCCTTGGCCTCCTCGTTGGCGTCTCGCGCGTCAATCAGCTCGTCAATGACAGCTGCGTCATGGAAAGGATTGTCTGCGGTCACGCGGACGAGCCATTCGGCATCGGTTTCCTGCCCAATCGCGATAAAACGGGATAAAACGTCCTTCGATTCGCCTCGAAAGACCCGTAGCCCTAGTTCAAAGCCCCAGGCCTCGGTTGCATCATCCGCAGGCTCCGCCGTCGTCGCGAGCCACCACTCGTCGACCCGCGCAGGCCGAATTCGCTCCACGAGCTGCGCCAGCATGGGGCGTCCCGCGAGCGGCGCCAGGATCTTGCCCGGAAGGCGTTCCGATCCCATGCGCGCCTGAATGATTCCGATCGTTTTGCCCACTTGAATCCCCGAATGCGCTTCGCATCCGTCATCGGCAGAACAGGCGCAAATGCTTTGCAATTTCGAGGCAGCTCGAGGGGATTGCCGCCGTACACGCTCGATGAGCTGGGGTGTCTGGACGTCATCAGCTCGCGTTGAGCTGTCCTCTGTATTACAGATAGATAAATCAGAAATAATTCACAGAAATTTGGAGTTAGGTGATGTGTTTAAAAAGACCCACTTCGACAAGTGGATAGACTGGTCTTGTTTCTGATTTAAGTATCTGAAAGACTACACGTATGCCTCGACCAAAAACAGAAGATGCGGAAGCGAGGCTCCTGGCTTCGGGCCTTAGTCTCTTCGCCCGAGATGGGACTGAGCGCGTCAACACGAACGCGATCGCACGTCGGGCCGGTCTCGGCGTCGGCACCTTCTATGCCCACTTTGAGAACAAGTTCGCACTTCTGAGAGAAGTACAAGTTCGGACACTCTCAGGGATTCGAACCGCCCGAACAGCGGCGTTGCGCGGGGTTGGGGCAGGGGCGCGAGCTCAGGTCGAGGCGACCGTTGGGGCCGTCGTTGATTTCGCCGAGAAGCATCCCGAGGCCTACCGGGTCACCTTCGCGCGGGAGCGGCCCGGCACGGCGCATCATGGGCCCGTGATGTCAGAGTCGATCCGCCCGACGGCGGAGGGGCTGAAGCGTCTGCAGAGGCGCGGCATTCTGCCTGAGACGCTCGACCCGGACCTCGCAGCCCGGGCCTATCACTCGATGGAGGTGGGAACCCTGCTTTGGTGGATCGAGGACCCAAGCCGCGCCTCAAAAACGCAGCTGATGAGAACTCTCGCGACGCTCCATCCGGCGCTGGCCGCGGCAGCCGAGGGCTGATTCAAGCAGTCAAATTATCGCGGTCAGTCACGCCCAGCGCTCAATGCCCACCGCCGAGTTCCGGGCGTCTAGCGATGGGGTGCGAAAAGATCCGCCCAGCGCGTTTCGCTCATCTTCCTTTCCAGCTCATCGAAATTCAGGACAGAGTCTCGGAGGGAGCCCGTCGCGATCTTGGCGAAGGGACTCTGGACCGGGGCGGATGGCGTACCGAGTTCCTTGCAGAGTCGGTCCACCGTGCGCTGATGGTGCGCGGGATTCGCGAGATCAGCCTCATAGTTCACCGGGATTTGAGGGACATCACGTAGGAGCCGGGTCATGAAGCGAGCCTGTCCCTCGATCCGTTCTAAGCGACCCGCAAGCTCTTCAAATTCGATGCGGATGGGCTCTCGAGAAAGGCGGGGCCCATTCGTCATTCGCGCATGGAATCCAAACCGAAGAGCACGAAGGATCGAAACCGCGGCGGCGAGTCTGTCGTCTCGAACCAGGTGAATCACGCCAAATCCCGTCTCGCTCAACCGATGCAGGAGATTCTCACGATCTGTAAAATTTTGGATCTCACGTGCATGACTCACGAGCAGCTTGAAGCCGTAGACGTCGCAGGGCTTTGCAGCACTCCGCGCGTGGATAAAGCGCTCGGGGAAGGGCAGGGCGCGCGCGAGGATTTCGCCGTCGCAATGGACATCGGGCAAGTTGTTAAGCAGCGCAGCCAACGTGGTCGAGCCCGATCGCGCGCGGGAGAAAATCACGAAGCGCTTCTCGGCAGGCCGCCGGATACGCGTCTCATAGAGCGCGAACTCTCGGGCGATTCGAAACCCCCTTTGTAGCTGTTTGCGCTTTGCGTTCTTCATGTGGCCTAGAAGCCCGACAATTTCTTGAGCAGGGTGCGGGTTGCGTCGAAGAGCGCTTCGGGTCCGCCTTCCGGGCCGGGCGCTTTCGCAACGAGCTTCTGGTCCGGCGTAACGCGAATTTCTGAACGCGCGTGACTGAGAAGCTGAACCAAACGATCCGGGTCGATCTGGCTCTGCGCGGCGACCTGCAAGACGAGTTCGCCGCGTTGGGTTTCGATGCGAACGATGCCGATCCGGCGCGCAAGGATCTTGAGGCGAATCACTTCGATCAAATTCTCAGCCTCACGCGGCAGTCGGCCGAATCGGTCCATCAGCTCATCCCGAATAAGCGCAACTTCGTTTTCGTCCCGGGCGCTTGAGAGCCGCTTGTAAAGGACGAGGCGCTGGCTCACGTCGGAGACGTAATCGTCTGGCAAGCGACCCACGACGGGGAGTTTGATCTCGGGGTCGAGCCATTCCTCATGGGCTTGGCCGCGAAGCTCATCCATGGTCTCTTCGAGCATTTCCATATAGCTCTCGTAGCCGACGGATCGAAGATTCCCGGATTGTTCTCCGCCTAACAGATCGCCCGCTCCGCGAATTTCCAGATCGAGGTTTGCGAGCCGGAACCCCGCGCCCAGCTCCGAAAGGTCCTGGATCGCCTCAAGCCGCTTTTGCGCGTCACCCGAAAGCGAGCCGACCTGGGTCGGAACGAGCAGATAGGCGTAGGCGCGGCGTGTACTTCGCCCGACGCGTCCGCGCAGCTGGTAGAGCTGGGCGAGGCCGAGCGCGTCTGCGCGATTCACGAGAATTGTGTTTACGTTCGGCATGTCGATGCCGCTCTCGATGATCGTGGTGCAGAGCATCAGATCCGCTTCTTTGCGCATGAAGGAATGGATGCGGTCTTCGAGCTCGCGCTCCTTCATCTGCCCGTGGGCGACCATGATTTTGATTTCGGGGAGCACGCGCTCAAGCAGCTCACGCATCGCATCGATCGTGCGCACGCGGTTATGCAGAAAGAACACCTGGCCGCCGCGGCGGACTTCCCGCAGTACGGCCTCACGAATCAACCCCTCATCAAATTTGCAGACCTGGGTTCGAATCGCGAGGCGATCGACCGGAGGCGTCTCGATCACGGAGAGGTCGCGGATTCCCGTGAACGCCATCTGTAGGGTTCGGGGGATCGGCGTCGCCGTGAGCGTGAGAACATCAACGGTCTTCTTCAGCTTCTTGACCCGCTCCTTATGCGCGACGCCGAAGCGCTGTTCTTCGTCGACGATTAGGAGTCCGAGATCCTTGAACTGGACATTCTTTTGGAGAATGCGATGGGTGGCGATCACGATATCGACTTGACCCGTAGCCAGACCCTCGAGCGTCGCGCGGGATTCCTTCGGTGTATTGAAGCGCGAGAGCATATCGACGCGAATCGGATGGTTCTCGAAACGCTTCAGAAAATTCTCGAAATGCTGTTGGCATAACACCGTTGTGGGAGTCAGGACGACGACCTGTTTTCCGTCCTGTGCAGCGCGGAAGGCGGCACGAATCGCGACTTCGGTCTTGCCGTAACCCACATCGCCGCAGACGAGACGATCCATGGGCTTCGGTTCATGCATGTCGAGGAGGACATCGTCGATCGCGCCCATCTGGTCGGGCGTTTCTTCGAAGGGGAAGGCGCCCTCGAATTCTTCCATCGCGGAGTCGCGTTCGGAGAAGCCGAAGCCCGGCGCGATTTCCCGCGCGGCATGCAAAGAAAGAAGCTCTCCTGCCATATTCCGCAGGCTCGCTTTGACTTTGCTCTTGGTCTTTTCCCAGGTCTCGCCGCCGAGTTTGTCGATGCGCGGCTGAACACCGTCCGCCGCGCCATAGCGCTGGACCCGCGAGAGTCGGTCGACGGGGAGGAAGAGTTTGTCGCCGCCGAGATATTCGATGGCTAAGAGTTCGGCTGCGGAGCCGCCCGCGGCGAGCTCCATCAGGCCGCGGTAGATGCCGATGCCGTGGTCCGCGTGGACGAGGAAGTCGCCGGGGGCGAGCTGCGCGATGCCTTCGAGTTTTTGGCCCTCGCGCCAGCCTGTCCGGTTCTTACGACGATCGCGGATGCCGAAGACTTCTTCGTCGGTAATGATCGCGAGTGCCTGTTCGGCCCACACGAATCCTTCAGACAGGTCGACGACGCGAAATTCAAGGCGTCCGGGGAGCGACCAATGCCAAACAGGACGCGGATCCGTGGCGACTTTGCCTTCGAGTTCGTATTCCTCGAGCAACGTCTTGAGCCGCTCTGCGCTGGAGAGCGAGCTGCAGGCGATGACCACGCGCCAGCGTTCAGCGAGCCATGCGTTGCAGCGCGCGACGATCGGATCGAGGGCGCGCTCGTGGCTGCGGGTCTTGACGAGTTCGCGACGAAGTTCGTCCTGGGTTTCGGTCTCGATGACGACGCGACCTTTTTCCTCACTCGATTCGACGATGTCGAGACGCTCGAGGCGGACGTTCTCGCGCTTCGCGATCTCGGCGCCGATTTCGTCGGGCTGAACGAGAAGCTCATCGATGCCCACGGTGAGTCGTTCGCCGCGTGCGGCTTCGTGATTCGATTCGATTTCACCGAAGACCTGATCGAGCCGGGCCAGGCCTTCCTCCGGCTCCTCCATCAGGATCAAGGTGTCGTCGGGCAGATAGTCAAAGAAGCGTTCGTGCGCGTCATGCACGAGGGGCGAGAGGCTTTCACCGCCCGCCGGAACGGATCCGCGGATCAGAGAGTCCAGAAACGCGTCGACCTCGCTGATCGGGACGCCATCCTTTTCGGCCCGCGCGCGGATGGCGCCGTCGCGTTCGATGACTTCGTCCCGGTCGAAGAGGAATTCCCGGGGCGGCGGGAGGAGGGCGGTCGCCGACTTGTCCTGGGAACGTTGGCTCGCGGGGTCGAAGCTGCGGATCGAATCGACTTCGTCGCCCCAAAGCTCGATGCGCAGGGGGTTCGGGAGCTGCGGCGGGAAGACATCGACGATATCGCCGCGCACGGCCAGCTCGCCGGGCTCCTCGACCAGAGCCATCCGCTGGTAGCCGAGGCGAACGAGTTTGGCGCTGAGCTCGTCGCGGTCGAGAGATTCGCCGACGGAGACCCGCGCCGTCGATTCGCGGAGGAGTTGTCGCGCCGGGACGCGTAGGGCGAGGGCGGAGATCGGCGCGACGATGATCGGGACGATTTCGCCGTCCAGAGCCGTGCCCGCTCCGAGTTCGGCGAGGCGATGAAGCACTTCCATACGCTGGCTGACGAGGAAGGGTTGGGGCGAGAAGCGATCGAAGGGCAGGGTGTCATGCCGCGGAAACGAGCGAATCCGCGAGGCCTCCGGGCGCTCGCCGAGAAGCCCGCGAAGCGCGAGGATGGCTGCATCCGCGGCTCGGGAATGGGGCGTGAGGTAGAGCACGGGCCTTTCGCCGTGGGCCCGAATCAAATGGCTGGCCGCGACCCGGCCGGCGGCGCCTCGAAGCCCCGTCAGGCGAGAGAGTCCATCGCTCTTTCGGGCGTCCTTCAGCAAACGATCAAAGGGCGTGTCGCCGCGGTTCGGCGTGCGCCGTCGCTTGCTGCTTTTTGATTCCGGTTTGATTTCGGCGCTCACTGTGGGCTCGTTTCCGTCCTGGTTTCCGATCCAGCTGATCGTGCTCGTCCGAGGGCTCTCCGGGCGTGGGAATGCCGAGTTTCAGCGGCTCCGGAACACGGAAAGCCCGAATCCCCCAAACAGGGGACCGGGCGCGCCGGAGTGTAGAGGCCCAGGCCGAAATTACACGCCGGGAAGACCCTCTACTTCGCCGCGGAAACGCTGGGTCCTTTCGATCAAGGCGAGGGTCTCGCGGGCGGCGCTCGCGGGAAGGTGCTGGTCGAGATAGAGCTGTCGGGCGCCTCTCGATAGCCTGAGGGCGAGCTCGCTGTCTTGGTCTAGGTTTGCGATCGCGTTCGCAATGGAGCGCACGGCGTTCTCGGGATCGCAGAGCAGGCTGTTCTCGCCGTCGAGGAGTCCCCACTCGCGGCCGTGGAAAGCAATCGCCGGTGTGCCGACAGCCAGGCTGTTAGCGAGTTTGATGGGGAAGCCTCCGACGGCCTTTCGCAGGACAAGGCTCGCGCGAGCGGCGCGGAGGAGCGTCTGCATCTCCTCTGATGAATCGACGATGCAGGCCTGAATACCGGGACGCGCCGCGGCCCAATCTGCGGCTGCGGGGTCATGACTCGCAAGCACAAGCACGGGGGGCTTCTTCGCGGAGGTCGCGCCGGGCGGGAGGGCCGCCGTTGGCTCCGTTGCCGCTTGGCCGACCGCGGCCAAGATGTCGAGTTCCTGGTACGGGTCTAGATTGCCCGAATAAACGAAGAAGCGGCCTGGGTCGAGTCCGTATCGGGCGCAGACCTCCTCCACATCCCGGCTTTTGAGAGACGTCTCTGGGTCGGGAATGGGCGGTGGGATCAGCGCTCCTGGGCCCTTTGCGCTCTGCTGCATGACGCGCGCGGAAGACTGCGTCAAAGCGATCCATCCGTCCACGCGGCGTGCAATCCAGCGGTCTATGACGCGCCCCGATCGGTCAATGACGCGCGTTGAGAAAGGGCGCTTGCCTGTAGGCTGAGTAGGGGGTAGCGGCCGTAAGAGGGGTGTTTTTAGATAGGTAGAGAGTTCGTGGCCCATTAAGGTATGGACGCAATAAAGGATAGGAGGGCGTGGCTTTCGAAGGGCCGTAAGGGCGATGACTGCGGCCTCTGCGTTGTGCGCCAGGACCGCGTCATAACGCACGGTAGCCTTTGCGTCATTGGGCGCGTCATGTGCCGCGTCAACTGCTGCGTCATCGATTCTTGACGCAAGTGTCTGACGCAGGGTTTGGCCGAGGCCGAGGTCGGCGAAGGGCTTCGCCCAGGACGGGCCCGAACGGACCGAACGGGGGGCGGTCCAGCGCGGCGAGCGATGCACCTTGAAGTCTTGGAGGGCACGGGTGCTGGGATCAGTCGGTTCGCTGATCGCGGCGCCTGCCTGGGTCGCATAGGTGAGCAGCTCGACCTGGGCCCCCGCGTCGCGGAGGGCGATGGCCTGTTCCTGAAAATAGACCTGAGATCCCTGGTTGTGGGGGTAGGGGAAGGCGCCGACCAGAAGAAGCCGCATCGTTCCCTTTCCTAAGGCTTCAGTTTCGGCTGAGAGCGGAGTCGGAGCTCGGTGTAGAGCTGGGCAAGTTCGATCAGGGCCCGAGCGATGACGCGAGGATGGGCGCCGCTTTGGCGGCCGGACTGGCGGCGACGATGACTGACGGGAATTTGATGAATCTGAAAGCCGGCGGCTCGGGCACGAACGAGGATTTCCGTGTTGACGAAGGCCCCGATGGATTCGATCGGGATCGCGTCCAGAACGTCGCGGCGGAAGATCTTAAAAGCGCAATCGATATCGCGAACGGGCAGGTCGAAGAGGGCGCCGACGAGTCTGCCCCAGGTCGAGGCGATGACGCGTCGATGCCAGGGATCTCGGCGCGGGGCGCGGAAGCCGGCCACGATGTCGTAGTCGTCCGCATGCTCGAGGAGATGCCGGATTTCGGCGAGATCGAATTGAAGATCGGCATCGCTGAAAAAGACCAGCTCGCCGCGGGCTTCGCGCAGACCCGTTCGCAAGGCGGCGCCGTAGCCTTGATTCGCGGCATGATGAACGGCCCGAACCCTTGGGTCCTCCTCGCACCAGCCCCGCAAGAGTTCGGCGCTGTGATCCTCGGAGCCATCGTCGACGATGACGATCTCGAAGGGCAGGGCGAGGTCGAGTTCCAGCGCGGCCCCGGTTTCCAGGGCGCTCTTCAGGAGGAGCGGCAGATTCTCGGCTTCGTTGAAAGCGGGGAAAACCAGGGAGAGCGCCGGCCGGTTCATTCGAGGTATCCCAGCGCGCGCAGACGCTCCGCGACCATGGCTTCTTCTTCCTCGCTATAGGGCTGGCTTTCGCGTCCGGCAGGCGGCCCTCCGCCCGCATCATCGCGTGCGTCGTTCCGACCCCGCGCTTCGCTCGTACTGCCCCGCTCCACCCAGGCTAGGCCCATCGCGTTGGCGAGCCAAGGGGCGACCCGCGCGAGCCTCTCCGGGGCGGGCTGCTGGTCGGCTCCGGGGCCGGTTGCGATCCATATGCCTTCGGAGCGATGGGTGCCGTTCATGCCGCGGCCGCGCCCGCCGCCATAGGCTTCGGATCCGAGGGTTCTGAGCGCGGGGATGCCTTCACCTTGGGCGCCGCCTTCGGCCCAGGGCGTCGGGACGAGGGAGAGGCCATGGCCCTCATCCAGCGCGAGCTCCACGAGAATATCGGGCGCGCGGTCGGCGTAGGGGCCGCGATGGACCTCCTCACGGCGAAGCGCGCGCGCGACGACGGGGTCGCCCGAGGGCAGTCGCCAGGCGAGCAGCGCTTCGATGACGCGTTCGCGGACCTCTTCGTAGTCGGCGGGAGCGACGCAGCCTTCCGCTTCGCGCCCGGCCAGATTGATCCAGATGCCGGGGTTGGTGTTGGCTTCTTCGCTGAAGGCAAGCGTGCGGTCCCAGTCGAAACCGCCGAAGCGGGCGCGACTCTCGAGTTCCGCGGCAGCGGCTCGGGCGCGGCGGAATACGGCCTGGGCGATCGCAGCGGGGAGCCAGGCAAGGGCGAGATCGCGAAGGCCTCGCGCAGCGCGGTCGATAAAGCGGCCGAGTCCGGCGCGGCGGTGAAGGAGTCCTTGCTCTGCGAGGTAGCGGTTCAGGTGGACAATTTTATCCGATGCGCTGCCCATGCCGTGGTCTGAGAGGACGACGCATAACACGTCTTCGCCCGCAGCTTCTCGAAGCGTCCCGCAGGCTTCGTCGAGCTTTCGGTAGACAGAGCGAATCGCATCCCGTCGTGCGCTCGAGGCCTTCGTGTCATGTCGGGGAGACTCTGGCGCATGATCGCGCCAATAATGATGTCCCACCGTATCACTCTCGGAAAAGACGATCATCGTGAGGGCAGGGAGCGCGCCCCCTCGCGTCGCCTTGGCCTGACGCAGAGCTTCAAGGGCGAAGTCGCGTTTTCGATCAACGCGAGAGAGGAGCGTTTCGGCGGCCCGCTCGTGAAAATCGTCCGCCTGTGACGACTCGTTGAGTTCGGGTCGCATCCACGGCCCCGCCTTTTCCGCAATCTGTCGGTAGCGCGCGGGGTTGCTTGCGCTGCGTTCGTCGGTTCCGGTGGAGACGGGTGCGTCGAAGCCGCAGACAAGCAGGCCGTCGAGTTCTTCGGGGGGATGGGTGGCGGGCATGCCTAACACGAGGACGGGTTCGCCCGCTTCGCTGACTTGCCGAAACAGGGACTTCGCCTCTCGGTCCGTCGAGTTCACGAAGCGGAGTCGGTACTCGCCGGGCTTCTTCTGCGTGAAGTCGAAGATCCCGTGATCCGCGGGATCGAGTCCGGTCATGAAGGAGGACCAGGCTGGGAAAGTCACGGGAGGCGTCGTGCTCGGGAGGCCCGAGAATTGCCCTTCCTTCATCCAGGCGGCGAGGTTCGGCAGTTCGCCGCTTTCAACCATGGGGCGAATTACGTCGAACGTGGCTCCGTCGAGCGCGAGCACGAGCACAGGGCTGAGCCCGTCGGCAGGCCGATCTTCATCCAAGGGCGCGGCCTAACTTGCGAGTTCTTTGATGATCGCGTCCGTGATGCCGCGGGTTTTCGCCTTGCCGCCGAGATCTCCCGTATGGTTCTTGGGATCCGCCATCACGGCTTCGACCGCGCTCTCGATATTCTTGGCCGCGTCCGCTTCGCCGAGGTGGTCAACGAGGAGGGCTGCGGATCGAATGACCGCGGTGGGGTTGGCGAGTCCCTTGCCCGCAATATCCGGGGCGCTGCCGTGGACCGCTTCGAAGACGGCGCAGTCGTTGCCGATATTGCTGCCCGGGACAACGCCGAGTCCGCCGACGAGGCCGGCGCCGAGATCCGAGAGGATATCGCCGTAGAGGTTGTCCATCAGGAGCACGTCGAATTGTTCGGGGCGCGTGACGAGCTGCATGGCGCAGTTATCAATGATCAGCTCGCGCAGTTCAATTTCGGGAAAATCTCGCGCGACGCGGCGGGCGCATTCGAGGAAGAGGCCGTCCGAGAGCTTCATGATGTTGGCTTTATGGATTGCCGAGACGGAGCTTCTCTTATGTTCACGCGCAAACTCGAAGGCGTAGCGGGCGATCCGCAGGCTGGCGGTTTCTGTGACGACCTTCAGGCTCTCGACCACACCGGGGGCGACGCGATGTTCGAGACCCGAGTAAAGGCCTTCTGTGTTTTCGCGGACGATGACGAGATCGACGTTCTCGTAGCGGCCGGGGAGTCCCGGGATCGTGCGGATCGGGCGGACGCAAGCGTAGAGATCGAGGGCTTGGCGCATCATGACGTTGGCGCTCTTGAAGCCGCCGCCGATCGGCGTTCCGATCGGACCCTTGAGGGCGACGCGCGTCGTCCGGATCGAGTTGAGCGCCTCGTCGGGCATGGGGGTGCCATGCTTCAGGAATACGTCGGCACCGGCTTCGACCCGTTCCCAGTCGACTTGGACGCCGGCGGCGGCGACAACCTCAACTGCCGCTTCAATCACTTCTGGACCAATTCCGTCTCCGGGGATCAGGGTGGCGCGATAGCTCATGGTCTTGGCTCTCTTTCTAGGTCAGTCATTCCGGTTCAGGGGCGGCGATGTCGCTGCCTTAGATGGCGCTGATGGCGCTGATGGCATCGATTAGGACGAGCGGTCGTTGAAGGCAATGAGATGAGCCCAGTTTTCGTCTCGGTCTCATATTGCACATTAAATGCAAGAAATGTTCTACTTTTCCCGAGGGTCGCCGCCCTCGATCCCTCATGCTAATGTGCGCCGCTCTTGAGGGGCTCCGGCTCGGCCGTGCGTGCCCTCGAGAATGACAAGATGCGAAGCATGATCGCTGAACCATAGATCGCCCCTCGCGCGCCGTCCTCTCAAAGAGGCTTGGAATCGGCGGCGAGACGCATTGACCGCGACGAACCCTTTCCGATGGACGGAAGGGGCTCCAATCCGGACGAGGAGATCCACAATTATGTCCATTGAACTGCTGTGCAAGAAGCTCGGCATGACCCAGGTTTTCGCGGATACCGGCGAAGCCGTCCCTGTCACCGTGCTCGAAGCCGGTCCGAACGTCGTCGTCCAGAAGAAGACGTCTGAAAAAGACGGTTACGTCGCCGTTCAGCTCGCCTACGGTGAGCGCCGCGACTCGCTGTTCTCGAAGGCGGAGAAGACGCATTTCGAGAAGAATGGTGGGGGCGCGCCGAAGCGGTACCTCTCCGAGAGTCGATTGACGGAAGAAGAGGCGGCGGAGCTTGAGTCCGGTGCCGAGATCAAAGTCGATATTTTCGAAGCGGGTCAGAAGGTTGATGCGATCGGCACGACGAAGGGCCGTGGCTACTCCGGTGTCGTGAAGCGACACAACTTCGCGATCAAGAAGCGCACCCATGGTACCCATGAGTTCTTCCGACACGGTGGCTCGATTGGTGCGGGCGCGGATCCGGGCAAGGTCATCAAGGGCATGAAGATGGCCGGACAGCATGGCAACTCTCGCCAGACGACGCTGAACCTCGAAGTGATCCGCGTGGACACGGAGCGGAACCTGATCTTCGTGCGCGGCGGCGTTCCCGGCCACAAGAACGGGATCGTGAAGATTCGCAAGGCGGTTAAGTCGCAGGACTAGCCCTTCGCAGCCTAGTTCGCGGCCCTAAATGGCCTGAGAAGACTAAACGGCCCCGTTCGCGCGATGCGAGCGGGGTCGTTTCATTTCTGGCCCCGCGGCCCCGCGGAGCGTTGGCGATCCGGCTTTCGACTTCGGCAGATCTGGGGTTCTGAGAACGCGGTCTGCGCCCTTGGGTTCGCATGCTCTCGGCGGCTGGGGCATCCTCGCGCGCGAGTCTATCTCCGGGAGAAATGATGTCCTTTAGCAAGCTCTTTAAAACGTCATCCGCAACACATCGCGAGACCGGGCGCCGGCGCACAACGGGTCGCGTCCTTTGCCTCGCCCTCCTAGTCGCTCTGTCCTCAGCGGGTTGCTCCCATCAAGCGGTCCACGATGCGCTGCATGCCGACGCCGCGTCTTCGGCTTCCTCCGCTTCGTCTGCGTTAGGGGCATCGTCCGCGCCTTTTCAGATCGCGATGATCCCGGACACCCAGAACTACACGGATTACACGCATCAGGAAGCCGAGGGCTTCGTCTTCGATGCAAGCGAGATGTTCATCGCGCAGATGGACTGGATCGCCGCTCGAAGTCGCACGAACGGCGGCGATATCGCCTTCGTCGCTTCGGTTGGCGACGTTTGGCAGCATCAATCCGAGGCGATGGATCCCGCACACGCGGCGCGCGGGGCGAAGCGCATCGAGAACCCGCTCTTCGCCGGGCATTTCGATCCGACACCAAAGGTCCTTGAAGTCGAGATCCCCAAAGCGATTGAGGGCTACGAGCGGATCGCAGCGGCGGGGATGCCTTTCGGCGTTGCTCCGGGAAACCACGACTACGACGCGATGTGGAATGATGCGCGCTTTCCGCCTAACATGGACAAGCCGCGGAATGAGCTGACCTGGAGCGTTGAGGATATCGGCATGCTCCACGTGGGCGGGCTGAATAATTTTCGTTCCGCATTTGGCGATGACCGTCCCTTCTTTAAGGACAAGTCTTGGTATGTCGCGAGTCATCACGGCGGGACGAGCAGCGCTCAGATCTTCGTGGCCGGCGGATATCATTTTCTGCATTTCGCCCTCGAGATGCAGGCGGGAGACGAAGTCGTTGCTTGGGTCGAGTCGGTGATGGCGGAGTACCCAGGCTTTCCGACGATCCTCAGTACCCACGATTATCTCAATCCGCGGGGCGAGCGCGGGCCGAATCCGATCATTGACCTCGCTCGGGTGGATCCCGAGGAGCATAATGATGCGGACGCGCTGTTTCGGAAATTGATCGTGCCGAACGATCAGATCTTCCTCGTCCTCTGCGGACATCATCACGGACAAGCGACGCGCATCGACGAAAATGCGGCGGGGCACGCTGTGATTCAAATGTTGGCGGATTACCAGGATCGCGGTCAGGCGGGACTCGACGCGGGGCAACCGCGAGATCGGCTTTTCCGCCGGCCTGTCGGTCTTGGGGACGGCTGGTTTCGCTTGCTCGAGTTCGACCTCGCCAGCGCTGAGCCAAAGCTCAATGTGCGCACCTACTCGACCCATTACAACGCGCTTTCGAGCGAGCTTGGGACCTATGCCGAATGGTACAAGGCCCATGAACAGCCCAAGATGAGCGACGCCGAATTTCTGGCGACGGAGGAGTTCACGATCTCCCTCGACGATTTCAGGGAGCGCTTCGGCCCGCCCGTTCTGAAATGAGCGACGTCGAAAAAGTCGTGTTAGTCGTCGGGGCCAGCGGTATCGTGGGGCGAGCGGCTTTCGAACTTTTGGGTGCTCAGCCCGGCCTGCGCGTCTTGGGTGCGTCGAGGCGCGCGCCCGATGTGGAATCAGGCACGCACGTGCCCCTTGATCTGCTCGACCGCGAGGGTTGCCGCGCGAAGCTGGCGGAGCTCCCGCCGATCACGCACGTCGTCTACGCAGCGCTTCAGGAAGCGCCGGGCTTGCTCGCGGGCTGGTATGACGCCGAAGTGATGGAGACGAATCGGCGGATGCTGGCGAATTTGCTGGATGCTCTTGCGGGGCCGGGGCAGGGCGCGCTGGCTCATCTGAGTCTTCTGCAGGGCACGAAAGCGTACGGCGCGCATATCGAGCGGATGCGAGTGCCTGGGCGTGAGCACGAGGCCCGCCATGACCATGCGAACTTCTACTGGCTCCAGGAAGACCTATTACGCGAACGCGCGGCGCGCGACGGCTTTCGCTTTACGATTTGGCGACCGCCCGTGATTTACGGGCATGCGTTTTCGGCGCCGATGAATCCGATTGCACCGCTCGCGACCTACGCCGCGATCGCGAAACATGAAGGGCGACCCTTATGCTGGCCTGGGGGCCGGACGGGGCCGGTGGACGCGATGGACGCGCGGCTGCTTGCCCGAGCCCTCGATTGGGCGACGACGGCGAAAGCGGCCGAAGATGAGGTTTTCAATATCTCGAACGGAGATGTCTTCGTTTGGGAAAATGTCTGGGCGCGCTTAGCCGAAGCCTTTGGGATGGAAGTTGGAGAGCCCGAGCCTCAGCGTCTGGCGGAGACGATGCCCCCGAAAGCGGCAGTTTGGGACGAGGTCGTGGCGCAGCAGGGCCTGCGCGCGCCGGGCCTGATGGAGTTCGTTGGAGATTCCTTCGTCTATCTCGATCTCCATTTGGGATTCGGCCGAGAGCAGGCCGCATCCCCGACGCTGCTGAGCACGATCAAGCTTCGCCAAGCGGGCTTCGCCGACTGCATCGATTCCGAGCAGATGCTGGTCGAGTGGATCGACTGGATGCAAGAGAGCCGTTTGCTGCCGCGGCCCTGAGGAGTAGGATCCGTCCCGCTATGGCAAAATACGACCGTAAAGACCATCTCCACCAGCGCGCCAAAAAGGAAGGCCTTCGCTCCCGCGCGGCCTACAAGCTGGAAGAGGTCCAGAAGCAGTTCAAGCTCTTGAAGAAGGGGCAACGCGTCGTCGATCTGGGCTGCTGGCCTGGAGGATGGCTCGAGGCGGCTGCGGCGCTCGTGGGTCCGAAAGGTGCGGTGGCGGGGGTGGACCGGGCCGAGGTGGATCCGCCGATCGCGGCGAAGAACGGCACGGCTTTCGTGGGTGATCTCGAAGACGCGGACGTGGCGGGTCGATTGCTTGCGGCCCTCGACGAGATCGTGCCCGGTCGAGAAGGCGTCGATGTCGTTTTGTCGGATGCAGCGCCCAAGCTCACGGGCGTGCGCGAAACGGATCGGGCGAACGAAGAGCGTCTCCTTGAGGCGATCGAGGTGCTTTTGCCGAAGCTCCTCGTGCCGGGGGGATCCCTGCTGATCAAGATCCTCGAGGGTCCCGAGGCCGCAGAGATCGACAAGCGGATGCGCATTTCTTTCGGGAAGGCGAAGACGGTCAAGCTGCAATCCACACGCAAGGGCAGCACCGAGCGCTACCTCGTGGCTCGGGATTACAAAGGCTAGACGCGGCGTCGGGCGTCTGACCCGAAGTGCTGAGCCCGTGCGAGAGCGCTGCTAGACTCTCGCGCTGCGTCGGAGGCCTCGTCTCCGCGCGGCGCAAATCTATTCCTTTCCACTCGACCACCCGACCGATTTCCGGCTCTTTTCCGGCGTCGCTCGGACAGGAGATTCGATCATCATGGCCAGCCCCCGCCCCTTCCAAGTTCTCGGAGTCCAGCAAGTCGCCATCGGTGGCCTCGACAAGAACAAGCTGCGTCATTTCTGGGTCGACATCATGGGGCTGCGCTTCGGCCACTCGTATAAGAGCGAGAAGGAAAACGTCGACGAGGATATTTGCGAGACGGGCGTGGGTGCCTTCGTGGTCGAAGTCGACCTGATGCAGCCGCTTGATCCCGAGAAGCGACCCAAGGTACATGAGCCGGCGCTGAACCATATCGGCGTCTGGATCGACGATCTGCCGACGGCGGTGAAATGGCTTGAAGAGCAGGGTGTGCGCTTCACGCCCGGCGGAATCCGAAAGGGCGCGGCGGGCCATGACGTCTGCTTCATCCATCCCAAAGGCAACGCGGAATTCCCGATTGGCTCGGAAGGCGTCCTGCTTGAACTCGTGCAGGCGCCGGATGACGTGAAGAAGGCCTTCGAAACGATCGCGAACGCGTCCTAGCTTCGCTGCGCGAGCGACGCGTGATCCGCGCGCTCAGGTACTCGGTACTGGGTACTCGAATTAGGTACTTCGGTATTAGGTGTGGATCACGTCGTCGAGGGCCGCGTTGGCTTTCTTCTCGAGTCTGGGTTTCGGTATGGCGGGGCCGAGCAGCACGGCAACCCATTCCGTTTCCGGCTGCGTATCGAGAACGATGCGCAGGATGACCGTGAGAGGGACGGCGAGGACCATGCCGACGGGGCCGAGGACCCAGCCCCAGAAGACGAGAGAAACGACAACAATGAGCGGCGAGAGCCCCATGCCGTCTCCCATCACGCGCGGTTCGAGGAAGCTCCCGATCGAGATGTTGATGCCGATATAGAGCATCGCAACTAACACCGCAGTCTGGGGGCCATTGTCCACGAGGGCGAGGGCGACGGCCGGGACGGCAGCGATGACCGAGCCGACCGCGGGGACGAAGTTCAAGAGGAACGCGATCAGGGCCCATAGGGGCGCGAATTTGACGCCGAGAACCATCAGCGCGCCGTAGGCGACGAAGCCGGTCGCCATGCTCGTCAGGGTCTTGATCCCGAGGTAGCGGCGAATCGAGGAACCGATTTCGGTCATGCGCGATTCGATGATCGGAGAATCGCCGAAGGCTTCTTTCACCTTGCTCGGAAAGCTTGAGGCTTCGAGCAGGATGAAGCAGACCGTCAGGAAGAGGAGAAACGCGTTGTTGAGGAGCGTGCCCAAGTTGCCTGCGAGGTTGCCCGCGATGCCGAGGGCGGCCTGGGGGTCGAAGGGGTTCGCCTCATCGCCATCGGTTCCGAAATCGATCCCGAAGCCGGAAAGCGTCGCGGTCAGGGACTCGACGACGTATCCAAAACGTTCCTGGTAAGAGGGCAGCGCGCGGGTGAATTCGTTGATTGAGGTGCTCATCAGGCCGCCGAACACGGCACCGATCCCGAAGAGACCGAGCAGGACGACGATCAGCGCCAGGGGCGTCGGGAGACCGCGGTCCTTCATCCAAAACAGCGCGGGGGTGCAGAGCAGGCTGATGAAGCCCGCGAGAAGAAAGGGGACGAAGAGCGAACTCGCCGCCCGCAGGCCCGCCACGATGATCACCGTCGCGGCCAAGCCGAGCAGAATATTGGAGGTCGCTTGGGATCGGTCGATGGACGCCACAGGGAGAGCATGCCGCGCCTTTCGGAAATCCGATAGGGGGAAGCGGAATCCACGCGCGCGATGGCCTTGCTAGCCTCCTCGGCGTCCCCGAACTGTCCCGAACTGTGTAGAGGAGCCTTGCTTGGCCCAGCTTGGAAGCGATCCCGAACGAGAACGCCGCGCGGCGGTGCGCTCCTGCGGCGAATGCTCGATGTGCTGCACGGTGCTCCGCGTTGATCCCCTTGGAAAACGTGCGGGAGACGATTGCGTGCATCAGCGCGGGGCCGCGGGCTGCGGCATCTACGAGACCCGTCCGCCGATCTGCCGGGGTTACCAATGTCTCTGGCTGCAGGGCGGACTCGAAGACGACGAACGCCCAGAGCAAACCGGCGGGATCGTTGATTTGGAAACCACGGGCATAGGCCTTCGGCTCGCGATTCGGGAGGGCCACCGCGGCGCTTTCGATGCTTCTCCCGCGCTGCAAGCGATTGCCGAGCGCTACCGAAGTGAAATGCCCGTACGCATTACGGATGCAGAAGATGTGTTGAATCCCGACCGGCCTTTTAGGGTGTTGCTACCCGAGGGCGTAGAGCAACGTGTCACGGGCGATCTGATTGAGGTTTTTCGCGACGGTGTTTTGATTGAGCAGAAGCGTCAGCCCTGGGCAGAACGGACTGTGCGCCGTCTCATGAATTTTTGGCGCAACCGGAAGTTGCGGCACATTCCGCCACAGTCCCCGGGGTCAGAGTGAACGGAAAGTCCGCTGCGATTGTAAAGGAAGGGCGACTCCTTTTCGCTGCGTCGATATACTTACAGAGTCGGAAAGAGGAGCGAGTCGTCCCCCCGATCGGCCGATAAAGATCCTCGAAATCGGAGCGCGAGAAACCACCGCGCATTCAGATTGTGTTGCTCGATGTGGCGCGGGAGATTTCGATGACGAGTAAGCGCGATGGCTTCGGCGATGGCTTCGAAAAATCGGGTTCGACTAACACGAGAACGCATGCGGATACCCGGAGTAAAATGGCCTTGAGCATCGACCCAAAAGCGGGAACCGGACGCCGCATCGCGGCTTTCGTTCGTCACGGCCATTTTGAACGGCCTGACGGCACCGCAAGCGCACATTCGCTTTTTCCGCTGAGTCCGACCGGCCAGGACCAGGCACGGGGTGCCGTGGATGTGATCCTCGACTTTGCCGCGGAATTCGGTCTGGAGATCGATGCGCGGCTTGAGGCTTCTCAACTCCTCCGCGCGTGGGAAACCGCCAAGGTCATCGCCGACGGCCTTCAGTCGCGAACGGACCGAAGCTTTCATGTTCTGCAGCGCAATGACTTGATCGAGCGCGGCATAGGCAGCGCCGCGAATATGCGATTCGAGGATATCGAGGCCATGCTGGCCCAGGACCCGCGAATCGCGCCATTGCCCGAAGGTTGGCGACGTCTTCCCGAATTCCGACTGCCCGTTCAGGGCGCCGAATCGCTGATGCAGGCGGGTGGGCGCGTCGCCGCGCGCGTTTCGTCGAGCATGAATTCGATTCCGTCGGAAGACCCTCGAGATGTGATGCGTCTCTTCGTGGCGCATAGTGGCTGTCTCCGCCACGCGGCGGTCGCGCTGGGGGCCCTCGATGTGCGCAAGGTGCCCAGCCTCTCGATGGGGTTCGCGCAGACCGTGCTGATCGAGAAAATGCCGAACGGCGAGTGGGTTCATCTCGCGGGGCAGTTCGAGAAGCATCTCCCGGGAAGGTAGGGCGGAAGTTCAGTTCGAGGGGGCGAGCTCAGTTCGTGCCCGGGATTCTTCCGACGATATTTGGCGATCGACCGCCTTCGGCGAGCCGACCCACGTGGCGCGCCTTGAGATGCCCGGCGTCGTAGAGCCAGCGGACGGTGTCTCGGTATGTCTCCTCGGCGCCGCGGAATTCGACGCCGAGGGCGCGGGTGGTTTCTTCGGCGGAGCATCCCGGCCACTGCGTTGCGTATTCCATGGCGTCGCGCGTGAGCGGGAAGCTGAAATCGTAGACCTGTTTGATGAGGTCGCCGACGCTGCCGAGCGCGCGAAAGAGGGGGCCGGGGACGGGGAAGCGCCAGAGTCGTTTGCCGGTCGTGCGGTCGATGGTGCGGTAGGTCTCGGGCCAGCTGAGCATAGGCCCAGCTGCCATATAGCGATGCGCGCCTTCCGGGAGTTCGAGCATGCGGAGATGAAGTGCCGCGAGATCGCGCACGTCGACGATCTGAAAACCACTCGAAGTGTTCACGCCGGTTTGCTTGAAGAAGGTGTAGAGCGCTTGATTCGCGTCGGAGAGCCCGGGGTCATCGGGGCCGATAATGCCGGAGGGGTAGGAGGTGCGGATTGATGCGCCTTCGCCCTGCATGCGTCGGACTTCATGTTCCGCTTCGCCTTTGCTCTGGGCATAGGCGGTGGAGCCCGGGGCGATCGGCATATCGAGATGGAGCGGGCCGCAGCCGGGCGTGAAGAAAACCGAGGAGCTCGAAACGTAAACGATGGAGGGGAGGCCGCGCTTCGCCGCGCCGCCCACCACGAGTTCGACACCGCGCCGATTCGTCGAGAGCACGCGTTCGGCCATCGCGCGGCGCATGTCGACGAGCGCTGCGCCGTGGTAGACCGCATCGCAGCCCTGCATGGCTTCTTCGACGGAGGCCGCGTCGGTAATATCGCCGGCGATGATGTCTTGCTCGGGAATGGCGATGTCGAGGGGGTCGAAGACGCGGCGGACCTTGCTCGGGTCCCGTACGAGCAGTCGGACGCGATGTCCCGCGGCGAGATACGCACGGACGGTATGTGAGCCGGTGAACCCGGTGCCTCCTGTCATCATGACGCGCATGCGAAGATGCTAGCCTATCGGCCGACATCGCCGCCGATATCGCCGCCTGCATCGCCTAAGGCACGGCGAGGGAGAACCCGAGTGGAAGAGATTCACAAACCTTCAGTCGCTTTTGCGGTTTCAGCGCTCGCCGTCCTGGTCTTGCTGGGATGTGGGCCGGTGGGGCCGATTCCGGGCGGCGCACTCTCGGGTGAAATCGGTCCAGCGGAGGTCACGGACTGGTCCTTTGCGGCGGAGGTGGAAACGGCGCAGCTCGAGACGCGGCCTGGAAATCCGCATTCTGTGAATTGTTGGTTCGCAGCCGTAGGCGAAGATCTCTACGTGCCGACGTCGATTATCCTGGGCCCCAAGAAGCCTGAGCTTCGGAGCTGGGTGGCCCATGTCGCGGAAGATCCGCGCGTGCGGATTCGGCTAGGGGATGCGGTCTTCGGCCGCGAAGCCGTCCGTGTCGAAGAGGGCCCCGAGTTCGCCGCCGCTCGATTGGCACTCGAGTCTCGATACGGCATCGCCATCGAGGATCGCGATCCCGAGCGGGAGATTTGGATCTACCGGCTGGATCCGCGGCACTAGGTCCAAGAAGAGGTCAGGAGGTCCCAGCGCCAGGCAGGAGGCCGCGAAGGCTCCTCTTCGCTACTCGCTCTTTGCGCTCGACTTCGAAAGCGCGTCTGCGAGAATCGAGACCTTCGGGCGAATAAAAATGCCCTCCGCTTCCGAGCAGAGCACCTCTTCCGGTTCGCCCTCGCGCCCGTCTCTATGCATCGTGCCCTTGATGAAGACCTTCACGCCTTCTTGACGATCGATCCAGGCATGCATGTGGATGGGGGTGTGGAGTGGTGTGAGTGAGCGGTAGATGACCTTGAGGGTCCCGGTAAATCCGCCGATATCGGACATCGCCCCCAAGCAGCCGAGGAGTTCGTCAAACACGAGGGAAACGATCCCGCCGTGGACTGATGCGGGCGGGCCGCAATAGGGCGCGTCGAAAGAATGCGTCGCCCGCATCTCTCGCGCCTTCGGATCAAAGTCGAATCGGATATTAGGCGAAACTGGATTGAGTTGTCCGATGACCGGGCTGTACGGGAAATACTCCGCCGGCAGATCGGAGCTGCGGCTTTGGTCGAGGGCGTTCCGGATCACCAGTTCACGCTGGGCATAGGGGCCCGAATGATCGAAAGGCGCGAGTTCTTCGCAAAGCGCGCGCGCCTGGCTTTCGACCCTTCGAAGCATCTCCGGCTCGGCTTGGGTTTTGCGCAGATGTGCGATTAAACGACGCACTTCGGTGACAGCGCCCGAGAGCGACTCGAAATCGGCTTCTTCTGAATGACTCATGGTTCTTTATTCGTCGAGCTTCAGGATCTTCATCGCGTTCTCTCGGAGGAACTTCGGCCAGACGTGGTCGCGGAAAGGCACGTTGGGCATGTCTTCCATGATGCGTTCAAGGGAGAGGCCCATCGGGAAATAGCCGGCGTAGATGATCTTGTCCGCACCGCGCGTGTTGGCGTAGTTCACGATCTCTTCCGGATAGAACTTCGGGGCGAAGGCTGAGGTCGAGTAATAGAGGTTTGGCCATTTGAGCATCAGCTTCATCATCAGCTTTTCCCACGGCTCGCAGCCATGGCGTGTGACGAAGACGAGTTCCGGGAAATCGAACATGACCTGATCGATCAGCTCGACATGCTGGCAGGCCATCGGCAGGCGCGGGCCAGGGACGCCGGCGCAGACGAAGATCGGGACGCCGAGCTCTACGCATTTGGCGTAGATGGGATAGAACTTGGGATCGTTGATCGGAACCTGAGGATTGCAGCCGGCGGGGAATGCGCCGAACGCGCGTACGCCGAACTCCTCGTAGTTCCGGACCATCTGGCGGATGCCTTCCATGCCATCATTCGGGTCGACATTGCCGCAAGGAATAAAGCGGTCGGGATGGTCCTTGAGTGCCTTCGCGGAGACATCGCCGCCAATGCCGACGAGACCGCGTTCCACACCGAGCCGATCCATCTCGTGCAGCGTGATATCGATCGGATTCTCTTTGCCGTAAAGCTCCTTCGGCACGTTCTTGAACATGTACTCGACCGGGAAATCGAAACCGTCACGGGACTGGGGATCTTTCAGCTGCTTGCGAATGAACTCGTACTGCGAGAAATCCGTCGCGGGGAATCCGATCATGCAATCGATGATTCCGATATCGTTGGGCATACCCATGGGTCTCAGTCTCCTAAATCGTGCGAAGGGTCGGGCGAATGGTTGTGCGGGGGGACGTGCTGAATTCGGACTCCCGATCATAACGGAATCCGAAGGCCGCGGGGTGCGCGCGCAATGCGCAAAATGAAGGGGCTGCGATGATTGAGATCGTGAAAAACCAACTGGATGTGGGTCTGCTCTCGGCGAATCTCGGGATCGTCGACTTCTGGCGTGATGAAGCAGGCCTGGCATTTGACCACCTCTTGCCGATCTCGAAAGGCCACGATCAGCATCGTTTTGACGAGGGTGGTTCCGTCATCAAGGTGAATATTCTGTCTGCCGAGCGGGGCGAGACGCGATCGGGCATCGAGGAGCTCTTGATTGCGAGGGGGGATCTCTCGTCGCCTCGGCCGCTGGCCGACCCCGACGGCAATCGCGTGACATTTGTGCCGAGTGGAGCGGAGGGCGTCACGCAAGTGGGTGTGCGGATTGCGGTTCGCGACTTGGTGCGGACGATGGCGCATTACCGTGATGTGCTGGGGTTCGCGGAGGAGGGGCCTGCCCGAGTCCGCTGTGGTGATACGGTTTTGCTTTTTGAGGAACGGGCGGACGCGCCCAGCGATTATGGTCAGGCCGAGCGAGGTTGGCTCTATCTCACGGTGCAGGTGCGCGATTGCGACGCGGAGACCGCGCGCGTTGAGGCGCTCGGTGCCCGAGTGGCTTCTGCGCCGCGCACGCTCGGCAAGGTTGCGCGGATGGCGATGATCCTGGATCCCGACGGAAATTTGCTCGAGATTTCGCAGCGGGCCTCGCTGACCGGGCCGCTTCCAGAGGAAGATGGACCCGCGGGCTAGGAGGCGTCGGCGCGCTCGATGGAGACGGGGATCGCGCTCATGCGCGGAATGCCGGTATGGGGGTCGAAGTCGCTTTCATTGTCGATGAGTCGACCGGTATTGCTCCCGATTTCCTGAACCGCGGCATCGTGTTTCGGGGCTTCGCCGAAGCAATGCGCCATGGAAAGAACGCCTGGGCGAACCTCCGGGGCGGGTTCCGCAATGCCCAGGATGGATCCGTGATCGGAAGCGATCTCGATGATGTCGCCGCGGTTCAGCCCGAGCGATTCGAGATCGCTTGGGTGGAGGTACGCGGGGTTATGCGTGCGCCCGCGCTGTAGCTTTTCGATATCCCGCCCGCTGGAATTATAGACGTTAGGCATCCGCCTTGAAATCAGTTGGAAAGGGCGAGGTCGAGTGCCGCTGGCTGCACCGTCGGTCGATTCCGCGCGAATGGCGGCGAGCTCCTGCATCATGTCTGCATTGCCGATATCGAGTCGATCGGAGGCGTCTCGGTCGGCCGCTGCGACGGGGATCTCGACATCGTCGTAGATCCGGCCGTGGCGATGTTTGCGGATCTCGGAGAGAGGAATGCGCGAGGCATTCATCAGCCCGTCGTAGACCTCTTCGGTCGTCGGCTGCTGCTCCATGTCGAGGGAATAGGCTTCGCGTCGTTCCCGGAGAGCGCCGGTTTCCGCGCGGATCGGATAGCAGGTGAGCGGAAATCCCATTCGCTTCGAGAGGCCGTAGAAGAACTCCCATTCTTCGATGACGTCTGCGCCGCTCGGGGGGGCGACGATGGCGGGGGTGTACTGCGCGTAGGGTTCGGGGTAGCCATGGCCGACATAGGTCTGTTCTATGCCTTCGCTTGAGACGGAGACGCCTGGAACTTCAAGCGAGAGCTTGGGTGCGATCACGTAGTCGGCGAATTTCGAAGTGGCGGACATCTTCATGTCGAGGGTGACGAGGAGGTCGAGATTCTCCATCGCTCGAATCGTTTTGAGCTGGTCGGGCCAGGCCGCAACGGGATTGCTGCCGATGCAGATCAGGGCGCGGATGCGTCCCTCGCCCGTGTAAAGAATCTCGTCCGCGAGCGCGCCGGTCGGCAAGCCTGCAGCGGAATTGACGAGGTCTCGGGAGCGCAAAGCTTCGCCGCGCCCCCAGCCGGGCCGCGGCGGCAACGCCTGCGCCTTGGGCACCGCGCGCGGAAGCAAGGCGCCAGGATTAGGCACGATTTCCCCTGCTCGGCGCCAGCGTCCGCAGAGCGTATTCAAGGCGAGCAGCAGATATTCCGTCAGGTTTCCGTGCGGGGACATGTTAGGTCCAGTTCCAGCGATCGCGCATCCGCGTATGCGTCTATCCGAAGCGGCAGACTCGTCCGCATGCAATCGAGCCTTCGGCTGCGCAAAGACGCGTGCGGCGCGTTCGATCTCCTCGGCGGTGACGCCCGCCCGAGCCGCCGCGTATTCCGGCGTGAAGGCCGCGACATGCTCTGCAAGCGCGTCGAAGCCTTCGGAAGATTCGAGCGTGAACGCCGCGTCATAGAGTTCTTCGCGAAGGATGACATGCAAGATCGCGGCGAGGATCGTCGGATCTTCGCCGGCGCGCGGCTGCAGGTAGACATCGGCGAAGCGGGCGACTTCGGTTTTTCGCGGATCGATGACGATGAGCTTGAGGCCGCGCTTCTTGGCGTCCCTGAGCCGCTTGCTCGGGTTGGAAGGGGGAATACCGCCGGACATCGAGATCAGCGGATTGTTTCCGACGAGCATCCAGACATCGGATTCGTCGAAGGTATCCGACCCGCCTAACCATCGACCGTGAATCGCGTTGGCGACATGCTTGCCGGGCTGGTCGATCGCGGCGGAGGTAAAGACCATTTTCGAGCCGAGCCCGAGCATCCAGCCCACGCCCGCCGGAATCGAGGCAGGATGCGGGCCGGAGTACGTGCCGGGATAGAGGGCAACGGACCGTGGGCCATACTGATCGACGATGTCCTGGACGCGTGCGGCGATTTCGTCCATGGCGGTGTCGCTTTCGATGGCCGCGTAGCTTCCATCGAGGCCGCGTTTCTGCGAATGCAGAAGCCGGTCGGCATGGGCATGCTGCTCCGGAAGACGACGCCCCTTGGCGCAGGTGAATCCAAAATAGGCGGGATTCTCGGGATCGCCTTGGACGCGGACCGGCCGGCCAGTCTCGGCGTCGACATCGACGAGAATGCCGCAATTGGCGTGACAAAATCGACAAATCGAGGGGTGCGTTTTGACAGGCATGACGCGATTCTATCACTCCAAAGCCCATGGCGACGCGATCAAAAGGAGAGTGAGATGCAGGACTTCGAAGGCAAGACGGCACTAATTACCGGCGCAGCGAGCGGGATGGGTTTCGCGATGGCGGAGACGTTCGCGCAGGCAGGGATGAATATCGTCCTCTCGGATATCGAGAAGGGCGCGCTCCTGGAAGCCGCCGGAAAAATCGAAGCCCATGGTGTAAGCACGCTCGCGATTCCTGCGGATGTCGGCAGCGAGGCGGAGATGGATCATCTGGCGGAGGCGACTCGGGAGCGTTTTGGGGTGCCCGATCTTCTGGTTCTGAACGCAGGGGTCTCAGGCGGGGGCGGGCCGACCGAGGGGCTCTCCACGAAAGACTGGAAATGGGCGATCGACGTAAATCTCTACGGCATCATTCACGGTCTGCGCGTTTTTCTGGCGGAAATGCGTTCCCGCAACTCAGGCGAAATTGTGATTACCGCGTCAGTGGCGGGCCTAACGAGTTTTCCGGGATCCCTGCCGTACAACGCGACGAAGCATGCGGCAGTTTCGATCGCTGAAGGCTTGTTCAGTGAACACGCCGAAGCGGGCATCGATGTCGGTGTGCATTGTCTCTGCCCCGGTATCGTGGCGACAAATATCACAACTTCGGAGCGCAATCGGCCCAAGGAGCTGATGAATGCGGGCGAAGCCGAGGCCGTGCTTGCGCCCGAAATGCAGGCTTATCTCGACCAGATGTACGCGAACGCGAAGCCGTCCTCTGAGGTCGCGGAACTCGTTCTCGCGGCGATTGTCGAGGGCCGGTTCTGGATCCAGACAGACGAGTATTTCCGCGACGCGATCAAGGCGCGTCACCGCTCGATCGAGAACGATCAGGATCCGCCGGCGCGGGGCAACGTACTGGGCGTCTATCTCTAGGCTCGGAGGTTTTTGCTCGAACGCATAAGACGAGTAGCTTTCTGCCTGCGGCGGCGAGCTCCTGCGGCTTCGCCTAACTGGGGACGTCCTGGCCGTTTCGCTTGAGGAAGTCGTGGATCAGCCACTGCGAAATGCTGACTCGACCGGGGAAGAAGCTCGGCATATCGCTGGCTGAGAACCACTGGGCTTCGGTGACTTCGACACCGTCGACTTCGATTTCACCGGATTCGTACTGGGCGCGAAAGCCTAACATCAATGAATTCGGGAAAGGCCAGGCCTGGCTCGAGAAATACTCCACGTTCTTCACGAGAATGGAGGTCTCTTCGAAGACTTCACGGCGGACCGCTTCTTCGGCACTTTCGCCCGGCTCCACGAAGCCCGCCAGGACGCTCATGATGCCGGGTGGGAAATGAGGAGAGCGCCCGAGTAGGATTTGGTCGCCCTTTTCGACGGCAACGATCATGGCCGGAGAGAGCCGCGGGTACATGGGGACCTTGCAAGAAGGGCAGGCCCGGGAGCGGTCGGACTCCGAGAGCTCTGTCGGTTCAGCGCAGGCCCCGCAGAATTGATGCGATTTATCCCAGTCGACAATTTGGACAGCCCGACCGGCGATCGCGTGGGTCAGCTCGTCCAGTGTTCCGTAGAGCATATGAAGATTGGCGAACTTGAATCCGGTCTCTTCTTCGGCGTCCGTCGGCAATTCCGCGGAGAAGCAATGTCGCCCGTCGAGTTCACCGAGATATTGGCTGCGGATGGATTCGAATCCCTGTTTGTTGATTTCTTCCATGCTGGGAAGATGAAGGGATTCCGTGACCAGGATCTCGCGGCCGCGGCAGGCGAATACGATCGGATGGTCGCCGACGTTCTCGGGCGTCTTGTGATGGGGTAGAAAGCGGAAGGGTTTGTCTGAGCTCATCCGCGAAGGCTAACTGAAAGCGCGCTCCCCGATCCACCCCAGGCTTCGGGGGGAGAGCCCGAGGGGCGGAGGGGCGCCATCTGATACGCTCTCGCTGCGCGCCGACGCAACTCGTGGGCCCGTTTCAAGCGAAGGCGAAAACCGCAATGAGCACCGGCAGCAAAATTCGTATCCTGATCATGCTTCTCGTATTCGCGTTGGGCGTCTTTTTCGTCTCGCGCCAGCTGAATGGACCCGCTCCTGTCTTGGTTGCGGAGGACAGCACGCTCGTAATTGAAATGGGGGGCACGTATATCGAGGGCCCGCCTGCATCGCCGCTGGCCCGGCTTGCGGGGGAATCTTCGCAGTCCTTTATGGGTCTGCTTTCGATGTTCTCCCTCGCCGAGCGAGATGAACGCTTGGGGACTGTGGTGCTGCGGATCCGTACGCTCGGAATCGGCTGGGGCAAGGCGGATGAGCTTCGCGCGGCCATCGAGCGGCTGCGGGAAAAGGGTGTGCATACGGTTGCGCATCTTGAGATTCAGAATTTCTCCGCGAACAAAGAGCTGTATATCGGCAGCGCGGCGGATGAGATGTTTGTCGCCCCCGGCGCAGCAGTGCCGCTCGTCGGGCTCGCGGCGGAATATCTCTTTCTCGGCGGCCTCATGGAAAAGGTGGGCGTCGATTTCGACGTCGCGAAAGCCGGTCGCTATAAGAGCGCTGTCGAAGCGTATTCCGCCCGTGGGATGTCTGAAGCTTCTCGGGAGATGGCGAACTCTCTGCTCGACGACTCGTATGCGCGATTTGTGTCGGGGCTCGCGGCAGGGCGAAACCTAACACCACAAGCCGTGCGGGATGCCATCGATACGGGCTCCGTGCGCAATCAAAGACTCGAGGCGCTGGGGCTTATTGACGGCGAAGCGCATCTTGACGAGCTGATCGATCGATACGGCGAAGACGTTGTGCAGCATGTGGAATATGCGGGGACGGATCCGGCGACCCTGGGCTTCAATGCGCAAACGGAATTCGCGCTCATCTACGGCAGTGGAACCGTGGTGCAGGGCGAGAGTGGCGGCTCTCCTTTGGAATCCGGACCGGCTTTCGCTTCGGACACGGTCTCGCGCGCGATCCTCGACGCGGCGGAAGACGATTCAATCTCAGCGATCATTCTCCGCATCGATAGTCCGGGCGGATCCGCGCTGGCTTCGGAACTGATCTGGCGGGCGATTATTCGGGCCCGTGAAGCGGGTAAGCCCGTGATTGCTTCGTTTTCGGATGTCGCAGCGTCCGGCGGCTACTACGTCGCCGCGGCGGCGGACTCGATCGTTTCTGATCCGGGGACGCTGACGGGTTCGATCGGCGTCTTTGCGCTTCGCCCGACGGTGGGCGGGTTGCTCGAGAAACTCGAAATCGGAATCGACTCGCTGACCCGAGGCAAGCACGCGGAGTTTTTGCTCTCCAGCGAGAAAATGTCGCCGGGGGCTTTGGCACGGCTGCAGACTTCGGTGCTTGATACTTACCAGCTTTTCCTGACCCGGGTTGCGGATGGGCGCGGCCTCACGAACGAGGATGTGGACCAGGTCGGGCAGGGGCGTGTTTGGACGGGGCAGCAGGCGTTTGAGCGTGGCCTGGTGGATGAGCTTGGCGGAATTTATACCGCCGTGCGCCGCGCTAAAGAAAGCGTTGGACTGAGCGCAGAGGATGATGTTTTCCTGATCCCCTTTCCGAAGCAGAAAACCTTCTCCGAACAGATTTTCGGCGTTTTGCAGTCGACCCGTGCTGAAGCGACAAGCCCGCTGCGCCTCCTGCCCGAACCCTTGGCCAGCGTCGTGGGCTGGGCGGCGATGTTGCCTTCGGGAACGCCGCTCCTGATTCCGCCGGTACTGATGGAGATTCGCTAGTGCCGCGCCTAACAACAGCTGACGGTGTCTCGCTCTATTTTGAACACCATGAACCCGCAGCCGCTGCGAAGACGACGATCATTTTTTCATGCGCCTACTGCACAACGCATGAAAATTGGCGGACACAGGTTGAGCCCCTAGTGGCGGCGGGACATGGGGTCGTTCTCTGGGATCTGCGGGGGCATGGTCTGTCCGAGTCACCTGAAGGCGAAGGCGCCTACTCGATTGAGCACGTGGTTTCGGATCTGCTTGCGGTGGCTGAGGCGACGACACCCGACGTGCCCTTTGTGGCGGCGGGGCTTTCGTTTGGAGGATTAGCCTCCTTGCATTTCGCGACACGGCATTTGGATCGCGTGGCGGCACTCGCGTTGATCGATTCAGGGCCGGGCTTCAAGAACAAGGAAGCGGCGGAGGCCTGGGCCGCACAGGTCGAGCGGACCGCGAGCTTTCTCGAAAACCGCGGTTTCGAAGACTTCGTGAACGGGCGGGCAGGGACGACGTGTATTGGGCTGAAGCCCGAGCAGGCCGCGGCGAAGGCTGCGGCGCAGGCGATCATTGCGCAGAAAGTCCCGGGGGTGGCTCGGTTTGGACGGGAAGTCTCCGGCCCGGCTCCGTCGGCGATTGACGCCTTAGGAGACCTCGAGGTTCCGGCGATTGTCATCGTCGGAGAGCACGACAAGGCCTTTCTTCGCGCGGGTGAGGTGATGGCGGCGAAGTTGCCGCAAGCCGAGCATGTTGTGATCCCCGATGCGGGGCATATTGTGAACCTGGACCAGACCGAGCACTTCAATCGCGAGATCATCCGCTTTTTGGACGCGCTCTAAGGGCCCACGGGGGCGCAACTTTCTCCGCTTTCGCCGGTTAGACCTTTTGGACCCCGGGGACCGTGATGCCCCAAAGGGGAGGTGGAATGCAGCCGATCGACCAAGATGCTCGCCTGATGCTCTCTTTTCGAGAGGGCGATCGCGATGCGTTGTCGAAGCTTTATGAAAAGTGGGCCGCGCCCTTACTCAGGTACCTGGAACGCATCGTGAAGAACCCCGCCACTGCAGAAGAACTCTTACAAGACACGTTTATTCGCGTGCATGGCGCGCGGGATCGCTATTCGCCGGATGCAGCGTTTTCAACCTGGCTTTTTCGGATTGGTCGAAACCTGGCGCTGAATGAGCTCGACCGGGCGCGAAACCGGAATCCCCATTTCACGGCGGATTCTCCCAGTGATGGGGACAGACGTTCGGGGGATGGATCGGATCGCAAAAGCAATGTCGTCGCACTAGTTTCGCCGCTTCCCGCTCAGGATGAGGTTGCTGATGCGCGGCGGGAGAAAGCCAAGATGGAAGCGGCGTTAGGCGAAATTCCGGAGCGTCAGAGAAGTGCATTGTGGCTGGCTGTGGTCGAAGGGCATTCCTATGCCGAGGTCGCTGACATTCTAGAAACATCCACAGCGTCAGTGAAATCGTTGGTTCACCGCGCGCGTGCGCAATTGGTGGAGCGAATGCAAACCGAGGCGGAAGCCGCAGCCGCGAATACGGAGGTTGGTCGATGAGTGACGATGCACGCGAAGAGGATCGGATGGATGCGCTGATTTCCGCGAGCCTGGATGATGCCCTCTCGCCGGAGGAGGCTGCTGAACTCGCGGCCTTAATGGCCGGGGAAGGGATGGCTGGGGAAGGTGTGTCGGGCGAAGGGGTCGCGTCTCGGGCGCAAGATTTCGAGGATGTGGACGCAGCGCTGCGTGCGCTTGCGGAAGAACCCTTGGATGAGGCGCGGCTTGAGGCTTCGCTTGAGGCCGTACAGGAGCGGCTTTTCGAGAGTTCGCCAGACGCCGCTGTTGTCATTGCTGGAGAAGCGGTCGCTGACGAAATCGGTGTCGATGCGGGTTCCAGGGCTTCCGGGCGTTCGGAGAGTCTCTTCTCGCGGATTCGCCCCGCGTTCTACGGCGGCATGGCCGCTGCTGCTGCGGCGATGCTCTTTTTCGCGGTGGGCTCGGGCAGCGATGCGCTGAGGCCCGGTGATCTGAATCCTGGCGGAGGTCTAGAAACGCTGGCCGAGGAGGCTGCGCTGGGCGAACTCACGGATGAGGCGCTGGTCGCGGCGCTGGGCTACGGCGCAGGGCCGGCTGATCTTTCGGAACTGGGGCTTGCCTCACCGGAAGATCTCGAGATTGTGGAGCAGCTTGAGCTGCTCGATTTTCTGGCCGCGCGTGAGGCGGAGGGGCGAGGATGAAGATGCGACGACTATTTCTCCTGATTCTGATGGGGACCTTGGTGACGACGGCTTTGCCCGACGTCGGTTTCGCAAAAGATCGCGACGGGCGTGGTGAGTCGTCCCTTCGTGATGACACGGAAATGCGTAGAGGTGAGGCGGGTCCCGGCGGAAAGAAGCGAATGCGCCGCGTGATGAAGCGCATTCGCGAGTCCTTCCCTGAATTCTCAGCGGTTGAGCGGCGCATTCTTGTGCGCGAGTTCCGCAAGCTGCCGGACGGGGAGCGAGAGCAGATCCGAGACGACGTTCGCCGAGTTGACAGTCTCTCGCCGAAAGAACGGAAGGCGGTCAGCTCGAAGCTCCGAGGGCTCGTGACGAACGCGTCGCAGGACGTCGACCAGATCGAACGAAACCTCGATCGTTGGGAAGGCATGTCCAAGAAAGAGCGCGAGGTCTACCGGAAGCAGATGCGAAAGCTGCGGTCGATGTCCGAAGAGGATCGGAAGAGCTTGATCAAGGAATGGGAATCGCGTCAAAAGAAGCGCAAAAAATGAGACGCGTGGGTGGGGCATCGCTTTTGGGGGAGACGGCTGCGGTCGATCCGAGCGTGTGTGTTTTGTGCGGTGGCCCGAATGGCTGCGCCCTGGCCGCCCCGAGTCCGGGGAGCCCGGAGGCTCCGGCGGAGGGCGCTGAGAATGCCCGATGCTGGTGCATGGAGGAGCGCTTTCCGGCTGGACTCTTGATGGCCGCGACCTCCAGCGACGGCGGCGCGAGCTGTATCTGCCGCCAATGCCTCAAAAAGTCCGCGAATTCGGATCCCCCAAGTATCTGAAAAGACTGGTTTAATTTATTTTCCTGGAAAGTTTTCTTGGAAAATAGTATTCATTGAAGCCATGCTGAGACAGCGCGCAAAGCAATGGCTGAACCAGATCGCAGGATACTGGGCGGAAGAGCATCCCGAGCGGGCTTTTGAGCGGGTGCGACCCCTGCTTTTGGTTTCGCGTCTTGCGTTTCATATGCCGGCTTTCCAAAAGCGTGTCTTGGAGCCCTTCGCGCTCTCGCCCAGCGATTACAGCATTCTGGGGGCGCTGCGCCGCGCGGGAACGCCGCGGACGCTTGAGCCTGGGGATTTGTACAGCGCGCTGGGCTGCACGCCCGGTGGCCTCACCAAGATGGTGACCCGGCTGGAAGCCCAGGGTCTCGTTGAGCGATTCGGCGATCCAAAAGATGGTCGTCGCGCGCATATCCGATTGACGCCCAAGGGTGCGGCGGTTGAACGCAAGGCCGGCACGGAATATTCGGAGAGCGCCGATCGACTTTTGTCGAAGCTCTCGCCCAAAGAACTTGAACAGGTCAGCGACGCGCTGATGCTTCTTCTCGACTGTTTCGAAGAAGACGATGAAAGGAAAATCGCATGAGTGATGTCACGCCCCAGGAGCATGAACTGCCGGAAATCATCTCCGTGGATGATCACGTGATGGAGCCGCGAACGCTTTGGCAGGACCAATTGCCGCCGAGTATGCGCGACCGCGGACCTCGCGTCTCGCGAGAACGGGTGAGCCTCGATTTCTCCGGTGGCCACTACGGATTCGAGCGCAATGTCGAAGACGGAGACTGGTGCGATGTCTGGCTCTTCGAAGACCTTGCTATGCCGACCGGCCTCCTGCATGGCCCAGCCGGCATTCCGCGAAAGGAGCAGCGGAACATACCCGCGATCTACGAAGATATGCGCCTCGGCACCTATGACCAGACAGCGCGGCTTGAAGATATGACGCTCAACCATGTCGAAGCCGCGATCAACTACCCGAATATTTTTCCGCGCTTTGCCGGGCAGGGTTTCGCAGAACGCGACGACAAGGACTTGGGCTTCGAGTGTCTGAAGATCTACAACGACTGGATGATCGATGATTGGTGCGGGGGTGCCGGGAAAGGCCGCCTGATTCCTTTGACGTTAGTTCCGCTTTGGGATCCCGCGTTGGCCGCCGAAGAAGTGAGGCGCTGTGCCGCGAAGGGCAGCTACGCGATCGCCTTTAGTGAGAATCCTTCGAAGCTGGGCTTCCCCAGTCTCTATACGGGAAAATGGGACGTGCTCTGGCAGGCGTGTGAAGAGACGGAGACCACGGTCTCGATGCATATCGGGTCCTCCTCGTCTATGCCGACCACTTCGCCGGATGCGCCTTTGGCGACAAGCATGTCGCTTTATGCGCAGAACGCGCAGGCTTCGCTCGCGGATTGGATTTTCTCGCAGACCCTCACGCGCTTTCCCAAGCTCAAGATCGCCTATGCCGAAAGCCAGGCGGGTTGGATGCCCTTCCAGCTTGAGCGAATGGATAGTGTTTGGCGCGATGGTGTGGGCGGCGTCGAGTTTCCGACGGCTCCCAGCGAGCAGGTCAAGGGGCGCGTGTGGTCTTGCGTCTTTGATGACCTAACAGGTTTGAAGAACCGACACGAAATGGGCACGGAGATGATCGTCTTCGAGACGGACTATCCCCACTCGGACGGGACTTTCCCGCATTCGCGCAAGGTGGCGCACGAGCTGTTCTCTCAAGCGGGTATGAATGCGGAAGAGTGCAAGATGGTCCTGCGCACGAATGCGATTACTTGCTACGGGCTCGAGCGCTTCGGGATTACCGACTAGGACGATTCGTCGGGCGCTTGCAGCGCTCGCTATTCGGCCCAGCGCTGAGCTTCGCGCTGTCCTCCTGCGATATGGCGTGCAGAGAGGCCCTCTCGTCGCATCAGGTCGGCGAGGTGGGCGCTCTTGAGGCCGTACTCGCAGTAGAGGACATAGTTCTGGGCGGTGTCGAAGCTGGGGTAGGCGCGAATGGCTTGGGCGAAGTCGAGGTAGAGCGCGCCGGGGTAATGCCAGGTTTCGAAAGCGGCTTTGCTGCGGAGGTCGATCACGGTTTCCTCCGCCTTGACCTCGGTGGCAGCGAGGTCTTCCTGGTCCCAGGCGTTGAGGTCGATGTCCGTGAGCCGGAACTCGCTTCGGGTGGCGAGGGCTTCTTCGAGGACGTCCGGGTTGAGTCGGGCTTCTTCTTGCTCGATCACACGAAGGACTGCGTGGGTCGCGGGTCGCTTGGGGACGATGGCGCAGTACTCGCCGACCTTGGCGGAGAGGTCGTGGGTGCCGACGATTCTCGACTCAGCGATGATCTCTTGCTTGTTATTCCCGATCAGCGGTCGGAGGATTGGGAAGGCAGCGCCTTCTGAAATGACCGCGAGATTTTGGAGGGTCTGGGAGGAGACCTGGCCGATTGCTTCCCCCGTGACGATCGCGGAAGCGTTGAGTCGCATGGCGATGCGCTCGGCGGCGCGAATCATCATGCGCTTCAGGACGACCTGCCAGTAGCGGGTCTTCACGCGCGCCTGAATCTCGCGGCTCATGGGGTCGAAGTCGAGGGCGTGAAAGCGCGGCCGTGAACCGCATTGCCAATGGTCCGTAAGATGTTTAGCGATAGCGAGGGTTTCAAGTTGGTGGGAGCGCCCGCCCAGATTGCAAAAGACGTAGTCGAGTTCGACGCCGCGCCGGAGGAGCCGCCACGAGGCAACGGGGGAGTCGAAGCCGCCGGAAATCAGACTGACTGCCCGGCCTGCGGTGCCGAGGGGGAGCCCGCCCTGCCCAGGCGTCTTGTCCGCGAAGATGTATGCCTTTTCGGGATCGACCTCGACGAAGACCGTGACTTCGGGCTGGGTGAGGTTCACGCCGGCTGAGCTCGGCTGGAGGAGGGCTCCGAGCTCGCGCTCAAGGGCGACGGAATGAATCGGGACTTTGCCCCGGTTGCCAACGCGTCGCGCGCGCACGCGAAAGGTTTTGCCGCATACCGATTCTTCGCCGAGGCGGAAGCCGGCCTCGACGATCTCTTCGGGTGTCGTCCATTTGATCATCTTCGCTGGGGAGACGCTTTGTACGCCGAAGACGCGAGCCAAGCGTTCAACCATCGCATCGTCGTCGAGATGCGAGCCGGGCGTCGCGGGGGCCTTATGCGTTCCCGCTTCGAACGGAGCGAGGCGAACGAAGAGTCGGTTCCGTTCCTGGACGACCTTGCCCTTCCGGCCGCTCTCTCGAATGGAGGTCCGCAGGTTCTCAACGAGGCGGGAGATCATCTTCCGCCGCGTCATTTCGGCTTTCGTCGTGAGGTCGCCGCTCAGACTGAGGACGAGAAGTCGCTCTTTCTGGCTTTCGGGTGGCTTCGAGGATGAGGCCGCGATGTCAGGGCTCTTTACGCCGCTCAAAAAAATCTCCGTTCGCGCAGGCCCCGCCCATTTCAGCAAAAATGCGGCACACTCTCGCGCGATGAATCGACTGCGAATCTACCGCTTCCTCATGGGCACGCTCGGAATCGCCCTGCTCGTCTTCGGCGCGGGTATGGTTGTGTCGTTCTTTCTCTATCAGAGGCCCAATTCTGTTCCCGGAATTCCCACGGGTCCGGTCGGGCATTATTTCGTCGCGTTCACGGGATGTGCTCTGCTGGGTTGGGCAGGGGGACTGCTGGGTGCAGCGCGGGATCCGATGGGATCGCGCACGGTCGGGACGATGACGGTTTTTGTCCTCGGTTTGATGGCCTTCGTGCGCATGGCAGCCTGGTTCGTGGGCGACTACACGGCTTGGCTTGGGGATTTGCCGCGAACGGAGGCTTCTTTTCTCCTCGTGCTTGCCTTGGCTCTGGTCTGGCTGCGACCGTCCGTGGCCGACACGATGGCGAAGGGCGTTGCGCAAGGCCAAGGCGCAGACGGACAAATCGAAGCGGCTGCGATCAGCGGAGGGAACTCATGATTTTGCGCGGCTTAGCGACTTTGGCCTTGCTTGGCTTGCTCGGGCTGAACTGGCTGCTGCCGACTCAGTCCTGGAGCGCTCGTGGGTCGGAGAGCCAGATCCGGACGGATTTCGATTCGAATCTGGCAATCGGGAAACGCTTACCGCCGCTTGAGCTGCGCGCCGTGGACGGGCTTGGTCTCGAAGAGAAGATTTACACCCGCGACGATCTGGAGGGGCATCGCGTCCTGCTGACCTTCGAGCGCAGTGTGGACTGGTGACCCTTCACCAAGGCGCGGCTCGTGGAGCTGCGAGAATTTTTCGACGACACGCCGGATCTCAAGATCGTCTGGGTCATGAGCGATACCCAGATCAATGAGCGCACCCGGACGTTTATTAACGAACTCGGCCTCGCTGACCGGATCCTGTTTTTGTCGGACCCGAAGAGCCAGCTAATTCGCGATCTCGGAATTCTCCTGGAGGATCCCGAGCACATCGAAATCGGAGTCCCCCATCCAACCACGGTCTTGCTGGATCAGGAAGGGATCATCCGCTTCGTCGACCTTCGCGAGAACTACCATTTTTGGCTCGCACCCGAGGCCGTGAAGAAGGCTTTGGCTGCTCTGGTGCTGGACGCGCCGACCTGAATTCCGTCGACGAGCCCTTTGATGCCCCCCCTGATGCGTCCCTAATGCCTCTTTGGCGCCTCTTTGATGCGATCCAGGTCACAGGAAGTTCAGCTTATTCGGGGACTTGGAGCGGATTGCGGCGAGTTTTGAGTTGCAGGAGGAGCGATGAGCCTCCATCATTACCCGGGGGCCGGGGGGTCGCTGGCTGGATTGAACCGTTTTCGGACGGGAAATCTGGCCGGGGTAAGAAGAAAAGGGTCGCCTCAGGGTCGCTTAGACCCACGCAGCCGAGGCTGAGACCAAAATATCGATCGACCTGACTGTTGCGTGATACGCGAGACATGGTTTGGGTCGCGAAGGGACGAATTCGAATGGAAATGTTGATGAGCACGCAAACGGAAACGGGGACTAGGATGACACAACGGATTGCATCGATTCTTTTGGCGATTTCGCTGGCCTTCCTGGCTGGCTGTGCGTCGACGCCGGAGCCGGCTCCGCCGATGGATGATGGCGTGGACAGCGAATTCTCCGACGGATCAAACGCGGTCGTCCCGGACACGAGCGCGCGACAGAACGTTGTGTCGACCCGAGACTTCGGAATCGCGCCGGTCTACTTCGGTCTCGATCGCTCGGAGATCAGCTCGCAGTACGCTGCGGGCCTGGAAGCCGCCGCGCAGACTGTCCGCGAAAGCGGCGCGACCGTCGTCATCGAGGGACATTGCGATGAGCGGGGTTCGGAAGAATATAATGTGGCCCTCGGGGAGCGCCGGGCGACGGCGGTCCGCCGATACCTCTACAACCTCGGTGTGCCGATGGGCCAGATGAGCACCGTCAGCTACGGCGAGGCGCAGCCCGCGGTGAGCGGCTCGGGCGAGACGGCCTGGCAGCTGAATCGCCGCGCCGAGTTCCAAGTGCGCTGAGTCAGATTCTCTGACTCTGACTCTGATTCTGCTGTGCCTGCGCCTGCACTTACGTCCATGCGCGACGGAATGAGAGTCGATTGAACTGAAGAAGCCGGTGGCTGCGTTGATGCAGTTCGCCGGCTTTTTTTTGCCCGGGCCCCGGTTTCCGCGGATGCCCACGACCGGCCACGCCTCCCCCAAAATTCTTCTGATCCTTCTCCAGGATCGCGAGGTTGGAACGTGTCGAGCGAGATACGGTGTGTGACCCGTTGGATTCGTCTCGATCGGCTGGTGCCCGAGTGATATCGTGCGCCCGCAGTCCCCAGGCTTAAGGACATCCGGATAAGGATGCGTTGCTGTACTACCGGGCGACTCGGCGGTTGAGATAGGAAAAAGAGGGGGCGGGCCAAGACGGGCCAAGAGAGCCCAGGAGAACGAGGCGTTGGCGTTTGTCGTTGAGCGATGGGACCCGGCGACGCTGGGAGAGTACGGAGGAGGCGAGGAGTCTCCGGAAATCGCTTTGCCTTTGGAGGCGATGGCGCCCTGGGTGAACTCGGTTGGGCCCGTGGCGATCGTTGACCTTGAGACGACGGGTTTCCCGGATAGCCGGTCCTCGGAAATTCTTGAAATCGGGATGATCCTGCTCGATCCGGGCGATTCGACCGTGGGCGTCGCGTCGACTCTGGTGCGGCCGGGCCGTTCGATTCCCAGCGTGATTAGTCGGATCACCGGAATTTTCGATGAGGACGTTCGGGACGCGCCGAGCCTGGCTTCGATCAAACAAGATGTCTATGCCGCGCTGAGCGGGCGTCTCCTGGTGGCCCACCAAGCCGATTTCGAAAAGAGCTTCTTATCTCGTGAGGTGCATCCCTTGCTGGGCTCTGCGCGCTACCTCGACACGCAGGAAGTCCTCTCCCTTGCCTATCCGGATGCGCCGGATCTTCGGCTCGAGACTTTTGCGCGCCTGCTCCTAGATCGGGAGGAGCAACATAGGGCTTTCGGTGATGCCCTCGACGCAGCATGTGTGTTAGGCGAAATCGCCCGCTCTGCGCAGCTGGGGTCGGAACGCGCGCTGAAAGTTCGGCGGATTCTCAATCTTCATCTCCCCGCGTCCCCTTGGCGCGGCCTTTTTGAACCCGATTCTGCTGAGCCCTTTGGTGGTGATCGCACGATCGCTGCGGGGGACTCTCCGGAAGATCTTTTTGTCGGGGGCGACGACGAGGACGCTTCAGATTTCGCGGCATTCGCGACGGGGGCTTCAAATGGGCGAGATGAGGAGTCGGGCGTAGATAGTACGGCGGCGCCGAAGGAGGCTCCGCTCGATGGGCGGTTTCTGAGCATTGGGCCGAGCGATGAGGAGCCCGTGCCCTTTGAAATGGATGCCATCGTTGATGCTTTGGCGGATCCGGAGCGCGGTGCTCGGCATTTTCCGGGCTACCGGGTTCGGGAAGAACAGCTTCAGTTGGCGCGCGAATTTGTACATGTCCTCGCTGATGGGGGCGTGGCAAAGCTCGAAGGCGGAACGGGCGTCGGGAAATCTTTGGCCTATCTCGCTGCGGCAATTCCCTATGCCGTTTCCCAGGCGGAAGCCGGTTCACGCGAGCCAGTCGTTCTTTCAACACGGACGAAGCTTCTGCAGGACCAGCTTCTTCGCAAGGATATCGCCGCCGCTGCGCGCTTTCTGGGGTACCCGCAGCTGCGCGCGCTTTCAATCAAGGGCCGCGCGAATTATGTCTGTGAGCGTCGTCTCTCTGGAGCGTTAGGCGAGGCGGATGATCCAGCTTTGCTCGATGAGCTCAAGATGGACTACGCCCTCCTTGAAGCCTGCGCCCGAATCCGGCCGCATGGTGAGGTCGGAACCGTACCAACGGCCGTATTGCGCCGGCATCCGAAGCTGCGCGAGCTGCTCAGGTCCAGTGTGGCGACGCGAGCGGATCAATGTTCCAGGGAGCAGTGTTCCCATGAGCGCCGCTGTCCGTTTGGTCAGCATCGCCGAGCGCTCGGGAAAGCACATCTTGTGGTCGCCAATCATGATCTGCTTCTGCGCTGGCCGCCGGACTATCCGAGCTTTTCGAAGGTGGTGATGGACGAGGGCCACGAAGTGGGCGGGGTTGCGGAGGAAGTCTTCGCGATCCGTGTCCGGCCCGAAGATGTCGCGGAACGGCTTGACGAACTTTTTGGTGCGCCTGTGCGGCGGGCGCAGAGGCGTTATGCGAGCGCGGGGCTCGTCGCCGAGCCGGATTCTCGCGCCGAAGCGGATTCGCTGAAGCAGAACCGGCGTGATGTGATGCTCGAGCTGATGGGGCTCGGGCGGACGATGTCTGAGAAGAAGGACGCGTTTGGAGGGGCTGAGTTGCCGCCGAACGCGGGAGCGGCGATGCCCTCCGCGGCAGAGCTTGCCGATCTTGCGGCGACGCGGCTTGAGCATCTCTGCGCGCATGCGGCGCGTGAGGGGCCGGCTCGTCGTCATGTCGAAGGTGAAGACAAAAATGGGCTGCCGACGGGTCCTCAACGCGATCTGGACGCAGAAGAAGAAACCGAGAGAGCGATCACTTCTCATGTTGAGGCGCTGTTAGGTGCCGCTGAAGGTCTGCGGACCGCGTTCGCGCCTGAGAATGATGATTATGTGGGGGCCTTTGAGAACTTGGAGACGCCTTACGATCGTTGGTCGTTGATTCTGCGACCCGTCTCTCCAGGGGAGGCTTTTCGAGATCAGTTTTTGGGGAAGCTTGAGAGTCTGGCGGTGGTTTCGGCGACGCTTTTCGTCGGGGATGATGATCACGCCGCGCTGGGCGAGATCGGGCTTGCGAACGACGCGATGCCGGAGAGTTGGAGCAAGGCGGTGGGCTCGCCTTTCCCCTACGAGCAGTCGATGCGCGTGGTGGCGATTGAAGGGCAGTCCGAACTGGTCGAGGAGACGGCGCAGACGCTTGCGGTTCTGGCGCGGACGCTTCAGGGGCGGACCTTGGGCTTGTTTACGAGCCTGGCTCGGATGCGCGAGACGGCTGATCGTCTGAGCACATTGCTCGCGGGTGAGGGCATCGAAGTCTTACTGCCCCGGCGAGCCAGTGATGATCCGAGTGCGCTGGTCGAGCGCTTCCGGAAAGCCAAGGGCGGCGCTGTCTTGTTGGGAGCTCGGCGATTCTGGCAGGGGATCGACGTGCGGGGTGACGACCTGCAGGCCGTTGTGATCGAGAAGCTTCCATTTGATGTGCCGACGGAGCTCCGCCGGCGGCGAGACGATCGGCTTCGGGCGATCGGGGAGGACCCGTTTTCCCGGGCCTCGCTGGGCCGGATGCTGCTCCATTTGAAGCAGATGTCCGGGAGGCTCATCCGGTCTGAGACGGACCGGGGGATGGTCGTGATCGTGGATGCCCGGCAGGACCGGCGATATTTCCGGCGGCTTCAGGACGCGTTCCCAGACGGCGCGAAAATTGAGATTGCCCCGAGGGAAACACTGCCGCAGATTGCCGAGGAGTTGGGGCTTGGTGAGGCGTCGGGTTTTCCCCGGAGGTATCCACAGGAGGGGATTGACTGAGTTTGACTATGAGTCATGCTCAACAACGAGGGATGTGAGGGCGTGTACGAATTTGCGAGAGATTTGCATTTCGGATGCGCATTCACCGCTACTTTCCACAATCGAGCACGCCACCTGCCTGCGCTGAGACGTCGGCAGAGGGGTTTGCCCGTCGCAGCGATTCGACTCAACCCATGGGCCGATTCCACCCCCAAGGCTGCGTTTCAATCCGGCGACACATCTGCATGTCTGCAGTTCGGTTTGCAGAGAACCGCCCGTTGGCAGCGCATCGAAGGGGACAAAGTTGGGCACGAACGAATCAGGCAATTCCGAGAGCGGTTTTTCAAAGAACGAATGGGCGCTTGTCCTGGGCGGATCGAGTGGCTTCGGTCTCGCAACAGCAAAACGTCTCGCGCGCGGCGGCCTGAATATTCTGATCGTCCATCGCGATCGCCGCGGTGCAATGAAAGACATCCAGCCTCATTTCGATGAGTTGGCTGAGATGGGCGTCGGCTTTCACGTGTGGAACGCTGATGCGATTGCGGCGGACAAGCGCAGCGAGACCATCGACGAAATTGCGCAAACGATCGGTGAGAATGGCCGCATTCGCGTCTTGCTCCATTCCATCGCATTCGGAAACCTGAAGCTAATCGCTCCGGAAAAGGTCGAACCGCGCTCCGCCGGTCCCATCTTGGCGCAGCGTCTGGGAGTGGATGCTGAGAAGCTGACAGAGATCGCCGACGAGCTTTTCGAGGCCGGGGAGGATGGGCTTCACGCTCTAGCGAGCCAGCCGAGGTACCCCGATACATCGTATCTTGACGAAGAAGATTTCAGTCGCACGATTCTCGCGATGGGGACAAGCCTGCTCGGCTGGACCCAGGAACTCTTTGCACGCGGCCTTTTCGCCGAGGACACGCGCATCTTTGGCCTAACGAGTGAAGGCAATGAAGTCGCCTGGAAGGGCTACGCGGCGGTTTCCGCAGCGAAGGTTTCCCTCGAAGCGCTGGCCCGCTCCATCGCCCTCGAATTCGGCCCACACGGCCTTCGCTGTAACATTATTCAGGCAGGCGTGACGAATACGCCCGCGCTGCGCGCCATTCCTGGCAGCGATCAGCTCAAGAGCCAAGCGCGACTGCGCAATCCAGGCGGTCGGCTTACGACCCCGGAAGATGTCGCCGGTGTGATCTTTCTGCTCTCCCAACCCGAAGCGAACTGGATCAACGGTGAATTGATTCGCGTGGATGGCGGTGAGCACATCTCGGGTTCGACGAAATAATCGAACCGGCTGAGGATAGGCAGTTGAGCTTGAATCTTCTGGGGATTGGACATTTCCATCCCGAGAACGAGATCACAAATCAGTTCCTCGAGGAACTCGACATTGGTACCAATGACGAGTGGATTCTCGAGCGGACTGGCATTCGGAGTCGTCGAACGGCTCTGCCGCTTGACTATATCCGGACGACGAGAAACGCAGATCCCGGGGCTGCGATCGAAGCGGCGGAACTTTCCAACGCAGAGATGGGCGCGCGCGCCGCGGAGATGGCGCTCCGGCGAGCCGGTGTGACTGCGGCGGATGTTGGACTTATGTTAGGCGGTGGCTGCGCGCCGGACACGACGTCTCCGGCGGAAGCGTGCAATGTCGGCGCGCTCCTGGGAGTTCAGTCGGCGAGTCTTGATGTGAACTCGGCCTGTTCGAGCTTCATTGCTGCGATCTACATGCTTTCGATGATGGATCCCATGAAGCTCCCGGATATCGTGCTTGTTGTGACGGCGGAGCCGATGACGAAAACGGTGGACTACAACGACCGAACGGCTTCGGTGCTTTGGGGAGACGGTGCGCTGGCGGCCGTTTTTTCAACGAAGCAGAGCGGCGTCGCTGAGATCATCCATTCGAATCTCATCACGGATCCGAAGGGGCATGAGAAAGTCGTTGTCCCGCGCATCGGGCATTTTCATCAAGAGGGTCGGACCGTGCAGACCTTCGCGATTCGAAAGACCTCAGACCTGCTGCTCTCGACGCGTGAGCAGTATCAAACAGAGGCGCGCAATTTTCATTTCATCGGGCATCAAGCGAATCTACGCATGCTCGAGTCCGTCTGTCGCCGCTGTGAAGTTCCTGAGAATCTCCACCACGGGAATGTCGAATTTTTCGGAAATACGGGGGGCGCGAGTTCTGGAAGCGTGGTCTCCCAGCTCTGGGATAAGTGGACGCCCCAAGATGATCTCTGTGTGGTCGGCGTTGGTTCCGGGCTGACTTGGGGAAGTTATTTAATGCGGTTCAACGCAGGTTCAGGCAAGGAAAACTGATCGACGATGCTGTCTCACGCTGAATTCAAAGCTGCCGACTCTTTTACGCAGAAGCATTTGCTCGCGTTCGCCTACGGTCGCCTTATCGACGATCCGCCGGAGGGCTTTCGCGCGCGCTTGCCCGTGCCGCCCATGCTGATGGTGGACCGCATCGAATCGATCAGCGGCGAGAAGAGCCGTGGCAAGATCAGCGCCTCGCGAGATGTTCGCGTCGATGACTGGTTCTTTCACTGCCATTTCCTGGGCGATCCGGTCCAGCCAGGATGCTTGGGGCTCGACGGCGTTTGGCAGCTGCTCGGTTTCTACTGCAATTGGCGCGGCGGTGTGGGCGCGGGACGCGCGCTCGGCTGCGGCGAGGTGGAGTTCTTCGGTCAGATCCGGCCCTTTGATGGGGTCATGCGATACGAGATCCAGATCAAGCGCTACACGGAGCTGAAGAGCGCTGGCGCTTCGATGGTGATCGGCGACGCGCAGGTTTTGATCGATGATGAAGAGATTTACACGGTGAAGGGCGCGCGCGTCGGGCTTTTCAAGGACATCGACTATCCGGATTATCCGAATGAGAGCGAGCATTCCCGGGGTGGGAGGATGGAGCGATGAGCGCAGAAAATGACGAGAAGCCCGTTGCCTTGGTGACCGGCGGCGGCACCGGAATCGGTTCGGCGTGCTGCCGTCAGCTTGCGGCGGAAGGCTTCCGGGTGGGGATTCACTATCGCTCGAGCGAGGAAACGGCGGAGAAGCTGGCGGCCGAACTCGCCTCGACGAGTGGCGGGGCCTTTACGATTAAGGCGGACCTGACGGACTCGGAAAGTCTGGATGCGCTGGTCAAGGAACTGAAGGGCGCCGCGGGTCGAGTAGACGTGTTGGTCAACAACGCGGGCTACAACGTGAATGCGCCGATGCTGGCGATGAATCTCGATCAATACGATTCCGTGGCCGCGGTTGCGCGGGGGACCTGGTATCTCACCAAGCTCGTCTTGCGCCGCTTCATGATGCGGAAGGGGACGGGGCGCATCATCAACATCTCAAGCGTGGTCGGTCATACGGGGAACGCGGGCCAAATTCCATACACCATGGTCAAGGCAGGCCTCGACGCGTTCACGAAGTCTCTTTCTCAGGAACTCGCGGGTCGAGACATTCTGGTGAACGCGATTGCGCCGGGCTTCGTCGATACGGAAATGACCGAAGAGCTGCCCGGGGAGATCAAGGAGGCGATTCTCGCGAAGATCCCGCTGGGCCGAACGGGAACCGCGGATGAAATCGCAGACGTCGTTGGCTTTTTGGCAACCCGCGGCAGCTATATCAACGGCAGCGTCCTTCACGTGAACGGAGGGATGTATGGCGGCTAAAGCCACGGCAACTACGGAAGCTGTAAAGGGCGACATCCTCTCCAACGAAGAAGTCCTCGAAATGGTTCCGCAGCAGGAACCTTTCCGGTTTATCGACGAGATCGTTGAACTTGACGAAGAGCATATCGTCGCGCGCTATACGTTCTCCCCGGACGCCGATTTCTATCGCGGACATTTCCCCGGCAATCCGATCACGCCCGGCGTAATTCTGATTGAAACTGCGGCCCAGGCAGGCGTCGTCGCGTTTGGGATCTATCTTTATGCTCGGGAAACATCGCGTGAAGAAGTGGGCAAGCTGCTGACGATCTTCACGGATTGCAATATTGACTTTTCAGGCACGGTGAAGCCCGGCGATCGCGTGACGACGACGGGCCGTATTAAGTTTTGGCGACGCAAGAAGCTGCGCGCTTCGTTTGAAATGAAAACCGATGACGGAACCGTTGTGTGTTCTGGCGAGCTGTCGGGAATGGGAGTACCGCGATGAGCGGAGCAGGTGAGAAAAAGCGCATCGTGATTACGGGGCTGGGCGTCGTGGCGCCGAATGGACTCGGCGTGGACGCCTTTGAGGCTGCACTTCGCGCGGGCAAATCCGGCCTGAAGCATCAAGAGTCGATGGCCGAAGCCAAATTCGGCTGCACCGTTGCGGGTACGCCTGAAGGCGTCGACGCGCTCTGCGAAAAGAAATTCACCGAGGAAGAACTTCTCGGCATGAACATGAACCATCGCTACTCGAGCCTCGCGGCGATCGAAGCTTGGGAAGACGCGGGCCTAACACGTCCTGCTGCGGATTCCGACGAAGTCGATTGGAACTCGGGTGCGATTCTCGGGACCGGAATCGGTGGGATGGATACGATCGCCGAACGCGTCGTTCCCTTGACCAATGCCGGCAAGGTCCGGCGCATGGGCTCGACTGCGGTCGAGCAGGTGATGGCGAGCGGTATTTCGGCTCGCATCTCGGGCCAGCTCGCGCTCGGCAACCAGGTGACCACGAACTCAAGCGCATGCAGCACGGGGACCGAAGCGTTGTCTATGGGCATGGAGCGCATTCGTGCCGGTCTTGCGGACCGAATGCTCTGCGGTGGCGCTGAATCGGCGAGTCACTATATCTGGGCGGGCTTCGACGCGATGCGCGTGCTGAACCGCGGCTCGAATGATGATCCAGAGAAGGCTTCCCGGCCGCTTTCCGCTTCGGCGGGGGGATTTATTCCGGGCTCAGGTGCCGGCGTCATTCTGATTGAGAGCCTCGACAGCGCGCTCGAGCGCGGGGCGCGGATTCACGCGGAAATCGCAGGGAGCGGCGTGAACTGCGGCGGCCATCGCATGGGTGGCAGCATGACGGCGCCGAATCCGACCAGCGTGCAGCGATGCATCGCCGACGCGCTCGCAGACGCCGGCGTCGCCCCCGAAGAAGTCAGTGCGATCAATGGGCATCTGACCGCGACGGGTGCTGATCCGAAAGAAGTGGGTTCATGGGAGCGGGCGCTGGGCCGTGCACCCGGTGAGCTGCCGCCGATCACCGCGACGAAGAGCATGATCGGTCATGCCCTGGGCGCTGCGGGTGGGATCGAGTCCGTCGCTTCTGCTTTGATGGTGGCGCGTGGCTTCGTGCATCCCTCCATCAACTGCGAGGATGTGCATCCCGAGATTGAAAAACATGCGGCGTCGATCCCGCATGAGATGAGAGAAATGCCGGATCTTGATGTGCTGGTGAAAGCCGGCTTCGGGTTCGGCGATGTCAACGCTTGTCTGGTCTTCAAGCGCTACAAGGCGTAGCGCGAACAGGAACGAGATGGAATTCGCCGCCGTGCGAATCGATTTGGGCCGCGAGCCCAACAATATCGAACAAGGAGAAAAAGATGGAACAGTCTGAAGTGATGGAGCGCGTCGTCAAGATTCTTACGCCCTGGGTCAAGGACGAGGGTGCGCTTTCGAAGGTCGGGATGGAAACGAATATTCTCGAGGACCTGAAAGTGAATTCAGCGCGACTCGTCGATGTCGTGATCGCCTTCGAAGATGATTTCGATATCGAGATCGCCGATGAGGATGTCGACCAGGTCAACACCGTGGGCGACGCTGTGAACCTGATTTCGGGCAAGCTCTAGCTCGCTCGTTCGGCGAGCGGCGGACTCGAGGAGGGACGTGGCGGAGAAATCTGCAATCGACGAACCCGGTGATGCAGATCCGGGTCGGACCCGCGCTTCCATGGTCGCAAAGACTGAGGAGACGCATCCGGAGATGGTGCGATCCCACGCGAAGCAGCGCGGGGTCAGCATGATCGCGGGCCCGCTTTGGGTAGGCGTCAGCGTTCTTGTGATGCGTCTGTATTTTCGCTGGAGCATCGCCGACGTGCGCAAGCTCCGGCGCGAATATCAGCAGATTCGGGCGCAATCCGATGGGCCTCTGCTCGTCTGCGCCAACCATCTCACGTTAGTCGACTCGTTTATCATCGCCTGGGCTTTGGGTTCGGGGACCTATTGGTTGAAGAACCCGGACGAACTGCCCTGGAATACCCCGGAGAGCACGAATTTCGGGAAGACATTCTTCGCCCGCGTTCTGCTCTATATCGCAAAATGCATCCCGATCACGCGAGGGGGCGCCCGGGAGGATGTGGGCGATGTCCTGGAACGGGTGAAGTTCTTGTTGTCCAAGGGCGAGACGGCTCTGCTTTTCCCTGAAGCCGGGCGAAGTCGGAGCGGTCGCGTCGAGGAGCGCGCTGCGGCCTGGGGGGTGGGCCGAATCGTGGGGTCGATCCCGGGATGCCGCGTGCTTTGTGTCTATTTGCGAGGGCGACGTCAGGAGACGTGGGGCGACTTTCCTGCGAAGGGAGACACGATGGAGGTCTCTCTTTCTTGCATCGAGCCCAAGAGCGATTCGAAAGGCGTACGTCGATCCCGCGATCTCGCACAGCAAATTGTTCGCCAGCTGATTCGGATGGAGGAGAACCATTTCGATGCTCGGCAATGACGTCATCGATCTCCAGGATATCGATGCTCGGCCCGAAACGTTCCGGCCGCGGTTCGACGAGCGCGTCTTCTCAGCCGAGGAGCGTCGCGTGATCGCTCGGGACGACGCTCCTTTGGCCTGTCGCTGGGCCCATTGGGGCGCGAAAGAATCCGCGTATAAGCTGGCTCGTCAGCTCAATCCGCGCTTCGTGTTTTCGCCGATCCAGCTAACGCCGCGTTTCGAGCCCGCTGAAAGTCCGTCGGAATCGACACTTGCCGAATCCAGCGCATCCAACGCCCATGCGCCCGTAAGCTGGACCGAACGCCGCGGCCGGATAGGGCTTCCCCCCGAAGTGGGATCTCTATCAAAAGGCGTCACGCATAGCATGGCGTCCTCTCGAGTCCGTGAGATCGAAGTGCGCAGTTACGAGACAGAAGAGTGGGTCCACGTGATTGCGATGCCGCTGGGGTCGGACTGGGGCGCGCTTGTGAGTTCGATTGAAGAGCGGTCCGGTGAAGATCCGAGCCGCGCCGTTCGAGAGCTTGCCATCCGAGAGATCGGTCGAAACTTGGGTGTCGACTCGGAACGTCTCTCGATCGGTCGCCGAGGGAAAATTCCAAAGGTCGACCTTGACGGCGGCCGCACCTCGCTTTCGCTCTCTTTTTCCCATCACGGTCGTTTCGTGGCGTTTGCCATGACGCCCCAAGTGGATGCGGGCAATGAAATGATTTGGACAGGTCAAGTGATCGATACAGCGCGCCCCACGGCGACGTCGGAGTAGTTCGGGCTATGAGTGATGAAGGCGCAAAGAACGGACAAGTAGAGCAGCGGCGCATCGAGCGGCTCGCAATCGTGAACCGCGGGGAAGCCGGCGTACGCTGTCTCCGGACAGCGAAGAGCTTGCGGGAGCGAGAAGGCGGCGGCCTTGAAGTCGTTGCGCTCTTCACGCCACCCGATCGAAATACGCCCTACGTGCGACAGGCGGACCGTGCGGTCGAACTCTCGGCTGAAAACGGAGCGGTTGCGGCCTATCTGGATCATGACGGGGTGCTCGCAGCACTCCGCGAAGCGAAGGCGGATGCGGTCTGGCCTGGCTGGGGATTCGTCGCGGAAGATCCTGTCTTTGTTGACCGACTGAACGCAGAAGGGATCGTCTTTCTTGGGCCTCCTGCCGAAGCCATGCGCGCGCTCGGAGACAAGATCACCTCAAAGGAACTCGCGGAACGCGCGGGGGTGCCGGTCACGGACTGGAGTGGCGGCGCGATTCGCGACGAGCGCGATGCCATCGAGCATGCTGAACGCATCGGCTTCCCGGTGGTCATCAAGGCGACCGCGGGCGGTGGCGGGCGCGGGATTCGGATGGTCGAAAAGCGAGACGAAATCGCCGACGCGTTTCGTTCCGCGGAGTCCGAGGCGCTCTCCGCTTTCGGTAACGGCTCTCTCTTTATCGAAGCAATGGTGCAGGGCGGTCGGCATATTGAAGTCCAGGTCGCTGCGGATCAGCATGGTCATGCGCGCTCCTTCGGCTGCCGCGACTGCTCGGTCCAGCGCCGCCATCAAAAGGTGCTCGAAGAGGCGCCGCCGCCCGGCCTCTCGCAGGAGCTTCTCGCACGGCTTGAAGACTCTGCAGTTCAACTCGTTCAGCACGTCGGCTATTACGGCGTGGGGACCGTGGAATTCCTGCTGAAAGGCGAGGACTTTTTCTTTCTCGAGGTGAACCCGCGCCTCCAGGTCGAGCATGGCATTACCGAGTTGATCGCGGGGGTGGATCTCGTCGAGATTCAGATCCGAATCGCGCGCGGGGAATCCATCGCCGACATTCCCGTCGAGCGGCGTGGCGTCGCGCTGGAAGCCCGAGTTTGTGCCGAAGATCCTGACGAAGGTTTCTTGCCCTCGCCCGGACGCATCGCGCTGTTCGAGCCCGCCCTAGGTCCGCATACGCGGGTCGACTCGGGCGTGACGACGGCGACTGTGATCCCTTCCGACTTCGACTCGCTTATCGCCAAGGTCATTACCTACGGTGAGGAGCGCAAGGACGTCATCGGTCGACTTACGGCCGCGCTTCGGGACCTCGAGTTGGTGGTGGAAGGCGGCGCCACGAACAAGGGGTATCTCCTCGATATTCTGGCCAGCGAAGATTTTCAGGCGGGGGGCGTAGACACGCGCTGGCTCGATTTTTGGAGCGCGGATCGAGCGAGCATCGTCGATAGTCATCCCGAACTGGCCCGCGACGCACTCGTTGCGGCAGCGATCCTCTCTTACCAACGCAGTCGCGCGACCCTTCGCACAGGCGTCTTCGACGGCGAAATCAGCGGCGACCGCATGCCACCCTCGGAAGGTCTGCAAATTGATCTTTCCTTCGGCAGCGAAAGCTATCGCCTCAAGGTCTACGCCACCGGAAGCTGGAGATACCGAGTTCATCTCGAGGGCGAAGTGGTCGGGGCAACGATGCGAGAGGAAGGCGAGCATGCGGCGCGTCTGATCATCGATGATCGCGTACGACGGATTCATTTCGACGCGAATGATCGCGGGCTTCGGCTCGAGATCGACGGCCATCCGCTGCGCTTTAGCTCCCAGACAGCGGGGCAGGTCCGTTCGAGTACCCCGGCGGTCGTCGTTGCGATTCAAGTCGCTGCGGGAGATGTTGTGGAAGCGGGGCAGCCGCTCGGCCTCCTCGAAGCGATGAAGATGGAAATTGGCTTCCAGGCGCCTGTGGGCGGGACCGTGAAAGAGGTCTTGGCGCAGAAGGGTCAGCAGGTTGCTGCGGGGGACGTGATCCTCGTCATCGAAGAATCAAGCGAAGAGGACAGCGAAAGCTCGGCGCGAACAAGGCTCGCTCTGCCCGCGCAGGTCGATCCCCTGGCGCTGCTCTTTCAACCGAACGAAGATCGATTGTTAGGCGATGCCGACCTTTCGGCTGCGGATCACGCGGATCTGGGTGATCGGCGAGTTGCGATCGACGCCGCGAGAGAAGAAATTCGACGCGTGCTTCTTGGGTACGATGCCAATCCCGAACGGGCTGAAGCGCTGACCGCATTTCTTGAGGCGCCTCTGCCGGATGAGCTTTCGGAGAGCTTTACACGGGCGCTTGCGGAAATCCGCCATGAGGTTGAGACCTTTGCGGATGTTGAGCTTCTGACGATTCGCGCGCCAAGCGCCTCGATTTCGGGACAGTCGGGACCTTCCAATAATGCTCGTCTGGGCATGTATATCCGGCGCATCGAAGCTGAGGGTGCTGGGATCGACGAGGACTATCTTGAGCTCGTGCGGGCGGCGCTCTCGCATTACGGCGTAAGTGACCTTCAGCCCTCGGATGCGCTGCGGCGCGCGCTGCTTCGAATTTTGGCTTGTCAGCCGGGGCGGAGTCTGCGCCTCTCGCTCGTGTTAGGCGTCTTGCGGCGCATTACTCGCCTGGCCCAGAGCGGCATTTTTATGGGCGATGATGCGCGGCTCGCGCGGGCTCTGAACCGAATCGCCCGGATGCGTCCGCAGGTAACCGATACGATCGCGGACGCCGCGCTCGAAGCCTCCTACGTGATTTTCCAACAGCCCGGAATCGAGGAGCGCGCGAAGCGTTCTTCGAGCACCGTCGAAGAATGGCTGACCGCAGCAGAGATGGATGTGATTGCGCCGCCGGCCGAGGTTCTGCTCGAGGTGGCTTCGTCGCCGCGGATGGTTTTCGAACGCGTCGGAAAATGGATTGGCGGGGAAGATTCGAACCGCCGTGCCATTGCCCTCGCTGCTCATGTGCAGCGCCGCTACGCGCCGAGTACGCCTGAGGCCTACCGGGCCGTGCGCGTAGACGGTGAACCCATCCACTGCGTTGAGTATCAGGGAAAGGGCGTGGTCCTGGCCGCAACGGGAGAGGCCTCGGAACTCGCGGTTTGGATGGACCGGCTGATGCGGGGCGCAGCATCGCTCCGCGAGCGCGATCCGGCGACGCCGGTGACGGCGCTCGAGTTTTTGATTCCAGCCAAGAGTGAATCTGAGCGGGCGGCGGGTCTCGACTGGGATGAGACTTTGGGCGAGATCGAGACGCTCTATCAGGATGTCGATTTCGATTGGCGGATGACCGTCGGGCTTCTGACGGCAGACGGGGAAGGCGATGTCTATCGCACCCTCGTTCGCCGCGATGGTCGGATCGAGCGCGCCTACGAACATCACGATTTGCATCCGGAAACGGCGCAGCGCATCGCGCTCGATCGATACGCTGCCTTCGACCTCGAGCGTCTTCAGGCGGAAGAGGGGATCTACGCTTTCCGCGGCCGCGCACGCAACGCGCCGGGGGATGAGCGGATCTTCGTGTTGGCGGATGCGCGTGACCGGTCTCCTGAACCGGGACGCGAGCTCTATCATCATCTCGGAACCTTCGAGCGCGTCTTCAACCGTGCGGCTCGTCGGCTCAGGACGATCCTACAGACGACGGATCCACGCAGGCGTCTGCAATGGAATCGCATCGCGATCTTCGTTGCGCCGCCAATTTTCGTTGATGCGGATGTTGCGAACGATGTGGCGCGAAGGCTGGCGCCTGCGACGCGGCATCTGGGTCTCGAAAAAGTCATCGTGAAGCTGAACCGGCTCGATCGGGAAAATTCCGACCAACCGCCTGAGGCGAGCGAACTCGTGATTCTCGATACCGGCGAGCAGTTGGAGACGACCTGGCGTCGGCCGCATCTTGCGCCTCTGGCTCCGGCCGAGGAATACGAGCGAAAGGTCGTCGCGGCCCGTCGACGTCGACTCATCTACCCCTACGAAATCGTCAAAATGCTGACGGGCGAAACCTCGGAAGGGGAGCGAACCGAAGGTTCCTTCGAAGAGTTTGATCTCGATCCGGCGAGCAAGACGCCCCTTGCGATGAGCGTCGCCTCGCGGTCTCCGGGACAGAACACGTCTGCGGTCGTATTTGGCCTGATTCGTACGCCGACGGAAAAGGTGCCGGAAGGCATGCTTCGTGTCCTCGTGCTCTCCGATCCGACGATGGGGATGGGCGCGCTGTCCGGACCGGAATGCGACCGCTTGGTCGCGGCCTTTGATCTTGCAGAGAAGGAAGGCGTTCCCCTCGAGTGGGTGCCGGTTTCTTCGGGCGCCAAGATCGCGATGGATAGTGGGACCGAGAATCTCGATGCGACGGCGCGCGTCGTGCGGCGCATCGTGAACTTCACACAAGACGGCGGCGTTGTGCATGTGATCGTTCAGGGTGTGAATGTCGGAGCGCAGAGTTACTTCGATGCGCTGGCGACGATGCTCATGCATACGCGTGGCGTCTTGATCATGACGCAGAATGCGTCGATGGTGTTGACCGGCCGTGCTGCACTTGAGGCTTCGGGGGCGGTCTCCGCAGAAGACGAAGTCGCGATTGGCGGGTTCGAGCGGATCATGGGCCCGAATGGCGAGGCCCAGTACTACGCACGCAATCTGGTCGATGCCTACCGCATTCTTTATGAGCACTACCGGTATTCCTATGTCGTTCCGGGCGAGTCCGGGCCGCGTTCCTTTTCGACAAGCGATCCGCGTACGCGATCGATTGGCGAGATGGAGATTGGCGACACCGATGCGGATGGACTGAAGACGGTCGGGGAGCTCTTCGACGACGAGACGAATCCCGGCCGCAAGCGTCCCTTTGCGATGCGCTCCGTAATGAACGCGTTAGTCGATCAGGATGGAGGGTATCTGGAGCGCTGGAACGCGTGGGTTGGAGCCGAGACGGCGATTGTTTGGGACACCCACGTGGGTGGCGTACCGATCTCGCTCATCGGAATTGAAAGCCGCAATGTTCCGCGCGATGGCTACCACCCGTCGGATGGCCCCGAGTCGTGGAACGGCGGTACGCTCTTCCCGCAATCCTCAAAGAAGGTGGCGAGAGCCATCAATTCCGCGAGTGGGAATCGACCTGTGGTTGTCCTGGCGAACCTGTCGGGCTTTGACGGCTCGCCGGAATCTCTGCGGAAGATCCAGCTCGAGAACGGAGCGGAGATCGCGCGGGCGGTCGTGAACTTCGATGGACCCATCTACTTCGCGGTGGTCTCTCGCTATCACGGAGGCGCCTACGTCGTCTTCTCGCAGGAACTCAACGATCAGATGAAGGCGGTCGCTCTGTCGGGGTCCTACGCATCTGTCATCGGCGGCGGTCCGGCCGCGGCGGTGGTCTTCAGCCGAGAGGTTCGTGCCCAAGCCCTCGACGATCCACGGGTGAAGGACAAGACGGAACTTGCAAGGCGGCATCCGACCGAGGAGCACCGCGCGGAACTCGAGGACGTCTTGCGGGAAGTCACCCTCGAAAAGCAGGCTTCGATGGCCGCAGAGTTTGATTCGGTGCATAACGTCGATCGTGCGCGCGAGGTCGGCTCGCTTTCTGAGATTCTCGACCCGGCTGATCTGCGAGCGGCCGTCATCGGCTCGATCGAAGCATCCGGAAACGACAAAACCGGCGGCTGAGATGTCCGGCCACGCGAGTGAGTCCGAAGCGAAGCCGACCGCTCCTGAGCCGTCGGATTCGCCACGGTCGTTCCGCGCTCGTTTGCTCGCGGCGAGCATCAACGGGCTGACCGGGATCTTCGCTCGCTTGCCGCTTGGGGTTAGTTCCGCACTTGCTCGAGCCTTCGGTCGTCTCTGGGTGGGTATCGGGGGGCCGCGGAGCCGCCGCGTGCGCGATCAGCTGGGGAAGGCGTTCCCGGAAAATTCCAGGGAGCAGGTCACCGCCTGGACGCGCGGGGTCTTCGAGCACCTTTCCATGGGGCTGGTCGAACTCCTCGTGCTTCGCGGCGGCCGTGCCAGCCAATTGCTGGACCGCGTCGAGGTGATCGGGCTCGAGCATCTGAGCGCAGCGGAGGCCCAGTCTGAAAAGGGCGGGGTGCTCGTGGTGACGGGGCATGTTGGAAACTGGGAGCTCGCCTGCGCGAAAGTGGCAGCGCTCGGCATTCCAGTGTCAGTCGTCTTCCGCGGGCTCCGTGAGCCTGTTCTGGATGAGATCCTGCTTGACCTGCGGAACAGCGCGTCCCGCGTGGCCAAAGAAGCCTCTGACTGCAAAGCACGGCGCGGCGACGCCGAGCCGGGTTCGGTTGGCACCTCTCCCGCCGAAGTTCAGCAGATTCGAATGGGGCATGCGGGTTTGCCCGTCGTCCGCGCGCTGGAAGCAGGACGCAAGGTGATCACGCTGCTCGACCAAGACGCCAAGCGAGAAGAGGGCGTCTTCGTGCCCTTTTTTGGTCGCCTCGCCAGCACGCGATCCGGTCCAATCGAGCTCGCGATGGCGAGGAACGTGCCGATCGTTCCCGCCTTTATTCATCGGCTCGGGGATGGCCAGCGGCATCGGATCGAAATCGGTCCGGCGCTGCGTCTGGAAGACGATGTTCTGGCGAATACGCAGCAGGTCACAGAGGCGATCGAGGCTGCGATTCGCGCCCGCCCCAGTCAGTGGATCTGGACGCATCGACGCTGGCGGACACAGCCCGACCCGTCCAACCCATGACCAGGAGCCGTCGCTCGAGGTTTTCCTGTGGGGAAGTCGGAGGCCAGGTCGGCATGAATCTGTCGTGAATTCAGTGGGTTGCGACGCTCCCTGTGATACTTTTGAGGGTCTCGGGTTCGCCTTGTCCGTCATGATTGCGGAGCCGGGCGGGCCTGTGTGATGCTTTGGAGCGCGCCCGCCCACGCTGATCATTGACGGATCAGGTCGGATAACCCCCACCCGACCCTCGGAGTTTCTTTTGCCGAACGCGCGAAATCCAGAATCGGAACCGTCCCCTTTTTCTTCTTCTTCATCTGCTTCGCCCGCTCGCCCGGATGTGGCTGTGGTCGAGGCTTGGGTATCAGAGGTCGTCGATTCTTCTGGGTCCCTTTCGAGAGAGCAGGCTGAAATTCTCTCGGCGCACTTGGGCGACAAAGAGATCCGTGATGCGCTTTGTGCGGGTGCGCGTGCGATCAAGATTGCGGAGACGGGTGACCGAGTCACTGTGTCCCGAAATATCTTTATCCCCCTCACGAATCTCTGCCGCAACCGCTGCACCTACTGCACCTTTGCGAAGCAGCCTGATTCCGCAGAAGCCCATACCTACAGCATCGACGAAGTGGCCGAGGTCGTACGCGGCGGGGTGGCGACGGGATGTGTCGAAGCGCTGATGTGTCTCGGCGACAAGCCGGAAGTCGCGTATGGCAGCTACCGCGAGATGCTGACCGAGCGCGGTCTCACGAGCACGACGGACCTTCTTGTTCAGGCCTGTAAAGAAACCGTTGAGAAGGGCATGCTGCCGCATACGAATGCCGGCATTCTCACCAAAGAAGAAATGATTCGGCTTCGTCCTTACAACGCCTCGATGGGGCTCATGCTGGAAACGACGAGTCGTCGGCTGCGCGAGAAGGGCATGCCGCATTTCCACGCGCCCGACAAAGAGCCGGCGACGCGAATCAAGATGCATGAAGAGGCCGGCGAGCTGAAGATTCCGTTCACCAGCGGGATGCTGCTTGGCATCGGCGAAAACAACGCGGAGCGGGTTGATACGTTGTGGGCGATTCGCGATCTGGCGCTTCGCTACGGCCATATTCAGGAAGCCATTATTCAGCCGTTCCATCCGAAGCCCGGTACGAAGATGCGTGCGGTCTCCCCGCTGGAGGACGATCAGGTCGTCGGCTGGGTTGCCCTCGCGCGATTGATTTTGCCGCGAAGCGTGCATGTGCAGGCGCCGCCTAACCTGGGTGCCGATATGCTGCCGCGCTTGCTGAATGCGGGGGTTGACGATTGGGGCGGTGTTTCGCCGGTCACGGTGGATTTCATCAACCCCGAGGCTCCCTGGCCCGCGCTGCGCCAACTTCGTGCGGATACGGAAGCCGCTGGCTTCAAACTTTTCGAACGAGGACCGGTCTACCCCGACTGGATCCTTGAACGTCCCGAATTCTTTGACCCGCAAATGCGGGCACTGCTGCCTAAATACGCCAACGACGAGGGCTATGCGCAGCGGAAGAACAACCAGTCCGACGAGGAGGCCGCTTGACATGTTTGATCAACTTACCGCCGCTGTTTCGAGTGACGTGCGCAGCCTGCTCGAGGGCGCGCTGGAAGGGAAGGAGCTGACCGCGAAGGATGCGGAGCGACTCCTTACGGTCCAGGGCCTCGATTTCCATGCTTTGATTGCCGCGGCAGACCTTGCCCGGAAGCGCGATTGCGGCGACGACGTGACGTATGTGGTCTGCCGAAATATCAACTTCACGAACGTGTGTTATGTCGGATGTTCTTTTTGCGGCTTCGCTCGGCACAAAGACGACAAGGAAGAGTCCTTCGACCGAAGTCATGAAGAGATCCTTGAAAAATGCGCAAATGCAGTCGCGCGGGGCGCGAGCGAGGTCTGCATTCAAGGAGGCATTCATCCCAACAAGAACCACGAGCATTACCGAGATATCTTGAAGGCGGTGAAGGCGGAGTATCCCGACCTCCATATCCATGCGTACTCGCCCGAAGAGATGGATTTCGCGCACAAGAAGAGCGGGATGGAGCTCTCAGCCTATTTGCAATGGCTCGTCGACGCTGGGCTCGGGACGATGCCCGGAACCGCGGCGGAAATTCTCGACGACGAAGTCCGGGATATCCTATCGCCTAACAAGCTGAAGACGGATCGCTGGGTCGAGATCATCAAGGCCGCTCATGGCATAGGCCTCCGCTCGACCTCGACGCTGATGTACGGGCATATCGAAAAGCCTCATCATATCGCCGGCCATCTGGACCTCCTGCGCGAAATCCAGAAAGAGACGGGCGGCTTTACAGAGTTCGTGCCTCTCGGCTTCATTCACGAACGGAACCTGCTCTATAACCTGCTCGGTTCTCGCCCCGGTCCTTCGATGGAAGAGGACCTCCGGATTATTGCTGTTTCACGCCTTTTCCTGCGGCCATGGATTACGAATATCCAGGTTTCATGGGTGAAGATGGGACATAAGCTCGGACAGATGGCACTGAGTGCCGGGGCAAACGATTTCGGTGGCACCTTGATGGAAGAGTCCATTAGTCGGGAATCCGGTGCCGATCACGGCGAGAATACGCCGCCGGAAGAGTTCCGCCGACTCATCCGCGAACTCGGCCGCGTCCCCGTCGAGCGAACAACGCTCTACAAGACGATTCAACGCTTCGAAGATCCGGCACTCGATCCGCCCTCGCTCGAACCGGAAGCCGATGTCGAGCTTTCCGGACCGGCACGCTGGCGGAAGTCCCTCGATCAGGCTCGCGAAGAAGGTGGGCCAGCGGCGCCAAACGGAGCAGCGGCTCCAGCGGCCTAGTAAAAAGCGTAAGGAAGGCCTAGATAAAGGCCGAGAGAAGGCCGAGTAGACGCGTCTGGTTCGGCTTAGTGAAGCCTAACGCGTGGCGTCTTCGGCCTGGTTCTTGAGGGTCTGGTCGATGCGTTCGGACAGAGCCTCGACCTGGTAGCGCATGGGCGCGTTCTCGAGGACGAGCCGCTCGACGCGCTTGACGGCATTGCGCACCGCAGGGTGGTCGCGTCCGAGGCCCTTGCCGATCTCCGTCAGCGAAGCTTCGGTATACCGATGGGCGAGATACATCGCGAGTTGGCGGGGAACCAAAACGTCCCGCCTTCGCGAGCGTGAAGCCAGTGCTTCGGGTCGCTTGCCGAAGAACGCGGCGACGATGCGGACGATCTCCGAGACGGCAATCGTCTTGGGGGCGAGTGTTGAGCTCGCTCCTGACTTCAGCGCGACGGCCTCGCGAGTCAGGTCGAGATCGATCGCACGGCCGAGAAGCGAAGAGGTCGTGACGACCTGGATCAGGACGCTTTCGATGTCGCGTACACTGCCCTCGGTCGACTCGACGAGGAGGTCGAGGCAATCTTCCGGGAGATGAACGCCCCCTGCCGCCGCTTTCGAGCGCAGAAGATGCCGACGAACTAAGGCGTCCGGCGCTTCGAGTTCGGCGACGAAGCCGCGGCTGAGCTGCTCGCGCATGCGCGCGTCGAGGCCACCAAAGTCGCGGGGTGATCGGTCTCCCGTGAGCATGACGCGCCCGCCGGCATCGAGAACATGTTCGATCGTATTGAAGAGCTCGAGCTGAGTCTTCGCTCGTCCTTCAAAGGACTGCACGTCCTCAACGATGAGCAAGCCAATCGGTCCGCGGTAGCGCTTCTTGAATTCATCGGAGCGACCATGTCGCATCGCCGAGACGAACTCGCTCGTGAACTGCTCGGCCGTCGTGTAGACGATGCCCGGGCGACCCGTTTGGGCGTGCGCGGTGTTAGCGCGCGGCGCGTTGGCTTGGACTCGGGCGTTCGTATGTGCGCCGCCCGAAGTCAGCTCGCCGAGATTCAAATGTCGTCGCGCTTCGATGGCCGTCGCGCGGGAGAGATGTGTCTTCCCCATGCCGGCCTCGCCGCCGAGGTAGATCTGGTTGAGGCTGCGCTGGCGCTGTCGTGCAAGGGCAAGAGCCGCTTCCCGCGCGAGCGAATTGCAGGGGCCAACGACGAAGCTCTCGAAGCTAAAAGGCAGTTCGCCTTGAGCTGGCGCTGCACCATCGAGAGAGAGCCCAAGCTCGCTGTTCTGGCTCAGCGGCCGCTTCTGCGCTCTGCTCTGCAGCCGCGGCGCTTCCCCACGCGACGGGTCGAATCCCTTCGACGCGTTCTTGGAAGAGATCATCTGGCTCTCGCCGTCCGGTCGCTCGGAAGGCGGCTGTTTGCTCGGAATCCGCTTGGCCAGGTGCCCCGTCTCAGCCCGCGCGCCGGAGCTCTCGCTCGAGGGCCCCTTCGACGCGCTCGAGCCTGATGCCGTCGCTCCTTCGACCCGAAGGGCGGAGGCGGCGGCGAAAGGAGGGGCGGCGGCGAAAGGCGAGGCGGGGGCGGAGGCAGATGAAGAGACCGACCCAGAAGTGCTTGAGCTGACCTGCGTGCCAGGCGAGGCGCGAAACGCGCTGACGCCCTTCGTATCACCGCTGGCCAAGGCCTGCGTTTGGGCCTGCTGGCCGGCAACGACGCGGAGCGGCGTGCGAAGTTCAGCGCGGAGGGCAGCCTCTTCTTCTTGCGCTTGGACGTCGTGATCCGCGAACGCCCCGGTGTTCGAGCTGCTGCTGAACGTTCGTCCCGAAGCCTGAGCAAATTTGGAGAGAGGCAGAATCTCAAGATGCGGACGGCGGCCCGTCAGTTCTTGGATGATCTCTTGGATCGCTTCGGCATGATGCATGCGAACACGATCGCAATGAAATGAGCTGGGGCAGCCGAGTACGATGGAATCGTCGTTGAGTTTGACTTGAAGAGGCTCAATCCAAGCCTCAAAAGCAAAGTCAGGGATGTCTTTCTGGAGGCGGCGCAAAGCGTCACCCCAGACCTTGGGCGAAAAGGTCATTCGACGGAAACCACGAAAGAAAAAGTTTGAGTAAGCGCTGATCAAAATTCAGCTGTGTTCAGCACTTCGGAAAGGACCCATTTCAAGTCCCTCGGATCCGCCGCCAAGCCAACCCGCCGAGGGGGTTGAGGAGCGGGGGGGAGTCGCCTCAATGTTTGTATCTACGCAGCCGATTTGGGCCGGTTTCGCGCGATTGAAGCGGGTTTGGATGGGTTCGAAATGGGTGCTTCCCGAATGAAGGCCAGTTAACCACTTGTGCATCGGGAAGGCAACGAAACGCATTCTTGATCGTGACGATCGAGTGACACTTTTGATTAACCCCCTCAAACCATGCTCTCACGGGTTTTAACCAGCGTTTGTCTTTGAAATTCCGAAGAGATTCAAGGGGCTTCGGGGATCTTGCGAAGAACTGCTCGAATGCCGATGGCATCCGAATGAACCGATGTTTACGAAATCATAAACTTTAAAAATCTCCATTTTTCTCGATCTATCTTAAATATCGTCGAAATTACGGAGAGAAAAAGTTCAGTCGATTTAATTCGGGAGGGGTTTCGCATCGGTTGGCGCCCCGCCGATTTCTGCGAGCTGAAAGCGCAACAAATCTTGCATGATTTCGAACCGATTGAGAACTGAATCGGCTTCGAGCAATTGCTGTCTTTCAATCGGGCGAAACGAAATGGCTTGAGTGAGTGCATTCACGAGTCGCGCCGGTGGCAATTCTTCGAAATGACTTAACACTTCATGTGGATCTTGGTCTTCGGAAATCGATCGGCGGATCAATCGGTCGAGATCCACGAGTAGATCTTCGCGGCCCTGATTGAGCTCGGCGAAGTCAGCGGGGGTCTGGGGCTGGCGGTCTTCGAGCAGCTCAACATGCGCGGATCGATAGAGACATTCGCTGTTCTTCGGCTGTTCTTCGCGGATTCGGAAGCGCTGTTCACCGACGAGGAGGAGCTGGAAGGTGCCGTCAGGACGTTCCTGCCAATGTGCGATCCGTCCAACGCAGCCAATCGGGAAGATCCGGGGATCCCCGGCCATCTCCTCGACGCTGTCGGGGCGCACGGTCACCATGCCAATCAGATGGGAGCCCGCGAGAGCATCCTTCATCATCTGCCGATAGCGGGGCTCGAAGATATAGAGCGGGACCGAGACCTCGGGCAGAAGCACGACGTCCGATAACGGAAAAAGCGGGAGCGATTCAATCTCGACCATCGTCCTAGTCTAGCCGGGAGGAACGCTTGGCGTTGACTGCAGCGTGGATGCTGACGAAACTCTCGCCTGGGGGGAGGTCGAGACTGGACCGTCGTGAGAAAAAGGAGCTGATGGCGCGCCTGGAACGGGATGCGCAGCGGATCTGTGCGCGATTTGGTCTTCGCTACCGGGTTCTCGAACCCGAGCGCGCGAATGTGAAGAGCCGCTACGGGGTTTGCTTTTCCGACGGCACGATTCGGATTCGGCTTCGGCATGTGACCACGGGAAAGCCGCTTAAATATTCAAGCCTTGTCAGCACGCTCTGTCATGAGCTGGCCCACCTCAAGCACTTCAATCACGGGCTCCGATTCCGCGCGTATTACGCGCAGATTCTTGAGTGGTGCCGGGCGGAGGGGATTTATCAGCCGGGCCTGCAGAGTCCTTCGAGCGAAGTGAAGGCTGTAAAGAAGGCTAAGCCAGCGGCGGCGCGGAAGCGGGCTAAGCCGCGCGGCCAGGTCGAAGGGCAGTCGCCCGTCCCCCAATCCGCTCAAGGTACCTTGGCCATCTTTGGAGCGGATCGAACCGAGGGACGCGTGGCCGGTAGTGCGAGGGGGCGTGGGAAGAGGAAGCCTTCTTCGACCACCTCGACTCAGCTCGAACTCTTTGGCTAGCCAGTCAATTTGTCCCGGTGGCGTTCAGAACGGCTCCACCGGGCGTGGGCGTGGGCGTGGGCGCACGCATGGGTGCCGCATGGTCGCAGTGGCAGGCGATCAACAGGTTGTGCATGCGCTCGATCGAGCGTGTGTACGTCCGTTCGAATGTACTTGTACTGTGTGAGTGGGGCTTCACGGCCCGGAGGAAAAGACTTAGCCCGCGTTCGAAGCCGCTCGCTGGGCGTCCACTTCTTCGAGGGTGTTCGGGCCTTCGACCACCTTGCAGTCGACATCGTCGATTGCGATCGACTTATCCAGGATCTGTGAAATCAGGCTATCGACACTCAGCTCGTCGTATTCGGCGAGTCCGTCTTCGAGATCGCTTTCGGAGATATTGAATTCGAGGGCAAGCTTGATCTTGATGTCGCTCATCGTTCTCTTTCCTCAGACGGGTCGTTTGTGGGCCGATTCCGGTCTGTTAAGGCTAGATCGTTCCTGTCGCTTCGATCACTCGACTCCTGGCGACAATCCATTTCAAGAGTCAGCTTGACGGGTTCCTCGGAAGATGGGGCCTTTAGCCTCGTCTCCCAACGCGCCCGCAGCTGCAAGTCATTGAAATTGCTTAGGATTTTCGATAGAACCGGTAGGATACACCAAGCGCAACGACAGGGCTATCCATTTTTGTCGCAATTTCAGCACGTTACGGCGCGATGCGACCGATTTCCCTAGGTCTCGTGTTGTTTCTGGGCTTCCTGCGCATCGAGCCGGGCGTGGATGACGATCAAGATCGCCGAAACCAGATGCATGGCCATGAAGAGGCCGAGCGAGAGCCGGTGAAGGGTTCCAAAACGCTGTTGTAATTCGGCGGTGCTCCCCACGCCCAGGGAGCTTGGGCGGACGGCGGCGACTGCGGGGGAGAGCCAGGTCTCGCTGGCGAGGCAGACCAGGGCGAGGCCGATGGGGATGAAGACAGGCAGGCCACGCCGGCCGAGGCCAATCGCGGCGGCTGCGGCGACAAGGCCTGCGCCCGCGCCCCAGTAGTGAAGGACGGCCAGGAGGTCGCCTGCGAGATCCCCCGCCACATCACCCGGCAGGACTTGAAAGGCGATCCGCGAGACGACGAAGGCGAAGAAAGCCCAGGACCCAACCCAGCTTCCCAAGGAGAGCCAAAGGGCTGAGCGCAACACGAGTTGTGAACGCAGAATCTGAATCATCGCCTGTTTGGTTGACTATGCCGAGCTGCCCGAGGCGCCCTCGATGGGTTCGAGGGTCTCTGGATCGAGGCGCTGAGACTGAATCGCTTGGGCGGAATTATCGTCGGCCAGATCGCTATGACAAGCGGCTTTGTCCGCATCCGCGCCCATCGCGCCCTGGGTCTTCGAAGCGAGGCGATGGATCTCCTCAGGCGAGAGCACACCGCGCTGTTCGAGGATTTCCCTTTGGGTCTGAGTGAGAGCGGCCGTGATCTTCGGCTTATCCCATTGGTAATCCTCGTCCTTACCGGAAACGAAGAGATTGATCTCCTTGCTGATCCGCACGGAGCACCAATCGTGCCCGCACATCGCACAGAAATCCGTATCCACGTCGAGATCTTCGTCGTGATAGGCGCGGGCGAGATCGGGATCGAAAGAAAGCTCGAAATGCTTTTCCCAGTTCAGCGCAGCGCGCGCCTTCGTGAGTTCGTCGTCCCGGTCGCGGGCGGCCGGAATGCCGAGGGCCACGTCCGCGGCATGGGCCGCAATCTTGTAGGCGACGCAGCCCTGCTTCACGTCGTCTTTCTTGGGCAGGCCGAGATGCTCTTTCGGCGTGACGTAACAGAGCATCGATGCACCGTGATACGCCGCGGCGGTCGCGCCGATCGAGCTGGTGATATGGTCGTAGCCGGGAAAGATGTCGGTGACCAAGGGGCCGAGGACATAGAAGGGCGCGCCGTGACAGAGCCTTCGCTGGAGCTTCATGTTGAACTCGATCTGATCGAAAGGCACGTGTCCGGGGCCTTCGATCATGACCTGGCAGCCGTGGCGCCACGCACGTTCCGTGAGTTCGCCGAGGGCCTGGAGCTCGCCGAGCTGGGCGAGGTCCGTCGCGTCGGAGAGGCCGCCGGGGCGCAGTCCATCGCCGATCGAGAAGGTCACATCGTATTTGCGAACGATTTCGCAAATATCATCCCAGATCTGTTCCATCAGGTTTTCTTGCTCGTGATGGATCATCCATTTCGCGAGTAAGCTCCCGCCACGACTCACGATTCCGATGAGGCGCTTCGCGACATGGGGGAGATGCGCGCGGCGCACGCCGGCGTGGATCGTGAAATAGTCCACGCCCTGCTGTGCCTGGTGCTCAAGCGCCTCGAGCACGATCTCGCGGTCGAGATCCTCAATCTTCTTGTCGAGGATCATCGAATAGATCGGCACCGTCCCGATCGGCACGGTCGATGCTTCGCAGATTGCCCCTCGCGTTCCGTCGACATCGCCGCCGGTCGAGAGATCCATCACAGTGTCCGCTTCCCAGCGCTCGGCCCAGCGAAGCTTTTCGATCTCTTCGTCGGTGCCGCTCGAAATCGGCGACGCACCCATATTCGCATTGATCTTCGTGAGCGACGCTCGGCCGATCGCCATCGGATCGAGACCGTTCTTCAGGTGAATCCGGTTGGCGGGAATCACCATGCGACCCGCGGCGACTTCGTCACGCACTTCTTCGGGCGAGAGGTGGGGTTCGCGTTCGGCGACGCGTTTCATCTCCCCCGTCACGAAGCCGAGGCGGGCATGCTCAAGCTGCGTGATCGGTTCGAAGCCTTCGGGTGCGGCGAATGCGAACGCGTTCGCCGGGGCATGTTCGGGATGCGCGGGTTCCGCGAGGCGTTCGCCCTTCGCAAGCGGACGCCAATCGGCGGGCATGAAATCCCAGGCCGTCTTGTCGGAAGGCTGGGGCATGCCGGGGGTGTCCGGCGACGAGAAAGTCAGCGGCCCGCCAATGCTCGGCGTGTTCGCGAAACTTCCCGGCGTCGTGCCCTGCGCGGAAGAGGACGGGTTATTCCCCAAGGCGGGGAGGGAGTACTTGGAATTCGGAGAAGAAAGATCGACGGTCATGCTATGGGCCTTCCCTACGCGCGGCCCTCATGGATTGTGATGCGCTTGCAGGGCTTCGATCGAAATCGAAAGCGCCGGCCCGCACGACTCACAACACGAGAGACGAGATCAGGTTCGAAGGGTCTGCTCTCAGGTCGCTGCGCAGCTCGGCGCGCGACCACCCCTAGGCGAAAAGAAACAAGCAGTGTTGTCCCGCGAGCGTATCACGCTTCTCGTCTTGCGGAATCCTAATTGGCGGCGCTGAGTTCGTCGCGCGAAGGACTTCTCTTATCCCCGCTGTTCGGCACGTTCTGCGGGGGTCCCAGGGGGTTCTGGGGCGGCGTGGGGCCAATTGGCCAGATCGTATCGAGCTGGTCCGTCTTAGACATCGCACGAGGCGCAGCCTGAGGTGAGGTCTGAGTCACGGCTGCAGGAGCGGGAGAGGTCGTCCGCGCCGGGGGCGTCTCGTCGTAGAAGATCTCGAAAGGTCCGTCCCATTCTCCCTGTTTGAGGAAGCCCTTGAGAAAGGGACTGCCATCTTCGTTGCGAATTTCCACCGGTCCTTCGAGGCGGACGCCTGAACCCGCTTTTACATAGGTTGCCTCGAGCCTGATCTGTCCGTTCGCGTAGACCTCGCGGTACGGGCCGAGCCGTTTCGCCCGGCCGAATGCGTCGTAGCGCTCGCACCAAAACGCACGCACGCCCACCGAAGCCTCTGCCGAAAGGATCTCGGCATCTGCGGGGCCGGTTCCGAGAATCATCTCGGCGGGGCAGGAAAGCGCTGGTACTTCAGCAGCTTGGGCTTTCGGGAGGGCGCGGAGATCGCGGCCGTTCTCGGCCAGGGCTTCGCCGCCCCCGATCAGGAGGAGCAGGATGGTGCCGGGGATTGCCCAGCGCGTCGGTCGCGTCGGTCGAGATGAGATCTGCACATCCGATTTAGCGGCGGATCAGGAGGTGGCCTTGATGGGTTCGGGGGGCGGGCCGCGCTACGGTGCATCTCATGTCGGAAACGTCGCATTCTTCGTCGCTGAGCGCCTTGTTGGTACTCCCTCTTCTTCTGCTTGGCTTGCTGAGCGGATGTGATCGCAATATCGAGCCTTATCAGGCGGGTGAGGAGCCGAGCCCGCCGGATCTGGCGCGGATCTTTCCGGACGCGCCGAGCGGGCCCGGGTCTGCGGGGCCGGGGGCCTCGGGAATGGGCGCGGCAGCGGGGGCCGGAAGCGGCACGGGGACGCGTGGCAATACGGCGGGCCTGCCGGACCGGACGGCGCTGCCCCCGAGTCGTGCGGAAGGATCAGCGACGGCGGCGGCGAGTTCTTCCGCGCCTCCGATTTCGGGTGAGATTCGGCTCGCAGAGAATCTCGCGATGGCGCGGCCCGACGGCGGTGTACTTTTCGTGATTGCGCGACCTCAAGGCGCCCGGGGCGGGCCGCCGCTTGCGGTGCTGCGCATTCCGAACCCGAGCTTTCCTCTCGACTTCACAATCGGTCCGGAGGACGTGATGATTCCGAGTATGCGCTTTGCGGGGGCGATCTCGCTTTCGGCGCGGCTTGACGCGGACGGAAATGCGATGACGCGGGGTGCTGGGGATATTTCGAGCGAGACGAAAGAGCCGCTTTCGCCGGGTGATGCGGGCGTGACGCTCTTGTTGTCGGAGCGCAGCTAGCGACGCATTTCAGATGTTAGTTCTCATCTGGCGGCGGCTGAGAGCTGAGTGCGTCGAGCATATCCAGCGCTTCCCGCGTACCGGCGACGATGACGTTATCCCCTTCGACGAGTACGTCTTCGCCGTGGGGGACGCGGAGCTGCGAGTCGCCCGCGGCCATCTTGGAGCGCACCAACAGGACTTGGACCCCGACGCGTTCGCGCAGCGTCAGCTGGCGCAGCGTCCGCCCCGTCACGTGGGGCGGGGCCATGATTTCACGCAGCTGGTATCCGTCGCCTAGCTCCACCGTTTGACCGGATCCCGCGGCGCCGAGGCCGGTATGGAATCCGCCGGCAAGGTCGCGGCGAATCTGTTCTTGGTTGCTCGCTTCGATGACATCCTTTTCGCGCACCGTTCCCACGAGACTCTTTCGGTCCGCTGCGTCGACGACGGCGATTTCATCCACTTCCGTTGTGCTGAAGATCTTCATCACAACGGAAAGGTCGGCGGCGTCGGTGATGGTGGGGTGGCTCGTGTCGACGAGATCGCCCGCGACGACGACATGCTGCAGCGTGTCCTGGTCGTAAATCAGCCGTCGCAGTTCGGCGAGTGAGATGGCGCCGAGATGGTCACCGTTCGGGCTCTCGACATAGAACTGGCTATGGGGGCTTGTGACGACGAGGTCGAGCACGGTTCGAAAATTGGCAGAAGCGGGCAGGACGTCGGGGTCGCGCACCATCACATCTCGGACGTAGAGGCCCTTTAACACGTTGGGATCGAGGGCTTCGTGAATGTCGATGCCTTGGCGGCGAAGCTTGGTGGTGTAGATCGAATCGCGGTAGAGGAGCTGTGAGACCAGGGTGCTGATCACGCAGGCCGTCATCAAGGCCGGGATAATGTCGATGGTCTGGGTGAGTTCGAAGATGATGATGATCGCGGAGATGGGCGCGTGGGTCGCTGCGGCGACGACAGCGCCCATTGTGACGAGGGCGTAGGCGCCGGAGCTGCCCGTCGCGCCCGGGAAATAGTCTTCGACCAGGGTGCCGACCACGCCGCCCGCCATCGCGCCAAGGAAGAGCGAGGGGGCGAAGACGCCGCCGGAGCCGCCGGAGCCGATCGTAATAGAGGTCGCGAGGATTTTTGCGAAAACCAGAACCGCCATCAGGACGAGGGGGAGGTTGCCTTCGAGGGCGCCGCCGATCGTGGTGTAACCGACTCCGTAAATGTTAGGCAGCCAGAGTGCGATGATGCCCACGAGTGCGCCACCGACGGCAGCGCGGGACCATTCAGGAAGAGGGGTCTTGGCGAAGAGATCTTCGGAAAGGGAGAGCGTTCGGATGAAGGCTACGGCGACCAGTCCTGCGACGATGCCCGCGGCCATATAGGGCAGGAGTTCGAAGGGGCTGACGATTTCGTAGTCCGGGACAATGAACGCGGGGTGGTTGCCGACGGCATAACGTGTCAGCACGGAAGCGACGACGGAGCTGATCACGATGGGCGTGAACTGGGTGACGGCAAAATCACCGACGATGATCTCGGCGGCGAAGATGGCGCCAGCGATGGGCGCATTGAAGGTCGCGGAAATACCTGCCGCGGCACCGCAACCGACGAGGGTACGCACGCCCGCGGTATTCAGCTTGAGCCATTGGCCGACGGTCGAGCCGAAGGCCGAACCGATCTGAACGATCGGCCCTTCGCGGCCGACGGAGCCGCCCGTTCCGATTGAAATCGCGGAGGCGACGGCCTTCACGCCGACGATCCGAGCCCGGATCACCCCGCCTCGGATCGCGACGGCCTTCATGACCTCGGGAATGCCGTGTCCTCGCGCTTCGCGGGCAAAAAAGTAGATCATCGGTCCAACGAGCAGGCCGCCCACGGCAGGGATCGCAATGCGCCAATACCAGGCGAGCTCTCGGGCGACGTCGAGAGGATCGTGTGTTTCCGCCGCGAGGCCTTCCTCGAAGACCGCAGCGACGCCCTCTGTTCCTTCGAAGGCGAAGCCTTGGATCAGGCGAATCAACAGTCGGAACAGCACGGCGCCGATCGCGCCGGCGAGACCGACGAAGACCGCCGCGACGACCATGAAGAGATGACCGCCGCGCTCGAAGAGCTCGTTCCGGCGCTCGCTCATGGTGCTGTCTGCCGAATTCGGATTCACGGTCGGGTCGCCTTCGAGTGGGGCGGCAGCGTAGCATTCCACTCGCCACTTCGTGGTAGGCTTGCGCGATGAATCCAAACCAACCTAAGCCCTGGCGCGTCCTTGCGGACGAACATCTCCAACATTGCAAGGTCTTCGATGTCCACCGTTCGACGATGCAGTCGCCGACCGCGGGTACCGAGCATCCCTTCTTCCGCATCGAGTCCGCGGACTGGGTCAACGTCGTCGCACTCACGCCGGAAGAGGATCTGGTGATGGTGCGACAATTCCGTCAGGGATCCCGAGAAGTGACGCTTGAGATTCCTGGTGGCATCGTCGATCCCGGGGAATCGCCGGAAGTTGCGGGCGCGCGGGAGCTTCTCGAGGAAACGGGTTACGCGGCGGGGCGGATCGTCCCCCTCGGTTCAGTCAACCCGAACCCGGCGCTCTTCACGAATCGCGTGCATATGCAGGTCGCGCTCGACTGCAAAGAAGTGGCCGCGATTCAAAACGGCCCTACGGAAGAGACAATGGTCGAGCTTCTCCCGCATGCGGAGGTGTGGGGTGCCCTCGATCGGGGTGAAATCGATCATGCGCTCGTTCACGCCGCGCTCTTCGCCTTCGAACGCTGGCGTGCGAGTGGGGCGGGCTGAGTCGAGCACCGCCGGCGGGGCCCGCGCGGGCCGGTAGCTATTAGAGACTCTGCGCCTCGTGGTCCTGCATGCGGTCGAGCACGATATCGACCAGGCGAGGATCATCGCCCAGGGGCTTTGTCGTCTGGATGCAGATTTCCGGATGCCGTGCCCGAGCCTCATCGAGGAGTTCGGGAATCGTTTCGCGGATGTGGTAGCCGTGGCCCAAAAAATGGAGGTGGACGAGAATCTCCCGAGCGCCTTGTTCGACGAGGTGGTCGATGCCGATAGCGAAGCCGGGTTCCGAGAGTTCCATGTGGGCGTGGGTGACGATCCAGTCGGGTCGCTTTGAGGCGACGCCCGCCGCGAACTCCGCAAAGCGCTGGTTGGCGGATTCGCTGCGCGTGCCGTGATCGACAATCAGCAGAGCTCTTCGGGCAGGTGCGTTCACGGTCGGGCCTCCTTGTTCTTCACCCTTCACCAGTAGCGCGCGCGACAGGTTAGATCGCTTTTAGGGCGCACCCGGCAGGCGAGTCGGAGTTCAGGGTCGATTCGGTTGCGCGCCTTGATGCGCGTCTCACGTTCGGTCTCGGCCTCGAGCGTCTCGGCGCCCTCAAGGATTTCGAGGCCGCATCGTGCACAGGCCCCGTTTTCACTGCAGGCGCTGGCGACGGGGAGGCCAGCCGCCAGAGCCGCCTGGAGAAGTGTCATTTCCTCGGCTTCGATTTCAATCGATCGGTTCGAGGGTTTGAATCGGATTTCGCATCGCATGTCGGCCAGAGTTTAGACGGCACGCGCCTTCTATGTATTCCTGTGGGGGGATTCTTTCAGCGAGACCCGGAATTTGCCCTTTTACTGCCGGGCTACGCAAGGATCTCACGCCGCCAGATCGCCCCACAGATTCGGCGGCCCTGGAAGACTCTCCCTTGGAGCCACGCGCGGCTGGGTTAAGTTCTGGGGCATGTCGACAGCGTCGCTTCTCGTCATCGGAAATGAGATTCTTTCGGGCAAGGTTCAAGATACGAACTCGCCCTTCCTCGCTATTGAGCTTCGCAAGCTCGGTGTCGAGCTGGAACGCATCCTGACCATTCCCGACATCATTGAAACGATCGCCGCGGAAACGCGGTCGATGTCCGCGGCCTACGATTTCGTTTTTACTTCCGGCGGAATCGGTCCGACCCATGACGATCTGACGATGGACGGCATTGCGGCGGCCTTCGATCGCGAGATCGTGATGAACCAGTCGATGGTGGACCGGATGGAGCGGTACTCGGAAAAGCCCATCAACGATGCCATGAAAAAGATGGCCTTGATTCCGGAAGGTGCCGAAGTTTTGGATGTTGGCGGGCTTTGGTTCCCGGTTGTCGTCGTCGAGAACGTTCATATCTTCCCCGGCATTCCTGAGCTCTTCGAGAAGAAATTTCATTCCATTCGCGACCGCTTCGCCGGTGTGCCCTTCCATTTGCAGAAGGTGTACGTACGCGAGAATGAGAGTGATATCGCGGATATCTTGAACGATCTGCTCAAGGAATTTCCGCAGTTGATGTTAGGCTCATATCCGCGCATCAACGAAGAAGAATACCGAGTCATGCTCACGCTTGAGTCTCGTGACGCGGACTACTTGAAGCGTTCGATGGACATGTTGACCCGCGACCTGCCCGAGGGCGCGATCTTTAAGATCGAATAACACGTGCTCGCATTCGTTCATCCGGCTTGGATGGTGCTGACGCTTGTCGTCGCCCTTCGGACTGCAAAGCTCGGACTCGATATTCGCCGGCTTCGCGCGCGATCGGCGCGCGTGGGGAAGGATCTTCGGGAAGCGCATCTCCGCTTCGGTCGGCTCGCGATGATTCTGGTTTGGGTGGGTTTCGCGATGGGACCGGTTTCCATGCTGCTTTTTCGCGAGCGCGCCGCTTTCGATAGTTTTCACGGCATCTTGGGCGTGATCGTCTTGGGGCTTTTTAGCTGGACGGGTTGGACCGGGCGCGCCCTGTCTCGGGGCGATCAGGAGGTCCGTGGCATTCATCGCCTAGGGGCAGCCGCGAGCTTAGGGGCAGCGCTCTTGTCTGCGGTTGCGGGGTTCACGCTTCTGCCTTGAGGCGGTGAGTTGGGTGGCTAGGGTGGATAGAGTTGGGCGCGCGGTCAGGGACAGCCAGCCGACTTCACGCTAGGCTAATCGCACGCGCCCGCAGATGGTTAGGTCCCCGGCTAAGCCCGGCTAGGGCCTCATCAAGGAGTTTTCCTTTGGAACCCGCGCGAAGATTTCTCGAGTATGCCGCCGCCTTCGAGAAGGCCTACGAGGACGATGACTGGTCCCAGCTCGAGCCGTATTTTACCGAAGACGCCGTCTATTCCGTGACGGGCGAGCCTCCGCTTGGAGGCGAATGGGTGGGGCGAGACGCCGTGCTCCGGCAATTTAACGATGTGGTCAACGAACTCGATCGAAGATTTGAGAACCGGCTGACCGAGATCGTTGGGGCACCGAAAATCGGCGAGGGCACGATCGAGTTCGAGTGGCGCGGCACGTACAGCACAGCAGGGGAGGCTGACCTCGTCTTCGGCGGTACAGAGCACGCGACTTTTTCGGGAGACCGGATCGCTCGCCTCGTCGACACGATGGAAGAAGGCGCCGACCAGCGAATCCAAGCTTGGCTAGCGGAAAATCCGGCCTAACACGATCGCTGCAGCTGAGTGGAGCGCCGCTATTCCATCGCGGGGAGGATATCGATCGCGCGCTGGCGGAGGAGGTGGTCCGCCAAGGTCAGGCAGACCATTGCCTCGACCATCGGGACCGCGCGGGGCAGGACGCAGGGGTCATGACGCCCGCCGGCTTCGAGGGTGACGGCTTCGCCATCCCGGTTCACGGTTTGCTGCGCCGCGCGAATTGTGGCGGTGGGCTTGAAGGCGATGCGGAGATTGATCGATTCTCCGTTGCTGATGCCGCCCTGGATGCCGCCGGATCGGTTCGAGGCGGTCCGCGTTCGTCCGTCTGCGTCCGTCACGAAGGCATCGTTATGCTGGCTGCCGGTGAGCGAGGTGCCGCCGAAACCAGAGCCGATTTCGAAACCTTTTGCCGCAGGGAGCGACATCATGGCTTTGGCTAGGTCGGCTTCGAGCTTGTCGAAGACGGGATCCCCAAGGCCGACGGGTACGCGCCGTGCAACGCATTCGACCACGCCGCCCACAGAGTCCCCCTTGCGCCGTAGATCGTCGATCAGCTGATACATTTTTTCCGCGGCGTCCGTGTCGGGGCATCGGACATCATTCGAATCGATCTCGGCGAGGGTCACCGTTTCGGGATCGACCTTCGAATCAATCTCCTGCACCCGGCGCACCCAGCTGAGGACTTCGATGCCGGCGACTTCATGAAGGAGTTTGCGCGCGATGGCCCCCGCGGCGACGCGACCGATCGTTTCCCGAGCGCTGGCCCGACCGCCGCCCTGCCAGTTTCGAATTCCGTATTTCGCCTCGGTGGTGTAGTCCGCGTGGGAGGGGCGGTAGAGATCGCGCATGTCTTCATAGGCGCTCGGGCGGGCGTCCTTGTTTCGGACCGCAATGGCGATGGGGGAGCCGATCGTGCGGCCTTCGAAAACGCCTGAGAGGATTTCGGCCTGGTCGGCTTCTTGGCGCGGGGTGGTGAGGACGCTCTGGCCCGGCTTTCGGCGATCGAGATCGCGCTGAATCTCCGCGACGTCGATTTCGAGCCGAGGCGGGCAGCCTTCGAGCACGACGCCAACGCCCCCGCCGTGGGATTCGCCGAAAGTCGAAATTCGAAATAGCTGGCCGTATACGCTGCCCATGGTTTGCCTTACTCCGGGTGGATCAGTGGGGTGAATCGGGGTCCGGTCCGGGCTGGGAGAATACCGCTTGTGGGCGGGGCCTGCCGAATTCGGGTGAATCCCCCGGTTTCGACCGAGGGATCCCCGGGTAATCCCCGGTGATCCGGATTCTCATCAGGGTAGAAACGTAGAGGAATACTCAAGCTCGCCAGCGGCAACGTCGACAAGTTTTTCATGAGAACGGCTACGTGGGCCATGGGGACGAGGGTCGGGAAATGTCGGTAGGTCAGATTGAGAGTGAGGTTGTAATCGGGACGCCGGGCGCTCAGGCGCGGACGGATGTCTCAGGGTGGCGCACGCCGCCTCGCGACGCCGCCTCGCGCGAAGCTGCCTTCGTTCAGCGTGTCGCAGCGCTGGCACCGGCGCTCGCCAGCCGGTCAGCGGAAGCCTGGTCGGACGCGGTCGATGACGCCCTGGAAACGCTGACCCTCGGACTGGACGCCGAATCCGCCGCATTTTACACCGCCGCCGCGCCCTGTTCGGAAAGCCTCACGTCCCCCTCTTCTTTTGCGAGGACTCGCGCGAGCCATCGTCAGGCGCGTCCCTTTCATCCTTGCGCCCGGGGGAATCGAAAACTCCCGGCCCAGTTCGACCTCGACCGCCTCCCCGAGCAGAGGCAGGCAATTCTCTCAGGCCATGCGCAGCGTGTCTTCGTTCCGGATGTTGGGCTTTCCCTCGCGGGCATGGATGCGCTGCTGGTCGTGCCCTGTCTGGGATCGACGGGGCTGTATGGATTCTTCTTGGTCCGCTCCGGGTGGGCTACGCGCCGCGGCTCGGACTTGGTCCTGGCAAGCGCTTCCCTACTCGGTTCTGTGATGGCCTCCTTTTTGGAGCGGCATCGGCTTCAGGCCGAGCTCGCCGCTCGCCGCGACCGCCTCGAGCGAGCGGATCGCCTTGCGACGCTGGGCCAGGTCGCGAGCTCGGTCGCTCATGATTTCAACAACGTTCTCACGGTTATCGACGGGAACGCAGAGCTGCTCGAAATGATTTTGCCCGCGGATGCCAAGGGGCTGACCGAGGTGCAGGAAATCAGCGAAGCGGCGCAGCACGCAAGTCAGATGGTCGAGGAGATGCTCTCGTTTGCACGTCCGAAGGAGATGGAGACGGAGCGGGTCAGTCTCGCGAAACTCATTCATGGGCTCGAACGCATGACTAAGCGCGTCGCAGGAAATGGGATCGATGTCGATATCGATATTTCGCCTGACCTTCCGTGCATAGACCTCAATCCGGGTCGCTTCGAACGTCTGCTGCTCAATTTGGCATCGAACGCCCGGGATGCCCAACCTGAGAATCGGCCGCGCCCTGGACGGTTTGCACTGTCTGCTGAGCGACTTCGCGTCGATTCTACGTCCGCCGGCGTTCCGAATGGGGAATACGTCTGTTTGCGAGTCGAGGACGATGGTTGCGGCATGGATGCATCGATTCGGGACAAGGTTTTCGAGCCCTTTTTCACGACAAAGCCGGAAGGCCAGGGGACCGGTCTGGGGCTTGCGACTTGCGCCGAGGTGATGCGTGAAGTGGGCGGGGCCGCTTTGATTGAGAGCGTTCCGGGCGAAGGCACCGCGTTCGAGCTCTTTTTCCCCGTCGCCGCCTCCGAATAGGCGATTCGCGCCGCGCCTTCCGCTCGGCGCCGCCATCCACACACAGCGAGATTTCGAAAAGCGTCTCTCCTCGTCGCTCCCGCGGCTTCGGATCGGTTAGATTTCCGAGACGCGGCGTGCCTTGCCAAGGAGTTTCGATGCGCGAGTGGCTTTACGATGTGTTTCGCGAACGTCCCTGGTGGATGAGCGCGGTGATGATCTTCAGCGCCTATATGGCTTTCATCTACGTGCCCTGGGACTTTTTCGCAAAGCCCATGGCCGAGGATGAGGAGGTCTGGTTCGGGATTCTCTTCAAGGGCTTTTGGGCCAAGCTCCTCGCCCTCCCGCATTGGTACGTGTATGCCGCGGCCGTGTATGGCTTTCGTCGCCGTCGCCCCTGGATGGCCTTTTGGGCCACGGCGTACACGTTGCAGGTGGCGTTCAGCATTTACGTTTGGAGCGTTTTCGAAACCGGCGGGATGAGCGGCCTCTTGCTCGGCCTGATTCCGGCGCTGCCCTTTCTCGGTCTCGCGTATGCCTTTTGGAATGCGCGGGATTATTTCGAGCAACGCAGTCTCTCTTTGACGGCTCGCTACGGTGAATGGGCTCTGGTGACGGGAGCCTCTTCCGGAATCGGAACGGCGCTTTCGCGGCAGATTGCTGCGGACGGAATGAAGGTCGTGCTCACGGCGCGGCGGGAAGACCGACTGCAGAGTCTGGCGACGGAGCTCGAACGCGATCATGGGATTGAGACGAAGGTCGTTGTTGCGGATTTGGGCGAGCCTTCCGGGCCGCAGGCATTGATCGATGCCGTGGCTGATCTCGAGATTGGCTTGCTTGTGAACAATGCGGGCCTCGGCATGGCGGGGCGCTTTGATTTGCTTCCCCGGGAAGCGCTGCGGCGACTGGTCGCGGTCAACTGCGAAGCGCCCCTCGTGCTGACCCATGCCTTCGTTCAGGAGATGCGTGAGCGGGGCCGCGGGGGCGTGCTCTTTACCGGTTCGGCCGCCGGGCGGCAGCCGATCCCGCTGCATGCCACCTATGCTGCGACGAAAGCGTTCGATCTCTTTCTGGGCGAGGGGCTTTGGGCGGAACTTCGCGCCAGCAATATTGATGTGACGGTGCTGGAGCCGGGCTCAACCGAAACCGAATTCCAGGAAGTCGCCGGAGAGATCGCTCATTCGGGACAGCGCGCGGAAGATGTCGCGCGCCGGGGTCTCGCGGCATTGGGGCAGCAACCTTCGGTGATCGTCGGTTGGTACAATTGGGTGCGTGCGAACATCGCGAGTCGCTTCTTGACTCGGCCAATTTCAGCGCACGCCGCCCATGTTTATATGACGAAACAGGTTCCAGAAGATCTGCGATAGCGCGGGGCCGACCTCGTTGTGCGATGATCCGGCGGAATTAAATCGAAATTGAAGTAGGAGGTCCAGCTTGGCGCGCGGCTATTGGCTCATGAAGTCGGAACCGTTCAAATACGCGTGGGATGAGCTTGTCAAAGACGGCAAGACCTATTGGGACGGTGTTCGAAACTACGAAGCGCGAAATAACATGGCCGCGATGAAGCTGGGCGACCTTGCGTTCTATTACCATTCGAACGAGGGCAAGGAGATCGTTGGCATCGCCGAGATCGTGGGCGAGAGCTATCCCGATCCGACCACCGAGGATGATCGCTGGTGCGTCGTGGATGTTGCGCCGGTCGTGCCCTTCACGCGTCCGGTCACGCTGGCTGAAATTAAAGCGGACCCGGAGCTGACTGAAATCGCGCTTGTGCGCCGCGGGCGGCTCTCGGTTGTGCCGATTACGCCGGACGAATTTCGATACGTCGCGAAGCTGGGGAAGACGAAAGTGCCTGCTGTGAAAGACGCCCTCTCATCGGCGAAGGCAAAGGGTTGATGCCCCACAAAATCGCGCTGAGCGCTCTGATTCTCGGCTTGGTTTTCTCGCTCAATGGCTGTGCAGGCTTCTCGCTGGGAGGTGAGAGGGCGCATCTTTTGGACGGAGACGCCGAAACGAGTGGAGGTGAGGGCGTTCCGATTCGTCCGATGACCCAGGTGACGATGGAACGCCTGTTTGCGGCCGAGGTCGATGCCATTATCGGTCCATCGGGTGCGATTCAAACGCAAGTCGATGGTGTGAACGTCTATTTGATCAGTGATCCCGCGCATGACCGGATGCGGATCATCGCGCCGATCGCGCTCACTCAGAATCTCGACTCGCGTTTCTATCAGATCATGCTGGAAGCCAATTTTCATCGTACAGGAGACGTTCGCTACGGCACCGCCGAAGGGGTGGCCTACGCGGCTTTCATGCATCCCATTTCGTCGCTGTCCCCGGCCCTCCTGAGGTCCTCGCTTTCGCAGGTTCTTAGCTTGCACAAGAATTTCGGAAAGAGCTTTTCGAGCGATGTCTTGGAGTTGGTTCCCGTTTCGGGAGCGGAAGCCGAGGGCGATTCGGCGCCAGGCGGCGCTGAGAGCGAACGTTAGGCGAGCCGACACATGCAGAACGGTTCTGATATCCGAGTTTGGAACGTCCTTTTTCTCTGTACAGGGAACTCGGCGCGGAGCCTCTTGGCCGAGGCAGCGCTTGCGCGAATAGGCGTCCCTCGGTTTCGAGCCTGGAGCGCAGGAAGTCAGCCGAAATCTGCGCCTCATCCCCTGACTCTCGAAACCTTGGAAGCGCTGGGATACGGAACGGCGAATCTTCGGAGCAAGAGTTGGGATGAATTTTCGCAGGCGGACGCGCCGCAGCTGGATCTGATCTTCACGGTTTGCGGAAACGCTGCGGAAGAGGCCTGTCCGGTTTGGCCGGGGCACCCGATGACCGTGCATTGGGGCGTTGAGGATCCGGCAGCGGCGACGGGATCAAAGAGTGACGTCCTCGCGTTCTTTCGCTCAATCCACGATCAGCTCTTGGGGAAAGTTGAAGCGCTCGTTGAGCTCGACCGAGACGGCTCGGGCGCCTCGGGAGCGCTGGACCGGCTCAGCGCGGATGCCCTGCGTGCCCATCTGGAGGCGATAGGACGTTAGGCGAGATGAGCCGAGGTTGCGGCTGCGCCCTGGTGCTGGCCTGAGCCTTATCTAGGCCCCGAGTGCCGCCAACGCATCCGCGTATTCGTTCCAGCGCGCGCCTTCGTGGGCCCGAATCCAACGCAGTTCGATGCGTGGTTTGGCTTGAGCGAGTGCGTAGAGTTCCTGAACCAGATCAAGATTCTTGATCGGCCCTCCCTTACGCTTCCAGCCACGTTTCTCCCAGCCCGCGGCCCACTGATTGATCGTATTTACGCAGAGCTGACTATCAGAATGGGCCACGATGTCTTCATCGTCGGGCATCTTCTTGAACGCTTCGATCAGGGCCATTAGCTCCATGCGGTTATTCGTCGTGTCCGGATCCCGGCCATGTCCCTGGGCGACGATCTCGCCCTTCGTGACCCACACCCATCCCCAACCACCCGGTCCCGGGTTCGGATCACAGGAACCGTCCGTGAATACGCCGTCATCCGGTCCCCCGAACTGCGTCTCCAACACCTCTTCCGGCGTCATCTGCCGACTCGCCCGTCGCGCCAAACCAAATCCCCCAGAGCGCCCCGCGCTCGCCCAATGCCAGAGCCTTCAGCGGTCGATCACGCAGTGATCGACAGAGCGCCCCGCGCTCGCCCAATAATCAGGCGCTTGTTCGAAAAAACACGACGTCGCCGTCGTTGACGAGATAGTCCTTACCCTCGACCTGCATCACGCCCTTCGCCTTCGCCCCGGCCTCACCCTCACACTCGAGATAGGTGTCGAAGGGAATCACTTCTGCGCGAATGAAATGCTTTTCGAAATCCGAGTGGATTTCCGCGGCGGCTTGGGGGGCGAGGGTTCCCTGCCGGATCGTCCAGGCGCGGATCTCTTTCGGACCTGCAGTAAAAAACGTGACGAGCTTCAGTAGGGCGTAGGCTGCGCGAATCAGTCGGTTGAGTCCGGGCTCCTCGATGCCGAGGTCGGCGAGAAACTCGCGTTTGTCGGCGTCATCGAGTTCGGAAAGCTCGGCTTCAACCTTCCCGCAAATCCGCACGACTTCAGCGCCGCGGCTATGGGCGTAGGCTTCGAGTGCGGCACTGTGTTCGTTGCCTTCGGCGAGACCGTCTTCATCCACGTTCGCGACGTAGAGAACGGGCTTGGCGGTGAGCAGGCAGGTCTCGTTGAACGCGGCCAGCATCGCATCGGGGACTTCAAAGGAACGCGCGGGCTGATCATTGGAGAGGTGCTCGCGGAGGGCTTCGAAGAACTCGAGCTCGGTGCGGGCCTGTTTGTCGCCCGATTTGGCGACGCGTCGAACGCGGTCGGCTCGCTTCTCGACTGTGTCTAGGTCGGCGAGGCCGAGTTCGAGTTCGATGGTCTCGGCGTCACGGGCGGGATCCGTGTTCCCATCAACGTGGACAACATTCTCATCATCGAAACAGCGAACCACGTGGATCGTGGCGGTCGTCTCTCGGATATTGCCGAGGAATTGATTGCCGAGGCCTTCGCCCTTTGAGGCACCTTTGACGAGCCCGGCGATATCGACGAATTCGATCGTCGTCGGCACCACCGACTTGGAGCTAATCAGCGCGTCGAGTTGGCCGAGGCGCAAATCGGGCACCGTGACGACGCCCGTATTCGGCTCGATGGTGCAGAACGGATAGTTCTCCGCCTGAATCCCCGCAGCCGTAAGTGCGTTGAATATGGTGCTTTTCCCGACGTTCGGGAGGCCGACGATGCCGCAAGTGAGTCCCATGGGAGGCGCATTCTCCCGAATTCGGGCGCCGCTGTCATGGGGAAAGGTGAACTGTCTTGGTCAGCAGATTTTTCCGGCGCATTCGCGGCAGTCTGGCCCCAACCACTTGTCTAGCTTGTTCGATCTGTCGCTGCGTCAGGAAAAAACCCTTATCTAACGGAACGTTAGTTTGATTGAACGCACATTTTTCTCTGGCTTCTTGTTGCGTGTCTATGAGATGGTGAAGATCGAGGAAGAGGTGGGGATGGCGGCTAGAGGTTACCGTCGGCTTGTTCTGCCTTGGTCTCTTCGGGAAAGCGCAGACCCACTATCAATCGGGTCCGGGTTTTCCTCAATCGAAGTGGAGGTCAGTTGATCGCAAGCGAGTGAGGGCAGGGAACGGAGTTTTCATGCGATTGCATTTTCATGCAGTCGGCAAGAGCCAGAAAGCGTCGTCCGAATCTCGCAGCGGAATTGAATCATCGTCGAGTCTCAGCCCCGTTGAACGCCGCAACAAGCGGGGCATCGGGATTCGACGGTTCGAAGGTAGCTGGCAGACCATTCGAAAAGAGGCGCTTCGAAAGCGACCAAGGAAAGTCTCTCACCTCGCTCGGCGGGTTCTGGATTCCGGAAACGGATACAGAGCCCGCCGAGTTTTTTTGTGAGAGTGGTCGGCGCCTGCGGTGTGCGGCGAGGGCCTAGTTGCGGGCTAGCTCGGACTCAACGATTCGGCTGAGCTCATCCGCGTCGCGTGCGCCCTTGAGCGCGATGCCGTTCACGAAGAACGCCGGCGTGCCGGTGACGCCCGCGGCCTGCCCGGCGAGGAAATCGTTCTGCACGAATTCCTGGTAGCGGCGTTCGCTCATGCAAGCGTCGAGTGCGCCCGTATCGAGGCCGATGTCCGCGCCGATCTTGGCCAGGGAGCCCTCCGCGATCTTGCCTTTCAGCGCGAAGACCTGGTCATGAAACTCCCAGAACTTGCCCTGCTCTTCAGCGCACATCGACGCTTCCGCTGCGGGGCGGGCGAAGGGGTGGATGCTGTCGAGGGGGAAATGGCGATAGACGACGCGCACGTCTTCGGGATAGCGCTCAAGCACTTCTGCGAGCACGGGTTCGGAACGAATGCAGTAGGGACATTGGTAGTCGCTGAAGGCCATGATCGTGACTTCGGCGGCGGGGTCGCCGCGGATCAAGCGCGTGGCTTCGAGATCCTGGCGCGGGGGTGCGAGCACCATCTCCCAATCAAGGGCCTCGAGCTTGGGGCCGATGAATTCGTTCCAGGCGTTGCCGCGGGCTTCGTTGGTGAGCAGTTCTTTGATCTGGCCGGCGACATCTTCGAGGCGCGCGCCTCGGAGTCGCGATTGATTCTCGGAGTACCAGCTGGCGACGTCTTGAACCGAGGGCTCGGGCGCAGAGTTTGAGATCTCTTCGAAGAGTTCATCCTTGGTGAGGCCACGCTCGGCGGCCGCCGCTTCGACGACACGGCGCTGCACCATGTCTCGAATCGCCGTCTCTTGCATCTCGAAACGGTTGGCTTCGGGCTGGCGCAGAAACTCTTCCATGAACTGCGACTGCATATGCGTATGGAGTTCATCCACCGTAATCGTGTCGCCTTCAATCACCAGGGCGACGGCGTCTCCACCGGGCGTCGAAATCGGCGCCGCTGCGTTTCCGCTATCGCGCTCGAGTCCGAGCGGGCCACATCCGACGAGGCTCGTCAGGCTGATTCCGACGATCGCGATCAGGGCGATGGAGCGCGAGAAGACGCGCAAGGTCTTGTTTCGATTTTGGAGAGCATCATTGTATTTCGTCATTCCGAAATACTATGCGTTTCTGCAGCGCCTGGCTCGTTCTGGTGATATCGGCCGAGGAAGTCTTCGGCGAAGGCGGCGTAGTCGCCGCGCAGGATGGCTTCCCGCGCGTCCTTCACGAGGCGCTGATAGAAATGAACGTTGTGAATCGAACAAAGGACCGCAGACAGCACTTCGTTGGCCGCAAAAAGGTGATGGATGTACGCGCGGGTAAAGCCGCCCGTGCACGTATAACACTCGCAGGCAGCGTCGACGGGAAAGGCGTCGCGGCGGAAGCGGCGGTTCGTGAGCCGGATGCGTCCGCGTGAGGTGAAGACCGTGGCGGAGCGCGCGTAGCGGGTCGGGATCACGCAATCGAACATGTCGATGCCGAAGCCGATGCAGGCGATCAGATCCTCCGGCGTGCCGACGCCCATCAAATAACGCGGCTTATGTTCCGGGAGAAGCGGTGCTGCGTGATCGGTCACCTGGCAAAGCAGCTCGTGTCCTTCACCGACCGAGACGCCACCGATCGCATAACCCGGGCAATCCATTGCGACGAGGGAGGCCGCGCAGGCTTCGCGAAGTTCGGGGAAGGTCGAGCCCTGGACGATGCCGAAAAGCGCTTGATCCTCTGCGCGGGAGTGGGCGCGGAGACATCGCTCCATCCACTGCAGCGTGCGGCGTACGCCCTGCCCCGCCTGCTCCCGTGTGGCGGGGTAGGGCGTGCATTCGTCGAAGGCCATGATGATATCGGCGCCGAGGCGGTTCTGAATTTCGATGGAGCGCTCGGGCGTGAGTTCCATGGTCTTGCCCGTGACTTCATTCTGGAACGTGGCGCATTTATCATTGATCTCGACGCCGGGCAGCGAGAAGACCTGGAAGCCGCCGGAGTCCGTCAGGATCGGTCCGGACCACTGCATGAAATCGTGGAGGCCACCGAGCTTTTCGACGAGGGCTTCGCCCGGGCGCAGCGCAAGATGATAGGTGTTGGCGAGGATGATCTCGGCGCCGGTATCCGAGACCTGCGCGGGGGGCATCGCCTTGAGCGCGCCGTGGGTGCCGACGGGCATGAAGGCGGGGGTCTTGATCGGGCCATGAGGCGTTTCAAGCTGGCCCGCTCGCGCGCGGTCGCTCGTGCGCTCGAGCGTGTAGCTGAACGGGGCTTGGGCTTGGGCTGCAGCGGCGTCGGGGCTCGAATCAGTCATGGAGCGCAGCGTAGCGGCGATTCGTGGCGCTGCGCGCTTGCTGTGATGTGCGGTAGGATGGCGGCCGTTCGTGGCCGCGAGGTCGCGTCGCTGCCTTCATCTTCTACTGACGCGCTTTTTCGCGTCCCCGCTTCGGGACTCGGCGCAGCGCAAGGGAGGTTTGTTTGACCGGCTCCCGGCCTCATTCGCTTGAAGACGCTCATTTCGCAGATCGGCTCACGCTGCGTGTTCGAGCGCTCGGCCACCCGCTTTGTGTCGGCCTCGACCCGCATTTGGCGGCCATCCCGCCCCTTTTCCGGCAGGGCTCGATGTCCGCTGAGGATGAGGCGACGGCGGATGCAGTCGAAGCATTCCTGGGAACGGTCATCGACCGAATCGAGGGCAAGGTCGCCGTCGTGAAGCCGCAGATCGCGTTCTTCGAGCAGCTTGGCTGGCGCGGGATTCGAGCGCTCGATCGGCTCTGCGCCAAAGCGCGCGCCGCGGGGATGCTTGTTTTGCTGGATGCGAAGCGCGGCGATATTGGGTCGACCGCGGAGGGCTATGCCTCGGCCTATCTGGCGCCGGATGCGGCGATGCCCGTGGATGCGCTGACCCTGAATCCCTATCTCGGGTTCGACACGCTCGAGCCCTTCGCTCAGGTGGCGGGGGACGCCGGCCGCGGTCTTTTCGTCCTCGTGAAAACCAGTAATCCCGGCAGCGGCGATTTGCAGGACCGCGATGTGGAGGGCGAGCCCCTATTTGGTCGCGTGGCGGATGGGCTGGCGCGGATCGAAGGCGCGCTCGCGGGGCCAAAGACGGGTTGGTCTTCGCTCGGCGTGGTATGCGGGGCGACTTGGCCGGATCAGGCGCGCCGGGTTCGTGAGGCGCTTCCGCGCGCACTCTTCCTCGTGCCCGGATACGGCGCGCAGGGCGGATCCGCTGCGGCGGCTGTGCAGGGATTCGTCGACGGGCCGAATGGCCGCGAAGGCGGAATTGTCAATTCGTCCCGGGGCATCCTCTTTCCAAAGGATGCATCGGGGACAACGGACGTGAAAACTTGGGAGACAGCGCTCGATGCCGCGCTTTCCCAGGCCATAGATGAGCTGGGGGAAGCGGTTCAGCGCTAGGCGCGGCTCTCACCGGCGCGCTCGCCGGCGTTAGCGGTAGTACTTGCGCTCGCCGCCGGTATTTCGCTTTCGGGCCTTGCGATGCTTGGCCTTCAGCTTCGCGCGGTGGCGGCTGGACTTGTTGCGCTTGACGTGTCCTTTGGACTTCTTGGTGCTGCTCATTGGGGATGGCCTCTCGCGGGCTCTGGACGGACCGTTTGAGTCGGTCGATCGGGGCCTCGCTTGAATGGGGGTCGTTCGAAGAGGGCGGACCTTAGACAAGGCGCTCCGAAAATTCCAATCCCCTCGGGGTGAGCCATTCCCGCCGCGCGCGGCAGCGGCGGGACCGACCCGCTTCGTACGCTCTTGATCGACGCGGGCTAAGCTCGCTCGAGAGGCTGCAGGAAGCGCCCGAACGCATGAAAAAGGATTCTTCAGAATGAACCCCGCTCTCGACCGAATGATGGATTTTGACCTCACTGAGGACCAGCGCCTGGTCCGAAAAACTGTTCGAGAATTCGCTGAGGCCGAAATCCTGCCCCACGTGGAGCGCTACGAGAAAGAGGAACGCTACCCGACGGAGCTGATTGAGAAGCTACCGGCCTTGGGCTTGCTCGGGCCAATGATCCCCGAGGAGTACGGCGGTTCATTCTCGGATGTGGTGACCTACGGCGTGATCTGCGAAGAGCTGGCGCGGGTCGACTGGGTGGTGGCTTCGGTGGTTTCGGTGGCGAACTCGTTGATCGCCGGATCGCTCCTCGGATTTGGAACGGAAGAGCAGAAGCGCCGCTATTTGCCCGGCATCGCTGCAGGCGAGATCGTCTGTTCGGCTTGCCTGACGGAGCCTCGAGGGGGCACCGATCTCGGCAATATGGAGACGACCGCCAAGAAGGTCGACGGCGGCTATCTCCTTAACGGCACAAAGGTTTTCATCTCTCACGCCCATCATGCCGGCCTGTTTTTCATCGTCGCGAGTATTGACCGGAGCCTCAAGCATAAGGGCGTAACGGCTTTTCTCGCGGATCCGCGAGAGATGAAGGGGATGACGATCGGTGATTTCCCGATGCGGACGCTGAAGCGGGATAATTTGGCGGAGGTCAACTTCGTCGACACGTTTATCCCGGACGAGGCGATCGTGGGCGAGCCCGGGCGCGGCTTTCCTGTCCTGGGGTCGGCACTCGATACGGGCCGGTTCTCGGTGGCGGCCCGCTGTGTCGGGCAGGCGCAGCGCGCGATCGATCTGACGGTCCCTTACGCGATGGACCGAGAGGCCTTCGGTCAGCCCATCGGCGAATTTCAGCTGGTCCAGTCCAAGATTGCGGACATGGTGGCGCGGACCGAGCAGGCGCGGCTGCTGGTGTATCGCTTGGGTCGAATGAAGGACGCGGGCCTCGAACGATGTACCGTGGAGTCATCGCTCGCGAAGCTGAAGGCAAGCCAGGCAGCGACGCAGAACGCACTCGACGGGATGGCGGTGTTTGGTGGCTATTCCGTAACCGCGGAGTACGAAATTGGTCGGCTTCTCATGGAGGCGAAGGCGCTCGAATTCGGAGAAGGCACCTCCGATCTCCATCAGAAAATCATCGCGGAGACCGCGCTCGGCCTCCGAAAGCAATAACATCGGGCCGGGAGCCGGATCCTCTAGACCCTCGTGCCGGCCTTTCCTTCCGATCTTCATTTAGACCCATTCATTGGAGCCCCCCTCGAACATGGCGCAAGTGACCCCCGCAGACCGACAAGCCCTGCTGAACCTCATCCTCGACGTTTCGTTCGAGCGGAAGGAGGTGACGTTGGCGAGTGGGAAGAAAAGTAATTTCTATCTGGATCTCCGGCAGACCTTGATGCGTCCGAAAGGGGTTTCGCTTTCGGGGCGGTTGGTTCTTGATCTGCTTCAGAGCGGTCCGCCTGTAGAAGCCGTCGGCGGAATGGCGGTGGGCGCTGTGCCGTTAGTCGCCTCGGTCTTGGCGGCCGCAGCGGCCGACCCGGCGACGGATTCGATGCTGGGCTTTTTCGTGCGCAAAGAGAAGAAGGCCTACGGCATGGGGAAGCAGCTGGAAGGTGGCTTCGCGGCGGGGCAGAACGTGGCGCTCGTGGAAGATACGACGACGACGGGGGGCTCGACGATCGATGCAATGGACATCGTTGAGGCGGCCGGCGGGAAAGTTGCGCGGGTGATCTGTTTGGTCGATCGCGGCGAGGGCGCGGCCGAAGCGTTCGCCGAGCGCGGCGTTCAGCTTGAGTCGATTTTCGGCCGACAAGATTTGCCGATCTAGCGGCGAGACTCGGCCTAACGAGGGAGACCGAGGCCATCGACTTCTATCAGATCTGGTGCAACTTGAAACCTGGAGTTTCGGACGTCGCTTTCTGCGAGAGCGTCGACGCCTATCTTGGGCGGCTGCGAGAAGACGGGCGAATCGAGGGCTTTCGCATCATGCGACGCAAGTTGGGACTTGGGCCAAGTGATCTCGGTGAATTTCACATCATCATTGATGTGAACGATCTCGCTCAGCTCGACGATGCCTTCCGGGCGGCTTCGAAGCGCTCCGGGGAAGTCGAGGTGCTTCACGCGGCGGTGAATCAACACGCGCGAGATCTTCAGTTCGCGCTCTACCGGGATTTCCCTGATGCACATCGGGAAAAGGGCAATGAGAAATTTTAGTCGCGCCCATCCTGACCGAACTGGCTTGGTCTCGACGCGTCTCACGGCAAGGCGCCTCTGCCTCGGGATGGCCTTCGTTTGCATGGCGGCGCTTGCTTGCGTTGATCCGACGGTTGAGGCGGGCAGCGTTTCTGCGCGAATCGTTTCTGCAGGGGAGTACTCGCTGGGCGCGGGTGTTCCGGTCTTGGCTGGGGAGCGAACTCTGATTCCGTGCGAAACCGGACGTGTCTTCGGCGTCGATTACTCGCTTGAAGTCGAGGGCGGTGCGTTCGGCGCGATTCCGGTTTCCTTCCGCTGGGTTCATCCAGAAATGCAAGTCGACGACTCGCCGCTTCGCGGAACTGAGACGAGCGGCGGGGGTTCGAATCCAGTGATCGGGCGCGGGCAGTCTGCGCTTTCTGGGCGGAGTCTCTGGAGTATTGACCGAGAGGAAGAGCGCATCTCGGGCGAATATCGATTCGAAATTCGATTTCTTGAAGACCGCAGGCTGCTGCTTTCTCAGGACTTCCAAATCGATGACTGTTAGGTAATTCTGATGCGCTATCTCGCTGCTTTAGCCGTCGCCGGTCTGTCTCTTTTTATTGTCTTTTGGGTTGGCTCCCGAATCGTGACGATGGTGTCGCAACCGCATCGCGACCATAATGATTTCACGGTGGGGGCTCGCTTCGATCTCTGCGGCTACTCCGTTGATTCCCGCTATTCGATGGCCGGCTATGATTTGAATGAGTGGCGCGGCGAGCGATGCGAGCAGATGAGCACGCTCGACCATTGTGTCCTGGCCTGTCTTTCGGTGGCGGGAACAGTCGAGACCGCCGAGGCTTGTTACTCGGACTGCTTGGCGAAGTAGCTCCTCGGCGAGCGCTGCGTCCCCAATCGGCGCTGTGATACGCTCTCGCACCTAATCTCAAGCTGGGCGCGCACCGAGTACGGACGCCGTCCTGAGGAGAATTCTTTGGGTACGATCGCGCGCGTTCGAGTCTCTCTGCGAGTCTTTGGCGAAAGCCTTGAGCCAGACGAAGTGTCCGCTCTGTTGGGAAGAGAGCCGACCCGATGCCACCGTGCCGGAGACAAGACCGGTGCGAACGGGTCCTCCTCCGTCGAACCGACCGGCGCGTGGATTCTCGACAGCTGGGTTTCGGAGAAAGCCGAAGTCGAAGAACATGTCGAGTCGCTTCTCGGCGCTCTGAGCAATGACAGCGACGAGTGGGAAAACTTGACCTCCCGCTTCTCGGCCTCACTTCTATGCAGCGTGTTCTTGGATCAGTACAACGAAGGGTTCGAGCTCTCTCCACGTGTGGGGCAGTCGCTTGCCGATCGCGGCCTCGTGATCGCATTCGACATCTACAGCGGAGACGCCGAGGCCTAGCCCCATGAGTCTGACGAAGCCCTATTTACAGGTTGTCGGCGTGTTGACGCTGATTTTCGGTCTGATCTATTTGCTCGTGCCGACGGCGATGACGGAACCGGCCGGTTTTGGAAGCCTGGGTGGGAGTGCTCTGACCGACGTGCGGGCAACCTACGGTGGATTTCAGATCGGGATGGGCATTTTTCTGCTTTGGACAAGCCGGGCGCCCGGCAGGATGCGGAGCGGGTTGGTTTTACTTGTACTTGCAATCGGAAGCCTTTTCCTTTCGCGAATCCTCGGCGTCTTGATGGATGGCGAGCTCAGCGCTTTTCATATGCAGGGCCTCGCGGTCGAGTCGACGATGACGGCGCTGACGCTCTATCTGATTCGAAAGAGTGAGCGTGATGCCGCCGATTGAGGTGCGGGACGCGCGATTGAGTGACGACGAGGAAGTTGACACGCTTTTTTCGATCCTTGACGCCTATGCTCGTGGGCCCGCCGGGCAAAACGCGCCGCTCTCCCAGGAGGCTCGAGAGAACTTGGGCCCTGGCCTGCGTGCGAATACCAATGCGTTTGTGCTTTTCGGATTGCTTGAAGAGGTCATCGTCGGGGCCGCGGTATGCGTGTGGAGCTTTTCGACCTTCGCTGGGAAGCCTTCGGTCAACCTGCACGATTTTTCGGTGCTTCCCGAGGCGCAAGGGCAGGGCGTAGGTCAGGCGCTCTTGGCAGAGCTGGAAGTTCGCGCGCGTGCGCGTGGCTGTGCGAAGATGACGCTCGAAGTAAATGCCTCGAACGAAGGTGCGCAGAGGCTCTATCGTCGCTCGGGTTTCGAAGGCTGGGAGCCTCCGACCTATTTTGTGAGCAAGCGGCTTGTTGAACAGGGGCGCTCTGATTGACTCGGTCGAAGAGGCTGAGATTCGAGATGAGAGTGATTCCGAACGGGAGATTTGTGAGAATGAAAATCGGAAAAATTTGGCTATTGGCTTTTGCCGTAGTCGCCAGCGTTTCTGCGGGGTGTACCCAGGAACGGCAGAACGAATTGGGGCGCGCGGTCCAGAACTGGACGGGCACGGATGGCGTCTTGGAAGTCTATGCCGGCGAGAAGCTGGTCAAGAAATTCATTCAAATCGATAAGCTGACCACCGCGACGGGGACTGGTTCGGGCGAGTCGCGTCCCTACCGCTTCGGATACGGAGTTCTGGACGCCAACCTGAATGGCGTTGTCGACCCCGGCGAGAGCAAGGTCTATTTCGAGTTCAGCGACTACTCGACGTCCTACGTCTTCTACGAAAACCCGAGCTAGCCCGCCCTCCGCGCACCCCATTCAAAATCGAATTCAAGTTACGTAAAGAAAGAAGGAATTCCCTGATATGCCGACTCCGACATTTGATGAGCTGAAGACCTGGGCCGAGAACTATCCGAAGTTCTGGAACGAGGGGAACAAAGAGGCCTGGGTGGAGAATTACCGGAAGGTCGGTCCTGGCAATTTTCGGATGCTTGATCCCGTCGGTACGCCAGAGAAAGTGGGATTCGAGCATTGCTGTCTCGATTCTTGGGATCTTTTCCAGCCGAATATCCGGTTTCGGATTGTTCCGGGGTCGCTTTTCATCTGCGCCAATGAGGTGGCATGGCTCCTCGAGAACCATTTCACCTCAGATGGACGCGAGCAGATTGGGCTCTCAATCGAGAATTATCGATTCGAAGAAAACGGAGACGTGACGATCCGCACATTTTATAAGGTGCCGCGTCATTCAGAGCAGGAAATTGGCGAACTCTTTAAGACCTACCTCCCAGAGAACGGGTAGAGCCCGCTAGGCGAGGCTCGTAGGCGCTAAGGCGTTGCTGAATGCCGACGGGTGAGCGCCGCCAAGCACACGGGTTCCGGAAAAAAATGCGGACTCTGCGTTCTGGGCGCATAACTTCTGATTGGCTGTTAGATCGAATCTCTCAGGTGTTTCGCGGTTGAGTCGAAGCGCTCTGAACGAAATGGTCAGGAAAAATCTCTGTGGGATGCCGCATAACGCTGCGCCTAGCCCTGATCTTCGAGGGCGCAAGCGAAATGTGTGACGAAAGAACGGCGACTTTTTTCGCTTGACTTTGTGACGATTAGGCGAGACCGGCTATTGTTTTGGCTAGGCGTCAACCTTAAACACATAGTAGGTTTTACAAATGAGAAAAGTACGAGATTGGTCCGCAGTGATTGAGCGGCTCAATACAAGCTCCAAAGGTGAGATGAAGATCAAGATGGGTTCTCCCGGTAGTGCGCAGGTGACTCGATGTCGTCTGCTCGCCGAATGGTCGAACCTCGAAGCGACGACGAAGGGTTCGACTCTCGTTCTTCGCGTTCCGGGAGCGCGCTAGGCGCTGACCCGGACGACGGTGAAGCGCGGCGAAGGCTGATCTCGCAGACGAGATGAGCAATTCGCCGCGCGATTCACTGCCCTGCTTTTGCCGTACGTCCGCCGCAAGGCCAAGACGTATCTACGATAAAGCGAAGCAGCCCCCCCCCCCCCGAATCCGACCTCGGATCCCGCCCCCGCCAAACTCCACAGCGTGTACCCTGTAGACTCAGTCCGTTTTTCGGCTCGGGGCGGTTCATTGCGCTCGGGGCCGTCTGTTCCGCTTCGCCATACGGGAGAGCGAAATGCTCCGTCGGTTTTTGATTCGAGACCTTGTGATTGTTGCCCTTGCTCTTGGGCTTTGGTGGTTGCTTGCCGCCCGGTCTGCGGATCAGGGCTTCCTCTCCGACTTTTCGGGGTGGGTCGCTGGGCTGATGATGGGCGCCTGCGCCTACTTGGCGCATGAATGGAGCCACTATCTCGGCGCCGTCGCGATGCGGAGCAAGGTCTCGGTGGGCGAAAACTTGGGTTCGGGCTTCTTGTTTAGCTTCGACGCGGAAGAAAACTCACTCGCGCAATTCGTCGTGATGTCGCTTTCTGGTTTTCTTGCGACAGCGCTGGTTGTTTACGCTTTCTATGCGTTTTTGCCGGACGCCTATTTCGCGAGCCGTGTTGCCCGTGGCGGGGCGCTCTTTCTCGCCTTTCTTGGTCTCGTCCTCGAGACGCCACTTCTACTCTACGGATTGGCGACGCGCGGCGTGCCGAAGCAGGTGGCCGTTCAGTAAGCCCAAGCGAAGTCCCTTGGTATCGATGTTATTCGGAGATGATTTCGAGTTCGTCCCAGACGGGCCCGACCATTTTGCGCAAGACGGCTTCGCTGCCCCAGATGCGCTCACCGCCGAGCAAGCCATCCCGTTCCGTCGAAGCGAAGAGAACGCCGATGATTCGGTGCTTTTCGCTGCGTTCGGCTGAGCCGAGATCCACTTCATATTCTTGGATCAGCGATGATTCAGAGTGCCATTCTTCGATGAGCGTGAAGCCCACCATCGAGGGCATGAACTCGCTCACAAGATGCTCGTAGTAGCGAAGGACCTGATCGCGGCCGGTCGCGCGGCGCCCAATCGGCCAGAAGTCATAGACGGGGCTTTCGACCAGGGTGGCCATCGTGGCATCCAGGTCCCCCGCAGTTTCGACTCGGGCATGTCGCTCGCCAAGCTCTCGCATGGCCTCCGCGGTCCATCGGGGATTCGTGGTGTTGGGCGTATTGGGCATGAGAGGTCTCCTTGGTCGGGTGGGTGCTTGCAATCTTGTCTGAGGGTGTGAAGCTACAGGCCCGTTCACGCGATCGCCCTCGCGAAGAACGGGTCAAGGAAAGCGCAAATGAATCTCTTCCGCCGTCTGATTCCTCTTCTCCTCGTATTTACGGTCGTTTCGATTTTTTCGGGGGGCGTCGTGCGCGCGGAGTCGCTCCCAGCGGATGCTGCTTGGACCTTGGCCTCCGACCAGGAAGAGGCCGGCGAGCCCGTTCGCGTTTTCGTCGAAAAAGAAAAGCGGCCTGGGAATCCCGCATTCCGGATCGAGACCGAATTCGCCGTGGAGCCTCAGGTTGCGGCGGCAACACTGATGAACGAAATGATCGGCGCCCGCGAGATGCCGAAAGGGCAGACGCGGACGGTGCTCTCTCGAGCGGGCCGCGAAGTGGTCGTACAAACCGTAATCGAGCTCCCGTTGATGTTTTCAGATCGAGAGGTCGCTGTTCGGATTGAGCATTCGGACGACTCGGAAACGGGGATTCATCGCGTGGATTTCGCGGCGGCCAACGAATTATTGCCCCCTGCCGATAAGGGCGTCGTTCGACTCGACGGGACGGATGGCTATTGGGAGTTTCGACCGGCGGGACCGGGTCGTACCGAGGCGACTTACATGACGAGAGCGATGGTCGGGGGTTCGATTCCGGCCGCACTCGGCGACCGACTCCTGAAAGCGCAAGCGGTTGATTCAGTGAGCGACCTCCGAAATCGGCTCAGCGGAAAAATGCTCCCCCGCGTCGCATCGCCGCCGGCGCCCTAGCCCGGTAGGCCCCTCTTGGGCCCACCCCAAGACCGCCCGCGCGCTTTGCTCCAGTTGGTCTACGCCTAACGCCAGACCCTTTGATCTTCCCTGTGTCAATCGGGATTTTCCAGAAGGTGATCAGGGCAAAACTGAGACATCTCGTCGTTAAGTGTGCCGGATTGTCACGCGCGGCGAAAAAACTCTCCTAGAAGAGCCGCTTGCCGCCCCGTGTTGCTTGCCGAATGGCATGTGACTTGCTCTTCTACGCGATGAGTGGAGAGGCTTGTCTCGAAAACGAGCGCTTCTTCATAGAAATGGCGCGCATCCGAAGGGCGCGTGCACTGCGAGGGGTTGGACGCAATGGCTAACGCGCAAGCGAATGCGCCGGAATACGACGAAGGCGTCGTCCGTCAATTCACGATCATGACGATCGTTTGGGGCATCGTTGGGATGCTTGTCGGCGTACTGATCGCCGCACAGCTTGCTTGGCCGCAGCTGAATTTCGATCTGCCCTATCTGAGCTACGGCCGTCTTCGCCCGCTGCATACGAATGCGGTGATCTTTGCGTTCGGCGGCTGTGCGTTATTCGGCACCTCGCTCTACGTGGTGCAGCGCACTTGTCGGACATCTCTATTCCTGCCGGGGCTTGCGAAGTTCTGCTTCTGGGGCTGGCAGCTCGTCATCGTCTCAGCTGCGGTGACGTTGCCTCTGGGCATGACTACCTCCAAGGAATACGCTGAACTCGAGTGGCCGATTGACCTTCTGATCGCCGTTGTCTGGGTGTCCTACGCGATCGTGTTCTTTGGCACGATCGTGAAACGAAAGACGCCGCATATCTACGTCGCGAACTGGTTCTACGGCGGATTCATCGCCACCGTCGCCGTCCTCCATATCGTGAATAGTCTCGCGATTCCGGTATCTCTGACAAAGTCCTATTCGGTCTACGGCGGCACGATCGATGCGATGGTCCAGTGGTGGTACGGGCATAACGCAGTCGGCTTCTTCCTGACTGCCGGCTTCTTGGGCATGATGTACTACTTCGTTCCGAAGCAGGCCGAGCGCCCCGTCTATTCCTACCGACTCTCGATCGTGCATTTCTGGGCGCTGATCTCGGTCTACATGTGGGCGGGCCCGCATCATCTTCACTACACGACGCTGCCGGATTGGGTTCAGTCCGTCGGTATGGCGTTTTCACTGATTCTGCTTGCGCCTTCCTGGGGCGGCATGATCAACGGCATGATGACTCTCTCGGGTGCCTGGGAAAAGCTGCGGGACGATCCCGTCATCCGGTTCATGATCGTGTCTCTTTCCTTCTATGGCATGTCGACCTTCGAAGGCCCGATGATGTCGATCAAGACGGTCAACGCGCTGTCCCACTATACGGACTGGACGATCGGCCACGTGCATTCGGGGGCTCTCGGTTGGGTCGCGATGATGACGATCGGATGTCTTTACTACCTGATTCCGCGACTGTACGGCCAGACCGAGATGTGGAGTGTTCGGCTGATCAATACCCATTTCTGGCTCTCCACCGTCGGCACGATCTTCTACGTCGTGAATATGTGGATCGCGGGCGTGATGCAGGGATTGATGTGGCGTGAAGTGAACGATGACGGAACCCTCGCCAATACCTTCGTGCAGACGTTGGAGGCGACTTGGCCCTTTTATGTGGGCCGACTTCTGGGTGGCTTTGTCTTCTTCACTGGGATGCTCGTGATGGCGTACAACACGTATAAGACGATCAAGAACCAGCCGCAGGAGGCCTCGGTCACGCCGGGCCATGCGGCGGCGGAGGTGGCGTCATGAACCACGATATCGTCGAAAAGAATATCGGTCTGATGCTCGGCTTGATCATCGCGGTGATCAGTCTCGGGGGTCTTGCAGAAATCGTCCCTCTCTTTTTTCAGGAAGAAGTGGTTGAGCCAATTCCCGGCTTGAAGCCGCTGACCGCGCTTGAGTTGGAAGGGCGTGATCTCTATATCCGAGAAGGTTGCGTTGGCTGCCACTCTCAGATGATTCGTCCCCTGCGCGCGGAGACGCAGCGATACGGGCATTACTCCGTTGCCGGGGAAAGCGTTTGGAATCATCCCTTCCTCTTCGGTTCCAAGCGTACGGGTCCGGATCTCGCACGTGTCGGCAAGCGCTATAGCAATGAATGGCACCGCGCCCATCTCGTGAATCCCCGCGACGTGGTTCCCGAATCGAATATGCCGGGCTTCCCTTGGCTCGCGGAAAATCTGCTCGACGGCGAGGATACGGCCGCCAAGATGAAAGCACTCCGTACAGTGGGCGTGCCGTATACCGATGAGGATATCGCGGGCGCGAAAGCGGCCGTCGACGGTAAGACCGAGATCGTTTCCCTGATTGCATATCTGCAGCAGCTGGGAACGCATCTCCAGGGAGGACGTTAGGCATGGATATGGGAATTCTGCGCGGCGCGATCACCGTGTTGACCCTGGCCGCGTTTCTCGGCATTTGCTGGTGGGCGTATCGACCGGGCAATCGCGACCGCTTCGAACGAGATGGTTTGATGGCCTTTGAGGATTCGGAAATTTCGGAAATGGAAGTTGCGGGTGTCGTTTCGGAGGAATCGAGATGAGTCTTGGATGGAGTCTTTTCATCATCACGCTGATCACGATTAATGTCGTGGGTTGCGCTTGGCTGCTTTGGGCGAACCGGAACGTCAAAATTGATCCGAACGCGAAAGGGAATTCGACCGGACACGAATACGATGGCATCGAAGAGCTGAATAATCCGCTGCCTGCGTGGTGGAGCTGGCTTTTCGTGGTCACGATTATCTACGCGGTGATCTACTTCGTGCTCTATCCAGGTTTTGGGCATCTGCCAGGCGTGCTCGGCTGGTCCTCGAAGGGGCAGTACGATGCGGAAGTCGATGATGCGAATCAGCGCTTCGGCCCGATCTTCGCGGCCTATGCGGCGCAGCCCCTGGATGAGCTTCTCAAGGAAGAGCGCGCGCTCGCCATGGGCGGCCGTATCTTTGGGAATAATTGCGCGACCTGTCACGGCTCTGATGCCCAGGGCGGGAAGGGCTACCCGAACCTGACTGACCAGGACTGGCTGCATGGCGGCGCGCCGGACACGATCAAGCATACGATCACGCTGGGTCGAAACGGAAATATGCCCCCGCTGGCGATGGTGATCGGTGGAGACCCAGGCGTTGCGGATGTAACGGAATACGTTCTTTCGCTCAGCGACCGTGAGCATGATGCTGCGAGCGCCGCGCGAGGCCAGACCCAGTTCAATATGGTATGCAGTGCATGTCATCAGGCTTCGGGCGAAGGCAATCCAATGCTCGGCTCGCCGAATTTGACCGACGATGTATGGCTGCATGGTGGTCGTCGCGAAGACATCGCGCGTGCCATGAACAAGGGCATTCTGAATCAGATGCCGGCGCACAAGGAAATCCTGACGCCCGAACAAATCCACCTCGTTGCGGCCTACGTTTACAGCCTGTCGAGGAGATAGAGGTAGCCAAGGATGAGCGGTACCACTTCGATTCTGAAGGTCGATCCGGGAGCATCTTCTACGGGGAGCGGCACACCGCCGCCAGAAGAGCCGACGACCGTCAGCCTCTATGAGAAGTGGCGGAAGATTTATCCGCTCTGGGTGAGCGGCGGATTTCAGACCGCGCGCCGGGTTGTCTTGGTCATTCTGCTCGGGGTCTTCTACCTCGGCCCTTGGCTTCAGTGGAACGGCAAGCCGGGCGTCTTCTTTGACCTGACGCATAGGCAGTTCACGGTCTTCTGGACCACCTTCGTACCTGAAGAGTTTGTGCTGCTGGCTTGGCTGCTTCTGATCGCAGCGCTCGTTCTTTTCACGGTGACCGTCGCGGCGGGCCGCGTCTTTTGTGGTTGGGCTTGTCCGCAGACGGTTTGGTCCCTTGTCTACTTTACGATCGAGAAGTGGGTCGAAGGCGATCGCAATCAGCGGATGCGGCTTGATCAAGGCCCCTGGAATGCGAAACGCATCCGCACGAAAATTATCAAGTACACGCTGTGGGCAGCAGTCGCGTTTTCGATTTCGATCACGTTCGTGGGCTATTTCGAGCCGATTCGGGAGCTGTTTCCGAAGATCGTCCGTTTTGACCTAACAGGATGGGAGCAATTCGCGCTGCTCTTCCCTGCCGTGGGAAGCTTCTTACTCTCTGGCGTCCTGCGAGAGCAGGTGTGTTTTCACATGTGCCCGTACGCGCGATTCCAGAGCGTTATGTTTGATCACGACTCTCTCATCATTAGCTATGACGAGAAGCGCGGTGATCCTCGCGGGAGTCGCCGGCGCAGCGCCGATCCCGCCGATCTCGGACTCGGCAGCTGTATCGACTGTCGGAAATGCGTGAACGTTTGCCCGACGGGAATCGATATCCGGGACGGTCTTCAATATCAGTGCATCGGATGTGCGGCCTGCGTGGACGCCTGCACGGATGTGATGACGACGATGGGCTACGGCGAAAGTCTCGTTCGCTACAGCTCGCAAAATCGCGACCTTGGAGAACCGACGCGGCTTTTGCGGCCGCGACTCGTGGGTTACGCCAGCTTGATCGTGGTCCTGTTTGTGGCGTTCACCTCGGTCGTGAGCAGCCGGATCCCAATCGGACTCGATATCGCGCGCGACCGAAATCGGCTTTATCGCCAGAGCTGGGATGACAGCGTCGAGAACGTCTATACGCTCCGCGTTGAAAATCGCGATGACGTGGCGCATTCGTACAGCGTGAAATTCGAAAGTGGTCTTCCGCTTGCCTATGAAGGGCCAGAGACCGTTCATATCGAGCCCGGAAAGCTCGCTTCCGTGCCGATCCGAATGATTCTCGCCGGCGAGATGGCGAGTGAAGCCTTTGAAAACGAAGACGTCGTCTTTCACATTCAGGCCGAGAACAAGCCGGAGATTGAGATTGAAAAGACGAGCCGGTTCCATCGTCCCTAAAATCCGCAGCATCCGAAACGCCGCAAGAGCTGAGAAAGACGAGACACCATGTTCACACGCGCACCTGCCGGAAGTCCCTGGTACCGCAACTCCTGGCCCTGGTTCATCGTCGGCCTGTTAGGCATTTCGGTCCTGGGCAGCCTCGCCACGGTCTACATCGCCTATGTCCATCGGGACGAGGAAGTGCGTCGCGGCGAGTGGGTGATGCGCGATGCCAGCGCTGAAAGACAGCCGCAGGCCCTCGATGACCGAGGCGTCAGCGCCGGTCGGCCCGCGGATGGCGGCTGAGCTTCTCCCCGACCCCGCAAGCTGCGTCCATTGCGGCTTGCCGATTCCGCCCGGGCCCAAGGTCTACGCCGAGATTCGGGGTGTGCTGAGTCCGATGTGCTGTGTGGGATGTTCCGCGGCGGCGGAGATGATCGAAGCCGCCGGTCTGGGGGATTGGTATGCCCGGCGCGAGGGGCCGAGCGGCCAGGCGGCCGCACTTCCGGCAGACGTCCTCGATCGTCTCGCTCATCTCGAGAGCGATGCCTTTGAAGACGAATTCGTCGATCGGAAGGACGAGGGCGGAGCCGAAACGTCGCTGCTCGTCGACGAGCTCCGCTGTGCCGCCTGCGTCTGGGTGATCGAACGGCATTTGGGCGCGCTCGAAGGTGTGCGCTCCGTTCGAGTCAGCCTTGCGAGTAAGCGCGTGCAGGTCGTTTGGGATTCGGATGCGCTGCGCCTACGCGATTTGATTACCCGGCTTGCGGAGATCGGATTCGCCGCGCGGCCGGACCGACCCGGTGCACAGGCGGACCAGGACCAAAGAGAGCGTCGCGGCGCGCTGATTCGACTGGGGGTCGCGGGTCTGGGTGCGATGAACGTGATGACCTATTCCGTCGCTCTATACTTCGGCGCGCTGGACGGCATGACCTCGGCTTCGGAAGCGTTGATGCGCTGGATGGGTTGGCTGGTTTCGACGCCGATCGTTTTGGTTTCGGCGCGGCCCTTTTTCGTCGGCGCATGGCGAGACTTGTCGCGCAGGCGGCCAGGAATGGATGTGCCCGTCGCGCTCGCGATCGGAGGCGCCTATGTCGTGAGCGTGATCGCCACCGTGAACGGGACAGGGGAAGTCTATTTCGATTCCGTTTGCATGTTCACATTCTTTCTTAGCTTGGGGCGCTTCTTGGAGCAGCGCGTCCGACTGCAGAGCGCGGCCTTTGTGCGGGAGCGGGTGGATGCGGCGCCCGCGCTGGCCCGCCGGCTGCCTGCGGAGGGTCTGGCTCCCGAGGACGCTCGCGAAGAAGTGGTGCCGGCAAGGGCTCTCAAGGTGGGCGACCGCCTGCGCGTGTTGGCGGGGGAGGCGATTCCCGCCGATGGACGCATCGTTTCCGGGAGCAGCGGGGTGGATGAATCACTTCTGACCGGCGAAGCCTGGATGCGTCCTGTTTCGATCGGGGATTCCGTGGTTGCCGGCAGTCATAACGGCGACCAGCCGCTTGTGATCGAGGCGGAACGCGTTGGGCAAGAGACGACCTTGGCCGCGATCTTGGCCCTCGTCGAGCGGGCTTCCGCGGAGCGCGCGCCGGTGGCGCTGCTTGCGGACCGCGTTGCGGGTTACTTTGTGAGTGCGGTCCTAATTGTGGGGGCAATCAACTGGGTTGTCTGGAACACGGTGGATCCGAGCCGCGCAATCTGGACGACGCTGGCGGTTTTGGTGGCGACCTGCCCCTGTGCGCTCAGCCTGGCGACGCCGATGGCCATGGGCGCGGCGTCCCAGGGCCTGGCCCGCCGCGGTTTTCTGATCGCAAACGCACGCGTTCTCGCTTCGCTCGTGGATGTAGACCGCTTCGTCTTTGACAAGACGGGGACGCTGACCGAAGGGCGACCGATCGTTTCGAAGACCGTGTTAGTCAGCGATCTGGCGGAGTCGGAGGCGCTTCGGATCGCAGGGGCGCTTGAGCGGGACTCGACTCATCCCGTTGCCCGCGCCTTTCTTGCTAACCGCGAGGCGGGCGAGAACGTTTCGCATCGAGAGAATATTCCGGGGGCGGGTGTGTCAGGCGAAATTCGGGGCCGGCGATATCGGCTCGGGCGCCCTGATTGGGCTCTTCCCGGGGAGGCCGGCGCCGCGGAGAGAGCGGCGCTTATCTCGGGCGACCCGAGCCACCCGAGCGGTCCGAGCGCGGCAGGCCGAGGCGAAGTCTCGGAAGAAGTCGATCCGCGCCTCTGGGTTGTACTGGCGGACGAAAAGCAGGCACTGGCTTGGTTTGGTCTCGAGGATCCCGTCCGTCCCGAAGCGGAGGTGGGGCTTTCGGGCTTGCGCGCGCGCGGCCTTTTGCTCGAACTGCTGAGCGGGGATCCGAGCGGGGCGGCGGCAGAGCTCGCGGATCGTCTGAGGCTCGAACACGTTCGCCCCGCCGCGACCCCGGAAGACAAACTCGATCGCATTCGTGATCTGCAAAAGCAGGGCGAGCGGGTCGCGATCGTCGGGGACGGAGTCAATGATAGTCCTTCGATTCAGGCGGCTGATATTTCGATCGGAATGGGGAGTGGATGCGACCTCACGCGGTTGGGCGCGGATGCGGTGTTGCTGAAAGACGATCTATCGCTCTTGCCCGAAGCGATCGAATGGGCGCTGCGCACCCGGCGCGTCATCGTGCAGAACTTAGCGGGATCCCTTGCCTACAATTTGATTGCGTTGCCTCTGGCGGTCACGGGGTATCTTGCGCCTTGGATGGCCGCGCTCGGTATGTCGGCCAGTTCCTTGGCGGTCGTGCTGAACGCGCTGCGGCTGAAGAACGCGCGGTCTACGCATCTTCCCGAAACGAAGCGGGCGGGCTGAGGCAATGACGATTCTTCTCGTCCTGATTCCTTTGGGCTTCATTCTGCTTTGCATCGCGCTGGCCGCGTTTATTTGGGCCGTTCGCGACGGGCAATTCGAGGATCTCGAGGGGGAGGGCGCGCGGATCCTCTTCGAAGACGAGCCTGTACCGTCGCCGTTGCCACAGGCGAACGCCAAGGCTACCCGGAAAGCTGAAGAATCGAGCGAGGAGGTCCAGCCATGACGTTGGATGAGATCGGCCCGGTTTTGGGGAGTGCACTCGTGCTCGGGTTCTTCGGCTCGGTGCATTGCCTTGCGATGTGCGGCGGGATCGCAGGAACGTTAGGTCAGCTGCGTCCGGCTGAGTCTTGGCTCGGGAATTGGGGACGGGCTTTGCTTTACTCGGCGGGTCGCGTGACGAGCTATGCCTTGGCGGGCGCGGTTGTGGGCGCGCTGGGCCATCGTTTCGCGGAGCAGACTGGCCTTCAGATGGCGCTTCGCTTGATCGCTGGCGCTTTGATTGTTCTTTTCGGATTACACGTTGCGGGATGGTGGAACGGCTTGGCGTGGACCGAGCGCGCGGGGGCCATTGCCTGGCGTCGACTGATGCCCTGGGCCCGCCGGCTCGGGGAACCCGACCGGGCGTGGAAAGTCTTTTCACTGGGGATGATTTGGGGCTGGCTTCCGTGCGGTCTCGTCTACGCGGGGCTCGCGGGGGCTTCCGCGAGCGGGGGTGCGGGGTTGGGAGCGGCTTTCATGGTCTGCTTCGGGCTGGGTACGCTGCCAGCTTTGTTGCCGGTTTCGGCGCTTTCGGATCGCGTGGGCCATGTCTTGCGGAATCGGGCCGCGCGGCGCGCGGCGGGGGCACTCTTGATCGCTTTCGGTTTCGTGGCGGTGGGTGGGGCGCTCATGCCGATGATGAATCACGAGGGGATGCATCGGCATCAGAGCGGCGCCGCGGAGAGAATGCACGGGGCGCATGAGATGCACGAGGCGGGTGGTGCGCAGGGCGCTCACGAGAGCATGCGCGAAGTGGAGGGGCAGGAAGCCGCCGCGCCGCATCCCGAAGCGATGTCGCCGCCTGCAGTCTCGGGCGATCCGCATCACCATGGATCTTGAATATGGATCTTGAATATGGCTCCTGAATACGGATCTTGATCCGACCGATCGCGCAGAACTCGTGATAAGCTCGGGGCGCGCTCCGTTCGCTGTGCGCTTCGCTGGGAGTTTCCTTTGGTTTATTCGATCGCGGCCTACACGCTCACCCTGGGTGCGCTCGCACTATACGGCGTCGTCATGCAGCATCGTCTTCGCGTCTCTGAATCGGCCTTGGCGGCAACCGGGGGTGCCTTGCCCGCGGACCCGCGGAAAGGATTCAACCTAGGCGCGGCGCTGATGGCTCCCTTTTGGCTCCTGGCGCATGGCGCAAAACTGCCGGGTGCGGTCCTCAGCGTTTTGACGCTGGGACTCGTGCCGCTTTTCGCCAAGGCGATGTGGCTGCCCTTCTTGTTCATTGCGCTGGTCCCGGTCGCGGCGGGCGCCGTGCTCAGCTTCATGGGGAACCGGATCGGGGTTGCGCATACGGGCCTTGAGGACGCAGGTGCATTCTCATCGACGCAGTTGCCCTGGGCCGTGATCGGAGTACTCCTTTACACCGTGATCCTACCCTGGGCCTGGTACTTCATGTACGGCAGCGCCTAACAAGTCGCTCTGCTCGACCGACCGGCCGACCAACAGAGCGCTAGCCAACGTCCACAAATTTGGCGACGGCCGCGAGGACTTCGTCGTGGATCGGGCCGTTGGTCGCGATGACGCCGGCGTTGTTTTCGAGCTGTCGGCCATGTCCGAAATCGAGGTCATGTCCTCGGACGTCGGTGACGCGTCCGCCGGCTTCTTCGACGACGACGAGGCCTGCGGCGTGGTCCCAAATTTTTTCGCGGTAATCCTTGCGCGTCGGAAGGCGCAGGTAAATTTGTGCTTCGCCCTGGCCCACGATGGCGTATTTGCATTGACTGTCGACGCGGACGGGCTCTTCTGTGATGCGAAGTTCCGCGGCGATCTGGGCGCTCTGGTCCTGGTCGCTATGTCCCGATTCCACGGATTCGCAGAAGCGCGCGGCGGCGGTGTCTTTGATATCGCTGACCGAGATCTTTTTGGCGGCGTCCCGTCCACTCGAAGCGAGCGGGTAAGCGTAGGCGCCGAGACCGCGTGCCGCGCTCAGCAGGACGCCGGGCTTGCCGTCGGGGCCGGGCAGGTTGGGACAACCGAGAACGCCTAACACGACGCGACCATGCTCGATGAGCCCGAGGGCGATCGCGTACTGCTCGCCGCGCAGGAAGCCTTTGGTGCCGTCGATGGGGTCGAGGGTCCAATAGCGTTCCTGCGAACCGTCCGGGGTCAGTCCGCCGAGGTCGATCCAGTCGAGGGCCTGATCCGTGCTGATATCGTTTCCGCGCACGTTCCGAACGTGCTCGACGACCTTATCGCGGGTTTCTTCGGCCCCTGCCTCACGCAGTTCAGCGGCATTCTCTTCGCCGACGCATTCAGCGATCTGAGAGACGCCGGAAAGCGAAGAGCAGACGAGTGCCTGAGAAGCGAAGTCGGCGACCGTGACCGGGCTGCGATCCTTCTTCTCGAGGGTGGCGGCCGTGACGAGGTTCTTCTGGACGCTTTGGCAAACGGTGGCAGCGTCGCGGACGGCGACGAGGGCGGCATCGAGTTCTGCGGCGAGATCAGTCTTGGACAAGTTTTTTTCCTTTGAATCGCCCCGGCGGGCCGTGAACAGGTCGCGCGGACGATAGCGAAGTCGTGGGAAGGAGAAGGGCGATTTTGGGAAGCGTTCTTCCCTCCCGAGGGTGTGTTGCTCTGCTGTGACGCATTCGGGGAGAGGCAGAGCGGAAGCAGGCAACGATGCAGGCTTCCGAGGTGTCTTTGGAAAGAGTGCTTGCTCGCGAAGCGTCCCGGATCTGGCCTGTTCCTTGCAATTTCATGGGATCCGTTAGATCGGAATGCTCCACTGGGTTCGCGCTGACCTTGAACCCGCAGGAGGTGGCTGTTGATGCGCCTCGGTACTTTTAATGTTTGGGGCCTCCCTGAGGCCTTCTCAGATGACGTTTCGTCACGCATGCGCGCTCTTGCATCGCGTCTCGACGGACTTCCCCTCGACCTTCTTCTCATCCAAGAAGCGTGGACGGAAGACGTTCGCCAAACGATCACCCAGGCCGCACTCAAGGCCGGCTTTGAAGTCGCCGCGGGGCCTGATTCAAGTGGTGGGCTGATGACGCTTTCTCGCCTTCCGATCCGGTGGAGCCGGTTCGAGCGCTTTCGTTTCCGCGGCGACCCCGAGCGTGTAGTCCAAGGTGAATATATCGGCGGAAAGGGCTTTCAGACCCTTGAAGTGGAAGGGCCGGACGGTCCCTTCTTTGTCATCAACACCCACGTGCATGCGCGCTACCGCCGCCGGCGCCCGCAGCTGAATAGCGCGGTTCGGATGGCGCAACTGCTTCAAGTTGTTGGCGCGCTGCATCGTTTGCCGGGAACGGCTTTGGTCGGGGGCGACTTTAACTGCACCTCCAGCGATACCGAGTATGAAGTCTGGCGCGCGCTGACGCATACCGAAGAACTGGCGTACGGGGCTTCCCACGAGACGCTTTCGAATCGTAACTTCTATAAGCGCGCCCGAAGCGGTCCGGATAAGCGCATCGACTTCCTCTTCATCCGCCCTGGCCATGATGTGGCGTTCCGTCGACAGGACGCCGGGCTCCTTTTCGCCGAAGCGCCGCGGATTCGAAATCGCGACCGCTCGTTTTCGGATCATTTTGGTTTCGCCGCAGAGGTGGATTGGGCTTCGACGAAAGCCGGTATGGAAACTCCTTTTGCTCCCGGTGGGGTCGGGCGTGACCTCGATCCCGTCGCATTCGAACGTGCCCACGCCCTGCTGGAGGTGGGTATGGAAGAGGCTGATCGGCGAGAGCGCGCACATTTCACGTCTGCGGGGGGCTGGGCCTTCGCTGCGCTCTTGGCAGCGGGATTCAGGCGGCATCCGAGTCTGCATCGGCGCGCCTTTCTGCGCGGGGCAACGAGCGGCGCCGCGCTGGCGGCGTTGGCGCCAGCGGTTGGCTTCGGTGCCCTGGCCCGGGTGGATTCCGACGTGAAACGCGATGCCTTTGAAGACGCCCGTTCGATTCTGGTCCAGATGGAGACCGGGACCAAAGGCCGACAGCGAGCGTAAACGTTCAAAAAGCGACCTAACGCGCGAACGAAGACGTTTCGTTAGCATCTCCTCAACTCACGAGAAGAGGAGGGGGCGATGTTCGAGCGCGGCGTGTTGATCCTATCAGCTTTGATTTGGCTTCCGTATGGGCTCTATTGCTTCGTGCAGCCGGGAATGCTCGCTGATGCGGCCGGTGTTGTCGCGACGACGCCGACGGGCACGACCGAAATTCGAGCCATGTACGGCGGACTGCAGGCGGCGATGGGTTTGCTGGCTCTGGCTGCGCTCTTTCGAGAGCGGCTGATTCCGGGTGTCCTCTTGACCCTCGTATTCTTGACGGGTGGCCTTGCGGCGACGCGGCTTGCGGGCGTCTTCATCGACGGCAGCATGAGCCAATACACCGGCGGCGGTCTTGGCTTTGAGATCGTTTCCTGCGCGGTCTCTCTTTTTGCACTCAGTCGCATCGGTCGCGGAGCGTCGGCTGCGTGAGGCTCGACCCGCCCGATTCGTCGTCTCCCTCGCGCGAGGGCTCTGCGCCTCAGGTTTGGCTCCTGATGGGCGAGAAGCCCGGAGACAACGCCCAGATTCGGAACCTGGCAGAGGCGATCGGATTTCCCGCCACCGAAAAGAACGTCGTGGTTCACCCGAAGTGGCAGCAGGGGAAGCCGCGGGTGAAGCCGTCGATCTCGCATATCGATCTCGATCGTTCCGATCCCTTGGAAGGACCGTGGCCGGACCTTGTGATTACCGCGGGTCGGCGACTCTCGAGCGTTGGGATGTGGATCAAGAAAGCGTCCGAGGGCCGAACGAAGCTGGTCATGATCGGGAAGCCGCGTCGGCTGCTCGACTCGGTGGACATGATCGTGGTGGCAGCGCATTACGTGCTGACGCCGGGCGAAAACCGGGCTCTGCATGATTTGCCTTTCATGCATGTCGATCAAGCGCGGTTGGAGGCCGCGGTCGGAGTTTGGGAATCGAAGCTCCAGGATTTGCCGCGGCCACTCACCGCGCTCATGGTCGGGGGGCCAACCGGCGGCTTGAAATTCGATCTGGAGACGGCGCGGGATCTATTTCAGAAAACGCTGCGCGACGTGGAAGAGAATTCCGGTTCGCTCTACATCACGACGAGTCGCCGGACACCGGCGAAGGTGGTGGAGATGCTGCGCCGGGAATGCCCGGATTCGGCGCGGCTCTATGTATTCGACGCGGACGGGCCGCCGGAGGAGAACCCTTATTTCGGGCTGCTCGGTCTGGCCGATCATTTTGCCGTGACGACCGATAGCGTTTCGATGATGGTGGAGGTCGTGCGGCTCGGGCGGGCACTTTCGATTTACCCCCTCGAAAGTTCGGTGGGGGTTTTCGAGCAGACGCTGGCTTCGCTGGGCCTGGTCCGACCGCTCTCCGCGAAAACCGACCCGCTCCCGGCGGGCGGGCTGCGTGCCCGAACGTTCTACCGCCTGGGGCGGCCCGTGCATTCTCGGGATCTTTCGGCGATTCCGCGCCTATTGGTCCGCAAGGGCCTGGCGGGATGGCTGGGTGAGCCTCGGGTCACGCCGGTCGCCTTCGAGGACGACGAACTCGAGCAGGTGGCCCGGCGGGTGCGGGCTTTGGTCGAGGAGCGCGGCGCTCCGCCGGCTTGATCGGGTCCGCGCTGCGCTGAACCCGCGCTGAACCCGGGATAGACTTGGCCTGAACCCGGGCTGGGGGGCTCTCCCGCGGGGCTGTGATAGATTCTGGGGGCCCTTCAGGACATGAGCTGCGCCGCGCTGGTCTTCCCCGCGCACGCGAGCTCAATCGACCAAGCCGGTCGAACCGTATGTCGATCGAGTACAAGGAGTCGGGCGATGGAGTCCAGCCAAAACGTTAGTGCCGAGTCGAGCGAAAGCGCCGGCGCATCCTTGCGTCCGTTGAGCGGTCGGCCAACCGTCTTCATCCATACGAACTCACGCCAAATGTTGGGCGCGATTGTTTCCCGCTATTCGATGAAGCGAAATTCGGCGATGCCGGATGGCTTCGATGTCGAGCTGATCGATCACGGCCATCATTCTTTTTTCAAAGACTATGAAGGCCGCGAATACCTGCGCGACGGCGCGAGCCGTGTCTGGCGCAATGATGATCTTCAATCCTTCACACCGCTCCGCTTTATGCCGCCGGAACTGATGGGCTACGAAGGCCGCGCCGTGGTGACGGATCCGGATGTCTTTGCGGTCGGCGATGTCTTCGAACTCTTAAAGCGGGATATGCAGGGTAACGCTCTAATGTGTCGACCTCGGTCGGGTGCGAAGCGACTTGAGGGCGTACTCGCGACGAGCGTGATGCTGCTCGATTGTGCGCAGCTCACGCATTGGAAATGCCAGGAGCAGTTCGATCAGCTCTTTGAGCGGACTCTCGACTACGCGGACTGGATCGGACTGAAGAACGAGGACCGCGATAAAATCGGGCTCTTCGAAAATGAATGGAACGATTTCGATCGGCTGAGCCCCGCTACGAAGCTCATCCATAACACGAAGCGAAAGACCCAGCCCTGGAAAGCGGGCCTTCCCGCCGACTATATCCCCGCCGAGAAGTACCGAATCTTCCCGCCGATTCGCTGGGTGCTTCGCGCGCGCCGAAAGTTCTTTGGCGACTATGCCTTCGTCGGCCCCTACAAGCCGCATCCCGATCCGAATCAGGAAGCGTTCTTCTTCGGCCTGCTCCGGGAATGCCTGGATCAGCGCATCGTAGACGAGGACTTCGTCCGTGCGGAGATGCAGCGCAACCATGTCCGCCACGACGCCTTCGAGGTGCTCGACCGAGTCCCCGCTCTGCAGTCTGCTTCCGCCTAACACCTCGCCGGCTCGTCGGCTTTTCCGTCGAGGGCAGCGACCGTTCTGCGGAGGGTCAGCGCCCGAAGAGTGCCTGGACTCGGGCGACGGCCCGGGGCATGTCTTCGAGGGGGCGCGGCATTTTCTCGGGAATGCCGTCGCCGAGCCAGATTGCGCGCTCCGTGTCGATCAGAAGTTGCTGCACGATGCGGATATCGCGGGTGAGGCGCTGAGGGCCAAGCTTCATGGTCGCGCGGTAGACATGCGCTTTGAGATGCCAGCGGTTGAGCCCGAAGCCCCCCGACTCGGAATCATCCTGGGTGCTTGCTGAAGCGTCGCCGTCTCCGTCGAGCCACGGATTATGTTTCATCGACGTGCGGCCCTCTCCCGTGTCGTAGAGGTAAACCGGTCGGCCCGTGGCGCAGGCTTCGGTCATCATCGAAACGCTGTCGGCGGTGACGATCGTATGATCGGCGAGGCCCAAGAAAGCGAAGAAGGGATTGTCTGGATCGTCCTTCTTCCATTTGTAGAGAATCGAGGGAGAGGTGATGCCTTCGAAAAGCGCTTCCGTTGTTTCGTCGAGGGTCCGGGCGCTTGTGGTGACTAGGAGGGAGCCGCCGAGTTCTTTGGCCAGGTCATCCGCTTGTTTTGCGAGTCGTTCGCCCGAGGCGCGGTCGAAGGGGTAGGGCCCCGAGTTGCCGCCAGCGAGCACAGCAATCAGCGGTTGAGGCAAGTCGGCGACGCGATCTCGCCAAGTTTCGGCCGCTTCGTCGAGGCGTGCGCGGTTCACGCGGTGAAGCGGCGTTTCGTTATGCAGAATATTCGGATCTTGGGGGAGCCGATACTGGGGCGTGGTGATGACAAGGTCCCAGGTTGCGGGCTTGGCCCAGGGCCGACCGACATGGACGATGCGAACCGGCGGGGCGCCGGGGCCACGCTCTTTCGCGGCCTGCTTCCGGATATAGCGGGCTATGGGTTCGTTCTTTCGCCCCGCAGAAATGACGAGATCGGGCCACGGAGCTTCAAGGCGACTGGACTCGGACTGAACGACGCCTAATAGATGTCCGCCGAAGGGCAGGTTGACGGCCTTTTCATAGGGCGTGTAGACGAAGTGGCGCTGCTCAAGCGGCCAGCCCAGCGCCTCGCCGAGGCCGAGGACCTGGGAGTTATCTCCCGCTCGATTGCCCATCAAGAGCCAGACGAGTGGCTCGTCCGATTCCGACTGCGTGCGCGCTGACAATCCGAAGCCCCCAGCTTTGGTTTCGATCCCACCGCGACTTGGGCCGGATGCGCCCCGCCCTGCGATGCCCCGAATTTACCGTAATCGGGCGCGTTTATCCGGCTCGGCTGAGTTTGAGGCGCAGTCGGAGCCCCATCCCGAAAGCGATCACGCCGAAGAGAATCGAGGGTGCCCAACCCGCGATCCAGGGCTCGAGCGTGCCGCCGTAGCCCATGGAGCCCGCGAAACTCGTGACGAGGGCATGACTCACGGCGATGACCGCGCAGGCGATCAATGTATGGACAGGGCGCGGGAAGGGTGGGCCGGTCGCAGCGAAGAAAAGCACGATCAGCGGCAGCAGGAGGCAGGCGAGGGGGGCGGCGATCTTCATCTGGAGATCTGTGCGATAGGCCTGTTCGATGGGGCCCTCGAGATTGGGGTCGGCGATGGCCTCACGGAGCGCGTCGGGGGTCATATGGGCGGTATCGATCTCGGAGGGTGTCTCGTCACCGAATTCGACGAGTCGGTCGGGGCGTTTGGTGCGGTCGAGGAGCCCGTCGGCGCCGAGTTCCACGGCGAGGGGATTGTCGAGGAGCCAGCGGCCGCCGCCGATATGCCGGGCGCCGTCCGCATCCGTTCGCTTCTCGGGAAGGCCGCCCTTGCCGAGTTCGTAAAGCGTGACCGTGCGCGCCTGGCCTTGGAGCAGATCAAGCCGCTCCATTTCGTAGATCCGCTTGCCGAGGCGATACCAGACCCGCTCGCGGACTTCCTCTTTGCTGAGGTCCTGATCCTTGATCTCGGTTTTCTTCAGATACGTCGCGCGTTCGCTCGCCCGGGGGACGATCTCGTTTGCGAGGAGATGGTCGGCGGGGACCGCGAGGCCGCAGAGCAACCAGACGGGCGCGAGGACTCGGAAGACAGGAATGCCGCAGGCGCGCATGCCGAGGAGTTCGCCGTTGGCCCCGATCAGGCTGATCGTGAGGGCGACCGCGATCAGCAGGGCCATGGGGACGACCCGCGCCGCAAGAACGGGCAGGCGGGCCGAGTAGAAGCGCATGATTTCCTCGGCGGTCGCGCCGTAGCGGTTGAACCATTTCAGATTATCGAAGGCATCGATGATCAGATAGGCGAAGACCAGGCCGCCAATACAGAGGAAGACCATGCGGATGAACTGGGCGCTCACATAGCGTGAGAGCGCCCAGCGCTTCATGTGGAGGCCTTTGCGCTTAATCCCGATTCGTTCGAGGAGTCCGGTCTCGCCCTTGCCGGAGCTTCGGTCGGATTCGGAGGCGTGGCGTCCGGCGCGGAAGATGAGCACGGTCGCGACTGCGATGAGAACAAGGTTCGGCATCCAAACGACGGGCCCGATCGGAAGACTCTCGTCTCGCAAAAGGCCTTCGGAGAGTTGGACGAGGGCGTAGTAGGCGATGGCGCCGATGATGCCCATCACGGTTCCGCCGGATCGAGAGAGATCGCGGCGGCCGAGAGCGAGTCCCATGGCGAGGAGTCCGAAGGGCAGGGCGGCGGCGCCGAGAGCGAGGCGGCGATGGACTTCGATCTGTCGCTTTCGTCCAGCCGAGGTGCCCGCTTTCTCCTGGGTCTCCTCGAGGAGCTGCGCAAAAGGCAGCGTCGCGATGAGGTCGACCGGCACTTCGTTCTTCTTCACCTCGATCTCGGGGAGATCCGTCTCCATCCGCTCAAATCGCATCAGCGAAGCGCGCTCAGGCCCATTGCCGAGCACGAGCCCGTCTTCGAGCACGATGCGCTTCGGACCGTCGCCCTCCTGAGCGAGAATCGCGCCGCGCTTCGAGAAAATCGTTTCGCGCAGACTGGGGAGATAGACGAGGACATTCCCGAGCCGGGTTCCCTCGTCGGCGACTTCCTTGGCTTCGAGCCGCCAGCCGCCGAGCTGGGTGGCCATCCCGGCGCGAATCGAGAGCCCCGCGTTTTCGGTCGAGAGCTCAATCATTTTCTCCCGCACCGTTCGCTGAGCCCCGGGCGAAATCTCAACCGTCATCCCGATCGAGATCACGGTCGCGACCAGCGCAAAGAGCAGGCCCGGCCGGGCGAGCTGGCGCGCGGAGAAGCCGCTCGTCTCGAGGGCGAGGAGCTCGCGGTCTCCGGCGAGGCGACCCAGGCCCACGAGGGATCCCATGAGTACGGCGAAAGGAATCGTTCGCGCCAGGGTGGGGAGCAGCTGCAGCCCCGCGATTTCAGCGACTTCCCCGGCACTGAGCCCGCGATTCACGATCAGCTCCGCGTAGCCCAGAAGATCCGTCAGGAGCACGACGAGACCGAAGGCCAGCGTCGCGTAGAGCGAGGGCAGCAGCATCTCCGAGATCAGATAACGGGACAGCTTGGCGCTGGCCCGCGGCCGAACCGGCTGACCCGGCAAGCGGATCGGCCGAATCACAGGCGCATCCGCCCCGCGCGGCGGACTCTTGCCCGCGGCTTCATCATGGTCAGGCGGCGTCAATGGAGCTCCTCACGGCGCGAGTTTCGCGCTCCAAGGCGCTCAAGGCCACCTCTAGGCCCCTCTGATCCGCAGATCGGCCGAGAAAGCGGGTCATGTGGCCCGGGCCGAGAAGAGAGACCCCCTTCGAATTGTGATAGCTTGCGGGGACTCCGGCGGACCATTTCCCGAGGGGCGCGTGCCGCGAAAACACGCTTCCAACAACCGCCCTTCGACTTCTCCTCCCCCCTGACGAGCTGTCCTCACATGGATTCCATCTTTAAAAAGGCGAGTCGAGAGATCATTCTCGCGCTGCTCTTCTTCCTCCCCGAGGCTCGGCGCATCCGAATCGAACGCTGGCTCCGCGGACGCGAGGAAACGCGCCGGCTGGATCGCGCAGATGTCGCCGTCGTTTCCTTCGGCAAGAGCGGTCGCACTTGGCTTCGCGTCATGATTTCGCGCTACTACCAGCTCGTCTTCGGTATTCCCGAGCGGATCCTGCTCGGCTTTGACAACTATCATCGCCGCGATGCGAAGATTCCGAAGATCTTCTTCACCCATGACAACTACATCAAGGACTACACCGGCGACTTCGATTCGAAGAAGCCCTTCTACGGCAAGAAGGTGGTCCTCCTCGTCCGCAATCCCAAAGACATCGTCGTTTCGCAGTATTTCCAGTGGCAGCATCGTATGCGCCCGGCGAAGAAGAAGCTCAATCAGTATCCGCCCCATGGCGCAGACGTTTCGGCCTACGATTTCGTGATGGATCCGAATTGCGGTCTCCCGGATATCATCGCCTACCTGAACCTCTGGGCGCGGGAGACGGAAAGCGTCGAGGCGCTTCTCATCGTTCGATACGAAGACATGCGCTCGGATCCCAACGCGACCCTCGCGCGGGTGATGGAGTTCATCAACGACGAGACGCCGAAAGACGACGCAGTCGCGGGCGCGGTTGAATATTCGAGCGTTGAGAATATGCGCAAGCTCGAAGAGAAGAATGTGTTCTGGCTCGCGGGGGGACGCATGAAACCCGGCAAGAAGGGCGATCCGAACTCGTATAAGGTGCGCCGTGCGAAGGTGGGGGGCTACAAAGATTATTTCGATACGGCCCAGGCCGCCGAAATCGACGAACTCGTGCGCAAGGAGCTCTCTCCTGCCTTCGGGTATGACGAGGGGCCGAGCGAAGCGCCGGACTCTGCCAGCGTCGGTGAGAGCGAGAGCGACCGCGTCGGCGAAGCGGCGCGCGGCTAGGCTCGCGCCGGGCTCTGAAGTCGGTCGACATTCAATCCATGGCAGACGTAGAGCGCCCATCTGAACTCACACTCCGAATCGGATGCCTGGGGTGGGGCTCCTTACTTTGGGATCCTCGAACTTTGCCGATGGCAGGCGCTTTCGTGGGCGGCGGGCCTCGTCTTCCGATCGAATTTTCCCGCGTGGCGATGGATGGGCGGGTCACGCTCGTGATCGATGACCGAGCGCAAAGCACAGTCGAGACCTATTGGTGTCCGCTTTCCTCAGCAACCCTCGAAGAAGCGATTCACGAGCTTGCCCTTCGCGAGAAAATTTCGGAGCACCGTGAGTCGGAATGGATCGGAGCGCAACTTCGAGACGATCGCTCTCGCGATGCAGGGGAGGCCTCCGCGTCGACCCGCGCTTGCGTCGCGGAATGGCTTTCGGGATCCGATCTGGACGGACTGGTTTGGACAGCGCTGCCCAGTCGTGACCCGGATGGTGTTTATGTTAGGCCGAACGGCGCGCAGCTCCTTGCGCATCTTCGGGGGCTTTCTGGAATCGCTCTTGCGCGTGCGGAGGAGTATATTCGTCGGGCTCCGTCCGCGGTCGTGAGTGAGAACCGGTCGCTTTTCGAACGCGAACTGGGTTGGACTGCGTAATTCGCCTACGCGCTTGGCTTGTGAGGGGAGATCGAGATGTCAGAGACGGGTCGAACGCGATGGGAATTTGTGACGCCGCAGCTCCCTGTAGCCGACGTGCGTGAAACTCAGGCCTACTACCGCGACAAGCTCGACTTCAAGATTGCCTGGGTTCGGGGGGATGAGTACGGGGCGGTGTATCAAGGGCCGAATGAAATTTTCTTGATGCGGGAATCCGGTGTGATCCATCCTTTCTGTTGCTTTGTGCGAGTGGCAGACGCGGACGCAGCGCTTGAACGAATCCGTTCGGCGGGGGTTCCCATCGTTGAAGAAATCGTGTCTCAGCCCTGGGGAATGCGAGAGTTTGCGATCGAAGAGTTGAATGGGCATCGTTTTCGAATCGGTCATTCAGATGGCCCCGTGCATCCGCCCGAGGGTTGACGCCGCCATGGTGAATCGAGAGACTGAGGCTGCGAGGACGACGAAAGGCGGAGAAGGCATGGCGCAAGTTCCTGAATCTGCCAGCGCTGCGGCAGAAGGCACGGATCCGTCCTCACTTGCGCCGGATGGCGAAACGACGCGGAACCGAATTCTCGACGTCGCGGAAGCGCTATTCGCAAGCCAGGGTTTTGCGGGAACTGCGGTTCGGGATATCGCCCGCGAGGCAGGCCTGACGGCGCCGAGCCTCTATAACCATTTCGTGGGCAAACAGGCGCTCTACGAAGCGGTGATCGCGCGCGGGGTGCAGCCCCTCTCCGATTTGATCCAGAACTTTGATGGCCGTTCCGGAGCGGCTACCTCCGGTTCAGCAGGCGAGGTCGAGCGCGCCGGAGCGATCCTGGACGGCATCATGGATCATCTTGCGGAGCATCCGAATCTCGCCAAGCTGATTCAGCATGAGTCTTTGTTAGGCGGTGCAAGTCTCTCTCGTGTGGTGGAGGGCTGGCTGCGGCCGATCGTCGTGGGGAGTCAAGCTTCGATGCAGTCCAATCCGGATTCGGTTTGGACAGAAGAAGAGCAGCCGCTTGCGGTGGCCGCCTGGCTCCATGTCATTCTCGGACATTTCGCTCTGGCTCCACTCTTGCGGGAACTCTTCGATTTCGATCCGCTGGCCCCGGAACAAATCGAGCGCCAAAAGCGTTTCCTGCGGCATTACGCTCAGCTGATGATTTCGGGAACAGATCGCTAAGGCAAATCGCTGCATCTGGACGCTCGGAGGGGCGGGTCAGCGTCGGCGAATCGCGCCGAAACGCTATCCTTCGCTCCAATGGATCTGGACGAAAAACTACGCGTCGAAATCGAGTACTGCACGGGCTGCCGCTGGCTTCTCCGCGCCAGTTGGGCGGCGCAGGAATTGCTGACCACTTTCGAGGCGGAGCTGGGCGAAGTCGCCCTGATTCCCGGAGCGTCCTCTGGCATTTTCGTCGTTCGACTCGGGGGCGAGACGATTTTCGACCGCGCTGAGATGGGGCGTTTCCCTGAGATGCGCGAGCTGAAGCAGGCCGTCCGGGATCGGGTCGCGCCCGGCCGATCCCTCGGTCATTCCGATCGGCCTATCGCCGCGCCTTCGACATCGGGCGACGGCGCATGAGGATGTCTTCATGAAAGGGGCGATCGCGAGCGTTGAGATCTATGCCTGGCCGAAGGCTTCGAGCGCCAGGCCCGTCTCCGCCTCCGCCTCCGCCCCCGCCCCCGCCGCCCCAGGGACCGAGCCCGGCGCTCCGCGCCGGTTGACCCTGGTGGTCGGGGCGCCGAGACGTGACGCCGAGGCCGCGGACCTGCTGGAATGGGGCTGCCGAGTTGCTCTCGCAGACTGGAAGCGTCCGGTTGAGATCCGCGGGGTCGATAGCGTGGAGGCGCTGCGTGGCGCGATGACCCAGGGGCAGCGATGGCTGGATGAGCTGCGAGAAGCGGGGTTCCGCTTGACGCGAGACCGTGCGGGCCAGCTGCCGTACGTGCCGGAGGGAAATGGTTCGGCGCCCGCCGGCTGATCGCGGCTCGCCCGGGCTGGCCCTGGGGCCCGTTTGGGATCTGACTGCGTATCGGCTGCCGCTTAGACTCGTGAGCAGGCGCTCTGAGTGACGCACGTTCTCGCCTTCGCCGCATTTTTCCGTATGGGTCGTGCGCGAATGAGTTATCGTGGAGAAGGAGATAAAGATGATCGATTCCTTGTTCACATTGTATTGCGAAGACTGCGAAGTCGCGGGCCGGCCGAGCCGGCTCTGGGTGCGGGCCGAAATTGAGGTCTCCTCAGCGCGTGGTCCCGAGACGCATCACTACATTGAATGCATGAACTGCGGATTCCATTTCAAGAGCGCAATGGAAGATCATATGGAAGCGGTGGACGAGGAAGAGTGGCGCCGATTCGTCGACGAGACGGCCGAGTCCTCGGATCTTCCGACGCCCGCGTAGTTCGCTTCTCTCCATTCTTTATTTAGACCGACCAGACCGCCGAACCGGGCCCATTCGGCCGACCGACGCTTTTGGTTCAGTTTCGGCGAAGTCGTTCGTGCTTCGTTGAGCAGCGTGCTTCGCCGGGGATCGATGTGTCCCGCGCGCCCATCGCCCATCGCGCAGGGCGGTTTTGGTTCGTATCCTCTGGGAACTCTGCGGCTGGCTGCTCAAGGCTCGGCGCGATACCGAAAAAGAGGGAACGATATGGATCCGTTGGCGCCTGAGAATGCTCGGACAGCGATTGAGAACTTGATGTTTCGCTATGCCGAATGCATCGACGGAGGAGATTTTGCTGGAATCGGGGAGATCTTCGCCGACGCGAAGATGTTAGGCCCGAAGGGGGACGTGCAGGGCGAAGGCAAGGACGAGATCAAGTCCATCTACGATCGTTCCACGATGCTCTACGACGACGGCACGCCCATGACGCAGCACGTGACGACGAATTTGATCTTGGAATTGTCGGAAGACGGGCGCTCCGCCAATACGCGGTCTCGTTTTACGGTGATGCAGGGCCTGCCGGACTTCCCGCTGCAATGCATTATTACGGGCTACTACGAGGACAAGTTTGCCTACGACGAGATTCGCGGCTGGCATTTCACGGAACGGCGCATGAAGCCGAAGCTCGCGGGTGATTTGTCGCGGCACCTGAAATACGAGCTCCGAGACGCCTGATGTCCGGAGCACGGCCGAAGTTTTGGAATCGGATCTGGCCTCGAAGCGTCGGTCCAGCCGAGCCTTTGGCAGCGGCCTTGATGGATCATTACGAGAGCGGTCGCCCTCGACGGGTTCAGGCAACCCGTGCGGATGGCGTATGTTTCGAGATTGAGACGGAGGAGTATTTCACCCTCGAAGGGCAGCTCGCGAAACTCGATGCGCAGGCGATGGCGCGATGTGTTGGGCGAGTTCTGGATGTCGGGGCGGGGGCGGGGCGGCATGCGCTCGCATTGCAGTCGCAGGGCTGTGAGGTGGTCGCGATCGATTTGAGTCCGCTCTGCGTTGCGCTTTGCGAAGCGCGCGGGGTGCGTGATGCGCGTGTATTTGACGTCCTCGACTTGGGCCCGGATGCTCCGCTCGGTCAGTTCGATACGATCTTTTTCGGCATGCAGACGCTGGGTGTCGCGGGCGGCGTTGGAACGTTAGTCAAGATGCTCGCCCGATTGCGCGCGAGCCTTGCGCCCGGGGGCTGCATTGTCGCCGATTCTTCCGCTCTGCGTGAGGCTTGGGATGGAGAGGTCGAAGACACGTCTCCTTCGCGCGGCGAAATCGTCTTGTCGACGCGGTACCGCGGATGGCGAGGAGAACCCTTCCCTTGGCTCTACCTTTCGGAGTCCGATCTTCGTGCCGTTGCCGAAGAAGCGGGATTTCTCACCGAGACGCTCGGGTCTGATTCGGGCGGTGAATTCTTGGTCGCGCTTCGACCTGAGGATTCGGAGCCGATTGGGTGAGCCCGGAACAAGCGCGCCTTGAGCAGTTTCGAAGGTGGCGTCAGGCGGCACTCTGGGCGCCGGTTCTTTGGTTTCCACTCACCGTCTACGCGATGGCGATGCAAGAAACGCGGGTTGCTCTTATTTTGGGACTCTCGGGTTTAGTGTTCACGGTGTTGGCGCGGGGCGTCGTCTGGCTCGGGCGATGTCCGCGCTGTGAAGCGCGATTTCGGGACGTTGAGAATGGGTTCAAAACCATTTGGGATGCCGCTCGTTGTCTTGCCTGCGGGCTCTCGCTTTTCGAGCTTCGGCGGGGGACGCAGGAAGAAGCGCGCGCCCCTCATCGCTAGCGTGCGTCTTCCTCTCGCCTTCTCGCCAAATCGACGAGATGTGAGTTCACGCAAAGGGCCGGTTGAAAAGGGATGTTATGTCTAGGCTGCTTGAGGAACAAACACAGCTTGAGTCGCGAGGCGATGGCCGATACGTACGCGCCATAGATCAAGGGCCGTTCTGGGGAATGGTGACGCCCCATGGTGGTTATCTGATGGCGCTCATGCTTCATGCCATGACGCTTGAGGTGGGCGACCCGCTCAGGAAGCCGCGCATGCTCTCGCAGCATTTCTTGGGCCGCGTGAAGCCAGGCGAAGTGGAACTCGAAGTGAGGGTGGAGCGGTCAGGGCGCGCAGTGACTTCCTTGACCGCGCGAATGCTCTCCTTCGGTCAGGTCGTGGGTGTAGCGAACGCACTCTTCAGCGTGGCGACGGACGGGCCCGATTTTCTCGATGAGCCCATGCCGCAAGCCGCCCCGCCTGAAGGAGAGGGCGAGAAGCCCGACTTCTTCATGGCGCCCGTTCATGACCGATTCAAATATCATCGGCGTTTTGGGAAGTCGGGTGCCTTTGTTCCGGTCGAGGACGGGGGCTGGGTGACGCCGAAGGATCGCGGAGACTGGGACTACCGGCTGGCGATTTTGATGTCGGATATCTGGGTGCCGCCGCTGATTCGGCATCCCGATCGTATGTACGCGACACCGTCACTTTCCCATGTCGCTCATTTTGGTCCCGATTTGGATGGCCCGGACGGCATGCCCTTCCTTGTGCATTTTGGTCTCTCGAGTGGCGGCGAGGGCGTGACGGATGAAGAAATTGGGATTTGGTCCGGCGATGGCCGGCTCCTCGTGCGGGCGAGACAACTGCGAATGGTTGTCTCGCCCGAACAGAATCAGGCCTAACGCTGAGCCTGGGGACTTCGATTTAGTACTTTGCGATGACTTCGTCGCCGAAGCGGCGGACCCAGTCGATTTTGTCTTGGAGCTTCATGGTGTCGGGCTCGTAGGGGTTTCGGTAGCCGACGCCGAGGGTGGTGACGCCCTTGTCTTCGAGGCGCTTCATGTCATCGATCGTGAAGGCGGCCATGCCGGCCTGAACCATGAAGGGCTCGTTCTCTCGGCCGTACTCCTTGCGGAATCCGTTGACGATCGCGAGTCGTTCAACGAGCTCCTCTTCCGTGAGGCTGACGAAGTTGACGCCGTCGCCGAATCGTCCGGCTCGCCGGTAGGCGGGCTTGCTATGTCCGCCGATGAGAATCGGCGGGCATTTCGTGGGGACAGGGCAGAGCTTGATCGACGGAATATCGTAGTACTCACTCTTCCATTCGAAGTACTCGCCGCTCATCAGGCCGCGAATGATCTGGATCTGCTCGTCGAAGCGCTTGCCCCGGGAGTCCCAGTCTTCGCCGCAGGCCTGGAAATCCTCGAGCCAGGGGCTGAGGCCGCAGCCCAGGATGAAGCGCTCGCCGCAAAAGACCTGTAGCGAGCTGACCTGCTTCGCGACCAAGACTGGGTTGCGAATCGGCAGCTTCAAAACGCCGACGGAGAACTTGATTTGCGTCGTGACTACGGACATCGCTGCGAAGAGCTGGAAGGGGTCGATGAAGGGAGCCCCTTCAAGAAAATCGCGATCTCCGGAAGGGGTGTAGGGGTATTTGCCAACCGCGGTTTTCGGATAGAGGACGCTGTCGCCGAGTGCGAAGCAGCCGAAGCCGACTTCGTCTGCCGCCTGGGCGATGGGGAGGTAGTGGTCGATGTCGCACATGGACTCGGCGATTTGAAAATCCATTCTCGGTTTTCTCCATTTGAGCGCTTGGGTCGCAAGCGCAGAAGGTCTGTAGGAAACCGAACGATAGCCGCGCCCAATGAGAGCGCTCGCATCGAATTCAGTCGTGAAACCAAGGACTTGAAGCGCACGCGAGCGTGATTTCGCGAGGCGCGGTGAGGCGTGGGCCGGCGCTGCTGGGGAAATGTGATGAGGGCTTTAAGGCCCGGCCGATTATTCGTCTGCCCGGAAAATTCAATCTCTCCGGCTGCCGCGCCGATTAAGACAAGGAATGCGGGCTCTAAATAAGGAAGGGCTCAGCTGCGGGGTGGGGCGAGACAATGAGTGCCAATGAATTGATGATGGACGAAGCCGAACGATGCTGGTGGGAACGCACCCGAAGTCGGGGCGCTCTTTGGTACATGGTTACGAAGGGGCTGCTCTTCCTGGCGATCTTTCCTCTGGTCGGTTGCGGTGTGCTTGGTTGGAACTGGGATCCTGAGATCATGACCGAAGGCTGGATTATCGGCTTGATCGCAGGTGGATTCGTCTTCATGCGGAAGGAACTCCGCTACCGCTATACCCTGGTCGAGATGGGGCAGCCGCTTCCGGAAGGGCTCGACGAGTAGCGACCGATGACCGCGCTGACTTTCGGACTCGCTCTCCTCGGCACGATCGCGATCTTTCTCACGACGACGCGGGGCCGCGAAGTCGCGAAGCGGATCGGATTGCGGGATAGGGTCAGCGGCGCCGCAAAATCCGATGACGTGGCCTATTTCCTCTCCGCCTGTGGCGGCGATCGCGACGAAGTCTCTCGGCGCATCGCGGCGGAGCGCGAACGCTTCCCGGATCTCACCGAAGCGGAGCATTACCGGCGTGCCATCCGGCGAGTGATGGCGGATTCGAAGGCTTAGGGCTCCAGCCGAGCACGCGGACGCCTGATCGAGAAGGACGCGGTACCCTCACTCTGTGAATCCGGATCTTGTCGGTCAGCTGCATATCGATGTCTCGAAAGACGCCTTCTCTCCTGAAAAGCCAGACGCTTCTCTGGCGTATGTCGGCCTGCGTTGTCCCTGCGGACAATCGCTCTTTCATCTCTCGGGATGGCCGCGCGTAGCGACGGGACGGGGGGGCTATTTCTGGCGCAGCGTATCCCGCGTTTGGCGCGAGGCCCGGGTGGTCATGAAAGACGGTGAGCCGGTGGAGTCGCCGTTTTGGCTGCCGCTCGCCGCGCGATGCGAGCATTGTGGGACGGAATCGATTTTCTTGAATCACGAATCGGTTGTGGGGCGCCTTCCGGCTGCTGCTCAGTCTGATCCCCGGGAATCGTATCGCTGTCGCCTATGCCGCCGCGGCGTCGTTTCACTCGTTGTTGGTTGCGCGGAGGATGAGGGGCCTGGGCGCGGGAGCCCAGCGGGCGTGGCGGTGGAAGTTGTGACGCGCTGCGATCGATGCCATCGGCAAGACCGCATCGCTTGGTCGGATGGTCGCCCGAGCGGTCAGCAGGTTCGTCTCGATCTGCTCTATGGTCGGCGATGAGGGGCCGCAGATGAGGGGCCGGGGATGAGAGTGCGGCGATGAGTATTCAGCCCGTTCGCGTGATTGGGCGCATGATCGATCAGGTGGATCAAAGCGATTGGCCTCGGCTAGAGGGGCGCTTCGTCGCTTCTGCAGACGGGGGCAAGGCCTATCGCTTCTACCGCTCCTCGCATCATGCTCGGTATGCGACGCCCTTTCACTTCTGGGTGCACGCGCTTCGGGAAGAGCGCGCGTCGGTTGGGCGTCGGTCGGATTTGGTCGGCGCTGCGGGCGCTGCGATGTGCCGAGGGGTTTCACTTTCGGATTTCCTGAGAGAGCTCGATTCATTCGCCCTCGCGGACGGAGTCGAGGGGCGTGAGATCCTTGGTTTGGGATCGGTCCCGGCTGAAGCCTTGGCGATGAATGTTGCGACGGCGGCCCGGGACGGGATCGTTGCGTATGAGATGTTAGGCAGTGAATGCCGTCGTTCAGGGCTGGCCAGTTATGGCGGCGAGTTTATGACCTATTTCGTCGGACATGGCTTCGCGGAGAGCTGGCGAAGCCAGGGGGGATGGCGCGAGTGACTTGGAGTGAAAGAGCTGTGTTAAGAACAGGGCTTCGGCCTTTCGGGTACGTGTTAGTCGTTTTCGCTTTGCTGAGTTCGGCATGCGGTAATCCAGACAGTGCGATTCTGGCGTCGATGTCCGAACCCGAACAGGCTCGTTTTCTGGCGGGGCGGCAGGTCGCAGTGAAATGTTGGACATGTCACGATTTGGCGGGAACGGTCAAGAAGGTCGGGCCGTCACTGCTTGGTGTTTACGGCCGCCGTTCGGGGATGGCACCGGGCTATGAGGGCTCGGATGCGATGCGCGCGGCTTCGATTGTTTGGGATGACCAGAGCCTCGGAGCGTTTCTGTCGAATCCAGGTGCGTATGTTCCGGGCAATCGGATGGTTTCGCCAGGGATTGGCGACCGCGGTCAGCTTTCGAATTTACTCTTCTATCTCCGGCATGTGACCCGCCCGGGTGCGCGTGAGATGCAGGCGAACTAGAACGCAGGGGTCCGGCGGCCTACACTGTCCGTTGTGGATACGCAGACGCGCAGCGAAGCTTTGGCCCGGCGATACCGAGCGATTCGAGGAATCTCGGCTCGACTTTGTCAGACGCTGAGCGCCGAAGACTGCGCGGCGCAGTCGATGCCCGATGCGAGTCCTGCGAAATGGCATCTCGCGCATACGAGTTGGTTTTTTGAGACGTTCATCGCGCGCGCCGCTTCGCCGGAATACACGGTTTTTCATCCACGCTTCGAATATCTCTTTAACTCCTACTACAACAGTGTGGGCGCGCAGTTCAGTCGTCCCGATCGAGGCCTCCTCACGCGTCCATCGCTCGAGGAAGTGGGCGACTACCGGGCGTACGTCGATACCCATCTCACGTCATTGCTCGAAGATCCGGGTCGGCTGAGCGAAGACGTGCTCGATATCGTCGAGCTCGGGCTGAACCATGAACAGCAACATCAAGAACTGCTGCTGACCGACATCAAGCATCTTCTCGCGCAGAATCCCCTCGCTCCGGTTTTCGCCCGCGCTAAGGAGCCCGAGTCGGTGCCGATCCAGTCGCTGACCTGGCAAGCATTTCCGGGCGGGGTGGTTGAGATTGGGCGTGACGCTTGGGGGCCGGATGCGAGCGCGGCGGTCGATGGCCCGAAATCGTTTTGTTTCGACAATGAGTCTCCGCGGCATCGCGTCTTTCTAGAGCCCTACGAGTTGGCTTCCCGGCCGATCCGGAACGCGGAATACCTCGTGTTCATGGAAGACGGGGGCTATGCGCGGCCTGAGCTCTGGATGGCGGAAGGCTGGGCGAAGGTGCAAGAGGAGGGCCGGCGCGCCCCGCTCTATTGGTCCCGGCAGGAAGATCGCTGGTGGAATTTCACGCTCTCGGGACTTCGCCCCGTGCGGATGGATGAACCGGTTTGCCATATCGGTTTCTTTGAAGCGGATGCTTTCGCGCGCTGGGCGGGATGTCGGCTGCCGACCGAAGCCGAGTGGGAACAGGCGGCCCTGGATGTCCCGGTTGAGGGGAATTTCCTGGAAGGCGGGCGCTTCCATCCCCATGCGCTGCCGGCTTTGCCCAATGGAGACGGTCCGCTTCAGCTCTTTGGCGATGTTTGGGAATGGACATCGAGCGCCTATGGTCCCTATCCCGGCTTCCGAGCGGCGGAAGGTGCGCTGGGGGAATACAACGGCAAGTTCATGTCGAGCCAAGTCGTGCTGCGCGGTGGATCCTGCGTTTCGCCGCGTTCGCATTTGCGCGCAAGCTACCGGAACTTCTTCTACCCTGATGCCCGGTGGCAATTCAGTGGCGTTCGATTGGCACGGGACGCCGCGTCCTGATATCTCGAAAACGCTCGTCGCCTTTGACGCATACGCCGAACTCAAACCGGATCAAATTCCGAATCCGATCTCGACTCTAAGGAAGCTATGAGCGCGCCCGTCGCTGATCCAAAACTCACCTTCGCGCTGGCGCTGCTTGCGGGCATGGTCTCTCAGGCGCTCTCGCGTCATCTGCGCATCCCGGCCATCGTGCTGCTGCTGATCGCGGGTGTGGCGCTTGGCCCGGACGGATTAGGTTGGGTCTTGCCGCGAGAACTCGGCGAAGGTCTTTATCTGATCGTCGATTTCGCTGTCGCCATCATCCTTTTCGAAGGCGGTCTGAATCTCGAGATGTCACGGCTTCGCCGCGAGGGGCAGGCGATTCGCCGGCTGATCACGCTGGGGACCGTGGTGACGCTGGCGGGGGGAACGGCGGCGGTTTTGTTTTGGCTGGGTTGGACACCGATGTCTGCGCTGCTTTTCGGATCCCTTGTCACGGTCACGGGGCCAACGGTTGTCGGCCCCTTGGTTTCGGAGCTGCGGCTTCGACCCAGGCTTGCGACGGTCCTCGAAGCAGAAGGCGTTCTAATTGATCCGATCGGCGCGATCCTTTCGGTTGTGATTCTCGGTCTCGCGCTCTCGAGCGGCGACCCCGGGGCGAGTTTCCTGACCCATGGCGGGGGCGGTCTCGCGCGGGTCGCGGCGGGCTCGGTTCTCGGCATCGCTGCTGGTTTCTTGCTCGCGCGGGTTCTGCGCATTTCGAGCCTGCTGCCCGACGGACTCGAGAATGTATTCGCGCTCTCCTCCGTCCTGCTTCTCTACGCCGGCGCGGAAAGCCTGCTCTCCCACAGTGGCGTTCTTGCGGTCACGATCGCGGGTGTGGTGGTGGGCAATACGCGCTCGCCCGTCGAGCGGGATCTGCGCGAATTCAAAGATCAGCTCACGGTGATGTTCATCGGCTTGCTCTTTGTGCTTCTCGCCGCGGATGTGCGTTTCGCTCAGGTACAGGCCCTCGGTTGGGGTGGTTTGCTCGTCGTGGCGACATTGGTTTTCGTCGTCCGGCCCCTCGGCGTTTGGCTCTGCACCCTCGGCTCCGATCTCGACCGAGGTGAGCGTCTCTTTCTCGCTTGGGTCGCGCCGCGCGGGATCGTGGCCGCCGCCATCGCCTCCCTGGTCGCTGCCGATCTTGAGCGTTCGGGCATCGCGGGCGGCATCGAGCTGCGGGCCTTGGTCTTTCTGACGATCGCCGTGACGGTGACGCTGGCGGGTTTGACGGGAGGGCCGGTCGGAACGCTGCTGGGTGTGCGGCTGCGGGAGCGCGACACGGTCGCGATTCTGACGACGGATATGTTAGGTCTTGCTCTGGGTGAAGAGCTGCGGCGTGGCGGCGTGCCCGTCGTCTTCCTTGATTCGAATCCCGGCGGCGCTCGGCGCGCGCAAGAAGCCGGCTTTTCTGTGGTCTTCGGCGATGCGATCCAGGAGCGCGTGATGCTGCGCGCGCGCATGAGTTTTGTACGAACGGTGGTCGCTCTGACGGCGAACAAGACCCTAAACAGCGTCTTTGTTGCCCGGGCACGGGATCGCTTTGGTGTTCCGAATGGCTTGGTGGCGACCTCGGAAGCGGGCGTGGGTCTTGTCTCGGAGCAGGTCGAGAGCGGGACGGCCAAGATCGTCTTCGATGGTCCCCACGATGTGGAACGCTGGGATGTGCGCGGCCGGCGTGGCGATATGGAAGTCGAGTATTTCACGTATCTGGCTGCGGACCGCTCGGAGTCGGATGAGCCGGAGACGTCCCGGTCGGGCGGGCTGAACGAGCGCTTCGTGATTCTCTCCATCGTCCGCGACGGCAAGGCCCGCGTGATGGACACGAAGCTGGCATTTCAAGACGGGGACGAGGTCGCGGTCGCGCTGCATCTGCCGGAACGAGAAGACGCGCTCCGCGATCTCGGTCTGCAGGGCCTCACGCGCATCGATCGACCCGACGTTATCGTCGACGAAGGCGTTGCGGTCGCTGCCGGCGCCGCCGGCGATAGCGAACTCGGGCATGCCTAATTCGGCCAAGGCGAGCCGGGCGAACGCGAAAGAGCCCGCTCAAGAGAGATCGCTGACTCGAAACGGGGGTCTGGCTGCTGCGGCGGTGTACGAGCGGGTCGTTGATGCCGACCTTGCGGGCGTTTGGGAGAACGTTTTCGACTGGGAACATCTGCCCTGGCTGCACGATCAGGCTTTCGAATCGATTGATCTGCTCGATTCGGGGGATTGGGGCTGGTGTGCCGAAATCGGATTTCCGGGGGGCGGCCAGGCGACGGTAGAGCTCGTCGTGGACCGCGCGTCGGGACAGTATGTGGCGCGGACGGCGGAAGGCGCGGGGGCGCCGAGCGAGATTTGGACCACGTTGAGTCCCGCGATGGAGGCGGGAGATCCGGCACGCTCGACTCGGATCAAGGTCGAATTCTGCGTCCCGAAGGCCGAGCCTGCGGCGATGGAGTTGATCGGGAAGGCCTATCTGGCGGGCTATGCGCAGCTTTGGGACCAAGACGAGGAGATGATGCGGGTGCGGGCGATGAGGTCGTCTGGAGAGGGGGCGCTGGCTTCTTCCGATCCGCCCGCGCCGCTGGACCTCGGCGCCGATTCCGATCTGAGAAGCCGCGTGCCGATGCGATTTGAATGGGGCGGGCATCCTTTTCGGCTGGTCGAGCAGGGAGGCCGTCTGCTTGCACATTCGGTCGAATGTTCCCATTGGGGTGGGCCGCTTGAAGAATGTGCCGTGTCAAAAGGGGAGATCATCTGCCCCTGGCATGGCTATCGTTTCGATGTTGCGCTGGGGCGCAGTTCGGATGGCCGAAATTTGCGCCTCCGCCGGGCGCCGCAGATCGTTCTGGATGCAGCATCTGGACATTGGATGGCGACGAACTGAAGAATCGCTGTGAATGTGAATGCCTTCACGGTCACATGGAGCGCGCTGGACGATCCTGGTTTTCATGCAAAGAATAGACATGAGCCGGACCGAGACAGTGCTGCGAGGAGAAGAGATGGATCGTCGAGAACTCTTAGGCAGCGTTTCGATTTTCTCCTCGCTCGGCGAGAAGGAACTCGATGTCCTTCTGCAGGCGACGACAACCAAGCGCCTTCAGGCGAAGGAAGTTCTTTTTCGGAAAGGGGACCCGGGCAACCAGCTCTACGGCGTGCTCTCCGGCTCGATCAAGGTGATGACGACGGGTTCCGACGGTAAAGACGTGATGTTTGGTCTGATGGGTCCCGGAGAAGTTCTCGGCGAAATCGCGCTGCTCGATAGTGAGGAACGTTCGGCCAGTGTCGTGGCGGTCGAGGCCACCGAATTGCTGACTCTGCATCGTCGCGAACTCATCCCCTTTCTCGAAAAACATCCAAGCGCAACGATCGGCTTGGCGGGCGTGCTCGCGGCACGAGTTCGGAAGCTTTCGGAGCGGGCTGAGGACCGACAGACGATGCCGCTCCCTGCGCGGATTGCGAAGCGGCTGATCTCGCTTTCGGAGCAGCATGGCAAGCGGCCGATCGTGGGTGGTCCGGTCGAAGTCAGGTTGCCGCAGCAGGATTTGGCGGATCTAGTCGGCACCACGCGCGAGAGCGTCAACAAACAGCTCCGCGCCTGGGAAGAAGCGGGGCTCGTTGAACTTGGACGGGGCCGTGTGATCCTGAAGCAGCCGGACGCGCTCGAGGCCGTGACGGATACGTTCGAGATCTAGGCAGAGGCCTGCGTCCTATCCTGTGCCGTGTTAGTTCGGAGTGAGGTCGGCGCGAGCGCGGGGCTAGTGCGGATTTATTGCGGCATTAGTGCGGCGTGTATTTTCGGAGCTTTCGCTGGAGGCTTTGGCGATGCAGGCCGAGGCGGCGCGCGGCTTGGGAAATATTGCCCTCGCATTCCGCGAGGACGTACTCGATGTACTCGCGCTCATGGCGATAGAGACTCTGGAACTCCGTGGGAATCGGAACCTCGTCCTCGTCTTCATCTTGTTCAAGGAGCGCGCGTTCGACTTGCTCGACATCCGTCGGCTTCATGAGGTAACCGATGGCGCCGAGCTTCGTTGCCTTCACGGCGGTTGCGATGCTGCCGTATCCGGTGAGGACAACGATTTTCGCGGCGGGGGCGATGCCCAGGATAATTTGGATCGCATCGAGTCCGGAGTCGGCGCCAAGTCGAAGGTCCACGACGGCGAAATCCACTTCGGGACTCTTGATGCTCTCGAGGGAGGTCAGATCTCGCGCACGCAAAACGTTATATCCCCGGTCCCGGAATTCGGAGGCCAAGGTCTCGGCGAAGCGGTCATTGTCTTCGACGAGGAGGAGCGTGCGGTTGCTTCCATTCGCGGTCGGCGTGAGGGCATCAGCCATTTTCGGAACTCCATTCGGGTTCGGGGAGAGTCGGTTGGGGCGCATTCTCATTTTGGGCCGAGGCCGCGAGCGGAATCGAAATGCGCGCGACGGCACCGCCGAATTCGCGGTCGTCGAGGGTGAGTTCCGCGCCGATTGCTTCGGCGAGAGAATGGACATAGTAGAGGCCGAGTCCGACGCCTTCGGATTTCGTCGTGACAAAGGGCTCGCCGAGATGTCGACGCACGACTTCGGGCCAGCCCGAGCCGCGATCTTGAACCGAGAGAATGGCGCGGCTTCCGGTCCTTTGAACGACGATCTCGACCTCATTGGTCGCGTCGCCGGATTCGATCGCATTGTCGACGAGGTTGATCAGCGCTTGGGAGAAAGCGACGGTCGGCACGAGAACATGCTTTGGTCCGCGTCCGTCGCCGAGGAATCGGATGGTGGCGTCTTCGTGAACAGTGCTGACGCTGCGATGAACTTGTTTGACAAGCGCGTCCAGGTCGACGATTTCGAGGGCGAGGCGATCCGGCTTGAGTTGAGACCCCGCCATATGGCGCAGGATATCGCCGCATCGGTCGAGTTCTTCGATCGCGGTGCTGAGGTCTTCGTCGTTTTCGAGGCCTTGGTTTCGAGCGACCCGCGCGAGACGAAGTTGGGCGGTGTTCAGCGGCGTCGCGAATTCATGGGAGAGACCGGCGGCGAGGGCGCCGACTGCGCGCAGCCGATCGATCCGGGTCTTTCGCGCCTGGGCTTCAGTGAACCAGCCCTTCAGATTGTCGAGGGTGCTCGAGAGCCATGCCGTCAGGATCCAGAAGACGAGCGCAACGACGATTTGCGCGGGAAAAAGAATATTCGACGGCATAAGGGAGCCGGCGAGGGCGGCTGGAATATGACTATTAAATTGGATCAGGCCGATGCTCGCGAGAAGGATGCTGAAAAAGAGCAGGCCGAGGCGCCCTTCCAGCAGGAGTGCTCCGAGGACTGAATGCACCAGCAAAATGGGGACCATCGGATTCCAGGCCCCCCCGGTCAGGATGAGCAAAGCCGAAATGCCGAGGATATCCGCGCAGAGCTGGAGGAGAAGCTGAAGGGGTGAACCCTTGACGCCGCGCTGGAGTGCAAACCAGGTACCGATATTGAGAACGGCTAGGGTGGCGACGATTGCCGTGAAGAGCGGCAGCATTTCGACTTCGAGAACGCGAAACTCAAGCGCGGGCACGACGGTCAGCAGCTGCGCGCCGATCGCCACCCAGCGAAGGCGAACGACCCAGGCGAGTTTCGCCGTGCTCTGCTCGGGATCGGCCGTGATGGGCGGATCGAAAAAGGATCGAAACGTATCGAGCATCGTCATACCGTCCGAACATAACCCGGATCGCGCCGCAGGTCGGCCGCACCTGCTCAAGCACTTCCGGCGAGTTGCCGAAAAGTTAGAAGAGCCCGCGGGAAGGGCAGTGGGCCACGCCAAATCATTCAATGAACGGAAACAAGATATCGACGATTGAGGGGGAGTGAAAATGACAAGCATGCAGTGTGGGAAAAGGGTGTTGGGGCTCATCGTCAGCGGGCTCTGGGCCGCTGGGCTACTCGGAGCGGGAAGCGCGATGGCCGAGGATTACGAGAGCGGATTCGGGTTTCAAATCTCGGTGCCCGAAGTTTGGCTCGTTCTCACGCGGCATGAGGTGGCCGAAAAATCGGACACGCTGCTTTCCCCGAACGGTCCGAGCGCTTTGGCATCGATCCCGCGCGAAATGCGTCATTCGGTCTTCGAGCGCATCGCCGCAGGTGAGCTCGAAGTCTTCTATCGCCAGGACGGAATCGAAGACGAGTTCATCGATAACGTAAACGTCATGATGCAGCCGTCGCCGCTCCCCGCGAACGCCGAGCAGCTCGCGACGATCTGTATGCTTCTCCCCGAAGAGTTCTCGAAAATTTTTGGGCGTCCGATCGGAATGGAAGCCTGCGAAATTCGCGATGTCGTCGATCATCGTGCGCTCTACCTCCAGTTCGACGGCGCAATTCCAGGGACGACGACTTTGCAATATCAGCTGGCGCGAGGACGGAATGCGACGCTGGTTCTGACCGCGACGGCGCCGACGACGAACGTGCCCCGAATGATGGGCGAGTTCGAAGATATGGTTTCCTCGATCCGGCGGCAGTAGCGCTAGGCGTCGTATCGCGACCGACTAACGGGTCTCTACGCGGAGTTCCGAGAGCGGCCTCTGGCTCGTTCGATGCACCCATACGCAAAGCATGAGGGCGACGCCGCCTATGCCCGCGGCGAGTCCCCACCAAATCCCGACGAGCCCCATGCCGCCCGGGAACGCGAATCCGTAGGCGAGGGGCAATCCGATCACGTAGAAGCCGATCAGGTTCACGATGGCGCCCGCCTGGGGTCGCCCCATTCCCCGCATCAGCCCGCCGCCCACGACCTGGAGTCCGTCCGCGATCTGGAATGCCCCCGCAATCGGGAGTAGCAGCGCCGCTAGAGCCACAACCTCTGCATCCGCGATGTAGAAGCCTGGAAGCACGTTGCGGTAAAGAACCATGATCACCGCAGCGATCGTCATGACGCCGCCGCCCATGAAGAGCCCCGTGCGTGAGGCAACGCGGAGTTGTGTCGCGTTGCCTGCCCCGATGAGGTTGCCCACCCGGGCCCCCGCCCCAATTGCGACACCAAGGGGGAACATGAAAGTGAGGCTGGCCATGTTCATCACGACTTGATGTGCCGCGAGCTCCGCCACACCCATCCACCCCACCATCAGCATGGCCAGCGTAAAGGCATTGGCCTCAAGGGCGAGTTGGACACCGACGGGAAGCCCGAGGCGGAGGAAACGCCCGAGCCCTGCGAGTTCGAAAGACTGCCGATCCCAGCGCCGCCAGGCACCTTCGTGCAGCCGGAAGAATCGCATCCAAAGCCAGAGTCCGAGAGGCAGGAGGAGATTCGTGATGCCCGTGGCGATCCCGGCTCCGAACAGACCCAAGGGCTCGACGCCGAGATGTCCAAAGATGAAGACCCAGTTCAGGAAGACGTTCATGAGATTTCCGACGAGCATGATCCACATCGCTGGCCGCGTAATGCCGCGTCCCGCGAGATACTGACGCAGGGCGATGAAGAGCAGAAAGCCAAGCGCGCTCGGGAGCCGCGCGATCATGTAAATCTGAGTCAGCGCGGCGACCTCGGGATCCTGGCCGAGCCATTCGAGCAGAGGTCCCGTCACCGACCAAACGCACATCAGCGGAACCGAGATGAGGAGCGCGAGCACGAGCCCTCTCTGCAGGGCGAGCGCGACGCCTTCGTGGTCCCCCGCGCCATGGGCTTGGGAGACGATTGGGTCCATGCCGTGGACGATGCCCTGAGCGAGCGAGCTCGAGGACCAGACCCATGTGCTTGCGATCGCTGCGGCCGCCAGCTCAGTCACGCCCACCCGCGCGATCATCATCGTGTCGACCACGCCCATCATCATGCTCCCGACCTGGGCGAGTGCGATGGGGGCGGAAAGCGAAAAAAGCGTGCGGAACTCGCTTTGCTCGGCATTGGGGTTTTCGAGAGCGGGCATCTTGACTCTCTAGCGCGAGGCGCAGCGGGCGGACGTGAAGTGGCCCGGAGCCGCCTATGCGACGAAGGCCATAGGGACTGCCACAAGAAGGTGCGCAGAGGCTACTCGTCTCGACGCATGCTGGCGATGCCTCTAGAGTCCAAACAGCTTGAGACCGATCAGGAGGAAAATGATCATGACCGGAAACCGAATTCAGCAGCGCTGCGCGACGGTTTTCCTCGCGGCCGCCTTCATTCTGGGCATCGCGGGATCTGCCGCAGCCCACGGCCCGACCGTGAAGGTAAGCCACGGGGAGATGAAGCCCGCCCTGCTCAACTTGTACGTCGGCACGACCGTGCATTTCACCAATACGGTCTCGATGCCGGGCGGTCATGTCGTGGTGGACGAGGGCGGAACCCTCGAGAGTCCCGCTCTGCTCGAGCCCGGCGACGGCTGGCACTACACCTTCGAAAACGAAGGCACCTACGAGATCTTCGTCAAGCAACATCCTGAGGCGAAGATGCGCATCGTCGTCGTGACGAAGCAGTAAGGCCGGACGAAGCGGTCAGAGCCGTCAGAGCGTTCGCGGGATTCGAGCCGAAGCCGCGAGCCCGTTCAGGCGTCTTCGTTGCGCGTCGAGATGCCGAAGTAAGTCGGGGTGTCGCCGAAGACCTGGTCCGGATCGAGCAAAAGGTCGTAGGTCGCCGGCAATGTCGTTTGCGGCTTGGTCGCGCCATCGTCTTCGAGTTGCGAAAAGTCGAAGTCTTCGATGCGCTGATAGAGCGCGTCCCAGACTTCTTGCGGGTCGTCCATATCGATTTCGATCGTCAGCTTGGCCAATCGGGACCTCCTGCTTCCCGCTTCCAGTGGATGGGCGGGATCTGCTCTCGTTTTCAGATGATCTGATGCTTCGTGGCGCTGGTTTCCTGATGGGTGGCGAAAATGTCGCGATGCATTGAGTGTGCGGAAAAATGCCCATTCCTTGGGCAATGCGCCGTCGCTCACTCCAGAATCTACGGGATTCGACTCAATACACAAGCAGAGCTGCAGTGAGCCTGCGGGTGTGTTGCTCTCCATACATGATCGTCCAATCAACTAAAAATATCCGTGAGACGGAACACCTTCGTTTCTGACGCCAAATTGGGAAACCTTTTTCCCACTGAATCCGTAGAGTCTGTATGATGAAAGACATGACGCATACTCCCTCAGCCGCTAATTCGAATCTCAGTTCAACCCATGCCCAGGACAAGCAGGGGGTGCCCGAGGTGCTGCTCGTTGATCAGAGCGGGGGCGTCGCGCAGGAGCGAAAAACAAACGGCGTCCCGAAAACGGCGAAAGAGCCCGCGGCGGGGGAAGACGTGTTGGTCGACCAGGGCGGACGGCCCCTCGGTCCGCGCGCGCTCCAGACCCGCTCGAAGATTCTTGAAGCGACGGTTGAGCTGCTCGACCAGAAACCGCTGCGTGATCTACGCGTCATCGACATCGCCCGCCGGATCGGTTCCTCGCCCGCGACCTTCTATCAATATTTCAAGGACGTCGAGGATGTGATCCTGCATCTCGCATCCGAGGTCTCTGAGTTCACGCCCGAGATCGTGGAGCTGATTAAGGGAGATTGGAGCGGGGCGGACGGTCATGCGCGAGGACGGCGCGTCGCCGAAGTCGTGATTAACCATTGGGACCGCTTCGCGCCGATTCTGCGCGTTCGAAACAACGCCTCTGATGAAGGGGATCAGCGTTTTCGCGATGTCCGCATGCAGGCGATGATGCCCATGGTCGACGCTTTTTCGGCTCTGATTCGAACGTCGCATGAGGCCGCTCGCGCCGAGGCCAACGAATCCGACGAATGGTCGGGCGGGCGCCTTGATCCGATGTACGGCGCCATGGCGCTCACATCGGTCCTCGAACGACTCTCGATGTATCACGTAAGTCTCGAAGAGATGGGTGGTGCGCGCGAGGATCTCGTCGAAACGGTGGGGACGCTGCTTCAGACTTTGCTGACTTCGAAACGCTAGGCCGCGCCGACCGGAAGCGGAGGCCGGCCACTTAGTTCTGTGTGCTGAAGACTTCCTCGTTGATCTTGACCGACGTCTCTGCGCGAAGCGAGTCGAGATATGCCCGCAGAGCTTCATCTCCGCGGCGGCGCTTTAGGTCCTGCTTGACGAGTGAAGCGACTTCCTCGAGGGGAGGGGTCTCTGCCGGTTCGCGTTCGATCAGACGCGCGAGATACGCTCCGGCGTTGTTTTCGATGGGTTCACTCCACTCCCCGGTCCCGAGTCCGTCCAGCGTTTTCAGCACCGTCGGGCCCACGTAGTCGCGAAGCTTGCTTGCGGGCAGCAAGACGTTAGGCGGCGGCGAGACCTGTGCGTCGGCGAGCTCGTTCTGAATTTCAGCGACGTTCTCTCCGCTCTTGAGTCGGTCGATGGCCCTGCTCGCGCGGCGCATCGCAACCTCGCCTTTCGCAACATCGGACCGCTTCGAGAAAAAGAGTGTCTCCGCCCGGAGTCGTCCGGGTCTCGTGAAGAAGTCCTTGTTCTCCTCGAAATGCGCGCGGACATCCTTTTCGGTGGGTTCGGTCTGGTCTGCTTCACTGACGACGGAATCGATCAGCCCGGAAGTGAGGTCGCCGCGCACCCGTCGGTCGACGACAGCCAGGCCGAGGTCGAGTGCTCGCTGAACCAGGAGTTCTTCATCGACCATGCGGTCAAGCACCCGTCTGCGAACGACATCATCAACGGGGTTGCGCAGATCCTTCTCGACCCCCGCGAGCACCCGGAGATAGTCGACGCGCCGAATCGTGCGATCCCCCACGACGGCGGCTGCCTCCGACGGCAGAACGTTCGCTTCCCCTCTCTTTTCGAGGAGCCCGAAAGTGGCGATCGCGAGTCCGATCGCGGCCCCCGCAAAAAGCAGCCAAGGCGTTCGTGTTTCAGGGGCTGTATCGGTTTTCGGGGCGGCCAGAGGAGTTCTCCTGTCTGGAAACGAGGCGCGTTGAGCCCTCGAAAGTACAGCGCCGGAGCATAACCCAGGCGGGCCTGCGGGATCCTATGGAGACCGATTCGTGCAGCGGGTCGGCGGACTGCGGGTTCGAAGCATCGGGCTCGCGGACTGGCTTTGTCCAAACTAGGCTCGACGCGTCGATATCGCCCGCCACTCAAGGAACGCGTCATGCATTTGAATCTTGGATCGATCCTGCTCGCTAGTGCCAATGAGACCCCTGATGCAGAGGTCCTCCGCGCCGGTGAACTGAGAATGACGTATGCAGAACTGGATCGCGCTGTGCGCGGTGTCGCGACTCGACTCATCGAGCGCGGCATCAAGCCGGGTGACAAGGTGGCGTTGCTGGTGCCGAATGTTCCCGAGTTCACGATCGCGTACTTCGGAATTCTTTACGCGGGCGCCACGGTCGTGCCGATCAACGTTCTCGCCGCCGCGCCTGAAGTGACCTATTTCCTCGAGGATTCGGGCGCCCGGATGCTGATCGTCCATCCCCTCTTCGAAGCGCCCGGTCGCGAAGGCGCCGCGCCGCTTTCTCTGCCCGTGGTGATGGCGATTTCGAGCGAAGGCGAAGACACGATCGGCGGCTTTGCCCAGGCCGATCCGATTGACGTGCCCCATCCGACTTCACCGCAGGATACGGCCGTAATTCTCTACACCTCAGGGACGACCGGAAAGCCGAAGGGCGCGGAACTCACGCATTCCAATCTGCTCTTGAACTGTGCGGTGGTGGTCGCGAAGATCGCGCCGCCGTCGGAAACGCCGCATCGTGCGATGGCGACGCTGCCCCTCTTCCATACCTTCGGGCAGACCGTGATCCAGAACGGGATGATCGCGACGGGCGGCAGCTTTACGCTTCTTGCTCGCTTTACGCCGGAAGACGCGTTTGAATTGATTGAGCGTGATCGCCTCACGCTCTTTGCGGGTGTGCCGACGATGTATTTCGCGCTTCTGCATCATCGCGGCGATCGAGCGTTTGATGTTTCGAGCTTGCAGATGTGTATGACGGGGGGTGCGCCCATGCCCGTCGAAGTTCTGAATGCTTTCGAGGAGAAGTTCAACGTCGAAGTCTATGAGGGGTTCGGCCTTTCGGAGACGTCCCCGATCTCGAGTTTTGGCATGCGAGGTAAGCCGCGAAAAGCCGGCTCGATCGGTTATCCCGCCTGGGGCATCGAGATGCAGATTGTCGATGATGACGATCATCCCTTGCCTCAGGGCGAGCGCGGTGAGATTTGTATTCGCGGGCATAACATCATGAAGGGATATCTGAACCGTCCTGAAGCCACCGCCGAAGCACTCAAGAACGGTTGGTTTCATTCCGGGGATATCGGATATGTCGATGAGGACGGCTGCTACTGGATCGTCGATCGCAAGAAGGACATGATCTTGCGCGGCGGGTTCAACGTTTATCCGCGCGAAGTAGAAGAGGTGCTCTACGAGCACGAGGATGTCGTCGAGGCGGCCGTGATTGGGATTCCTCACGAGAGTCACGGCGAAGAAGTGAAAGCCGTTGTGGCCCTCGCCGAAAACGCCAAAGCGACCGCGGATGATCTTCAGGCTTTCTGCAAGGATCGACTGGCGGCGTATAAGTACCCGCGCGTCGTTGAGATCATCGCGGAACTGCCGAAGGGCCCGACGGGCAAGATCTTGAAGCGCGAGCTCCGGGACTAGAGCGCCAACGCTTTCCCCGGGCGCGTCTCGAACTCCAGCTTCGGCCCCAGCACGGACATGTCGACTCCGTGCCGCCCCTTGTGTCACCCCTTGCACTGCCCCGCAGGGCGGTGCTGCGTGATGATTTTCGCCTTTTATTCGCAATTCGTGACCGATCTTGTCACAGCGAGTTCTTAAGGTGGAGTCATCGGGCAATCGCACTCCCCCAGGTGGGATTGTTCGGGATCTCGCGGGGTGCGGGGTTGACGGGGCGGAAGCCTCTTTGCACCCGCACTCCGCGTGGTTCTGGGTCTTCTTCTGATTCTGAAGTGCTCTCCTGAAAAGGGCGAAGAGCGCGAAGGCATGGCAGCGAAGAGCCGGACGCGATGGGCTGGCAGACAGGTCGGCAGACAGACAGACCGACCGACGGAACGAACAGAACGGAAATGAGGGAAACAAAATGACAGTAAGAGAAGCGACCTGGCGTTCCACTCACGCAAACTCCACTGCACCCTCATCAGTTCTTCCAAACGCGGCGCCGTCTTCCAGTCGGTCACCTGCGACGTCGGCGAGGTCTTCCGAGCGCGCCCAGCCGCAGGGGGGCCCTGGACGGGCCAGGGCGCGCGTGCTCTCGCGCAGCCGTGGGCGGCTTGCGAGCGCGCGTGACCGGAAGCGGCTCCAGGAACGAGAATTTGCGGAGCGAAACCGCGTGGAAGAGATGTTGGCCACGGCTCCGCTTTCGCTGCCCGAGGAGCCGTCTCGGCTGCGGGTTGTCCCGGTCTCGGCTTGCCCGGTCTGTGCGAGTTCAAAAGTCGTATGCGATGACGTGATGAGTTCCGGTCTGCTTCGACTCTCGGAATGCCTCCACTGCGACCATCGCTGGACGCATCGACCTCGTGCACGCTGGAACGAGATCGGGGCGGGTATGAATCGGGGGCGCCCCGTGCTCACGCCGGTCTAGGGCGATGCCCGCCTCTGCGCCTGCCTCTGTTGCTGCCCGCGCTTCTGGCCCCGCCCCCGCCCCCGCCTCCGCCCCCGTTCCCGCCCGCTAGGCGAGAATGACCGCCGAAGGCCTCCCGACGTGATAGCTTGAGCCAATGAGGCTCCTGCTTTACACCGGAAAGGGCGGCGTCGGGAAGACGACGACTGCGGCGGCCACCGCCGCACACGCGGCGAGTCAGGGGATACGGACGCTGATCCTCTCAGCGGATCCCGCACATAGTCTTGGCGACGTACTCGATCAGCGTCTCGGGGCGGTGCCACAGAAGGTGGGGGCCTGCCTAGACGCGCTTGAAGTCGATGCGCGGCATGTGGTCGAGTCGCATTGGGGCCAGGTGCGTTCTTATCTTGTGGAATTGCTGCGGTATCAGGGCTTGGACGACATCGTGGCTGAGGAACTCGCGCTGCTTCCAGGCGCTGAGGAGTTGGCCGCGCTTGTTTGTGTAGAAGACTGGGCGAAGAGCGGCGACTACGATTTGATTGTGATGGATTGTGCGCCGACGGGGAGCACGCTTCGACTCGTCACTCTGCCGGAGGTGGCTCATGGGGGACTGCGCTGGCTGCTGCGTTTGCAGAAAAGCGCTGCGCATATCGTCGAACCACTTGCGCGAGGAATGACAGGCGCGCCGCTGCCGACCTCAAAGGTCTTCGCAGAAGCGGATCAACTTTTCTATACCACGCTGCAGATGATTCGGCAGAGGCTGCTCTCCGACGAGACGAGCATCCGGCTCGTCTTGACCCCAGAAACGATGGTGATTGAGGAGGCAAGGCGCACGCTGACGAATTTGAGTTTGTTTCAGCTTGCGGGTGACGCTGTGATCTTGAACCGGATGTTGCCTGAGGAAGCGCTTCTCGAAGATTTTTTCGTGGGCTGGGCTGAGGTGCAAAAGGCGCGTCATGAAGAAGTGGAGCAGAGCTTTGCGCCGATGAAATGCCTCGTTTCGGATCTCTGCGAGGAGGAGGTGCGCGGCATCGATGCTTTGGCGGCTCATGGTGAATCGATCTTCGGTGAACTCGACCCAGCCGCTCGCCTCGGCGAGTCGCGGAAGATGTTATTCGAGCGGGAGCGGGGCCGCGCCTGGGTGCGCGTTCCACTTCCGGGCCTCGGCCCCGATACGGTGGACGTGAGTCGAGTGGAAGACGAGCTGATCGTGGGATTGGGCAGCTCGGGGCGGCGGCAGAAGATCGCGCTTCCGCTGGGCTTCTCGAGACTTGAGGTCTCCCATGTTTCGTACCGAGAGGACGAGCTGGTTGTCTCCTTTGTTGAGGCGAATGTTGAAGCCAATGTTGAAGCGAATCGCGCAGGGGGACCTAAGGGTGGGCCCGAGCCGAAGGCGGCGTCGCGCGAAAGAGTAGATGGGGCGTTTTGGGGATGAGGGTCCTTCTGCATACCGGCAAGGGCGGCGTGGGGAAGACGACTCTGGCGCTGGCGACTGCACTGGGTGCGGCTCAGCATGGGCATCGCGTTTGCGTTTTGTCGACGGATCCTGCGCATAGCCTTTCTGATGCGCTCGGGCAGACGATGGGGTCAGATCTGCGAGCGATCGCGGAGAATGTCTACGCCCGGGAGATTCATGCACAGATCGAACTCGACAGCGCTTGGCAGGATGTGCAGGCCTGGCTGCGAGAACTTCTCCGCGAAGAGGCAGACGAGCTGGTCGCTGAGGAACTCTTGGCCTTCCCTGGGATCGAGGAGTTGGTTTCGCTTCGAGCCATCCGGGAAATTGAAGCCATGGGCGATTTTGATACCTGCGTCGTGGACTGTGCGCCGACGGGGGCGACGATGCGAATGCTTCGGTTCCCGGATGCGCTGCGCATTTTTATGCAGAATTTTTTTGAGTTCGAGCGGAAGGGCGCTCGATTGCTTCGTCCGCTCGTACGGAGCTTTGAAGCGGGAAAGTTGATTCCGCGAGAAGAGTTCTTTGAGGCTTTCGAACGGCTCTATCTCGAAATCGAAGCTGTACGCGACATCTTGTTGGACACGACGCGTACGAGCGCCCGCTTGGTCGTTAATCCAACCCGAGTCATCGTGGATGAGACGCGGCGGTCTTTCGCCTATTTATCGATGTACGGAATCGCAACCGACGCGATTCTAGTGAACCGAGTGATGCCCCAAGAAGCGGGGGGCGGCTATTTCCGGAATTGGCTGGCGAAGGAAGAAGAGGAGCTGAAGCGGATCGAAGAGAGCTTCTCTGTCCCGATTCACCGCGCCTCGCTTCGGCCCGGAGAAGTGTTAGGCCTGGATGAGCTGGAGCGTCTCTCGGCAGATTTATTCGGCGACGTGGATCCCGTGACTCGGTTCGCGGAAGGCAGGCCGATTCGTGTCAATCGTCGTGAGGGTCGTCTCGCGCTTGAAATCGAGTTGCCAGGAATTTCGCGGGAGGAGATCGAAGTCTCCGCGCGCGGTGCAGAACTCTATCTCCGCGTTCGCGATGGCCAGCGTGCAATCGGGCTCCCCGAATCTCTGGTCGGCCTGAAAGTCGAACGCGTACGTTTGCGATCGCCCATCCTTGAGATCCTGTTCAGCGACCGCTGAATATCGGGCTGGTTCTTCGAGAAGAGGTCGTTGTGGCAAAAGAAGAGCGTGAAGAGACGGAGGAGGATGCATCGGCGACGGTTGCCGAAGCCCATGAGGCACTGCGCAATCATGCTCACGTGCATTGGCAGAGCCCCGAGCGTTCAGGCGACGGGGACGGCGACGGGGCGGGGTCTTTCCGCAGAATCGTCAGCCTGGTTCCGAGCCTATCGGAGGCTTTGGTTTCGCTCGGGATGTCGAGTCGCCTCGTTGGAGTGACCTCGTATTGCGTTCATCCCGAAGCGGCCTTTCGGTCTCTGCCGAAACTGGGCGGGACGAAGGATGCGGACGTCGAGGCGATCGCCGAGACCCAGCCCGATCTCGTGATCGCGAATCAGGAAGAGAACACGGCGCGGGTCGTCCGGAAGCTGGCGGACCGAGGCATTGACGTCTGGGTCACCTACCCGCGAACGGTGAGAGAGGGGGCAGAGCTCCTTCGGGCGATCGCCGAGCTGGGGGCTGAGCCCGAAGCGATCGAGGCGGTTGTGCAGCCCGTCTTTCAAGCCCTTGAATCCGCGGAAGCTCGAGCAACCGAGGGGCGAACACAACGGCCTCGCGTCTTTTGTCCGATCTGGCGAGACCCCTGGATGACCATCGCTCGGGATACCTATATCCATGATTTAATTGAGCTTTGTGGCGGCGAAAACGTTTTTCCGGAGGCCTCAGAGGGCCGCCGGTACCCGCTGGTCGATTTGGCGGCCGTTGAGCGGGCGGCTCCAGAGGTCATCCTGCTCCCGGACGAGCCCTATGCCTTCGCGGAGAAGGATCGTGCCGAGCTCCTGGCCCTGGATTGTCCGGCTGCGAAAGACGATCGGGTGCATTTGATCGACGGCACTCTGGTCTCGTGGTACGGTCCGCGTATCGCTGAGGCAATCCGGGCACTTGCACCGATTTTTGCGAATTCGTGAGTCTTCAAATTCTTGAAGGCAGAGGGTTTTCGCAGATAGAGGTGAAGGGGCCGGATCAAGTGCTTGGGGGAGCATGGCTCTCAGCGACCGTCCTCGGTATGCGCCCGGGGCGGCGGGTTTTTGAGAGGAAATCCGAGCGAGCGACGGAAAATAGTGGATTTTTCCACCCATTTCCTGGCTAGGCTCTCGAGGACCGCTCAGTAATACGCATCTTTGTCGCAGATCTCCCATTAAGCCCGAGCGGTCTTTTCCCGAAGAAGGGGAAGCGCTTGCGCAATTCCGACGGCAGTTGGGCCGTTTGTTTAGGAAATTGGCGCGGGACAGTCGGCCGACGAATCGGCCAGCGCGCAAGGGACAGGGAGGTGCCGAGCGAAATGTCGAAGCTGTGGACCATTCAATTCGAGGACGGACGCAAGTCAGCTCCTCGAGGCCTGAGAATCGGGCGCGGGGTCTTTTCCCTGTGCTTGGCGCTTGGGCTGCTCGTCAGCGCCGCGAGTGCGTGGGCGGCCGAGGTCGTGGAGGTGCGAGTCGGGCGACATCCCGAATTTACGCGCCTTGTGTTCGAGCTCGATCGTGCCGCGGGCTACCGGATCAAGCGGACGCATGCCGGTGCGGATTCGGAGTTGGAGATCTCGCTTGAAGCGACTTCCATCCCGCGCAATCTGCGCTCCTCTCAAACTCTCATCGAACGGGTCGATCTGACGCCGAGCGGATCCCGCTCAGTGGCGCGGATCAAGCTGACCGAGGACGGTTTCCGACTGAAGGAAATGATCCTCTCCAGCCCGCCGCGCATTGTGCTCGACCTGGTGAAAGAACGATCGATCGCGAAGTCGCCGGCTCCATCGAACGTGACCACGAAGACGGCCACGAACGAAAAAGCCGCGCCGAAGAAGTCGTCGGCGAGCTCTTCGTCGAGAGCCGAAATCGAGGCTCAGCGCTCGGCTGCTGCCGCTGAAAAGCGCGCTGCGGACAAACGAGCGGCTGAACAGCGACTCGCTGAAAAGAAGCAGGCCGCTGAGAAGCGTGCTTCGGAACTCGCAGCGAAGGCCGAGGCGGCCGCGGAAGAGAAGCGTGCTGAACTTGCTCGCGTTGCTGAGGCAGCAAAAGCAAAGGCGGCTCAAGCGGAAGCGAAGGCAAAGGAAGTTGCGGCGGCCACAGCGGCAGCGGCAAAGGCCAAGGCCGACGCGGCAGCGAAAGCCACGGCTGATGCGGTGGCGAAGACGGCTGAGAAGTCGCGGGAGCTGGCTGAGAATGCCAGTGCCGGCGCGAGTGCAGCCGTCGAGAATGCAGCGGCCGCAGCCAAGCGAGCCCCCGCACCGAACGTCGCAAGAACTGAACCCAAGCCGAAGACCCCTCGTCCGATGGTCGCCAAGAAGGAGACCGAGGATGACCAGGGTTGGATGACATGGGCATTGATGGCGGCGGGTGCGCTGGTTGTGGGCGGAGCAGGACTGCTCTTCGCACGACGCCGGGGTGGCTCAGAAGAAGTCGACTTCTCCGAAGATGAGGACGAAGTTGATTTCGGAGACGATGCCGTGACCGGAGTGGCAAGCGAGGAAGATGAGAATCCCTTCGCTGACCTCTCGGGGGCCAATGACGCGGTGTCGGCATCTGCTGAGGATGCCACGACCGTGATGCCCTTCGGTGAGGAAGCCGCGACGACGCCTTTCGCAGACGACGATGGAATGGACGGGGAGGCGACGACAATCGTGCCGATCCCCGACGACGAAAAAGAATCAGAGACGGTGCTCTTCGAGGGCGCTGAGGAGAATGAGAACATGGACGATATGGAAGTGATTTCGCGGGATCAGGTGAACGAGAGCCTTGGCGACGCAGCGATGCCCCCGATGGGCGGCGTTCCGGAAGAGTTTCAGCAGATGATGCGCGAGATGAATAGCCGCATGCAGGCCCTCGAAGGCCGCTGCGACGAACTCGTTGATGCACGTGACCGGCTTGAGCGCCAGGTTGCTGCACAGACCGAGGAGCTGCGTGTTCAGCGCGCCGCGATCGCTCGCACTCAGCGTGCCGTCCGCAACCTCGCCCGACCGGAAGATGCCGGTGAGGACGAGCCGACGGAACCGGCGCTTCGCGATCCGAATCAGTAAATTTCGCTCGGCGAAAATGAATCGCAATGAACAGCGCGCGTCGGTCATCAGGCCGGCGCGCGTTTTTCTTTGGCAAGGCGCCAAAGTGTTAGGCGCTGAGCAGCATCGCCCCGAAAGCACCCGCATGTCCGCTCGCTGGCAAAATGATGGATTCGAATCCAAGCACCGTCGAGATGACACGGATCGTCTCGACGATCGTCGGATTCGCGTTCAAGGTGGACCCGCCGTATACGACTCGGGAGACGCCGGCCGTTCTTGCATTCGCGGTCGAGAGCAGGGCGATGTTCTCCGCCACGAGGCTCATCGCCGCGGCCGCGAGGTCCTGCTCCCGCGCGGGCGGTCCAAGCAGAGCGGCCTTCTCGGGGTCAACGCTTCGTGCGAGCCGGCCGAACGAGGACGCCGTAGCTTCCGCCGCGAGGGCAATTTCGCTTTGCTCGTAGATATCCGAGATCAGGAGGTCGACGCGGCCTCGCTCGCCTCTGGCCGCCAAGGCGACGAGATCGTCATGACTTCGGCAGGCGGTGAGGGCCACGCCGAGTCCGAGTGCTGTGCCCCCGCCCAGCGCTGTGCCTCCGACGCGTTCGACTTGGTCGCCTTCGACGCGGAGAGTCGATGTCCCCGTGCCGATCGAGACCAGAAGATAAGCGGAATCGCTTCCCTGTTCCGAAATTTCCAGGATCTCATTTGCACCGCGCCCCCAGGCGTCGAACTCAATCGGATTGCTCGCGGGCTGGTTCAGAGCGCCGAGAATTTCGCTCGAGCCGCATCCGGTCACGCCGATGCGTTCGGGCGCGAGTCCCTGGATGAGTTCGTGAATGCGCTCAGTCGCCGGAGACAGCCATGTCGCAAAATGACGCGCCCCGGACTCGTCAAGCGCGCAGATCTTGACCAGCGTCGCGCCGGAGTCCACGCCGAGCGCAACAATCTTTCGGTCCGATGGATCGGCGCTCTGACTCGCGGCCTGGCTCGCGGAGTTGAGGCTTTCGCCGAAGGGCGCGAACGCTCCAATTGCGTCGAGTGTCGTATCAGTCGCCGTGCTCATCTGGTCTCTTTCTTCCCGGCCTTTCCGGCGGGTACTGCCTCGCGGGGCATGCGGGACTCTCCGAGGTTTCTCGGATTCACTTTTAGATTCAATCAGTTAGACTCGACTTCCGGAACCTGAACCGATGTATACCGCGTTTTACGGCCTTCGCGAAAAACCCTTCGTGTTAAGCCCCGACCCCAGATTTCTCTACCTCGCCGGTTCCCACCGCGAGGCCCTGGCTCATCTTCTCTACGGAATTGAGCAAGGGGAGGGTTTTATCTCCGTCACGGGCGAAGTCGGGACGGGGAAAACCACGCTCTGCCGAACACTGCTCGAACGTTTGGACGGCGACGTGGAACTCGCCTTCCTTTTTAATCCGAGCCGGACCGCGCTTGAGCTGCTCCAGTCCATTTGCGCAGAATTCGATCTGCCCGCAGAGGGACTCACGCGTCGGACTTTGATGACGCAGCTCAATCAATTCCTTGTCGAACAGAAGCAGGCGGGCCGAAGGGTTCTTCTGATCATCGATGAAGCGCAGACACTCTCGGATAACACCCTCGAGCAGGTGCGACTTCTCTCGAACCTCGAGACCAGCCGCGAGAAACTGATTCAGATTCTCTTGTTAGGTCAGCCGGAGCTAGATCATAAGCTCGACGGCCAAGCCCTGCGCCAGCTTCGCCAAAGGATCAGCGTCCGCTGGAAGCTCGATCCGCTGACAGACGAAGAGACGCGCGCCTATGTGCGGCATCGGATCGCAGTCGCTGCAGGCGAACCGAAGGACCTCTTCGCGGAAGCCGCGCTGCGCGAAATTCATCTTCGCACCGGTGGGATTCCGCGCCTCGTGAATCAGCTCTGTGATCGCGCGCTGCTCGCGGGGTATGCCGACCGCGCTGCGCAGATCGGCCCGCGGCTTATTCGCGCCGCGGCCGCTGAAATTCCGGATGCTCGGCTTCCTCGTGAGCGAAGACGTGCCGGGAATTACGGAGTTTTTCGGCCTTGGATGATGATGGCGGGGATCGTGCTGTTTTTCTCCGTCGCCTTGGCGGGCGGACTTCTCTTCGGCCGAGGGCGCCTGTTTGGTCCGGAGCGTTTCAATGACGCTATGCAGGCGTCAGTTTTTAAGTCCGAACGCGATCAAGGTTCCCGGACTGCTTCCGGCGTAGATGATGAGGGCCGAGCGCGTCCCGCTGTGGGCGCGAATATCGGAATGGTTTCGGCCCAGGCTGCATCGCCGACCGTGAATCAATTGGTTGAGAATCTGCCTGAGGGAATGCGCGCCGATTTTTCTCCGGTACTCGAAGGAGTGCGGGGTGCTACTGCCTTAGGTCGGTCCTCTGCGGGTGTTATGTCCGTCACCGCGATTGCGCCGGGTTTGCTTTCTGACCTCCTGTTGAAGAGAGAAGCACGGACAGCACTGGTTGAAAGCGAACGGGCGGCGCTTGCTCGCTTCGATCGACGCCCAACTCCTGGGAAGTCAGCACCATGGAACGCCGAATCCCTGCGTGCGAGCCTTGAGGCGGAAGGGCTCTTCGCGACCCCTTTTGATGGCGGTTCCCTCTCTCTGATTCGTCGTCTGGAGCATCCCGCCCTGCTTCCCTTGGTGCCGGGACCCGCTCGGTCGGAATCGAGTCGCGTGTCGGGTTCGCGTCAGGCCGACCGTCAGCGGGCTTGGCGCTGGGTGACGGTGACCGGGTTCGATGGCGATCGCGCGGAAGTCGTGGGGCTCATCGAGAACCGGATTGCGACCGTACCGATTTCGGAACTCGAAGCGCATTGGCCAGAAACCGGAATCATCGTTTGGGAGAGCTTTGAAAGTGTCCCGCCGCTGCTTGCGGAAGGGGCGCAAGGCGCGAGCGTGATTTGGTTGCAAAATGCGCTCGCGGAGCTTCGGTACTTCAATCGACCGCCGACGGGTCTTTACGGACAAAGCACTCTGTCTGCGGTGGCCGCTTTCCAGCGAGAACGAGGGCTCGTCGCAGATGGCGTGGCCGGGCCGCTCACGCAGATTGCCCTCTATGGTCAACTTACTCGATACCCTGTGCCGCGGCTTTCCGCAGGCGAACGGGGCCCCCGCCGAAACGGAGAAAGCGGATGAGCACAATTCTGAAAGCGCTGCGCAGGCTTGAGGAGGACGGGTCGGATGAAGCAAAAACGTCTGATAGCGGACTCCAAGCGGATTCAGATTCCACCGCGCTCGAAGCTCAGGTGCCGCCGGTCCCGTCGACCGAGGAAACCCTTGCCTATCGCCAAGCGCTGAGCGAACCGCGTTCAACAGACGAGCTTCGAGGGCGCATCCTCGCTGAGGAGCGCGCTTCGGAAGCCGTTCGTCCTCGATCGACTAGGGATGACTCGCGAGCGCGTGGGGCTGAATCGGCCGATGTCTCAAAGTCGGGCTCAACCTCCTCATCGCAAGCCGCGGCTGCGACGGCACCGCCGCCGCTTGACCCTTTTGCGAACCGCGTTGTCGAGCCGGCCTTCACGCCTCCTTCGAGTGCGACCTACGGCGCGCCCGCGGTCGATTCTCTTTCCTCCGCCGACTCGGTTTCAGCGAGTGGGGCGGGGGCGCCTGGACTTTTTTCGAAGGGGATGCTGTTCGCATTGCTTGGGAGTGGCGCCGTAGCAGCCTTGCTGGCGGGGTTCTTCCTGAGCGGGAGTCCGCCCGCGCCGCGCGAAGAAGCTGAACCCGTTCGGGCTGATGTGCCCATTGCTCGCCAAACGCCTCCGGTTCAGCGGACTGAGTCCGCCGCTCCTGCTGCTCCCACCGCGTCGGCGATTGCGAATGAGGCTGTTCGCCCGGCACCGCCGGCACCTCCTTCTGCACCTCCGGCGGTTCCTGTCGAGATTGCTTCTGCAGAGAGCTCAGTACCCACGCGGAACGAGACGAATGTTTCAGGCGCTGCGGTTCAGCCGATGACGGTCGCGCGGCAAGAGGCGCGCGTGGCTCCTGTGGCTGTGGCGCCGTCGCCCTCAGCGATCCGGGCGCAGAAACAGGTGAAAGAGGCCCCCAGCGCCTTGGCGCGCGCCGCCGTAACGCCGACGCGCTCCGCGCGGGAGGCAAGTGCTGAAGCGACCGCGCAGCCTAGGTCAGTGGATTCGGTCGTCGCGGCTCGGCCGCGTCCTCAGCGACTCTCTGGTGAACGGGCGAGCGTTTCGGCGCCAGCGCCGGCACCGCGGGTCGCTTCTGCCGCTCCGCAGCAAGCCCTCAAGACGTCGCAGGTCAAAGAGCTACCGCTTGCGGAAATCGCTCCGTCGCCAACGCCAACGCCCTGGACTGAGTCCACGGCAGCACCCACGCCCGAACCCTTGCCCGTCCCTCGGTCGGCGCCATCGCCCGAGCCTGTGCGGACGTTCGCAAAGGCGAAGGTTGAGCCGGTTCGGGAAAACGTTCCGCGCGCAGGATCGACGCGTCCCAGTGCGACGCCGCAGGCTCAGGTTCGCTCCGCCGCGCCTTTGACGTCGTCGTCGGCGGCGGCGTCTGCCGCTTCGGACGCGCCGAAGGTTGATGTGGTCGCACGCCGGGCTCTGCCGGATCTCACGGTGATCCGGACATCATGGCATCCGGCGGCGGATCGGCGCTCGGCGAAGATCCGGCTTGAGGCGAAGAACGAATTGGTGACGCTGCGTGAAGGCGACGCTGTGGGAGAGATGGTGATTCGGGAAATCTCGCCCTCTGCCGTTGTGTTTTCGGCGGGCGAAGTGCAGATTCGTCGACGCGTCGGTGAAGCTGGACGTTAGTCGGTTCGGTTGGGCTGAGGGAAGCTTGGTCTTGACCTTGACCTTGGCCTTGGTCAAGGGATGAATGCGGGAGCCGCTGATGACTGATCTGGCCTATGAGGGCGGCTGCCTTTGCGGCGCTGTTCGCTATCGCTGTTCGGCGAAGCCTTTTGTCGCCTACACATGTCATTGTCAGGCCTGTCAGCGGTTGACATCGAGTGCATTCGCGACGTCCATGCATGTTGCGACGGAAGCCCTTGATCTGTACTTAGGTGATGTGGTGATTGCGGAGCGCTTGGCGGATAGCGGGAATGCGCTCAAGACCTCTCGCTGTGCGCAATGTGGCACGGCCTTGTTCATCCTCAACTCGGCGCGGCCGCGCGCGATCACGGTCCTCGTTGGAACCCTGGATGAACCTAGGCGCGCTGATGTGGACGTGCATATCTGGACCAAGCGAAAGCTGCCCTGGGTACGCCTCCCCGAAGAACACAAGAGCTATCCCGAGGCGGGCGATTTTCGTCGGTACTATGCGGACGACCCGTCGAGGCTTGTGCCCTGAATTTGGGTAATCTCTTAGGCATGAGCGAAATGCATTACGCGAAGCCGCCCTTGATGATCGATGACGTGATCGAAGACTTGGACGCAGTCCGGAGACTTCTCACGGCTAACGCGCCGTATACGCCGCTTGGCGGCTGGTACCGCCCCGGTGCCGATCCGGATGAGGCAAGTAGTGCGATGTGGTTCCAGCAGGACTGGGTTCATGCGGACTACGCTGCGGCGGGATCTGAACTCTTTCTGCAATGCGCGCGTTATTTCGAAGCGACGAAGGCCTACTACGATGCGGAATGTGTTGTACCGCATTCGGTCTACGTGAATTTGATGGCGGGCCTCGAGGAGTGTGGCCCCGCGCATACGGACAACCCTAAGTTTCGCGGGCGCGAGCGCAAAAACACGCCGATGTGGTTGCTGCGTACGATGCTTTGGTCCGGCCTTTTTGATCGTTGGGAAATCGTCCAGGTGACCTCGATTTGGTGGCTGAACGATGTGGAAGAGGGCGGGATTTCGTATTGGGCAGAGGGCCCCGACCAGCCGGCGCATCGGCATTTCGGAAAGATGGCGAATACGGCGCTCGTCGGTGATAACCATCGTATGTTTCATCAGGTCGAACGCGTTGGCCCCTTTGGAGGGGGGACGCGCCGGGTGACGGCGAGAGCGGAGCTTGCGCCGAAGAGCGATGGCGACGGCACGAGCTGGGCTGTCAACGACCGGGGCACTGAAGTGTATTGCGCGCCGCTTGAGGCCTTTCGGGTAAGCGTGCTTTGGAAGGCGGATGTCTATCCCGATAACGAGACGCGCTTCGCCCTGGAGAAAGATGTACTCAGCATGGAAGACGTCGCTCGAATTTTCGACGCGGATCTGAAAGCACGCGGCGAGTCCATAGGTTTCGATTTAGAACGGCTCGAGGATCCGGCATTCGCATCGGCCATGGCCGCGGTCTACCCTGAGGCGGCGCCGCTGGGCGCGGGACGAACCATCTACGACCAGTAGCAATAGGGGGGCGAGCGGCATGGACTCAGAACATCAGATTTCGCCTCATCTCGGGGTCGGCGATATTCGTTTCGGGATGGACCGTGAGGCGGTCCGCGAGCGGCTTGGTGATCCGGATTCGGTGGATTCGGAATCGGTCCCGGATTGGGAGTCTTGGACTTATTCGGCGAGAGGGCTCGAACTGACCTTTGACGCCGATGAGTCGGATCGATGTACCTATCTACAGGTGCGTCTCGAGACCTATCATGTGGGCGGTATATTTTTGCTCGGCTTGGATCTTGATTCGGTCGAGCGGGCGAGTTCAGACTTGGGGCTGGGCGAAGGGGAGCTTGCCGACCCGGATCCAGAACTGGAGTCGGAAGCGGCTGCTGAGCAGGGGGAAATGGTTCTTGAGTTTCCCGATGCAGATCTGGAGATCCATTTTGAGGGCGGGCGTTCGATCATGCTGGGCCTCTCCGCGGAAATCGATGAGACGGACGAGTTTCGCTTTCCGCAGCCACTTTGAAGCTGAGAGCGCTTGATGGACGGCCTACTGAATGGACTCTCTTTCTCGGTTCTCTTGACGGCGCTCTACATCCTGCGGTTTCGGGGCTGGACGCGTCCTTGGGCCGTGCTGGCCTACTTCCTCTTCTTTGCAGCCCTTGAGATCGGAGCATCGCACTACCTGCTTCCGAAGGACGCCTTTGGGCCTGCACTCTCATACGTCTGTTTCGGGCTGACGTTTCCGGTTCTGATCGCGGCCTTTCTGGTCTTCCGGTATGAGCAAAAGCATGGCGGGAGAACAGAGTTGAACGAGGTCGGAGGCGAGGATGCGGTTGATCGATCTGCGCGCGGAGATGAAAAGAGATGAGGCCGTTTGACGTTGACCGACATCCAGTGAGTGGTCGGGTTGAGGGCTGTAAGATGCGACTGCGCGGTTTTGGGAGGGGCATCGCCCTCGTCGCGCTCTTCGCCTGCGCGGGATGTGATGCGGCGTTTTTCGCGGAAGCGCCCGCTCAGAATTGCCAGCAGGTCGCGCGGCAATGTCAGTTGGCGAAAGGGCCGCTTGGGGTTTGCGAGCGGGCCGTTTGCGAAGAGGGCGAAGAGGGGCCCTGCTTCGTTTGTACGCCGCAGCACTAGCGCCAACCCGTCCTTTCTGACGCGGCATAACATCCCAAGGGCGCTCTGCGCGATTGCTTTCGTTTTTGACGCTCCGTGAGTCCTCTTTGCCCAGTCGTGTTGAGTTGTTTTGGGACCGAAGTCACCGTTTTCTCTGATACGATGGAAAAGTCGGGTTGCTCCGATTTGGAAAAGCCTTTGGGGGTTTTCAGCGATCAGCGGAGCCAAGCTCGACGGAGAGCGCCACGGACAGCTTGTGTGGCGCGCCGAGGTCTCTCATGCGGTTCCGACTACTCGCCTTCTTCCCATTGGCTGCTGCGCTCGCGCTTCTTTTTCTTGCTTCGGCCTCGTCGATGGTTTCTGCGATCGAAAAGGCGGCGGGGGTCGGGGGGCAGTCTGAAGAAGTCGTCTGGATCCCGGTCAATCTTTTCGAGTCAGAATGCAACGCGCTGTTCCGCGAGATTCACGCACTTTCTCATGAAATCACGATGTGTGGTGCGGATCCACTTTGCCTGGGGTCGCCGCTTTTCTGTCCCGGTGCTTTGGACTCGACGATCGATCGGGAGTATGAACGCCTCCGAAGTGAGCTCAATGAACGCTGCGACGTTCCGCTGAATCTGATGGATTATGCCTGGGGCGGGCCCGCCTGGGGCGTCCCGTCGCGGGTTGATTCTTCGTCGCGGGCGGCGGATGGCGAGATGCGCAGCGCCTCCGTACCCGGTGGGCGACAGAGGCTTCAATCTTCGCCAGACTCTGCGCAACCGAATCAATGCAGAGCCGCCCACGATTGGCTGGAATCTGCGACCAGCGGAACGGCTGAAGCGTCTCGGTTCTTCTTCTAAACGGGACTCTTGGAACGCGCGTCTTGAAGCATTGCGGAAACTTGAACTGCCCAGGTCGCGCGCGAGACGGCGTCGTGCCGGAATACCGAGATGAGGTTGCGCGCTGTCTCGACTGTGATGAGCCTCTTTCTTTCGGGCTCGCGCCGGATCGCGTGGTGGATGACCCCGGTCTCGAATTCGTTGAATGGAAGACAGTCTTCATCGCGCCTAACGCGGGGATCGGTCGGCTCGTGGGTAACGCGATCGAGGAGGAGGGAATCCCCGTTTACGTGAAGGGGGAGGCTTTGCAGGGGGCGATCGGCGAGCTGCCGGCGACGGTGTCGCAGGTAGAAGTGCAGGCGCCGGTGGAGCGGTTCGAAGAAGCGCGTGAGATCGCGCTTTGGTTCGAAGGGCAGGGGAGCATCTTGCCCGGTCGAGAGTTCTAGCGGAGCGAGACGGTTCCGTTTGAAGTGCGCAGGCGGATCGGGACGCCGCCCTTGCCGAGTCGGCCCCGCACTCGGCCGTTGGTTTCGCTGCGATCCACGTCGCCATCGAGCTGGAGGTCGAGGTCGTTTCGGATATGTCCGTTTTCGACCTGGATGTCGACGTCTGCGTCTGATTTCTCGGGCAGTTCGAGAACAATGCGCCCGTTGCTGGTCTTGAGAGAAACGCCTTGATGGCCGAGATCTTCGAGGACGGCTCGGATGACACCGTTCGAAGTGGAAGCGTCGACGGAGCCACGATGAGATGCGACTTCAATCTTGCCGTTGCTTGAGCGCGCGCGGAGATGGCCGTGGGTACTGCGGCACGCGACCTTGGCGTTTGCGGTGGTGACATCGATGTCGCCCATGATCTCGGTGATTCGGATCGAGCCGTTGCTCGAGCGCGCGCGGACGGCCCGGTCGAGGCCTTCGAGGCAGATCTTCCCGTTCGTTGAGCTGAGCGAGACCTGGGTTTCGCGTGGGACGCGCAACTCGATATGGGCGATCGCATGTCGGGCACATTTGCGAGGAATCTGAACTTCGATTTCCAGGATATCGGCCGCGCTCGCACTTTGGAGTCGAATCGAATCGAGGAGCTCCGCCGCCACATTGGGGCAATCGGCGCGAACGCTTTTCAGAACGCCGATTTCAATATCGTCTCGGTCTTCGCCGATGACACGCGTCTTTCCATTGGCGTTGCGGACGCTGATTGCGTTGCCGGGGGGCGCTGGGATATTGAGTCGTTCTTCGCGGCTGCGCGGCTCTCCCCAGGGCATGCGCGAAAAGAGGCTGCGCAGGAGGCCGCCAAAGCCCGGGCCAGATACACGCTCGCGAGATGAGGGTTCGAACTCGGCCATGGGCTCGTCCGGATTCTCCAGATCGTGCTCCGCGTCCGAAGAAACGTCGCTCAAATCACGTGCGTGCCCGCGAGACGCGCCCCTCATCGAGAGGCCTCGTGGTGGTCTTGTGATCGCCTGCGGCTCGCGCAGGTGACGTTCTCCGGAATGCAGCGGCTCAATGGAAACGCCCCGCATCATTGTCTTGTTCACGATGACGACGCTCTTGGTCGCGTCGGTCCTCTTGGTGGACGGCGCGGATCTTTTGGCGCATGCGGTAGCGCCGCCATTTGAAGAGCAGGCCCTGGGGCGTCGGGGCGCCGGGCGTTCGTCCTTCGTTCACGAGGTAGATCCAGCCGATGAGGACGCCGGCGAGGTGGCCAACGTGGCTGACGTTGCTTCGGCCGGTCTGGGCGGAGATCCACTCCATGAAAAAGAGCAGCGGGATCAGATAGATCGCTTTGATCGGGATCGGCGGAAAGAGCAGCATGATCTTGCGGTCGGGCCAGATAAACGAATAGGCAAGGAGCACGCCCATGACGGCGCCGGATGCGCCTAACGTATATCCGGCGTAGGTCATGAAGGGGACGGGGATGCCGATCAGCCCAAGAAGGAAGGGAAGTGTGGCGATGATGAAGCCCGCGCCGACACCGCAGACGAGGTAGAACTTCATGAATCGCTCTTCGCCCCAGAGCTGCGCGACCGCGGAGCCGAACATCCAGAGCGAGAACATGTTGAAGGCGACGTGCATGATCCCCGACGGACTATGCAGCCACATGTACGTGAAGATTCGCCAAATCTGGAAGTCTTCCCAGACCAACTGAGGAGAGACGACGCCCCAGGCTGTGACGTCGAAGCCTGTACCTCGACTGAGTAGCTGGGCGATGAAGACAACTCCATTCGCGATCATCAAGTTCTTGATGACCTCAGGAGTCTGGGGTGGCCCAAAGCTCATTTGCGCGCCGCCGCGTCCGTTCAATTGTCGACACTCCGTTCAAAAAGCGGTTTCGCAGCGTCTCCGACCCTTCGGAAACGACGATTCGCTGAATTCGTCATACCCACTTAGAGGCCACAGAGGCTGGAATGGTGTCGGGGGGACGGGCACGTCTCTCCCTTAGACCCTATGAGCTTAAGGAGGGTTGATTGGGTGGTCAACAAAACGTGGCTTGATTCGTGATCCTTGGGCAGAATGCCCCGAGGGGCACTATTGTTTGGTGAGCCAGTCGCGAGCGAGCAGCAAGGCCATGCCGGATTTCGCGTCATAGATGGGAGTATTCCGGATGCCCTCGATGGCTTCGTCGAGGGACATGGGGACGAGCTGGATCACTTCGTCGGGTTGGAGGTTTTGCTCGGTCGGCTCGAGGTCGAAAGCCGCGTAGAGATGGATGATCTCGTCGGTGAAACCCGGCGTTGTCCAGATCGCACCGAGTTTTTCAACGCGTCCCGCCCGGTAGCCCGTTTCCTCCTCGAGTTCGCGGACCGCGCAGACTTCCGGAGCCTCACCCGGATCGAGCTTGCCAGCGGGGATCTCCAGGATCTCTCCGCCCGTCGCGAATCGGTACTGGCGAATCATCAGGACGGTCTCGTCGTTCAGAAACGGCACGACGGCGGAGGCACCCGGATGACGCAGGAGGTCGAGCTCCACCGTCCGCCCGTTCGGGAGAGCGACGGGCTCGGTCACAAACTCGAATTGTGCGCCTTGGTAGACTCGGCGTTTGTCTTTTCCTTTGCTCATCTCCGCTCCCCTTTTTCCGTCCGACCTCTCGAGTTCCGCCTCAGCGTTGGGCGCGGCGAGAGTGTACGGAGCAGGGTAGGCTCGACGGGATGAGTCCGCGCCCCTTTGAACGTCCTGCCACCATTGCTCTGCCCAAAACGGAAGGTTTGCCTGAAGGCGCTTCCTTGGAAGGGCTTTGGCTGCCTGCGCGGAGCGATGATGAGCCTCTGGGCGGCGCGGTCGTCGCCCCGCCTCATCCCTTAATGGGGGGCAGCATGGACTCCCCGGTCACGACCGAAATCGCCATGGCCCTCAGCGATTCGGAGCGGGTTGCTGTTCGGTTCAACTGGCGCGGCGTGGGCGCGAGTGCGGGCGTCCCGTCGGGTGAAGTGGGCGATGCGGATCAAGACTACCGGGCTTGCCTCGAATTTACGGAAGAAAGCGTTGAAGGCCCGCTGCTTGCGGCAGGGTACTCATGGGGCGCTTTGGCGGCTGCGCGTGTGGGCGTCGGGGCGAGTCGCGTGCGGAGGCTCGTGTTAGTCGCACCCCCGCCCGGGATGCTTGATTCCGCGGCTTTGGCAGCAAGCGGCATGAAGATGCTCTTTATCGCGGGCGATCAGGATAGCTACGTACCACTCGATGAACTCCGAGCGTGCGTTGCGGAGATCCCGGATGCGTCGCTGGTCGTGCTGCCGGAGGTCGACCATTTCTTCATGCGCGGCCTGGCGGAGGTCGGGCGCAGCGTGCGCGATTGGCTCGCTTGAGCGCTGTTCGGCGCAGTTCGGAGCTCGCCGGAGTTCGCCGGGGTTACTAGGCCGCCGTTAGTCGGCGTTAGCCGGCGCTAGTAAGCGATCGGGAGTTCGACGCGAACGCAGGCGCCGCCCTGCTTGCGATTGGCGGCGGCGATGCGGCCGCCAGAGTCTTCAGCGATGCGCTTGCAGATCGCGAGTCCGAGTCCGCCGGCGCCTTCGCTGCGGCTGGTCCAGAAGGGTTCGAAAAGTCGGTCGCCAACCGCGGGGTCGAGCCCCGGGCCATCGTCCTCGACGCGAAGCTCGAGATGATTCGCGGTATCCGGGCTCCAGTCCGCGACGAGGCGTATGCGTCCGCCCGTTGGAGTGACCTGGGTCGCGTTCAGCAGCAGGTTAAGGAGAAGCTGCCTCAGGGCATCGTCGGAAAGAGCGAGGGCGGGAAGCTCTGGCCGGATCTCTGTCTCAAGCTCGATTCCGCGCTCTCGGCATCGATAGGTCAGGAGCTGGATTGTGGTCTCAACGGCATCAGCGATCCGTCCCCCTTCACCCTCATCGGCGGTGGACCTGGGGCGGGCATGTCGGAGCAGATCGTCGAGCATGCGTTCCAGGCGCCGGACTTCTTCGCCGACGAGGTTGCGGAAATCGCCGTGGAACTCGGGATCATCGAGTCGGTCTGGAAGCAGCTGCAGGAAAGTCTTCACCGACACGAGGGGGTTGCGCACTTCATGGACGATTTCGGAAACGAGGCCACCGAGGGCAGCCAGACGATCAAGGCGCTGGACCGCGCTGTCGAGCTGGCCGAGGCGTTCCACCGCAAGATTGGTTGAAATTGAGTGGGAGAGTTTGGTGGCGACTTCGCCGAGGACGGCCACGGTCCGAGGCCGCAAAGGTCGCGTCGCCTGATCCGTGAGTTTCTCGGGAAAGACGAGCAGGACTGCCGAGGCGCCGCCGCTTCGCCCGCCGACCGGCGCCACTGCGCTTACGCCTTGCGCTGCGAGTGCCTTCAGATTGACGGAAAGGTCGCCTTCCGTGAGCCGTGTGACGCGCTCGAGAGAGGCGAGGGAGTCGAAGAATTCCGGTGAAGGCTCGACGCGCCGTCCCGCTTCGGCGGGCTGTGCGCCTAAGACCCGAGGTCCCCCATCGGGATGATTTGCCCACGCGACCGCGGCACCAACGCCTTCCTGCCGAACGAGTCGAAGCAGGCCCTTCATGAGCAGCGTTTGGCCTTCTGTCCCAACGGATTCAGGCGCGCCCTCAGCGGGAAGGAGGAGCGCATCCAGCAATGCATCTTCCGCGGCTCGGCGGCGATCGGCCGCGCGCTCGGAATGATGCCGCCTCTCTCCGATTTCGCCGATCGCGCGCGCAATCGTACCCGCGCGCGAGCTGGTATTCGCGTGTTCCCCCATGGGACAGGTGGTACTTGATCTCACTGCGGGCTGTCAATCGGGCGAAGCGGATTGGCGGACTAGAAAATGTCGTCTCGCGCGGCTTGCTTCGTCTTTTTGGTCTCGGTCTCTTCGGTGAAGGTCTTCACCGGAGCCGTCCCTTCGAGGAAGGGTTGGAAGTAGGCGTCTTCCGTGTTTGCGCCTGCCAAAAGTCCCGATGCGCGGTCAACGCGCTGGAATTCGATGTGGTCCGGGACTCGGAAATCACGTCGCGGAAAAGGGGCGAGTGCGGTTTTCATGTACTCGCCCCAGATCGGCAGGGCCGTCTTGCCGCCACTCTCGCCGTAGCCGAGCACATGATTGTCATCATGTCCCACCCAGACACCCGTTGTGAGTTCGGGGGAGAAGCCCATGAACCACGCGTCCGAGTAATCGTTCGTTGTTCCCGTCTTGCCCGCGAGGGTGCGGCCGAGGGCGCGGAGGCGCGCGCCGGTGCCTTCTTGAACAACCGCGCGGAGTAGGTCCGAAACAAGGTAGGCATCCGCCGGCGAAATGATCTGCTGGGTCGGCATGATCTCGGAATCCGGATAGCTCTCTTCGCGCGCTTCGCCGGGCTTGGCGAGGGGCTTCAGAATCGGCGGCGGGATATCGCCCAGGGGCACATCGCTGAGCAAGACATTTCCGTCTCGGTCCGTGACCTGCTTAATGAAGCGCGGAATCACGCGACTGCCACCGCGGGGATACACGGCGTAGGCTCGGGTGAGTTCAAGAAGCGTCACGCTGCTCGAGCCGAGAGCGAGGGAGAGGTCTGCGGAGAGCGGCGCCTGGATTCCGAAACGACGTGCGTAGTCGATGACATAACGGACGCCGAGATCCCTGAAGAGGTGGACCGTCGCGTTATTGATCGATTTTTTAAGCGCATCGCGCATGGTCATCGGACCGTAAAATTTCCGCCCGTAATTGCGGGGGGCCCAAACGAATCCGCTCGCAGGATCGGTGTAGACGACGGGGCGATCGATCAAGGTGGAGACGGGGGTGTAGCCGCGAGTGAGCGCTGCGCCGTAGATGAAGGGCTTGAAGGCGGAGCCGGGCTGACGCTGGGCCTGGACGGCGCGGTTGAATTCGCTGCGCGCGAAATCGTATCCGCCGACCATCGCGATCACATCGCCGCTCTTATTGTCGAGGGAAAGCAGAGCCCCTTCCGCCGTCGGTTCCTGCCAAATCGTGAGACGCGGCTCGATCTCGCCGTCGTCGTTCTTTTTGGGCGCCTTCGGGTCGGGGAGCCGTACGAACTGTGCGACATCGCCGACGCGGAAGATGGAGGTGATTTTCTCGACTGCGCGTGGTCGGGTCTCGAGGTTGGGCTTCCGTGCCCAATCGTTGTCCGAGAGACTGGCGAGTCCTTCGAGGCCTTCGCCGAAGCCGATGCGCGCGATCTTCTTCTTTGAACTGACCGAAAGCACGACGCCTTCGAGAGGCGCTTTGAAGGGGACGGAGTAGATGATCTCCGTTGCGGGCTTGGCGTCGCTTGCGGCTGCCGCGGCTGATGCGGAAGTCGCGCTCGCCGCCCCGCTGCCTGTATCCGCCGCGTCTGCGGAAGTTGCGGTTTCGTCACCCGCGGCGGCCACGTGGGGAAGCCCGTCGGGGTTCCGCTGCGACTGCTGCGTTTCGGATTCGATTTCTTTGGCGTCGAAGGTCTTTCGATTGGTCTCAGCAAGGGTCTCGAGCTCGGTCCCGAGCGCGTCCTTTGCGACCTTGCGGATCGGACCGCGGTAGCCGCGGCGATGATCGTGTTCGACCAGGCCGTTTTGGACGGCCTGCCTTGCAGCGTGCTGCAGGCTGACATCGAGGGTGGTGTCGATGCGGAGTCCGTCGTTCAGGATCTGTTCGCTGTCGAGCTTCTCGAAGAGCAAGCGCCGGACTTCTTCGGTGAAGTAGCCCGCAACTTCGATGTTCTTGCGGTCGTCGTGTTCTTTGATCTCGGGCGGCGACGCGAGCTCTGCGCGGTAAACCGATTCCTCGACGTAGCCGTCGGCGAACATCCGACCTAACACGTACTTGCGGCGAGTTTCAGCGGCCTCGGGATTTCGGTTCGGGTCGTACGCGCTAGGCCTTTGAGGCAAGCCAGCGAGCAGCGCGGCTTCCGAGACCGTGAGGTCCTTTGCGTCCTTGCCGTAATAGGCGCGGGCGGCCTGGCCTATGCCCCAGGCGGCGTTGCCGAAGTAGATTTGGTTTAAGTAGAGATAGAGAATCTCGTCCTTGGAAAAATACTGTTCGATCTGTCGGGCGAGGATGATCTCGCGCAGCTTGCGCTTGTAGGTTCGCTCGGGGGTGAGGAGCAGACTCTTCACCATCTGCTGAGTGATCGTACTCGCGCCCTGGGTGATTTCGCCTTCCTGGAAATTGGCGAGGGCGGCCCGGATGATCGACACGTAGTCGACGCCGCCATGCTCGTAGAAATCCCCGTCTTCCGCAGCGACGAAGGCATGCTGCACGTGGCGAGGAATCTCATCGATCGGGACAAGCCTACGCTGTTCTGTGTAGTACTCGCCAATGAGTAAGCCGTTCCGGTCGTAGACTTCGCTGACGACGGGCGGGTTATAATCATCAAGACTGGTGAAGTCCGGGAGATCGCGAATTAGGAGCGCGTAGACAGCCCACGCCCCAATTCCCGCGCAGACGGCGAGAAAGAGCAGGACGCCCAGCGCGATCCGAATCCCCCCAGACCGGAATAAAGCCATGTGTTCTCCGAAGCTCAGAACCTAGCCGACGCGATCGCCCATGCGCTACCGATTGGGCCCTGTCCGGGTCCGCGGGCGAGTCACGTCGTTTTTCGCGTATCGTCCTGCGACCCAATCAAGTGAAGAGAAGACACCTGCTCTTCTCGCGGAGTTCGCCATGTCCCCCTCGGCCGCCGGTACATCCCTCACAATCGCTTTCGTCATGGATCCCGTGGAGAATGAATCTCTGGAGGGCTCCACGACGATCGTATTCATGCGGGAGGCTCAGGAGCGCGGGCATACCGTCCTTTACATTGATCCCGATGACTTGGAGATCGATTCGGGCCGGGTTCGGGCCATGGCGACGCCGATTCGGCTGCATCTTGACCGGGAGGACGCGATCGAGCGCGGAGAAACGCGGGTTTACGATTTCGACAAAGAAATCGACGTCGCGTTTCAGCGGAAAGACCCCCCGGTCGATCGGGATTTTATCGTCGCGACCCAAATTTTGGACGTTTGCCGCGAAACCCTGGTCCTGAACAAGCCCGAGGCGGTCATCGCCTTCAACGAAAAGCTCCTCGCCACGCAGTTCCCGGACCTGATGCCGGCGACGCGGGTGACGCGCCGAATGTCCGAGCTGCGGGCGTTTATGGCGGAGCAGGGCGGTCAGATGATCGTGAAGCCCTTGGACGGGAAGGGCGGCGAAGGCATCTTCCACTTGGTTGAGGACGACCGGAATCTCAGCTCGATTTTGGAGCAATCCACCGAGTTCGGGACCCGTTCGATCATGGCGCAGCAATACGTTCCCGCGATCCGGCAGGGTGATAAGCGCATCTTGCTTCTTGAGGGCGAGCCGATCGGGGCCGTCCTCCGCGTTCCTGAGGAGCAGGAGGCCCGCGCCAATTTCCACGCCGGAGGCAACGCCAAGCAGGCCCCTCTCGACGAAACGGACAAGAAAATCATCGCCCAGGTGGGTCCCTTCCTGAAAAAGCACGGTCTTTTCTTCGTCGGGATCGACGTGATCGGCGGACTCCTCACCGAGATCAACGTGACCAGCCCGACGGGCGTCCAGGAGATCAACCGACTCGACGGTGTGAAGCTCGAGGCCGTCGTGATGGACCGGACCGAGGCGCTCGTCGCGGCGCGCTGATCCGCCCCCTGCGTTACCGTCTCCCGCATGGCAGGCATCGAGGGCGCACGACCGACCGACGATACCCGCCGCTACGGGATCCTGTGTGTCGACGACGAGGATGCGATCCTCGAATCGCTTGAACTGACCCTCGGCGGCGAATACCGCGTGTTTACGGCCACGAGCGGCGAGCAGGGCCTCGAAATTCTCGACCGCGAAGAGATCGCGCTGATCATTTCGGATCAGGTCATGCCCGGGATGAACGGTGTCGAATTTTTCGAGCGGGTCATCGAGCGCAATCCCCGCGCCATTCGGATGATGCTGACGGGGTACGCGGATATGCCCGCGCTGATTCGGGCGATCAATGATGGCCGGATCTACCGCTATATCCCGAAGCCCTGGGAGCCCGATGATCTGCGCATCGCGGTGAAGCGCGGACTCGAGGTTTTCGAGCTTTCGAGCGAGAACGCAGAGCTCACGGCGGAGCTGGCCCAGGCAAACGAGCGGCTGCGCGCCGAGAATCTCTATCTGCGGCGCGAAGTCGAGGCGCGGTACTCCTTTGAAGGGATTATCGGGGACGCCCCGGCGATGCAGAAGGTTTTTGACGTGACCGAGAAGGTCGCCCAGACCGACGCGACGGTGCTCGTGACCGGGGAGACCGGGACGGGGAAGGATCTCCTCGCTCGGGCGATTCACTACTCGGGCCCGCGCAAGGACAAGCGCTTCGTGGCGCAGAACTGTGGAGCGCTGCCGGATACGCTGCTCGAAAGCGAGCTTTTCGGGCATAAGCGGGGCTCGTTTACCGGAGCCCATGCGGACAAGAAGGGACTCTTCGAGCTGGCCGACGGCGGCACGATCTTCCTCGACGAAATCGGCGAGACCGAGCCCGGGATGCAGGTCCGGCTTCTTCGAGTGCTGCAGGACGGCGAGATTCGGCCCTTGGGTTCGTCCGAGACGATTACGGTGGATGTCCGTGTGGTAGGCGCGACGAATAAGGATCTTAAGAAGCTGGTCGAGGAGGGGCGCTTTCGCGAGGACCTCTACTACCGGCTCCGGGTGGTTGAGATCGAGCTGCCGCCGCTTCGCGATCGCAGCTCGGATATTCCTGCGATGGCGCATCATTTTCTGGATACCTCCGCTGCGAAGATGAAGCGCGAGCTCAAGGGCTTCTCGAACGCGGCCATGGATCGGCTCGTGGCCTACGCCTGGCCCGGGAACGTGCGAGAGCTGGCGAACGAGATCGAGCGAATCGCGGCACTCGCGGGTTCCGAGGAGACGATCGGGCTCGATCAACTCTCGGAGCATGTGCGGGGCGCTTCGTCGCGAGCGGCGATAGCGAGTGATTCCCCGGGGCGGGCGCAGGGAGCCACAGCGCTTGGCGGCGGCGGCGCGGCCGGACTACCCGGCTTTGCGGCGGGCGTGGGCGCGGGAATCGGCGAGATCGCCGACTGGGATCTGAACCGCTCAGTGGACTCGCTGAAGCGAAACATGCTGATCGCGGCTGTACAGGCTGCAGGAAGCAAGAGTCGGGCGGCCGAGAAGTTGGGCATTCCGCGCCAATCTCTCCAGAAGATGGTGAAGCGACTCGAGATTTCGGAAGCGGAGCTGCAGGCGCCGCTTGCGGCGGATGCAGCGGTCTCCGACGGGGACACGCCCCCGAAAGCCACGTCCGAAACTGGCTGAATCCGTCGCGGATTGCCGCAAAAATTCGGTTCGAGTGTCGGCGGCCTCGGGTATTATCGGGAGATGGAAGCCTTCTCCGCCACGCGTTTCGATTCCCCGATCGGTTCACTCCGCATCGTCCGCAGCGAGAAGGGGCTCGTCTACGTCGAGCTGCCCCATCAAAACGGGCGCGGCTTTGCGGGCTGGAAGCAGACCCACGCGGCGGACGCCAAGGTCGTCGAAAGCCGCGAGAAGCAGGACGATGCTGTCGACCAGCTCCTCGAATACACGGCCGGCGAGCGCCATGAGTTCAGCCTCGATCTCGATATCCGCGCCACGCCCTTTCAGCGCGCGGTCTACGAGCAGGTCGCGAAAATCGGCTACGGCGAAACGCTCTCCTACTCGGATATCGCGAACGCAATGGACAACCCGAAAGCGGTCCGCGCCGTAGGCGCTGCAAACGGCGCGAATCCCATTCCCCTGATCGTCCCCTGCCACAGGGTCATCGCCCGCGGCGGCGCACTCCAGGGTTATGCCGGCGGCCTCGATCTCAAGGCGCGGCTCCTCGCCATGGAGTCGGCGCTGCCCGACGCCTCGCCCCAGCAGGAACGGCTTTTTTAATTTAGATCTTCGCGAGCGCCTGCTCAATATCCGCGATGATATCGTCCGCGTTCTCGATCCCGCAGGCATAACGCACAAGGCTGTCCGTGATGCCGAGCTTGGCTCGTTCTTCTGGCGACTTGTCCCAAAACGACATCGTGATCGGGAGTTCGATCAAGCTCTCGACGCCGCCGAGGCTGGGCGCCTGGTACGGGATGTTTGTCGCGTCGATGAAGCGCATGGCGCCGGCGAGGTCCGTGTCGATTTCGAAGGTGACGACGCCGCCGCAGCCCTTCATGATGCGCTGTGCGACTTCGTAGTCGGGATGGCTCTTAAGTCCCGGGTAGAAGACTTTGCTGATTTTGGGGTGGGACTCGAGGTAGGACGCGAGGGCGAGGCCGTTCGCGTTATGCCGCTCCATGCGGATGTCGAGGGTCTTGATGCCGCGCAGGAGCAGCCATGCGGCATGGGCATCGATGATCCCGCCGAGAACGCCTAAAGCCTTGCGGACGGGTTCGACGAGTTCGGTCGGTCCCGTTAGGGTGCCTGCGAGGAGGTCGTTATGTCCGCCGAGGTATTTCGTGGCGCTATGGATGATCAAGTCGGCGCCGTCCTCGAGCGCTCGATGGTTCGAGGGCGTTGCGAAGGTGGAGTCGATGATGACCTTGACATCTTTTTCGTGGGCGGCCTTGGTGAAGGCGGGCACGTCGATGACCCGGAGGTAGGGGTTGGTCGGCGATTCGGTGAAGAACATTTTTGTGTTCGGCCGGATCGCGTCTTTGAAGGCTTGGAGGTTGCTCGGTTCGATGACCGTGGTTTCAACGCCCATGCGCGAGAGGAATTGCTCGATGAATTGGCGCGTGCGCCGATAGCAATCACTCGTGACGATGAGGTGGGAGCCTTGCGGGAGGAGGGCCATGAAGGTCGTGGTGGCGGCGCACATGCCCGAGGCGAAGAGGACGGTTTCTTCGCCGCCTTCGAGGGCGCTGATCTTGCGCTCGACGGCGCCCCAGGTGGGGTTGCCGTAGCGGCCGTATTCTTCGCGGTCGCTCTTGCCTTCCTGGTAGTCCGTCACTTCTTTCGAGTTGCGGAACCAGAACGTAGAGGTCTGGTAGATCGGCGTGGTGATCGCGTTGGCTTCTTGCTGGCGGAGTTCGCCGGCGTGGACGGAGCTGGTCGCGGTGCCGCGATTGGTGGGTTCCTGCGGAATTTCGTTCGATGAATCGGACATGATATGTCGCCTTTGGGCGGGTCGCGTGCGGCGGATCATGCTTCGGGCGCCGATCTCCGGGTCGATGGAGGCCGGTGCGGAGCGGTCAGGACAGGATTCGAGAACCCCGCCCGGGCGCACCGCGCAGACAGAAACAATTCACCTTTTATGACGGACCTGGCTTTCCTACGAGCCTAGAAGGGCACTTAGCAACTCGGCGGGCGCTTTTCGCTGAGGACGACATGAGCTGGCATAGACTGGACTGGCATGCCGTGAACTGTCGTTGAGTGCGAAAAGCGGGTCGAGGGTCTGCAAGCGCCGGAAATCAACCCCTTACGTTCGGACCTGAAGACGCAACCCTACGGCCCTTACCGAGGGCCGTCAAGGATCCCCGGCGGTGATGCCATCCCGTCATCGGGGAGATAGTCTCGGCGAAGGGGCCTATTCCGGGTCGTCCGCCTGCGCGAAGGAGAGAGAGTTCATGTCGGGAGATTCGGCAGGGCCGGGGCGTCATGTGCTGGTGTTCTGTGCATCGAGCGCAAGCTGCGATGCCAGCTTCCATGAGGCGGCGGCGCGGTTGGGGCGTTCGATTGCCGAGGCGGGGGATACGCTGGTCTACGGCGGCGGCGCGGTTGGCTCGATGGGCGCTCTCGCGAATGCGGCGCTTGAGGCGGGTGGGCCCGTGGTCGGAATCATTCCGCGCTTCATGCGCGAGCTCGAATGGGCGCATGAGGGATTGACCGAGCTTCGGCTGGTCGAGGATATGCAGACGCGAAAGCGCGACATGCTTGCTATGTCCGACGCGATTGTGACGCTGCCGGGCGGTTCGGGGACCTTCGAAGAGCTATTCGAGGCGCTGACTTCGAAGCGGCTCGGGCTCTTCCCGAAACCGATCGTGATCTTGAATCAGGGCGGCTTCTACGATCCGCTTTTTACGCTGCTCGGGCAGAGTGTCGACGAGCGCTTCATGAGTGAGGAGCATCGCGCGCTTTGGCATGCGGTTGAAGAGGTGGAGCAGGTGCTGCCCGCGATTGATTCCGTGGCGGCATGGCCCGATGATGCCGTGCGGTTTGCGACGCGATGACCGAAGGACTTCGGTCGCTCATCGACGAATTGATTCGGGCGTATCCCTTTCCTGATCCTCGGGACTCCGACGAGCGTGGCCTGCTCGGTTACGGCGGTGATCTTGAGCCGGAGCGGCTGCTCTCGGCTTACGCTCAGGGCGTGTTCCCTTGGTACAGCGAGGAGCCGATTCTCTGGTTCTCGCCGGATCCGCGGATGGTTCTGTTGCCGGCGGAACTGCATGTGGGGCGAAGCCTGGCGAAGCGTTCCCGGGCGCGGCCCTACGCGATTCGCATGGACACGAATTTCGCGGGGGTGATTCAGGCCTGCCGCGAGGCGCCGCGCCCCGATCAGGACGGAACCTGGATCACGGAAGACATGATGCGCGCCTATATTGGTCTGCATGAGCTGGGCTTCGCCCATTCCGTGGAGGCCTGGGCACATCTGGAAGGCGAAGACGAAGAGCGGTTGGTCGGCGGGCTTTACGGCGTGTCGCTTGGCCGCGCGTTTTTCGGGGAGTCGATGTTCGCGCAGGCGCCGGATGCTTCGAAGCTCGCCTTTGCAGCCTTAGTGGAACAGCTTGCGGTTTGGGATTTCGAATTCGTTGACTGTCAGGTGCATACGGATCATCTCGAGCGCTTTGGCGCGACGGAATGGCCGCGCGACGCTTTTCTTGATGCGCTTGAAGGCGCACTTCAAGCGGAGACGCGCCGGGATAAATGGGTGTTCGACGCAACACTATTTGGTGGTTGAGTCGAGACTTGTTTGTCGTCTGCAGAACACCTTCGTCATACTGTAAAGGGTTGGATCGGCCGATGAGTGGCTCGCGAACATTGTGTTCGCAGAGCAAACGATTCGAAGTCGATGACGTTGATGAAGTCGACGAAGGAGAAAATCAGTGCCTGGAAAATTCGAAGTCTATAAAGATCGCGGTGGTAAGTTTCGGTTCCGATTGAAGGCGTCCAACGGCGAGATCATTCTTGCCAGCCAGGGCTACGCTTCGCGCTCGGGCGTGACGACGGGCATCAACTCCGTCAAGAAGAACTGCAAGCAGAAGGATTGCTTCCAGGTCTCGAAGACGCCCTCGGGTCATCGTTTCAATCTCGTCGCCACGAACGGCCGAGTGGTCGGCACGAGCGAGACGTACAAATCGCCCAAGGCCTGCGCAAACGGTGTCGCTTCGGTTCGCAAGAACGCACCGACGGCCAAGGTGGAAAGCGTCTAGCTTTCTCGCCCGAGCCGCACGCGCCCGATTCGACGGATTTGTTCGAGCCTTCAGGGGCATCGCGCGAATCGAGTCCGGGTCGGGCGCGCGGCGGTGCTGTTTTGCACCGGATCCTAGTGGAGTGTTAGTCGAGCTCGGGATCCGAATCCAGCGTCTGGCAGATCAGCGCGCGCGAAACCCCAAGCCCATCCGCGATGCGGTTCAGCACTTCCCGCTCCGTCTCGTCGATATGTCCGTCGGCCCGCGCCACGACGCAGAGATCCCGAAGCACATGCATCGATTGTGACGTCGTTGTGTGCTCCCGGACCTGTTCGATCCGTTTGTCGAGATCGGCCGCGAGCGCATTCAGGTCGAGATTCTGGTCGAAGCTCCCCTCGCCGAAGTATTTCTCGAAAACCGCGATTTCTTCCTCGCCCACGCCGTTATGCGCGTTCGCGACGGTCAGCGCTCCCGCGAAGAGGAGCCTGCGCATGGCCTCGTCGTTCTCGGTCCGGCCCTCGAGATAGCTCGCTTCCATCATGCCCATCAGTCCGCGCACGTCGACTTCCAGCTCGTCGACCTTAGTGCCGCTCTCGCGCATGAGCGCGGAACGATCGAAGAGCTGAAGTGCCTTTACGCGCAAGGGGCTGAAGGGATGAGTGGAGAACCAGTCTTCCTGGGGTGCGCCCTGGCCTGGGATCTCGCCCTCGGTCTGCATGTCGTCAATCTGCTCGAGGAAATCCTGGAGGTTGAACCGGATCGAACTTCCCGAGAGGCCCGAAGCGAGCTTGAAGAGCGATCGCGAAACACTCGTAATGTCCTGAGCACAGTAGGCCCCCGCGCGGTCCGCGGAGATTTCCGCATAACGTGACCAGGCGAAGAGCTGGAGCGCGAGGCGTGGGCTCGGTTTGCCGCCTTTGAGGACGTACCCGATGGGAATATCATGATGTCGGTAGGCGTGATGTCCAAGCTCATGGCCCATGACGAAGCGAATTTCTGCGTCGTCGAAGGCTTCGAGCAAGCTCGAAGAGAACATGACGAAGAGGCGGCCGTCCTCGGGCTTGAAGCACATCGCGTTGTACTGCGGGCTGGCGAAGACGTAGAGCTCGATGGGGATATCGAGGCCAAGCATTTCGACGCAGGCCTCGGCGTGCTTCTGGACGTCGGGCGCCATGCGTTCGCTGAGTCGAACCGACGTCGCCAAGAGCCGGCGGCGTGTTCCGAGGGGGCCGTCCGCGGTTGCGCGCTCGATCTCTTCGTTGACGCGTTTGACCGTTCGGTCTTCGAGGAGCAGGTCAAAGAGCTGCTTGTCATCGCTGCTGCGGATTCGGTCGGCGTTCGAGGTCGTCATTGGGCGTTCTCTTTTTGATTAAAAGTCGAGGGGGAGCTTGAGATGCTTCATGTAAATGAAATCGCGATGGGCGATTAAGGCGGGATCTGCGACCGCGGCGATTTCAGGCGTCAGCGTCGAATAGGCGGCACGCATCATCTCGGGCATGGGATTGAGCTCCGGGCCCATGGGCTCGATCATCGCTGAGAACGTTGCCCAGTAGAGGTCGAGCGCCGAAAGCGCGTCGCCGACGAGGTAGTCGCTGCCCGCCTTTTTCTGTGCGGAAAGCTGATCGGAGAATGTGCTGAGAATTTGGCAGACGCGGCCATTGGCGCGCTCGGCGGCTTCGGGGCTCCAGCCGTATTGCCCGCCGAGCGTCCTTCCTGCGGCGAGGGCTGGATTGGTCGCCGCATCCGGCGAGGCGAGCATCGGCGCGAGGAGCTGATGACGGCGATTCCAGCCGAGCCCGTCTTCGCCGCAAATTTCGTTCGCGAGACCGAACATCAAGGCGCGCTCATGACCCGTCGCGGGAATTAGGGCCGGGGTGGGGGCAAGTCGTTCCGCAAGGTGAAGGATTTCGTCCCAGCCGGCGCGGGCGGGCTCGTCGTCGAGGATTGCGAGGGGCGCGTTGCGATGCCCGGTCCACTCGACGAGCGCCTCGTTCTCTTCGCCCGCGGTTTGGCGGACGGGGAGGTAATCGAGGCCTTTAATATGGAAAACGGCTTTGGCCGCTTCTCCCCAGGGGCCGGGGACGCCGGTGGTGAGGGCGAGGCGGAGGCCTGGGCGCGTTCGCGCCTCTGCTGGATCAAGATATTCCATGGTCGTTCCTTCTAATGGATTCGCGGGCCGCCGCGCCGACTTGAAAATTCGCCTTCGGCGATTAAGTCCACGGGGTCGCAGTCGAGGCCGTCTGCCAACAAGAGCAGATCGTCGTAGGAGATGCGCTCCTCCCGCTCCTCGATCGCCTGGATCTGATTCGGCGTGAGGGTGCGGCGGAGCCCGCTCGACTCGAAGCAGGCGCGTTCGATCTCGATCACAAGCTTGCGCGGGGACCAGCCGCGGTCATGGCGGCGGCGTCGCACGGTCAGTCCGTCGGCGAGGACGAGTTCTTGTGGGGCGGAATTAGAAACCTTGGGGGGCAAACGATTCTCCTCGGGGAGACGGGAGTGTAGACTACTGGCATGTCAACGCAGAACGAACTTGCGATTCTTGAACGCGCCGCGGAGGCCAAGGGCCGACTCTTGCGCGCGGAGGCTGATCGGCCGGGCGCGGCCGTGGGGAGCGTGCTTTTGACCTTCGATGTCGGGCGGATTCTGATTCGCTCAGGCGATGCGGGATTGATCGTTGCCCACCTGGAGAACCCGGAGGCGGCGCCGGCTGGGCTGTCGGTCCTCGACGAAGAAGAGCCCTGGTGGAGACTGATCGGGAACCCGCTGACCGCCGCTTGGCCGGGTGGCGTCGAGGACGGGATCGGGGCCCAGGGGTTGGCTTCGCTGATGGTCCTGAAGCTGCGTTTCCGCGAAGAGGCTGAGAATCCGCGGGTGATTGAGCTGGAATCCACGGGGTCCCAGGTCCGCATCACTTTGCAGGCGTAAGAGCCGGTGTAAAAAACCAAAACCGAATTTGAAGGAGATCCCGCATGGGCGAAGAAGAGAAGATCACGAAGAGCGATACAGAATGGCGCGAGAAGCTGACGGAAGAAGAGTTTCAGGTCGCTCGATGCTCGGGAACCGAGCGCGCCTTTACGGGGCGCTACTGGGACGAGAAGGCGGCCGGGACCTATCACTGCATTTGTTGTGACGCGCCGCTCTTTCGCTCCGAAACGAAATACGATTCAGGGACAGGCTGGCCCAGCTTCTTTCAGCCGATTAGTGATGAGGCGGTGGGCGAAAATCGCGACGCTTCCCACGGCATGGTGCGGGTGGAGTCCATCTGCGCGAAATGCGATGCTCATCTCGGGCATGTTTTCCCGGACGGTCCGCAGCCGACGGGACAGCGCTACTGCATGAATTCGGCGTCGCTGAATCTCAAGAAGGACGAATAGGTCTTTTGGTGAGGGAGCGACGGGCGGGTTGATCGACGGACTCGACGCGATTTTTTTCGACAATGACGGTGTGCTTGTCGATACGGAGCCTCTTTTTCTGCGCGCGACGCAGGAGATTCTGGCGACGGTGGATGTGCATTTCGGGGAAGATGAATACGCCGAGATCTGCATGCGTCAGGGGAAGAGCGTGTTCTCGATTGCCTCGGAACGCGGGATCTCGGACGCGGAAATCCTTGAGCTGCGGGATGTGCGTGATGCGCGATATTCGGATTTGATCGACGCCGGCGTCACGGTCCTTGACGGAGTGGCGGAGACGTTAGGCCGGCTGCATGGGACGCTGCCGCTTGCGATCGTGACGAGCTCGGGAAAAGAGCATTTCGCACGGATTCATTCGCAAACGGAACTGCTGCCGCATTTCGAGTTCGTGCTCGCGGACGGGGACTACCAGAATCACAAGCCGCATCCCGAGCCGTATTTAGCGGCAGCGCAGCGCCTTGATGTCGACCCAGCGCGATGTCTCGTCATCGAGGACACGGAGCGCGGTTTGGTGGCGGCGGCGGAGGCGGGGATGCGCTGCGTGGTGATTCCGACGGGCCCGTCCCTCGGCGGAGATTTTCGGCGGGCGCATGCGCGGCTGAATTCGATGCGCGAACTTTCGGCGCTCTTGGCAATCGAGGGAAAGACTACGTAGAAGGCCTTGTAGAAGGCCTGGGACGGGCACGCGGCAGACGCGAGCGGGTGGCTCGGTGAGCGCCGTGTTAGGCGGTCCCGATGTGCTGCGCGCCGGGCTCAGCCCCGGTCCTCGCTCCGGCCCTACCGCAGATGGGCGCAGTCATCGACATAGCCCAGCGCCCGCAGCCGCTCGCAGTCCTCGTAGGTCATCTCGACGTCTTCGCCCGCCACGGCCTTACCTTCGGCGACGCGTCTTTGGAGCTCCGCCATCTTTTCGAGGCGTTCTTCTGCTTCCGGATCGGAGTAGGGGTCCTGCTCGCCCGGATCGCCCGAGACATCGAAGAACTCTCGGGGCGGCAGTCCTCGGGGATTGTTCTCGTTCGCCACGATCAGCTTCTCGTCTTCCGTGCGAAGCGACCAGAGGACGTTTCCTTCGTGGTCCTCTTCAGAGAAGATCTGACGATCCTTTTCGGCCCGCGTCGAGTAGGGTGTGCGGAGATCGATGCCCTGCATGTTATCCGGGACCTCGATGTCTGCGGTGCCGAGCAGGGTCGGCCCGACGTCGATCAATCGCGCTACGCCGGATTCGGCGCCCTGAGAAGCGCCGCGCCCGTTCTTCGCCCACTTGATGATCAGCGGCACATGGATCTGCTCGTCATAGAGCGTGAGTCCATGCCAGAAGCCGCCGTGTTCGCCGAATTCTTCGCCGTGATCGGCGGTCAATGCGATCACCGTATTATCGTAGAGCCCATCGGCATCCAGCTTTGCGAGGAGTGCGCCGAACTGCGCGTCGAGGTATTCGATTTCGCCCTTATAGAGCGATTGCAAGCGCTCGCTCATTTCGGGCTCGGGCTCCTGCATGTTCACGCGGGCGATCCCGACGCCGTTATAGGGATGCTCGAAATAGGGATCGTGGGGATCCATATAGTGAAGGAAGAGGAAGAAGCGCCCCGCCTTGCGATCGTCGAGCCAGTCGAAGGCGACGCCGTTCACGACCTTCGAGTCCTGATAGAAATCGCTGAAGTAGGTCTTGTCGCCGCCAAACACGCCGAGCACGGCCTGTCGAACGAGCTGATAGATGATGAGCTTCGAGCTCGACTCTTCCGCGTTCGCGATGTAGTCCGGGCCGAGGTAATAGTAGTCGTCGTAGCCCTGGTCGAAGCCAAAGCTCTCGGCGAGATTCACATTCGAGACGATGCCGCCCGTCGTGTAGCCCTTATCCTGCATGGCTTCGGAGATGAGCGTTAGGTCCTGGGAAAGGCCCGAAGGCTTCGACATCGCGACATGAGTCGAGGGCAGCGTGGAAGTGAGGAGCGAGGCCGTGGCCGGCTTCGTCCAAGAGGCGTGGGAAAAGCCCTGGTAAACCGTACCGCCTTGGGTGAGGCGGCAGAGGTTCGGCGTCGCCACTTCGCCGCCGTAGCAGGAGAGGTGGTCCGCGCGGAGCGTGTCGACCATGACGAGGATGACGTTCGGCTTATCTTCAAGTCCGGGCGCAACGCCGGTCGTCGCGACGCGTTCCTTCGCGGGCGGTGCGAGGGCGAGGGCGAGGCCGCCGCCGATGCCGAGGATGCCCACGAGGGCGAGAGCGATGGGGGCGAGCGGCGTCGTGAGCTTCTCAGCGATGGGGTCGAGGAGGCGTTTGCCCGGCCCAAGAATAAGGAGTAGAAGAATCGTCGCCGCGACCAATACGCCAAGAATGACGAGAAGGGGCGGCATCTGCTCGAGGTAGACGTCACGGCGTAGACGGAAGAGGACGACGAAGAGACCGAAGGGGATGAGGCATGCGCCGAAACCAAGGCGCGGGACCCAGCTTCCGATCTCTTTTTTGTCCATCGGGAGAACGGCGAGAAAGAGCCCGCCGAGAATCGAAAGTCCACCCAGGATCGAAGCCCACATCAGCGGTCCATACCAGAAGACCTGGCTTTCCGTACCGAGGCCGCCGCGCCAAATCACGAAGGCTTCGCCGAGACCCAAGACGATCCCGGCCGCGATACCCGCGAAGGCACCCGCGGAGGGCGCACGCCAAAGACGCTCGGTGAGCGGCGTCGCCGCTTCATCGCCCGCCTCGATGTCGACATCTTCTTCAAGGGAGGCGGCTGCACGGGCCGCTTCGGCGTAGTCGACCTGCTGGCCGTCGACGAGAGAGAACTCCGGCGTGTAATTGTCATCGCGCGCCCACCAAAAAAGGAAGCCAAGCATGGTCGGTGCTTCCGCGGCCCAGAAGCCGAGGGCAGCGGAGAGAATCGCATTGGCGGGGCCGATCAGTTCGCCGAGCAAGAGATACTGAGCGGCTTCGCGGATGCCTTCGCCGGCGATGGTGAAGGGGCTGATCACGGTGGCGAAGATCTGAATCGCTGAACCGAAGGTGATTTTCCAGAAGTCGGCGCCTTCCGCGCCGATGGCGAGGGCCGTGTAGTAGTACATGACCGCCGTCGTGAAATGCACGAGGAAGGAGAGGCCAAGGATCTGAAGGACGAGGCCGGGATGGCCGCGATAGGCGGCGGCGGCGGTCGAGATGCGTGTGACGAGGCCGGAGATGCGCTGCTTCGCGGGAATCGGGACGGTCTCGAGGATCCACTGCACAACGCCGGGGAAGAGCAGGACCATCACAAGGCCGCCGATCACGCCCGCAGCGATGGGCACGGCGATCGAGGCGAAGAAAAAGGCGTTGTCCCCGAAGATGCCGATGCCGAAGGGGAGCGCGACGAGAAAAGTCATGAAGACGCCGGAGAAGCCGCAAACTTTTTCGACGAATTTCGCGGCGGCGACTTCGACGGTCTTGCCTGTGAAGCGCGAGGCGTCAAAGAGGGTGTAGCCATCGAGGCCGGCTGTGCTCGGGAGGAAGGTGCCGATGGCGCGGCCGATGAGGAAGGAGCCGAAAATATGCTTGAAGGGAAGCGCGATGCCCTGGCCCTTCAGCATGAGCTTCCAGCGGATCATCGACGAGACCATGCCGATCATCTTGATGCCCGTGGCCATGGCGACGAAGAACCAGAAAGTACCGGCTTCGACTTTCTCCAGCGTCTCGCCGATCAGCTGAAGCGCCATCACTTTCTCACCCGACTCGATCTCGATCGGATGGGTGAGCAGCGCCCAGAAAACGATGATCGTGAACCATGCTTTGAGCACGGTCATCAGGCGGCTGCGGTTCTGGCCTTTCGGCATGCGCAGAGCAACGATGGCCAGGATCGCGATGGCGATGGCTTGGGCAAACAGAATCATCGGGCGAGATCTCCTCTGAAGCGCGCGCGGATTCGCGGAGAGCGCTCAGAAGTGAGTGGGGGAAAGGCGGCCGAAGGTAGCGGCCAAATGTGCATGTCGGCGTATTCGGGGTCCGCATTGAGGCGCAATGCGCGGGCGGACCTTCGATCGAGCGCGTCGAGGCGGCAGCCCAGCCGCATTCGGGCTCCTGGCGAAGGCGAAAACACACGGCTGCCTGAGGCCCTTCTTGAGGCGGTTCGACCTCCCCTGCGGCGATTTGGCGCGCTGGGCTTCGCCAAGCGCCGTTTTCTTAAGGGGGGAGGCGGCACGACCTGTGCATTCCAGATGAAACGACAAGTCGTGCTTCGGCGTTGAACCCGGAGAAGGAGAAGGGTGGGAATGGCGATTTTGTGGCGAGTCTATGTTCTTAGTCAGGAGTTCCGCGAGCGACGGAAGCGGAGCGTGGTGTGGTTCGGTTGGGCCCTATGCCTCCTTTTTATTTTTGCTGCCTGCGCGATGCCCGGACGGCTTTACCCTGTTGCACCGGAGCTCCAGGTTGAACTCCGCGGTGTTCAGTGGCCCGGGGAGCAATCGGAGCTGCGACTCAATGTGGTGAACCGGGATGTGCCATCTCTCTTCGAGGTGCAGCGGATCCGCCTTGCTGATGAGCGACGCTTGCGATTCAGGGGAACGCAGCTGGCCGTCGCGGGGCGCGAATTCAATTCCCGATACCGCGTCTTTCTGCATTACCGCGTGGGCTCGGAGGATCGAGTGATCTGGCGGAGCGAGTACTCACGAAACGAATGGACGAATCCGGCCGAGCTCGACTGCGATCTCCGGCGCCCCGCGCGACTTGGGCAACCCTGTCGAATGCGAGATTCGGTCGAATACCCATGGAGGCTTGTCCAGGGGAGGGAGACCTACGAGGCGCTCTGCGCTGCTTGTCATGGCGACGAAGGGCGCGGCGGTGGCGGAGTGCAGACGAAACGGGATTCCGCTCCGTCCGAGGAACCGGCCGCGCCGAATCTCAGAGAAATTGCGAAGAGACGGCCCGGTGGATTCGACCGAGATGAAATTGCCGAGTGGATCGAGGGCAGCCTTGTCCCGCGCGCCCATGGCTCATCGAAGATGCCGATTTGGGGCGAGCGACTCAGTCTCGAGTACGAGCGCTATTCGAACGCAGATGATTTGGTCGGCGCGCGGCTCGATCCGCTCATTGTCTACCTGATGAGCATTCAAGAAGAGTAGGCGTCCTTTGCGGGCGGGAAAACGGTCGCTGAGTTCTCTCCGTGGCAGACGAAGCAGCTTCCTGCGACGGTGCTGGCGGGAAAAAAGTTAGGCGGATTCCGCTCGGCGGCGATGCGTGCCCGCTCGAGGCGCCGCACGAAACGTTCGAGATGTTGATTGATGATCGGGTGTTGGCTGCTTCGACCCGGCTGATCGAGATTGCGTGCCGCAAGTCGCATGCGTTCGAGAGAAGCGACGACCATCGGCCGTTTCGCATGAATATCGGCGCTCGATGATTCGTCGATTAGACGTTCGAGATGTTTGATCTCCGCTGCGAGGACCCACATCGTCGTCTTGATCTTCGCGGGTGGAATGTACTCGAGATCCGGTGCGGCCATGGTGGTCCGGAAGGGCCCGGCCGGGGTTTCTGTCACGCAGCCTAGGGCGAAAGCCGCGAGGGTGGCGAGGGCCAAAAGCGGGATTAGTAGGGCGAGGGAGGAACGCAGGTTCATTTGATTGCTCCAAGTTGGTTGAGGGGTCACGGTCTGTCTGGTTTTCAAGCAGACGGAAGAATCTCGAAGAGGAAGAGTCCAAACGAAAAGATCGCGCCGAGGGCCGGCACCCAGATTGGAACGAAGGGTTCGAATTGATCGGGACCCTCGCCTTCCCTCAAGCGGAGTACGAAGAGCGAGATGTTCACGAGGGTGAAGACCGAAAGGGCAATGGCAGCAGTGGTCGCGGCGAGTTCGTCTAGAGGCAGGAGCGCGGCGAAGGTGGCGACGAGGGCGGTGACGATCAGCGTCGCTCGTACGGGGGTTCGCCGTTTCGGGTGGACGACGCCGATCCAGTGGGGAAGAGGGCCTTCCCGGGCGAGGCTGAAGAGAATGCGCGAGGCCATGATGATTTGAACCAGGGCACCGTTCAGCATCGCGGCAATGGCGATGAAGGCGAGCACTTCGCCCGAGCCTCCGCTGCGCTCAAAGACCAGCGCCAGCGGCGCGCTGGACTCGCCGAGTTCGTGCGGTGGAACCATTAGAACGGCGACGCTCGTGACCGCGACATAGAGCACTGTGCTGATCAGCAGGGTCCAGAGAATCGCTTTCGGCAAGTTTCTTCGGACGTCCTTCACCTCTTCCGCCACGTTCACCATGTCCTCGAAACCGAGGAAGGCAAAGAAGCCCAGGACGGTCGCACTCATCAGCGCCACCCATTCAGTATTTCCGAGCTCCGTGGGGATGAGCTGGCTTGCGTCGAAAGGCTGACTGCCGAGCGCCGCGGTGCCGTATCCGATGATGGCGATGAGCCCGACGATTTCGACGACGGTGATGGCGCCCGCGGCGAAAACGGATTCGCGCATGCCCCAAGCCGCAAGGCCGCCGACGCCTGCAATGACGATGATCAAGCCGATACCGGGATGAATAGAAACGAGCTCCGAGAGGTAACCGACGAAGCCTTGGGAGACTGTGGCGGCAGAGACAATGCCTGAAAGCGCGGAGAGAAGTCCGACGATCAAGGAGAGCGTGCTCGATCTCAGGCCTGCACGAACGTAAACGAGCGCTCCGCCCGCTCGTGGAAGACGCGCGGAAAGCTCGGCGAAGCTGAGCCCGGTGCATAACGCGAGCAGAGCTGCGAGCGCGAAGGCCAGGGGGGCCTGGAAGCCAGCACGGGCCGCAACGATTCCCGTGAGTGCGTAGATTCCCGCGCCGACGGTGGATCCAAGGCCATACAGAATGAGCCATGGAAGGCTGATGACGCGGCGAAGCGAGGGCGTCGCTCCGGCGCTGCCTTGTTCCTCTGGGCCGCGGAATGCCTCATGGGGAATGGGGGCGCGTCGAGTTTGCATCGAGTCTCCGTGAGGGGGCCTCCTCCAGGAAAGGCCTGCCTTGCAAAATCAATCGAAGTGCAAGGAGGGTGCCGAGGAGAGATCTGAGGAGGGAGCTGCTCAATCGCGTCTACGCCGCCGCCCGCGCTTGAGAGCGGGGTGGGTGAGACATTTTGTCGACCTGCGTGTCAAACTGGCTCATCTGTGTCGTTCTGGATGGGCTCAGCTATGGCTTCGGCGTGTTTTAGCCGGGTCCTGGAGATATGCGTATTAGGCACGAGTGATGCATTGAAGAGAGAAGGGGGCAAGGCACGTGCCCACCAGGAACCGCTCGCGAAATGCGAACCATCCCGGGAGAATCCATATGGAAGAGGAGCAGCAGGGCACGCGGACAGTCGAAGTCGACACGGTCCTCTGCGCCTACGATTTTTCAGAAACCGCGGATGTCGCTCTGGAGCAGGCGCAGCGATTCGCTCGACGACACGAAGCGAAACTGGTTTTGGCGCATGTGGTTGAGCCGATTCCGCTCGGGCCCTATCCCGTCTTGGCTCCACCTTCGAGCGAGCTTGCGATGACAGACCTGGCGCGCAAACGGCTGGATCAGACGGTCGAAGCGCTCCGTGAGGAAGGCACTCGTGTCGAGCCGATCCTGAGAGAAGGGGAGCCCGGGATCTGCCTGATCGAACTTGCGAAGGAGATCGGTGCGGATTTGGTTGTCGTGGGGACCCGCGGTCTTTCAGGCTTCGAGCATCTCGCGTTAGGCAGTACGGCGGAGTACGTCGTTCGCCGATCGGAGTGCGCCGTATTGACCGTGCATCCCGAGGACCGGCTCCTGCGAGATGCGATCGAGAGCGTTGTCCTGCCTACGGACCTCTCGGAAAGCGCGCTCTATGCTGTTGAGTATTTCATCTCACTTTTCGGTCCTTGGGAGCGGCCGCAGGTCTATCTCGTTTACGCCGACCGCACGCCGCCCTACCTCCAACCCTTTCAGCACGAAATTCTCACGAAGACGAATCAGCCGGACATCGTAAAGGAATCGATCGAGGCGAAGCTGATGCCGATTGCGGACCGCCTGCGAAAGGCAGATTTCCCGGTTGAGGTCGCTGTGCTGGACGGGGATCCTGTGGAAGTGACTGCCGAGCTCGCGAAGGAATGCGAAGCGGACCTGGTCTTGCTCAGCACTCGCGGACGATCGGCGCTGCTCAACGTTCTCTTCGGACGAACGGCTCAGCGAATCGTGCAGCAGGCCCCTTGCCCGGTCCTGACCGTTCGCCCAGAGCCGACGGTCGCGGATATCGAGCCGGGAGACGAGGCAGAGGGGCAAGCAGAGAGAGAGGCCGCTGCGGATTGATCCCGCTCGCGTGCTTAGCCCGCCCGCTCGTGCTCCTAGCGCTCCCGCAGAAGCTGTCGCCGCGCGCGCTGATAGGTCGTTTCGGTGATCTTGCCGGCGCGGCGATCTTCTTCGAGGTCGGCGAGGGCGCGCAGCTGCTCGGGGCTCAGCTCATCGACGCTGCCTGAGGCCTTATTCATTTCATCGCGCTCCGCCTGCGGGACGGGGACCTGAAGCAGGATCTCGCGCTTCTTCTTTGCGCCTTCAGTCGAGCCTTGGAGCCGATAGGGTTGGCTGAAGGCATCGTTCTGCCAATCGATTTCGAGGGTCTGTGCTCCGGCGAAATAGAGATGGTCGCCATGCACGGCGCGGAATTTCATCGGCGGCCGATCATGGCGAGGCTTGGGCATTTTGCCGCCGGCGAGGTCCCGGGGAATGACCCACTCGATGCGGTCGAGATCGATATAGAGGTTGTCGTTTTCGACCCGGGCCAGAAAGCTCGTGAGATATTTGCGATGCAGAATGCCGAGTCGGCGCTCCTTGCGGACGGCGGAGATCCCGACCTCTTCGTTCGGGTCTGCCTGGGCGAGGCTTTCGGCGAGGGCTTCCGCGGTGGTCTGGATGATGTCGGGGTGGAAAGCGGGTTGTCGAACGAAGCCGCCGTCTTTCGCAGGGGTCTCCACTTCGATCGCATTCAGAATATGCGTGAGGCGCGGGACCGAGATGATGGCGGGATGCTCGAAGGTCTTGGGCTGAACCTCGAATCCCTTCACCGTTCGGACGAGGTCAGCCTCCATCTTCGTATTCTTGATGACGTTGTGGCGAACGAAACGCTCGGCGCATCCGCTCGTGGCGAGAACGAGAAGCAGAGCGAAGAGCAGAAACGGGGTCGAGAGGCGGAGTTGCATCGGATTCATAGCCCTCAGAATAGACCTCAGGTGAGTCCCCCGCCGCCACCAAAGGCGGTGATCAGGCGGTGAGTCAAGAAGCTCGCTCCGTAAGCGAGGACAAAAAGATACGCGAAAGCAAACGCGGGCCAGCGCCATGAATTCGTTTCACGGCGCATGATCGCGATGGTCGAAGTGCATTGCAGCGCGAAGACGAAGAACACCAGGAGCGCCCCCACCGTCGCGGGCGTATAGATGAGCTCGCCGGTCTCGGGGTTCCGATCTTTCTGCAGGGCCTCGCGTAAAGAATCTTCTTCATCGCCGCCGGTCGCGTAGATCTGGGCCAGGGTCGCGACGATCACTTCGCGAGCCGCGAGACTCGCGACGAGTCCGACGCCGATTTTCCAGTCGAAACCGAGGGGCGAGATGAGCGGCTCGAGCGCATGGCCAAGCTGCCCCGCCGCCGAATGTTCAAGGGCGTAGGCCGTTGCGGCTTTGTCATCGAGGCCGAGATGCGTCGGCGCTTCGACGCGCGGGAAAGTGAGCATGAGCCAGAGCACGACCGAGGCAAGCAGAATAATCGTGCCGGCTCGGCGTAGAAACGACCAGGCGCTCGAGAGCACCTGGGAGAACCAGAGCCCGAACGTGGGCCATCGATACGTCGGCAGCTCCATCGTAAACGGCAGGCCATCGCCCTTCACGAGGAATTTCTTGATCAAGCCTGCCATCCCAAGTGCGGCGAAGGCGCCGCCGAGATAGAGCCCGAGCAGGACGAGACCCTGCAGGCCAAGGGGCCCCCATACCGTGCGTTCGGGCACGAAGGCGCTGATCAAGAGCGCGTAGACCGGCAGCCGCGCGGAGCAGGTCATCAGCGGGGCCACGAGGATCGTGACCAGTCGGTCGCGCGGTGAGGGGATCGTGCGTGTCGCCATGATGCCCGGGACGGCGCAGGCGTAGGAGGAGAGCAGCGCCACGAAGGAGCGTCCTTCGAGGCCGATGCGCCCCATGACGCGGTCGATCACGAAAGCGGCCCGCGCCATGTAGCCCACGTCTTCGAGGAGATAGAGCAGGCTGAAGAGGATCATGATCTGCGGCAGGAAGATCACGACCGAGCCGACGCCCGCGATCAGGCCGTCGGCGACGAGGTCCGCAATCCAACCCGCGGGCAGCGTCGCGCGCGCGGTCTCCGCAAGCAGGCCGATCAGGCCATCGATCGCATCCATCGCGGGTCCCGCCCAGCTGAAGATGAGCTGGAAGAAGGTGACCATGACGAAGAGAAAGAGCAGCGAACCCCAAAGCGGATGGAGGACGATGCTGTCGATGCGTTCGGTGAGCGCATGCCGCGCGGGCCGCTCTTCGATGATATTGGCGGCGATCGAGTCGGCCCACGCGGCTCGCTCTCCGCGATCTTCTGGGGGCAGAATCGCGGGGCGCGTCCATTCGCGGCTGGCCGAGAGATGCGCTCGGAGCTCGGCGAGGCCGCGGCCGCGGTGGCCAACGACGCCGACGACGGGGATGCCGAGGGCGTCCTGGAGGCGGTCGATGTCGACCTGTCCGCCCCGCGCGGCGAGTTCGTCGAGCATGCTGAGCACGAGGCAGGTTGGGCGTTCGCGGCGGAGGACTTCGCCGATGAAGGGGAGGGTGCGGCCGAGGGAGCAGGCGTCGATGACCATGATCAGGGCGTCGGGCTGGGCGACGCCTTCGATCCGGCCGTCGAGGACATCGGTCACGACGGCTTCGTCGGCGCTGATCGGGGCGAGGCCGTAGGTGCCGGGGAGGTCGATCAGGAGCGCGCTTTCGTCGCCGAGCGTGATTTCGGCTTCGCGGCGCTCGACGGTCACGCCGGGATAATTTCCGACTCGGGCGCGGAGACCGGTGAGCGCGTTGAAGAGGGTGGTCTTGCCCGCGTTCGGACTTCCGAGCAGGCCAAAGACGATGCCGCGTTCGGTCTCGATCGATTCGGCGGCGCTCATGCGGGGCCTCGGGCGGCGCGGCCCTCACCGACTTCGATGCACGCGCTTTCGGCGCGTCTTAGACAAAGTTGGTAGCCATGAAGCTCGAAGACCGTGGGGTCGCCAAGGGGCGCTCGCCGCAGCACTTCAATCTCGACGCCTTCGCGGATGCCGAGATCATCGAGCCGTCGGGTGATGGCTTCAGCGCCGCCGACGGAGAGTACGCGGACGAGCTGGCCTTGCGGGATTTGGTCGAGGGTAGAGATTTGAGTCATGGTTTTCGGCGCGTCGCGTTGCGGTGGGCCCGCGGTCGGGTTCTGCGCGTCGCGGCGTGTTTTCTGGGCGAAGCCTTCGTTAAGTATTTGTTTTAGCTACGATTTCCATGTTCGCTGCGATGCTCGGCAAGATATGCGAACGGGTTCCCATTTTATTTTACGGCGTCGGCGGGGGCCGAACCTTGGGATCCCGCTCGCTTCGAAGCTGCCGAGTCATCAAGTTCCGTCCGGCTTCCTCGGGAGTGCATTCGCCGTCGATCACGGCCCGAACCTGGTTCGCGATCGGGACCTCGACGCCGAGTCTTTCCGCCAGCCGAACTACGGCGCGGGTCGTCGTGATGCCCTCGGCCACCTCGCCCAGCTCGGCGACGATCTCGTCCAGCTTGCGACCCTGACCGAGGCCGAGGCCGACGCGCCGATTTCGAGACAGATCGCCGGTACAGGTTAAGAGGAGGTCTCCCATGCCGGCGAGGCCGAGGAAGGTATGGGGGTCGGCGCCCTTGGCCACACCGATTCGGGTGATTTCGGCCAGACCGCGGGTCATCAAGGCGGCCCGAGCATTATGGCCGCCGAGCACCCCGTCACACATGCCGACCGCGATCGCGATCACATTCTTCAGCGCCCCGGCCACTTCGACGCCGATCACATCGTTCTGGGTATAACAGCGGAACCAGGGGCAAGAGAGTTCGGCTTGGACCGAGATCGCGTAGGCCTCCTCGGCGCAGGCGACGGTCACGACCGTGGGTTGTTGGCGGGCGATTTCCGCGGCGAAGGACGGGCCTGAAAGCGAGACAATCCGCGGATGATGTTCGGCATCGAGAACATCCTTGAGAACGCCGCTCATGGTCAGTCCGGTCTCGAATTCGATGCCCTTCACGGCGGAAACGAGGATCGCGCCGGGTTCGATATAGGGCCCAGCGGCGACCATGACTTCGCGCAGGGATTCGCTCGGCACGGCGATGATCACCATCTCGCGTCCGGCGAGGGCATCGCGCAGGTCTGTCGTGGCCTCGAGGTTCTCGGGCAGCGTGATCTCGGTCAGATAGCGCGGATTGCGATGGTCGCGGTTGATCGATTCCGCAACGTCTTCACGGCGGCTCCAGATCTTGACATCGTGCTCCCTCGCGGAGAGAACGGCGAGGCAGGTCCCGAAAGACCCTGCTCCGAGGACGGCGGTCGGTGTACTCACGCCCGTACTCTACCACCGCCTGAAGTCTTGCCAGTCCTGCGTTCGAAAGCGGCGATGAGATCGGGGCGTGGTCGCGTGGGGGGATGAAATCCACGAGCTCCGAAATGCCATTTTCGTTGACGTTATGAGGGGCTACGGCTACTTTTGCGACTTCCGCGTAAGCGTCGAGGCGTGTCATGGCCTCCGCACGTTTTGCGGAGCGCTGCCCTCACCGCTGCGAGCCCCCCTCGGACCGGACGGAACCTGTCGGATGCTCGTCGAGCCGGATTTGCTCGAAAAATCTGTGAGCGCGCCTACGGCGTCGGCCACCGGTTGGATCACGTTCGTGTTCTTGATCGGCGTCGCTGTGCTCGGTGTTCCGCTTTTGGCCGCGCTCGTCCGTCGCGGTCTGCCCGCGCGATTGCGTGCGCGCCCACCGTCGCCCCCGATGACCTTTGGTAGATCGCAAAAAGTTTCTCGCTCGCCGCGGCATGCCGTTTTGCTCCATCGTTCATTGATCGTTTGTCTCTTCATCGCGCTCTGCGTCTTCTTGCTCGTCCCCGGTGTGCTCTCGATTCGCGTGCTGGGCGTCTCGACGATTCGGGTGGGGCTTGCTCTGGTCTTGCCCACTCTGTTGGTGACGCTCCATGCGCGGCGACGTGGGCAAGGCGTATGAGGCCCCGTCCATGAGTGGCCTCGTTCTGGCAGGGGTTTGGTTCGGCGTCATCGTGCTCGCCTTGTTTTGCGTGGCGCTCGCGGAAAGACGCGCTCGGATTATCCTTCGCGGAGATCGGCCCGAGCTCTTGCCACCGCGGCGGGCCTGGGGCGGTGATCCCGACGAACCGCCGGGCGCCTTCTTTCTTGCGCGGGCGCTCGCTTCGGCTGCGCGCCTGGTTCGTGTCGGCGCCTCGGTCACGGACCAGAGCCAAGGACTGCTCTTTGTGGCGCGCGGTGTCTCTTGTCTCGCGCTCGCGAGCGGTCTGGCGCTCGTGCCCTTCGCGAATCATCTGGGCGGCGCAGAGGACGGGCTCGCGCTCGTTGTTTTCGATTTACGCTTTGGTCTCTTGGCTCTGGTGTTTTTCGTCTTTTTGGCCGGAATGGCCCAGGTCGGGATCGGGCTCGCACATCGCAGCATCTGGGCGCGGCTCGGAAGTATCCGCGTCGCCACTCGGATGTTAGGCGGTATAGGGCTCCTGATGCTCGTCCTGGCGCCGCTCGCGATTGAGGGCGGCTCCCTTCGGCTCGCAGACCTGGTCCATGCTCAGCAAGATCTCTTCGCGCCCTTGCCTTGGCTGGCCGCGAACATCCTGCCGGACTGGGAAGAGCCGCTGCGACGATTCGCTCTGCCGCGTTGGCATTTACTGACCCAGCCGATCACGGCTTTGCTCTTCATTCCGGCGATGGGCTACCTCACGCGACGACCCGTGGCCGACGACCCGGTCTCGGGTGGGTTCGCGACGAGCGGATTCGGATTCGATGCGGACCCCACGGAACTCTATTGGGGGCGAGTCGAGTCGAGGTTGGCGCTGATTCTATTCGCTTCGCTTTTCGTGGCGCTCTTTCTCGGGGCGGGGCAAATCCCGTATCTCGACTCCGCCGCACTCAATGAACGGCTTGCCACGTTTGTCGGAACGGCCTTGCCTTCAGTTCTCGTCGCCAGCATAGAGGTGCATGTCTTCTTCGTGAAGCTCCTCTTGGTGCTGGCGTTGTTGATGCGTGTGCGACGGGTTACGGCGCGCCTGCGTGAGGATCAATGGCTGCGGATTGTGACGCGCCGATTGCTTCCGATCGCTTGGGCGAACCTCCTACTTACGGCGGCGATCGTTCTGCTCGCGGATTCGCTTCAGGGAGGCGCGACATGATTTTTCTGCTCTCCCTCTCTCTCGCGGCCGCTCTCCTCTGCGCCTTCCTGGCAATTGTCCTCGGCCGAAATCTCACACGATCCGTCGTTTCGGCCTTCGCGATGATGGCGAGCCTCACCTTCGGGCTTTTGATTGCCGGGGGCGGCTTCTTCGGTCTCTTCGTTGTCTCCTTTGCGGCTTTGATGCTGGCGACCATTCAGCTTTTCGGCTGGATGCTCGTCGATGTGGACCGAGACCATCTGGTAAAGATGGACCTAGGGACAGCGTTCGCGCGCTCCCTGGCCTTCGTGATTTTTGGGATCGCGCTTGGGCTATTAGGTTTCTTTCTCTGGACGGGAGGCGATTTGCGCTCCGCGGGCAGCGTGCTGCACACCGTGGATCCGCGCGCAGCGGGGTTGATCCTGTTCTCCGAACTCGAAGAGCTGGTCACGATCCTCGGTTTTGCGATCGCGGCGGCCTTGCTCTCATCGATTCTTCTTTTGCGTGATGATGGCAGGGGGCGCGGATGAGCTTGGCTGAAGATGCGCCGGCGATTTTGCTTCTGGCCGGCATCGTCCTTTTTTGGATCGGGATGCTGGGATTGCTCTGGCGACGGAGCTTGGTGGGCATGATTGTTGGACTGTTGATCACCTGGGTTTCCGTAGCCGTGGGTGGCATTGCCTTCGGGCTGATGCAGCGCAGTCCCGAGTCTGAGGCGTCCGGCGGCGTAGTCGTCCTGTGCATCGTGTTATGCGGCTGCCTCCAAATCGCGGTCGGACTCGGGATCATCATGGCGCGGATCGAACGCCGCGGGACTCTGGATGCCGATGATGCTGGTCTTTTGGAGGGCTGAGGGGTGAGCCGAACGTGAATTTATGGGATGAAAGCGTCAGCGCTTCGCTGATTCGCTGGATTGCGATCTTGCCCCTCGCATCCGCGATCGTGCATGGGTTTCTGATCGGCCTTGCGCGGGTTCGAATTTCGGATCGATCGGTTTGGGCGATCTCGCTTTCCGCTGTGACCGCTTCCTTCGGTGTCGCGCTGCTCTCCCTTTTTGATCTTGTTGGTGCCGCGGCTTCTCTACCGATTCTGGATTCCCTGGGGCCCTGGATCGGGGGCGGCGTGGGCACGCGCAATTTCAGCGCCGAGCTCACCTTTCAATTCGACCCCCTGTCTGCGGTGTTTTCGGTCGCTGTGACCGCGATCGCGATTTTTCTGTACGCCTATACGATCGGAATCCTGCGCAGCGGACTCATGAATCGCGAGCTGGGGCATAGGACTTTCGCGACCCTTGATCTGATGGTCGGATCCATGATGATCCTGCTGCTCGCCGACAACCTCTTGCTCTTCTTCCTAGGTTGGGCGGGCGTCGGCATCGCTTCGCAGCTCTTTTCCGCCTTTCATTTTGAAGCAAAGACCGCGTCTCGGGCGGGTGCGACCACCTTCGTGATTGGTCGCGTCGGCGACCTCGGGTTGCTCGCGTCGATTCTGCTGATTTTCGACGGGCTCTCAAGGGCGGGTGCGCCGACCTTGACCTTCCGCGGCATCGAAGCTGCCTTTCGTCTACTCGAAGAGTCCCGCGTCGATTGGCTCGCATGGGGCGAAGGGGCGGGGCCCGCGCTTTTCGAAGTGGTGGCCTTCGGGTTGGTGCTCGCTGCGATGACCAAATGTGCGCAGCTGCCTTTGCATTTCTGGTTGCCCGGCGCGACGGAGGGCCCGGCTGCGGCGACGGCAATGATGCAGTCCGCGACGACGGTCGTGGCCGGCAGCTACGTGCTGCTGCGTTTTTCGTTCCTTCTGCCGAGTGCTCCCATCGCGATGCAGGTCCTCGCCTGGGCGGGGGGCGCGACGATGGTCCTGGCGAGCTTGGCCGCGGCGACGCAGTTTCGGCTGCCGCGCTTGATCGCCTTCGCGACTTCGAGCCAGCTGGGTTTGATCGTTCTTGCGATTGGGCTCGGTGCGTACTCCTCTGCGACGTACCTGCTGCTCGCACATGCTTTCGTGAAGGCGAACTTGATTCTCGGATTCGGGTTCGTGATCTACACGCTGAAAGGCGAGACGGATATTCGAAAGATGGGCGGCTTGGCGCAGCGAATGCGCTGGACCCAGGGATACGTTGCTTTGGCGGGGCTCGCGCTCGTGGGCTGCCCGCCGCTGGCCGGGTTCTTTCCCCTCGAAGAAGTGCTGGCTTTCGTCCAAATTACCTACCGCCCGAAAGCGGAGGGGATCGAGTTGGCCATCCTGGCGAGCAATATCGTCCTCGCCTTCGCCTTGGCCCGCGCCTATTTCCTCGTCTTCTGGGGCAATGTTCGCCCCGGCGGACTCGTTGAGCAGCAGCTTCAGGATCCCGGCGGCTGGACCCAGCACAGCCTAACGGGCCTCACTATTCTGACCTGCATCGTCGGCGTGCTCACGCCTTCACAGTTCTGGAATGAACTGATTCTGGTGAATTCGAAACAGCTTGATTCCGTCGGTCATTTTCTGTCCTCGTCCATCGCGGGCGCTCCGGATCCGGGGCTCGGCGGCGCGGAGCGCTGGACGCTGATTACGGGTGTCATCTTCAGCATGACGATCGGCGTGTTGGCTGCCTTCTTCCGCTATGCGAAGCGGGGCTACCGAGGTGAATCGAAGCATGCAGCCGTCCGTGTCGCTTCGGGGGCGCTGCGTGAAATGTTCTACGTCGAAGAAGCCTTTTACGTACTCCTCGTGCGACCTTTGAGATGGGTTTCGCGGATCGCGCTCGTAGGCGGCATCGAAACTCGGCTCATCGACCGCACGGTCGTGACCGGTGGGTCGAGCCTGGTGCGCCGATTCGTTTGGAGCGTGCCGCGTCGATTGCAAAATGGTCGACTTCAGAGTTACGCGCTGATTGGGCTGCTAACGCTGATCGTGGTCATCAGCTGGATGGTGAGCTGAGATGGACATCGCGCTCGAGCATGCACTTTCGATCGTCGTGGCTCTTCCCGCTGCGGTGGCTCTGCTCTTGCTCACCTGCGGGCTCGCCGCCTCCTTCGTCGGCTATTCCGGCTTCCCCGTTTCGGTCTGGCGTGCAGTGGGCCTCGCGACTTCGGTCCTGACGTTTGGGCTTTCGGTCGGCGTCATCTGGCTGGGCTTCGATCCGGCTTTGATCGGCTTGCAAGGGGTAGAAACTTTCGGGGGACTCTCGGGGTTCGGCGCCCGCATCCAGCTAGGGCTGGACGGGATCGCGCTTTGCTTCTTTCTCTCGACGACGGCATTAGTTCCGCTCGCGATATTGGCCTCGATCGAGGAGACCGAAGAGTCGATTCGAAGCTGGATCTTCCTCTGCTTGCTGCTTGAGACGAGCCTGTTAGGCACGATCGCAGCAACGAACTTCATGACGTACCTGTTTTTTTGGGCCCTCACGATTCTGCCGGTTCTGCTCTGGCTCGGGCTCTTCGGGGGCGAAGAACGGACTCGGGCAGCGAACCGGGTCTGGGTGACGGAGGCGATGGGGCTTGCGGGCCTGCTCTTCGTGGCGTTCGTACTGCGCGATCTGAGCGTCGAGCAGCTCGGGTTTGCGACGCTCGATTTGGCGAGCGGTGCGGGTGCGGGGCTTTCGCCGGGGGGGTCGGGTTTCGAGGATGCGGGGCGAACGCTGCTCGATGTGAAGATCGAACGCGCGGACCAGGCGACGCTTCTGCTTGCGATGTCGATCGCGCTGGCTTTGCGCTTTCCGCTCGTACCCTTTCATTTCTGGTTGCCTGGCGTGCATTCCGCTGCGCCGACGGGGCTCTCGGTCCTGCTCGCGACGGGCTTCGTTCAGACTGCGGCGATGGGTGTGCTGCGCTTTGCTTTGCCGCTCTTTCCGGATGCGGTGGAGGCGGCGGGGCCGGCGCTTTCGATCGTCGGTATCTCCGCACTCGCCTACGCCTCGCTTGTGGCTTTGGTCCAGAAGGAGCTGAAGCGGCTCGTTGCCTACGCCTCGGTCGGCTACGCGGGGTTTGCCATTTTCGGGATCTCGACCTTGAACGTACAGGGCGTGACCGGCGCGGTGATGCAGTTGTTGATGCATGGCCTCGCGACGGCGGGACTCTTCGTGCTGATTGGCGTTTTGGCGAAGCGCCGAGGGACGACCGAGGTCGCGGCCTTTGGTGGGCTCGCGAAACCGATGCCCGTGTGTGCCTTCTTCTTTGGCTTAATGGTCCTTTCGCTGATGGGGTTGCCGCTTCTGGGCGGATTCGTGGGTGACCTCTTTGTTTTGGTCGGAAGCCTCGAAACGCGGCGCGCGCTTTCGGTTGTGGCGCTGATTGCGATGGTCCTTTCTGCTTCTTATCTGCTCTGGGTGCAGCGGCGGATCTATCTAGGCCCCGTCGACGAACCGGCGAACCGCGGCTTGATTGACCTCGACCGGGTTGAGCGAGGCGTGCTGCTGGCGATGGCGATTCCGCTGGTGGTGATCGGGGTCTACCCGAATCCGGTTCTGCGCCGAGTCGAGCCCGCGGTGCTTGAGATCTTCCATCAGATGGAAGTACGTTCGGTCTCCTTGCCGGCGGTAGAGCCTGAGAGCGAGCCCCCCGCCACGAAAGCAAAGCGTTCGAAGCGGGACTCTGGAAAAGGCAAGTCGCAGAGCCGGCCGAAACGTGACCGGGGTGCCGCGGCAGATGTTGATGTTGTGCGCTCTCCGCAGTCTGCGAACGAATCGCGTATTGCGTCGCTTGAGGGCGCACCATGAATCCGGTCTATTTCCCCGCGATTGGGGCGCTTTGCGTTTTGGGCTTCGACCTGCTGGCGCGACCGAAGATTTCGGGGGAAGGCTCTCCGCGTGCGACGGCGCTCGCGGGGATTCGCATGGGATCGATTTCGCTGATCTCACTCGTTTCTGTACTGATTTCACTTCGATCGATGGGGCGTCTCTCGCCGGGGGGACTGCTTTCGATCGATGCCTTTGGCGCTTTTTCGATGGGCTTCGTGGCGATTGCGGCGGCGATTGTGCTGGCGCTCGCGCTGACCCATTTCGGTATGGCGCGTTCGCGCCCCGCAGAGCCGCTTGCGCTCCTGCTCTTCTCCGCGTCGGGGATGCTTGCCGCCAGCGTGACGGAGCATCTCCTTGTTCTGTTAGTCGCACTCGAACTGGCATGGCTTCCCATCATGGCGCTGATTGCGATCGATTCTCGCCGACTCTCTTCGAGTGAGTCGAGTCTGAAGGCGTTCTTCGCTCATGCTTTCGCGAGCGTGGTCTTTGCCCAGGGCGTGGTCTTTCTATTCGGGGCGACGGGGGGGCTCGGTTTTGATGCCCTGGCGATTGCGAATTCAGGCCGTCCCTTGGTTTTTGAGATCGGCGTCGCGCTCATCCTGGTCGGTTTGATTGCTCGCTCTGTGATTGCGCCCTTCCATCCCTGGTCTCCGGACGTCCATGAAGGTGCGCCGAGTTTTGTGACCGCGTATCTGGGCACGGCCCTGCAAGCCACGAGCTTCTTTGTCCTGCTTCGCATTTTGCATGCGGTCGCAGCCCCAGAGATCGTGCCGTCGACGAGCCTGATCGCTCGGATCCCGACGCTCTTCGCGATCCTCGCCTGCACGGGGCTCCTGTGGGGGCATGCGATGGCGCTGGTTCAGGTGGGACTTCGGCGGATGGTGGGATGGCTTGGCGTGGGGCAGGTCGGGTTCTTGACCCTGGCGCTCGTCGACGCACGGGGTCCGGGGGGTGAAGCCCTTCTGCTTGCCTTGATTGCCTCCACGGTTTCCGTCGCCGGGGTGCTCGCGACGCTGAGTTCCTTGAGCCATCACGAGCGGGCCTGCGAGCAGGTGGGCGATCTCGCCGGCATGATGGAAACAAGTCCCATTCGGGCGACGCTTCTGGCGCTCTTCCTGCTCTCTCTCGGCGGGTTCCCCGGGACCGTCGGTTTCGTGGCGCGCTTCGAGATCCTGGCTTCGATCGAAAGCAGCGGTCATGAATGGCATCGCTATTTGCTGCTCTTTGGTCTGATCTCGACGATTCTGGCGCTTGCGGCCGTGGGTCGGCCCTTACTCGCGATGCTGCATCCCCAGGACTCTCATCGCGAGCCGAGCCGCGCGCTGACCAACGAGCAGGTCGTGCTCGCGCTTTGTGGATTTAGCGTGCTCTATTTCGGGATTGCGCCGCTGCTCGGGGAGCAGGTGCTCTTCGGTTGGGTCGAAGAGTCGATTTCAAAGGCGCTATCGAGCCTGCGCTAGTTGGACAAATCAGGCGCGACTTATGCGAGACTCTGAGATGTCGCTCCCGTGGGCGTCCGGTTCTAGGAGGAGAATTTCATGTTCAGCTATCTCGGTCTTGCCGGTTTGGGCCTGGCGATTGTTGTCGCATCCGGCGTTCGCTGGTTCCAGCTGATTCAGAAAGTCGCCATTCCGCGCAATCGGTTGGGATTTCATCTCGCCTTTGGCGGCGGCGCTTTGTTGGGTCTTTGGGCTGCGATTGCAGGCACGGGATTGCTGACGACGATCGTGGGTGGTCTCACGGCAATCGTGGGCTCCGCTATGCCTCTTCTCCGCTTGCAGAGCGCTCAGAAATCAGCGGAACCCACGCTCGCCGTCGGGGATCAGGTCTTGGCTTTTAGCGCGCTCGACGAGCAGGGCGCTGAGTTCCAGGGAGCCAGCCTTTCGGGGAAGCCGTACCTGCTGAAGTTCTTTCGCGGCCATTGGTGACCCTACTGTGTCGCCGAGTTACGGCGATGGGAAGAGCTTCGGCCGACGCTGGATGAGAAGGGCGTTCAACTCGTGGCGGTTTCGACGGATACGCCGGAGCAAATTCGCAAGGGACGTGATCAGCACGGGATGAAGGGCACGCTCCTGGCGGATCCCGATCTGGAACTCACAGATTTATTTCGCCTGCGGAACCCCGTCAACCTCAGCCCGCGAGGGCTTGGAGGATTGCCGATTCCCACCACGTTTTTGGTGGACGCGGAAGGCGTCGTCCGCTGGGTCGACCAAACCGACGATTACATGCTGCGCAGCGAGCCGACTCGGGTTCTTGAAGCTTTGAACCAGGGGCTCACCTAGGACGGGAAAGTGCCGCGAAGGGCGGGGCAAGGCGGGGCGGGACGTGACGGCGCGTTCCGAAGCGCCTACCAGCGAGGCTCCCGGTTAAGCAGTCTCCGCAAGCTCCCGTCGCGGCGCGTGACCTGGAGTTCGTCCAGGAGCGCCATGAGGGGCATCGCCGTGCGGCGGCTCGTTCCGATCATGGTTTTCAGCGTCTGGGTGTCGAGTTCATCGCTCTGCGCGAAATGACCTAACACGCTCTCAATGAGCGTCGCGACGCTTGCCCGGTCGAAGAAAAGCTCGTCCGGAGCGGCAACGAGGATCTTCTCTCGCTCGAGATAATGCGCAATGGCGCGCAAAGCATCGACGCTTTCGCCGGAGGTCTCAGCAATCGTGCGGAGGGCCGGGGCATCGAGGGCGGCGTCTGCGAAGCGACGCTTCAGATCCTCCGCCAGCTGCGTCTGGGCTTCGTTGAGGGTCGAGGTGAAGCCGGTCCGGGCGACGGTTTCGCGTGCAATGGTGATGGCTTCGCGCTCGACGAGCCGCGAAAGCAGGAAGCTTGCCGCTTCGCTCGTGACGTTGGTGGGGAGAGAGCCGGCGAGCGTCGCGCGGGGGATTCCGGGCTGAAGGGGGTTCCCCGCATGGTAGGCATCGAGTGCGGCGAGGAGTTCATCCATTAGGCGCTCAGCCGCGGCGTTCGAAATTGAAACCGTCGGGTCGAGTCGGAGGATCTCGCCGGCTTCCATGAGCGCATCAAGGGCGTTCCCGAGGAGCTCGGCGGATAGGCCGGTTTCGCGTTCGAGATCTCGGGTGAGCTTGCCCTGGAGGCCGGACCGAAGGATGCGGACATGGAGGCCTGCTGCTGCGTCGCCTTTTGTCATCCGCTCGAGATCGTCGCGCAGGCCTGCGTCGCGGCGTCGGCGATGTGGAGGCATAACATCCTGTACGATGCCGCCGCCGAGGGTGGATCCGACGCCGGCGTCCCGGGCAAATCCGCGCACAACGAAGCGGTCGCCAGGCAGAAGGGCGAGAGCCGGACCCTCCACGTGAATGCGTGCGAAGCCGCGGTCGCCGGGGCCGATGGGCTTTTCGCCGATGGGGGCGATGCGCGCTCGACGCTCGGCTGTGCCCGTGAGGAGCTCAACGGAGGTGGCTTGGTCGAGCCCGGCTTTGCGCGCCATCCAGCGGATGCTGGCGTCAAAGGTCGATGTCTCCAGGAGTGCATCGGGCTCGGCGAGAAGATCGCCGCGGTGGATCTCGTCCGTCCCGACGCCCTGCAAATTGACCGCGATGCGCGCACCGGATTCGGCGAAATCGACCGCCGCGCCGTGGCGTTCAAGGCCCCGGATTTTGGCCTTGCGCGCGCCGGGTTCGAGGACGACGGATTGGCCGACCTTGCGCGGACGTCCGGACCAGGTGCCCGTCGCAACGGCGCCGAAGCCGTGCTTGGTGAAGGTGCGATCGATGAACAGGCGCGCGGGGCGGGCATCGTCTTCCCGGGGCGGGGCGGTTTTGATCAGCTCTTCGAGCGTCGCGCGAACCGTGTCGATGCCGTCGCCGGTTTCGGCGCTGGCGGGGAGAATCGGGACGCCTTCGAGGGGGCCGCCGGCGATGGCCTCGCGGACATCTTCTGTCGCGAGCTCGATCATCTCTTCGTCGACGAGATCGGACTTGGAGAGGACAACGAGCCCACGATGCACCCCGAGGAGCTCGCAGATCGCAAGATGCTCGCGGGTTTGCGGCATCACGCCTTCGTCGGCGGCGACGACGACCATCACGAGATCGAGGCCGCTGGCCCCGGCGACCATGGTGCGGACGAACTTCTCGTGACCCGGCACATCGATCAGCGCGACGCGCAGACCTTCGGAGAGTTCCAGGGCCGCGAAGCCGAGTTCGATCGTGATGCCCCGGGCTTTTTCCTCGGGCAGTCGGTCGAGGTCCCGTCCCGTGAGTGCGCGGACGAGGGAAGTCTTGCCGTGATCAATATGGCCGGCGGTGCCCAGGACGAGGCTCTGGCCTGAGTCGCTCGCGGCAGAGGGAGTGGGCGTGGAGGAGTCGCCCGCGGCGGTTTGCTCAGCCATCAGCGGCTCAGCGGGGTCCGATTCGATCCGTTCCCATATAAGGAACGAGGGCCTCGGGGATTCGGATCGTGCCGTCGGCTTGCTGATGGTTCTCGATCAAGGCGACGATCGCGCGGGCGTTGGAGACCGCGGTTCCGTTCAGGGTGTGGACGAGTTCGTTCCTCTTCTTTTCACCGGCGCGGCGGAAGCGGATCTTGAGGCGCCGGGCTTGGAAGTCGGTGCAGTTCGAGGTGCTTGTGATCTCCCCGTATTCGCCGCCGTCTCCGCGTCCGGGCATCCAGGCTTCGAGGTCGAATTTGCGATAGGCGGGGGCGCCGAGATCAGCGCTGGCGATATCGATGACGCGGTACGGAATCTCGAGTGCGTCAAAAATTTGACGCTCAATGCGGAGCAATTCGTCGTGCTGAGCAGCGGAGTCTTCGGGGCGGCAGAACACGAACATCTCGACCTTCGTGAACTGATGGACTCGGTAGAGGCCCTTGCTCTCGCGACCGTGGGCTCCGGCTTCGGTTCGGAAGCAATGGGAGAGGCCGGCGAGTTTGAGGGGCAGCTCTTCTTCCGAGAAGATCTTGTCCGCGTACATCCCGCCGAGGGTGATCTCGGAGGTGCCGATCAGGCAGAGATCATGGTCCGTGACGGAGTAGATCTGAGTTTCTTCGCCGCGGGGGCTGAAGCCGAGGCCTTCGATGATGTCGGGTCTTGCAAGGTCGGGCGTGATGACGGGGATGAAGCCATCGGGCTGGAGCTGGTCGAGGGCAAAGCGCTGGAGTGCGAGCTCGAGGAGCGCTGCCTCCCGCTTCAAATAGTAGAATTTCTGGCCTGAGACCCGTGCCGCGCTTTCGAAATCGACGAGATCGAGTTCCTGGGCGAGAGCAAGGTGGTCCTTGGCTTCGAAATCGAATTTGGGCGGCTCTCCAGACAGGGCGAGGACCTTGAAATCCTCTTCGTGACCGCGCGGACTCTCGGGATGGAGGAAGTTGGGAAACCCGCGGAGGGCGGCTTCGAGCTCGGTTTCGATCTCGCGCAGGGTGTCTTCCGCCGCCGAGACTTCGTCTTTCAGGCGCCGGCCTTCGAGGGTATGGGCCTCACGCTCCTCCGTGCTCAGCTTGGCTTTGCCGGCTTTTTGATGTTCGTTGCGAAGTCGATTCGCTTCGTTCACGGCGGTGCGCTGAGCGAGGGTCCGCTCGTGGAGGGCAATCGCCTCATCGACATCTGCGGCCGTCGTTCGGAAATGACGGGCTTGGCAGCTTTCGACGATCTCGTCGCGGCGTTCCTGAAGAGTGCGGGCATCCAGCATGGGGGCGTAGGGAAGCACACGGTCCTAAGCGTCGCCATGAATCGTGCGTTCATGGTCGTGAATACGCCGTCAGAGAGGCCCGTCGGGGCTGACCCGCCGAGTTCCGCATCCTAAAGTCTGGGTGAAGCCGGATCCGTCCCCGAGTTGGGTTGAGGGCAGCGGCTTAATCGGAGAAATAGATCATGAGAGCGATTTCAGCGGGCCCGGTTCAGGGCGACTTCATCCGTCTTTCCACTCAGGCGAGCAGGGCCACGAGCGTGGCCACGCGGTCGCCGTCCGGGGCGAGGCTCCTCTCCGTCGGCGCGCGCGCGTTGGCTCTGCTGGGGGCGGCTCTTCTGATCGGCGGGACTGCGGGCTGCCAGGGCGAATCGGACTCCAAGGCAGGGGGAGCTGATTCGGCGGCCTCGGCTGCGAAGACGGCGGCGGAGACCGCTGCGACGGCAGCCGAGAAAGCGGCTCAGAACCTTTCGACCCGCGCGGCTGCGCTGATCGGCGAGCTGCCGGCCTCGGTACCCAATCCGGAAAACCTGGGGACACCGGCGAAAATCGATCTCGGTCGGATGCTCTACTACGAGCCGCGGCTTTCGAAAAATCACGATATCTCGTGCAACTCGTGTCATCTCCTCGATAGCTGGGGCGTCGACAACGAACCGACCTCGCCGGGACATCGCGGTGCGCGCGGCGATCGAAACTCGCCCACCGTTTACAATGCGGCTCTGCATATCGCGCAGTTCTGGGACGGCCGCGAGCCCGACGTAGAGGCGCAGGCGAAAGGGCCGGTTCTCAATCCCGTCGAAATGGCTTCGCTTTCAGAGGCGTCGGTCGTGAACGTCTTGAAGTCGATCCCGGGCTACGTGGACGCTTTCTCGGCGGCTTTCCCCGATGCGTCCGATCCCGTGACCTACGACAATATGGCGAAGGCCATCGGTGCTTTTGAGCGCAATCTCATGACGCCGGGGCGCATCGATGCTTTCGCGGGGGGCGATCTCTCTGCTCTGAGCGAGCAGGAGCAGCGCGGTCTGAACACCTTTATGGGCGTGGGCTGCCAGACCTGTCATCTCGGCGCGGCCCTCGGCGGTCAGTTTTACCGCAAGCTCGGATTCATCTACCCCTATCCGCCTAACAAAGATGTCGGTCGAGAAAATGTGACGGGCTCAGAGGCGAATCGGTATGAGTTCAAGGTGCCGTCGCTGCGCAACGTCGCGAAGACGGGTCCGTATTTTCATGATGGCTCCGTGGCGACCCTGGCCGATGCGGTCAAAATCATGGGCTATCACCAGCTGGGGCAAAAACTGGATGACACGCAAATTGCGGATTTGGTTGCCTTCCTTGAGAGTCTGACGAGCGACCTGCCGACGGACTACATCGCAAAGCCTGAACTGCCCGAGAGCGGCCCGAATACCCCGGCAGCGGACCCGAGCTGAGGTCTCGGGCGGGCGGGCGGCCCGCAGCGATCCTGCAGATTCTGGTCATCATGATCGTCGCGCAGCTGATGGGCGTGTTGGCCAAGCTCGTGCTCTTCGAAGTCGAAGCGTTTCGGTTCGTCTGGCTTCAGGTCTTCGCGGCGTCGCTCTTTATGGCGGTCTACACCTTTGCGTTTCGCCGTGAGGGCTGGCCGAAGGGCCTCTCTCCGAAGGAGTGGGGCGCGGTGGCGCTTGTTGGTGTGGTGAATTTCGGCATCGTCCGTTTCTGCATGCTTCTGTCCCTCGAGCGTTTGCCCGCAACCACGCATGTTTTCTTGATGAGCTTCGTGAGCCTGGCGACGATGGCCATGAGCGTCGCCTTCTTGGCGGAGCGGCCGAGCCGTTTGCAGGTGCTTGGCGCCCTGGTTGCCATTGCCGGTGTTCGACTCTTTTTTCCGGATCTGCCGCCGCCGCGCGAGATGTTAGGCGTGGCCTATGTGTCCGTCGTGGTGCTTGGACTTGGGCTGGCGAATAACGTGACGCGATGGCTTGTGACGCGCGCATCTGACCGGCTCTCGAGCTCGCAGCTCACAGCAATCTCGATGCTCGTCGGCGGGGTGCCTCTGGTGGCGACTGGGCTCGTCTTGGATCCGAGCCTGGATGTGGGCGGTCTGCGGAATGGCTTGATTATTCTGGCAAACGGAGTGATCGGGATCGCACTGGTGCAGACGGTGCTGAATGCGATCTTTCGGACGCTGCGCTCCTATGAAGTCAGCATCTTGGCGGGCTCGGGCGTGATCTGGACGGCGCTTCTGGCTGTCCCGATTCTGGGCGAAAGGCTCTTGGGGCAGCAGGTTTTTGCGATTGGCATTGTGATGACGGGGCTCTTCCTCGCTCAGCTGCGCAAGGGCGACCTCGCCCGGGGGCCCGCGCTCGCAGCCGAATAGAGAATCGGGCTTTTGGGTTGGATGTGACGATTTCGCCGTGCGCCGCATTCAGCGCTGAGGTAATCCACTGAAAACGGCTTAGGCCGAAGTGGTTTTGTGATGTCCCTTCGAGGGGCGCTAAGGAGAAGATGAGATGGGATTTTTGAGCTGGATTCTGCTGGGACTGATCGTAGGCGCGCTGGCTAAATTCATCATGCCGGGAGATGACCCGGGAGGCATCTTCGTCACGATCGGAATCGGTATTGCCGGCGCCTTCGTGGGTGGCTTTATCGCCTCGTTCCTCGGAATCGCCACCACCGGCGGATTTAGCATCGGCGGAATCGCGACGGCGACCGTCGGGTCCCTGGTGCTGCTCTTCGGCTACCGCCAGTTCAAGAGCTAGCGGGGGGCGTCGCCGCAGATCGTGATGCGATGCATCGTCCGCGGCGCGTCGCCGCGGTCGTGGACGGCGTAGTGCTGGACGGAGCGGTTATCCCACAGCACGAGGTCGTCGGGAAGCCAGCGATGTCGGAAGCATAGATCCGGCGCTTGCCCCGCTGTGTACAGGAAGCGGAGCAGGGGCTGGCTTTCGGCCACCGTCATGTCTCCAAAGGCGACCCTGAAGGCGGGGTTCACGTAGAGCGCTTTACGGCCCATCTCGGGGTGCGAGGGGTTGACGAACGATCGTTCGTTCAGCGAAAATTACGCCTCTTCGCTCCCAACCTCGAGGTATTCGCCATGGCCGCCAGTCCCCTGACTCCGGGCCCCGCCCCCGTTCCCGACCATTTCCGACTGGTGCATCCCGAGGACTACGCCCAGCACGGATATCCGCATCAGATCTGGGCGCGACTGCGCGCGGAAGAGCCCGTCTCATGGCAGACCCAGCCGGGCAACGCGGTCGACTATTGGGCGATCACGAAGCACGCCGATATCACCGCGATCGGAAAGCGCCCCGATATTTTCTTGTCCGGTCCGCGACTCGTGATTCAGCATCTCGAAGAAGAGGTGCGTGAAGTGCCGCCGACGCTGATTCAGATGGATAATCCGATGCACAAGGATTTCCGTCAGATGGTGAGCAAGCGCTTCACGCCGCGGATGCTGAAGAATATTCATGAGCCGATCGAACGCATCGGTCGCGAGATCGTCGAGAAGCTCTACGACAAGGGCGACGAAGGCGAATGCGATTTCGTTGATGAAGTTTCGGCACCCCTTCCCATCGCGGTCATCGGATGGTTGTTAGGCGTCGACGAGTCGGATTGGCCGATGCTCTATGAATGGACGAATCGGACCTTGGGCGCGGGCGATCCCGAGTATCAGGTGGATGGCCAGGACTCTCGCGCAACGGCTGAGGCAGCACAGATTGAGCTCTTTGGCTACTTCTCGAAGCTGGTTGCTGAACGACGGGCGAATCCGAAGGACGATCTGGTCTCGGTCTTCATTGCGTCGGAGTACGAAGGGCGCCCGCTGAATGACTTGGAGATCCTCTCCTGGTGCTTCATTATCGTGATCGCGGGGAATGAGACGACGCGGAACGGTACGACGGGCGGGATGCTCGCCTTCATCGAAAATCAAGCGGAGCTTCGCCGCGTCCAGGCGGATATGGGACTTCTGAATTCCGCTGTAGAAGAGGTGGTCCGATGGACTTCGCCGATTATCCATTTCGGCCGGACCGCAACGGAAGACTATCCCCTGCGCGATAAGGTGATTAAGGCTGGGGAGTCCGTTGCGCTCTTCTACCCCTCCGCGAACCGGGACGAGGAAGTCTTCGAGGATCCCTTCTCGTTCAAGATCGACCGCAAGCCCAATCGCCATATTGGATTCGGCGTCGGCGAGCATTTCTGTCTCGGAGCGCATCTCGCCCGAATGGAAATGCAGGTCGCGTATCGGCATCTCCTGCCGCGCATCGACGAGATCGAGCTGGCGGGTCCGGTGGATCGCTTGCATTCGGGGCTCGTGGGCGGCGTGAAGCGACTACCGATCCGGTACAAGCTCCGCTCGGCGTAGCGCGTAGCAAGGCGAGCGCGCGTGCCGACCCGCGCCGACTGGCGTCGCCGCGCGGTATCGCGTGAGAATTCCGGCATACTCTCCTCGACCCCAAATCCCGACCCGATCGCGCGGGGAGGACCGGGACGGAGAAGCGATGTCGATTGATCGAAGGCGATTTCTGAAAGCCGGCGCAGCGGGCGCTGCGCTGGCGGGCCTCGGTGTAAGCGGTTGCGCTCATCCGGGCGCTTCCGGGACGTTGCCAGGCGCGAGTCCCTTTCAGCACGGGGTTGCGAGCGGTGATCCCCTCTCGGATCGCGTGATTCTTTGGACGCGGGTGTCGCCGGCAGCGGGTCGAATGGATTTCGCTGTACCGACGCGTTGGACGATCGCTCTCGATCCGGAAGCGCGAGATGTTGTGGGCTGGGGCGAGGTTGAGGCCACCGCCGAGCGCGACTTTACGGTCAAGGTCGATGCCCGAGGGCTCGATCCCGCGACCTCGTATTATTACTTCTTCGAAGCGGAAGGTTTTCGCTCAGAAATGGGCCGTACGCGGACCCTTCCCGAGAAGGACTCCTCGCAGATGACTCGGCTGCGGATCGGAGTGGTCTCCTGTTCGAATTATCCGCAGGGTTATTTCAACGCCTACCGTTGTCTCGCGGAACGCGAGGACCTCGATCTCATTATTCATGTTGGTGATTACCTCTACGAGTACGGCAACGGCCAGTATGGTGACGGCACTTCGATGGGCCGAGTGCCCGAGCCGATTCATGAGATCGTGAGCCTCGAGGACTACCGCCGCCGGCATGCGACCTATAAGCGGGATGAGGATTTGCAGGCTGCCCACGCGGCCTATCCCTGGATTACGGGCTGGGACGATCACGAGACTGCGAATAATTCGTGGAAGGGTGGCGCGCAGAATCATACGGAGCGGACGGACGAGGAGGAGGGCGAGGGCCAGTGGGCGGAGCGGAAGCTCGCCGCGGTTCGCGCCTATCACGAGTGGATGCCTGTTCGTGAAATTCCCACAAAGCATTTCCGGAGCTTCTCTTTCGGCGGGCTCGCGGACCTTGTTATGTTGGACACGCGACTCGAGGGGCGCGACCAGCAGGTGGCCTCGGATGATCATGAGGGGGCGTGGGATCCGCAGCGCTCGATGCTCGGCGAGGCGCAGACGCGGTGGCTGAACGAAGCGCTCTCGGAATCGAGTGAGCGAGATGTCGCTTGGCGCATCGTGGGGCAACAGGTGGTGTTCGCCTCGCTGACGAACGGCGAAGGGGACTTCAATCCCGATGGGTGGGACGGTTACCGGGAAAATCGTCGACAGATTCTGGATCACATTCGCGATGAGCGAATCGACAACGTCGTCTTTCTGACAGGCGATGTGCATAGCGCTTGGGCGATGGACGTTCCGCCGCCAAGGAATTTAGGAGAGCCCTACGAGCGGGCGGACACGCGCGCTGCGCGAGCCGTGGAATTTGTTTGCCCCGCCGTGAGTTCGCCTCCGCTCGGACGAAATCGCCGGGCTCGAGATCTTTTCGCTGATCCCGAGAACATCTCGCCCCATATCCGCTTCTTCGATATCGAAAACCAAGGCTTCATTCTTCTCGATCTGACGCCGGAGCGAGTGCGCTGCGAATTCATTCGAACGGGGCCCGCGCAGGAGCGCTCTCGGGATTGGCAAAGCACCGCGATTCTCGAAGCGAAGAGTCGGACGAATCATCTCGTTCGTTTGGCCGAAACGGACTGCGAAGAGGCTGCGGAGTCGGGCGCGTGCGGGCCCCGAGCGGCGCGCCGAGGCTGAGGATGAGGCGTGCGCTTTCCGCCGCGGGCTTGATTGTTTTTTCGATCCTGACCTCCGCTGATGCGTGGGGGCAGCAGCCACGTCCTGCCGACTCCCTGCAGCTCGACCGGGAGGAGCTGGCGACACCCTCTCTCGATTCATCGACCGAAAAGCCGCTTTCGCTAGAACTTCCTCCCCTCGTAGAGCGACCGGAACCGGCTCCCTTCGAATCAGCGGAGGGATTCGTGGTTCGCGGCTTTAGGATCGTCGGCGCGACGGTTTTCGACGATGCCGAACTGTCCGCTGTGCTGTCGCCTTTTTTGGGCCGTCCACTTCAATCGGAAGATCTGCCTGCGCTGACCGACGCGATCACAGGACTCTATATCGAGGCTGGGTATCTCAGCTCTGGCGCGCGCATTCCTGACCAGTCGGCGGTCGACGGAATCATTGAAGTTCATGTGGTGGAGGGGACGCTTCCCCGAATCAGAGTTGAAGGCGGCGGGCGTCTTGCTCCTTTCTACGTCGAAGACCGAGTGACGCGGGGCCTGAGCGCTCCCTTCAATCTGGAAGCGCTCGAACGCAATCTGCGTCTCCTTCAAATCGATCCGCGCATCGACCGTGTGGATGCAGTGATTCTGCCCGGAGTTGAATCCGGCGCGAGTGTGCTTCAGCTGAATATCCTTGAGGCGAATCCCTGGGAGCTCGATTTTCGAGTCGCCAATGATCTCTCGCCTGCGCTCGGGGAAAGCCGCGCCTCGGCGACGCTCCGGAATCGGAACGTTCTCGGATTTGGGGATCAGTTCAGTGGTGTTGTTTCCGGCGCCCGGGGTTTGCTCGATTTTGACTTGGCCTATTCGATTCCGTTTACGCCCTGGTTGACTGAGTTCGAAATTCGAGGCGGCCTGAGTCAAAGCGAAGTCGTCGAGGGCGCATTCGCCAATCAATTCGAGAATGAGATCCAAAGCTACGGTGTTGCGCTGACCCAACCCCTGCTGCTCACGTTAGAAAATGAGATTCGCGGTCGCGTCGAGTTCGAGCGAAGGACCAGTCTGCTCAGTTTTGACGACGGTCAGAATTTTGACTTGGAGACGGCGCCCGGGGACGATGAAACGATTCGGCTCTCCATGCTGCGCCTGACGCTGGACTGGATTCACCGAGAAACGGACCGCGTGTTCGCTGCGCAGCTTCTTACGACGATGGGCCTCGATGTATGGGACGCAACGACCACGAATAACACTGCCGGGCTCGGTGGGCCTGCGCTCCCGGATGCGGAATTCACGAGCTGGCTCCTGCAGTTCCAATATGCCCAGCGTATCGATACGCGGATCGGCGCCGCCGAGTTGATCGCTCGGGGTGACCTTCAAGTCGCGACGGGTGCGGTATTCTCGCTGGAGTCGTTCGCGATGGGCGGCGCCTCCACCGTACGGGGGTACCGTGAGAATTCCGTCGTGAGCGATAACGGCGCGCTCGGCTCGGTTGAGTTTCGCATCCCGGTCTTTCCGGATCAGTGGGGACCGCATGAAATGCGTCTCGCGCCTTTCGTGGACATGGGATACGCGTGGGACGATTCCGATCGGGTTGCGAAACATTTCGAGCGGCTCTTCGTGAGTCTGGGCTTCGGCGTGCTCTACCGGTATTCCGATCGCTTCGAGCTCAATGCCTATTGGGGGCGCGGGCTGCGCTACAAGCGACTGGGCCGAGACGGCGACACGCAGCGACACGGTTTTCATCTCGAGGCGCGCCTCGCGGTTTTCTAGCGCCAGTTGCTGATCATGAGAAAGGGAGCCCAGTAGCCGGGATGGGCATAGCGGTTGCGTTCGCGAATCGTTTGCTGTGCGCTGCGGAGCGCGCCTGCGCGGGTCTGGTTGGGCTTAATGAGCTCCGCGTAGAACTGATCGATCAGTTCAGAGGTCGCCTCATCGTTCACCGGCCAGAGTGTCGCGAGTGCACTTCGCGCACCTGCGCGCACCGCAACGCCGGCAAGGCCAAGCGCCGCGTCCGCATCACCGCCGGCGGTTTCGCAGGCGGAGAGGGTGAGCAGTTCAAGCGGGCTTTCGCGTCGGAACTGAGTCGTCGAGATCAGTTCGGTCATGCGGTCGAGCCCGATGCGTCCGTCGCGGGTGACGAGGAAGCTCTCACGCCCGTTGCCCTCGACGCGGCCATGGGTCGCGAGGTGCACGACCGAATAGGGGCGATTTGCGATCTCTTCGGCGAGTCGCTCTGTCGCGAAATCTTCGTCGAAAAGCAGTTGGCTTGTCGGAAAGTGTTCTGCGACCTGATTCACTTCCTGGCGGGTATGCGCGAGGCGCTCAAAGCCGTTCGTCGCCGTTTCGAGACCTGCGGCGAGGACTGAAAGATTCGTCCGGTTCAGGGGGGCGGGGTTCGTGAGCCGCATGCTGGGTACGAGTGCGACGGCGACTTCGTCGATCAGGAATCTTCGGCGCTCTGCGTCGTAGAGTGCCGCGAAGGGAATTGTTCGCAGGAGACCGTCGGGCACGACGACGAGCACTTCGGCGTTCTCCGTGCCGAGCTTCTGGTCCAGCGGGCGGATCAGGGCATCGTAGAGATGCTGAGCGGGTCGGAGATATTGCCGCGTTGTACGCTTTTCAAGCAGTTTCCGAAGATCACGGGCGTGATCGAGGAGCGCCCGTGAAGTGATCGGCGCGCGAACGATATCCAGCACGCCATTCTGATTGGTGAGAAGCGCGACCTGCTTTTCCAGGAGGATTGGATAGAGCACGAGTGCCCCCGGCCCCGCATCGGTGAGCGATGTAGCGCCGTCCTGTAAGCAGATGTCTCCGAAATAGTTCTCGACTTCGGCGCTGCGCTGGGTTTCGACTAGGTCGCGTATTTCGCGAAGGCGGACCTGGACGGCCTCGCTCGGCCGAGGTGCGGGATCCGCTTCAATTTCCTCGATCAGGAGCCCCAGTAAGAGCTGGGTTGCCTCGACATCGCCGTCGAAATCTTCCGCGCGAAAGGCGCTGCGTTCTTGTCGGGGTTGAGCGCGCACGTCCGACAGCCGGTTGAGCCGGTCGCGACGCAATCTTTCACCGAGTCGCGAGGCGTCACGCAGCGCGGCGGCCGCGCCTGCGCGATCGCCGCGGGTCTCGAGGGCGCGCGCCAGGACCGTTCCGAAGCGGTAGCGCGCCAGAGCATCCCCCTCCGCATTTGCTGCGCGGAAGGCGCGTCGCGCGAGATGAAGTCCTTCCTCGGAGCGGTCGCCGTCCAGGTAAAGCTGTGCGAGCTCTCCTTCTGCCCAGTACCGGGATCGGAGATCGACCTCTTCTGAGCCCCGCCCAAAACCAGCGACGCGGAGAAACGTTTCGACCGCGCGCAGCCGGGCCGTCGCGGCCGCCTCGCTTTGGCCTGCCACTCGTCCGCCGGTCTCGGCCCGCGAAAGTCGCGCGAAGCTGCGGGCCAGGTGCAGCGTGAGCTGTGTTCGCGAAGTGCCGTCGACTTCCATGGCGCCAAGGCTTTCCGCCACTTTCTCTGCGTCGCCGAGGGCGCGCCAAAGATCCCGGTCCCGCAGAGGGGAAGGGATGCTCTCAACTTGGGTGCGAAGCGCTTCAAGCTCGTGTCTCAGCGTGGCGGTTCGCGGTGCCCCCGATTCTTCGGCCGATGCCGTGTGAGGCATTGGGGTGACCACCAGCAGGGCGGATACGAAAATGCTGAGGAGGAAGGGACTAGGAAGGCGCTTTGCGCGATTCATTGCGCGCTCCCACATCGATTTGCGAGACGTGCGGCAAGAGCGTCTTGGTTCGAAGCCATTTCCTGAGACGGGAGGTTCCGGAGGTTCTCGCCCGGCGGCCCTTGGACGATAGGCGGTGCAACATAGAGACTGCCGAGGGCTTCCGTTCGAGCCTCGCAGCCTGTTGCGAGGCGGCGGGTCGGATCTTTGATTGCGATGCTCGGTCGCGGGACGGCATTCTGGGTATTGGTTTCCGCGGAGAGGATTTGAACGATGCCGTCGAGGGCGGCGACGCCGCCTGAAGCATCCAGGGAGCTGCCGGGGTTCGAAACGAAGCGGCCCCCCGAAATTCGAATCTGCCCGCCGGAGCCCACCGGCGCACTCGCGCCTAACGTACTGTTTGCGAGAATGACAACTTGGGAAGTGATGTCGATATTGCCGCCCTGCGTGTTCGGCATGGCGCCGCGGGTCTCAGTGCGAAGCGCACTCTGATTGAGGATGACTTCTCGGCTGATCTGAAGGTCGATCCCCCCTCCGCTTCCCGAGTTGCCTGCGTTTGTTTCGAGCAGGCTACCGTTGCGAAGTCGGAGTGAGCGCCCGTTGATCGCGATTGTGCCTGCATCTCCGGGACCCGTGTGCGAAGAACTCACGCGTGCGCCGTTATCGAGGAGTACACGGTCTGCATTGATTTCGATATCGCCGCTGGTGACCGTGCCCCGGGTCGACTCCGCCTCGATCGACGCATTGTCGATCACAACGGACTCAAGGGGCGCGGCCTGTCCGATTCGGATGCTGCCCGCATTCCCGAACTGAATTGTCGAGACGCTGATCGCCGCGCCATCTTCAACAAGCAGCCGACGGCCTTCGATCTCGACGTTGCCGCTTGAGCCAGCACCCGAACCCCCGGATAGGAAAGGGCGAGAGGCGATGAGCGAGCGAGAGTCGGCCGAGTTCACGCCAGAGACGAGAATTTCATCCGCGAAGATTCGGATATCGCCCGCCACTCCTTCGTTTTGGAGGGTGGAGGAGACTGTGGCGCCGTCGCGGAGGAGAAGGCGCTCGGCGCGAATCTCGACGTCCCCGCCCACGCCATCGGAGATTTGATTGTCAACGAGCGCTCCGCTTCCGAGGCGGATCGTTCCGTTCTCGGCGAAGAGGCTCACTTCTCCGGTACTCCCGGTTGATTGGGATGCAGTGGACGAGCGTATGAAGCCGCTTTCAACACTGATATCGCCGCCCGAAACCACGCGGACATCGCCCGCTTGGCCGAGTCCGGCCGTTGGCGCTGTGCTGATCGTCCCGCCGGTTTCGGAGAAAATTCCTGAACGTGGGACCAGAGCGGCTGAATCCGTACGGATCAATTGAACCTCTCCGGCATTGACCGCGAGGTCGCCGCCCGCTCCGTTATTCCAGGTGAAGCTCTGGATGCGGCCGCTGTTCTCAAGGACCAGGGATTCCGATGCTTCGATCGTGATATCGCCACCCTGCGCGTCCTGCCCATTAGGCGGCGTTGTGCCCAAGTCAAATTGACCGGCGTTGAAGGTCAAGATGAAGGTGTCCGCGGCGATGCCCGGATCGTTTCCGATTTCCACGCGTCGGGCGCGGATCTGCGCGTCACTCCCGTCGCCGTCACCGACGGTTTGGACCACGACGATTGCCCCGTTCCTCACCGCAAAGCGGTCCGCATCGATCTCAAGGTCGCCCCCGGCACCGCCCGGTTGATCAGCCGCAGCGCAGGCCAAACTGCCGGCGCAGGCGTTGCCGACAATCAGGCGAGTTCCGGTTTCTTCGAGGCGAATTTCTTCGGCAGACAAGCGGATTATTCCCCCGTCGCCGACATCGGGGCCCGGGTCGCCGGCTGACCGAAGGGCCGTACTGATGAGTTGTCCCGTGGTGCCTGCCGCCGAGTCGCCGAAGCGGATGAGGCGTCGGAGCTGGAGGTTGACGGCGACGCCGGGATGGTTTCCCGCGCCGGTATGCTGCGCGATCAGCGAGGCATCATCGAGGAGTAACGCGTCGCCCGCGATGACCAAGCTCTGATCGTCCACTCCGCTTGCGTCGACAACGGCGTTATTCGAGATTGCGATTTCGCCAAGGCGTTCGAAGGCGCTGAGATCAGGGGGCGTGGTGGGGTCGACCGCAACTTCGCCTGGAGAGCCAACGGCCACGAGGGAGAGCGCGCCGGAGGGGGCAGCGAGGTTCGGGAAGCTGGTCGTTCCCGGCCCTTCGATGCGAAGATTCCCGCCGACGAGAGAGAGGGCTTCGTTTTCCGGAACGACGAGTTCTGCGCCGAGGCTCGCGATCTCTGCGGGTGCCGATTGGAGGAAACCCCAAGCGGCGGGTTCTGCTGCGCTGAGGGTGATGGAGGGCCCCCCCTCGGTATCGCCAAAGCGGACATTGTCTTGGAAGCGGAGATGGTCCGCGCTACTTGCGTAAAAGGCGCCCGCGAGATCGAGGCTCGCACCGGAGCCGAAGATTACGCCGCGGGGATTCAGCAGGTAGAGGTCGGCGCCGGGGATCGTCGAACGCAGGACGCCGTCAATCTGCGAAGGCGATGCACCGCCGACGTGGGAAATGATCCGCTGAATTCCCGAGCCGGGGGCGTCTGCGACGAAGGTCGCGCTTTCGCCGGCGGGGATATCGAAGCGGGTGAATCGGTGGAAGAGATTATCCCCGGAGCGCTGGCCGTAGGATTCGCGAATCAGGTAGTCGGTGTTTTGGCCCGGGGCGTACTCGCCGTGAGCGACGGTGTCGGGGGAGAAGCTGGGGTCGAGCACGACTTGGCTATGGGCAACTCCGGCGAATCCGACGAGCCCCGCGACGCCGATGAACCCGGTGATGCCGGTGATGCCGGCGATACGGGCGATGGGGGAGATGGGGGAGATGACGAACCCTGTCCGTCGAGACGGCCCGAAGTGCCGCTTGCCCAGGGAGGCTTCGCGTCGGCCATCGTGGCGGACCGATCTAAGCTGAGTTTTTCCGCGCTTCGCCATTTAGACTTTCGAGCTCGTTTTTTGAGCTTTCTGAGAGGACAGGGTCCCACAACGCTGAGCCAGCCGCACTTGCCTGCAAAGGGTGACGAATGCAGTCGCTGGGTTGTGTTAGGAGCTTCACGGAGCGCTCTTTTTCGCGATCTGGTCCCCTGGAGCACGGCTCGGGAAGGGGGCTGTGGCCTCACCCGACTCGCCACCCATTAGAATCACAAAACCTGCGAGGACAAGGGCTCCTGCGGAGAGGGCAAAAATGAGGGGGTAGCCGAAATGTGCCGCGATGATGCCCAGCGCAACGCCCCCCGCGCCCATTCCGAGGTTCAGCGCGCCCTGAATCGTGGCGAGCCGCCGTCCCCGCTCCGCCGACGGCGCGCCCTGGAGGATCACACCGGAATAGGCAGGGAAGAATAGGCCGTGGGCGACACCCATGGTGAGTCCGATCAGAATCAAGCCGACCACGTCGAGCCAAATCATGCTGAATACGACGCCGATATAGAGGGCGAGGCTGTAGAGGCTGACCCGGCGGAGTCCTAGGCGGTCGACGTAGGGGCCGATCGAGAGTCGAACGCCCGCGGAGGCGACAGAATTGGCAATGAAGAAGTCACGGAGCTGGTCGATGCCAAGGCTGAGAGCGAAGGGTTGATAGAAATTGAATGCACAGCCGAAAGCAATGCCGAGGAGGCCCATGACGAGCGCTCCGTGAAGAACCTCTTTCTGACGAAGCACAGTGAGTAGACCTGTTTGCGTCTCCGCCTCCTGTGCGGGAGGGCTCTCGTTGACGAAGAGAGAGAGCACGACACAGAGGAGTGCCGCCAAGGCGGCCATTGTGAATGCCGCATTCCAGCCGCTGCTCGCGACGATCGTTTCGACGGCCGCAGGTGCGAAGGCGCCCATGAAGACATAACACAGGCCGAAAAGGCCGATCGCCTGACCGAGTCGAGCGGGTGGTGCCGCGTCGATGCAGAGCGCGGCGCCGGCGGCATAAGCGTATGCGAAGGCAAGGGATTGCAGCGCACGCAGCGCATAAAGCCCGGGCCCGATTTCGTCCACGAAGATGTGTGCGGCACAGGTGATCGCCATCAGGAACGCCCCCGCGGTCAGGAAGCCCTTTCGGCCATATCGATCGACCATCGTGCCCGCGGGCACGAGGAATACGACAATTGAAATGCCTGACGCGGCGACGACGCGACCGATCGCGTCGGGGCCCGCTGCGAGTTCTGTCGCGAGAAACTTGGGAAGCATCAAGAACGACGAATGCGCGAAGCCGAAGCCGGCCTGCGTGATCAGTAGGAAGACGAAGCGGCGATTCCAAAGCGCGGGCTCCGCACTTGGGGTCCTTGTTCCATGGACTTGGTTTTGAGCGGGTTGGGGCATAGTGGGCTCATTCCACCCCGAGAACGGGTCGGACCGAATGAGCGAGAGGCATGACGCTGCAGAATGCAGATTAAGAAGCGCTTCTTACCCACCCGGGCCGATTGTTCGGGGCTTCGGGGGTGATCAGAAGGGCTCGGTCGAAGCAGGCGAGGCCTGCTAGAAGTCCGAGGGCATCCGCTCACCCCGCGAAACAAAGATCGTCTTGACCGCCGGCCAAAACTTGAACGACCACGTACGGAAAATCGCGGCGTCGAACGTCTTTGCATTCGCGAATACGAGTCCATCAGCCCGCGAACCCGAAAGGGTTCGAAGCCCGAAAGCGGCGGCATGCGGCTCCCGAGGAGCGCTCGTATATGCGGGTGAGTGCGTCATTGCGGCGGCAGACTAACAGCAGCCGGCATTCCCCGTCAAGCGCGATAGCGAGAATGGGTGCTTAGGCGCGTGGGGCCTCGACGATGACGTTGCCTACGGTGGCGAGAACCCCGCCCTGACCTTCGTCATAGAGCTCTACGCGGAGGGCGAGGCCTGAGGCGGTCTTGCCGATTTCGCGGACCGCTGCCCGGATCGGATTGCCGCGACACAATTTCAGGTAATGAACTTCGAGGCTCTGGATCTGAGCCCGACCGCCGAGCTGTTGGGCGGCATAGTTCTCTGCCGCGGCTTCGATGAAAAGGCTGACGATGCCGCCCTGAATGGCGCCGAGCGTGTTGAGGACATAGGGCACGCATCTGATCTGGGCGATCGCGGAATCGTTCGGGTCGAACTCGATACCAAGGCGTTCGGTGATCGGTTGCTCGAAGCCAGAGCCGGGGAGGGCGAAGGTGGTCTGGGGATCGGGCCGGTCGGCCCAGGTGACGTTCTTCTGCGCGTCGCGACGCTCGGGCAAGACAGACATCGAAACCGTGGAGAGGCCAATGGCTTGGCGCGCGCCTGCTTCGGTTTGGTGACTGAGCGCGACTTCAAGGACGACGGTTGTGCGGCCGCGGCGCAGGACTTGGGGCTGAGCGTAGATGCGGCCTTGGCTCGGGAGCTCCGTGGACTGGACGCTGAGGCTCGACGTCGCGACCCATTGGGGGTAGAGCGTGCGGATCGCGAGTTCGCCGGCAGCGATATCTGCGATGGTGGCAAGCAGGCCGATGCGCGGCCGGTCTGCGGTATCGAGGACCTCCGGAACGACCGGGAACGAGACCACGAGCTGATCTTGGCTGCGTTCAACCAGAACCTGGAGGTCTCGGTAGATATGTTCTTTGGGTGGGTAGGCGGGGATCTTGGAGTCGGATTCGGGGGATGCCATGGCGCTCGCGATCCTATCAAGCAAGAGCCCGAAACGCCGCCGCCGCGTCTTCCCCATTTCGAGAGGAGGGCGCGGCGGGCTGAGCGCGCGGGCGAGCTTTAAGGCCGACTATTTACGATCTGCGCGTCGCGCCTTTCGGTCGAGGCGTCGTTCGGCCTTCTTGCCCTTGCGATCGAGTCGACGATCTTGCCGGTCGCCTTTGCGATCTAGTTTACGGTCTCGCCGCTCGCCTTTGCGATCGAGCTTTCGGTCGATGCGTTCCCCTTTGCGCTCAAGGCGCGCAGCCCGCTTGTCCTTTCCTGCATCGCGGAGTCGGTCGGCACGCCGCTCTGTGCGGTTTTCGATGCGGTCTCCCTTCCGATCGAGACGCTCTTCGATGCGGTCGCCTTTGCGATCCAGCCGGCGCTCTTGTCGGTCGCCCTTTCGATCGAGGCGCTGCTCAATTCGGTCCCCTCGCTTCCGCAGGCGTTCGCCCCGGTCCGCCGCGTCATCGTCCGCCCAGGCCGATACGGGAGCGAAGCAGAGAAGGGCGAGCAGAATAAGCGGCAAGCGCGCTGAGGAGAATCCAGCAAAACGGCGAGCGGCCAAGATCGGGCTGTTGGCGGTCATTCGAGACAAATCTGAAAAAAGAGAAATGAGGAGGCGCATGTTTGTTCCTTTCGCGGTGGTCGCCGATGCCGCTCGTTCTGCTGAGCGGGGGCGTTTCGCTATCTCATACTGAACCGGCGGGCCGGCGAAGAGTTGCGAAAGGGGCGAAGGAATAGTCAGGATGTGCAGATCGGGGGCATCTATGAGCCCTATTTCGCCGATTTGGCCCGGAGGGACGCGGATTGCGGCCTTTCGGGGGCGACCCATTTTTGTCTAGCATTTAGGGCATGACAGACGCCCAGACCTCTACGCAGATTAGTGACGCCCGCGAATCCCTGGAGCCCGAATGGCAGCGCGCCTTTGCTTGGGTAGAGAAGGAGCTCGGGGTCGAGATTACTTCCTTCGAGCGACAGGCGAGATGGCGACCTGCGTTCTTCGTCGAGACGAATCAGGGCGGTGTGTCGAAGCCGCTCTATCTGCGCGGGGACCGCGGCGATCTGGATCACGGGATTTATCCACTCGAGCATGAGGGGCGCGTGCTGCAGGTGATGGAGTCCGAGGGGTTGCCTGTCCCGCATATCTACGGCGTGATTCCAGATCCAAAGATGTTAGTCATGGACAAGATGCCGGGGCGGCATGATCTTTCGACGGCGGAGAGCGAAGAAGAGCGGGTTTCTGTTCTGAATCACTACATGGATCTCCTTGCCGATCTGCATGCGATTGATCCAAAGCGATTCGAGGAGATTGGCGTCGAGCGTCCGCGAGGGCCGGAAGCGCTTGGTTTTGCAGATCTCGGTCGCTGGGAGAAGGTCTACCGCGAGGCAAAGAATCGGCCGGAGCCGCTCATCGAGTTTGTCTTTGGTTGGCTCAGGCGAAACGTCCCTAAAGAGCGAGAAGAAGTGGCTTGCCTTCAGGTGGACGCAGCGCAGTTCGTCTTTGACCAGGGGCGGGTGACGTCCTTTTTGGACCTGGAGCTGGCGTGTCTCGGTGATCCCGCGGCGGACCTGGCGGGAATGCGTGGGCGCGATTTAGCAGAGCCACTGGGCGACCTCAATCCAGCTTTCGAGCGGTACTTCGCGAAGACGGGCAAGCGGATTCCGAAGGAGATCATCGACTACCACACGGTGCGCTTCAATTTGGCGACGCCGACGACCTGCGCGCCGATGGTGGTTTCGCCGCCGGATGCGGTCGACTACGTGCAGTATCTCGGTTGGTATTGGGTCTGGTCGAGAGCCTGCATCGAGGTCATGGCGGATCATGCGCAGGTGGCGCTTCCGACGCCGAACATCCCCGAACCGAGTCGATCGGTTTTCTCGCCTGCGCATGATTTTATGGTGGAACGGCTGGCGGAGCTTCGTTCGAAGTCGGAAGACTTCATGAAATACGAGCTCGATCTGAATTGGCGCAACGCGGTCTATCTCCAGCGCGCGGAATCCATGTGGCCGGCAATGGTGGGCGAGGAAGAGGCCGAAATTGACGCCTTGCTGGGGCGGGTCACGAAGCCCATGAATCGCGAGGCCGAGCTCGAAACCTTCGTGATGGAGAAGGGGGCCGCCGAGGAAGAGGCTTTGATGCAGTTCTTCCAGAAACGATGCCTCCGACAGGAAGCGCTTTTTGAGCCCGTGGCGCGGGAGCTGAAGGATAAGCGGACGCAGCTGATTCGCGAGGCCTAGCCGGCGATCCGGCGCGGCGGGACAGCGCTATTCTTCGCAGCATGCAGGGCCTTCCCTCACAATTCGGCGCCGCAACGCGAGCTTGGCTCAAGACGCAATTCGATGCGCCCACGCCAGTTCAAGAACGGGGTTGGCCGCTTCTTGCGTCGGGGGGGCATGCTCTTCTCGTTGCACCGACCGGAAGCGGCAAGACCCTCGCCGCCTTTCTGGCGGGCATCGACCGCTTAGGCCGACTGCCCGAGACCGCGTCGCCCGGGGTGCGGGTTCTCTACATCTCGCCGCTCAAAGCCCTTGTCTACGATATCGAGCGGAATTTGCGCGCGCCGCTCGAAGGCATTCGCGCCGAGGCGGAGCGAATGGGCGAGCCCTTCCGGCCGCCCACCGTCGCGATCCGGACCGGTGACAGCACGACAAAAGAGCGTCGCTTCCACGCCGCCCACCCGTCGGAAATCCTGGTGACAACGCCGGAATCGCTTTATCTCATGCTTGGCTCCAAAGTCGGGGCGACTCTGCGCACGGTCGAAACGATCATCATCGACGAAATCCATGCCCTCGCTCCAACCAAGCGCGGTGTACATCTTGCACTTTCCCTCGAGCGGATCGCGCGGAAATGCGAGATCGGAGATCCGCAGCGGATCGGCCTTTCCGCCACGGCGCGACCGACGAAAGCGATCGCTGATTTTCTCGGTGGCGATCGTGAAGTCGAGATCGTGGATACGAGTCGCGCGCCGCGAGTGGATCTGAAAGTCTCGGTGCCCGTCCCGGACATGACCCGCCCGCAGATCGCCGCACCAACCGTGTCGAGAATGCCGCGCCCGGCGGAGGCTCCGAGCGGGGCGGACGCGCTAAGCGCATCGAAGATGCCCGACGCGGCGGATTCGGAAGGCCCGTCTGCGGCGCGGAGCCCGGAAGCCGAATCGAGCCTCTGGCCCGCGATTTATCCAGAGCTCCTCGAAGGTATTCGGCGTCACCGCAGCTCGATCATCTTCGTGAATAGCCGCGGCCTCTGCGAACGCCTGGCACACCGCCTGAACGAACTCGCAGAGGAGCCGCTTGTCCGCGCCCATCACGGCAGCATCGCCCATGAGAAACGGCGGGAAATCGAGGAGGCCCTCGCGGACGGTTCGCTTCGCGCCATTGTTGCGACGAGTTCTCTCGAACTCGGCATCGATATGGCCTCGGTCGAGTTGGTGATGCTCGTGGAGAGTCCGGGCGCGGTTTCGCGCGGGCTGCAGCGGATCGGGCGCGCGGGGCATGCGGTGGGGGAGACGAGTCGTGGCGTGATTTTCCCGAAGCATCGCGGCGATTTGCTCGAAGCGGCGGTGGTCGCAGAGGGAATGTGTTCCGGCGCGGTGGAGCGGATCGAGGTGCCGCTGAACCCGCTTGATGTTCTGGCGCAGCAGGTGGTGGCGATTGTCGCTGATGGGCCAATCAAAGTGGAAGCGCTGCAGGAGATTCTGTCGCGGACCGCGAGCTACAAGAAGCTCTCCCGTGCGCTGTTCGACTCGGTGCTCGACATGCTGGCGGGGCGGTACCCCTCGACGGATTTCGCCGAGCTGCGCCCGCGTCTGCATTGGGATCGTGAGACGGACGAACTCGCGATTCGGGAAGGTGCGGGGCGGATCGCGCTGCTTTCTGGCGGGACGATTCCGGACCGCGGGCAATACGCCGTGCATCTGGGAACGGGTGGGCCGCGGATTGGTGAACTGGACGAGGAGATGGTTCATGAGACCCAGGCCGGCGACGTCATCACGCTGGGTGCGTCGAGTTGGCGCACGCTCGAGATCACGCGGGATCGCGTGATTGTTGCGCCTGCACCGGGGGAGGCGGGGCGGCTCCCGTTTTGGCGCGGGGACGGACCCGGGCGGCCGATCGAGCTGGGGCGTGCGATGGGGCGGTTTGTTCGCAAGGTGTTAGGCGAGTCTGATCCCAAGGCGTATTTGCAAGAAGCGCATACTCTTGATGAATTCGCTGCGGGGAATCTCGTCGATTATCTCGAGGCGCAGCGCGGTTGGACGGGTTCAGTCCCCTCGGACGAGACGATTGTGATCGAGCGCTTCAAGGATGAGGTCGGGGATTGGCGGGTCTGCATCTTGACGCCTTTTGGCGCGCGAATTCATGCGCCTTGGACGCTGGCGATTTCGGCGCGGCTTTCTGCTGCGGGGGATTTTGATGCGCAGCCGCTTTGGACGGACGATGGGATCTTGTTTCGGTTTGCGGACGCGGACCGCTTGCCGCCCACTGCGCTGTTTTTTCCGGATCCGGACGAGCTCGAAGAACTAGTGTCGGAGCAGTTAGGGAGCTCAGCGCTCTTTGCCTCGCAGTTTCGCGAAAACGCGGCGCGCGCGCTGCTTCTTCCCCGCCAAAGGCCGGGTTCGCGGACGCCGTTGTGGGCCCAGCGTCTTCGGTCGCAGAACCTACACGCGGTGGCGCGTGAGTTCCCGGACTTTCCCATCATGCTCGAGACCTATCGTTCCTGCATGCAGGACGTTTTCGATCTGCCGGGCTTTGTGGAACTCATGCGGGGCGTGCAGACCCGGGAGGTCGCGGTCGAAGATGTCGAAACCGCTTCGGCGTCTCCCTTCGCTCGTTCGCTCGTCTTCGACTACACGGCGACCTATCTCTATCAAGTGGATATGCCGGCCGCGGAGCGCCGCACCCAGGCGCTTTCCCTCGACCGAAACATGCTGCGCGAGCTGCTCGGGGCGGAAGCGCTCCGGGACTTGCTCGATCCCGCGGTCATCGACGAAGTGGAGGCGAGCCTTCAGGGACTCGCGCCGGAGTTGCGCGCTCGCCACGCCGACGCGCTGCATGATCGGTTGCGTCGCGTGGGCGATCTCGATGAAGAGGAACTCGCGGCGCGGTTCGACGTGGAGGCGGGGTCGCTCGCCGATACTCGGCAGAGTCTCCTGGTTGCGCATCGGGTCGTTTCGGTGACCTGGTCTGGCGCTGCAGCAGGTTTTGAAAGTGGCCCGCGCTTCATTCTTGCTGAGGAGGCCGCGCTTTACCGCGATGCGCTGGGGGCATCGCTCCCTGAGGATCTGCCCGAGGTCTTCCTGGCCCCCGCTGCCTCGCCGCTTGAGCAGATCTTGATGCGGTATGCCCGGACCCATGGCCCGTTCTCGACGGCGCGGATTGCGGAGCGATTCGGCCTGCTCCCTGCTCAGATCGAGCCTGTGTTGGAATCGCTTGTGGCGCGCGGCAAGTTGATTTCGGGCGAGTTTGATCCCCGAGGTGAGGGGCGCGAATGGTGTGATGAGGAGGTGCTGCGGCGGGTGAAGCGCGGGACCCTACGCCGGCTGCGAGAGGAGATTTCGCCGGTCGAGGGAGACGTACTCAGCCGCTTTCTTGTGGATTGGCATGGCGTGGGTTCGGGGCGAAAGGGCGAGTCGCGGCTTGATGAAGTGATCGATCTTTTAGAGGGCCTTCCGCTTTCGTTCGCGGAGCTGGAGCGCTCGATTTTGCCCGCGCGGCTGCCGGGCTACGCGTCGCGGATGCTCGACGAAAGGGGCGCGCAGGGACAGCTCGTTTGGGTGGGATGTCGGGCGATTGGCGAAAAGGACGGTCGTGTCGCCCTGTACCGCCGGGACCGCATCGCCGCCTTGTTGGACGCGCCGAAAAACGAAGGCGAAGACGACAGCGAGTTCACGGCGCTGCATCACGCCCTTTTGGAATGGTTCGAGACGCGCGGGGCCTCGTTTTATACGGAGCTTACGAAGGGGGTCCTTGTGCCGGAGGGCGAGGATCTCTTTGGCGCGCTTTGGGATTTGGTTTGGGCGGGGCGAGTCACGAACGACACCTTCGCTCCGCTCCGCGCGCTCGGGATGCGCAAGCCGCCGCGGCAGCGAAGGGGCCGCCCCGGACGTCACGCGCTGCCGACTGCCACGGCGGGACGTTGGTCCCTGGTGGCGCCGCTCTTGGCGAATCCGCCGAGTGAGACCGAGAAGATGCATGCGCGGACGCTGCTCTATCTCGAGCGGCACGGCATCGTTGCGAGAGATTCGATGGGGCTCGAAAATCAGACGGGTGGGTTTGGTGCGATCTATCCGGTTCTGCGCGAGATGGAGGAGGTGGGTCGAATTCGGCGGGGGCATTTTGTGGCGGGGATGGATGGCGCGCAGCTGGCCGTCCCGGGCGCAGTGGACCGACTGCGTTCCCTGAAGGCGACTTCAGGAGAACCACAGGCGATCTTTCTTTCGGCCCTCGACCCCGCACAGCCCTATGGATTGCAATTGCCTTGGCCTGCTCTGCGGAACGCGTCGCGGAAGCCTCGTCGGGCAGTGGGCGCCGGCGTGGTGTTAGTTGATGGCACGCCCTGTCTTTTTGTCGATGGCGGGGGCGAGCGTGTCCTGAGTTTTGTCGCGCCGGGGGACGAGGCGCAGGCGGCTGGCGCGGCGAAAAGCGAACGGCTTTCGGTCGAGGGAGCCGAAGCGCGCTGGGTCGCGGCCCTCCGCGCTTTGGGGGCGAGCATAGACCGGCTCGGGCTGAAGCGACTTGATGTCCGAGAAGTGGATGGTGCGTCTGCGCGAGGCTCGGATTTGGCGGAGAGCTTTCTGGCGGCTGGTTTTCGGCGGGGGTACCGCGGGTTCGAAATGGATCGCTTGGGCGCCGGCGCCGACGACGCGCGTTAGGCCTCGGCGGCGAGATCTTCTGAGTCGCCCGCCGGATGACCGCCCATGAAGATCGCGGTGAGGACCGAAAGTCCCGAGAGCAGCGTGCCTGCCGCAAAGGCGAGGGCGAAGGCCTCAGGGATTTTGTCGCCGCCATAAGCGAGCATCAGAACCGTGATGCCAAAGGCAGCGCCACCTTGGCCCATGAGTCGGTTGGCGGCGGCGGCGATGCCGAGATCGGTTTCTGCGACAGAGTGAGCGATCGAGGCGGTAATCGAGGGTTGGCTGAGGCCGTGGCCGGCGCCCTGGGCGATGAGACCCGCGATGAAGAGGGGCAGGTTTTCGATGTAGACCGCGGCGGCGCCGGCGGCGAGTCCGATCGTCATGATGATGCAGCCGAAAAGCGCGGCGGCGCGTTCGCCCCAGCTTTCGCCGAGGCGGCCGCCGAAGGGAGAGGCGAGAGTCAGCGTGGCTGTGCGAATCAGAATCAAATAGGCCGCGGCGGTACTGGAAAAACCGAGGGTGTAGAGAAAGACGGGGGCGATGATGAAGGCGCCCATATAGCCCGCGCTCGTGAAGGCGTTCGTGAGCAGGGTTGCGGAGAAGTTGCGGGAGCGGAAGAAGGCGAGGGGGAGGAGGGGGGCTTCGACGCGGCGTTCGATGAACACGAAGGCGATCAGGCTGAGCGTGCCGAGGGCGAGGCTGCCGGCGATGACGGGGAGCGCGTTGTTCGCGCTTCGAAGGCTGCCGAGCGCGAACATGAATCCGCCGACACCGACGGCGAGTGTGATTGCGCCGCCGAGATCAAAGCGGACCCGCAGGCGCGGGGTTTCGCGGAGGATGACGAAAGCGAGTGCTAAGGCGAGCGCGCTGAGCCCGGCTTGAAAGAGGAAGACGACGCGCCAGCCGAGGAGGTCGACGAGGGGGCCTCCTGCGATGAGTCCCAGCGCGGGCGCGGCGGCCGTTGTCATGGACCACCAGCCCATGGCGCGCACACGCTCTCCGGGCGGGTAGACGGCGAAGATGAGGGCCATCGCGGTGGGTTGTGTGGCTCCGCCTAACATCGCGGCGAGGGTCCGGAAGCCGATCAGGGACCCAGGGTCCCAGGCGACGGCGGTGAGCGCGGCGACGAGCGTGGCCCCGGCGAAGCCGAGCAGGAAGATCGTGCGGTGGCCCCGGAGATCGCCGAGTTTGCCCAGCAAAGGAAAGGTGACGGCGGAAAGCAGCATGGGGCCTGAGACGACCCAAGCCATGGTGGTTTCGCTGGCGCCGAATTCGTCGGCGATGGGGGCCAGGGAAACCGCCAGAATTGTGACCGGGAAGGTGGTTGCGAACATGCCCGCGAGCGCTGAGAAGAGAACCCAGGTTCGGTAATGGCCCGAGTCCTCAAGGCGGCCGAGCAAGCGCTCGCGCCAGGGGGCGAGTGCTTCGGAGCTTTCGGGGGCTGGGGTCATGGAGCGCGCAGAGTAGCGTCTCTTTTTTCTCCAGCCGGAAATGGAGGGGATGGAGCACGGCGCGGCGCGCGACGGGAGTGGTACGGTTTGTGGACACTGTTCCTTTTGGCCGGCAGGTTGCGGAAGGGCAGGCAGGCGATCCCACTTTGAAAGGACTCTAGATGGCGGCTTCCACCCCAACCGAAATCCCGGGCGTTGATTTCGCCATTCTGGACGCGTGGATGGATGATCAGGGTCTGCCTGCGGGCGAGATCGAAGAGGTCGAGGAGCTGACGGGCGGAACGCAGAATATTCTGCTGAAGCTCTCGCGCGGCGGTCGGACTTTCGTTTTGCGTCGTCCTCCGATTCATAAGCGCGCGAATAGCGATGAGACGATGCGCCGAGAAGCGCGGGTTCTGGGCGCGCTCTCGGGATCCGATGTGCCGCATCCGGGACTGATTGCGGCGTGTGGCGATGAGGCTTTGATGGGGGCGGCCTTCTATTTGATGGAGCCCGTTGATGGCTTCAACGCTTCAGTCGGTCTCCCCGAGCTTCATGCGGGAGATGCTTCGATTCGGCGGAATATGGGCTTTGCGATGGCCGAAGGAATCGCGTCGCTCGGGGGTGTGGATTATCTGGATGTGGGGCTTCAGGGCTTTGGTCGGCCGGATAATTATCTCGAGCGGCAGGTGTCTCGCTGGCGGCATCAGCTTGAGACCTACAACGAAATGGAAGGCTACCCGGGGCCGGGTGAGATCCCTGAAGTCGAGCGCGTCGCGGATTGGCTTGAGGAAAACCGCCCGGAGCGTTTCACGCCCGGCATTCTTCATGGCGACTTCCACATTGCGAACGTGATGTTTCGCCACGACTCCGGCGCTCTGGCCGCAATCATCGATTGGGAGCTGGCGACGGTCGGGGATCCACTCCTGGATCTCGGTGCGCTCTTTGCGATGTGGCCGGACGGGGACGGGAATTCGCCGCTGGGCAATTCGGCGGGTGTGATTCAGGGCTTGCCGAGCGCTGCGGAAATTGTTGCGCATTACGGTGAGCGCTCGGCGCGGGACCTTTCTGCGATCAATTGGTACGGGGTTCTGGCCTGTTACCGGCTGGGCATCATCTTGGAGGGGACCCACGCCCGCGCCTGCGCCGGGCGTGCGAATCGACAGGTGGGAGATCTTCTTCACGCGACGACGGTCGCGCTTTTCAAGCGGGCGCTGACCTTACTCTAGACGCTTCATTGAGCGTCTTCTCTCAGACCTTCTCTCTTTGGGGCGGGCTGCTAGATTCATTTGAACATGGATTTCTCGGCTCTGCCTCCGATCAATGCTGCCCTGAACGCGACCGCGACGGTTCTTCTTGTCTGGGGGCGAAACCTTGCCCGGCGGGGAGAGGTAGCCCGTCATAAGCGCGTCATGATGAGTGCCTTCGCGGTCTCGAGCGTCTTTCTGATCTTCTACCTGACCCACAAGATCTCGAAGGATTTCGAGAATACGACGCTGAATGTGGAGGGTTGGCCGAAAGTTGCGTACCTGGTGTTGCTCGCGTCCCACGTGTTGCTGGCGATGAGCGTGCCCGTCTTCGCGATTCTGCTGATCCGCCTGGGGCTGCGCGATGATCGAGCGCAGCATCGGAAGCTCGCCCGCGTCGCCTGGCCGATCTGGATCTACGTTTCGGTCACCGGCGTGTTGATCTACCTCCTGCTCTATCCCCTCAATCCGCCTGCTCCGATCGTTTAGGAGCAGACTAGGCAGGGATGTCGAGGGTCGTCCCGGTGTGCGGAGTGAAGGCTCGGCTTGCGTCTCGGACGGCTCGCGCCTCCGCAGAATTGTGCGCGGTTTCTTAGACGACGCTTCGAAAGCCTCAGGCTTTTAAGCCCTCGGCGCGTCCGGGAATACCTGATGCAGCGAAAAGTTGCGCAAATTCGAGGGGTTTCACGCCGAAATCGATTCGAGTGCGCGCCCGCTGGCGCTATGCTCAAGGAGGATTCAAAAGGGGCCGTGGGGCGCTGAGAAAATGCGCAAGCTGTTCGTCGTCCGGGCCGAAGATGAGCCTTCTTGAGGGCAGGGATCGGTCGAGTTCAGCGGGGTGGCGTAACGCCCAAAGGCCCCGTCGGACTTGACGAATTAGAGATTAATGGGCTACCTCGCCAGCGGTCAAAGTCTACTCTGAGCGCGAATATGCCCGCTGAGAAGAGGCGATCGGAAGTCCGAAAACCGATTGAGAACAAAGTCTTTACCGGGAAAAGTTTAGGCGAATTCAAGCTTGCTAAGCCGCAACGCGTCGAAAGGTCCCGGTGGGTCGGTCGAAAACCGGCAAATAAAGTAGGAACCAGGCGGGCTCGAGCCCGCTGAGTGGGTCGAAGATTCGACGAATCGCGGCCACGTCACGACGACCACGAAGAGGAATGACCTTGGTGTCCAAGTCCAACCGCTTGACCAAAAGAATTGAACTGAGTTCTTTGCGAGGGGCGAGTGTGCTGCGCGCAGCACTTCCGCTTTTGATCGCGGGTGCTCTCGCAACTGCGACCGTTGCATTCACAGTCTCAGTCGCGAAACCGGCTCTGGCTGAGGGTGGGGACCTCGCGCGAGGCGAGCAGGTCTACGAACTCTGCCAGAAATGTCACGGCGCCAACGGCGAAGGCAATAGCGAAGTACTCGCTCCTTCGATTGCGGGCCTGCCGAGCTGGTATATCGAAGCGCAGCTGAAGAACTTCAAGTCGGGGGCCCGCGGTCTTCACGCGAAGGACACCGGCGGTCTTCGCATGTACCCGATGTCGCAGTGGCTTCGCAAAGACGAAGACCTCACGGCGGTGACGGCTTACGTGGCTGCGATGCCGAAGACGGCACCCGATGCGGAGCTTGAAGAGCCCGGCGACGCGAAGGCGGGCGCAGGTTATTACGCGGTCTGCAGCGCGTGCCACGGTGCCAATGGTGGTGGCAATCAGGGGATGGGTGCTCCGCCGCTCGCTGGAATGAGTGACTGGTACCTCTATTCCTCGATCTCGAAGTACAAAAATCGGATTCGCGGGACCGGCCGGGGCGATGCCCTGGGCGCGGCGATGATCGGGATGGCAGGAACGCTGCCCGACGATCAGGCCATCCGTGACGTAATCGCGCATATCCAGACCTTGGAGAATTAAGATGTCCGACGAAGAACATGTCGAACCCATTGATCCGCCGGCAGACGAGCTGGCGACCCGACTTTTCACCGTTTCGATCGTCGGCATTCTTGCCTTCATCGCGGTGGTCTTTATTTTCATCATCTAGATCGCGTGCGATCTAGAACGAGCCCGTTTCAAACCCTAGGCGGCACCTAACATGATTCTTGATGCACTCCTTCCGGCAACGGCATCGACCTACGCCAGCGATATCGATCAGCTCTTCGACGTGATCACGCTCCTGGTCGGCATTCCTTTCGCCGTTGCCTCGTACCTTTTCTTTTCTTTCATCTTTCGATTCAAGAAGAAGGAAGGGCAGCCCGCGCTCTACATCACGGGTACCGAGCACAAATACATGAAGTGGATTCATCGGGCCCATGTCCCGATCCTTCTCTTCGACGTCGTGATCGTCGTGATGGCCGTCAACGTCTGGTACAGCGTGAAGCAGGATCTTCCGGAGTCAGATTCCACCGTGCGCGTGATCGCTCAGCAATGGGCCTGGACCTTTGTCCACCCCGGGCCGGATAATGTCATCGACACCGCCGACGACATCACCACGATCAACGAGCTGCATGTCTCGACGGATACGCTCTATCACTACAAGCTCGAGTCGAAAGACGTGCTCCACAACTTCTCGGTTCCGGTTTTCCGCTTGAAGCAGGACTCGATCCCTGGCCGCATCATCACGGGCTGGTTCGAGCCGACGGTCACCGGCGAGCACGATATTCAGTGCGCCGAGATCTGCGGCATCGGTCATGGCCTGATGCCCGCACGCATCATCATCGAGAGCCCGACGCAGCACGCAGCTTGGGTCAACGATAACAACCCGATGGCGATTGCCGCGGGCGAGTCGAAGATCGAACAGCGAGTCGCCGCGCGGTAGCGACGGCTCAAGGTCAAAACCGGAATCGTGAGGCGGGGTACCTCGCAGCTTCCGGTGGCAGAACTGAAAAGCTTCTGAAGATTAGGCCGAGAAGGCCACCCGAAGATCGACGCCCCTTGCGCGCTTCGGACCAGAGGAGAGAAAAATGGCTGAGTCGATTCCCGTCGAGCACGCCGAGGGTCATGAGGGTCATGGTGAACACCATGAGATGAGCTTCACGGAGAAGTACATCTTCCCGCTCGATCATAAGATGATCGGCATGCAGTACATGTTCACCGGAATGTTCATGGCGCTGATCGGTGGCTTCTTTGCCTACGCTTTCCGCATGCAGCTCGCCTTCCCTGGGATTCAGGTTCCGGGTTGGGGTGAAGTGACGCCGGCGGCGTACAACTCGCTCGTCACGAATCACGGCACGATCATGATCTTCTGGGTGGCGATGCCCGTTCTGATCGCGGCCTTCGGCAATTACCTCATCCCGCTGATGATTGGCGCGGACGATATGGTCTTCCCGAAGATCAATCGCCTCAGCTACCAGATCTTCCTGATCTCGGCGATCGTGATTCTCTCTGCATTCTTCGTGGAAGGCGGCGCGTTCGGTGGTGCCTGGACGGCTTATCCCCCGCTCTCGACCAAGGCGGAGTACAACCTGACGGGCTTAGGCTCGACCCTTTGGATTACTGCGGTCTTCCTGGAGTTCGTGGCCTTCCTGCTCGGCGGTATCAACTTTATTACGACGGCCATGAATAGCCGCGCGCCCGGCATGAAAATGTGGGACGTGCCGATGGTCGTGTGGATGATCGTGATCGCGAGCATCCTCTTCATGCTCTCCGTCGGCCCGCTTCTGGCCGGCGGCATCATGATGATCTTCGACCAGAACCTCGGCACGGCATTCTTTGATCCGGATCGCGGCGGCGACCCGATTCTGTGGCAGCACCTTTTCTGGTTCTTCGGTCATCCTGAAGTCTACGTGGTGCTCCTGCCCGCAGTCGGGATTGTGGCCGAGGTCATCACGACCTTCTCTCGCAAGAAGCTCTTCGGTTACCGCACGGTCCTCTACACGGCGATCGGCACGGGCGTCCTCTCCTTCACGGTGTGGGCGCATCATCAGTTCATCGCGGGCATCGATCCCCGCATGGCGAACGTGTTCACGGTGACGACGCTGCTCATCTCGGTTCCGATTGCGGAAATGATGTTCGTCTATATCGCGACGCTGTACGGCGGCTCGATCACGCTGACGACGCCGATGCTTTGGGCCTTGGCCTTCATCTTCGAATTCCTGATCGGTGGTATTACGGGCATCTTCCTGGGTGCCTCGGGCAATGACATTTACATGCACGACACCTACTTCGTGCTCGCCCATTTCCACTACACCTTCTATCCGATTGCGATCATCGGGACATATGCGGGCTTCACGTACTGGTTCCCGAAGATGTTTGGGCGGATGATGAATGACCGACTCGGCAAGCTGCATTTCTGGCTGACGATCATTCCGTTCAATCTGATCTTCCTGCCGCTCTTCGTGCTCGGCGCGGCGGGTCAGCATCGCCGAATTTACAACTACGAGAACTTCCCCGAACTGGCGCTGCCCTGGATGCAGGATCTCCGGCAGGTCGCCACGATCTCGCTTTGCGTGATGCTCGGGGCTCAGGTGATCTTCTTCTACAACGTGATCAAGAGTTGGACTTCGGGTCCCGTCGCGGAGAAGAATCCCTGGCAGGCCAATACGCTGGAGTGGACGGCGACTTCGCCCCCGCCCCACGGCAACTGGCCCGAAGGTCTTCCGACCGTCTACCGCGGTCCGTACGAATACAGCCACCCGGACCGAAAGGGCTCGGATTACTGGCCGCAGGACGAACCTGCGTAAGACAGATTCCTGATTGGGCTCGCCCCTCCCAACCCTCGTTGTCTAAGACTTCGATGGTTTGGCGGGGCGAAGTCGATTCAGCGAGCGAAAAGATCAACACCTGGGGCGAGCGCGCATGGCGGCCGTCCGGAAAATGGAGTCGAACATGTCCGCAAGGCCGATTGCCACCACACGCAGCGCAGCGGGAATGCCCACTGCCCGCCTGGCTGTATGGTGGATCATCTCCTCGGAAATCGTGATTTTCGGTGGCCTGTTGGGCGCCTACATCATGCATCGTCTCGCGCACGGCATCTGGGCCGACTACGCCGCGAATACGAACACCATGATCGGTGCCACGAATACTTTCGTGCTCCTCACGTCGAGTCTCTCGGCGGTGCTCGCGCATCAGGCAGCCGAAAAGGGCGACGGTCCGAAAGCGGCCAAGTTCCTCTACCTCACGACCCTGGGCGGAGCGATCTTTCTCTGCATCAAGGCCTACGAGTGGAGCTACGAGATCAGTCACGGCATGACGATCACGGCGAACACCTTCTGGTCCTTCTACTACACGGCCGCGGGGATTCACGCCTCGCATGTCATCGCGGGCATGATCATCATGCTCTTTGTGGCGCAGACGGCCAAGAAGAACCTCGAACTCCAGCGCGTCGAGATCATTGGCCTTTACTGGCATTTCGTTGACGTTGTCTGGATCTTCCTCTTTCCGCTTCTTTACATCGCGAAATAATTAGGGGTCCCATCATGAGTGAAAACGAAGAACACGGCACCTCTCATTACGTCAAGATCTGGGCGATCCTACTCGTCCTCCTGGTGATCTCGGTCATCGGCCCGGAATTCGGCATCCAGTGGCTCACCCTCGTGACGGCCTTCGGGATTGCCGTCGTGAAGGCCTATATGGTTGTCACGAAGTTCATGCACATCAACGCGACGCCGCGCTTCGTGATTTATACGATCACGACGACGCTCGTGTTCATGCTGCTCTTCTTCGCAGGAACGGCCCCGGACGTCATGAAGTCCAGCGGAACGAACTGGAAAAAGCCCTCCTGGATCGAAGCTGAGCGCGCGTATGCCGCGGGCGAAGTCGGTGGTGGCAGTCATGGCGGCGGTCATGGTGAAGAGCACGGCTCGGGTCATGGCGAAGAAGCCGGACACGGCGCCGACAGTTCCGACGATGGCGGGCATCACTAGCCGCAATCGAGCCAGGGCCAGCATGAAGTCGAGCGTTCCTGCGATATGCAGCGCGCTCAGGGCGTTTCGGATCGCGATTCGCCTCGGATGATTTCGAAACCTAGAGTGTAGACGGGGGAGCAAGGAGAATGAGCGTGAGTTCGTACCCACCGTCATCGCCGGTCCGTCTGGTTTCGGAAGAACGAGGAGAGCCGCGCGTCATTTCGAATGGCGTGCTCGGCATGCTGCTCTTCATCCTCACGGAAATCATGCTCTTCGCGGGCATGATCTCCGCGTTCAGCATCGTGAAGGCCTCCTCCGCGATCTGGCCTCCGCCGGACCAACCGCGGCTCCCCTTCGAAGAGACTGCCTTTAACACGGCGGCGCTTTTTGCTTCTGCCTTGCTTCTGTACTGGGCGCAGCAGAAATTCAAAGACGATCGAGCAGCCGCTCGCAAGCCTCTGCTCGGTGCGATCGGCCTCGGCGCATTCTTTGTCCTTTTCCAGGGCTGGGAATGGACGTCGATGCTGGCCCAGGGGCTGACGCTCACGTCGTCCACCCTCGGCAGCTTCTTCTACCTGATCGTCGGGACCCACGCGATCCACGCCATCGTCGCCATCGGTCTGCTCGTGCAAACCTGGCGCCGCCTCGAGGCTGGCTGGCTGCAGCCCAGTCAGTTCGCGACCGCAGCGGCCTTCTGGTATTTCGTGGTCGGGGCTTGGCCGATCATCTATTGGCAGGTCTATCTTTGATGTCAGGTTGCAGTCGCAACCTGGGGCTGCGGGCGCTCATGTCAGGGTTTGTGGCTTGGGCGGTTTTGCAGTCGCCGCGTGTGGCTTCGGCGTGTGCGGTTTGTACCGCGGGTCGTGATGAAGAGAATCAGGCGGCGTTCTTGTGGTCGACGCTCTTCATGTCGCTGCTGCCTTTGATTGCGATCGGGACGCTCGTCTTTGTGATTCGCCGCCGCTACAAGGCACTCGAAGCCGAGACCGCAGCCAGAGAAGCGGATCACGCCGCTCAGGTCGCAGCATCGGAAGCCGGCGCGGGCCCGAGTCCCAGCGCGGCTCTCTAGCAACTCCCGGTTCCTCCTGGTTCCTGGCGCGCAGGGTGTAGGCCGCGCCGCTTAACACCGCACGGCGCCGCGCCTGCCGAGCAGCTCTCAGCGCTCGCCGAGAGCATCCGCGAGCAAGTCCGAATGGACGATACTCGCGCTCTCCTCTTCAAGATCGAAGACGATGCGGGCCTCGCCGTCTTCGAGCTGACGCCGCACCTGAGCGACTTTTTCCTCGAGGGTTCGTTCCGCATGGGGATCCGCTGCTCCGCCGAGGCTGGAGCCGGTATTCCCGTAGTCGGTCCCTTCTCGAGTGATGTACTCCTCGATCAGGCCTCGGAGGGCTTCCGGGGAGATCTGATCCAGGGCCAGCTCCACGCCTCGGACAGCCTCTTCTTCTGTGGGCTCGGCGGCGTCTGCGTCCTCGAAATCAGCCGTCGATGAACCGTCCGAAGGGTCTATTGATTCCACGCTCGACATCATGCCGAAAGCCTAGCTCTCCTTCGCCGCGACCGACTCCACTTGCCCCGTCCTCGGCGCGAATCTTGTGGCATCGTTTCAATCACCCTTCCGCGAGAAAGAAGATGCGATGACGAAGCCCTCCGCAGCCTCCAAGACTCTGCCCTGGCACAATATCCGAATGCTCACGGAGCTCTTCGATACGGGGACGCTCTCGGCGGTTGAGATCGTGGATGCCGCATACGCGCGGATCGCGGAAAAAGACGCCGAGCTACAGGCCTTCGCTGTCCTTTGGCCCGAGCGGGCGCGCGCCGCCGCTAAGCGATTGGATGCGGCGAAATCGAAAGGCGAGGCGTTGGGGACTCTGCGCGGAATACCGATCGCGCTCAAGGACCTGGTGGATGTGGCCGGAGAGCCTACCCGCGCGGGGACCACGGCCCTCGGAGAAAGCGTCGCCGCGCAGAATGCAGAAGTGACAGACCGACTCGAGGCTGCGGGCGCTGTTCTACTTGGCAAGGTCAAGATGACCGAGGGCGCCTTCGTCGAGCATCATGAAAGTGTCACGCCGCCGGTCAACCCGTGGAATCCGGAACGTTGGACCGGGATCTCCTCAAGCGGCTCAGGCGTCGCCGTGGCCGGCGGGCTCTGCACCGCGGCGCTGGGAACAGATACCGGCGGATCGATTCGCTACCCCTCGGCGGCCTGTGGGCTCACGGGCTTGAAGCCGACTCACGGCCGCGTCTCGCTGCGTGGTGTCTTCCCGCTCGCGGCTTCTCTCGACCATATCGGTCCCATGGGGCGCAGCGTCGACGACGTTGATCGCCTCTTTCGTGTCCTCGCAGGTTTCGACCCCGCAGATCCCTGGAGCCTTGCGGCCAACCCGCCCGTCCCGGCGTTGCCCGATGTCCCAGACTCTATCGCCGGTCTGCGGATCGGGGTCGATGCAGATTACCTGAGCGACCATTTAGCACCCGAAGTTGCTGCCGCGATCCAAACCGCCCTCGACGTATTCGAAAAAGCGGGGGCGCATCTCGTTCCCGTCCGCTTACCCGATTTGAACCGGGCTCTCGCGGCCTGGGTCTTCCTCGGCAGCGCGGAAATCGCCCGCGCCCACGCCGAGACCTTTCCGGCCAAGGCGGATCAGTACGGAGCCGCGCTGCGCGGAGCGATCGAGCAGGGCATGGCCACGGACCCGCGCGCCGTAGCGGAAGGCTACGAAGCGCGCGTCGAATTCAGCCGCCGGTTCGCTGCGCTTTTTGACGAGGTGGATGCCTTTGCTGCGCCGGTGATTCCGGGGCCCCTGGTGGCCAACACGAATCTTGCTGATCCCGAGAAATTTCCCGAGGCGGGGGCGGCCGTCCGTTACACGACGCCCTTCAACCTTTCGGGCTCGCCCTCTCTGACCTTTCCGATTGGCTTTGACTCCGGCGCCGCGCCGATTGGATTTCAGCTCGTGGGTCCTCATCTTGCCGAGCCGGTCCTGCTCCGTCTGGGGGCGGCTTATCAAACGGCGACGGATTGGCATACGCGGCATCCTGAAATTTAGACATCCCGAACCGACGGCGCGGAATGGGCGGGCTATCGTCGTGGGCCCCAGTTCGGAGAAAACATGAAAGTCGATGCTCCTCTCTATTCCTTTGATGCCCCAGAGGCCGAGGCCCAGCGCCTCGAAGGCAAAGGCTATTCCGGTGCCTTTACCTACGAGGGGCCGCACGATCCTTTCTTCCCCCTCCTGCTCGCGGCCCGGGCGACGCAGAAGATCGATCTCTACACCGCAGTGGCCATCGGCTTCGCGCGCAATCCTATGATTCTGGCCAATATTGGCTGGGATCTGCAGGCGATTTCCAAGGGTCGCTTCATTATGGGGCTGGGAACGCAGATCAAGCCGCATATCGAGAAGCGATTCGGGATGCCCTGGTCTCGGCCCGCAGCGCGGATGCGTGAGATGGTGCTCGCGATCAAAGAGATCTGGCGAACCTGGGAGACGAAAGAGAAGCTCGATTTCCGCGGCGAGATTTATCAGCACACACTGATGACGCCCATGTTCAATCCGGGTCCCGCCGAGTTCGGCCCGCCGCCGATTTTTCTGGCCGGGGTCGGGCCCAAGATGACCGAAGCCGCGGGCGAAGTGGCGGACGGGTTTTTTATCCACCCTTTCGGAACGCGGAAATCCAATACCGAGCTGACCCTGCCCGCGCTTGAGCGTGGGCTGGCGAAGGCGGGACGCACGAGAGATACGCTGGAAATCTCGAACCAGGTCATGATCTGTACGGGTGATAACGACGAAGAGATCGACAAAGTCCGTCAGCAGACGAAGACCCAGATTGCATTCTATGGCTCGACGCCGGCGTACAAGCCCGTCCTGGATGTGCATGGTTGGGGCGAGCTTCAGCCCGAGCTGAACGCGATGACGAAGCAGGGAAATTGGGGCGAGATGAATGCGCTGATCACCGATGAAATCGTTGAGGCGGTCGCGGTCTGTGCGCCGATCGGGCAGGTGGCGGATGCCGTGCGCGAGCGATGTGATGGGGTGGCTGATCGTGTGAGCCTGGTCTCCCATTTCAACAGCGATCCAGACATGTGGGATGATGTCGTTCGGGATCTCTCGGCCGAAAAAGAATAGACGCGCGATCATTAGGAGATCAGAGTGGAACGTTCCGCCGCGGTTGAGTTTTTTTGGAAATGGCATCCTCGGGTTTACCGCTGGACGGGCGGACGCGTTGGCGGGAAGCTGGCGAATCTGCCTGTCCTGCTTTTGCGGAGCAAGGGTCGGAAAACCGGCGTCATCCGCGAGAGTGGTTTGACCTATCTGCCCTGGGGCGACGATTTTGTGGTCATCGCTTCGGTGTTAGGTGAGCCGAAGAATCCGGGTTGGTATCACAACCTCCTCGCGACGCCGGATGTGGAGGTTCAGGTCGGCGCCGAAAATGTCGCTGTGCGTGCTGAGGAAGCCGAAGGCGAAGAGCGGGAGCGGATTTGGACCGCGTTGATCGCGGAATCCCCGGACTATTCGAACTACAAGGATCGGGCGGGTCGGCGAATCCCTGTGATGCTTCTCCGCCGGTCTACTTAGGGCGATCGAGGAGGGCGCCCTCGTTGAGCCGCCTTCTACCCAATCATGAAGAGTGAGAGACAGAAAATGACGATCGATCTATCGGAGCAGTATCCTCGGCCGGACTGGGTGCGGCGAATTAACGCGATGGGCGATTCGGTGGGCGGGGATGCGCATCTGATCCCGATCGAGGTCGACGAGCTGGTTGAGCTCGCGAAGGCGTCGACGGGGCTTTCCGACTTCGGAGACTTTGACGGCGATTGGCGGGCGCGCCTAACGGCGCTGGTTTCGGATATGAATGGGCCGGCGAAGCTTTCGACGATCGGGCGACTGATGTCGCGGCAGGAAATTCTGCGCTGCCTCCGGACTCGCCTTTTGATGCAGGAGCAGTTGCGTCAGCATCCTGCGATTCTCGAAGAGGAGATCAAGGCGCCGATCATCGTGACGGGCCAGGCCCGTTCGGGGACGACGATTCTGTTCGAGCTGCTCGCAGAAGATCCGAACGCGCGAGCCGTGATGGGCTGGGAGTCGGCGCATCCTGTTGCGGGTGGTGAGGATCGCGATGCGCTGATTGCGATGACTGAATGTGAACAGGAATTCTGGTGCGACGTACAGCCGGAATACGCGAGTATCCATGAACATCGTTCGGATATTCCGGTTGAATGCATCACGCCGACGATGCCGTCTTTTGGCAGCTTTATGTGGTTCATCACGAACCATACGGAGGCTTGGTCACCGGATTTCGTTTCGAGCATGCAGTTCCACAAGGTCTATCTGCAGATGATGCAGTACCAGAAGCCCAAGGCGACCTGGATTCTGAAGACGCCCGTTTATCTGCCCGTCCTGGACTTGGTATTTTCGGTCTATCCCGACGCGTGGATTCTGCTTTCGCATCGCGATCCGATGAAGACGATCCCTTCAGGTCTATCCACCTTGGCGAATGTCCGCTGGCAGCGAAGTCGAGAGGTGGACATGAGCGGGATCGTGGCAGGAGGGACGGCGATCTTCGACCTGATGGTGCATATCCAGAATCGACGGCAAAGTGGCGATCTTCCAGATCGGCTCCTCGATATCCATTTTCGCGATCAGATGAGTGATCCCGTTGAGGCCATTCGGCGGCTCTATGCGCAAATGGGGCGAAGCTTCGAGAGCGAGCATGCGGACCGAATTCGTCGCTACCTCGAGAATAAGCCCAAGGGGAAGCACGGCACGCATCACTACGATGTGTCGGACTGGGGCTACACGAAGGACGAGGTTCGAGAAAAGACCCGCGCGTACGTCGACGCCTATTCCGTCGAGCTTGAAGACTAGGCGAGAGACGAAGGGCTTCGGCCGAGCTCTGCCTGACCCTGGCTCCAGCTCATTTCAGGTGTTAGGCGTCGTCGCCGCTATCTGCCCAGCGCCATTCGAACATGAATGTCGTGAGGTACTGGCCGCCGGGGACAACGTTTACACTCTTGCCGCCCTTTTGTCGCTCTTGTCCGGCGTTGACGACGGACTCGATGGCCCAGGACGCGAGCAGAGGGTGAGGCATCTCGAGTACGCGGACTTTCTTGGCCGTCCCATTGCGAGCGAGTTCGAAAGAGAGGACGACGCGTCCGATGATTTTGGAGCGCTGTGCGTAGGCGGAGTATCTCGGGCGTGTGATCTTGAGCCAGCTCGGGGGCGTCTGATATTCCGATGCATCAATGCCCGAGACGCGAAAGACGGAAGAGCCGTCGGCTTCAGGAAGCGCCATGGGTTCGTCGGTGTAGTAATCGGTGAGGAGGCGCCGATGGGCGGTCGCCAATTCTTGTGCGCCGAGCTTTTCGTAGCAGCGGATGCGCGCTGAGATCGCTTCCCTGGCGTAGATGCCGAGATCGAGTCGGGCTTCAGAGCGGTCGAGGGACTCAAGGCCCTGGATACATTGGCCGCGCTGGGTCTGCACCCGGGCGGTTTCGAGGGAGTAGACGCGCTCTCTCTCGCGGACGCGGTTCCACATGCTCTGGCAGCCCGCTTGTGTGACCAGCAGGAATGCCAGAGGCAAGAGCAATACGGCTCTTCGCGTCGGTTCGCGTCGCGGGGCGTTTGCTCGAATCGTTCCAGGATTGAGTTGTTCGTGCATCGGAGTTCTCCGGGGGCGAAAGGGGATGCGCTCGCACGCGCGGGCCTCGGATCAGGATAAGTCTTCTGTCGGGTTTGTGGTATTAGAAACCGCCAGATCGATTGCGTTCGTTTCCGGCAGCGCCCAAACAATGGGCAAAACAAGCAGGGTGCTCACTGCCAGCAGCGTAATGGCATCTGCGGTCGATCCGAGCGCCGCGCTTAGGCTGCCTGCGGCAATCGGACCGACGACCAGGCCGATGCGGCCCAATAGGTTATTCGAGACGCCGTAGGCCGTCGCTCGGAGCTCTGTGGGGAAGAGTTCGGCGGTCCAGGTCGTCGCGATCGACCAAATGCCGCCCAGTCCGATCAATCCGCAATAGGCAGCGTAAATCAAGCCGTACTCGCTCGTTTGGTAGCAAGCAGCGGTCGCCGCAAACGCGGCGATCAGATAAAGCGTGGCCGCGCTCCGACGGCCCAGACGGTCCATCAGAAAGCCCGAGAGGGAATAGCCCAGAAATCCGATCGGAATCGTGCCATAGGGCAAGAGTGCGAGATCGGAGGGTCCCCAGCCGCGTTCGTTAAAGGCGTAGAGCGTAAAGAAATAGAGCGCGGTCCCCGACCAAAAATTGATCGCGAGCCAGATCGTTGTGATGCCGCCGAGTCGGAAACGATAGGCGGGCGCGACGAGTCGCCCGAGGAGCGCGCGCTCTTCTCCGAAGTCGAAATGCAGCGTTTCGGGCGCTCTTGCCCGACGGAGTTCGAAGGCTCGGGTTTCGGGGAGACGCGCAAAATAGAAGGGCAGTAAGAGGAGGGGCAGCGCCCCAATCCAGAACAATCCCCGCCAGCTGATTTCGATGCTTTCGAGCGGCGCAAGGAGGGCATCCGGCACGGCGGCGCCGAGCGCGGCGAAGGCCCCGAGCAGGCCGTTCATGCGCCCCCGAATCTCCGCGGGCATTTCTTCGCTGAGCATGAGGTAGGCGAGGCCGATGTTCACGACCATCGCCATCCGCGCGAAGATCTGAAGCCCGGTGAAGGTCACGAGGTTCGGTGCCAGCGCTGTGGCGAGGGTGAGGATCGCGTAGGCGCCCAGCGCCCCCAAGAAAAGCGGCCGTCGGCCAAGCCAATCCGCGAGATGGATGACGAAAAACGCCGCCATCATGCCCAGGCTGGAAAGACCCAGGGCGAGACCCAGCTCCTGTTTATTCGCGCCGAACTCTTCCGCAATCAGCGGCTGGACCAGGCTGATCAGTCGCGTATCGAAGCCTTCGAAGAACGTCGCGATGCCGAGGAGTCCGAATAGGCCTGCATAGGGCCGGACCTGTGAAAGGAAGGAGGCGCCCCCTTCGGGGGGCAAGCTGTTCGGCGTCGGAGAGTCGTCGGAAGGCACAGTTGGAGTGTGGGCTGGGAGAAGGCGTGCGTCGAGACTAGGATGCTCTTTTCGCTGATGCGCGACCCTCGTTTTGGAGGTTGCGCGGGAGTCCCCATGATCAAAACGCTTTCGCTCATCAAGCGTCTGCCGAGTCTCGACCGAGCCGCTTTTCGGGAGCACTACGAAACCGCCCATGCCCCACTCGCGCTGCCGCATCTCGCGGGGCTGATGCGGTACGTGCGGTACCACGTGGAGGAGGTTCTGGTTGGGGACGTTTCTTTCGACGTGATCTCCGCGTTTTGGTACCGGGACGCAAGGGCGACGGAGGCGATCTTTGAGATGCTCGAGAGCGAGGCGGGCAAGGCGATTCTGCTCGATGAGCAGAAGTTTATGGACAAGGCGGCGAATCGCTTTTTTCCTGTGAGCGAGCGGCCTTGGGTCGAGGGCGACGAAGGAGAGGAGCATCTCTTCGTGTTTCTGGCACGACCGGAAGGTACGCCGCGATACGATTATTCTCGAATGGCCACAGATGAGCATTGGCCATCGCTCGTCGAGGCGCTCGGAGGTGTTTCGTTTGCTCTACTGCGGGACACTTTCCCGATGGAGGGCGCGCCGGAACTCTGGGATGCAGTGATGCAGGTTCGTGCGGAAGATCTCGGCGGCCTGCAGGGATTCGTGGATCAGCGGCGAAAAGAAGGCGATACCGTCGCCGCTGTGCGAACACGTCGCTTCGAGACTGTGCTGCCCGAAGGCGGCATCCCTTCGAACTAACGCCTGCTTTCCTTGCGGCCTAGAGGTCGAAGCGCGCGCGCATATCCGGGGGAAGAATGGGGCATGCTCCCTTGGGAGCGGCAAAGATGCGCTTTCTGATTTTCGCGAAGGCATCGTAGGCCGCGTCCAGCGCGGACGGCGGAACATGCCGGGCGATCTTCGCGATGCCAAGCCAGATGCCGCCCAAGCGGGCCGCAATTTCCAGCGCGGCAGCGGATTGAGTGAGCAGGCGTCCGTCCTCAAGATCGAGGACGATGCTGTCGGGGACTTCGCTTGCGCTGAACTCGGAAGCCTGCGCGACGCGGTCCGCAAAACCCTCACTCGCGAGCGGCGCGAAACGCAAGCGCAGGGAAGGCGGCGTTGCGTTTTCTTCCGAGAGCACGAAGCGAATACTGCCGTGGCAGAAGCCGCAATCCCCGTCGTAGTAGAGGCGAGCGGGACGGTTTTGGTTGAGGTCGCCATCCGCCGTCGCGTCGGCCATTTCTGCCTCTGCTTCTCCTGCTGCAGGGAACTGAAGGGAGCGTCCGGCGAACCAGATCGGCTCGCAGGCGAAGAGTAGGAGAAGGAATACGCTGGCATCGCCCGGGAGAGCGCCGAAGGCCGCGAGGCAGGCGATGCGGAAGAGAATGAGCGCGGTCCAGGCCTTGGGGCGCATGGCGCTGCGCAGGCCGAAGAGGAAAAGCGCGGCTTCGAAGGCCAGGACGGCGAGGGTGAGGCCGGGCAGACTGATGCCCAATCGTTCTTGCAGGAATGCGTTCGGCTCGATGCCGCTGGCGGCTCGCGCGAGATGTGTGAGCGCAAGCAGGCACCATGCGAGATGCCCGAGCCAGGGGGCGCGTCGCCAGTCTCCGCGTGGATCCACTCGGTCGGCGGCATCCCGTGCGCCGAAAGGAAGCGGCGCGACGCAAAGGTGAAGAATCAGGAGCGCCGTCGTGACCAGCACTTCGAGGGTGGGCAGGAGCAGCGGCGCACCGTCGGCCACCGCGCCGCCCACGCCCACCGCGACGGTGATGACGCCCGCTGCCGTGCGATCGCGCATCCCGAGGGCGAGAGGGAAACAAGCGAGGAGGCCAAGGCCGAGGAAGGCAGCAAGCCAGGGGCGATCCCATCCCGTTTCGCCGGAGACCGAGAGGCGTGCTCCGAGGACGCACGCCGCGTGGATTGCCAGCACGACCCGGAAGATCGAGTACTGCCCTCCGGTCCAACCGCCGCGATCAACGCTGCCCGTTTTGTTCACGCTTGCGAACCGTTCGACCCAATCAGTTCGGACAGGGGGACGACGCGCGTACGAACCGGAGGGTGATCCCCTTCCGATTCGATCCAGCGAAAGAGCATGCCGCCCTGGTCGTGTTGGCAGGTATCCAGCCAGTTCGGAAAAGCCGCACCGGGATCAGCATGAGCGACGACGATGCGGAGGCTTTGGTCGGGTTCCAGCTGAGCCGTATGGCGATTGATATGGACGCGATGATTCAGGTAATCGAGCGATTCCATCCAGAAATTGCTGAGCTGGAAATTCCAGGTGCCGGCTTCGGGGATCCGGTCGGCTTCGATCACGAGCGCTTCGTCGGGCGCGAGTTTCCAGTAGCTCTGTAGATAGTGAATATTGGCGTCTCCGCCTGCTCGCTGGCAGCGTTCCTGGTCATCGGAGGGCAGCGCGTTCAAATGCGCTGAATAGCGCTCCATCCAGTCCGTGAAAAGATTCGAGGTCTGGGTGACGAAATCCGTCGCGCGTTCGAGCGCCGGCTCGAGCGCGGCGGGGTCGAGTGAGTTCCCCTGTTCATTGCCTTTGACGCTGTCGGGGTTTAGACATTCGATTGTGTAGGTCGCGGGTTCTTCTTCATCGCGGAGATTGAAGGTCTGCCGCACGATGATCATTTCAGAGTCGGGACGCATGGGGAGCCAGTTCCCGGACTGCTCCTTTGCGCTCACGATGATCTCGAAGCTGCCGTCGGGGTCGACATGCATCGCGCGGGAGTCGAATTGTCCGGTCGGACGCATCTCCGCATCGCGTTCGTAGCTGCCGGCCTTGGTGCCGAAACTAATGTAGGGGACGCCGCCGCGTTTGCCGCGGATCAGGTAATCGTATCGGCCCGAGACGTTGCAGTTATGGTAGATGTTATCCGGGTTGTCATTGCCGATTTTGATCGTCTCATTCGAGAGCTGATAAAACCGTGGGTGGCAAGGGTTCGAAGACTCGATTTGACTTTCTAGGCTCGCGCGGAGAAGCCGGGTGAGATAGCGGAAGCCCTCGGCGCGGTTGAAAGCGTCCTTTGGCGTGCTGTCCCGCAGAATCGTATCGCCTGCGGATTCCAGTGCGCGGCAGAAATTTCGCCATGTGGTGCCGTCTGAGATGCGTTCCTCGATCTCAGCTCTCTCGGTCGTGCTCTTCGTCATTGCGGACCTCCAGGTCGATGATGGGCAGCGTCATGACGAGGCGTGTGCCCGAACCGACGGTTGACTCGACATGAATTTCGCCGGCGTGTGCCTTGATGATGCCATGGGCGACGGAAAGTCCCAGCCCTGTGCCGCCGACTTGTGTCCGCGTGGAGTAGAAGGGGTCGAAGAGGCGCTCAAGCTCTTTTTTCCGGATCCCTCGTCCATTATCGATCACCTCGATATAGGCGTTCTTATCTCGCTGTTCGAGTGAAATGGAGATCGACGTTCCGCGCGGGCCAGATTCGATGCTATTGCGCAGCGCATTTACGATGGCCTGCTCGATCTCGATCGGGCTGATCTGCGCGACAAGGGGAAATCTCGGGAACTCGAGCTCGACGCTGGCTCCGCAATCCGCTGCGTAAGGGAGAATCGACCGATGGGCGCGACGTGAGACGGTCCTTAGATCCTCTTCCCATCGCTCCGCGGGCTGATCCCGAGAGAACTGAAGCATGCTTCGCACGATTTGGGCGCAGCGCTTGGCCTCGTCAAGGTTGTCCTGAAGGACGCGGGTGAAGATTTGCTGAGCGTCCTCGTCTTTTTGGCAGAGGAGCGCGTATTCGGCGCTATTCAGAATCGCTCCGATCGGGTTGTTGATCTGGTGAGCAACGCCCGCGGCGAGGGTGCCGACCGCGGCAAGACGTTCGGTCTCGGCGAGGCGGTTGCGCGATTCGAGCAGCTCGTTGGTTCGCAGCGCAACGGTCTCTTCGAGTTCGCGTTGGTAGCGCTCGATATACTGCTCGGCGTTTTTTCGTTCGGTGACGTCAACTGCGAGCACGATGGCCTGGTTGCTCCCAAGGCCCGCGCCCGCGACGAGCGCCGAGGCTCTCTCTCCGGACTTCTTTAGGAACTCTTTCTCGTAGGGCTGCGGCGTTGCGCCATCGAGAATCTCGTCAAGGGTTGCCTTCTCCCGTGCTTGGTCGTTTGTGGGAGTGAGTGCATTCCACTCAAGAGGGAGGTCGTTTTCCGCATAGCCTAACATTGAGAGGAAGGCGGGATTTGCATTCTGGATCGCCCCCTTCGTATCCATGAAGAAGACGCCCACGATGTCGGACTGAACGAAGAGGTCGAATTGTTGCTTCCCTTGCCGGAGACGTTCTTCGAGCGCGTGCTGTTCTGTGATGTCGAGGGTGGCGCCGATGACCCGGGCCATCTTGCCCGAGGCATCGCGCTCGATTTCACCCAGGACGCGGACGTAAAGGAGAGCGTCGTCGGTCGGGCGGATGATGCGGAATTGAGTTTCGAATCGGTCGGGATTGGCGGTGATCTCGGCCCAACCCTCCTGGGCGACGCCGCCGCGATCCTCAGGATGGACCCGCTCTTGGAGAATCTCGACCGGGATCGTGGACTGGCTCGGGTCGAGCCCGTAGAGCGATGCAAATTGCGGCGAACAGTGGATGCGCCCCGTCGCCGGGTCGAGCTCCCAGCTCCCGACGCCAGCGATCTCTTCGGCTCGGTTCAGCCGGAGCGTATTCTGTCGGATCGTCTCTTCCTGTTGGACGCGCTGTGTGACGTTGCGGATGCCGGCGACGAGGCGCAGGCCGCGGCCTGGGATGCTGTAGGTCGAGATCGAGGATTCGAAATAGTTTGATTCCCCTTCGATCTCCACGGGGATGGGGGGACGGGGCTTAAGTCTCAGCCCTTCAATCTCGGCTTCCGTGATATGTCCGTTCTTTTTGAGAATACCTAACAATCCGCCTCGGTCCCCAACGTCCGCGAAATTGAGCACGTTTTTGCCGATCATCGCGGAATTCGGGACTTGCGTGTATTGGCTCGTATTCGAACTGAGGTAGTGAATTTTCCCGTTCGTATCGAGCTCGACGAGGACATCGTTTTCGGAACTCAGCAGAAAGTCGAGTCGGCGGGCGGTGGCCTGGGACTCGAGTTCGGCTTCGCGCTCTTTGCGAGCGAGCTGATTGAGTTGGAGCGCGACCTGGAGCATGAAGAGCGGGGCGCAGGCGCTGAGCCACATGGGCCAGAAGATTCCGGATGCTCCGCCGATCGCTCGGGAATAGACATCGGCGATTTCGATGAACCCGAAATACACGAGAGAAACCGCAAGGAGTTGTTCTCCGATCTGGGGTTCGAAGAGGGGGCGGTTGCGTCTTGTGAGGACGAGATAGGCTGCCGCGAATGCAAATATGGGCTCGCTTACTGCGGCGATAATGCTGGCGCCCTCGGGCACGCCGATTTGGGAAAATGCCAGCCGCAGCACGCCGAGGAGGCCAGCCAGCGGGATTGCCCAGAGCGGTTCGGGGCGTCTTGAATAGGCGTAGGCCCCCATCATCATCAAGGGCGAGACCATGGAGCTGAAGAGGTAGGAGATCGGAGTGAGTTCGTCGCGAATCGGCCCCGCGAGGATGAGGGTGGCGGAGCTCAGAAGCGCTCCCCATCCGAGGATCCAAAATCCGAGCGCCCTTTGGCCGGCGCGATGGGCAAGCAGGCCGATGATGCCGGCGGTGACGCTTGTCAGGAGGACAAGCGCGAGCTGAGCATTGGGAAACGGAGGCACGAGCGCTTCAAGTCCTTGCGAAAATTAACCTCGTTAGTATACGCGAGGCGGGGGGCGAACGACGAAATTGCTTCGCGCTAGCCTTGTCGTTTCATAAAAACCTCCTTCGGATTGGAATACTGATGCCTACTCTCGTTGAGCGTGACCAGGCTGCCGTCTGGCATCCCTACGCCTCACCTGCTGTCAGCCCGCTCTTCGGCGTTGAGTCTGTATCCGGCGTCCGAATCACCCTGGACGATGGCCGCGAGCTGGTGGATGGCATGTCGTCCTGGTGGTCGGCGATCCACGGATACCGTCACCCCACGATTGAATCGGCCATGAAGCGCCAGCTTGAGACGCTGCCTCATGTGATGTTTGGCGGGCTCACCCACGAACCTGCTGTCCGGCTTTGTGAGCGCTTGGTGGCGATGGCCCCGGTGGGCCTCGAACGGGCCTTTCTGAGTGATTCGGGGTCGGTCGCGGTCGAAGTCGCGATTAAGATGGCGCTTCAGGTGTGGCAGTCCCGGGGCGAGCCTGAGAGGACGCGCTTGATCACCATCCGGGGCGGCTATCACGGCGACACTTTCGGCGCGATGGCGGTCTGCGATCCCGTGACTGGAATGCACGGCCTCTTCCAGGGCGTCCTGGCGGAACATCTCTTCGCTGAGAAGCCAACACGCAGGTTCGGGGAAGCGGGCGAGGTGTCTGATCTCGCCGACCTGCGTCGGCTGCTCACGGCGCATAGCAAGGAAGTTGCGGGGATTATTCTTGAGCCGATCGTTCAGGGGGCGGGCGGGATGTGGTTCTACTCCGCCGACTATCTTCGCGGGGTTCGGACGTTATGCGATGAGTTCGGCGTGCTCTTGATCGCCGATGAGATCGCGACGGGGTTTGGTCGGACCGGAAAGCTCTTTGCCTGTGAACATGCAGGCATTTCGCCGGATATCCTCTGCGTCGGAAAGGCGCTGACGGGAGGGACGCTGAGCCTGGCGGCGACGCTTGCGAACGGTGAAGTCTGCCAGTCCCTCGGTGAAGGGGAGCCGGGCGTTTTTATGCATGGCCCCACTTTTATGGGCAACGCTTTGGCATGCGCTGCCGCCAATGCGAGTCTTGATCTGCTCGCGAATCAAGATTGGCCCGAACAGGTGGCATCAATCGAGGCGCAGCTCCGAGTGGAACTTGAGCCGTGCCGTGATTTGCCGGCTGTTGCGGATGTGCGGGTGCTTGGCGCGATTGGCGTTGTTGAGCTGCATGAGCCCGTCGATATGTCCATCGTTCAGCCTGCGTTTGTCGAGCAGGGGATTTGGATTCGCCCCTTTGGTGAGCTCGTTTATACAATGCCGCCTTTCGTGATTTCGGAGCCGGATCTTCGGTTGATTACGGACGGGATGCATACGGTGGTCTCAGGGCTCTGAAGATTCGATCGAGAAGGCATCGATCGAAAAAGAAGAGACGACGGTCGCCGGCGGGCTCGCATTCCAGGGTCGGGTCTTTCGCGTCCATTTCGATTGGAACGCCCCTCCTGGTTGCTGCGCCTTTGCGACCGTCGTCGGGCGAACTCGAGACCGGACTAGGTTGGGGGGTGGCTCGGATTGCGCTCCCTGAAGATTCGATTCCCGGCCTCGATGCGAGCCGTCATATGAGGCGCTGTCCAAGACGGTGCGGGAATCGAAACACGCGATCCGTGAGTCCCTCGAGTTCTTTGTTAGTTGCACGTTTGTCTTTGCCATTTGTTTCCATACCAACACCGAGAGAATCGATTGCAATCAAAAACGGCCGCTTCGAGTGACTTTTTTTGCGACCTCCCAAGTTGGGGGGAGAGCGCAACTCTGATGTGGCGTGAGATGTGCTGAGTCCGTTCATGACGTCGCATCAAATGACGCCTGTCACTGACAATCGCCAGCCAATGTGGTCCGGCCCCGAAAATCAGCGCAGCGCGGGTGGGGCAGGGCTTTGTGTGGAGGCCAAGTCAGGCTTCCAGCCCAGAGGAAGGCGGGGTGGCGCGGGCAGAGGCGAGGGCGAGGGCGCGTGCGAGGGCGCAGGCGGAGGCGCAGATTCGCTTTGACTTTTAGTCAGTTGGGCCGTGTACCAGGGCCTTCAGCGCTCGGTATGCTTGTGGCTGCCTTGGAGGCGCCAAGCCGCCCCGGGACTCGCTTACGCAACACGGATCACGACCTGCCTACCCCGCCGCTCGGCGACTCATTTTGATGAGCGCGCCCAGTCTGGCGCGGGGCTGGATCGAAGGAGCACGAGATGGACCTTTCGTATAGCCCGGAACAAAACCAGTTCCGCGATGAAGTTCGAAGCTGGATCGCCGAGGCGATGCCGCCGGAGATGAAGAAGAAGGCCGAAGACGGTCAGAACTTCGAGCATTCGGAAGTAATGCAGTGGCACAAGATCCTTTTCAAGAAGGGTTGGGTCGCGCCGAACTGGCCGGAAGAGGTCGGCGGTCCGGGATGGGATGTCGCTCAGCGCTCGATTTTCTCCGAAGAATGCGTGCGGGCGAATGCGCCGGGTCTTTCCCCCTTCGGTCTGAGTATGGTGGGTCCCCTGATCATTCAGTTCGGAACGGACGAGCAGAAGGCGCGCTTCCTGCCCAAGATTCTCGCGGGCGAGGAAGTCTGGTGTCAGGGCTACTCGGAGCCGAATGCGGGTTCGGATCTCGCATCACTCCAGCTCCGCGCGGATAAGGACGGCGACCATTACGTTCTGAACGGGCAGAAGACCTGGACGACCTACGCGCAATATGCGGACTGGATTTTCGTCCTTTCGCGCACGAGCAGCGACGGCCGAAAGCAGGAGGGCATCACCTTCCTCCTCGCGGATATCAACAACACCGAAGGCATCGACGTGAAGCCCTTCCTCACGACCGGCGGCACGCTCGCCTTCTCGGAGACCTGGTTCAAGGACGCTCGCGTCCCGGCCGAGAACCGAGTCGGTCCCGAAGGGGGTGGTTGGTCCATGGCGAAGGCGCTGCTCGGTCATGAGCGCACAGGCATCGGCGGCATCGCCGAATCCTCGCGCAACCTGAAGACCGCCAAGGGCATCGCCCAGCGCACGCAGGTGGGTACGGGAACGCTCTTTGACGATGAGAGCTTCCGGCGCCGCATCGCACGCAAGGAAATGCGACTCCGGTCGATTGAGATGATGCAGCTGCAGCAGCTTTCGGCGGCACAGCTTGGCCACGCGCCGGGCGCCGAAAGTTCGGTGCTCAAGATCGTCGGGACCGAGATGCAGCAGGAGACGTCGGAACTCTGCATGGACGCCATGGGGCATAACGCCATGGGTTGGCTCGATTCGCCAGAAGAGGCGCTCCCGAGTCATCAGCAGTCGGTCGCGTCGCAGTTCAACTACCTGCGCGCTGCCACGATCTACGGTGGATCCAACGAGATCCAGAAGAACATCATCGCGAAGCAGATGCTCCGCCTTCCGACTCTTTAACTTGGGCTGAAGGCTCTTCCTTCACACGCTCCAAGCGCTTAGGACAAATACATGAATTTTGATCTCACTGAAGAACAGCAGATGATCGTGGACCAGGCGGCCAAATTCGTCGCCGCCGAATCGCCCGTCAGCCGCTTCCGCACCCTCCGTGACACGGAGCAGGGCTGGGAGAAGAGCATGTGGGCCAAGATGGCCGAACAGGGCTGGCTCGGGATTGCGGTTCCGGAAGACCAGGGTGGTTTTGGCGGTAGCTTTGTCGACGTCGCTCTGATCCTCGAGCAACTCGGGCGCGGTCTCGTGCCGGAGCCCTTCATCGCGTCGGTCGTACTCGCCGGCGGCCTGCTTTCAGACGAAGGCAGCGAAGCGCAGCGCGAGGCCTACCTCACGCCGATGATCGAAGGACAAACCTCGATGGCCTTCGCCTACGCGGAACGTCAGAGCCGGTACAACCCCTCGGATGTGCTCACGAAGGCGGAGAAGTCGGGCAGCGGCTGGGCGATCACGGGCGAGAAGGTCTGGGTCCTCAACGGCCACGCGGCGGATCAGATCGTTGTTGTTGCTCGGACGGGCGGCGGTCAGTTTGATGAGTCGGGCCTTTCGCTCTTCGTCATCGACGCCGATGCCAAGGGCCTCACCCGAACCCGCGTGCCCGGCATGGATGGTCAGCGCACGGGGCTGCTTAAGTTCGAAGGCGTCGAAGTTGGAGAAGATCGACTTCTTGGCCGCGAAGGTGAAGCGTTCGCAGCGATCGAGAAGGCGCTGGATCGCGGCGCGGCCGCGGCGTGCGCCGAAGGTCTTGGCCAGGTGAAAGAGCTCTTCGAGCGCACGGTGGCGTATTTGAAGGAGCGCGAGCAGTTCGGCGTTCCGATTGGCTCGTTTCAGGCTCTCCAGCATATCGCCACGGACATGTACGCCGAGCTCGAGCTCTGCAAGTCGGCCAATGTCCTCGCTTCGATCCAGGTGGACCACGAGGACGTCGAGATCCGCAAGGCGGATATTTCCTCGGCCAAGCTTCAGCTGAACGACGGCGGCTGGCTCGTGCAGGAACAGGCGATTCAGCTCTTCGGCGGAATCGGCGTGACGGACGAGCAGGACGAAGGCCTGTTTTTCAAGCGCCTTCGCGTTCTGAATGGGCTCTTCGGCGACGCGGATTACCACGTCGGCCGATTCCAGAGCCTGAAGGGCTTCGACGCCCTCGACTAGGCTCAGGCCCAGACCGAGGCGCAGCCTCAGCGGCTCAGCGCTTTAGAGGCTCAGCGGCTTTGGCCCAGGATCCACGCTCTGAAAATGGGAGTGGATCTTGGGCAGCCACTCGGATTCTGGCTGGCTAGACTTGATCGGCGCGGTGCAGCGCATGTCCGCAAAGGGGCGTGAGCGCGCAGCCGCACAGTCGATCTGTCCCTTCCTAGCCGGAGTCCTGCATGCCCATCAGCCCGATGGACGAGTTTCTCGCCCACCAGACCCCTGAAACCTTCGACCGCGTATTTACGAGCGATCGCAATTTCTACGATCGCTACTACTTCAATATGCATGACTCGAGCGGCGACTTCTTCATGGTCGCAGGCATGGGGCAGTATCCGAACCTCGGTGTGACTGACGCGTTCGTCACAATTTCTCACGGGACGAACCAGTACGTGATTCGCGCTTCTCGCGCGTTAGGCCATGACCGGCTCGACACCCAAGTCGGCCCCTTCAGCATCGAAGTGATTGAAGGCCTCCAGTCCCTGCGTCTCAAATGCGATGAGAACGAATGGGGGCTGAGCTTCGACGTGCGCTTTGATGGTGCGGTCGCTGCGCTTGAGGAGCCGAAGACGAATCAGCGCAATCGCGCGCGCGTGACACAGGATGTCTCGCGTTATGCGCAGGTTGGCAACTATACGGGAACGGTCACCGTCGCCGGGCAGACCTACGACGTGACGCCCGATAAATGGAAGGGCGCGCGGGATCGTTCTTGGGGCGTTCGCCCCGTTGGTGAGCGGGAGGCGCCGGGGATCGCGATTGAGGATCTCAAGGGCGGAACCCACGGCTTCTACCATAACTGGATCCCGCTTCAGCTCGACCGCGGCATGTACAAGGTGATGTACGACGCGGACTACGCTGGAAATACGATCGTCGAGGAGAGTGCCTTCCTCCCCGCGATCGGCGAGCCCGGGGAGGTCAAGCATTTCGGTCGACCCGAAATCGAGATCGACTTTATTCCGGGCACGCGCGAGATGAAATCGGCGCGGACGACCATGCCGAACCCGGATGGCGACGACATCGTCATCACGAGCAACCCGCTACGGACGGTCTACCTGGCCGCGGGAACGGGCTACGTCCCGAACGATGGCTGGGGGCATGGTTACTACCAGGGCCCGAATGTGGTCGAGGGTCTCACCTTCGACATGAGTACCCAAGAAAAGCGCTCCCAATACGCGATGCTGAATGAGGTGCTTTGCCGCTTCGACCTCAGCACGGGTGAGACGGCCTACGGTATGCACGAACTGATGTGCCTCGGGGTCTACCAGCCCTTCGGTTTCGATGATCCCGGAAAGATGGCTGAATAGGCGCGGTCTCCTTCGCGCCCCCGGACATGACACTTCTCGGAGGCCCGCCCTGGATCGCCGGCTACGCACGGGTGCTGCTAGACTCGCGCGCGCCGGCGGCGGAGCGTTCGATGCCCCCAGGCATTCGCTGCTCTACGAAGATGAGTGCATTCCGTGGGGCAAGCAGTTGAGCGGTCGAGTCATCGATCAAAGAGAATAGAGAGACGGAGGCGCCTTTATGTTGCGCAAACTCGGATTGGTTCTGGTCATTCTCGTGCTGGCGGGCGTTGCCCTCCTCTACACGGCGGGCTCAGGCTTCTTTAGCGAAGAGCAGCATGCGGGTCTTGCAGAGGCTCCCGCGATTTCCGCGAACGTCGTCGCTGCCAAAGAAGACGCGATCCGTGAGTCCGCGCTCGATGTCGGCGTTGCCCGACCTAAGCAGATCCTCTTTGGCGATCTCCATGTGCATTCGACGTTTTCCTTCGACGCGTTCACGCTGAGTCTGCCCATGAGTGGCGGCGACGGGGCCCATCCGGTTTCCGATGCCTGCGATTTCGCGCGCCATTGCTCTTCGCTTGATTTTTGGTCCATCAACGATCATGCGATCACGCTCACTCCGCGCCGCTGGGAAGAGACCGTTGCCGCGATTCGACAATGCAATGATATTTCCGGATCGGATTCGAACCCCGACCTTGTCACCTACCTCGGTTGGGAATGGACTCAGGTGGGGGCGACGCCCGAGACGCATTGGGGACATAAGAACGTCGTCATTCGCGGACTCGACGACACGGAGATCCCGACGCGACCCATCGCGGCAGGGGCACCGCTCGGCGTCGAAGACATCGAAGACGCTCTGCCGAACCCCCTCTTTATGGGCGGCTATGGCCTGATGGATCGTGAGCGAGGCGGCCTTGAGTTCGTGGCGTATCAAGCCGAGCTGGCCAACCTGAAGGCTTGTCCGGAAGGCGTGCCGGTTCGGGACATGCCGACAGACTGTCGCGAATCGGCTGTGACCCCCGGCGACCTCTTCGCGAAGCTCGACGATTGGGGCTTCGATTCGATGGTCATTCCGCATGGCACGACTTGGGGTTTCTACACGCCGCTCGGTTCGTCCTGGGACAAGCAGCTCACGCTGGAGGATCACGATCCGAATCGTCAGAAGCTCGTCGAGGTTTTCTCGGGGCATGGCAATTCCGAGGAGTACAAGCCCTTCGAAGAAATCGTCTTTGACGCGGAGGGTAATCCCTCCTGCCCGGAACCGGCGAATAACTTCCTGCCCGGCTGCTGGCGCGCGGGTGAGATCATCGCCGAGCGCTGTGCTGAGGAAGAGGGGACGACCGCGGAAATTTGCGAAGAGCGCGCGGCTAAAGCGCGACAGTTTTTCGTGGAAGCCGGAAATAATGGCGGTGCGAACGTGGTTCCTGCGACGGATCTCGCGGACTGGCAGGATGCGGGGCAATGTCGCGACTGCTTTCAGCCTTCCTTTAACTATCGGCCGAAGAGTTCCGTGCAGTACATGATGGCGTTAGGCCGCGATGACGGGCAGGGTGGTCCGTTCCGATTCAATTTCGGTTTCATCGCCGCGAGTGATAATCATTCGGCGCGGCCGGGAACGGGCTACAAGGAATTCTCACGCAGCGAATTCACGGAGGCGCGCTTCGGGAATTTCCGCGATACGCCCGTCGCCTTCCAGTACGAGACGCCCGAGTATTCCGCGGAGGCCAAGCCCTTCGTCTTTGACGTCGAAACGACACCGCCGCTTGCGGCCTTCGAGGTCGAGCGCGGTTCCTCCTTTTTCTTGAATGGTGGCCTTGCGGCGGTTCATGCGCCGGGCCGCGGACGCAACGAGATCTGGGACGCCATGGACAAGAAGGAGGTCTACGGCACGAGCGGCCCGCGCATTCTGCTTTGGTTCGACCTGCTGAACGGTCCGGGCCGCGGGCCCTCGCCGATGGGCAGCCAGGTCGAGCTCGCGGATAATCCGATCTTCCAGGTCCGCGCCGTCGGTTCCTTTGAGCAGAATCCGGGCTGCGGCGATGATGCCACTTCTGCGCTTTCGCCCGATCGCCTTGAGCGACTTTGTCAGGGAGAATGTTACAACCCGTCGACCGAACGCCGCGCCATTTCACGGATCGAGATCGTTCGCATTAAGCCGCAGCGCACGCCGGATGAAGCGATCGTAGGTCTGGTGGAGGATCCGTGGCGCGTGATCGACTGCGACCTAGACCCGGCTGGCTGCGTCGGCACCTTCGTGGATGAAGAGTACAAGAGTGGGGATCGAGACGTGCTCTACTACGCGCGTGCGATCGAAGTGCCGAGCGAAGCTGTGGCGGCGGATCCGCTGGGTTGTCGGCGAGATGAAACAGGGCGCTGTGTGCAGGTGGATCCCTGCTTTGGTCGACCGGCCGACGACGAGTGTTTGGCGCAGACGGAAGAGCGCGCCTGGTCTTCGCCGATCTTTGTGAATCAGCCGCGATCGAGCTCAGTCGCTGCACGCTAGGTGCCTTATGTTGGGCGCTTCGCGTTGGCCGCCTGCGTGATTAGTTTTTTTCGAGTTCGTTCATGACGAGGGGGGCTACGAGTTCGCGGAGCGCTCCGGCCGCTCGGCGAACGCTGAGCTTCTGGGCGCTGCGAAAGCGGTCCCAGGCCTCAAGGGAGAGCGCCATCTCGAGGGCGTCGGCGACCTCGGCGGGGGCCGATTCGACTTCCGGCAGCCATCGTTTGAGGTCCTGTCGGAAAAGCCGCATGTCTCGGTCTTGCTGTTCCTGGAGAAAGGCCGAACGTTTTCGCTGTGCGATGCCGGCATTTGAGTAGGGGCTGATTTTCTCGAAGATCTGCACTCGTCGTTCCAGCAGGGCGTCGAGCCGATCCTCGAGGGGGCCGGTCTGCACCTCGGTCACAATCATCGGCTCGACGCGCAGCCAAATCACGTCCCGCATCGCGGCGAAAAGCGTCTCCATATCCGAGAAGTGTCGGAAGACGGTTCGGACGCCGACGTCGGCGCGCTCGGCGACCTGTTGGGCGGTGGGCGCGGCCGCACCCTCAGCGATCAGGTCGAGCATCGCCCCGACGATCGCGTTTCGGCTACGCTCGGATCGCTGCGCGCGACCATCAGTCTGTATTTCGCCACTCGTGACCATGCTTTGATTATGGCATACTCCCTGCCATTAGTTCAGGGAGAATCGTGGACATGCGAAAAATCATCGTTGGTCTTGCAGTGCTCGTCCTCTCGCTCGGCGGCCTCGCCTCCTGTTTTCAGGGACCGCTGGCGGTGCGCGTGATGGGCAATGCGCTGGAGAAGAACCTGGTCGCGGATTCCGTTGCCGAGTTCCCCGACGGTCTGCATGTCATGCTCTGCGGAGCGGGCGGTCCACTGCCGGACCCGAATCGTTCCGCGCCCTGCACGGTGGTCGTGGCCGGCGATTCAGTCTTTCTCGTCGACGCGGGTTCTTCCGCCGCGCGTAACTTGCCGAAGGTGGGTGTCGCGCCGCCTCGGATCGATGCCGTCTTGCTGACGCATTTCCATTCGGACCATATCGATGGGCTGGGTGAACTCGGCATGCTGCGCTGGACCGCTGGGAGCAAGTCCTCGCCCCTGCCGCTCTACGGCCCGGAGGGCGTGGAACGCATCGTCGACGGGCTGCGTGAGGCGTATCACTTCGATTCGGTCTACCGCACGGCTCATCATGGGCCGGAGACGGTTCCGCCGACGGGGTCGGGCTACCGCGCAATGAGCTTCCCGGAGCCGCCCGCGGGCGAATCGACCATCGTCTTGGATGATCGCGGCGTTCGGATCACGATGTTCAAGGTGGACCATCCGCCCGTCTCCCCCGCCGTGGGCTACCGCTTCGAATATAAGGGGCGCTCCGTAGTGGTGAGCGGAGATACCTCGAAGAGTGCGAATCTCGAGCGCTTCGCCCAGGGCGTCGACCTCTTGGTCCATGAGGCGCTCTCTCCGGAGCTTATGAACGTGATTGGGACCGCCGCCTCGAATGTAGGCAACGAGACGATGACCAAGATTGCAGTGGATGTTCTGGACTATCACGCCACGCCGGTTGAAGCTGCGGAGACCGCGGAAACGGTGGGCGCGGGGCATCTGCTCTACTACCACGTCGTGCCGCCGCTGCCTGTGCCAGGTTTGGCGTCGGTGTATTTGAAAGGGGTGCGTGATGCCTATTCTGGCCCAGTGACGCTCGGTCAAGATGGCACGACGATTTCATTGCCAGCGGGCAGCGAAAAGATCATCGTCGTCAAAAAATAGGTGGGAAGGCCAAGGACGAAGTATCTTCCGCTCGGGCTGATCTGCTCTTTCAGGAGTGCGCACGAGATATGAACGCTTTCCGACGCTTCAGCGAAAATTTCAAGACCCTCAAGACTGGGGTCGCCACCCTCGCGGCCACACGAAAGCTCCGCGCGGATACCCCTTTCGATTATTCCGATCTCCTTGAGACGCATGTTCGAAACCGCCCGGATCGGCCCGCGCTGATCGGCGAGTCCAGCAGTATGACCTGGCAGGAATTTGACGCCTACGCGAACCGCGTCGCGCATTGGGGTCTGTCCAAGGGCCTAACGCGCGGCAGCGTCGTAGCGCTCTTGATGGAGAATCGTCCGGAGTTCATCGCGATATGGGTGGGACTCTCGCGAATTGGCGCCGTGACGGCGATGCTGAACACGAATCTGACCGGCGACCGGCTGGCGCATTGTCTGCGGGAGGCAGAGGCGGGCTACTGGATCGTCGGCGCGGAGCTCGCGGAGGCTGCGGAGTCCGCGATGCCGCATCTCGAAAATCCGCCGGAAGTGCTGATTTCCGAAGAGGCCGGTGCTGAGCCCTCAGGTCGATCAGCTGGCTTCGACTCCGAAATCGCGGATCAGCCTAACACCAAGGTGAACCCCTCTATCCGTGAGGCGCGACGCGGTTCGGATCTCCTCTTCTTTATTTACACGAGCGGGACAACGGGACTCCCGAAGGCCGCTCGGATCAGTCATCTGAAAGCCGCGACGACAGGTCTGGGCTCTTCTAAGATGCAGGGGCTCACCCCGCGCGACCGAACCTATTGCTGCCTTCCGCTCTATCACAGTGCCGGGGGCATGATGGCGGTCGGTGCTTCGCTCTTTTCCGGCGGCGCGCTCGTAATCGCTCGTCGTTTTTCGGCGAAGCGTTTTTGGAGCGACTGCACCCAGCACGAAGTGACCTCGTTCCAATACATCGGCGAACTCTGCCGCTATCTCCTGAACTCCCCGCCTCATCCCGACGAGCGGAGTCATAAGCTTCGGGTCATCGTTGGGAACGGCCTGCGGCCGGAAATTTGGGAAGACTTCCAGAAGCGTTTCCAGATTCCGCGAATTGCAGAGTTCTACGGCGCGACCGAAGGCAACTTTGCGCTCTTTAACGCGAACGGCCAAGTCGGGGCGGTCGGCTATTTGCCAGGCTTCTTGCGGAAATCGATGGGAGTGGAAATTGTTCGCTTCGATATCGATAAGGAGGAAATCCTCCGCGATGCGTCGGGGCTTTGTGCCCGCTGCGACGCTGATGAGCCCGGCGAACTCGTGATCAAGATCAGCGAGACGACCCAGTTTGAGGGCTACACGAATCCTGAGGCGACGGAGAAGAAGGTCCTTCGTGACGCTTTTGAAAAGGGTGATGCGTATTTTCGGAGTGGCGATCTCCTTCGGATCGACGAAGACGGTTACTTCTATTTCGTCGACCGAATCGGAGATACTTTTCGCTGGAAGGGCGAGAACGTCGCGACCAGCGAAGTCTCCGAAGTGATCTCGGTGGACCCGGGCATCGACGAGGCGAACGTCTACGGCGTTCCGATTTCAGGGACGGACGGGCGCGCCGGCATGGCGGCGCTCGTGACGAACGAGAATTTCGACGTTGACCGGCTCGGCGCTCTGATCGAAAAGGAGCTGGCCTTCTACGCGAAACCGCTTTTCTTGCGTGTGCTCCCGCAAATGGAAATCACGGGCACGTTCAAGCATCGCAAGGTCGACCTTGTTCGAGAAGGCTTTGATCCGAGCTCGCTTGCGGACGCACTCTATCTTCTGGATCCGAACTGGGACGGCGCGGGCCCCCGCTATATCCCGCTGGATGCGGAGACCCATCGGCAAATCGAGGCGGGTGAAATCCGCGTCTAGGGCGCGCTTTCGGGGTTCCCTATCTCGGTCGGCCTAACACAAAGGAGAATTTTAGATGAGCGATGTGTATCGCATTTTCGGTGCAGAGCTTTCCCCTTTCTCCGTCAAGGTGCGCTCGTATTTTCGGTACAAGGGAATTCCTCATCAGTGGATTCAGCGCGACGCGGACACGATGGAGGAGTATCAGAAATTCGCGAAGATCCCGATCGTTCCTCTCGTGGTGACCCCGGACGATCAGGGGCTACAGGATTCGACGCCGATCATGGAGACCCTCGACGGTCTCGTGCCCGAGCCCTCTGCGCATCCCTCGGACCCCGTTTCCGGTTTTGTTTCCCGGCTGCTTGAAGAATTCGGCGATGAGTGGGGCAATAAGTGGATGTTTCATCTGCGTTGGGCCCGCCCTGAAGATCAGCTTTCCGCAGGAGGGCGGCTGTCCGTCACGATGGCCCCAACGGGGAACGAGGACGCGCGCTTAGCTGTCCGCGAGAAGATCATCGAGCGAATGACCGGCCGCGTCTATTTCGTCGGTTCAAACGAACAGACCGCGCCGCAGATCGAGTCCTCTTTCAAGGATGCGATCCAGATCCTGAACACGCATCTCGCCACGCGTCCCTACCTCTTCGGTGGCCGGCCGGCGTTCGGCGATTTTGGTCTTTGGGGGCAGATCTATAACGCCTGGACCGATCCGACGGGAGCGGCCTGGATTGAAGATGCTGCTCCGCATCTGCTCGACTGGATTCACCGCATGCTCTGGCCCCGAGCGGAGGGCGAGTTCGAAAGCTGGGACGCGCTCGAGCCGACGCTGATGCCGTTGCTCCGGGATCAGGTGGGCGCGCTCTTCTGTCCTTGGACCGTGGCAAACGCGAAGGCGATGGAAGCGGGAGACGAAGAGTTCAGCGTCGAGCTCGCGGGCAAGACGTTCACGCAGCAGCCTCAGAAATATCACGCGAAAAGCCTCGCCGCGATTCGCGCTCAGTACAACGCCGTTGCGGACAAGTCGAAGCTCGACGAAGTCCTGTCGCGCGCAAATTGTCTTTCAACCTTGCAGGGATAGAGGAAACGTTCATGAAGCTCGCAACCGGTGCCCTTTCTTTCGGCCCCAAGATCAAGATCAATCTCGACCTGATTCGACACGCCGAAAAGCTGGGTTTCGATTCGGCTTGGACCGCGGAGGCCTACGGCAATGACGCGGTGACGACCGCAACCTGGGTCGCTGCGAAGACGGAGAAGATCAGCGTTGGCACGGCGATCATGCAGATGCCCGCGCGAACGCCGGCCATGACCGCGATGACCGCAACGACACTTCATCAGCTTTCTGAAGGGCGCTTCAAGCTAGGTCTCGGGCCATCGGGGCCCCAGGTCGTGGAAGGCTGGCATGGTGTTCCGTACGGCAAGCCTCTGACGCGGACCCGCGAGTACATCGAGATCATTCGCCAGATCTGGGAGCGCGAGAAGCCGCTCGAATTTTCGGGCACCCACTACGAGATCCCCTGTACGGGCGAGGGGACGACGGGGCTCGGCAAGCCGCTCAAGAGCATTCTGCACGGCGATCCGTCGATCCCGATTTATACGGCGTCGATTAGTCCGAACGGACTGCGCTGCGCGGCGGAAGTCGCGGACGGCGTCATCCCGATGATGTACGACCCCGAGCGTTATGCGGAGCTTCTTGAGCCGCATCTCGAGAAGGGCTTCGCGAAGGCGAAGGAGAAGACGGGCGCTGAGAAGAGCCTCAAAAATTTCGACGTGATGACCTCCTGCACGGTCATTATTAGCGACGACGAAGAGAAGGCGATGATGCCGGTGAAGGCGAATTTGGCGCTGTATATCGGCGGCATGGGCGCCCGGGATCAGAACTTCTACAACGCTTATGCGAAGCGTATGGGCTTTGAGGAGGCGGCGATCAAGATTCAGGATCTTTTCCTGGGTGGAAAGCAGAAAGAAGCGGTCGCGGCGGTGCCAAACGAACTCGTAGACGCTGTGCATATGGTCGGGTCCGAAGGGAAAATTCGGGACCGATTGCAGGCGTGGAAGGAAGCGGGCAATCGCGGTGAAGTGGGGACGATGCTACTCGGCTCGCAGCAGCCCGAAGCCCTGGAGCTGGTCGCTCAGGAACTGCTCTAGCGGGCAGCGGGCGGCGCGAGCGCCGGTCTGGGCTCGTAGGCTCGGGCTCGGCTCGGGCTCAGCCTGGGCTAGCGCCCGAACTCGGGCGGCTGCGGTACGTAGAGGTCTGCCTCGACCTCCGGCGGCAGCTGCTTGCGTGGGTTCATGAGTGTCTTGATGTCTTCGATAACGACGTAGGCGCTGGGCACGAGGAAGAGCGAGATCGTCGTGCCAAAGAGCACGCCGAAGCCGAGCGAAGTCGCCATCGGGATCAAGAACTGCGCGGAGACGCTGCCTTCGCGGAGGATGGGCGCGAGACCGACGAAGGTGGTCATCGAAGTCAGCACGATGGGTCGGAAGCGCGCGACTCCCGCACGGCGGACGGCTTCTTCGAGACCGATGCCTTGCTCGCGTTGGCTGTTGATATAGTGAACGAGCACAAGGCTTGAGTTCACGACAACGCCGGTCAGCGCGACAAAGCCGAAGATCGACATCATCGAGAAGTTGAAGGTCTGATCCGTGAAGATCTCGCGTGCGAAGTACATGAACCAATGTCCGATGATCGCGCCGACGAGGCCGAAGGGAATCACGGCCATGATGATGATCGGCTGGACGTAGGATTTGAGCGGGATCGCCAGCAGGGCGTAGATCAAGCAGAGCGCAACCACGTAGTTCTGGATCAGGCCTGCAAAACTCTCGGCCTGCTCAGCTTGTTCGCCTTCAAGGGAATAGGTGAGGCCCGGGTAGTCCGCCGCGAGGACGGGGAGGAAGCTCTTCTCGAGCTCCGCGATGATGTCGCCGGGCGCGACGATTTTGGCGTCGACATCGGCGGTCACGTTGATGACGCGGTTCCGGTCGGCTCGCTTGATTGTGGCAAAGCCGCGGCCGAGATCAGCGCGTGCGACGGCGTAGAAGGGCACTTCGCCGCCGTTGGGGGTTCGGATGCGCAGGTTCTCAAGGTCAGCGAGTGAGCGCCGCGCGCTTTCGGGGTAGCGGATCATGACGCGGATATCGTCCCGACCGCGCTGGATACGCTGGGCTTCTTCGCCGTAGAATGCCTGCCGGACCTGCTTGGAGAGATCGTCGAGGGTGAGGCCTAAGGCTTGGGCGGCGGGGAGAATATCGAGCTTGATCTCTTGTTTGCCTTCTCTGAAGGAGTCGTTGATATCCGACACGCCCGTCTTGGTGAGGAGCTCGGCCTTCAGTCGGTCCGCCGCCGCACGTAACTGGTCGAGGTCGTTCGAGCGCAGTTGGACATCGACGGGGTCGCCGGCGCTGAAATATTCTGCAGCGAAGGTGAGCTCGACGACTTCGGCGATGGGCGGCGTCTGCGCGCGCCAGCGTTGCTTGATTTCGGCGGCGCTGATCGGGCGGCTATCGCCGGATTGGATTTCGACACTGACTTCGGCCAGATGGCTTCCGCTCGCCCCAGAAGGATCGCCGGGACCGCCGCCTCCGGTGGAGGGTTGCTCGCCGACGGAGAAAAGAATGTGCTTCACGAGGGATTCGCCGCCGACGTTGAAGCCTTCTTCGTCGAGTTCGTCGCGGGTGCGGTGAGCGGCTTCGAGAAGCTCGCGTGCGGCGCGTTCCGTCGTCTCGATGGGCGTGCCCTGGGGCATGACGAGTTGGGCGGTGACGTAGTCGCTCTCGATCGGGGGGAAGAACGAGAAATTCATCTTGGCGCCGAAGATGCCAAAGGCGACGGTGGCGAACGCGACGGCAAGGACGCCGACGCCGCCTGCGATGACGGAGTATCGATGGGCGAGGGCGCGGTCGAGGACGGGGCGATAGCGCTCGTTGGCGAGACGCGTGAGGCTGCCCGCCATGCGGTTTTGGAATGCGTGCCATCGGCCCTGGACCGAATCGGCGCGGTCATGATGTTCCCGCGGCGGCTTCATGTGGCCAAGGTGCGCGGGAAGAACGAGCTGAGACTCGATGACCGAAAAGATCAGGCAGAGCACAGCGGAGAGCCCGATCACGCTGAAGATATCGCCAAAGCTACCCGGGGCGAAGATCATCGGCCCGAAGGCGACGATCGTTGTGAGCACGCCGAAGATGACGGGGACCGTGACTTCTTGCGCCCCGGCGATGGCGGCGTCGAGGGGATCATCCCCTTCCTGTTGATGGCGATGGACGTTTTCGCCCACGACGACGGCATCATCGACGAGTAGTCCGAGAACCATGATGAAGGCGAAGAGCGAGATCACGTCGATGGAGATGTCGGCGTGCGGGAAAGCGAAGAGTGCGCCGAGGATGGAAAGGGGCACGCCGAGGCTGACCCAAATGGCGAGTTTGAGGCGCAGGAAAACCGCGAGGACGACGAAGACGAGGATGAAGCCGCCGATTCCGTTCGAGAGGAGGATCTGCAGGCGGTCGCGCAGGGTATTTGCGGAGTTTTCCCAGACCGTCAGCTTCAGTCCATCAGGGAGGATGCCGCGCAGCTGTGCGAGGTGCTCCTGCACTTCTTCGACCAGCTGCAAGACCTTTTGGTCACCGATCCGGAAGACCTTGACGCTGACGGCGGGGTTGCCGTCGAAGAGTGCGTATCGGTCCTCGTCGTTGAAGCCGTCGACGATCGTGGCGACGTCCGAAAGCAGGAGCCGTGTTCCGTCGACTTCCGTGCGCAGGACGATCTCTTCGAAATCGCGACCGACATAGGCCTGGCCCTTTGTTCGGAGCAGGATTTCGCCGCTTCCGGTTTTGATGGAGCCGCCGGGGCGATCGAGAGATCCGCTGCGCACGGCCTGCACGACTTCGTCGAAGGTGAGGTTGAAGCGGCGGAGGTTCTCTTCCGGTACCTCGATTGAGACTTCGTATTCCCGGGCGTTTTGAAGGTCGACCTGAGTCACGTTAGGCAAGGCCGCAATCGAGTCCCGAATGCGTTGGCCATAGACTTTCAGCGAATGTTCATCCGTATCGGCGCTCACCGCGATTTGGAGAACGGTGCGCCGGACTTCGAAATGGCTGACGATGGGTTTTTCGGTTTCGTCGGGGAAGGTCGTAATCGAGTCGACGGCGTTTTTGATTTCCGAAAGCGCGCGGTCGATGGGATAGCCCGCGATGATCTCCGCGCTCACGCCGCAGGCGCCTTCGGCGGCTGAGGACGTGATCTCTTCGATGCCGTTCAGGCCGTTGATTTCTTCTTCGATCCGAACGCAGACGCCTTGCTCCACTTCTTCAGGGGCAGCGCCGAGGTAGGCGACCGAGATGCTGATCACGTCGACGTTGATGTCGGGGAACGTCTTTTGCTGGATGATCGGCAAGCTGAAGAGCCCGCCGAAAATCATCACCATCATGAGGAGGTTGGCCGCGACGTGGTTACGCGCGAACCAGGCGATGATGCCCTTCATTGCGCCGCCTGCTGCGCATCGTCCAGGATCCGGACGGGCATGCCGTCGATGGCGGCTTGGAGGGGCGAGACGCAGATGCGCTCGTCGGCGGCGAGGCCTTGGCTGATGATGAAGCGGTCGCGTTCTACGCGCACGACTTCGACGGAGCGGAAGGTCAGCTGATCCTCATCATCGATGACATAGACTTTGTTTCCATCGCGCAGGGCGTCGCGGGGAAGAACGAAAACGGACTCGAGGGTGCGTCCCTGAATTTCGGCGTCCACGAAAAGTCCGACGGCGAGGGGTGGCGTGCTGCGTTCGGTTTCGAGGCCGTAGGGATCGGCGACCCGGGCGACGACTCGGACCATTCGGCTTCTTGGGTCGAGCTCCGCTTCGGTCCGGACGACACGGCCGAGCCATTCGTTTTCGGCGCCGGCGAATTCCGCGCGGAGGACGACGGGGGCGCCGGTCATGCCGGCATCTTCGGCGGCCTGACCTGCGCGAGGGATCTGCGTGGCGTCGAGGTAGGCGAGCTCGCGGTCCGGAAGGGGAAGCCTGATTTCGGCGTAGTCGACGGCGAAGAGGGTGGCGATGGCGTTTCCGCGGGTAACGAATTGTCCGACGTCGACCTGTTCAGTTCGCACGCGGCCACGGTAGGGCGCTGTTAGTTTTGTGCGGGCGAGGTCGCGGTTGGCTCTTTCGAGTTTGGCCTCTGCTTCTCGGAGGCTGGCCTCTGCGACTTTGAAGGCGTTGTTCGCGTCGTCAATGCGGGACTCGCTCGCGACGGAAGTCTCGGCGAGGCGACGCTGTCGATTCAGGTCTTTCTCAGCGCGATTGAATTCGCTCCTCGCCCGGGCGACGGCGGCGCGGGCGGCTTCGCGATCGACGCGGTAGTCGGCGGCATCGATACGAGCGAGCACTTCGCCCTTTTCGAAGAAACCACCGCTGACCAGAGCGGGGGAGACTTCAAGTACCTCGCCCGAGACCTGGGGGATGAGTTCGCTCTCGGTGCTCGGGGAAACGGAGCCATTGGCTTGCACGGTGAACTGGTAGGTCGTGGGCGCGGCGCGGACGATGCGAACAAGGGGTGCGGCGGTGACGGGCTCGCGGTCCTCGGGGTTGCCGCGGCCGAGATAGAGCGCGGCGATGATCAGGCCGGCGAACCCGAGAATGAGGAGCGGCATCAATCGATTGCGACCCATGGAAATCCTGTCTCGCGGCCAAAGGGCTCGCGGGCATGCTGTGGGAGCGTTCTCCGCCGTGGGGAGTCCACGGGAAGTCGGAAAACGTTTAAATCCCAGGGACTTGGGCGCAGTCCTGGGAGGGTTCGGCAGCGCTGCCGAAAACCATTCGGGGGATTCGAAAGAGGGGCGAGCCGCCTTCAGAAACTAGATATTGGCCTATAGAGTGTCAATCGAATCCGGGGTCAGCCGAGAGTCACTTCGCGGCCGGCCCGTCTCGCGTAGAATGCCTGGGAAGGAGCCTCATTATGACAGCAGCGTCGACCTCTTCAGCCTCGTCCGCCTCCTCGGATGCCGCCAAGCGCACGGCCTACCGGACATGCAACTTATGTGAGGCGACCTGCGGAGTTGCTCTCGAAATTGAGGGCGACCGGGTTGTCCGAGTCCGCGGTGACAAAGAGGATCCCTTCAGCCAAGGATTTATCTGCCCCAAGGGCTCGACCCTCGGCGAGCTGCATCACGATCCCGACCGTCTCCGCACACCGCTGGTGCGCCGAGACGGTGTGCTGGTCGAAGCGACTTGGGAGGAAGCCTTCGAGGCAGTCGAGCAGGGTTTCGCGAAATTCTTCGAAGAGCATGGGCGCTCGGGGCTGGGTCTCTTGCTCGGGAATCCGATCACGCATCATCTGGCGCCGGGACTCTATGTGCGTGGCCTCGTTCAGGCGGCGGGAACTCGGTCGCTGTACTCGGCTTCGACGGTGGACCAGATGCCCCAGCATGTGGCTTCGGGCCTGATGTGGGGCGACCCGAATGCATTCCCGCTTCCGGATATCGACCGGACGGATCATCTCCTCATGCTCGGTGCGAATCCGATGGCTTCAAACGGAAGCCTGGTGACGGCACCGAACTTCCCCGGCCGCTTGAAGGACCTGCCGAAGCGGGGCGGGCGACTCGTGGTGGTCGATCCGCGCCGGGGGGAGACCGCGAGCCGGGCCGATGAGCATCTCTTTATCAAGCCGGGGACGGATGCGTTCTGGCTGGCGGCTCTGGCGCAGGTCCTCTTCGAAGAGGATCTAGTCGATATCGGCCGTTTAGAGCCCCATGTCGAGGGTGTGGAAGCGCTTCGCGAGATCGTCGCGCCGTTCACGCCCGAGCGCGTCGCGGATCTCTGCGGCATCGATGCCGAGACCACTCGACGGCAAGCCCGGGATCTTGCGGGTGCAGCGGCCGCGGCCGTCTACACGCGGATCGGGACGCATACGGTTGAGTTTGGGACGGCGGCGGCCTGGATGGGCAACGCGCTGAACGTACTGACGGGCAATTTCGATCGGGCGGGTGGCGTGATGACGTCTTCGCCGGTCGCGGGACGCGTCGATGATGGTGAGCCGGGTGGGCGGGGCTATCGCCTCGGACGCTGGAAGAGCCGCGTTGGGCAGCATCCCGAAGTGAACGGTGAATTTCCTGCAGCCACTCTCGCGGAGGAGATGGAGACGCCGGGTGAGGGCCAGATGCGCGCGGCGATCACGATCGCGACGAACCCGGTTCGCTCGTACCCGAATACGGACCGACTGGAGCGCGCGTTTTCAGAACTCGATTTCTACGTCGCCTTCGATATCTACGTGAATGAAACCACGCGACACGCGGATGTGATCCTGCCCTCGCCGTCGGCGCTCGAGGAAGAGAACTACGAGCTTACTTTTCTGGGCAACGCCGTGCGCAGCTTCGCGAAGTACTCGCCGGCGATCTTCCCGCGACAGGGCCTCGCTGAAGAAGATATCTACGCCAAGCTCACGCTCATCCTGCGCGGCGAAGGGGCGGATGCGGATCCTGCGAAGATCCACGATGAGTTGGTGGGCGAGTTCATCGATCGTTCCATGAAGGGCGATTCGGATCCGCTTTCCGGGCGCGACCGTTCTGAAATCGAGGCGGCCCTCGAAGGGCTCTCTCCTGTCGAGAAGCTGCTCGATCTGCGCCTCCGAACGGGATGGCATGGCGATCAGTTCGGTGCGAAGCCGGGCGGCGTTTCGCTCGCGAAGTTGGCGGAACATCCGCATGGGGTCGATCTCGGTCCGATGGTGGAGCGTTTCCCCTCGCGTCTGAAAACCGCATCGGGGAGGCTCGAACTCGCGCCGCCCGAGCTGGTCGAAGATTGGGCTCGCGTGCGTGCGCGACTGGATTCGCCGGCGGCGGCGCGCGAGTCGCTGCTCCTGATTGGTCGTCGTCATGTGCGTTCGAACAATTCCTGGATGCATAACATCGAAACTCTGGTGGCGGGGCGGAATCGATGCACGCTGCTGATGCATCCCGAGGATGCGAAACAGCGCGGGCTTGAAGACGGGGCGATGTCCGAAATTTCATCCCAGGCGGGCAAGCTGCGGGTGGAGGTCGAGACGACGGACGCGATGATGGCAGGAGTCGTTTCCTTGCCCCACGGTTGGGGGCATGACGCCGAAGGGATCCGGATGGAGGTCGCCGAGGCCCACGCGGGTGTCGCGAGCAATATTCTGACCGACGACACGATTCTCGACGTGGTCAGCGGCAATGCTGTACTGAACGCAATTCCGGTTGAGGTTGCATCGCTCAGCTAGGGCGCGCCGGGGGCGAGCCTTGGTGGGGAGAGGTATGAACGCGCGAATTTTCGTTTGGGTCGCCGGCTTTGCGGCATGTTTCTTTTTTGCGGGGGGCGCCTTCGCAGGAGCCGAATCCGCTTTCGACGAAAGTGATCCGCCCGACCCCTACGCGGCGGAAACCGTACCGCCTGCGGAGCTCCGCGGGGAAGGCGTGGCGGCTTTACCCGTTGTTCCCGTGGACGAAGCCTCGCCTATTGCGCCGCCCGTGCCTGGCCCCGCTTCTGGCCCCGCTTCTGGTCCCGCTTCTGGTTCCGCATCTGGGCGGGCGACCACGCCCGCTTTGCCAGTTTCAAGCGTCTCGATTCCGCCGTTCAAGGCGCTCTACGACGTGAAGATGAAAGGGGTGATCGTCGGCGAGCTTGAGGTCAGCCTCGCGAAGGCGAGCGAGGAGGAATGGGTCTATCGCCAAAAATCGTCGGCGAAGGGCGTCGCCGCGCTCTTTGGGCCCGAGGATCTGGTGGAGACGAGCCGTTTTCGCCGCGTCGGATCGGGCTTTGAAGTGATCGAGTATCGCTCAAAGCGGAAGGGCGGCGATGCGGACGATAATGCGCGGTTCGTTTTTGATCATGCGGGCGGGCGTGTAGAGAGCGTCGGAAAGGGCGCACCCTGGAGTGTCGACGCGCCCCAGGGCGTTGTGGATCCCTTGCTTATGACTTTGGCTATGCGGCTCGAGCTGGCGATGCAAGGCGTCGGGGCAGACGGGGCTATGCCGAATGGCGCGGCGCCCACGTTTCGGTTTAGCGTGCCGCGGCAAGGGCGAATCAAGACCTACGAATTCGGCGTGGCGGGCGTTGAGAATGTGAAGGTGAAGGGCGAGGCGGTTTCGACCGTCCGGGTGAATCGCCTCAGGGACAAGAAGGACCAGACGTCAATTTGGACCGCGCCCGAGATGGACTATCTGCCCGTCCGCATCTTGAAGACGCGATCCGAAGGCAGCTCAAGCGAAGTGATCCTGCGATCCTTCGTCCGTTCGTAGCGGGCCCCTTTTACGTGCAGGGTGTACTTGCAGGGCGGTGCGTGCAGGGCGTGTGCAGGGCGTCGGCTTGAGGCCGTCCGCCCTGCCTTTTGGAGGCGCTCGCCTAACCCTCGACCGGCCTAACGAATGACGCCTTCGCCGCGGAGTGCTTCGAGTGCCGCGTCGTCGAGGGCGAGCTCATCTTTCAGGATCTCCTCCGTGTGTTCGCCGATGAGTGGCCATTTCTTGGTCGGGCCTTCGGGGCTATGGGAGAACTTGATCGGGTTGCCATGGACGCGCACCGCGCCTGTTGGCGAATCCGCCGGGACTTCCACGATCATCTCGTGACTCTTTACGTGGGGATCGTCGATGAGATCCTCGCCTTCGAAGCTCGGGGCCGCGGCGATGCCGGCTTCGGCGAGAATGCGACTCGCTTCGAGCTTGGTCTTGTCCGCAGCCCAGGCCTCGAGCGCCGGGCGAATCACGCCTTCAAGATTCTCGCTCCAGCCTTCGCGGTTGGAGAAGCGGGGGTCTTCGAGCCATTCTGGCTTGCCGATCACTTTCGCAAAAATCTCAAACTGATGCTCGCGCCCGACCTGGACGACGAAGATGCCGTCGCTCGCGTCGAAGAATTGAAGGATCCCCGGCCAAGCCTTGAGGCTCTGGTCGACGACACCGATCGATGGTCCGAAGGCGACCATGTCCATGATCGAGATCATCGCGTCGAGCATGGCGATATCGACTTTCTGGCCGCGCCCCGTTCGGTGACGGCCTTGCAGCGCTGCGAGGAGCCCCACCATGGCGAAAAGCCCCGTTCCGATATCGCCAATCGCGCCGGCGACACCGATATTAGGCCTTCGCCCGGGCTCGGGACGGAAAGAGTAGAACCCGCTCATGGCTTCAGCGACCGAAGCATACGCGGGCCAATCGCCGTAAGGCGTTTCGCGCAGGCTTCCGAAGCCCGAAGCCGAGACGTAGATCAGGCCCGGGTGGATTTCGGCGAGGGTTTCGTAGCCGATGCCGAGGCGCTCCATCGTGCCGGGCTTGAAGTTCTCGACGATGACGTCGAAATGCGGCACGAGTTGCTTGACCAGTTCCGCACCCTTCGGATTCTTGAGGTCGATGCCGATCGACCGCTTGCTCAGGTTATTGCGCAGGAAGGTGGAGCCCTGCTGCGTCCCGTCCACTTCGGGAATGGACGGCAGGGAACCGCGGCCGGACTCGCCATGCTTGGGATGCTCGACCTTCACGACATCCGCACCCATGCGGGCAAGCAGCTGTGTGCCGAAGGGCATGGCCTGCATTTGTTCGACGGCGAGAATGCGTACGCCTTCGAGGGGCAGCGGCTGGGTTTCACTCATGAATCAGATTCCTTCGAAATGAAAATGAAGATGGAGAGGGTGATGAAGGTCGAGAGCAGGACCGGGAGTCTAGGCCCTGGAACGGCCGTGGGTTATTCCGCGTCGGCGATTTTCAGAAGCTGCTTGCCGAGATTCTTGCCTTCGAAGAGGCGAAGAAAGGTCTTGGGCGTGTTCTCGAAACCCTCCTGAATATCTTCTTCGACGACGAGCTTGCCCTCGGCGGCCCAAGTACTGAGATCAGTGATGGCCTGGCCCATATCCGCGAAATGGTCGATCAGAATAAAGCCTTTCACCGAAAGACGATGGATCACGATCTGCATAATATTGCTCGGGCCCGGCGCCGGCTCTTCGTCGTTGTAGCCTGAGATCCCACCGCACATCGTGATGCGCCCGAAATCCTTCATTCGAGGCAGCGTTTCGTTCAGAATGTCGCCGCCGACATTATCGAAGTAGAGGTCGACGCCGTCCGGAAACTCTTCGCGGATGCGCGCGCCGACATCTTCGTTCTTGTAGTCGATGGCAGCGTCGAGCCCCGCGGTCTCTTTCAGCCAGCCGCATTTCGTCGGACCGCCGGCAATGCCGACGACCTTCCCTGCGCCGCGGATCTTCGCGATCTGCGCGGCGACAGAGCCCGTGGCGCCCGCTGCACCGGAGATCAAGACCTGGTCGCCTTCTTGAATGGGATGCACGTTATGGATGCCAAAATAGGCGGTCATGCCCGTGCCGCCGAGGAGGCTGAGCATGCGCTGGGGCGGGATGCCCTCCGGCACGGCGGAGACGCCGCCGAGGAGTCCGGGAGTTCCGTCCGTCAGGAAATACTCCTGCCAGCCGAGCATGCCCGAGACGATCTGGCCCTTCGGATAGTCCGGATGATTCGATTCGACGACCTGGCCGACGGTCGAGGCGCGCATGACCTCACCGAGTCCGACGGGCGGGATATAGCTCGGGACATCGTCGACCCAGCCGCGCATCGCCGGTTCGAAAGCGAGGAAGAGATTGCGGACCAGGAAATGGCCATCGGGAACTTCGGGGATCTCTTCCGTGACGAGTTTGAAATTGGATTCCTGGATCATGCCGACGGGGCGGGATGCGAGTTGCCATTGTCGATTCGTGTAGGCCATTTGTAAATTCTCCGTGTTCATCTTAGGGGTTCGCCGACTCTGGGTCGGCGTAGATTGGATTTGTGTGATTGAGGCAAAACTAACGTAGGACTAACGCAGTCCGAGTTCATTCAGAATCTCGTCGGTATGCTGTCCCTTGGTGGGTGCGGGCCGGTCGAGTGTGGTCGGGGTAGCGTCGAAGCGTGCTGCCGCGCGGGCTTGTCTGATTCGGCCTGCGACGGGATGATCCGTTTCGAAGAGGAGTTCGTTGGCCTCGATCTGCGGATGCCGGATGACCTCGGATAGGGGCAGGATGGGCGCGCAGGGGACCTGTTCTGCGTCGAGCCGGGCAAGCCAGGTCTCCGTCGTTTCAGTTTTCAGAACCTCCGCCGTCTGGTCGAGTCTTTCCTTGGCATAGGCGACGCGGCCGCCGGCGGTCTTGAAACGCTCGTCTTCGAGCCATTCGGGATGGCCTAGCGCTCGGGTAAGGCCCTGCCATTCGGAGTCGGAGACCGCGCCCGCGGTCATCCAGCCATCCGATGTCTCATAAACAAGATCCTGAGCGAGAGCGTTCCGCGGCACGTCCACTTCATCGCCAACGAAAGTCTGGCCTGCGAAGCCTTCGGGCCAGGCGAGCGCGATCATGGCGTCGATCATCGAGAGCCGAACATGCTGGCCTTGTTTCGTTCGTTCTCGGGAAAGGAGAGCGGCGGTGATGGCCTGGGCGGCGGTGATCGCAGTGACTTTGTCGGGGATAACCAGGCGCATCATGCGGGGGCGGCCTTGGCCACGGTTGCCTTGGATTGTGGCGAGGCCCGAGAGCGCCTGGATGATGGGATCGTATACGCGCTTGCCGGCGTAGGGGCCGGTTTCGCCGAAGCCCGAGATCGAGACGTAGACCAGGTCGGGTTTGAGGCGGCGGAGGCTCGCTTCGTCGACGCCCATGCGCTCTACGACGCCGGGGCGAAAATTCTGCACAACGACATCCGCAGTTTCGACGAGCCGTTCGAAGGCGGTCCGGTCTTCTTTCGCCTTCAGGTCGAGGACGATGGAGCGCTTGTTGCGGTTGGTTGTGGCGAAGGAGGCTGTGATCCCTTCGCGGGGAGCGCCGAGCATGCGCATCAGGTCGCCCACGCCGGGGCTCTCGACCTTGATGACGTCGGCGCCCTGGTCGCCGAGGAGGCCGGTCGCCATCGGGCCCGAAATCATGGTTGTGAGGTCGACAATTCGGTAGCCGTCGAGGGGGCCGGGCATGAATACGTTCTCCGGGGGGCTCGCCTACACCCTAGCAGCTCGATGCGACCGAGAGCCCGGATTCGCGGCGGAATGGAGGGTCTGCGAGGCGTTCGATGTGCGGTATTCTTGGGCCATGAGCGATGCCCCCTCCGCCTCTTCCGACGTGTCTGGTTCGCCGGACGGCCCGAAGGCCAATCGGCCGCCGCTGCCTTCCGGCGTGGTTGCTTTCGTGAAGCGTGACTGCCCAACTTGCGATTTGGTCGCCCCGGTTTTGGCGGCGCTCGACGGCAAGGTGCCTCTGACCGTCTATACCCAGGACGATCCCGAATTTCCGAAGGGTGTGGAGGCGGTGGACGACACGGATTTGTCGGTGTCTTGGCATTACGACATTGAGGCGGTGCCGACGCTGCTCCGGATTCAATCGGGAGAAGAAGTCGAGCGCGCGCTGGGTTGGCATCGCGAGGAGTGGGAAGCGCTGACGGGCGTGGAAGGCCTCGGCGCGGATTTGCCGGATTGGCGACCGGGCTGTGGTTCACTTTCGGTGGATCCAGCGCGGGCCCATGAGTTGAACGTGCGCTTCACGGGTTCGAAGCTGAACGCGCGCCGCGTCGAGATCGCGAGTCTCGAAGACGAGCAGGAAGCGTTCTTCGATCGGGGCTGGACGGATGGCCTGCCGATTGTGCCGCCGACCGAGAGTCGCGTTTTGGCCATGCTTGAGGGGACGACGCGCGCGCCGGATGAGGTGGTCGCGATCGTGCCTCCGGATCTCGCACCTTGCACCGTCGAGAAAGTCGCAATCAACGCGGTCATGGCGGGCTGCAAGCCCGAGTATCTCCCGATTGTGCTGACGGGACTCGAGGCGATTTGTACGGATGAGTTCAATGTCCACGGCCTGCTTGCGACGACGATGTCGGTTGGGCCCGTGTTCATCGTGAACGGTCCGATACGACGCCAGATCGGAATGAACTCGGGCAAAAACGTGATGGGGCAGGGCAACCGTGCGAATAGCACGATCGGTCGCGCGCTCCAGCTCATCGTACGCAATGTCGGCGGCGGTCGGCCCGGCGAAGTCGATCGGTCGACGTTAGGCAACCCCGGAAAGCTGAGCTTCTGTTTCGCAGAAGATGAGGAAGGCTCGCCCTGGACGCCGATGTCGACGGATTTCGGAATCGCCGAGGGCGTCAACGCGATCACGGTTTTCCCCGGCGAAGGGCCGCGCACGATCGTGGATCAAATCGCACGGGACCCGGTCGATCTGGCGCATTCCTTCGCGGCAGCGCTCAACTCGATGTACACGCCGAAGATGGTGCTCGCGTTTGACGTGATTGTTGTGGTCTCGCCCGAACATGCTCGGATTTTCCGCGAGGCGGGATGGTCGAAGGATGATCTGCGAGCGAAGCTGCAAGAGCTGACGCTGATCCCCGGCGACGATTTGGTTCGCGGCGCGCACGGGATTGCCGAGGGCATGCCGGAGAGCGTGAAGGGCCAGATGATTCCCAAGTTCAAGCCGAACGGTATTCATATCGTGCATGCCGGCGGCGGCGCGGGGCTTTTCTCGGCGCTGATTCCGGGTTGGGTTGGTGGCGAGATGGGCAGCCAGACTATTTCGAAGGAGATCAAAGCATGAGCACTCTTCTGGATCCGACCAGCGAACGCGTTCCGGCAGAACGGGCCCGGGCGGCGCGACTCGCAGCCCTCGATGGCCGAACGATCGGGCTCCTCGATATCGTGAAAGCCCGGGGCGACGTTTTCCTCGATCAGCTCGAGACGCGCCTTGAAGAACGCGGCGCGACCGTCGTTCGTTTCGCGAAGCCGACCTTTACGAAGCCCGCGCCGATCGATCTTCGCCACGAGATCGCGCAGCAATGCGACGCCGTGGTCGAAGCCTTAGCGGATTGAGGGAGCTGCACGTCGTGCAGTGTGCACGACACGGTTGATCTAGAGGATCGCGGGATTCCCAGCGTTTTCGTTTCCACGGTCGAGTTCATCGACGGCGCCGATGCTCAGGCAAAAGCGCTCGGCACGACGCCCTCGGCCGTCTACGTGGAGCATCCGATTCAGGACCGCACGGACGCGGAGATGCAGGCGATCGCGGACAAGGCGATCGAAGAGATTATCTCGAAGATCGTGGCGGCTTAGGGCGGCGTAGGACAGCGGCGTTAGCCCAGCACCTTCCCCTTCAGCTGCTCTTCTTTCACGCTGACCCCGAGCCAGTCCGCGGAGAGCTGCGCCCAGCGGAGTCCCTGGTCGCGGCTCATGTCGGCGATTCGGTCGAGGTTGGCTAGGAGGAGGCGGACACCGTCGGGATCCATCTCGGCGATGATGCTCGCCATGTCGAGGGCGGCGGGCATGAGGTCAGCGCTTTCATGGACTGCGGTTGCGAAGCCGATACGTTCGGCTTCTTCGCCGTCGATGACGCGGCCGGTCAGCATGATTTCCTTCGCGCGGGTCACTCCGACTTCCCGGGCCCAGCGGACCGGTGCGCCCCAGGAGCCGATCCCGATGCCGAGCTTCTTGAGGTGCCAGTCGCTGATTTGGGCGCTCTTTGCGACGAGTCGGAAATCGCAGGCGAGGGCGAGCTCGGCGCCGCCGGTTGTGCAGATGCCGTCGATGACGGCGATCGAGGGTGTGAGCAGATCGTCGAGCTGATCTGTTAGGCCGCAGCCTTGTTCGTTCGTGACGCCTTCACCGTCCGCGAAGGCCTGGACGTCGACGCCGGCACTGAAGCAGGGGCGACCGTCTGGGCGCGGGGCCCCGGCGAGGAGGATGACCCGGACCGTGGGGTCGGCATCGAGGGCGCTGATTTGCGCAATGAGTGCGTCGAGGAGCGGGCCGCTGAGCGCGTTCAGGCGTTCGGGGCGGTTGAGGGTGAGGACGGCTATGCCGCCTTCGCGCTTTTCGAGGGCAAGGATTTCGGTCGCGGGCATTATGTCTCTCCTGTTGTTCGGCGCGACGCGCGGGCGGGTGTGAGCGGGGTGCGGGGCCTGATCGTCGCGGGGGCTCATGATACCCTCGATGGGAGGAGGAAGAGAGATGCCCGTTCGAGGACTCGACCATGTCGCACTGACCTGCGCGGACCCGGAGGCGACGATTGATTTCTATCGCCGGGTGCTCGGCGCGGAGACGCATTACGAGGACGCTTGGCGCCGCGGCGATATTCCCGTCGTGATTCTGCAGGTCGGGGCGAGTCGGCTCAGTATTCATTCTGCGAGCGCACCGGCGAAGCCGCATGCTTTGGCGCCGACGCCCGGTTCCGGCGATCTTTGCTTTCGCTTCGATGGGCCGATTTCGGAAGCGGCGGCGATGCTTGAAGGGGAGGGCGTTGAGGTCGAGGTTGGGCCGGAGCCGCGGCCTGCCGCAGACGGTTCTCTTGGGCAGTCGGTCTATTTTCGAGATCCCGACCAGAACCTGCTTGAGTTCTTGTCGACGGACGGATAGCCCAGGGCGCCCTTTAACATGTTATTCGAGCAGGTTCGCTCGAATGGCCTCGCGTTCTGCGTCGGTAATCTGCAGTCCTTCGCGCAGGTAGCCCTCGAAATCGCCCCAGTCTTCGCGGACGGCATTGAATGAGGCTTGGATATATTCCTCGCGGACACCGACGAGGGGTTCGAGGGCGGGATGCCAGAATTCGTTTCCGTTCGAACTGGCCTGCTCGATGATTTGGTCGGCGGCTCGATTGCTGAGGAGATATTGCTCGATGACTTCTTCCTCGGGCACGCCGACGGTGAGGAGGGCGACGGAGCCGGCCCAGCCGGCGCGGTCCTTGCCTGCGGAGCAATGGAAGAGTGCGGGGACTTTTTCTGCTCGGGCGAGGGTCTTGAGGAAGATCGAGTAGGGCTCGCGGCGTTCGCGGACGAGGCCGGCTGCGGAGCCGCTCATCATGGCTTCGGCTTTTCCGTTGCCGAAAAGTTCTTCGAGTTGGTCGGGGCTGCTGTCTTCCATCATGCTGCGGATGTCGGCGCCTTTCGCGGGGTCGGGCATGGGGAGCAGTAGGCTCTCCGCTTCGCCGGGGAGGCGGTCGGCGCCTTCCTGGGCGATATCGCTTGCGGTTCGGAAATCAAAAATGCATCGCAGGCCGTAGGGCGCAAGGGTGGCCAGGTCGGCGTCGCTCGCACGGCCGAGATGCCCGCTTCGCAGGAGGCGCCCGGCGGCGACGCGGCGACCATCATGGGTCGTGTGGCCGCCGAGATCACGGAAATTGGCGATGCGTTCGAAGCTCTGGGCGGGGACGGCGCGGAAGTCGGTCATCTTGGATCCTTGGCTTGGCTTGGCGAGGTGTGGCGTGGCATGGCGTGGCGCAGTGTGGAGCGCCGCTTTCAGCATAACGGGTTCGGGCTGGGCGCGTCCGCCCGGCGGCGGATTTTGGGGGATTGGGGCCGCCCGGCGTGTGTGGGAGCGGATCGGGGTGGGTTTTCATCGAGCGCTGTGGCTCGTAGAATGAATGGGCGATGCGCGCTGCTGCGTAGGGCGGAATCCGAACGAGGGAGAGACGAAATGGGTCGATGGAGTCGCGAAGAACTAGAAGAGGCGTTCGCGCATTATCAGGCGACGGCGCTCAAGGCGGGGATGTCCGGCGATTGGCGCGAGTGGGCAGACATGTTCACCGAAGACGCGACCTATATCGAACATCATTACGGGACCTTCGGTGGACGCGAGGCGATCTACAACTGGATTCAGAAGACGATGTCCGGGCCCATCATCAACGAGATGAAGTATTTCCCGATTGAGTGGTATGTGATCGACAAAGACCGCGGCTGGGTCGTCTGCCATGTCTGGAATCGTTTCGAAGATCCCGGAGACGGCAGCGTTCATCAGGCCATGAACGTGACCATCTTGAAGTATGCGGGGGACATGAAATGGTCCTATGAAGAGGATGTGTATAACCCGGTCATCATGGGCGAGATGGTGAAGGGCTACCTCAAGCGCAAGGAAGAACTCGCGGCGAGCTAGATGTACTGCAGCAGGCTTCGCGGATGCTTTTTCTTGAGTGCGCGGAAGCCGAGGCAGATCGGGTAGAGCACGACGAGTGTGACGGCGGCGGCGATGTAGGTTTCCTGGAGGCCGCGGAGCATCATGCCGCCGGTGATCGCCATCGCGGATCCGCCGAGCAAGATGAAATGCAGGATGTAAAAGAAGAAGGCGGTCTGGCCGAAGACGAGGAGCGGGTTTCCTGCGCGTGCGGGCCCGGTCATGCGACGTTCGAAACGCATGAAAACGACCAGGATCAGCGCCATCAGTCCCAGTTCCATCAGGGTGTAGGTGAGCGCGGGCGGGTATTTGCTCATGTGGAGAAACTGAACGATGGTCGTGTCGTCGCGGTAGAGCCCCATATTTCCGTAGACGTTTTGGGAGCGGATGAAGGACCAGGCGAGGAGCGACGTCATGCCGCCCATGAGAAGCGTCTTCTCTGCTTCAGTGCGGCCGTGCTTGCTGGTTCCGAGTTCGAGAAGGCGGCGACCAAAAGCCCAGCCTAACAACATCATCGCGAGCCAATGCAGCATGGGGTAGAGCACATAGACACCGCTCGCGAAGCCCGGGACAAAGAACAGAACGTCGAAGAGCGAGCGTTCTGTTGCGTCGATCGGGAAATAATTAAGCAGGATGTATTCACTGCCGACGAGCCAGCCGCCGCCGAGGGCGAGCAGGAGCATCGTCGGGAGTCGGCGCAGGGCCACCATGGCAATCATCGAAGCGCCGATCGCGTAGAGCACCTGAAGGATCAGCACGCCCATGCCGGCGAGGAGTGTCAGCACCCCTTCGAAGGCGAGCACGAAGCCCGCGCGGATGAGGAGATGCTTGTCGAGCGCGGACTCGCTCATGCCCTCGGCGCGGCGCTTCTCAAGGCTCATCGCGAGGGAGGTGCCGGACAAGAAAAGGAAGGTCGGCGCGCAGAGGTGGGTGATCCAGCGGGTGTAAAACTGGGCGTTATCGAGGAGGGTGCCCGGAATCCAGGCGGGACCCCCGGTCTCCGGGTTCATCAGATAGGCCGAGTCGGCGCTCACGCGCCCGCCGTTATACATCTGGGAGGCATGGTCGATCGCCATCAGGACCATGACGAAGCCGCGCATCCAGTCGATGGCCGCGATACGCCTCGAGGTGGCTTCGCCGCTGAGGGCCGGGTTGGAGGGCGAGGCTGCGGACTCTGAGGCTTCGGCGGATTTCATGGGCGGGAGTCTAGTCCCGGTTCCGAGTCCCTGCCTCTGGCATTGTGTAGGCTAAGCCCGTGTCCGAAGAACGCCTTCCGCTGCATCTGAAGCTCATCTATGGCCTCGGCGACCACTCGACGAATGTCGCGCTGGTTGCGCTGACGATGATCTTTCCGTTCTACCTGACGGACGTGGTGGGAATGCGCATCGGCCTTGCGGGCCTGGTTCCTCTGGTCGGGCGAAGCGCGGACGCGATTTCGGATGTTTGGATGGGACGGCTTTCGGATCGCACGACCTGGAAGGCGGGGCGACGTCGCCCGTTTATTCTGATCGGCATGGTTCCCTTTGCTGCGGCCTTTACGGCGATCTGGTTTCCGGCGCATTTCGAAAGTTCCGGACTGCAGTTCGCCTACTACGCCGGCATCTATATTTTGATCAGCGTGAGCATGACCATCGTCGTCGTGCCCTATCAGGCGCTGCTCCCGGAGTTGACGGAGAACTATCATGAGCGGACTTCGCTTGCGACGTTCCGTTCGTTTTCGTCGCTTGTGGGGACGCTTCTGATTCTGCTGACGTTCCGCCCGCTCGCTATGCGGCTAGGCGGCGACGATGGCGCCTGGGCGATGACGGGGGCGGTGTTCGGGCTCTGGATCTTGATTCCTTGGCTGCCGATTTGGTGGGTGACCTATGAGCGGCGCGAAGAGCCTTCGGGCAAGCCGCTATCGACCGAGAACTATTTCCGGCTCTTGGCCTCGAACGGAAGCTTTCGGAGGCTGCTCGGACTTTTTGCGTTGGGGCGGGTCGCGATCGATCTGCCGATGGCCCTCTTTCTTCACTACTTCACGTATGTGATTGGTCGCCCCGAAGACTTCGAGATCGTGATGGGGGTCTTCCTGCTTTCGACGATGATTGCGATGCCGTTTTGGCTGCGCTTCGCGCGTGGGCGCGATAAGGCCACGGTTTATCGATACGGCTGTGTGGGTTGGGTCTTCGGGCTTGGGTGCCTCTTTATCAATCAGCCCGAGTGGCCCTTCTCGGTCACGCTCGTCGCGACGGCTTTCGCGGGGGCGGGCTACGCCGTCTGCGACATGATTCCGTGGTCGATGGTGGCGGACGTCGCGGACGAAGACGAGATCCTCTCGGGGCAGCGCCGCGAGGGACTTTACGTCGGGGTGTTTACTTTCTTGCGGAAGTTTTCGGGGGCGCTCAGTGTTGCGGTCGCTTTCGCTGTGCTCGACTGGGTGGGCTTTGAACAGGGCGTCGAGAATGATCCGCCTGTGGTCTGGGCCTTGCGTGCTCTGACCGCGCTCGTGCCGGTCGTGTTCGTCATGGTTAGTTCGATGGTCGCGCGGGGCTATACGCTCGGCGCGATTCGCCATCGCGAGATCCTGGACGAGCTCGAAGCGATGAAACGCGCGCGCTAGGAAATCGAGTCCGCGGTTCCGCCGTCGATCCGGAGATTGGCGGCGTTGATGTAGCGTGCCTTGTCGCTGGCGAGGAAGGCCACGAGATGGCCGATGTCTTCGGGCGTGCCGACGATGCCAGCGGGGTTCGCCATGTCGCCGCTCGCGATCTGCTTCTCGAGGCTGGGCCAGTCTGTGGGCTCGCCGTTCTTTTCGGCGCGGCGCCGGAACATCTCTTTGATTTCGGCGGTGGCGATGATGCCGGGGCTTACGCAGTTCACGGTGACGCCGGTATTCGCGAGTTCCTTCGCGAGAGACACCGTCATGTTGACGAGCGCGGTTTTCGACGCGTAGTAATGAGGCATGCGGGAGTTCGGTCGATTGTAGCCGACGGTGCTCAGGAAGAGGACGCGCCCCCAGCCCCGTTCCTTCATGCCGGGCGTAAAGGCATGGACGAGACGGACGCCGGATAACACGTTCTTGTGATAGATGTCGATCCAGTCCTCGGTCGGACTCTCCCAGGAGCCGCCTTCCGCAACACCGTAATTGTTTACGAGGATATCGATCTCGCCCACGGCGCGGGCGACTTCGGCTGCTCCCTCGTCGGTTCGGATGTCGCCCTCGACGGCTTTTGCATCGAAGCCCTCTTCACGAATCCCGGCGGCGATCTTCTCCGCGGCTTCGAGCTCAAAGCCGTGCACCCAGACGGAAGCGCCTTCTCGGGCGAGTACGCTGGCGAGACCAGCTCCGGTTCCACGTGAGCTGCCGGTAATCAAGGTGCGCTTGCCGGCGAGTTCGAGATCCATGATTTACTCCTGTTATTCGTCGCGCTCGAGGTTTTCTAGAATTTCGGCGTATTCCGCGGCTTTGGCCTCGGGAACAGTCGGCCAGGCCAGAGGCATCGCTTCCAGCGTATCGGCGACGATTTGACTCACCATCGCCCGCATGCGCTTCTTGGAATCCGCGGGGATCGCAAACCAGGGCGCCCAGGGCCGGGACGTCTCGGGCAGAAGCTCCGAATACGCGTCCATGTAGGCGTCCCAATGCGCGCGCTCGGAAAGGTCGCTTTCGGAGAACTTCCAGTTCTTCTCCGGGCGGCGCAAGCGGTCGATGAATCGATTTTTTTGCTCGTCTTGGGAGACGTTCAGCCAGAATTTCAGGACGACGGTTCCGTTTCGCGCGAGATGCGCTTCATGGTCGCGGATGGATTCGAAGCGATGCTCCCAGAATTTCTTCTTGATCTCGGCGGGATCCACGTCGGGAAGGTTTTGTCCGCCGAGGTATTCGGGATGTACGCGGACGACGAGGGCTTCTTCGTAGTAGCTGCGATTGAAGACGCCGATTCGGCCGCGCTCCGGGAGTCGGCGTGCAGAGCGCCAGAGGAAATCATGCTCGAGCTCCTCCGAAGAGGGCTGCTTGAAGCTGAAGACCTGGAAGCCCGCCGGATTCACGCCGCTTAACACGTGGCGGATCGTGCTGTCCTTGCCCGCGGCGTCCATGGCTTGAAAGACGAGGAGAAGGGAAAAGCGATTGTCGGCGTAGAGCTTGCGCTGGAGTTCGTAAATTCGGTCGACATTCTCTCGGAGGACATCCTTGGGATTGTCGAATTCCGAGGTCTCGGTCGGCGCGTCCCCGGCTGAGAAGGCCTTTTTGGCGGCGATGGTTTGCTTCGTCTTTGGGGGAAGGAAGGCGTGGGGCTGGGAGTCGGCCATGATGGTGTGTGGGTTCCTTTGCGATCAGCAAAGCGGCATAAAGAGGGGAGGAGGAGTCTAGTTCAGGCAGGGAAGGCGCCTCGGAATTTGCTGAGTCCCGATGATAGAGGGCTCGCACCCGCACGGGAGGCGCGCCGGATGGAGTGTGATTGCGTCAACGATTCCGGTGACTTGCGCGATTCTCAGTACTTTTATGGGTTTCGGCGCCGTTGGAACAACTGAGTTGTAAAGGCCACATATATACCGGCCGATAACGCCTTCTGATCTTCCTTTCTCGTGACCGCATTTTGGCCGATTCTGGGCAGAGTGCGGAGCGGAATAAGCCGGAGCGTTCTGTATGCGCCGCATCTCCCGTCGACAGACTTCAATTCCATCCCAAACACACCTTGGCATCGTGCTCGCGCTGTTTGCCATGCTTTTGGGGGCTGCATCGACGGCGACGGCAGGTCCATTGGCCGCCTTTGGCGATCATACCGGCGAAGATCATTCCTTCGAGAGCAGCGCGCATCGCAACGGATCTCTTGAAAGCATCATTCTGACGAATGCGAACCTCGAGTTCTCGGATTTCCGAAACGTCAACTTCACCAACGCCATCTTCATGAATGCGTTGCTTCGGTCGACCGATCTTCGGAACGCCAACCTAACAAATGCGATCCTGACCGGCGCGAATTTGAACGATGCGAATCTTCGAAGCGCGATTCTTGTCGGCGCAGACCTGACGAGCGCGACTCTGCTGGGCGTTGAGGCCCGGGACGCGAACTTCACGAATGCGACCGTCGTCGGCGCGGACCTTGCGGATGCCAATCTGCGCAACGCACGATTCCTGGGGGCAGACCTCTCGAATACATCCTTGTTGGATATCGAGGCTCGCAACGCAGACTTCACGGACGCTGTGGTGAACGGCGTGAATTTCGGGACGGCCAACCTCCGGAATGCCCGCTTTACCGGGGCAAGCCTGCTTGGCGCGGACCTTTCGAATCTCTCGGATCAGACGAATACGAATTTCGATGGGGCCTTTTTCGATTCCGCGACGCAGTTCGCTCCGGGCTTTGATACTTCGGCCCTGATCTTCGTCCCCGAACCGTCTTCCGCTGTGTTGATGCTCCTGGGGCTCATCGGCCTGGCTTCCTATCCTCAAGGTCCCCACGCCCGCGGCTCGAAGTAGCCAGACGGCGGCCCAGAGACCAAGCAGCCCGCCCGGAGCGAATTTTCGCTCCTTCGCTCCCGTTCCCGCCGCTTAGAGTTGGTGGAGAGCGCCGTCCCGAGATACGCTCCCGAAGCCCGATCAATCCCGCGGAGAGGTAGCCAAGCGGTCGACGGCACCGGTCTTGAAAACCGGCAGGGTGCAAGCCCTCGTGGGTTCGAATCCCACCCTCTCCGCCACATTTTTCGCCGTTTCGCGCCTTGATCTTCGGAGGGAGCGGAAGGGAAGAGCGCTTCGCGTTCGATCCGATCTCCGTCCTGGGTTTCCGTGACGAAATGCGCGGGGCGCCCATTTAGAGGGGCAGTGAGACGGGAAAGAGAAAGCGCCCGTCGTGTTCGCTGATCTCCAAGAGAGGAAAATCCCATGAAAAGCCATCTGATCCGCCTCGCCACCTTGGTCGCCCTCGCCGGGTTCATCGTGAGCTGCGCGACGTCGCCGACCGGCCGCCGCCAATTCTTGCTAAACGATGAGACGCAGATGTCTGCGATGGGCGCTGCAGCGTTTCAGGAAATTCGCCAGGGCTCGACGCGCTCGACGAATTCCGGTCAGACGGCTTATGTACGCTGCGTCGCGAGTGCGATCATTTCTGGGCTGACCGCGGAAGACATGCGGTCCGTTTCCGTCGCACAATGGGAAGTCGAACTCTTCCAGGACGAGTCAGCGAATGCTTTCGCGCTCCCCGGTGGCAAGATCGGCGTGCATACGGGGTTGCTCAACGTCGCGACGAACCAGGATCAGCTGGCGACCGTCCTCGGCCACGAAGTGGGCCATGTCCTCGCGCGGCATAGTAACGAGCGCGCTTCCCAGGAGATGGGCGCCCAGACGATCATGCAGGCGGGCGCGGTTTTCCTCGGCGCGGGAACGCCGGCTCAGCAGCAGATGATGGGGATCCTCGGCGCCGGCGTGCAGTACGGCATTCTGATGCCCTACGGTCGAACCCAGGAGAGCGAGTCCGATGAGATCGGTCTCCTCCTGATGGCCCGCGCGGGATTCGATCCGCGGCAGAGCATCCCGCTCTGGCAGAACATGGGTGCATCGTCCGGCGGGCAGGCCCCGCCCGAGTTCATGTCCACCCATCCGAGCCACGCCACGCGGATCGCACAGCTCCAGGGCTGGCTCTCCGATGCGATGCCCCTTTATCAGCAGGCGCAGGCGGCGGGCCGTCGCCCGAATTGTCGCTAGCGGCTCCGGCGGTCGACGCGGCGGCGTGATTGCTTGGGCGGTCCGCGGAAATAGTCCCAGGGAAATTCGGGTTCCAAGATCGGTTTGAAGCCTTTCGGGAACTGGAACGGGCAGGTCAGGAACTCCCACGTGCCCACCGCCTCGGCCGCGACGAAATAGCCGATCCCTTTCACGAATCCGTAGGGCAGGCCGAGGCCGTAGCCCCGCTTTTTCGATTCTTCCGTCATTTGGCCGGGAATCGAGAGCACGCCGAGCGCCATGTTCGAAACGCCGCGCCGGAACTTGCGACCGGAGTTGTAGTACTTCGCCGCAAATGCGTCCGGCGGGATGAGCATGCCGAGGGCGAGGCAGATCGTGAGCAAGCCGAGCCCAAAGCGCCGCTTCGAACGCGGTGCCGCGGATGCTGTAGGGGCTGCGCAAGCGACCGTTTCCGTCGTTGGGTCGGGTTCGCTTTCCATCATCAGAGTGTTCATTGCAGTCTCTTCCTTGAGTGTGCGTGCTCTGTATTCAGTTTTGTTAGGCGTTCGCCTGGCGGGGCTCGGGGCTCGGAGTTAGGGGAAGATGCCTCGGCGTCGCTTGGCTTCGCAGATCCGTTCGATGCCCCGCATCATGGCGGCGCTGCGCAGGTCGATCTTCTCGCGCCGGGCGACCTCGGCAACTTCGCCGTACGCGTTTTTCATCAGGCGACCCAGGCGTTCATTGACTTCGTTTTCTTCCCAGAAGAACTGCTGCAGGCCCTGGACCCATTCGAAGTACGACACCGTAACACCTCCCGCGTTCGCGAGGATATCGGGCACAACGAAAATGCCGCGATCCGAGAGGATATCGTCGGCCTCGAGTGAGGTGGGGCCGTTTGCGCCCTCCACGAGCACGCGGCATCGGATCCGATCGGCATTGTCTTCTGTGATCTGATTCTGAATCGCTGCGGGAATCAAAACGTCACAGGGCAGCATCAGAAGCTCTTCGTTCGAAACCGGTTCCGCATCGGGGAAGCCCGCGAGGGTGGGGTTCGCGTGGAGCCATTCGTCGAGGTCCTGAAAGTCGATGCCCTTTTCGGCGTAGATCCCGCCGCTCACATCCGAAATGCCGACAACGCAGGCCCCCGCTTCGTCCGCCAGGCGTGCAGCCGTCGCGCCGACATTGCCGAAGCCCTGGACGACGACGCGCGCGCCTTCGAACTCGATGCCTTGCTCGCGGCAGGCTTCGATGGCACAGGTGATGACGCCGCGGCCCGTCGCTTCTCGGCGACCCTGAGAGCCGCCGATTTCGATCGGCTTCCCCGTCACGACGCCGGGCACGGCATGGCCCTTCTGTTGCGAGTACGTATCCATGATCCAGGCCATGACCTGCTCATCCGTTCCCAGATCGGGCGCGGGGATGTCGCGGTCGGGGCCGATCACTTCAATGATCTCGGAGGTGAAGCGACGAGTGATGCGCTGCTTTTCGTTTCGCGAGAGTGTTCGCGGATCGATTCGAAGGCCACCCTTAGCGCCACCGAAGGGCAGGTTCATGATCGAGCATTTCCAGGACATCCACATCGAGAGCGCGGTCGTCTCGCCAAGGTCCACGTCGATGTCGTAGCGGAGGCCGCCCTTGGTCGGGCCCATCGTGAGGAGATGCTGCACGCGATAACCGAAGACCGTTTCCACCGTATCGTAATCATCGCGCCGGAAGGGGAAGGAGACGACATGCGCGCGCTGCGGCGTGCGGAGGCGCTGCCAGATATTCGGATCGAGGGACATGCGCTCGGCCGTCCGGTCGAGCTGGCTAACAGCGAGGCGATACATCGGCGTATCCCATTCGAGATGGGGTTCGGACGCTTCTGTTTGGATCTTGGGGTTGCTCACGCTGCGTGCTCCTCGCTGGGCGATTGGACTTTTCGCCTGAGTTGCGGCGTGGATGCCGAGGTCAGACGTCACAGAATTATCGGTTGGCTGACGGGGTGGACTGAGCGCGATTGCAACCAGATATGCCGAGGCTGGGCGGTTTCGCGGGAATGGGTCGGCTTGCGGCTCGCGAAGCGGGTGACTCTTATGGCGGGCGCGGCGTTGGGCGGCGTACGCATCGCATGTGCGATGCACGTGCGATGTATAGGCAAGTAACTCGCTAGTATCGGGCTGAACTCGGCGAGGGATTATTTTGGCGCGCTACGCACTCTTATTATTCGGTCTGGCCTGGGGCGGCTTCGGTCTTCTCGGCCTCTTCGCCCCGGATGCGATTCTGGGCGCGGCAGGCATTTCGTTTGATGCATCGGCGGGTATCACCGAAGCGCGGACGATGTACGGCGGCTCGCAGCTCGGTCTCGCGCTCTTTTTCTTCTGGGCAGCCGGACGTCCGGCCTATCATGTCCCCGGCCTCGTGGTGGGCGGTCTGTATATGGGGGGCGCCGCCTTGGCGAGGGCCTTTGGCGTCTTCGTTGTGGGCGCAACGGATTTTACGAGCGTCTCCGCGATGGTGATGGAGTTTGGCGCGACGGGGATCGCTCTGATTTCACTTTGGCAGCTTGGCGTTTTCGCAGGTGGGTCTGGTTTTGCAGGTCGAGGAGAGGGCTCATGAGGCGGGTCCCGAGTTCGTCTCTTCGGGTCTTGGTGTTAGGTTTCGCTCTCGTCTGGCTTGCTTCCGGATGCGCTTCAACGCGACCTTCGGGACCGCAGTTTCTCGACTATTGCGGCGATATCGCCTGTAACGCGGAAACCTACGCGCGCTGGTCGGCAGCGCTTCAGAGCGAGGTTTCGATCCCCACGCGCTTCTACGACGGCGCGAGTGCAATCACGGTCGGAGGTTGGCTGCCGCCGGTCGCCATGGGCGCGGTCGATTCTCCCGGGCCGACGGGATTTTTCGCACGCCGCTCGCTCTCGTCGGAAACCCTGGCGTTTCTGCGCGGCACGAACGTCGCTATTTTCTTCAACGTCCGCCCCGTCTTCATGAGCCTGCTGGCCGGCGTCGAGCCCGAAGGCTTCGAGGGGCGTCGCGGACTCCAGCTCGATTGCCTGATTCTCGCGCGAGAGCAGAACGTCGTGGAAGGAGCGCTCGAATCCCTGGGCGAAGATCGCACGCGCGTGGCCGAGGAAGTCTCAGGCCTGCTCAGCCGACGGCTTTTCGCGGGGGCTTTACCGAAGCGGATGCGGGTTGCGCTTCGGGAGGAATTCGAGGGCGTGATCGACTTCAATGAGAAGTGTCAGCGCCGACGGTTCGGGCTTTCGATGCTGCGTGCTATGCGGGTGGAGGATGGCTCTTGGCCTGAGGCGGGGGGCGAGGGGCGTGAGCTCGAGGCGTGTAGTTGTGAGGTTCGTGCGCGGTGACGATTGAAGGCTCAGTACTCGCTCGGGACGATTACGCGCCCTCGTCGCGAATGCGGAGTATGAGGTGTCCACTGCCCGCGAGCAGAGTCAGGAACGTCAACAGTCCGCCCACGAATGGAAGGCCGCCCGCGGCAAGGACGATGACCAGGCCGAGGATGAGCGGCAATGCAAAGTCTCGCCAAGCGGGCTCCTCGACCCTGCCCAGGAGCGTTTGCCCGATCATGCTGGCGACCAGGATCTTTGCGAGATAGAGAACAGCAGCCCAGGCCGCGAACCCGGCCAATGCGATGGGGATGCCCACGATCGTGATTGCGACGAGGAGAAGACCGATTGGAACGGCGAATACGAAAATGAAGCCGAAGCCCACGGGCTTCAGCAGATCGCTGGGCTTCTGCCAGATCATCGAAAAGAGCCAGGGCGCTAGGCTGTAGGCGACGAGCCCGGACAGGAAGGCTGCAGCTAGGGATAAGACGAGATGAGTATAGAATTCAGCGGAGCCGTAGCGGTCGAGGCGGGTCGATGGGTCGGGCTCGTCGGGCATGCGTCGCGTCTCGCCGCCGATTTCCGCGGAACCGTCGATCGCGATCCTCTCCTCGTCTTCGCTGAAATGGATTTCGAGATCGCCTCCGACGCGTGAGTTCGCCAGGATGTCGATTTGCTCGATATGCATGACGACACTGCGCTCGACCTTGCCCTCGAGTTCGAGCCATTCGAGATAGCCGAACAGGTCGCGTTCGATGTCACCCGATACAAGCAGCCCGTCGCCCAGGGCTACGAGGCTATTGCCGATGCGGCCGGATTTTCCGAGTGTTGTCTGGCCTGCCGCGGCGAGAGCGCCTTGATCGATCTGCCCTGAGATCTGCACGCGCTCGCCAAAGGCCAAGATCGATCCTGTCACATGTCCGCTGATCTCGATGCGCCGCGCGCCGCTGATCACGTTGCCGTCGACCGTGCCCGCGATGACAAGGCGATCGCCGAAGACGACGAGATCGCCGCGCAATGTCCCATCGATGCGCAGGGAGTCCCCTGTCACGATCCAGCTGTCTTCGACGGTCTCTCCTGCGGGCAAGTCGAGGGATTCTTGATCGAAGAAAACCTCGAGCGCAGAGGACGGGGAAGGCGAAATCGCCGCAAACCCGATCGCCGCGAGGGTGAGCGCCGCGCCGGCTCGTTGTTGGACTCGACGAAGGATCAGAGAGAGGGAGGTTGTCATCAGAAATGCAGTGCTCACTAATGCGATCGCGGCGATCGTAAATTGAAAGAGAGCCGGGCCCTCGTTGCGCAGGGTCTCGAGCGTATCGAAGAACAACGCGAATAGATTGCGGCCATCGAGTGGACTGAGCCAAGCGAAGGCGGCCGGCCAGGGCGCAGCGAAGAGCCAACCCAGAACGAAGAGGCTCGTCGCACCCACCGCAACTGCCGCGCCTGCGCCTGCCGCGGTCGTTTCACCGTTCATGAGCGGCGCACGTGCCTGCGCAGATTCGGATTGATCTTCCAGGGAGAGCGCTGCGCGCAGAGCGTCCGCTTCAAAGTCGAGTGCAAGGACGCGCTCCCGGCACGACACGCAATGAACGAGATGCGTTTCTGCGCGAAGACGATTCTCCTCTTCGAGTTCACGGTCGACATAAAACGAGAGCATCCACTCCGGCGGGCACGCATCGGAATGATCCCAGGCGTTGTCCATCCATTCCTCCGTCATCGCGTTTCCTCCTCGTGTACGGTCGCGTCCTTGGCCGATTGCGCAAGGATCTCGGCGCGAAGCCTCGCCTTGCCTCGATAGAGCAGCGTTCCTACCTGATTCCGCGTGGTCCCCAGAATTGACGCGATCGCTTCATAGTCGAGCTCCTTGTAGAAGCGAAGGACGAGTGGCACACGGAATTTCGTGGGCAGCGAATCGAGTGCTCTGAGTACTGCGTCCCGCTCTTCCCGCTGAGTAATTCCGAGCAAAGCATCAGGGGCGTGGTCAGCAGCTGCCTCGACGGCGAAATCGCCCGAATCGAAAATGCCCCGTTCGGTCCGCTCTCGACGGAGTCGATCGATACAATGATTCGCGGCGACCGCGCGCAGCCAGGGGCGAAAGGGCTTTTCGCGATTGAACTGCGGGAACGCACGATGGGCGCGAAGGAAGATCTCACTCAACACGTCGTCCACCGAAGATGCGTCAAACACGAGACGGCGACATACCTGCTTCAAATCGTCCCGGTGCAGAGCGAAGAGCTCCGCAAAGGCATCCAGATCATCCCGCTCGAGACGGTCCAGAAGCCTCTTTGTTGCTTCATCTTCTGGTGGATCTGTCCCCATGTCGTGGATCGCTCCGCCCGATCGCGTGCGCTCTTTCCGAGCGGGCGGTTCGTGGGCTTGAGTTCCTGATGAAAGACTCTCTCGAATCGGTTCCACCCGCCAGGGTAGATCTCTGAATCCGGCCATCACGAGCAGGTTGGGAATCGCCGGAGGAAGCAAGGCTGACGCCCCTTGCGAGTCCACCCGCCCGAAGCCGCCCGGTCGATTTCTGCTCAATCTCTGATTCTCGCCCATGCCTTGATATACGAATGGGCGGCTCCGAACTCGCACTCCGACCCGGACTATGAGTCATCTCCGGCGCTGCAATATCCAACATCGCCAGTCGTATGGGAGATAACGCGCCCGCTGAAACCAATGGAAACGAGGGAACACACATGCGACTGATTTCAATCACACTGATGGCGCTGGCGACCCAGACCGGCTGTATGACGCTTAAGGCGGATATTCCCGAGGATGCTATGCGCCACCATCTTGAACATAAGGAGGGGATTGTGTTGCCCGCGCTCTGCTCCCACGAGGGCAACCGCTTCTCCGAAGGCGCGCTCGTCTGCATGGAAGGCCGGCAAATGAGCTGCGATCCAAGCAGCCGCTGGCTTGCTGGCGAGGACTGCTAGGGACCGATCGTGGGCGGCATCTTCGGACGCGCGCGAAGCCCCTCGATCGAGGGGGCCGCGTGCGGGCCGAGGATCGGGCAATGCGTGAAAATGCGGAATGTCATGCTCGGCGTCCCTTCACGCAAAACCAGTCCGCCAACGGGCTACTCCCCCAGCCGCGGAGCGCGAAACCGGAGCGTCCAGCTGGGCGTCTCTTCACGCAAACGAGCCGACCAAAGGGCTACTCCCCCTGTCGCGGAGCGCGAAAACGGAGCGTCCAGCTCAACGTCTCTTCACGTAAAAAAAGTGGATCCCCGATATGGATTCGAACCATAATTCACAGATTCAGAGTCTGTTGTCCTGCCGTTAGACGATCGGGGATCACGGCTTGGTCTCTTTGTTTACCGGACCCGAGCTCGCTCCTCAAGGTGAAGACCCTCGAGGCGCGATTTCTAGAGCTAAATCGGGCGATTCCGGTCAAATCTTGACGCGTTCGCCGGCCTCTGCCCGTCCGCGGAGGCATCCATGCGCGACGACTGTCCCGCGGGGCATGATGAGCATGAGAGGCATGAGGGGCACGAGAGGCACGAGCAGGCGGGAAGGCACATGGGCGCGCATCTTCGGGTTTCGGTTCTGGCTCGGGGCCCCGGTTGAGAACGACGGGCCGTGAGGGTGTCCGCGAAGTCTGTGACTGCGTAGAATTGCCTTCCGCGACGAACGCTCGTTCACCCAGGTCGCGCTGATCACACGCGCTCCACGCGCGATTCGCCCATCGCCCATAGATAGAAGGAAGCCTGCATGCCCGCCGTCATCGTCGAGAAGAAGGGTCATATCCTGACCGTCACGCTGAACCGTCCAGAGAAGAAGAACTGCGTGAACTCCGAGGTGATGTGCCATCTCTGTGATGCGTGGACGCAGCTCGACGAAGATCCGGAGCTTCGCGTCGCGATTCTGACCGGCACGGGGGATACCTTCTGCGCCGGGATGGACTTGTCCGAGATTCCGAAACTGCGGACCGGGAAGCCCGAAAACGACTTCATGAAGCGGGTGATGGACAACCCCGGCATGATGATGGACTGCTGGCTCAAGACCTATCGTCCGACGAAGCCCGTGATCTTGGCGGCGGAAGGATTCGCGCGCGCCGGTGGGACCGAAATTTTGCAGGGGACGGATATTCGCGTCGCGGGTGAGAGCGCGATGTTTGGCGTGACCGAGGTCCAGCGCGGACTCTTCCCGATGGCCGGTTCTGCCGTTCGCTTGCGGCGACAGATTCCGTACGCGGTGGCGGCGGAGATGCTGCTCGCGGGCGAGGACCTTCCGGCGCAGCGCGCCTATGACCTTGGCCTCGTGAACCATGTTGTTCCGGACGGCCAGGCGCTCGCGAAAGCGACGGAAATCGCGGAGCGCATTTCGGCGAACGGGCCGCTTGCGGTCGCGGGGATTCTCGCGACTCTGCGTGCGACAGAGACGATGCCGGAGGAAGAAGCCTTCGGGATCGAAATGCAGCACGGGATGAAGGTGATGTCGTCCAAGGATGCGGTCGAAGGGCCGAAGGCCTTCCTCGAAAAACGACCGCCCGTTTTTAAGGGCGAGTAGGCCGCCACGACTCTTTCGAGCGCGCCGACCGAATATTAAAAAAATCAGCGAAACGAACCAAACGAAAAACAGGAGAGAATCAGTGAAAGCTGCCGTAATGCGCGCGAACAAGGCCCCCCTGGAGATCGAAGATCTCTCGATCGATAACCCCGGAACGGGCGAAGTCCTGATCAAGACCTCCGCTTCCGGCATCTGCCATAGCGATCTCCACGTCATCGAGGGCGATATCCCCATGCCT
>JBGCEJ010000009.1:0-19005 GCA_045106235.1 Myxococcota bacterium
CCGGAAGGTTAAGGGAACCTGTTAGTCTTCGGACGAAGCAGCGAACCGAAGCCCCGGTAAACGGCGGCCGTAACTATAACGGTCCTAAGGTAGCGAAATTCCTTGTCGGGTAAGTTCCGACCTGCACGAATGGCGTAACGACTTCCCCACTGTCTCAGCCAGAGACTCAGCGAAATTGAAATGCCGGTGAAGATGCCGGCGACCCGCGGCAGGACGGAAAGACCCCGTGCACCTTTACTACAGCTTCGCAGTGATTATCGATTCAGTGCGTGTAGGATAGCTGGGAGACTTTGAAACCGGGACGCCAGTCTCGGTGGAGTCAACCTTGAAATACCAGCCTTATTGTATTGCTAATCTAACCTAGGCCCGTAATCCGGGTCGGGGACACTGCGTGGTGGGTAGTTTGACTGGGGCGGTCGCCTCCTAAAGAGTAACGGAGGCGCGCGAAGGTTCCCTCAGGCTGTTTGGAAATCAGCCGCAGAGTGTAAAGGCAGAAGGGAGCTTGACTGCGAGACCTACAAGTCGAGCAGGTGCGAAAGCAGGTCTTAGTGATCCGGTGGCTCCGAATGGAAGGGCCATCGCTCAACGGATAAAAGGTACGCCGGGGATAACAGGCTTATCTCCCCCAAGAGTTCACATCGACGGGGAGGTTTGGCACCTCGATGTCGGCTCGTCACATCCTGGGGGTGAAGCAGCTCCCAAGGGTTCGGCTGTTCGCCGATTAAAGTGGCACGCGAGCTGGGTTTAGAACGTCGTGAGACAGTTCGGTCCCTATCCGCCGTGGGCGCAGGAGATTTGAGAGGATCTGTCCCTAGTACGAGAGGACCGGGATGGACGAACCTATGGTGGACCGGTTGTCACGCCAGTGGCACAGCCGGGTAGCTACGTTCGGATCGGATAACCGCTGAAAGCATCTAAGTGGGAAGCCGGCCTCAAGACGAGATCTCCCTGGGACTTCGGTCCCCTGAAGAGCACTCCAAGACGAGGAGTTTGATAGGTTGGAGGTGGAAGCGCGGCAACGTGTGGAGCTGACCAATACTAATCGCTCGTGAGGCTTGACCAAGATCAGAGGGTGATGACATGTCGCGTATGTAAGACGCTCCAGCTCGGAAAGATATTCAGAGATCAAAGATCGATTCGCAATCCATTGGATTGCGGGATCGGCTTTAAGAACACAATGGCGTGTTCAGCCCCATTATTTAGGGAACGGGGAGCTGAACGAAAAGCGTCGAAGGGTTTTTCCCACCGTCCATAGAGCGGGGGCCACACCCGTTCCCATTCCGAACACGGAAGTTAAGCCCCGCTTCGGCGATGGTACTGCACATTTCTTGTGTGGGAGAGTAGCGCGACGGTGGGATTTTATTGGAACGGCACTCGAGGGTTCGACTAACAGTCGGCTTCGGGTGCCGTTTTTTTTGTTCTGGGGGCAAGTCTGAGCCATGCCGCCCCGTCTCCTAATCGGCTGAGCGCAACTTTCTCCCGCGGCAAAGCAGGATAAGCACACTCAGCCCGAGCCCGCCGCCAAAGGACGGCTCAGGAACAACGAGGCTCTGTCGCGAAAGGAAGCTCCATACTTCCTCTAGGGATTCGACATCCTTGTTCTGGTCGCCGAGGAGCCCGACGAGTCCTGGGGCGGTGTCGTGAATCAAACTCGGGTAGGTATGGCCTGCGTCGATAGCGGTGTAGAAGAGCAGCTCCGTTCCCTTCCAGACGTTCTCATAGAGTTCGCTTTCGATGCGGCCCGCATCGATCGGGTCGATATCCGGATAGAGCGTGTGGAGCGGAGTCTCGGTCGGTTGTAGGAACAGGCGCCAAAACTCGCGGGTGGCCGGTCCTGAAATGACGCTCCCGCGATTGCCTCCAATGATGCCGCCGTTCTCCCAGTTCACGAGGGGATCTTCGGTTGCGTTCATGATCATGACGGAAATGGGCGTTGCGGGCTCGGTCACCGCACAGTCGGTGAATTCGGGGAGATTCGCGATCTGAGCGGCGATCGCTGCGATGCGTTCTGAACGTTCGAAGGCCAGCCGGTACGACATCATGCCGCCGTTAGAAGCGCCGGTGGCATAGATTCGGTCTGAGTCGACCGGATAACTGGCTTCCGCCCAATCGAGAACCGCGTCGAGGAAACCGACATCGTCGCTTTCGGGAAGAACGCCGATGGCATCCCCGCGACAATCATTCCAGTTGAAGCTCCCTAGCCGGTCACTGGAGCCGTCCGCTCGGGTTCCGTTGGGCAGGATGACGATAAAACCCTCGCGGTCTGCGATCGCCAGGAGTTCGCCTGGCGCTTCATTGCGCATAGCCGCCTTGCTGAGCGTGCCGCCGTGCAGGTGCAGGACGAGAGGGACGGGAGCGCTGCCGAGCCCATCGGGTTCGTAAACATCGAACCAGCGAGTAGTCCCATCATGTTCGAGCGATTGATTCAGCTGCCATGTCCCCGCCTGCGCGGCCTGGGAGAAAAGCACAGCCAAGAGAACCGCGGCGAAAGAGATCCTTCGGGCGCGACGGAAGGGCCTACGGGTACTACGGGAGCCCCGTAAGCCTCTCGCGTCAGGGCAGGCCCTGTACGGAACTCTCTTTGTTCTGTCCCTCATCAAAGCTGGGCCTTTCGAATGGATTCGCCGGCTGGAAAATACCAAAGGCGATGTCGGCAGGGCTTTCGGAATTTCGACACGCCTTCCTTCTTGAGAAGCAGTACCCTCGGGGAAGCGAGGGGTACTCAATCGCCGTGAGGCGTAAAATGTTTGAACCGGACCGAGCCCGCTGCGGATCAATGACCGAATTCGAGAGAGGGGAATCGACGCGCAGATGAATACGGCGCCTTCAAGTCATTCGGCGGACACCCGTGCCCAGAGCCACAACCCCGTGCCCGCTCCGACGAGCGGGTCGCGGGACGCAGAAGATCTGCGCCTGCTCGAGCGGGTCGGCCGCGGGGACAAGCAGGCCTTTGAGACGCTCTACCAGATTTACGCTCCGCGTTTGGGCGGTTTTATTTGGCGAATGCTGCGTCGCTCAGAGCTCGTGGATGAGGCGGTGAATGACGTGATGATGGTGGTTTGGCAGAAGGCAGCGACGTTCGAGCCGTATGGGAAGGTCTCGACGTGGATGTTTGGGATCGCTCATAGAAAGGCGCTTTCGCTGCTTGATAAGGAGCGCCGGCACGTGAAGGACCGAGTCGACGAGGGGAGCGAAGGGCGGGCGGCGCAACTGCCCGCAGCAGACTCTTCGGTCGAGAATGTCGTCGAGGCGCGGATGGAACTGGATGATCTGCGCTCGCGGATCCAGGGCCTTTCTGAGGAGCATCGCGCCGTGGTCGAACTCACGTTCTTTTCTGGCCTCTCCTACCCCGAGGTGGCGAAGGCCCTCGATTGTCCTGTGAACACAGTCAAGACGCGCATGTTTCATGCGCGCAAGATTATTCTGCAAGGCGCGTCTTGAGCGAGATACGCGATCGGTCAGCGGAGGTACCTAACCATGTCCAAGGAAGCAGCGATGATGGCTGAGAATGAGCACGACCAAGTCGAGTCGATTCTGGCCTGGTATGCAAACGGCGAACTCGACGGGGATGAAGCCCAGGGAGTTTCGCGCCATTTGGAGGGCTGTGAGACATGCCGCGTCTCGCTGGCCGACCTCGAGCTGATGAAGCGCGCGATCATTGAGGAGCCCGTGCCCTGGACCCCGGATCCCGGAGCATTCGACCGCCTGCAAACCCAGATCGCGATCGAGGCGCCCCGGGTCGATGAAACGGCGCAGGATTTCGCATCGTCCCAGTCCGACGCAGCGCAAGGCTGGCTTGATTGGCTGCAGCAGAAGACGGCTCTGCCACGCTGGACTCTGGGTATTCAGGCGGCTGCATTGGTCCTGCTTGCGGCTTTCGCCTTCGGCCCGGGCGGTACGGTCTCGCCGCCCGAGGCGCCCGCTCGCTACGAAACGCTGACAGACGAAACGGGTTTGCCGTCGTCGGCTTCCTCGGCCGCGGTTGCTGCGAAAGAGGGGGAAGTTCTCGTTGGTTTTGCACAGACGGCGACTGAACCCGAGATTCGTAGTTTGCTGATCTCCGAGGACGCAACGATTGTCGGCGGTCCGTCGAGGATCGGGCTTTACCGGGTTTCAATCGCGACGGGCAAGTCCTTGGAGGCGGCCCTCGCGAGCCTGCGCGCGTCAGAGGTCGTGACGCTGGCTGAGCCTCTGCAGCCTGTTCCTGCGCCAGGTAACGCGAAGCACGAAAAGGACGAAGCGGACGCCGTGAATGCCGATTCGGCGGGGGCGTAACGCCTATGCCACCGAGATCTCCAGCCGGCTCGGGCCTGCTCTCCCGTCTTTCTTTCGGTGCGTCGCTGTGGCTGACCCTCGTGCTTGTCCTCGGCTTGGTCGGATTTGGCGGCCTCGTCGGCTGCGCCCCAATGAACGCGCCGGATCAGCGCGGTGACCCGGCAGTCCGTCGGCCTCTGCAGCTGGAAGAGCATCAGATTGTCGTCGGGATCGACTTGCTGACGCCTGCCCTCAGGCAGGCCCTGGCGCAGAAGCTGGCACGCTACTTCGAAATCGAAATCGCGGGCGCATTTCCGCTCGATTCGATCGATTTGCATTGCGTGGTTTACAGAGTGCCCGGCCATCTCGACGTTGAAGAAATCATGGCGGGAATTCGGCGACAACCCGGGGTCCGCCTGGTCCAACATAATCAGCGTTTCGTCAGCTTGGGGGCGCCGGGACAGCACGACCCCTACGCGGCGATGCAATACGGCCCCGAGCGCGTCGGTGCGAAAGCAGCGCATCAATGGGTGAGCGGAGACGGCATTCGGATCGCCGTGATCGATACCGGCGTGGACTTTGAGCATCCCGACTTCGCGAGTGGGCAACTCCAGATCGAGAATTTTGTGGATGGGGGGCGCCCCAGTTTTGCAAGTGATCGGCATGGCACAGCCGTCGCTGGGATCATCGGGGCGCAGCCCGAAAACGGGGAAGGCATCTACGGCATCGCGCCCGGCGCCGACCTCCTGGCGTCAAAAGCCTGCTGGCATCCCGCGGCCGATTCGGACGCAGCGGTCTGCAGCAGCTGGACGATCGCCCGCGCCATCGACCATGCGCTCACGCGCCGAACCCGTGTGATCAATTTGAGTTTGGGTGGGCCTCCCGATGAGCTGATCGAAAAGCTGCTCCGGGAGGCGGATGCGAACAATATCGTTGTGGTTGCTGCGGCAGGCGAATCCGCCGAGGCCATTCGATTTCCCGCTTCTTTGGAGTTTGTGATCGCGGTCTACGCGAGTGATCCGGAAGGCGATGTTCCGGCTTCGCCGCGGGCGCTATCGGGCCGTGCAATCGCCGCTCCGGGGATCCAAATTCTGACGACGGCGCCGGGTGCGCGGTACCTCCCGCGTTCCGGAAGTTCGCTTGCAACGGCCCATGTCGCGGGGGCCATCGCGCTGCTTCTTGAGTACGCCCCTGAACGGTCCCCCGCAGAACTCGCATTACTGGTTGCGGGCGGAGCCGAAGAGAGGGCTGGAACGGACGCAGGCGGAATGCAGCGGTCGCTGCCCCATCTCGACGTCTGCGCTTCGCTGCACCGGGCGAGTGGAGGCTCGCTCTGTAAGCCCCCGGAGGCGGCCTCAGACCCGGCCCCGACGAACTAGATCGCGAATTCGAAGAGGAACCAGACCCGCGTCGTATCTTCCGGCGCGCGCGGCGAGAGCTGGCTGAACCAAGCGACTTTCCCCATGGTGGAGAGCGAGGGCGTGATGCGGTAGCGCAGCTGCGCATCAATCTCCCAACCAAGCTCGGTGGACGCGCGTTCGCTCCAGTAGTGATGAAGCTCGATCAAGGGTTCGAATCGTCCGGGCAGCCGCGGCGCCAGAGAGAGCGCGAGGTCCATGAGGCCGTCGACGCCGCCATTGTCGATAAAGACGTCCGCCCAACCATTCACGCCATGACGACTGCCGAGCGGCGTCAGAAAGACGGCGCGTCCGCGATCGCTCGCGAGTCGGTCAAAGGCCAGCGCGACGCGTCCGGCGCGCTCGTCGCGGACGCCGATCTGAGCGCGCACGAAATCCGTCGCGTAGTCCACGGGCTGATCCGCGGCATCCACCTGGTATGCGTATTCAACGAGATACTCGAGCGAGGCGCGTTCGGAGAAGGGAAGCGCGCCGGCAGCGCGTCCACCGAACGTATGGGAAGAGGCGTCGCGAAGGCCCAAGAGGTCGATCGAGTACGCGTAGGCTTTGAGGTCGAATCTTGGGTCGGGGCTCCAGCCGAAGCGCAGGAAATGGCTTCGACTCAGACTGTCCCGGCGCGCGGCGGGGCCTCGGTCGCCGAAGACGCGTTTGACCTGCCCGATGAAAGTGTAGGAGGCCTGGAAGTCGGATCCGCCGAATGCGGTGCTCACATGGGCGGCGTCGAAGGTCTGTTCGTTCTGCCGCCAGGGAGCATTCCCGACGAAGCGCGCGTCGTCGAAGCGGAGGCGTTGGCGCCCGAGGCGAACGAAGGACTTTGAATCTGCATGCTCCCAGTTGAGATAGGCCTGATTGAGGTCGACATCGGCCGGGTCCGCGATCGGTGATTCGCCGTTGGGGCGACCCGTGGCGTCCCAATAATCGTCGCCGTCGAGGGCGATAATCGCCTCCCCTTCGATGAGGAAGGAGAACCCATGCCACCTTCGGGAGCCGAAGCCGGGCGCGATGCGCAGGGTGGCGGCGTGCGCCTTGTCGAGCCCGTCGACGCGCGCGTATTCGTAGCGGGGACGGAGGGCCAGAAAGAACGATCCGGCAGGATTCTCCTGGGCAAGCCGGCGGACGGTTTCGAGCAAGCCGGGGGCCGGCGCGGGCTCCTTACGGGAGGCGGCTTCTTCTCCGTACTCGGCCGCGGAGACAGCGACGGACATGAAAGTCAGCAGGGCCAGGAGTCGTGCGGAGCGAATGAGGCGGTTCATCTATCCGTCGATCAAGTCAGGATCGCCGCGCAGCGATCGGAGCCCACAGGGTAGGGGATCAAACGAAACGCCCCACCTCGAAATACGAGGTGGGGCGTCTTTGCTGCTCTGCCCGTCTGGGGGGCCTGGGCTTGCGCAGGGCTTAAAAGACCATCGCGTCGATTCGCTTGCGCAGGGTCTTGGACTTGATGTCGTCGATCGAGACCTGGCGAGCCGGGCTGTAGCGGAGGTCGAGGACCTCGATTTCGCCGCCTTCTCGCGCGGTGCAGACGACGTATTCGACATCATCGAGGTGGAGCGTGACGCGCAGGCCATTATCGTCGTCGCGGAGTCCCGCTTCGAAGGCATCCGCGAGCGGGCGGATCGTGAAGCGCACCAAGTGGTCGATCTCGAGGTCGTCGAGCTCGTTGGCAGATTGTCCGCTCGTCGAATCATCGATAACGCTGCAGAAGCCGGGAGAGCCAGAGACGTTGACTTCGGGGAGGCCCGTTTCAGGCGAAATGAAGGGGATCGCGGCCTGGCCATCGGTGACCACGCCGAAGGCCGCACCGTCGCCATCCGGTTCGCCGACAACGCCGAAGATCACGGCGTCTGTTCCCTTACCGCCCTGGAAGAAGTCAGAGCCATCTCCGGGCTTCCAGATGAAGATGTCGCTGCCCGAGCCGCCGAAGGCGCGGTCGCGGTTCTGGGGGCCGAAATGCTCCAGACCGCCCAGCATGATGTCGTTTCCGGAGCCCGCGATGAGCACATCCGACCCGGCGAGGCCGATCTGGAGGTCGTCCTTCTTGCCGCCCTGCAGGATATCGCCGAACTGAAGCGACTGATCGCGGCCATTGCCCGCGATGGCGGGGTCTTGGCAGACGATCGAGCCGTCTCGCTGGCTCTCGCAATCACCGGGCTGGACGAGCGGGTTGTTCGCGGAGTTGAGATCCGTGCCGAGCTGCAGTCGCAGCTTCGACTTGGCGTCCTTCAACGCGCTCTGGATTTCGGCTTTGTTGGACTGCGCTGCGGCTTCGATTTCGATGATATCGGCGGCCTGGACTGCGCTGGCGGCGAAGAAGAGCGCTGCGGCGGTGAGTACGGGGCTGCGTCGGTTCTGGCTGAAGAAATCCCTCATTGATCTGTCCTCTTATGGGCCGGCGTCCTGCGCGCGACCTTTTGGACAGCATCCTGAAGCGGTTCCTCCCGCTTGCATCCGCTGCCCTGTTCAAGAGGTGATCCTTTCGAAAAGAGAATCGGTTCAAATAAAAACCGAAAGAGCCCACGAAAAATGCAAAGCGGGCCGAACTCTGCAAAGAGAGCCGGCCCGCCTGATTTCGGATCTTCGATGAGTGGGACGGTTACGCCAGCCCGTTCATCCCCGCGTCAATCGACCGCGAAAGCCGGCCGTAGAGATGAATCTTCATCCCTTCGAGAATCGCGTAGCCCACGAGCGCGAAGATCGTCGAGCTGAGCGCAAGTGCGAGCGCCCCGAGTTGGATCATGTCGTGCGAGATGCGCATCGAAAGCAAGAGCACGGCAAGGCCGCAGGTCGTGCCGATAAAGCCGATGGGCGGCAGGATATTTGCGTACATCGAAATCGGATGCGCGAAGCTCGATTCGTAGTCTTCGACGACGAGCTGCTTGGCCGCATCGCGAACGAAGGGCTGGCTCGGTTCGGTCTCGTGATTGGCTGCAGCTTCGGAGAAGACCTCGCCGATCAGGTTCGCGACCCGACCGCCGGCTTCCGCGCCGCCACCGCCGGGCAGACGCGTCGCCGCGCGGGCGCGCCAGCAGAGCAGGGCGCCTCGGGTGAGCGGCCACCAGACTGCGATGAGCGAGAGGCCACAGATGACGAGCGTCATGCGCAGTTCGCTGTGGTCGAGCTCCGTCAAAGAAGCAAAGAGATTCGGTTCCATTAGATTTCTCCCGTCTGCATGCGCAGCAGCGCGATGCTCTGTTCCAAGGTGACCGCTTCGCCCGTCGGGTAGAGGACGAGCATGCTGGTCACCCCTGCAAATTCGTTTTCAAGTCGGCCGATCGTGCGCTTCACCGCGCGCGGATCTTCCATGGCGTGCATGAGCACGGCCTTCGAAAGCAGGAGCTCTGCCTTGAAGGGGCGCAGCTCCGGATGCGAGGTCTTGTCCTGCTCGTGAATCAGCGGGTCGACGCGCATCTCGATGAAAGGCCGAACGAACTGCTCGAAGCGGTTGATGCCCGCGGTCTTGCCGTGGCGATCGAGCTGCTCGAGGGTCTGCCGGAAGCTGCCCAGGTCGCGCCGAATTCTCCGCATGGAGTATTTGCGCTGAGAGAGGGCCTCGCCGGAGAGCTGGGTTTCGACAGAGTCAACGCCCGAGAGCCGGTTGAAGAACGCCGTCTTGCCTGAGCCGCCCGCGCTGCATCCGGCCGTGCCGAGAAGGCTGGCCGCGAGAAGTCCGCAAAGAAGCGGCCGCGTAAGGGTATGCGTGAATTTGAATGTCATTAGGTCGCACCTCCAAGGAAGGACTGGAGAACGTGTCGCGATGCGTCCGAGCCTTGCGGGCTCTTGGCTGCGGGCGACGTGTTCGAAGTGGAGGAGGCCTGAACCTCCTCGGCGAAGCGGCGCAGGAGTTCGTGGACCGGATGGTCACGCTGCGTCGCAAGTTCCCATGCCAGGTCTTCGTGACCGAGCGTGGCTTTGAAGATCGGCAGCGATTCTTCGATCGCGTGGATCTGTGCTTCGAGGCGCTCGCCGTTCGAGCTGAGTCGTTCGAGGTCGAGTCCCAGCTTCGCGATCGTTCGGCTCTCCGCAGAACGTCCCGAGCTGGCGACCCGCGGCGGAGCCGGCGTGAGATTCTCACCCGAGGTTTCCGCAGCGAGGCGATGAGCTTCGCGGCGGCGCTGGTTCAGATCGTCGCGCTCGGTGCGCGTCGAGGTGATGGCCGCGGTGATCTCTTCACGTTGCGTGCGGAGTCGGGCGAATTCGCCCTCGAGCTCGTCGATCTTCGTCTCGTCGGCGAAACCGAAATAGACGAGGCTGCGATCGTTCGAGAACGCTTTGCGGAAGGCCGTGAGCACGCTCGCGCGTTCCGACTGATTCACGATCCAGCGATCGAGATGCCGGGAGTGCACAACACGATGCGCCACGGGCTGGGCAACGGAGAGGAAATCACTCTCGCGACCCGATCGCTGCAAAGCGACGGCGAGGGTGGCCCAGAGTTCCCGGTCGAAGGGGAAATAGCTGAGTGCGACGGTGTAGCGGGAGATCGCTTCTTCGAGCTGATCCACCGATGCATCGCCTGCGGAGAAGAAGAGCACGCCGTCACCGATACCCCGGGCGGCCTGGTAAGCACCGAAATAGGCCGCATTCGGGAGCGACTCACCGGTCTCATCGCCATCAAACTCGTTGAAGGCATGAAGATATCGGGAGTAGTGGTTGATGGCGTGGACGATCGACTCGTCCTGCATGTCGCCGGCGGGGTTGCGGCGGCTCATGTAGTAGCTGGCGGCGTTGAAGCTCGCGTCCTGAATCTCGGACCAGAGTCCCTGCATCGCCTGGATATACGCCTCGCGGCCCTGGTCGACATAGCCATGTCGTTCCCAGCCGGCATCCTTCGATGCGTGGAGCGTGCTGTAGAGTTCCAGCGCGCGTTCGACGCTGAAGGGGATATCCACCTTGATGTCCTGCTCAAGGCGCTCGCCCGAAGCAAAAGTCTCACCGAGCTGGCGAAGAGCACGCGTGTAAATGGCGACCTGGCCCTGCAAGGTGTTGGCGCTGCGCATCGCGCGCTGATAGGCGGAGACCGACTCGCGGATCGAAGCGTAGGCCGCGGGCGAGAATCCGTCTTCGGCGAGACGCGTACGAGCGATCTGATGCGCGCGTTCGGCGGCGACTAACGCCAGCGTGTAGCTGAGGCTGCCGCCATCGCTTTCCGGGCCGTCCAAGCGTGCAACGACATGGTCAAGGAATTCCTTCGAGGTGGCTTCCGTGGGGATCGCGTCGGGATCGGCGCCGACCCGCTCATCCGTCAGGATGCGCAGGATCGCAGCGAGCGAATCGATGTCGCCGTCGAGGGCCGCCGTCTGGGACTGCACGAGGATGAGCCGCGAAATGCTCTCGTAGAGATGGGGCAGGGTCCGGACGAAGCCCGAGTTGCCGTTCTCCGTCAGCGCCAGCGTCTTATACGTCTCGAAGGGGACCTCGAGGGGCGTCACGACTTCGAGCCAGAGCGTCAGGACCTGGTCCGTAAAGGCGTCGGCATTGCCGGACTCCAGCGCCTGATGCGCATGGATCGTGTGGAACCAGTAGCGGTTCTCATGGCGATCGAGTCGGTCCTTGAGTGCATCCATGCTCTCGACCGCGGCTTCGAGGCCGCCGGGAAGATCACCCGTACGATGAAGGAGAAGCTCCGAGATCGCCTTGCGTCGGATCTGGACCTCGGTCATCGGGGCCTTCCGGGCCATCAGCGCCGGGAAAGTTTCCGCGTGGTATTCCGCGAGGCTGCGTCCGACTTCGCCGGTCGTGCGGGAGAGCAGGCCGCGCAGATCGTCGACGTCCGCTGCAGAAAAGACGTAGGCATGATCGAGATAGTCGTTCCAGGTGGCCTCAATGGAGGCTGCGGGGCTGGCTCCAAGTGCAACCAGGGCCAGCGAGAGCCAGGGGCTCAGCCAGCGGAACGGCTTGCGTCGTGGGGGACGAGGGAGAAGGTGCATTTTCGAGAACTCCTAGTAAGACTCGCTGGACGAGTACGACTCAAGAACGAATTAGAATTAGTTGGAAGAACTGCGGAGACAGCGAAGAGCGCGCTCGAGGACGACACATGCGTCGCGGTCTCGACCGGTCTGTGCGAAGGCTTCTGGACTTGTGCGAGACCACATCAAGAAGGCGCCGAGATTGCGGGTCTCGATGAACTTGAAGCTGCCGCGCGCGTCTGTGCAGGTCGGCTGATATGCGGCGGCGCGCAGAATGCTGCGCTTGAGTTCGTCTTGGCGGCCCGGCGGACTGCAGTCGGGCAGCGTGTCGAGGGGGACCTGCTGCCAACCGCCCGCGGAGAGCTCGTCGCGGATGCGCTCCGCCTTCGCTCGGGTTTCGGCCGAAGCGGAAACGGGGGAGAGACGATCTCGGCCGCTGGGTCCCGTTCCGCGACTGCGGTTCTGCTCATTCGCTTGGGCAGTGAGGAAGGCACGCTGATCTGTGTCGGTGGACCAGCCCGGTGTGCGGACGGTCGTCGAGCCACCGGGTCGTCCAGCACGCGGTCGGGCAGCCGGAGCCGTTGCCGTCGCAGCGTTCGCCGCGGTCAGGAGGTCGCCCGGAGCATTTTCGCCGCGGGTGGGCAGGTTGATGCGGGGGCGCGGTGCGGTTCGCGCACGCGCCGAAGGTCGTCTGGATGCAGCGCGTGGCGGGGTCGGTGCAGGATTGCTCAAGAGCGGGTCGCCGAGAGGAGCCTTGGGCGGAGCGCCCAGGACGAGCTGCGTGGGATCGAAGGGGACGCGCGGCGATGTGTCTTCAACGGGGGCGGGCTCAGCCGGCTGGGGCGACGCCTGTGGCGTCGGCGGGGCGGGGATGGCCTTTGATGCTTCCGCGATCACGACCGGCTCGGGCGTGATCGTCGGGACGGTGGCGGCGGGTTCGCGCGGCGCCTCGTCCCAAAATTCGAGGGTGAGCGGCGGGATCACTTCTTCACGCTCAGCAAACTGCGGCGCCAATTCGCGAGGTACGGTCGTCTCTTCGGGCGTGAAGTCGAGCTGCACGGCAAAGAAGAGCGTCAGGGCGAAGGCGAAACAAACCCCTGCCGGTCCACCCGCGAAGAGCCGTTCCCCGGCGACGGGTCGCTGTGCGAGTTGAGAAAGGGAAGGGCCCTTTGTCGATGTCCCGATGGGGAGTCGAGCCGCGCCATGTCCAAATCGCCGGCGAAGCGGATCGTGCGTCATCGGTCCCCGCGCACGGCTTCGGCCGCGGAGCTCGCCACGTCGGGCTGAGTGGGCGTCACAGTCACACCGCGACCGGCTTGCCAAACGTCTTCCAGAAGGTCGACGGCGACGAGCAGGTCTTCGGCGCGGGAATCACGATGGGGTGCGAGGTTCGGTCGCGGCGTTTGCCGCGTGCGCAGGAGCTCGAGATGCGCCGCGAGATCTTCCGCGCTGACCAAGGAGAAGCCGGCTTCATCCCCGCTGCTCGCTCCGCGACGTCCAGGCTCGATCAGCTCGAAGGGCGTTCGATTGCTGAGTTCGCTCCCCGAAGCGTCGAGTAGGGCGGTCGGGTGGATGCGAAGTTGCCAGGGCGTTGCCGTAGGCTCGCGGGTGAGGGCGTCGGAAACGCCGCCGATCCGCGGAATTTCGATCTCCGCGACATCCAAATCGAGGGGATCCGTATCCTGCCCGATTTGGGTGAAGGCGATGAGGAGAAGAAAGGCCAGATCCACAAAGGAAAAGAGCCAGATAGGAGCGCTTTTTTCATGTCGAAGCATGTGCAAGAGAATCGGAAGCTGTCCGCTGTGGCTTGAGCTTCCTGCGCGTCTCTTGCGCAATAATTTCCTAAGAGATGCGTTTTTCGACTCCGCGCGCAGGGTTTGCGTGACGCGGGTCACGCCCCACTGCGGGGGACGGGCATCGATCGCGCGTTCTCGCTATCGGCGCTGTTCCGTTCGCACGCCTCTTATTACCACTCGCCTGTATTTTCCATCGAAGCCCAGGGCTCGGCAGGGGCGAGGGATTTGCCTTTCTGAAGCAGTTCGATCGAGATGTCATCTGGGGAGCGAACGAAGGCCATATGGCCGTCACGCGGCGGCCGAAGGATCGTCACGCCGCCGTCCTGCAGCTTTTGGCAGGTGGCGTAGATGTCCTCCACCTCGTACGCGAGATGTCCGAAATTTCGACCCCCGGAATAGGGCTCAGGATCCCAATTATGTGTCAGCTCGACCTGGGCGAGTTCGTTGCCCGGCGCGGCGAGGAAGACCAGCGTAAAGCGGCCGGCCTCGACATCGTATCGATTCAGCTCTTCGAGGCCGAGCTTGTTGCAATAGAAGTCGAGTGAGGCTTCAAGGTCTGTGACGCGAACCATCGTATGTAAAAAGCGCATGGTCATCCTTCTTTGGGGAGAAAGCCTGAGGATATTTCGGATCGTTCAACTTGTAACGCCCCTCGCCCCTAGAATTCCTGGGTCACCCGGTGGTCGTGCCGCAAGGTCGCATCGAAAGTTCTGCATGAATGCGCTAAAAATCGATCGCCGGAACTTGCGAGCGGAGACCACAAGCTGTGGTCCAACCTCGATTGGCTTCCTGGCAGAATGCGAGATGGCACCCCCCGCCGTGATCGACTTGACTGAACGGGCTCGCCGAACAGTCGATCGGTCGAAACTGGAACTCCAGAGTCCTGGAGGCTCAGGGTCCTGAAAGAGGGGGAAGCGTTGGACGCATTGTTCGCCGGCGTTCGGCTGGTCGATGTCTTGGACATCGCGCTGGTCGCATTCTTTTTCTGGATCCTGATCGCTTGGGTGCGGGAAGCGCGAGCGCGCGTGGCTCTGGGCGGTGTGCTCGCCGTGGCCTGTCTCTACCTCGCCTCCACTTGGCTCGACCTCCGGCTGATGACCGATCTTCTTCAGGGCTTTATCGCCGTGGCTGCGCTGATTCTGGTCGTGTTATTTCAGGACGATTTACGCCGGTTCTTTGAAGGCATCACGCTCTGGCTCGTTCGGAACGCTACGCCGCGGCCTCCGAGCGACGTGCTGGATGAACTTGGCGCACTCTGCTTTTCCTTCGCGCGCCACCACGTCGGTGCGCTCTTCGTTCTCCCGGGCCGCGAGCCCCTTGCCCGCCTCCTCGACGGAGGGCAGTACCTGGACGGCCGCGTGAGCGAGCCTCTTCTGCGCAGCCTGCTCGATCCCAGTACCCCAGGCCACGATGGTGCGATCGTCGTTCGGGGAACGCAGGTGACGCGATTCGGTGTCCACCTTCCTCTGTCGACGGAATGGGCGGAGATCGGAGCGGGGGGGACCCGGCATGCGGCGGGCCTCGGCCTGGCGGAACGCAGCGACGCATTTTCGATCATCGTGTCCGAGGAACGCGGCGAGGTCTCCGTCGCTTGCCGTGGGCGTCTTGAACGAATGGAGAATGAGGCCGAGCTGCGGGAACGCGTGGATCAATTTCTGAGTCGCACTGCACGGCGTCGGCGCGAGCCGTGGATGCAGAGCCGGCTCACCCTGGCGCGGCAAAACTGGCGCGAAGGCCTGCTTGCGGTGGCCGTGGCCTGTGGGCTTTGGATTCACTCCATTCCGGGCGGCGAGGTGGACCGCGGTTCGAAGATTGTGCCGATCGCGGTCACGAATCTGCCCGAGGGCTACCGCGTGGAGTCGATTGAGCCGCCCTCGATCGATGTCGAGTTTGAAGGGCGCCGTCGGGATCTCGCACTCGCGCCGACTGAAGAGTTCGAAGTGCGCGTGGATGCCGATCTGGTGGACCAGGGACGCCGCACCTTTTCCGTCGAAGAGGGGCAGGTGGCTCACCCCGAATCGCTTCGGATCGTCGGCCTTGAGCCGATCAAAATTCGATTGAATATTGAAACAACCTCGGCGAGCGGTTCCTAGGCTGTCTTCTGGCCCTGCTGCGGGTCCGGCGAGACGCCGGTCACGACGAGCAGTGAGGGCAAGACGACCAGGTTCGAGATCACGGTCCAAAACATCCCGATCGTGAGCATCACGCCTAACGTCCGCATTCCCTCATGTCCCGAAAGCGCGAGCGTCCCGAAGGACAGCGTCGTCGTCATCGCCGAATAGAAGACGGCGCCCGCGGTTGCACTCTCGACCAAGGACGCGTCGCCAAGCGCTGCATCATGTCGGGCGCGGTGGACCAGGTGGATCCCGGAGTCGACGCCGATGCCGAAGAGCAGGGGGAGGACAAGAACATTCGCGAAGTTGAAACTCATTCCGAGCAGCGCCATCGACGCGGAAGTGAGCAGTGAGCCGAGAGCAAGGGGGGCGAGCACGAGGGCGACATCTTTCGGCCGCCGCCAAAGAATGAAGAGGAGGCTCGAGATTGCGACCGCGGCGCTGAGGAGTGCTTGCCGGAACGAGCGCGCGGTGGCTTCGCCGAACTCGACGAGATTGATGGCGATGCCCGCGGCTTTGGGCGCGACGGAAAGCACGCTTTCCACGAACCGCTTCATCGTTTCGAAGTCTTGGAGTTCATGTTCCGGATAGACCTGGATCCGAGCGGTCCCGTCTTGCGTTTGCATTCGGCGCGCGAGTTCGGGAGGAAGATCTGTGAGGTCAACGCTTCCGACCGCGAGAGAGCGGCGGAAGCGCTCGATCGCGGGTGGGAAATTTCCAAGCAGGATCGCGCGGAACTCTTCGAGAACGGGGCCGGGCTGGGGATCGTTTTCGATGCGTTCGAGGAAGACGCCGAGCCGCTTTTCGAGCGCGTCGAGGCTCGCGATCAGCTTGGAGTCGTCTTCGGGGCGCTCTGCGGTTTGCAGCGCCGCGTGTACTTCGCGCAGCGCCTCCGTCTGCTCCGCCTCGGAATAGTTCTCTTGCTCACCCGAAGATCCGGGTGGCGCTTCCATCAGGAACGAGAGGTCTTCAAGGATGCCGAGCTTTTCGTCCTGCTCAAGCGGGATATAGCTTTCGAGGCGGACCGTACGGCCGACCTCCGGGAGCGCTTCAAGACGCTCCGCCATCTCCGTCGCAGAGGTCAGGTCCGGGGTGATGACGTTGACGTACCAGGGAGAGGTCTGGCTATCTGCGAGGAGGTCGCGAAAGGCCTGAACGCTCGGCGTGTCCGGGTCGCGCATCTCGATGACATGGGCATCGAAGCGGAGGCCCATGACTAACGGAATCGATGCGAGGCCGGCGACCAGCGCGATCCCGCAAACAAGGCGAGGGCGGGAGGTGAGCGTCTTGGCCGCGGCCTGGTCGATCCGGGTTGGTGCCGGAATGAAAGTATCGTCGGCGATGCGCAGAGGGCTGAGGAGGAGCGCCGGGAAAAGAGTCAGCGTGAGAAAGAGAATGATGAACATGCCCGCACCGGCAATGGCTCCGAGTTCGGCGACGCCGCGGTACTCGGTCGGGATGAAGACGAGGAAGCCGATCGCGGTGGTAAAGCCGCAGAGTACGAGAGAGGCGCCGATGCTGTCGATGGACGCGGCGAGGGCGCCTTCGCTGGGCAGCCCCTGTTCGCGCCGATCGGCGGCGAAGGCCATGCCGAAATGAATTCCGAAATCGACGCCGAGTCCGATGAAGAGGATCGCAAAGGCGATGGAGATGAGATTCAGCTCTCCGATGGTGGCCGCAGCGAATGCTCCGGTCCAGATCAATCCCACCAGCAGGGTCGCGAGGGAGGCGAGGACGAGCTGCCAAGAACGGAACGCAAAGAACAGCAAGCCCGCCACGAGCAAGAAGCAGAAGACCCCTGCGCCGCCGATATCCCACGCGAGCCCGATCATTTCTTCATGATTGAGTGCAGGATTCCCGGTCAGGCGAATTGTTAGGCCCGCGGCTTGGTCGAGCCCGAGCTCACTGGCGACGGCGTTGATCGTGTCGATGCTTGCACCGGCGACTAAGATTTTTTCGAAATCCAGAAAGGGTTCGACGACGATGACGCGTCGGGTGGGAATCTCAAGATCCGATCCCGCGAGCAGGAGCGTTTCCCAGGAGATGCGAACGGGGGACTCTTCATAGACCGAAACCGTGGCCTCGCCGACTTCGTCGAGCAGCGCGGTCCACTGTCCGGGCTCGATGCCGTCCTGGTCGCCGGACTCAAGGCCGAGGCGGACGAGTTTCGCGAGCTGGACCAGGCTGGGGTCGCTTTCCAGGCTCGCGATAATCGGTTGCAGGGTCGCCACTTGGTCAGCAAATGCGTCGAGATCATCCGGCGTGCGGTAGAGCAGGCCATGATCTTCGAAGAAGGCTCCACCACCCGGCACATACACATCCTTGAAGGCGCCGTTCTGCGCACGGAGTCCGGCAGCGAGGGCGTCGGTGGCGTCCCGGGCGAGGGCCGGCGTCTCGCCGTCCACGACGATGAGGATGGCTTCTTCAAGATTGGGAAAGAGCGCTGCGAAGGCGGCGTGATTTTTCCGCGCATCGAGGCTCTTTGAAACGATGCTGAGGTTGTCAGAGTTGATGCCGAGGGAGAGGAAGGTGTAGACGAGCAGGCCGATCGTCACGATCAGCGAAAGCAGAGAGACGGCGCCGGCATGTCGGGCGATGAATTTCAGCCATCGCTGGAGAAGCGGCGTTAGGGTGCGCTGGAGAGGTTCGTTCATGAGGGTCGCGGAATACCGTGGTATGCGACCGATCGTGGGCTGTCTATGGCCATCGCTCAGCTCCCTTTAGGAAGAGGGAGCCGGCGCTCTGGATCGGCAACGCTGGAGAGGGGGGCGTCGCCGAATATAGGGGAGGAGGAGCTCCCTTGTATCTTGAGGGGGTGCTGAGAGGTGCTGCGGCTGTCCTCTATCGTCCTCTATCGGCGGGTCCGCCGGCGCTCGCGGCCGTCCATTCCTCGCATCGTGATCCAGGTCAGGCCGAGCAAGGCAAAAGCGATGGTGATGCTGATTTCGTCCACGTGAGGGACCTCGTTTGATGCGGCTACTGCGATCCGGTTGAGGCCATGAATCGCACTAGACTGGGGCTGGACTCTTTATCCGTCGAACGCATCAAAGATTCCGTGACGCCCGTCACGAATGCATAACTTTCGGTCTTTTTTCGCCTTTTAAATGGGTGGAAACCAGCCTTTGGCCGTGGAGGCGGGGGGATAGCATCCCGATTGAGCGCGCGTGAGGAACGTCTCCTGTCTTCGGACGCACCTTGAATTATGGTTCGGCTGCAACGGGAAGCCGCTGCGCGCGACTTCAGAAATGGGGCGCCAAGGGAGCGTTATGGGAACGGGGGAAGGTCAGGAGTCTCGGGGCAGCGCCACGGGAACGAGGCCTAAGCAAGCGCCAGAGCAGAGGCATGAGGAGGTTACGGTTCCCGACGCGGATGCCGCTGCCTTTGATGCGATGGACACGACAAGTTGGTCCGGGTCTGCGCCTCCGGTCTTGATCGAGGAAGAGGAGACGATCGTCTCGGTTCCCGAGCCCGAGCCCGAGCCCGAGTCCGAGTCCGAGTCCGAGTCCGAGCCCGAGGCCGA
>JBGCEJ010000010.1:0-245780 GCA_045106235.1 Myxococcota bacterium
GCCGCGGCGATGGGGCGACGGGGCGTTGTCTCCCTCTCCGAAGAATCGATTGCGCTCTTCAATCAGGATGGGGATCAGCCGGTTGGGCCTGCGGGACAGCCGGTGGCCTTTGATGTCATTCCAGGCGGAGGCATCGATTCAGCTCGGGTTCGGAGCGATCTGGGACGCTTGCTGTCTTCCGAGCTCCCTGTCGACGTCGCGAGCATTCAGGTGCCCGCGTTTGTCGGCGAGGGGAGTTCGCTCTTGCTTGAGTTCACGGAGCCGTTTTCCGAGGAAGAAATCCGGGCTCAAATCGAGGCCTGTGCCGGGACCGAATGGGTGCCGGACGGCGAGGGCGCCGGGGGCGTGGGAGAGAGTGAAGGCGGCGTGCCGCGGGGCCCGACCCTGCGTGAAGCGGCGGGGGCTGAAGGGGTTTTGGTGGGGCGTCTTGCGCCGGACCATTCCTCGGCGGAGGGGCGCGGCTGGCGCGTCTTTTTGGCGGGGGATCCGCTGCGCCTGGCGGCAGACCATGCGATCCGGGTGGGCGCACTCCGGCTCGGGCTAAGCGCTGAGCTCGGCGCCCCATGAGCGAGGCGGCGCCTCGGACGTTTCGCCTCGTGCTCGAGTACGCCGGCGGAGACTTCGAGGGCTGGCAGATTCAGACGGGAGATCGGCCGGCGCGCACCGTCCAGGGCGAGTTGGCCAAGGCGGTGGAGTCGATCACCGGCGCGCCGGGGCGGATCCGGGGGGCGGGCCGCACGGATGCGGGCGTTCATGCCCATGGACAAGTGGCGAGTTTGCGGCTCGGCGTGGATTTCGCGCCGGAGAAACTGGGTCGAGCGCTGAATGCGCGACTTCCGGACGATGTCGCGGTTCTCGCTTGCGACGTCGTGGGAGAAGACTGGGATGCGCTACGTGAGGCGCGTGGGAAGCATTATCGCTACCAGATCTGGAATGGGGCCTCGCGTTCCCCGCTCCGCGCGGAACGGTTCGCCTGGATCCATGAGCCGCTTGATCCCGGGCGGATGCGCGCGGCGGCGGAGACCTTCGTCGGGCGGCATGATTTCGCCTCGATGTGTGCGGCTGGATCCGACGTGAAGACGACTGTGCGGACTGTGCTCGGGTTGGAAGTCTCGGGGGCAAGCCGGGCCGAGATTCTGATTGACGTCGACGGAGAGGGCTTTCTCCGGCACATGGTGCGGAATTTGGCGGGGACCTTGATCGAGATCGGTCGCGGGCGCTGGGAGCCTTCCGAGGCAGCAGTGATCTTGGCATCGAAGGATCGGGGTCGCGCCGGGCCCACAGCTCCGGCCAGGGGGCTCTCCCTGGTTCAGGTGAGGGATACTTTCTCTGACCCGGAGCGATATCCCAGGGGGGAGAGCACGTCCGGGCGAGGCGGCTCCATTGACTTAGAGGGTCCCGTCGGGTAAACCTTCGCCCTCCTAGGGCCCTTTTTGAGCGGCTTTGGGATCCCTTGCGCTGAATTCGAGACTACTGGATGGGTAGCTTCGGAGGCGAGGGAGAGATCCTCATAGATAGATCAGTCAAGCGTTAGGACCCCGTGCGACTCAGACTTCGGTCTGGCTCATCCAAGTGGCCTAACGAGAGGTAGAGAACTCAAGATGGCCAACCGAGCCTTTAGCGCAACGAGAAGTGTGAGCTCCGACGAAGTCGAGCGCGCTTGGTACGTTGTGGATGCAGAAGATCTGGTACTGGGGCGACTCGCCACCCGGATCGCAACCGTTTTGCGCGGCAAGCATAAGCCGAGCTTCACGCCCCACTCTGATACCGGAGACCACGTCATCGTGGTCAACGCAGAGAAGGTCGCTTTGACCGGGCGCAAGCGCGAACAGAAGACCTACTACCGACACACGGGCTACATGGGTGGCATCAAGTCGGTGACCGCAGATCAGCTGCTTTCCTCGGCCCATTCCGATCGCGTTGTGCGAGCGGCGGTCCGCGGCATGCTGCCGAAGAACAGTCTTGGACGGCAGATGCTCTCCAAGCTTCGGGTCTATGCGGGCCCGGAACATCCTCATGCCTCGCAGAAGCCGGAGAGCCTTCCCCTTGTCTGATGTGATTCAAGCGACTGGAAAACGAAAGACCTCGATCGCGCGCGTGCGCCTTACCTTGGGCACGGGCGAGATCAAATGCAATGGTCGCACGGTGGAAGAGTACTTCCCGCGTGACGCGCTTCAGATTTTGATCCGAGGCCCGTTCGATAAGACGGAATCGCTCGGGCGATACGATATCGACGCGACGCTTTCGGGCGGCGGCGTTGCCGGCCAGGCTGGCGCTCTGCGCCACGGGATTTCTCGAGCGATTGAAAAGCTCGACCCGAATATGCGTCTGACGCTCAAGCGAGCCGGTTACCTCACGCGTGACCCGCGAAAGAAAGAGCGCAAGAAGTACGGACAGAAGGGCGCTCGCGCGCGCTTCCAGTTCTCGAAGCGCTAGGTCGCGTCGCTATGCGCAGAGCGGTTTCGCTTTGTTTGCATGGAGACCTTCAGCTGCATAGAACGCTAAAAACCCCTCCTGTGATTTCATCGAAATCCGGGAGGGGTTTTTCTTTTTGCGCGGAGTAGACGTGTTGGAGACCCAGGCATCAAAGACGGCGATGCTTCGCATCTTAGTGGCGGTCCTCGCGGCTGCGGTCAGTGTGGCGGCATTCGGGCTCTACGACGTGTTCGTCTTGGAAGTCGGGCCGTTAAAAGAAGGGCCGCCGCAAGCGACGCCCTATCATTTTCTCCGCGGGGTCTGCGCCTTTCTTGCAGCGGGCCTGATCGTGGCAGCGATCCTCGGCGCGCGCGAAGAACGCGCCCTGCGCCCGGTTCCCCGTAGCTCCGCCGCCGATCGCTGGGTCATTCGCGGCATTGCGATCTTGTCCCTGACGACGCTCTTGATCTTCGGCCTCGATGCAGAGATTTTCAGCCAGATTTCATCGGAGGACGGGGTCGTCGAGGACTTGTCGGCCCTCGCGCTGCTCGCTGCAGCTGCAGGCCTGGCGCTTGTGGTCGCTCGAAGCCTGTCCGCGGGAGACGCGCTGAAGGCGCTCGCCTTCGCGGGGCTCGCGGCCGGCTGTTTCGTCACGGGGATGGAGGAAATTTCGTGGGGCCAGCGGCTGGTTGGTTTCGACTCGCCGGAGGTCTTCGTGAAATACAACCAGCAGCAGGAATTCAACCTTCATAATCTCTGGTCGGATCTCGCGGAGAATATCTACTACGTCGGAGCCGTCGGTTTCCTCATCGTCTTGCCCTTTCTGCACGATGTGGTGCCCCTGGTCGGCGTGGACCATCCACTGGCGGCCGTCTTGCCCGAGCGCAAGGTCATCTTCGCCAGCGGCCTCGCGGCGGCTTATAACTGGGATATGTGGCGAGTCGTCCCGATTCAGCTGAGCTTCTACCTCGCTTTACTCATCCTTGGCTACTACCTGATCCAGGCCTTCAGAGGCGACTCGAGGGACCGGGGGCTGATCATGCTGGTGTTTTTTGCGCTTCTCGCGAATCAAGCCACGTTCCTGATTTGGGGGGAACATCAGTCCTGGACCTGGGCGACGACGGAGTACAAAGAGCTCTTCATTCCCCTGGGTTTTCTCTTTTATGCGGCGAGCGTCCTTGCCCGAGAGCGGGCCGCCCGGTTTCAGTTACGGGAATGAACGGGGGTGATTGACGGGGCTCCTGCCAGCGGGCTATACACGGCCGGACCCCCCCGGTCGAAGCAGGTGTGACTGAACGAAATAACCGCAGCGGCCTGGCCGCTGTGATCGCCGATTGCGTCCAGACAGACGCACTCTTGGGCTCCCCCCAGATGCCCACGAACCAAAGGCGCTCGGACCTCGTCCGAAGCGATGGCTCGTGTGGAAGCAAACGAGGGGATGATCAAGAGCAGGCCCGCCGTGAGGTGGGCGAGATCATCACAGGAATCGTTTTCGACGAACCTCTGATGTCAACGGCGTCGCTCCCCCTCACGCCTTTCGGGCTGACCAGCCTGGATTTTGAGTCGCCCCGTGCGACAGAGCAGCTGGTCTACGGATTCGACCGGATCGATCCGGGGTGCGTTTGATGCCCCAGTATTTCGCTGAAAATCCGACTGAACTTGGACTTTCTGTCTCCGCGATGGTGTGGCGAGGCGAGGAGTTCTTATTGATGCGTCGGGCCGATAATGGATTTTGGGGTCTGCCGGGCGGCTTCGTCGAGCTAGGGGAATCCGTGGCCGAGGCGGCGCGTCGGGAAGTGGCGGAAGAGACGGGCTGGGCGTCCGAAATCGGGGCCTTGATCGGAGTGTATTCCGAGCCCAAGACCCAGGTTGTGGATTATTCGGACCATGCGAGACGGGGGGCCGCAGGGCCTTGCCGGGTGCAAGTGGTGAACCTCTGCTTCCGGGCTGAGGCGAAGCAGCAGGGGCCAATCACGACGCCGGAAGAGACGATGGAGATGGGCTTCTTTTCACCTTCGAATCTTCCGGAACCTTTCGTCCCGATTCATGCAGTTCGGATCGAGGACGGCTTGGCGGGGCGGTCCGGGGCGGCTGTCCGATGAGCCGAGCGTTTTAGTTTGGAGCGTCTCTGCCGAGGCGCTGAGAGAAAAACGAAGAGAAGGCGCGGCCAATCGCTGGGCCTTCGATTTGCAGAATAAATGAGTCTTTGAGAGGGCGATCAGGGTGAAAACGCTGAGCGCGGGGGAAATAAAATGAGTCCGAGATCAACGAAATACATCTTTGTAACGGGCGGCGTGATGTCGTCTTTGGGAAAGGGGCTGGCTTCCGCCTCAGTGGGCGCGCTGCTTGAGGCGCGGGGCCTTGGCGTGACGTTCCTCAAGCTCGATCCCTACCTCAATGTCGATCCGGGAACGATGAACCCGTTTCAGCATGGTGAGGTCTACGTGACCGAAGATGGCGCGGAGACGGATCTCGATCTCGGTCATTACGAGCGCTTTACGAACACGACGCTCGGTCGCGTGAATAACATGACGGCAGGGCGGATCTATGACGCTGTGCTTTCGGCGGAGCGGCGGGGCGATTATCTCGGTGGGACGGTGCAGGTGATCCCGCACGTGACGGACGAAATCAAGAGCGCGATCAAGAAGGCGGGGCAAGATGTCGACGTGATTCTGGTCGAGATCGGAGGGACGGTGGGCGACATCGAATCGCTGCCTTTCCTCGAGGCGATTCGCCAGTTCCGCGCGGATGCCGGTCGCGAAAATTGCTGCTTCATTCATGTGGCGCCTGTGCTGTATCAGTCGACTGCGGGCGAAGTGAAGACGAAGCCGGTTCAGCATTCGGTGAAGGAGCTGCAGTCGGTCGGCCTCGCGCCTGACATTATTCTGTGTCGGACGGACCGCTTCCTCTCGAAGTCGATCAAGAGCAAGATTGCACTCTTCTGCAATGTCGATGACGACGCGGTGATTACGGCCAAGGACGTGGACTCGATCTATGAAGTGCCGCTCGCCTTCGCGAAGGAAAACCTCGACGAGAAGATCGCCCAGGTCCTGAATATGTGGACGGGGCGCCCAGACCTTCGGCATTGGGAGCGCCTCTACAATGTGCAGCGCAATCCCGATCGCAAGATCAAGATCGGCATGGTCGGCAAATACGTCGACCTGACCGAGAGCTACAAGAGCCTGAACGAAGCGCTTTACCACGGCGGCTTTGCCTGCGGTGGCGCAGTCGAGATCGAATATTTCGATTCCGAGAAGCTGACCGATACGCCGGATTTCGGACATCTCGACGGCATTCTCGTGCCCCATGGCTTTGGCTCTCGCGGCGTCGAAGGCAAGATCCGCGCGATTCAATACGCCCGTGAACAGGAAGTGCCATTCCTTGGTATTTGCCTCGGCATGCAGATGGCCTGCCTCGAATTCGCGCGCAATGTCGCGGGCCTCGAGGGCGCGAACTCAACCGAGATGGATTCCGATACGCCGCATCCGGTCATCGACCTTCTTCCGGAGCAGCGCGACGTGGAAGATAAGGGCGGGTCGATGCGCCTCGGCGCCTATCCCTGTGTCCTCGAGCCCGGCTCGAAGGTCGCCGAGGCCTACGGCGCCACCGAGATCAGCGAACGGCATCGCCATCGTTGGGAATTCAATTCCGACTACAAGGGACGGATGGAAGACGCAGGCCTGGTCTTCTCGGGCTTCAGCCCCGATGGCCGACTGGCAGAGGTCGTCGAACTCCCGGAGCATCCGTTCTTCGTCGCTTCGCAGTTTCATCCCGAGTTCAAGTCGAAGCCCTTCGATCCTCATCCTCTCTTCGAAGCGTTCGTGCGTGCTGCTGGGAAGCGCGCGCAAGCAACGACCGATCAACGAAAGGCCGCTGAATCATGAGAACCATCGCCATTACAGGAGCCGCGTCGGGCATCGGCGCCGCACTCAAGGCCCGCCTCGAATCCCAGGGTGACCGCGTGATCGGTGTCGATCTGCGGAACGAAGATATCCTCGCAGATCTCTCGACCCCCGACGGCCGCGCCGATGCGATCAAGGGCATCCAGGAAGCCTGCGGCGGCACGCTCGATGGGCTCGTGCCTTGCGCCGGACTCTCGGGCTTGCCCGACCGCCCGGGGAGCCTGCTGGCGAGCCTCAATTATTTCGGCACGGTCGATCTGTTGGAAGGCCTTCGCGAGAACCTCGCGCGCGCCGACGAGCCCTCGGTCGTGGTGATGAGTTCGAACTCCACAACGACCGTTCCGCCCGGGATGGTTTCTGGGGAAGTCGTCGAGGCTTTGCTTGCGGGCGACGAGGAAAAGGCGCGGGCTCTCACGGATAAGACCGGCTCCCTTGCTGCCTATCCGACGACAAAGACCGCACTCGCTCATTGGGTTCGGCGCAACGCGCCGACGGAGGACTGGATCGGGCAGGGCATCAACCTGAATGCCATCGCCCCCGGCAAGACCGAGACCGCAATGGTTGCTGAAGGCCGGGCCGATCCGGTCATCGGCCCGCATATGGACTCCTTTCCGGTACCACGGGGCAAGGACGGCCAGCCCGAGGAGATCGCGGCGCTGCTGGGCTTCCTGCTCAGCTCTGAGGCCCGTTTCATCGTCGGTTCGATCATCTTCATCGACGGCGGAGCGGATGCGCTGATGCGCGCAGACGACTGGCCCAGCCCCCAGACGGCGTAGGCCTCGCAGGGACGCGGGCGGGAGCGCGGCAGGGGCGAGAATTTGACGCTCGGGCGACATATGGGCGCCTGGGTCCTTGTCTTCTGCCCCCGGATCGCTAAAAACTGTTCTCGCGTGGGGCGTTAGCTCAGTTGGTTAGAGCGCCGTCTTCACACGGCGGAGGTCGGTGGTTCGAATCCACTACGCCCCACCACGCGTTTTCTTTCGCGTACGCTCGATCGTGGCAGGCCATTTCAGGTCCGCCTGCGAGTGGTCGCGCTGATTGGCTCGCGTCTGCAACGGACGCGATGAAGGCGGGGTGTGAAGCCCCTTCGACTCGTGTTCGCTGAAAGCACAGGCGGAACGAGCGCACTCGTCTTCCGAGCTAGATCCCCTCGGTTCTCCCACGCGACATTGAGAACGAATCCCGCAGTACCTTTAGCCGTTAATCGGCGTTTGTAGTGTGGCGGCTAAGCTGATCGTGGCCCGGTAGCCCATCACACTTCTTCCCGCGCCTAACGCCATCCTCGGCGGTCATTCTCGAATTCGGTCCGTTTGGCCTCGAGCGCTTGCGCCAACGCCTCCGCGCGCTCCGGATGCCGCTTTCTCAAATCATGGGCCTCCTTGTCCCGGGAGAGGTCGGACAGATGGGGCCGGTCGCGCATGGGAACGCCTGTTGACCGCAGGTATTTGAAATCCGCGTCGCGCACCGCTTCGGGGAGTCCGTCCATCGAGGTGGCGGGGAAGTAGAAGAGGAACTCGTGTGGCGAGTCTTGCTCGCCTGCGAGCAGCGGGCCGAGATCCGCGCCGTCGATGCTGCGATCCTTCGGGAGAGGCAGGCCCGCGTAGCCGAGCAGTGTGGGGAATACGTCGATGTTCATCGCCATCGCACGCGTTTCGCGGCCGGCTTTGATCCGGCCCGGCCACCAGCCGACGGCAGGCACGCGCTGGCCGCCCTCGAAGATCTCTTGCTTGCGGCCCCGGAGGCCGGCGACGCTGCCGTTGTAATCGCCGCCGTTATCGCTGGTGATGAGGACGAATGTTTCTCGCTCGAGATCGCGTTCACGGAGGGCTTCGAGAATGGCTCCCGTGCTGCGGTCGAGATCTTCAATGACGTCCCCGTAGACTCCGCCCTGCGATTCGCCGGCGTGTGCGCTCGAGGGATAGTGGGGAACGTGGGGGAAGGTGTGCGCGACGTAGAGGAAGAACGGGGCTTCCGCGTTGCGATCGATGAAGTCGATTGCGGCTTCGGTGTAGCGCTCCGTGAGGCGCGACTGATCGATGCCTTTGCCCGGGAGGGGTTGCTCTTCGTCGTGTTCGCCCCAGCCCGAGGATTCGCGTTCATCGCGCTCTGCGATCTCGTCATCGCGCCAGAGGTCGAGGGGGTACATATCGTTGCTCCACAGAACGCCGAGCCATTCGTCGAAGCCGCGTTCTGTGGGACGATGGCCATCGCGCCCCCCGAGATGCCATTTGCCAACCATGCCTGTGGCGTAGCCCGCAGCGCCGAGCACTTCGGGGAGGAGGGCCTCGTCTCGGGGCAGTTCGTTCCCAAGGCCCGCCATTTCGCGGAGCCATCCCAGTCGGGAATCGTTCGGGAAATAGACGTGCGCGGGGACGCCCGCGCGCGGGGGGTAGCGTCCGGTTAGGAGGGACGCGCGTGACGGCGTGCAGACGGGAGAGGCGGAATAGAACTCGGTGAAGCGGATTCCTTCGGCTGCGGCGCGGTCGATATGAGGCGTTTCGATGAGCGCATTGCCGTAGGAGGAGAGGTCGCCGTAGCCGAGATCGTCGAAGAAGATGACGACGAAGTTCGGCGCGTGGGCGGGGTCGACCTGGGGGAGTGAGGCGAGGTAGGCCTCTTTTTCGGACAGATGTTCCGGCTCGGGAACGTCATAGATCCATGCGACCCAAAGGGCGCGGAGGCCGACCGCGAGGAAGGCCGCCGCGATCACGGTCAGGGTGACATAACCGATGGCCAGGGCTGCGAGGCGAATGAAACGCATGGCTTTTGACTGCCTCACCCCCATCGTGGATCAAGGTTCCGAGCGTGACGAGGCAAGCTCGATCGCCGAGCGCAGCTCGTCCCGTCCTGTCCTGTCCTGTGCTTTGCCTTGCGGCCGGGCTAGGCGCGCTGACTCGAGACAGAAACGCATTCGCCGGTCATGTACGTCGAGTAATCGCTCGCGAGGAACACGATGACGTTGGCCACTTCCCAGGGCTCTGCACCGCGGCCGAACGCTTCTTTTGCTTGGAGCTCGTCGAGTAGTTCTTGCGACGTTGTCTTTACGAGGAAGGGGTGGACAGCGAAGCTCGGCGAGACGGCGTTGATGCGCACGCCGTGTTCGGCCACTTCCATCGCCGAGCATCGGGTGAGCGCCATGACACCCGCCTTGGCGGCGGCGTAGTGGGCTTGGCCGGGCTGGGCGCGCCAGCCGAGGACCGAGGCGTTGTTCACGATGATGCCGCCTTGGCGTTCGATCATGTGGTGGAGGATCGCGCGGGTCGTGCGGAACACGCTGTTCAGCGAAACGTTCATGACGAGATTCCACTGGTCGTCCGTCATGTCGACGACGTTCGTGTCACCCCCGAGGCCGGCGTTGTTGATCAGCACGTCGACCTGACCCATATCCTTGATCGCGGTATCAACGAGGGAGCGGACATGGGATTCGTCCGTGACGTCGCAGACCTGATAGCGGACGGGATGGTCGGAAATTTCTTCGAGCTTGGTGGCGGCGCCTTCGAGGCGGCCTTCGTGGGTATCGCTCAGGAAGACGCGGGCGCCTTCTTCGGCGCATCGCTGTGCAGTGGCGAATCCGATTCCGGCGCCAGCGGCGGCGGTGACCAGGACGTTCTTTCCCTCGAGGAGATTATGGGCGGCGGGATAGGGCGGGGGAGAGGTCGACATGCTGTTCCTTGTGGTCCTAGATCGGAATTGAGGGTGGTGCGGCGGCGAGGCCGCGCGAGACGCAGGCAAGAGGGTATTCGATTTGGCGAGTCGCGAAAGGGGAGAGGGGGCCGCGTGGAGAATCCGCGAGCCGCCCGAATTGCTACGATTTCGAAGAAGCCGAGAGGCCGGGCCCAGCGCCCCCGAGAGTCCAAGGAGCCCATCTCATGAGTCGATTTCCGTTTGGAACGCCGCTTGGCTGGTACCCCGTCGCGTGGAGCTTCGAGGTCGAGGCCGGGCAGGTGGCGAGGCGGCAATATTTTGGCCGAGACCTCGTGGTATTTCGAGGCGAGTCGGGCGAGGCCAGCGTGCTCGACGCCTATTGTCCTCATCTCGGCGCGCATCTGGGCGTGGGTGGCAAGGTAGAGGGGGACACGATCCGCTGTCCCTTTCATGGCTGGAAGTTCGGAGCGGGTGGGGAATGCGTCGAGATTCCCTACGCGAAGCGCGTGCCTCCTTCGGCGAAGGCCAAGGCATATTCTTCTGCTGAGATCGGCGGGATGATTTGGGCTTGGTATCACCCGCAGGACGATGCCCCGTCTTTCGATCCTCCGGAGATCCCTGAGTTTGGCGAGCCGGGTTGGATGCCTCAGTGGAAACACTACGAGTGGAAGATCCGGACGCATCCTCAGGAGGTGGCGGAGAACAGCGTCGACTGGCCACATCTCCACGAAGTGCATCTGATGGATCCACCCGACGAAGCGACCGTCCGATTTGAGGGGCATGAGATTCTCTGGACCGCCGCGACAACGAAGCGCGTGAGCACCCTGGAAGATGCCTCGGATGAAATCAAAATCATCGGTCGCAACGCCGGTCTTGGGAGCAGCTACGTCAAGTACACGGGCATGGGCGATAGCGTGATCGTGATGGGGATGACGCCCATCGACGATGAGATGATGCATATGCGGTTCGGTGTGATTGGCAAGCAACCCGACGACGATCGCGGCATCGCGGAATGGTCCCAGTTCTTTCACGCCTATGCGGACGATATGGCCGCGGCGACCGAGCAGGATTTCCCGATCTGGGAAAACAAGGTCTACCGCGACCGGCCTCGGCTATGTGAAGGGGACGGTCCGGTGAAGGACTACCGCGGTTGGGCGAGTCAGTTTTACGTGGACGAAGGCGCAGAAAAAGGCGCAGAAAAAGGCGCGGGCGCCAGAGCAGGGACTGGAGCGGACGGCGCGGGCTGAGCGCGGTCGCGCGTCGCTCCTCTACGGCCGTTCCCAGCGACCCGATTCGCTCGAGCGTTCGATGGCATCAAGGGCGCGCTGGTTGATCAGGCCGTCCTTGAAATTGCAGTCGGGCATCTCGTTCCGGTCGATGGCCTGGAGCAGATCGTAGACGGTATGCGTGAAAGTATGCTCGTATCCGAGGGTATGGCCCGGCGGCCACCAGGCTTCCATGTAGGGATGCTGTTCGTCCGTCGCGAGGATGGTGCGGAAGCCGCTGTTTGGGCCTTCTTCTCGGTAGACTTCGAGTTCGTTCATGCGCTCGAGGTCGAAGGCAAGGCTGCCCTTTGAACCGTTGATCTCGAAGCGGTTGTAGTTTTTGCGTCCGGGGCAGAAGCGCGACCCTTCTATGCTTCCGATCGCGCCGTTTTCGAAACGGACCAGGGCGAGAGCGGCATCGTCGACATCCACCACGCCCGTTCCGCTTCCGTCTTCGAGCGGGCGTTCCTTTACGAAGGTTTCGAGCATGCCCGACACGGACTTGATCTCGCCAACGAGATGTCGGGCGAGGTCGAGGCTATGAGAGCCGATATCGCCGAGGGCGCCGCTGCCCGCGGAGGCCTTTTCGAGTCGCCAGACGCGTGGGAAATCCGGATCGACGATCCAGTCTTGGAGGTAGACGCCTCGGTAGTGTCGGATTTCGCCGATCTCGCCGGCTTCGATCATGCGCTTGGCGAGGGCGACGGCGGGGGCACGTCGGTAGTTATGGCAGAGCATGTGGAGGACGCCCGCTCGCTCGACGGCTTCAAGCATTCTCGCGGCTTCATCGACGGTGTTCGCGAGGGGTTTTTCGCAGAGCACAACCTTGCCGGCTTCCGCGGCGGCGATCGCGATCGCTTCGTGGCTATCTCCCGGCGTGCAGATATCGACGATGTCGATGTCGTCGCGGGAAACGACTTCGCGCCAGTCTGTGGCGGCCTCACTCCAGCCGAGCTTGCGGGCCGCCGCGGTCGTCGTCTCGGGGTTTCGGCCGCAGAGGACCTGGAGGTTGGGGCGCGCGGGCGTATCGAAGAAACTCGAGACCTGTCGCCAAGCGTTGCTATGAGCGCGGCCCATAAACTGATGGCCGATCAAGGCCACGTTCAATGTCTTGGTCTCGGTCTTGGCTTTGGTCATGTTCTTTTTCCCCGCCTCTATTTCAATGACTAGCTGCGGTAGGCCTGGCGGCCGACGCCCTGAACCGGAATATCCTGATCCGGCAGGATCTCGCCTTGGAGCGCGTACATCGAAGCGGCGGCCTCGTCGATCTTGCGCGTGAACGCGATCGAACCCTTGAGGATGGGCTTCAGCGCTGCGGGGTCCTGTACGCGCGCACTCGGATACTCATGTTCGACGATTAGAGGCACGGCTTCGACGTCCAGGTCGAGAAGTTCCCGCGCCGCGAGCTGATGATCGAGCCAGTCGACGGTCCGGTTCGGGAGGTAGGCGAGGGGGTCATGGCGCGCCGTTCCGGGCAGCTCATGCTCGCAGATCGCGGATTGTTTCTTCCACGCGTTCCCCGCGTCTTCGGGACGTTCCGAAGGCCGTCCGTCGACCCAGTCGCCGCGGCCGATCGTCTGGCCGCCGTAGCCCCAGGCGGAGAGGCCGCGCGGGTCCGCGACTTGGCCCTTCACATGAAAGCCATCGATGAGAAAGGCGTATCCCTCGTCCTTCAAATACTGGAAGATCGAGCGCGTGTCCTGGCCCATGAGGATTGCGTGGGAGGGGTCGTAGTGAACGCGGAGCTGGTCTTCGACGCCGTGCTTCTCGCAGATTCGGTGGAGCGCGATCCAGGTCGCCGGGGTGTACGCAATATTGTTATAGAAGGCATCGTCGATCGTCCAGCCGGGCATCGGACATTGTTCGATTCGGTAGGTTAGGTCTCGGGCCTTGGCTTCCTTGAGCAAGGGGATGAACGCGTCTTCGAAATCTTCCAGGTTCTCTTCGAGGGTTCGGTCGTTGTTGCGACCGACGAAACCGCACACCGCGGGGCATCCAAGGAGAGCCGCTGCATCAAAGACCCGGAGCATGAAGTCATGCTTCTTCTGACGAATTGCCTTGTCGCCGTGAAGCATATTGTCGAAATAGCCGATGTCCGCAATTTCGACGCCGGTTTGTTTTACGGCGGCGACGACGCGGTTGGCGCGTGCTTGATCGAACACGTCCCGCAGGTCGAGGGTATTCGCAACGGGATCGAGCATCGCTTCCGGGGGGACATCGGCCTGCGTCGGGTGGAGCGCCGCGGAGAGCTGGATCGAGTCGGCCTCCAGATCCTGCGCGAAGGCCAGCCACTCCTCGATCGCCAGATCCGGATCCGCGTCACGCTTGTCGCGCGGCGTGAGCTCCTGGAGTGCGGCGGTGAGGACGCCGACCTTCATGAACTTCGGCTCGAATTGTTTGAACTCCATGCTGCGACTCCTTTTCCGGTTGTCCTATCTTGGCGGAAGCGAGGGGCTGCGGCATCGCCGGTCTCCCAGAAACTTGGGGCGGCGGCGGATTTCTCCGTCGGAGGCCACGCTGGAGGCGGACAAGAAGATGTACCTGGGGATTGATCTCGGCACTTCGGCGATCAAGGTCGTGTTGATCGATGAGCAGGGGGCGGTCCTTGGACAAGCGAGTGCGCCGCTTGAGGTTTCTCGCCCGCAGCCGCTCTGGTCCGAGCAAAATCCCGAGGATTGGTGGGAAGCGTGCGATCGCGCGGTCCGCGAGCTCGGCGCGAAACATGATCTGCGCGGTGTTGCGGGGATCGGGTTGTCCGGGCAGATGCATGGGGCGACGCTGCTCGACGCGTCGGATCGCCCGCTGCGTCCGGCGATTCTTTGGAACGATGGCCGGAGTGAAGTCGAGTGTGGAGAGCTTGAGGGCGTGGCTCGGTTCCGTGAGATTTCGGGCAATCTCGCGATGCCGGGCTTTACGGCGCCCAAGCTGATGTGGGTTCGGCGACATGAGCCGGAGATCTTTGACCAGGTGCGTCGGGTGTTACTGCCGAAGGATTATTTGCGGCTAAAGATGACGGGAGAGGTCGCGTCGGACTTTTCGGATGCGGCGGGGACTTTGTGGCTCGACGTGGCGAGGCGGGCTTGGTCGACGGATCTCGTCGAGGCGACGGGGCTGAGCCTGGAGGCGATGCCCGCGCTCTATGAAGGAAGCGCGCCGACGGGTGTGCTTCGGCGGGAGGTCGCTGAGGCCTGGGGGACTGTGCAGGTTCCTGTCGCGGCGGGAGCCGGAGACCAGGCGGCCGGAGCGCTGGGCGCGGGGGTGACACGCGCCGGAGAGGCTTCGCTTTCGCTCGGGACCTCGGGGGTGATCTTCGTGGCCAGCGACGCACATCGCGCGAATCCGGATCGTGCGGTGCATGCGTTTTGCCACTGCATCCCGGAGACCTGGCATCAAATGTCGGTGCTGCTTTCCGCTGCAAGCTGTCTTTCTTGGGTGGCGAAACTGGTAGGCGCAAAGGATGAGGCGGAGCTGCTGGCTCGGATCGAGCAGGCGGATCGGCCGAGCGAGAAGCTCCTTTTTCTTCCCTACCTTTCGGGCGAGCGGACGCCGCATAACGACCCGAATGCTACGGGCGTTTTCGTGGGCCTCGATCATGAGACGGACGCGGCTGGGTTGGGGCGCGCGGTCCTCGAAGGGGTCGCCTTTGCTTTCGCTGATGCGCAGGATGCTCTCCTGTCGTCGGGGACGGAAATCGATACGGTTTCAGTCATCGGCGGGGGCGCACGGAGCCTGCTTTGGGGGCGCCTCCTTGCGAGTGCGCTCGACCGTCCGCTTTTGTACCGCAAGGGCGGAGACGTCGGCCCCGCGTTAGGTGCAGCGCGGCTTGGTCGCTTGGCGGCCGCGGGCGGCTCGTTGGCGGAAGTGTGTCCACCGCCGCCCCTCGATTTTCACGTGGACTCAGAGCCCGGATTGCGGGCGCATTTTCTCGAACGGCAAGACCGCTTCCGCGATCTCTATGGCCGGTTACAAGGAGCATTTCGATGACCCAGCCTTTCTTTCCTGAGATTGATCGGATTCCGTTTGTTGGGCGGGACGGAGGCGAGGGGCTGGGCTTCCGCGAATACGATCCCGACCGCATCGTGCTCGGCAAGACCATGAAGGATCATCTTCGATTCGCGGCTTGCTATTGGCATACGTTCTGCTGGGACGGGAGTGATGTCTTTGGGGACGGGACCTTCGACCGACCTTGGATGGCTGCGGGGGGCGACCCCATGGTCCAGGCGCGTCAGAAGCTCGACGTCGCGTTCGAGTTCTTCGCGAAGCTCGGGGTTCCGTTTTTCTGTTTTCATGACCGGGATATTGCGCCCGAGGGCGATTCGTTTGCGGAAAGCGCAGCGCGGCTCGATGAGATGATCGAGGCAGCGGCGCTCAAGATGGAAGAGACGGGGGTGCGCCTGCTTTGGGGCACCGCGAACCTTTTCGGAAACCCGCGATATGCCGCGGGGGCCGCAACGAATCCGGATCCTGAGGTTTTCGCTTACGGGGCCGCACAGGTCAAGCACGTGATGGAGGCGACCCATAGGCTCGGCGGCGAGAACTACGTTCTGTGGGGCGGACGCGAAGGCTACGAGACGCTGCTGAATACGGATCTCAAACAAGAGCTCGCTCAGTTGGGTCGCTTTCTGAGCCTCGTCGCGGAGCATAAACACAAGATCGGTTTTAAGGGGACGCTTCTGATTGAACCGAAGCCCTTTGAGCCGACGAAACATCAATACGATTCCGATGTGGCTGCGATTCACGGATTCCTGCAGTCCTACGATCTGCTCGACGAGTACAAGATCAACATCGAGGTGAATCATGCGACGCTCGCGGGCAAGAGCTTTCAGCACGAAGTCGCCACCGCGGTCGCAAGCGGGATCCTCGGAAGCATCGACGCCAACCGGGGCGACCCACAGAACGGCTGGGATACGGACCAGTTTCCGAATAGCGTCGAGGAGATGAGCCTCGCGCTCTATGAAATCTTGCGCGGCGGCGGCATCGGGACGGGCGGTTTCAATTTTGATGCTCGACTTCGCCGGCAGAGTATCGACCCGGTGGATCTCTTCCATGCGCATGTGGGCGCGATGGACACGCTGGCGGCATCGCTGGTCAAGGCCGCCACGCTGATCGAGGAGCGTACGCTTCAGGAATTCGTGGACGGCCGGTATGCGGGCTGGAAGCGTGGACTCGGGGAGGAGATCACAAGCGGCCAGCAATCGCTCGAGTCACTTCATGCGTCGGTTCTCGCGGGTGAGATCGATCCCGAAGCGCGTTCGGGTCGGCAGGAGCGACTCGAAAACAGGCTAAACGACGTGCTGCGCCGCGCGCGCTAGCGGTACCGCCGGCCGCTCAAGGCGAGGCCAGCGAGGCCCAGCCCGGTCAGCAGCGTCGTGTTCGGTTCAGGAACAACACCGATCGCGCCTTCGATGATGAGATCGGTCCCTGTGCCGGTGAGCGGGAAGGTGCCCGCCTGATTGCCGAGGCCGGAGAAGTCGGAGGGGTTCGTGTAGTTAAAGCCGTAGAGGCGGAACTCGACGATGCCCGTGTGGGTTCCGACGCTCGAGATATCGATATTCGAGAAGAGCACCTGTTCATCGCTCGCGCTCGCGGAAATGTCGAAGGCGGCAACGGCCGAGGAGAAGCCGTCATGGCTCGCGCGAAGCTGCCACTGCTCGGCGCCGTGGACTCCGCCTCCCGCCCCGCGGAAGAGCGAGAGAGAGATGTCTTCGAAGGTGATGGAGAAGCCGGTGTCGGCGCCTGCGGAGAAGGAGAAATACTTCGCGAGGTCGGGCGCGACTCCACTGGTTCCCCAGTCGGAAGCCGCGGTGAAGCAGCAGAAGCCGCCAGCCCAGGGGGTGACGCCGTTGGGTGTCAGGTCGGTCGCGATCGTTCCGGGGTTAGGCGTAACAAAGGAGGCCGTATTGCCATCGGAGCCTGCGATGTCCCAGCTCGCGATCGTGGCGGACTGAGCCGCGCCGGCGAAGAGGAATGTGCAGGCGATGAGCGCGAGGAGTGCGTATTGAGTGATGGCCGGTCTTTGCATGGAATAACCCTTACGAGTGGAGGTATTGTTGGGTTATTGCAACGCATGTGCCAAGGGGAATCGGGTGTTCTGTTGAGCAGAGACGGCTCTGAATTGAGGAGGGCCGGGGTCTCCGAACCCTGAGGGTCTGTCGCGCTCGCAAGGTGACGAATTTGGGCCGTCCCGACGCGCAATGCGTCGCTTTTGAATGTCGACGGAAAGTACGCGCCTAGGAATAACGCGAAGAACGGGAAGAACGGGAAGAACCGGAGGAACTGGAGAAGCAGAGGCAAGGCAAGTGGACTAGAAGCAAATCGGGTCGCCCGCCCGGATCGCGCCAGGCTCCTCAATACTCACGTAGACGCCGAGGTTGCCCTCCGCTTCTTTAACGAGGGTCCGCATGATCTGCGCGTCTTTTGCGAGATCCGCGAATCCGTGTGTTGTCATGATGCAGCGAGCGCAGGTCATTTGAACCTTCAGGACCGCCCCACCGATTTGAAGGCGTCGCCCGATCCAGGCTTGCTCGGGAAAAGGTCCGGGCTCGTCCGTGTCGATGAGAAGCGAGGGGCGGAAGCGTCGAATGTCGATCTGTGAATTCGGGGCAGCCGCGGCGATGGAATCGATCGACGATTGAGAGAGCAGCATGAGTGGGAACGCGTCAAAGAAGGGGCCGCCTCTCGCGTAGACTTCCAGAAGTTCCGGCGGTGGCGCCGAGAAGTCGGGCGCTGGTTCATCCGGTGTTCGGGCCATCATCGCCTGCATTTCCGTCATCATATCGGTGTCGTCTTTGGGCGTGGCCTGGCGCGCCTCTGGAACGACAGGCCAAAGCGTCACATCGCGACCGACGAAATCGCTGACGCGGCGTGCCGCCTCGTCTTCATCCGCGCGGAAGAATGAGCCATCCGGGAGCTCGATTTGCGGAGCCGCTTCCGTCCCGTCGGGATAGGTGGCGCGGCAGCTCATGAGCTTGGCGCTTCTCTTGCCGACGAAGAAGTCCGCGCGGAGCTCGTCGCGCGCGCCCCAGGCGCGGTCGCCTGGAATCCCATTCACGTCGAGCTCGGCAGCGTCCAGCGCCTCACCCAGCATGCTCTTCACGGGGTATCGGTGAATGCTCCTAATCGTACCGAGGTCTTTCATGTCGATTCCTTTGATAGCGCGGCATGCCGGGCCGGGCCGGGCCGGGGCGAGCGTGGGATCGGTCTCTCGATAAAGTACACTTTTCGGAGCCTTTGCCTTCATGGAGACGTTCTATGCGTGAGTATCCCGATCCCTTCGCCCCGGCTCAACTGGGGCCACTTGAGCTGCGCAATCGGATGATTAAGGCAGCGACCTTCGAAGGGATGACCGGAGGCCAGGCCGTGAGCGATCGGCTTGTTGAGTTCCACCGCAGGATGGCCGCGGGAGGCGTTGGGCTGACCACCGTCGCGTTCTGCGCCGTTTCCGAGGACGGTGCCAGCACGCCTAACGAATTGGTCCTGACGGATGCATCGATCCCCGGGTTGGCGAAGGTGGCGGAAGCGGTTCACGCTGAGGGCGCCGCGATCTCGGCGCAGATGGGGCATGCGGGGGCGGTCGCGGCCTCCGCCGGCATTCCGGCCATGGGGCCGTCCCGGCTCTTCAGTCCCCTGGCGATGAAGTGGACGAAGGAAGCGACGCCTGCTGATCTCAGTCGGATCGTCGGAAATTTCGCTGCAGGCGCACGACGCCTTCAGGAGGCCGGCTTCGACGCGGTCGAAGTCCATTTGGGGCATGGCTATCTGCCGAGTGAGTTCCTCTCGCCCAAGCTCAATCGACGCAAGGACGCATGGGGCGGCTCGCTCGAGAACCGAGCGCGTTTTCCGCGTGCGATCGCCGAGGGCGTAAAGGAGGCGGTGGGCGATCAAATGGCCGTCGTCGCGAAGCTGAATATGTCGGATGGCGCCCCCGGCGGCCTCTGGGTGGATGAGAGCATCGAGGTGGCGCGGATGCTCGAGTCCGACGGGACGATTGATGCCCTCGAACTCACGGGCGGGAGCTCGCTCCAAAGTCCGATGTATATGTTTCGCGGCGAAGCACCGCTTGAGGAGCTTGGGAAGTCCATGCCGCGCGCGGTCGCGTTTGGTTTGAAATTGTTCGGCCGTTTCGTTTTTAAGACCTATCCCTTCGAAGAGGCCTTTTTCCGCTCTTACGCGCGGCAATTTCGGGATGCGCTGTCGATGCCGCTGATCCTTCTCGGCGGGATCAATCGCCGAGACACGATCGAAGAGGCGATGGCGGACGGCTTCGACTTTGTCGCGATGGGGCGTGGCCTCTTGAGAGACCCGGACCTCGTGAACCAAATGATAAAGGGCGAGCGGGAAGCCTCGCTCTGTGTGCACTGCAATAAATGCATGGCTTCGATTTACGCCGGGACACATTGCGTACTCGTACCCGAGGAGCAGCGGGTATGAAGGCGAACGGATCGTCGGATACGTCACATCGAAAGCTCTTTGTGTTAGGTCGGGAAAATGCCTGAAGTCCTTCGCTTCGATGCCCGGTCGGCGAAGGCTGAAGAGATTCTCCCGATTCTCGACGCCGATGCGGCCGTGATCCTTGAAAATGCGCTGACGCAGGTGCAGGTGGACGCGATTCTGGAAGAGCTTGAGCCTTTCATCGCAGGGACCGCGCCCTTCGACGATGATTTCGTTGGGCGCCACACCACACGGACGGGTGGTTTGGTCGCCCGCTCGAAAACGGCGCGGGAAGCGGTGATGCATGAATCGATCCTTGCCTGCACCTCTGCATTTCTGGGGCGTCATGCCGAGAATTTTCAGCTGAACCTCACGCAGATCATGCGGATCCTTCCGGGCCAGGGCGCCCAACCCCTGCACCGGGACCGCTATCTATGGAGCCGCGAGCTGCCGCGAGCGATCGAGCCGATGCTGAACGGGATGTGGGCGCTCACGGATTTCAGCGCCGCGAACGGCGCGACACGCGTGATTCCAGGCAGTCAGGCGTGGGACTGGGACCGTGCAGGGAAGCCAGAGGAGACGATCGCGGCCGAGATGCCTTTGGGGTCTGTGCTGCTCTATACGGGAAGTGTTGTGCACGGCGGCGGCGCGAACGAGTCGGACGCGCCGCGGATCGGTATGAATATTACGTATCTGCTCAGCTGGCTGCGCCAAGAGGAGAATCAATATCTCTCTTGCCCGCCCGACGTGGCTCGTGAGCTGGATCCCGACTTGCAAGCGCTCTTGGGGTACACGGTGGGGAATAATTCGCTCGGCTATTTTTCAACACAGACGCCGTCGCAGGGGCATGTGGATACATTGCCACCCGAGATGGCGGTTGGTGGGCGGGCGACTTCGAAGGAGCAGAAGGTCTTCTAGTGCCCAGGCTGGTAAACTCAGCCGACAGGCACATCCAATCAATTTTGGCGGGGAGGCGTCTATGTCTCTGCGCATCATCTCAGTCGAAGGAACCATAATGAGGCTCAAAGGAAAAAACGCAATCGTCACCGGAGCAGGCTCGGGCATCGGCCTGGCCATCGCAGAACGCTTTGCCGCAGAAGGCGCGCGCGTTGCTCTGCTGGATATTCGACTCGATACCGCCGAGCAGGCAGCGGCGAATCTCTCCGGAGAAGGACACGTCGCGATCCAGGCGGATGTTTCGGATAGTGCCTCGGTGAGTGCGGCCTTTGCGGCGTATGATGAGCAGGTCGGTCGTGTCGATTTGATGATCAACAACGCGGGCGTGGACCGCACGCCGGGCGACGGCTTCGACGAGATGATGAAGGGCGAGCTTCAGCTCCTGAACATGAGCGATGACGCTTTCCGAATGATGATGGCGATCAACGTTGAAGGCGTCTTCTACTGCATGCGCGAGTCGGTCCGCTTGATGAAGAGGGATGGCGTCGCCGGATCCATCGTGAATATGTCGAGCATCGCGGGACTCGCCGGCCAAGGCACGCTTCACTACGCGACCTCGAAGGCCGCGCTGCTGGGGATGACGCGGAGTGCTGCGCGTTCGCTGGGTGGGCTCGGCATTCGCGTGAACGCGGTTTGCCCGGGTGTGATCGATACGCCCATGACCCGAGGCGTCCCGGATGCGGCGCTCAAGGGCGTTATGGCGGGGACGCCGCTTCAGCGGATGGGGATGCCCGAGGATATCGCGCAGGCCGTGCTCTATCTCTCGAGTGAGGAAAGCAGCTTCGTGACGGGGCAATGGCTCTCGCCCAATGGGGGTCTTGTGACCTGCTAGGGGGCGCCTAACGCAGGTTTTTCAATCACAGCGGAAGTCTCCAGCGATGCGCGATGCGCGAAAAGCGCACGTTAACTTCCTGGGGTGTTTCCCCGATTGAGTGGGCTCCTTCCAGTACTTGAAAAGTGCTGGTTTACCCGGAGTCGCTCGCTATGTCCCGCTGTTGGATGGATGCTCTTTCTGTTCTTGTGCTCGCGCCCTCGCTGTTGGGTGTCGCTGTTCCGAGCCTTGCGCGGGCCGCAGACGTGATCAAATTCGAGGTGGATTTCTTCGAAGACGGTGCGGACGAACCGGTCAATCACGCGACGATCTGGACCTCTGAGCGCAAGGTACGCGTCGATCAGCAGCGACCCGGGGGCGGGCAAAGTGGATCTTCACTCGTCTACCGCGGCGATCAGGATCTCGTCATCAGCATCTCGGATCAGACGAAGAGCTACGTCAAGGTCGAGCGACGACTGCTCTCTCTTGTCGAAGGGCGCGTGCGCGCCGGACGGCGAACCGTCCAGGGACATCTCACAGGCCTTCCCGGGGATCAGCGCAAGGGCTTGGAAACGCTCCTCGGCGCCGCCCGCGAAGATCCGACGGCGATCGTCAATCCCATGGTCGTCAAAGCGCTTCCAGCCGAACCCGGCCGCCTCGATGAGGTCGCGGGCTTTGCCTGCGCAGCCAAGCAGATGAGCCGCGGCAGCGTCGTTGTCGGCGAGGCCTGCGTTGCGGACTGGGACCGAATCGGAATGCAGCCGGAGGACATGGAGGTCTTTCGCTCGCTCGCGAATTTTCAACGCGACGCCTTGGGTGTGCGTGAAGTGACGCCCCTCGAAATCGTGCCGAACCAGCCCCTTGATCTGATTGTGCAATTCGGTGGGATCCCGCTTTCCTTCGAACGCAGAATCGGCGAGCAGCGCCGGAGTGCGGTCAAAGTGACGTCGGTTGATTGGGTGACCGACGAGGGCGGGATGCTCTTCGAGGTGCCGGAGTCCTACACCGCAACCAATGGCTTTACGGCGATCATGCAGCATCTTGCGGGGGGCGACGCGGCGCCTGCTCGGCATCAAGAGACGGAACAGGCAGCGTCTTTGGTGGCGTCGGTCCCGGCTGCGCCCGATCCGGCGGACGTCGAGGTTACGCAGCCGCCTGCTGCAGCGGCACCGTCGGATTCATTCATGGGTTCTTTCCAGCACGCGACAACGGCCCCGGCGACAAAGGCCTCATCGGCGGCAACGGCGAAGCCGACCTACTCCAGCCGAGAAGCATTGCGGCGCGTTCGCGCAGCGCAGGGTGGCCGGGCTTCGGTGCCGCGCACGGTGGGCGCGACGCGAGACCGCAAGGCGCCCGTTCGACTCTTTCCGAACCGCTAGGTTCTGACTCGCTTTTGGCGTAGGCGCGGCGGGGTGGCGGCGTCGAAGCGTGAAGTCGGGGGAAACCGGGTGAAGTCGCATGAAGGCACCTGGGACTCCGCCGTCTTTCGTTGAGCCGATTTCGCCCGTGTCCTAGAGTTGCGGTCAGGGAGCGCGCTTTGCGGCTTCCGCGACAGAGCAAGGGGAGGCGGGGTTGTGGAAGCGGTCTTTTTTCGTGCGACGTCCGAGGCGGCAACTCGGATCCGCTCAGCCGACGATCTCGAAGGCGAATGGGTCGGGGAGCCGCTCGTGGTGGGCTCGCCCGGAGTGATTGCGGCTTTGGCGCGGGCGGCCGGGTTGGGGAACGGTCCTGCGATCGAGACGCTCCGGGATGCCACCTGTCAGTCCTTTCCGGTTTGGATTGTCTCGGCAGACTTGGAGCGGGGGTTTTCGTCGCTGAACGAGAGCCTGGTCGATGACTGGGCCGATCGCTGGCTCGCCGAAGCGGCCGAGGGGCAGCTCAGCGAAGACGCGTACGCGCTATCGACGTGGTTACTTGAAATGCAGGAAGCGCTTCAGGAGCCAGGCGAAAACGGTCAGCGCCTTTTTGTGCTCTTCGAAGAAAAGGCGATGGCATAGCCAAGGCCGGCGCATCGACGGGCCTGGCTATTCCGCGGTCGCGGTCGCGGTCCCCGTCCCCGTCGCGGTCCGCGCATACCAGCCGACCCAAGGCGTGGTTGGATGGGATGTATGGTCGGCCGTCTCTATGTCCATGGCCTCGCGAGATCCTTCCTCTGAGGGGAGAAGCTCCGTCTGGAGTACGCCCTCCTCGAGTGAAGTCTCCGCTTTCTGCGCGGCTTGGATATCGGCGGCGATCGGCTTCGCATTTGCTTCGAGCACGGCGAGGTCTTCTCCGCTGAGGAGTCGAGCGAGGGCATCGAGCTCGTCGCCCACTGCGCGGAGGGGGTGATTTTCGCGGATCAAGGCGCGCTGCTCGTATTGGCCTGCCTTGATCTGCGAGATACGCCTGCGGAGGGCCACGATCGGGCCGAGGAAGCGGTGGGTGACCGTGAGGCATACGCCGAGGATCGTGAGACACCACGCGAGGCCTAATGCGCCTGAAACGACCAGGTAGTCGAAGCTGATTTCCGCGGCTAGTTCGCTGAGGAAGGCATCTTCGAAACCCGCCGAGATCAAGCGCCCGTAGGCGGCATGGGTATGCGCCGCAAAGACGAGGGCGAAGCCGCTTGAAATCAACAAGAGGCCGATGGGAAGTTTTAGCTGGAAGATCGGTTGGGTGCTCAAATTGACGAGTCGCCGACGATCTCCGAAAAAGAACGATTGATTGGGTTGCATGCGCATCTCCTCTTGGGCTTTCTCGCGCTCGAACGACCATGGGTGGAAGCGTCGAGCGATCCTGAGTTGCCTTCGTTTCTATCGGAAGCAGGGCGGCGCCCGGCATGAGCCGCGTCACATGGGCTGATCTGACGATTCAGCCGCAGGGCGATTGTGATCCGAGATACGGCATTCGGCTCGCGACGTCGTTTTTCGTTCCGCGAAAGGCGGACTATTCTTGACGCGCGCAAGCGCTTCGACGTCATCCTGTATGCGACGGGCTACGCGCTGGATTTCCCGTTCTTGTCGCGGGAGACGTTGGGCTGCGATGCACCTGATCTGTCTCTTTTTCAGAAGATCGCGCACCCCGACCACGACACGCTTTTCTTTGGCGGCTGCCTGCGCGTGGGCTGTTCGATGTGGCCCGTGGCGGAGTAGCAGGCACGATGGATCGCGAAGGGGTTAGGCGGCGCATTCACGCTGCCCGCTGCTGCGCAACGGGATCGCGCCGCAAAGTCCCTTTCAGGGGAGCTGCCGGTGATGTGCCCGATCTATATCGAAGGACTGCGCGGCGAGGCGGGCGGCCTTCAGGCCGAAGCGTGGTTCGAAGGTGTCGGCGAGAGCGCCGAGGCGCTTGCAGCGTCCGAATTAGATACGCCCGGACGTCGACTCGTTTGGGGTTGACTCATCTTCGTGTTGCCCTGGAAGAAGGCGTACTTCTGGATTTCGAGGCAGGCGGTTTCGATATCGCCGTGAAGCTTCCCCGTCGACTCGACGAGGACCTGGCGCGGAGCGATGACGTTGCCCATCACTGCGCCGCGGATGATGACTTCGCGGGCGCGAATGCTACCCACGACGGAGCCGTTGGGTTCGACGATGATTGTGCCGTCGGTCTCGAGCTCGCCGCGGAATTCAGTGTCGATTCGGAAATCGCCGCGCAGGGTCAGCGTCCCCTCGAAGAGCGCGCCGCCGCCAATGAAAGTGCCGTCCGCAAGCGATCGTGGGGCTGCCGTGCGGGAGGGGTCTAGATCCCCGGAAGCCGGAGGCGAGTGGGGCGGAGCATCGGAATGGGCGGGCGAGGGCGCTGCGATGGTTCCGCCCCGTGCGGAATCTTCGGAAGCCACTACGCGGGTCCATCGCTCCCTGATCGATCCGTAATCCGCCATGCTCATTCTCTCCTGATTCGGGGCCGTCCTCGGCCCGGGATGCGGGTGATTTGCCGGTTGCTGAAGAGATCGGCGAGTCGGCGCAGGAGCTTGACTGAAGATGTGGGCGCCGAGAGGGGGCTTCCTGGGGCGAGCGGGGAGCGCCTCAGCCGCGGGTCGCCCGCTCATTCAGCAGGGTCTCGGTCTGCGCCGAAACCGGGGCGCCGAGAATCGCGGCGATCAGATCGATCAGATGGCTCGTGAAGAGCCGGTCGTCTTGACGTCGCCGGGTCTCGGCGCGGCGAGCGAGTTCAATGAGCATGATTCGGCCCGCGGTAAAACGGCTGTGGAGAGGCGCGACGGCGAGGGGAGGCATCAAAGGGACGACCATCTCGCGCCATCGGCTGAGGCTCTCGGAGGTGGAGACGAGCTCGATGGGGTCAACACCGGGGCGATAGCCGTTGACCAGTTGCGCGAGGATTCGGAGATACGCGCGGCCCCCGTCCCGATCGGCCAATTTCTCCGCCGCGGGCTGAACCAGAGCAGCCGAAAACTGATGCAGCGTCGCCTGGGTCCCCTCGATTTCATCGAGCAGGAGGCTGCGGGAAGCATCGACCGCGAGGTCGTGCTTCTGGAGGATCGCCTGCAAGAGGCCCTGTCGGTTCTTGAAATGGTATTGGAGGGCGGAGGCGTTGCGCTGACCCGCCTCGCGGTTGATCTCGCGGAGTGAAGTCGCTTCGACGCCCTTCTCGGCGAAGAGGCGTTCCGCGGCGCGGATCAACTGGGCTCGGGTCTCTTCTGCGTTGGCAGGCATGGGTGTCTCGCGTTCTCGTGCGTCGGTCGTTTCCTAACGCTACGCTTTCGTCGGGTTATCATGCAAGTGCATTAAATAAAAGAAGGGGAATCAGATGGCAGGTCTCGAGCAAACGGATGAGATGTTCGATCTCCGCATGTCGGAGAAAGCGAAGCCGCTCTTTGAGAAGGTGAAGGCTTTTATTCGCGACGAAGTCGATCCAATCACGGACGAGTTCCATCGCCTCGGCGAAGGGCGAGCGGATCGCTGGTCCTGGGGAGACGGACAGCTCGAACTGCTCGCGACGGTTCAGAAGAAGGCCAAGGCCCAGGGGCTCTGGAATTTCTTTTTGCCCGACTCCTCGACAGGCGAGGGACTTTCCAATCTGGACTACGCGTATATCGCGACGGAGCTCGGGAAAAATCCCATCGCGTCTTCTTGTTTGAACTGCGCGGCCCCGGATACGGGCAATATGGAAGTGCTTGAGCGCGTCGGCACGGAAGAGCAGAAGAAGCAGTGGCTCGAGCCTTTGCTGAACGGTGAGATTCGCTCCGCCTACGCGATGACGGAGCCCGATGTGGCTTCCTCGGATGCCAAGAACATCGCGTGTCAAGCTGTGCTGGACGGTGATGAATGGGTCATCAACGGCGAGAAGTACTACATCTCGGGTGCGGGCGATCCGCGCTGCAAGATCTTGATCGTGATGGTGCAGACGGATCCGGATGGTCCACCGCATACGCGCCAGTCGCAGATTTTGGTTCCCACGGATACGCCCGGATACGAAGTGCTCGGCCCGATGAATGTCTTTGGTGCGGACGACGCGCCCCATGGCCATATGCATATTCGGTTCGACAATTGCCGCGTGCCGAAAGAAAACGTACTGCTCGGGCCAGGCCGGGGTTTCGAAATTTCACAGGTTCGCCTCGGGCCGGGCCGCATCCATCATTGCATGCGCTCCATCGGCGTTGCGGAGCGGGCCATCGAGATGATGTGCAAGCGCGGCATTTCGCGGAAGGCATTTGGCAAGCCCATCGCCCAGCTCGGACGCAATACGGAGACGATCGCGAAGGCGCGCATCGAAATCGAAGCCATGCGCATGATGGTGCTCAAGGCGGCGAAGGCAATGGATGTGCTCGGAAACGCCGAAGCGCGAGTCTGGGTCTCTGCGGTGAAGGCCATGGTTCCGGTTCGCGTTTGCGAGATCGTCGACGAGGCGATCCAGGTGCATGGCGCGACTGGCATCTCGCAGTGGACGCCGCTCGCGGAGCTCTACACGGGGCAGCGAACGCTGCGTCTCGCGGACGGTCCGGACGAGGTGCATTGGTTCGTAGTGGGACGCGCAGAGCTCGCGCGTTGGTCGGAAGACGGAGCCATGGACTACAACCCGAAGGAAGCATCGCTCCAGGGCCGCTTGTTCACGGGGCCGTGATCAGCCTCTGCGGCAGGGCCTCAGCTCAGGCCTAGAATTAGGTCGCGACTTGGGCCGCTCGTTAGGGCGCCTCGCGTTAGGGGCCTCGATTGGGAGACCATACTCGCCCGCGTTCGCTTAGAGCGCGGGCGAGTTTCGTTTGCGCCGCTGGCCCATCTGGACGAGGAAGAGCAGGCCGAGGCCGACGGCGGTCCAGGTCGCGCGGGCGCCAGGCTCAGGGACCGCGACGGGCGTCGAGAGGACCGTGCAGTCGTTTGCCTCGTTCGAATCCTTAACCAGGTCAAGCCCGTCCGCGCAAATTCCCAAGAACAGCGGAAGACCGCTCGTCCCCGCTTCATCGAGGATTGACTGCGGAACCGAAACGTTGCCGAGGGCGCAACTGTTGAGTGAGCCGGGATCGAGCGCATCGACGAAGCACTCTGCGACGACCGGGTCGAGTTCCTCTTGATACGCCAGATCCATGCTGAGGAAGAAGCGCGCCTGAGAAGAAGCCGCGGGCGCGCTGCCGTTATTGGTCACGAAAGCGGCGAGGGCGATTGTCTCGCCTGGACCGAGCTGGAAATCGAAATTGGACGGGAAGGCCGCGGTCGCTTCGAGGTCCGGGGTTGTGTCTGAATCGCAGACATCTCCCGCGCCATCGTTGTCGTAATCATCTTGGCTCGGGTTGTAGTTCGACGGGCAATTGTCGGAGTTATCGCCGAGGCCATCGTTATCGTCGTCCGGACTTCCCCCGATCAGAGTCGAAATCCAGTAGAACTGGAGGCCGGTTGCGACCTGGTCTCGCAGCAATGTGTTCTTCGCCATCCGGATATTCGTATCCGTAGACGATTGTCGGCGCCAGACGACGCTGTTGGATGGATCGCCGACATTGATCAACTCGGGATTGGTTAAGCCCGAGATCGGAAGACTCGGCGGCTGGCCGACAACGCCCGCTGCGCTGAGCGGCGTCTGCAAGCGGAAGTCGATGCTGCCCGGGACGCCCGAGCCCGGCTGATGACAATGGGCGCAATTGCTCTGGAGGTAGGACCGCACGCGATGATGCTGTGACGCGCTTGTGTCCGAGACGGCGACGAGGGACCGGTACTGCGTCGGCACGCCCACGTTCGTATCGAAGAGATTCATGCAGTTCAGCGTGCGCAGCTGATTCTCGCTGTTCCGCTCATGGTTCATTTGGGGCGCCGTTAGGCCAAGAACGCGACCGGAGACTTCCGTATGGCAGGCGGCGCATTCGCCCGGGGAAGGGAAGTTCCATTGCTGTTGTGTATTACAATTATTGTCGAGGCAGACGTTTTCGACGGCGGCATCAGAAAGCAGATCCGCGTCGGTCTGGGCGGCGTTCCACTGATATGTGAAGCTCAGCCAGTCGTCTTCCTCGCGAAGCATGATTCGCGTTTCGACGCGGCGCTGACCAAGGTCCGCATGGGCGAGATCAAATTGCTTGACGAGCACGGTCCCAAGCGGGAAGTCCCATGCACCGTCGGAGGAAAACTCAATCTGCTCGCCAGCGGGCAGGGCGAACCAGCGCCGCTTGAGCGCTCCGTCGGACCAAAGCGCCGAGCCAACCGTGTACTCCACCATGCCGGGGACAGGGTTGAGGGGGCCTGAGCCAAGATTGTTGAAGAGGCCCGTCTCCGAGAGCAAGAGAGGGATGCCGTCTCCTGTACTCCCGCCGCCGCCCGTGCCGCCGCCACCACCACCGCCGGTTCCGGGAATCTCTTCGAGACGCCGAACTCGGCCTGTGTTGGAGCTACGGAAGTCGGGCATCAGAATCTCGCCGGACTCGGTCTCGCCCATGGAAACAACGCGTTCGAAATCGCCGAGGATTTCGATCTCGGCGAGACCGGTTGAGCCATTCGTGGTCTGGCGATCCCAGCGCCAAAAGCGTCGAGAGAGCTGCTCTGCAAAGATGTACTGGCCATTCAGCGATGGGAAATCGCTGCCGCGGTAGACGTAGCCACCGACGATAGAACCACCGGAGCTCGGCCGCGGAATCTCGATCACCGGCTCTTCGTGGCTGTAGTTACAGCTATTGCCCGAGCTTGGCTGATGCGTCCCCTCGCAATTGGGCCAACCGAAATCAAGCGCCGTATTTGTCCCGGCCGGAACGAAGTTGACTTCTTCCCAGCGCGTGAGCCCGACATCACCAATCCATAAATCGCCGGTCTGCCGATCGAAGCTCATGCGCCACGGGTTGCGGAGGCCGTAGTGGAGAACTTCCGGCGCCGCGCTGCCGTTGCCGACGAAGGGGTTGCTCGGCGGAATGACGTAAGTGTTTTGGCCGCGCGGATCGATTCGAAGGATCTTTCCGAGGAGGCTGCCCGTGTCTTGGGGCCCGGGCGGGCTTGAGCCGCGGCCGCCATCGCCGGAAGCAATATAGAGGTAGTCGTCCGGCCCGAACATCATCATGCCGGCGTTATGATTGTTCTCGGGCTGCTCGATTTCAAGAATCACTTCGGCGCTTGAAAGAACAACGGTGTTAGGGACTGAACTTCCGCCCGTGGCGTTCGCCTGGTAGCGAACGACGCTTGAACAATGATCCCGATGGTTCGGGCCATTGGAGTTTCCTGACGCAGTGAGCTCGCAGCTCCCGTTCGATTCACAGGCGCAGTCCGCGGCGGGAATGCTCATATAGACATAGAACTCGCCGAAGCGGGGTGAGCCTGAGTTCCCGAAGTCGGGATCGAAGGCCAGGCCGAGGAGGCCCTTCTCGCCGTCGGATTCAATTTCGGAAGAAACGTTCAGGAAAAGATCCGCGTTCTGCGATCCCTGGGCATTGCCGAAGGAATAGATCCGTCCGAGCTGCTCGACGATGAAGATGCGGTCGCTGCCGTCGCCGGCGTTCGTCGCGAGGAGTGCTCGCTGGAAGGTCGATGAAAGATTGGGATAGCCGTCTTGGAAAGTGAAGTCCGAAGGATCGCCGGGTGGTTGTGGTCCTCCTGTGCCTTCGCCGAAATTATGACCAGCGAAAACGGGCGTCGTCGTGGGGCCGCACGCGGCATCCGCCTGGGCGTACGCGGTCGAGCTTGCGGCCAGGATGCCGCCCATCGTCAGAAGGACGCATAGCGCGAGGAGAGCGCCGGGGAGGAGCGGGAGCGGCAGCAGCAGCGGTCGTTTCAAATCATTCAGCATCAGCATGTCAATCAGCGCGTTCATCAACCTAGGAAAAGAGAAACGGAGTGATCGCGTTTGCGCGCGACAAAATCGGTGGCGTCGATCACAATGGGCGCGATCGTCCCCGCGAGTGCGGTTTGCGAGTCGCATGCATTCGAAACCGCTGGGTTTGGAAAGAGGCAATGCAAGCTCGACGCGAACCGTATCCCCGCTCCTCAAAAAAGGAATAGGGAGGGGTCGCGAGCGCAATCTTCAGACGTCTATGAGTGGCCGCAGAGGTTGAAATAGGAACGGATATGGATCACGACTCGCAGTCCGCGGGCGCGGGACGTCACAGTCTCGTCACGTTCGGTGGATCTTGTGAAAAGAGCCGCACGTTCGCGAAAAAAACAGGTGCACGGATGCGCAGCTTTGGATTTGGTGAAACGAATAAATATTCTTGGGGAATGCGCAACTGATCGGCAACTCACCGGCAAATTCGCGGGGAAGAAGTGGGTGGGGATCGGTTTGGGGCGCTGCGTGACCCTCGGCTGAATCGCTTACGCGATTAGAGCCAGCGCCATTTTCGGTACAACCAGAGCTGGAAGGCGCCGACCCCCGCGAGCAAGACGCAGAAGATCGTGAAAGCCCTTGGGCTCTCTGCTCCGGGAATTCCCGGTAGATTGATGCCGAGGAGGCCGGTGAGCAGGCCGAGCGGCAGAAAGATGCCAGCGATGATCGAAAGTGAATACATGCGTGTGTTGAGTTGCTCGGAAATCCGCGTGTTCAGCTCTTCCTGGCTGATGGCTGCGCGCTCGCGCACCGCGTCGAGTTCTTCAACGAGGCGCGTCGACTGGTTGGCGAGTTCGCGGAGCTGTGCGCGATTCTGATCGGAGAGCCAGCTGAGATCGGCGTTCACGAGTCGGGTGAGCACGTCGCGCTGCGGCGAGACATGCCGCCGCACGCTGATCAGCTGTCGCCGAAGGTCCGCCAGCTGCGCGCGGACATCGTCGGTTTCCAGCGACAGAACTTCCTCTTCAATTTGGTCTGCGGACTCTTCGAGCTGCTGGATCCCGAGTGTGAGTCTCGCGGTCAGTGCGTCGGACAAGGCGAGTAAGAGATCGCCCGGGTTCTTGGGGCCGGTCCCGCGTTCGAGGTTTGACTTCACTTCCTGGGGCGCAGCGACACGGCGATGACGCAGTGTGATCGCGCGCTGCGCATCGATCCAAATTCGGATCGAAACGAGATCGTTAGGTTCGGCGCCTGGATTGAAAATGAATCCGCGCAAGATCAGAAGGAGGCCGTCTTCTGCGATCAGCGACCTTGGCCTGGTGTCTTCTTCCAGCAGCGCGCCGATCACGACGGGATCCAGCTCGGCGTTTTCGGTGAGCCAAGGCTCGACGTCTTCGTCGGCGAGGCCGAGATGCGACCAAGTGAATTTGGCTTCGCTCCGGAGGGACTTCCCGGACGGCGCAACATCAAGTGCGCCTCCTTGCCCATCGAGTGCGATTGAGAAGATGATCTCGGGCTGGGCTGTCATGGGCGTCCTCGCTTAAGGGGCGGCGAATCGCGCTTGGCCGCCGTGGACGCAGCTTAGTTCAATTTGTACCCACATCCTTGACGCGAGTGCACTCAAGACCGCCCCTCGTCGGCATGGGGAGCGGGTCTGGGATAGGCTGGGGGCATCATGAAGCGAATGCATCGACAGGGTTCTTGTGCTGGGCTGATTCTCGTGCTGCTCCTCTCGGGGTGTACTTCGTATTTCCCTGTGAACGCGAGCGTCGAGCGCCTCGATCGAAAAGAGGGGTACCGCTCCAGCCGGCGATGGTCGGAAGAGCGCTCGAACGATGTCCTCTTCATTCTGGCCTTTTCGGGAGGCGGGACCCGCGCTGCTTCGTTCGCCTACGGCGTACTCGAGGAACTCGACGCAACGGCGGTTGAGGTCGAGGGGCGCAAGACCTCGCTGCTCGATGAGGTGGATCATATTACGGGTGTATCGGGCGGCAGTTTCCCAGCGGCCTACTACGGGCTTCATGGACGCCGCATCTTCGATGATTTCGAAGACCGTTTTCTTCGCCGTGATGTGCAGGGCGCTCTGATTACGCAGCTGCTTTGGCCTTGGAATTGGGCGCTGCTTTTCTCGCCTTATTTCGAGCGCAGCGAGCTGGTGGCGCGTTACTACGATCGGATCCTTTTTGACGGAGCGACTTTTGCGGATATGGGGAAAGGGGCAGGGCCTCTGATTCAGATCAACGCGACCGACCTCGCGACCGGGGCACCGTTCTCCTTTATTCAGGATCAGTTCGACTATCTCTGCTCAGATCTGGCGAGCTATCCCGTTTCCCGGGCCGTAGCCGCTTCTTCCGCGGTGCCGGGGCCGATGTCGCCTTTGACGCTGCGGAACTTTGCGGGCTCGTGTGATTTTGAGTCTCCCGACTGGATCGCTGAAGCGATGGAATCCAGGCAGACCTTTAGTCGTGAGTTTGTGAATGCGAAGAACCTCGATTCCTATACGCGTTCTCGTGAGCGCCGATTCATTCGGCTCATCGACGGCGGCGTTTCAGATAATCTCGGTGTGCGAGGCCCTTTCGAAGGAACACTCTTGCGCTTGGCGCCGGCGGGGGCGAAGCCGTCGGATCTTGGGGGACTGAAGCATCTTGTCCTGATTCTCGTGAATTCCGCGACCGCGCCGGAGACGGTCTGGGAAGAGATCGACACGGCACCCGCGCTCTTTGACATCATCGACCAAACGGCGACGGTCCAAATCAATCGCTACACGATCGAGACGATTGAGCTCTTGCGATCCACTTTTAAGAGCTGGCGCCGCGCGGCGGCGAACTGGGATGAAAAGGTGGGCTTTCATCTGATCGAACTCGATTTCACGCGTCCAGCGGACCCGGCGGAGCGTCAGTATCTTAACGAGCTGCCGACGAGCTTTCGGCTGAAGGACGAGGACATCGACCGCTTGCGTTCTGCGGGGCGAGAAATCCTTCGCGCCGATCCCGGCTTCAAGGAGTTCGTGGAGCATCTGGGTGGCCGAGTCGGGCCGAGTGGACGGGCTGCGCAGTCGGGTTCGTCCCTGCCGGTCGAGCCGAACTAGGAGGCGCGCTTCGCAGCGTTTTCGGAAGCCTTGGATGTGCTGCTGCGAATTCGTTCGAAGGCGCCGAGCAGTTCGCTCAAGTGTTGGTGGATTTTCGCGGCTTGGTCCTCGCCAAGCTCCGTGAGCACGCGCTCGCGACCGAGGCGATAGGTCTCGGCAGCGCGGTCAGCGGTTTTCTGTCCTGCCCGCGTAATTTCGACCCTCACCGCGCGTCGATCGCTGGGATTGGGTTTGCGTTGCACGAGTGCATTCCGCTCGAGGCGGTCCACGAGCTTCGTCATCGCACCCGTCGTGCAGATGATCGCTTCGGCGAGCTGCGAGGGCGTGCTCGTCTGAGCCTCCGCCTGCTGCAGCAGCCGAAGAACCGAATACTCACTAAACGTGAGCCCATGCTCGCCGAGGCACTCGCGCTGGAGCGCGTCGAGAAAGAGATCGGTTCGGGCGAGGGTGGTGAAGAGGCCGAGGTCGGGGCTGCTCTGTCGTGCTTTCTTCATGGGCGTCTCTGGCGTCTCTGCGGCGATGGCTTCAAAGAGGGTGGTTGCATTTTAGCTTCCCGGGAAGTATTTTTCCAGGAAGCGACTGTGCTGAGCTCAAAACAAGATAAGGAACGTGTCTATGTCCTCTCCGATGAACAATATGTCCGTCTACGATGCCATTTTTGGCCTGCGGGCCACTCGTATTTTCGACGACAAGCCGATCCCGGAAGAGGTTCTCGACGAGGTCCTTGAAGCAGCGACGATGGCTTGCAGCTCGGGGAATACACAGCCCTGGGAATATATTGTCGTGACGGACGACGAGATCAAGCGCCAGATTCAAGTCGAGATGATCGACGCTTTCTCCGTGATTGATCAAGAGCGTGCCCAGACCGAAGCCCAGCTGACGGATAGCTCCGGGCGGTCCGTGACGGGGCGCGCGGCGGTGACGAATCTTCACAAGGTTCCGGCGATCGTCGTTGTCTGTTGGAATCCGGAACGAGGCATCCGACTCAAAGGCGAGTACGAAGAGAATCCGGACGGGAGTCTGCGAGAAACCCGAGAGATTCCGGGCGGTCGGGGCGTGAGTCTTTTTCAGTCGACGCAGAACTTGATGCTCGCTTCACGCGCGCATGGCGTGAGTTCGCTGTTTACGACGTTCTTCTTTCTCAAGCGTGAGGAGATCAAGAAGATCCTGGGCATACCTCCGCAGATCTTTATGGAATGCGCGATTTTCCTCGGGTACGGCGATGAAAAGCTCGGGAAGCCGAAGCGATTGCCTGTTCCGCAGGTCTCACATAAGGATCGCTGGGGAACGCCCTATGTCTTGGCCGCAGATACGAAGGGTCGGGGCTAGTTAGGGATGGGGCTTGAAATTCGGAAGCTCACAACGAATATCGGGGCGGAAGTTTCCGGGGTTGATCTCTCCCAAAAGCTCGATGCCGATCAGGTGCGGGAGGTTCGCGGCGCGCTGCTCGACCATCAAGTTCTTGTTTTTAGAGAACAGGATCTCACCCCCGCGAGTCATATCGCCTTCGCTGAGTATTTCGGCGCGATCAAGCGGCCGCCGGTTTCGACTGCGCATGGGGGCCCGCCGGAGATCAACGTCCTCGATCAGACCGATCCCCGCGGCGAAGGCGCCGATGCTTGGCATGCGGACAACACCTACACGGCGGAGCCGCCGATGGGTTCGCTGCTTCGAATCTTGCAGTTGCCTTCGGTGGGTGGGGATACCGCGTTCGCGAGCATGTACGCCGCGTATGACGCGCTGTCTCCTGAGATTAGGCGCTTATGCGACGGACTAACGGCAATCCATGATGTGACGCGGTCGCTTTCTAAAGCCATCGCGCGGGGGCATAGCGTCGCCAACCTCGCCGAGCTCCAAAAACAGCTTCCGCCCGTCGAACATCCTGTCGTGATTGTCCATCCTGAAACTGGCCGCCGCGCGCTTTTCGTGAACGTGAATTCGACCGAGCGCATCGTGGGGTTCAGCGACGCCGAGAGCGATATGCTCCTGCGCTTTCTCTTCGAACATACGAAGAACCCGGAGTTTCAGGTGCGCGTAAGCTGGGATACGCGGACCTTGGTTTTTCTCGACAATCGATGCACGCAGCATTACGCCATCGCGGATTACCGCGAGCGGCGGATTCTGCATAGAGTGGCTGTCGAGGGCGAGCGACCGGTGGGTATTTCGGCTTAGCTTTTCCCTGCGGAGGTCGGCTAGAGTGCGGCCAAGGAGGAGGAAGCCCCAATGACGAACAACGCTCAGGCAGGGATCGCCGCGAAGAGTCCGGCACTTCGCGAAGAAGAGGCTCAGTTACGCGATCTTGCGTACCGCTACGCGCAAATGATGGACCGTCGGGATTTCGACATGCTTCCGCTGGTCTTTGCCGAGGACGGTGAACTGATTGGGCCCGGCTATACGATGCAGGGATTCGATGTGCTTCGGCAGGGACTCTCCGCCCTCGAACAATTTTCGGCAACGCTTCACGGCGTCTTGAATACCTATTTCGAAGTGGCGGGCGATACGGCTTCGGGAGAGGTCTACTGCGTCGCGAATCACGTGTATGAGAAAGACGGCGTGCCTTTTAAACTCGATATGGGCATTCGCTACGAGGATACCTACGCGCGTTCCGGCGCGGGCTGGGTCATTCAGACCCGGCGATTCAATATGGTTTGGGAAACGGATCGGCCGATGACGATCGATGCCCATGGTCAGCCGCAGAAGTCGGACTAGCCGCGGGATGTGCTCTCGATGATTCTGGCCGTGATCCAGGCCGTTCTTGCGATCAGTTACCCCTTGATCATCTGGTTCGGACTTGCGCGGTTTGAGCCGCGCGTGCTCGCGATTGTTGTCTTAGCCTTTGCAGGCCTTCGGCTTTTGTTAGGCCGGAATTCGGGCGGCGAGGCGACGGGGTCGGCGCTGCGTGGGCTTGTTGTTCCGGCGCTTTTAATCGCGGGCGTCGTGGGCGCCGTCGTGATCTGGAACGATGCGATCGGTCTTCTGCTGATGCCGGTTGCCATCAGCCTCGCTTTCTTACTCGCTTTTGGTTTTTCCCTGGTGAAGGGGCCGCCAATGGTGGAGCGATTCGCACGCCTACAGGTGGAGTCTCTTTCCCCTGAAGAGGAGCTGTATTGCCGGCGCGTCACCTGGATCTGGTGTGGCTTTTTCGTCGTGAATGCCGCGATCGCGGGCGGGCTGGCCTGGGCCCGGGCACTCGACGCATGGGTGCTGTACACGGGCCTGATTTCCTATGTCTTGATGGGACTGCTGTTCGCCACAGAGTATGTGTATCGGCATTGGCGGTTTCGGCGCTACTTGGGCGCATTGACCGACCCCATTCTGATGCGGTTTTTCCCGCCGCCCGCGCCGCCTGGAGATGTTTCGGTCGCAGGCGGCGATTCGCTCTCGCCAGAGCTGCTCGAGAGAGTCGATGGTGAGGAAACGCGGCGCGTGCGCTGGGGCGTTCCGGAGGGACTGGTCTGCTGGCCGGGGCATTTCCCAGAGCAAGCGCTTTTACCGGGCGTGTTGCAGCTGAGCTGGGTGATGGCGGAGCTTGCGGATTGGCAGGGCGTGGAGCTCAAGCTCCGCCGGATCGAAAAACTGAAGTTCAAGCTCCCGGTCTTGCCCGGGGATGTTCTTCGTGCCGAAATGAGTCGGAGGTCTACGGCGCCGGGGAGCTTCGTTTTCCGAGTCGATCTCTATTTGCGCGACGAACAATCAACGACGCTTCAGGTTGTCGCTGATGAGACGAGGGGAGCAATCGTCTCGGCGGAAATAAGTGGTTCCCAGGGCGACGCGGCTGGGGCTGCGTCCGCGCCTGCGCACGCGTCTATGTCCACGCCCACGCCCACGCCGGGGCCGACGTCCGCCCCGGCCCGGAGCGACTGGCCGGAGCCCAGCGAACTACTTCCCCACGCCGGGAATATGCTCTGGGTGGATCGCGTGACCGCGCATGAGGGCGAAGAGACGTTCAGTCGGGTTCGGACCCAGGGACTGGGGTTGTTTTGCGAGGCGGACGGCAGCGCGGGCGCATGGCATGCCTTGGAATGGATGGCACAGACCGTGGCGGCCCACGACGGCGTCCGACGCCATGCGGCCGGGGAGTCGATCCGCCCGGGCATGCTCTTGGGCACGAAGCGGCTTGAGGTCTTTGGGGGGGATCTTCAGCCCGGGGCCGAGTTCGATGTCCGGGTACGCCATGTTTTTGGCGGGGACAGCGGAATGGTTTCCTACGACTGCGAGGTCCGCGAGTCGGGCGGGGCGGGGGAAGTCCGAGCCAAGGCGCGCCTAGCGTGCCGGGTGGGCACGGCAGGCGCGCCGCTCGTTCCGTCGTCCGCGGCGGACGGGCCTTGAAGCCGATCCCCGCGGTCTGAACGGCTGGGGCGGTCTCTGACCCTATTTGACCTGGCTTGGATCGTGGACACGCTCGACGACGGTCATCTCGCCATTCCATCGATTTCGCGAGAACACGACGCGACCCACGTTGGGGTAGTGCCATGCGACGCGCCAGCCGTCGCGGCTCCAGGGCAGGAACGAGTTAAAGGTCGGGTAGTTCCGCTGGCCTGCGGGCTCGCCGAGGATGCCGCGGACCTTCACGTCGGACATTCCGTTTTCGACGCGAGCGATGGGAGAACTTGCGGGAATTTCCTGCGTCCCACTTCTTCTTGCGGCGGTCTCATTGCCGCTGGAGTTTGTTGTCGAGTTCGATGCTGTGCCATCGCTCGTCGAGGCGCAGCCTCCGAGGCCACCCAAGAGCAAGGCGCAAAGGCTCGCCATCATCCAAATTTGCATTCCGTTCTTCCGCATTGTCGATCAAGCTCCTCCGCCCGAGGCCGGGCACGTGATTGGTTCCGGGCTAAAGGCTAGCAATTGTCGCGGAAGATCGAAGGCAAGCTGGATTTAGGGGGCGGAATCGTCCTCTTTCAGGAGGTGAACGCGGAGCAGGCATTCCCTGGTGCGAATGCCAAAGCTATCTTCTGCTGGGTTGAAAGGGGGGCTGCGTGGTCGAAGAACAGGAATGGGATGTCATCGTGGTGGGCGCTGGCCCCGGCGGATCCGCAACCGCGACCGTGTTGGCTGAAGGGGGCGCTCGCGTCCTTGTGCTCGAGCGCGAGTTCTTTCCCCGTTTTCACGTTGGGGAATCCCTGCTGCCCGCTGCGGAGATCATCACGACGCTCCTCGATATCGAGCAGGACCCGAATATCTTCCTCTACAAAAGCGGGGCTCAGTTCGTTTGTGAGGAAACCGGGCGGACCGAGTCTTTTGATTTCGGCGAAGCCATGGCTGGCCCACAACGGTACGCCTGGCATGTCGACCGCGCGAAATTCGACAAGCTCTTGATGGATCGTGCCATCGAAGCGGGGGCCGTGGTTCGACAGGGCATGTCGGTGGAAGATCTCGACCTCGACGAGGATGAGGTCCGAGTTCATTGGAGCGCCGCCGCGGAAGCCGATACTGCTGAAGCGCAGGGGACGATCAAGGCGCGCTATCTGATTGATGCGACCGGCCAAGACCGGCTCCTCGCGAAAAAGCGCGGGACGGGGCAAGCCTTCGACCGCTTCGGCAAGGCCGCGGCCTTCATGCGCTTCGAGAATATTGGAGAGGCGGCGCGCGAGGAGTTTTCGCCGAATAACGATGTGCGTATTGTGGTGATCCCGGACGGGTGGCTCTGGTGTATTCCGCTCACGGGCAACCGGATCAGCGTCGGCATGGTGAGTCGATTGTCCGGTCTTAGGAAAGAACACCTACTGAAATATCTGGACGAGAGCCCGCTCTTTCAGCGGCTGCTCGCGGGGGCAACGCCCGGGGAGCCCCAGCTCATCGGCAATTTTAGCTTCGAAAATCGAGAGTCCTTCGGGCCCCGATTCGCCTGCGTCGGGGACGCGGCTTGCTTTATCGATCCCGTATTTTCTTCGGGGGTCTCGCTCGCAATTGGTCGCGGAATCGAGACGGCTGAGCAGCTCTTGACCGCGCTCGAGGATGGTTCGGAGGCGAGGCCGGACTTGATGGAGCCGGTTCAGGCCAAGATGCAGCGCGGCTACGACACCTTCGCTGCACTGGTTCACCGCTTCTACAATACGAAGTTCATCGACAATATCATTTTCGGGGCGCCCAAAGACGGCGACCTGCGCCCGGGTGTGATCAGTGTTTTGGCGGGCGATGTCTACCGCGAAGACAATCCCTTTCAGAACATGCTCCTTCAGTCGAAGCGGCATCAAGTGCGGTCGGTGCCCTTTCCCACGGAGCCGTCCTCCTCCGCAGTTGCGTCGAAATAGAGAGGCGAAGGGGAGAGTATGTCTGCGTCGTCGAGTTCGACGGACCGCCCTGCGGCCCGAATGGCATATCCGATCACGGGCTACGGCCTTTGTAACGCGATTGGAATGAACGTCGGGGAAGTCCGTGACTCTCTGTGTGCGGGGGAAGCGGGGCTTGGGCCGTCCCCCATTGAGCTGCCCTTCGAGACCGTCGTCGGGGCGGTAAAAGGCCCCTTGCCGGAACTACCTGAAGACCTTGCGCCCTGGACCACGCGCACGACGCAGATCACGAAACAGCTTCTCACAGGCGAGGGCCAAGAAATCACGGCGGCCCTGGACCGTTTGCGGGGGCGCTGGCGACCGGAACGCATCGCCGTGCTGCTCGGAACGAGTACTGCGGGGGCGGACGTCACAGAGCAGGCCTACAAGCATTTTCTAAGCCAGGGCGCTCTGCCCGACGATTACGACCTCTTCAAGCAGCATACCTATGGTGCTGTGCTCCATGTGGTTCGCGCGCTGACGGGAGCCGAGGGGCCTGCATGGGTGATCTCGACGGCCTGTACCTCGAGCGCGAAGCCGCTTGCGAGTGCGCAGCGAATGCTGGACGCGGGGCTGATCGACGCGGCCGTGGTCGGCGGAGTCGACACGCTCTGCAGTATGACCCTTCATGGCTTCAAGAGTCTCGATGCGCTTTCCGCGGAGCCGACTCGTCCCTTTGCCGAAGACCGCCGCGGGCTGAATATCGGGGAGGGCGGCGCGATGTTGCTCGTCGAGCGAGAAGGGGAGCCGATCGCGATGTTGGAAGGCGTGGGCGAGAGCTCTGACGCGTACCATATTTCGGCGCCGCACCCCGAAGGACTCGGCGCGCAGCTGTCGATGCAGCGGGCGCTTGCTCAAGGCGGGTGCGAAGCGGGTTCGGTGGACCACGTGAATGCGCACGGGACCGGAACCCGTTTGAACGATGTTTCAGAGGCGGCCGCGATCGAGGCGCTCTTAGGCCGCGAGGTTCCTGTGGTTTCAACGAAGAGCTACACGGGGCATATGCTCGGCGCGGCCGGGGGAACCGAAGCGGCCTTTTCCGTGATGGCTGTTTCCGAGGGCTGGATTCCCGGATCGCTGCGGGCCGATCCCGTCGACGAGAAGATTCACGTGCGCGTTGCTCAGAGTCGACTCGAAGGGAAATTCGAGCGGGTGCTGAGCAATTCCTTCGCGTTTGGCGGGAATAACGTCAGCGTGCTCGTGGGGGCGCCGCGATGAATCGTGAAGTAGCGATCGTCGGAAGTGGTGCCTTCGTGCCGGGCTACGCCGGGCTCACGGGCTGGGTTGCGGGCGAGCCCAGTCCGGATCATGAGAAGGCCAAGGCCGACCTCGTGCCGGCGCGTCAGCGCCGACGGGCGAGCTTGCTCTCGAAATCCTTCGCTGAGGCCTTTGCTGAAACCCTCGAGACTTCGGCGCTTGATGCGAGCGAGGTGGCCTCGGTGTTTGGCTCCGCGCTGGGTGAGGCCGCGACGATGATTTCGCTCCTCGATCAGATGTGGAGCGAGACGGCGATGCTCTCGCCGATGAAATTCGCGACCAGCGTGCATAACGCGGCTTCGGGGCTGATCTCGATCGCGACGGAGAACCGAGGCTTCACGACTTCCCTGGGCGCCGACTTCGATACGCCGGCGATGTCTTTGGCAGAAGGGATTGGCTTGGTGCTGGGTGAGGACCGCCCCGTGATCGTGTGCTGCGGAGACGAAGCCCCGCCCGAGGAACTTGTCCCGGCTGGAAAGGGCTGGTCTTTGATGACGGCCGCCATTGCCTTGGCCCCGGTCGAGCAGGCGCCGGCGGATGCCCCGCGACTGAGCGGGATGTCCGTCGCGCAGAGTGATCACGGAGGCCAGGCGGCCCGCGGCGAAGGTTCAGCGGGAACGGTTCTGACTCCCGGAGAAATGGACGCAGCGCTCGGTCGGAATCCGAACGTAGGGCTACTGGATCTCGTGACGGCGGTGCGGCGCGGGGTGCCCGGTGTCGTGGCGCTCGACCGAGGCGAGGGCCGAGGCTTTGTGATTCGTCTTGAGACGGGCCGGAACGCCTAGGGATGTCCGAGTACCCGTCGATCGCGCAGCTCATTCCCCATCGCGACCCGATGATTCTCCTCGATGAAATGCTCGAGTGGTCGAAGGGCCGGGCTCAGTGTGGCTTGGTTGTGAAGGAGGGCGCTCGTTTCGTGGAGGAGGGCGTGCTCGCAACGCCGTTCCTGATGGAGCATATGGCGCAGGCCGTCGCGGTTTGCCTCGGCTACGAGGCCTTCAAGGGCGGGCGAGGGGTGACCGTGGGCATGATCGTCAGCTGTCGCACGTTCAATGCGCATGTGGCGGAGGCCCGGGTGGGGGATCGGCTCGTGATTTCCGCGGAGCAGAAACGGGCGAATGCTTCGGTCAGCGCGTTCGACTGTGGCGTCGACCGGATCTCCGGGAGCGGAGAAGTAGATCGGAGCTGTATCGCGGAAGCGACGCTGACGCTTTTCCACGGAGACCTGCGGGATCCCCCGCGTGAACCGGTCGCGAGCGGGTCCGCCGGGTAGGTGCGGGCGGGGGACTAGAAGCTGCCGACGACGTTCAGGAAAATGCCGTGATGGTCGTAGCTGAGATCCGTCAAGTCTTCTGAGAAGTCCGTGAAATTGTAGCCGAGGCCGACCTTGAAATGGTCGCCAAAGTAGCGGTAGACGGTGAGCAGCGCGCCGGCGCGTCGCTCGTCGAGGTCGGGCAATTCGAGCAGTCGGCCCTCGACCGATGTCTCCCAGTTGCGGAGGAAGCGGTAGTCGCTCCGCAAAATAAAGAGATGGGCGTCGTTGTCGAAGAAGTCGGGATCCTCGCGGTCGAGGCTGACCTGGCTCAGGCGATAGGCGTATTTCGTGCCCAGGGTCCAGCGGTCCGTCACGTCGTAGCTGAGGTCGAGCGCGGCGATATGGCTCTTTTGGAGGAACTGAGCTGCGTTGCCGTTCTGGCCGACCTGGTCAGAGGAGGGGACATTGTAGAAGTAGGTGTACTTGGCCAGCGCATTGAAGCGGTCGTGTTCGACGGGCCGGTAGGCAAAGCCGGTGACGACTTCTGTAAACCCGCCGTCGAAGACATCACCCTGCGAGCTATCACTGATCGCGTGATTGAATTTCGCGAGGAAGCGTCCGTCTTCGTTTAACTGATACTTTAAGTTATTGCGGAAGAGCCACGTCGTTCGATGGGAAGTCTTTCCGTCGGACTGCTCGGTCTCGTTGAAGATATATTCGAAGCCACTAGAGACCTGGAAGTCTTCGTGGTTGAATCCAAGGGTCATTCCGCCCGCGCGTCGCTCTGTTTCGGCCTGGGTTTGGCGATCCCGGGTCGTGCCATCTTCCCAGCTGACGTCGATATTCCACTTCTCCGCGGGCGTATAGTCGATGCCCATGGATCGCGTGAGGCCTTCTACGCTTGAATGCTGGTACTGATTTTCGACGTAGACGCTCGCGCTATCGGAGATGCGTGAGCGCGTGCCCGCGGTCAGGCTGCCGCGTCGTTCGTTCAGGCCATCGAAGCCGCGCTCGTTGTCGAGGGCGTAGTTGAGGTAGAGCCGCGTGCGCTCGGAGTACTGGTAATCCGTTCCAAGCTGAGCTGCGGGGCCAAGGTCGCCGTGGGAGACTTCACCGTCCAACGCCAAGCGTTCGGTTACGCGGAATGAACCGCCGACGCCCCCGCGATGATTCTCTTCGCGGTCGCCGGTCGACTGAACCGTTCCCTGCCCAAAGGCGTAGGCCTTCCAGTCGGTCTGGGGATCGAACTCGATCTGCAGGACCGCGTCGGTTCGATCGCCTTCTTCCTGGGTGGCGAGGCTCGTCGCAGATTCGTCGTCGCGTCGGTCATGGCGGGCGCCAGTCTCGATGCGCCAATGGTCCGTAATCTGATAGCTGAGATCGAGTTCAGCGGTCGTCGTCTCGAGGCCGCGCTCCTGGCTGAGATGGTCGGCCTTCGCGACGACGTCGATGCGCGCCGTGATCGGGACGCGGATCTCGCCGCCATATTGATCGGTCTCGGTGATCGTATTCAGGCCCGAGCCGGAATAGCCCGCTTCGAGGCGCTGGCCGTAGAGATGGATGCGACCCGAATGGTTTGTGAGCCAGTCGGCGAGTTCAAAGTGGAGATCGGCACGGTAGCCATAGGCGTCCGTCGTTTCGCCGCCACCGAAGGCGGGGTCGACGAAGTTGAAGCCACCATCGTCGGAGCGTTCCGGCGCGGAGACGAGGCCATCGCTGCGAGAAGCCTGGACCTTGAACCAGGTGCCGGCGCTCTTTCGCAGGGTGAGGTCGACGCCGTAGAGGCTGCTCTCTTCGCCGTCTTGATCGTTGTGATTCGCGGTGGCGCCGATCTTCAAGAAATCCGTGATCCAGGCATGGGTCTGGCCGCCGAGATTCAGCGTGTCCAGCTCATCAAAGCCGGGCGTGAATTCGTATTGGACGACGAGGACGGCTTCGTTTCCGGTGAGGCCATCGTTGCGGACCAGGAGGCGATCGTTCGCAATTGCCGAGAGGGGCTCGGAAAGCAGGATTCGGCCCTGGAGATAATCGACGTCGTAGTCGAGTTCCGGGGTCAGCGTGACCGTCTCGCGAACGAGTCCGGAATCCTTGTCCCGGATCTCGACACGGAGGCGTTCCGAGCCGATCAGCAGATCCCGTCGCTTTAAGAAGTAGACGGAGCCGCCCGTCCCGCGGAATTCATCGCGGCTCGAGATCGTTCCCGGGTCCGCTGCGAAACCGTCGAAGGCGAAGCGGCGCTCGCCAAAGGTCGTGGCCGCATCCGTCTGGTAGCGGGCATTGGCGCCGTAGAGGCCACGCTCGACGAGCGCGAGTTCGTTCTGGTTGTAGCGGACAAGGAAATTGCCCCAGAGCAGATGGTCATCGCCCTTGTTCAGCTTGACGAAGAACTTGCCCAGGGTCGGCGCAAGCTCGTCGATCGTGCTGTCGTCGCCGAAGGTCGGATAGAAATAGTCCGGATCGAGGCGGCGGAAGAGGGAGTCGGGATCTTTGTCGAGGAAATTCGTGAACAGATCCTCGACCGGGCCTTCCCGAGTATCAGCGCTCGCGGTCAGCTTCCAGTCGTCGCCGAATTTGCCGTTCAAGAAGAAGGCGAGGCGACCATCTGCGAAGGCGTCGAGATCCGTCGAGTTCGCGCCGTTCAGCTCGCTGGGCTGACCGCCCGAGATGTCCTGTGAGAGGGTGAAGTCGGCGAGACCCAGGAAGAACCAATCGCTGCGCTCGAGTTCAAGATCGCGCAGATAGAGTTCGCCATTGCCTTCTTCGTCGAGGACCGCGACTTCGACGGTATGGAGGCCCGCCGGGAGAAGGACTTCGCCGACGAAATCGCCGTCTTCGTTGACCGGAATTTCCGTGCCCGCGAGCCAGACCGTATGGTCCGCGGGAACATCGCGGCCGCTGATGCGAATCGAACCGGCGTTTCCAATCGGGATATTCCGCTTCGCAGCCTCGCTTTCGCCGTAGCCTTCGAGAAGACGGAGGTCGTCGCTCGCCGCGCTCTCGATCGGCGCTTCGTCCGCTTCGGCTGCTTCTACCGCTTCGTCCAGCTCATCCGCGTCGACCGCGTCGCTCTTAGAAGCGTCGTTTTCAGGGGAAAGCGGGTCGTCCGATTCGCCTGCGGCCGCGTCGGCCGAATCGATCGCGGCTTCGCTGTCGTCGCCCGGCTCGACCGGCTGCGCCGCGCGCGCCACGCGTTCAGGGATCGTCCAGATCAGCTGCGCCGCGGTCTCGTCAAAGAGCTCGCCCTCGCCGTAGGCGCGGAGTACGAAGCGGAGCGCGGTGTAAGGCGTGGTCGGCTCCGCAAGCTCGGGCGTCCACTGCGCGAAGCCGCGCTCGTCCATCGGCACGACGGCCAGCGGCGTGCTGCGCGGCGAGGCGTTGGCGCCGAAGATCCGGATCTCGGCCCGCTCAATGAAATGCGGGTAGTTATTGTACATCCGGAACCGAACCGGTCCGGCTGGCGCTCCGCCGCGAAGGGGCGGCGGCGCGACGCTTGCGCTCAGGCGGCGCTGGGCCTCGAGGTCGTCGAAGCGGAAATCGATCTCGGTATCGTCGAGGGCAACATCGGTACAGCGCTGGATATCCGCCGAGCTGCGCCCGGGATCGTCAATCGGTTCGCCGTTCACCGTAATGCGCATCAGGTTCAGCGAAAGCGGGTCCTGCGGCCGCAGCTCTCGGGTGATCGGCGTGACTTCGATGCCATCGTAAGCGTCCATCACGGCGAGCTCGTCGAAGACAACTTCGACCTCGACGTGGGAAGTCTCGCCCTGGATGAAGCCGCCATTCACGACATCGTCGGAATGCAGGTAGCCGCGGCCTTCATGTTCAACTTCGTCTTCCGCGAGGGAAAGCTGCTTCTGGATCCGTTCCATGGCGCGGCGTGCCCGCGCGGTCGAGAGCCCAATATCGTCGCCGTAGATGTCTGCGATTCGGCGCGGGAGCCCTGCGTTTTCGGTGTAGCCCACGAACCGGAGGCGAACGCCTTCTTCGTAGGAGATCGCATCCATTGCGGCGCGCAGCTTCGGCGCGAGATCGCCGGGAATCTGCGGCTCGCCGTCGACAATGAGCAGTCGTGGGAACGCGCCGCCCGGCGGGTCGTATACGCGCGTGACGCTTTCGGCGTCGGCGGGATCGGGACAGACCTGGAACTCTTCGGAGAGTTCGAGCAGCGGATCATCGTGCCAGAACTCGACCTCGATCCGGCGATTCAGCGTGCGGCCGCGCTCGGTCGCGTTCGAGGCGACGGGGCGCGTATCGCCTCGGCCCTCGCTGTCGACCTGGGCGGAGCGGAGATTCAGACGTTCCTTGATCTCGAGAGAGACGCGGCGCGCGCGGGCTTTCGAGATGGCAAGGGAGGAGCCGTAGATGCGCTCTGCACGACCGGCCAGGGGCTGGTCATCCGTATGCGCGATGAATTTAACCGTGACATTGTCCTTGTCCCGGAGGTTCGCGAACGCGGCACGGATCTGCGCCACGAAATCATTCGGCAGCACGCCGACTTCTTCACCGTAGGTCAGCGGCGCGATCAGGTTCTTCACCCGGGCGCGGCGTTCGTTGCCCTCGCGGTAGCGGAGCTTGCAGACCGTTTCCGTTCGGCAGACCTTGAGGCGCTTGATGTTCTGGGGAACGACGACTTCTTCGACGCGGGTGGTCGCGGCGACCTTGTCGTACCAGACTTCAACCTCGACCCGCCGGTTCTGGGCACGGCCTTCGGAGGTCTTGTTGGACGCGATGGGGGAGCCGTCGGCTTCCCATGCAAAGGAAATCGATTCCGGCGGCAGGCGGAGGGCTTCCTGAAGGAATTCCGCAACTTCACCTGCGCGCTCCCGCGAGAGGCCGTCGTTGTCCCCGAAGCGCGATTCGAGCGCGCTCGAGAGGGCCTGGTCATCCGTATGTCCGACCAGGTGGAGTCGCACGTTCGCGAGGTGGTCCATGCTCGCCAGGACTTCCCGCAGTCGACGGACGTAGCTGGGGGAGATGCGAGCCACGCCCGAATCGAAGCGGATGGCGGGGACGAGATCCGCCACCTTCACGGTCTCGGTCACGGTCCCTGCGACTTCGCGTTCTTCCAGGCGGTCGGTTCGCAGCGTGGAGAGGAAATCCGGGTCGACGGACCATTCCTGGGCGCCTTCCTGGGTGGGCAGATGACGCTCGCCGGATTGTCCCGAGGAGGGGAAGAGTCCGGGCGGTCCCGCGCCGACATGAGGCAGGCTGAGGGTCGGATCGACCGCGCTTGTTTCAAGCACGGCGCTCGGCTCGGGCTCGGCCGCCGGCTCGGGCTTTTCTGCGGGCGTGCGTGCCGGAGCGGGTGAGCTCGAGGGCTCGCCGCGTCGCCAGTAGGTCTCGGTTTCGATCTCGAGGCGCTTGTGACCACGGGCCTTCCACTCGGCGCGGATGGCATCCTTCACGGCATCGAGGCGTGTGCGCACAAGCTTCTTGCCCTCGATGTCTGCGACATAGGAGAGGCGCAGGGTCGCGGGGCTCTTTTCGAGCTCGTCTACAAGGAGGCCGATGCGCGATTTCCAATGCATGCGCATCTCAGAACCGCCCGGCTCGAAGACGGCATCCGCGAGGTCGAGGCCGACCACACGGTCTATCGAGGCGCCGAAGCGGAAGCGCAGGGCCTTACCGCGGGTCGCGCGCTTCACCTGGGTTTGGCGCGTGGACATGCGGTAACCGCTGGGCAGCGTGCGATCGTCGAGTTTGAGGACGAAATTGGTGCCGCGTGTCTGGTTCGGGACGAGGGCGCAGGTGATCGAGAAGCGACCATGGGGGTCGGTGTTCACCGCGAGACCCTGGACCGTCATCAGGCGCACGCCGGCGAGTCCGCGCTCGCCTTCGTCCTGGATGCCGTCGCGGTTTCGATCGTCGAAGACCTTTCCGAGCACATCCGTACAATCGAAGGTCGCGTCGGGGACGACGCGGACAGTGGCGCTGGCTTGGCCCGAGAAGGCGAGGCCTGTGAGCGTGCTGAGGACCTGGGCCCGGTTCACAAATTCGCCTTCGGTGACTCCGGCGCCGACGGCGAGCAGAAGGACCACGGTATGGCTGGAATTGGCGGGGACGTCGATCCCGGTCCATTCCAGAACGCGGCCGTTTCGGGTCGGTTCGATCTTCTCGCCGTTCACCCGGGCGGAGCCTTCGATGTACCGGAAGCCAGCGGGATAAAAGTCACGCAGGGCAAGGTCTTCGAGGGGGACCCCGAGAAGATTGTTGAAGGTAATTTCGTAGGGGACGAGGTCGCCGCGGCTCACGTTGAGCGAGGGCGTTGTCTTCGTGAGGGCCACCGTTGTGCCCGCCGCCGGATCGAGGGCGAGGTGGTTATTGAAGAGCTGCGAAGAGCCCGGGGATGCGGACCCGTCGAGGGTAAGGCGGAGGTAGTACTCCGTTCCCGGGGCGCGCGCGGCGATCCCCGCGCCGGGGGGTGCATCGTCCGCCTGGACTTCGCAGCGCGTGGCGGTTCCGGGGACGGCATCGGCGCCCGTTCCGGGGCAAGCGGGGACATCGAACGCAGCCGACGCCGCATCTGTCTGGGCCGGGATCGTGAGGGAAGCGCCGGAGCTGTAGGCGCTGCCCGGGTAACTGATCTCGATCAGGTAGTCCTCGCCCTGGGGACAGGTGCCGTCCGAGAAATTGAGGTCGAACTTGTAATAGCCCGAGGCGCCGGTGATCTGGTTCTGTTGATTTTGATCATCGAGGCACGTGGCCGAGACGGGGGTGATCGTGCCGAGCTCGACGCGCGAGAGCGTGAGGACGGCGCCGCCAACCGGGACGCGGGCGAGCGCATCGTAGACCACGCCATTCGGATCGATGGGCAGATCGAGGTCCTGGAGATTGCTGCCCGAGGGCACGATGAGGTTTGTGATCAGCTGAAGGCCGTCGGTGAACGCAGATTCGGTTCGGCCGAGGGCGCCCGTGTTCGTCCCGGCGTCGGGAGCACTGAAGCGGATCGCAAGCGCGTCTGCGGTGACATCGTTCGGTGTGATGCCTTCGATTTGATAGTCGCCGTTCGCGTCGGTGGTGGTTTGCGCGATGGGTGTGTTGTCGCGGAGAAGCTCGACGATCCAATCCGTAAGCACCGTCTCGGTCACGCCTTGGGCACGGTCGAAATCGCTGTCTCGCCAGAGCGTGCCGTTCACAGCGCCGACGCCGGGCATGCCGCCGATGGAGATGGAGACGCTCGCTTGGGCCATCTGGCTCGCCGCGTTCCACATCACGATGCCGGTGTTCTGTACGTTTGTCCCGATCGCGAGGGCCGGGGCGAGGGTGGCACGGAAGCGAAGCGTCGCCGTCGCGCCCGGGGCGAGGGGCCCGTAGGTCGTCGAGTAATCCGCTGTGATCAGCGAGCCGACCACGTTCACGCCGGCAGGCAGGCCGTTCAGGGTGGCGGAGCCCGCGGTGTAAATCAGCTGTCCGGCGACGGGGAGATCGAGATCGTCGGTGATCACGACTTCCGTTGCGGGAATCGTGCTGATATTCGTGATGCCGACGGTGTACTCGACTTCGGCGCCGGCGAGGGCGGGGCCGCCGCCGACCACGGTGACGTTCTTGGTGATGGTGAGCTGCTGGCCGTCGCCTACGACGACGAGGGTCGGTTCCGGGCCCGTCGCGGGATTCCCATCGCCATCCGTCAGGACGTTCGGGAGTTCGGCGCTTTCGACGATCGCCTGATTCGAGATGATCGTGCCGGGGGCCGTGCCGCCATTCACGAGCAGATCGAAAGTGATCGTTGCGCTTTCGCCCATGGAAATCACGCCCGGGGCGGGGAGCGGCGGAGTGAGGTCGCTGGAGCTGACGTCGATGCCCGCGATGAGCGGGGAGGTGCCGGCATCGGGGAGGCCGACCGGGGCGCCGTTCAGCGTGACGGAGTCCGCGACGTAGGTCGTATTCGCGGGCACGAGGTCGCGCAGCACGGCCGCGGTTGCGGGGGCGGCGCCGTTATTGAAGATCGTAATCGTGTAGCGGAGGGTATCGCCGGGATCGACGACGCCGAGGGTTCCGCCATCAAGGAGGAGGGCCGCGCTCTTCGGCGCGAAGAGGAGGGGCGCATTGCCGACGACATCCTGGGTCGGGTCGTCGGGAACGGCGGTATCGGGATCATCCGAGGGCTGATCCGAGACGCCGCCGAGCACGGCGCTTACGAAGGCCTGGTTCGAAATGAGCGTGCCATCGACGGCGGTCGGATCGACGATGACCTCGAAGCGGAGGGTCGCCACGTTATCCGTTGTCGCGCTCGCGTCCGCGCGCATCACGCCGGCGGTGGGATCTTCCAGCGCCGCGATCATCATGCCGCTCGCGAGGGGCGAGGTGCCGCCGGGGCCGTCTGCGACGATCACGTTGTTCAGGCTGGTGCTGCCGGGGACATAGGCTGTATTGACGGGCACGGCGTCACGGAGCATGGCGTCCGTTGCGCTGTCGGTCCCGATATTCTTCACCGTGATCGTGTAGCGGAGCGTCTCGCCCGCGAGCAGTTCGTTGGGATCGCCCGTCCGGTCCTCGGAAATTTTCTCGACCAGGAAGTCCGGGGCGGAGGTGATCGTGACCGGAGTCGGATCTTCGTCACCGTCGACGCGCGGATCTGCGGCGCCGTTCGGGACGGGGTCGTCACTGATCGCGAAAGCCACACCGCCTGTGGCCGCGGCCGCCTGATTGACGACAACTCGACCATTCTCGAGCACGGCCGTGAGAGTCGCATCAAAGACGATCTCGAGTTCATCGTTCTGGTTCGGGAGGTTCATCCCGCGGACGTCGAGGAGTCCCGTTCCTGCGCCGCCGCCCGTCGCGTTCGTATTGCTCGGGTCGGAGCCGACCGGCGCGGAAACGATCGCAAGCGTGCCAGGCTCGAAAGCGATGGGGGCGTTCAGGGCATCGAGTTCGTCGGTGATCGAGATGTCGGAGAGCGGTGCGTTGCGCTGATTCACGAGGCGTAGGCGGTAGCGGAGCGTGTCGCCGGGAGTTGCGGTGAGCGCGGGATCTTCTCCCGTCGTTTGATTGATGACCGTCTTTTCGAAGAGGTAGACCGGCAGAGCGACCGTGGTCGTATGCGCGTCTTCGTGATCGAGAGTGCCGACCGTGCCGTTCGTGAGGGCGCGGGTAAAGGTGCGGCGATCGCCGGCGGTGGCGGGCACCGATCCGTCGGCGCTGAACCACTGGGTCGCGCCCGCGATATTCGTTGCGGTCTCCGCATCCTGGCTATCGGCATCGAGTCGCGTTTCGTAGGTCACGATCATGCGCTCGCCCGCGCCGACCGTGGTCGCCGCCGTCAGGAACTCGAGGGTGAAATCGCAGTCCGGCGTGCCGCGGTACGCGACGGTGTAGTCCGTGTTCTCGGTCAGGACCGGGGAGACGGCGGTGGTGCCGTCGGACTGGAAGACCTGGGCGGCGAAATTGCTAGGCGCGGTATCGCAGGTTCCGGCGTTGACCTCGTCCGCAAGCTGATCGAGCAGGCGGAGATTCCAGGCGGGGCCCGTGCCCGTGTTCTGCGCATCAAGCGTGAACGTGGCGTCGGCGCCGATGGTCATGGAGACCGGGCCGGTCTTCGTGAGCGTCACGGTATCGGGGCCGACGATCGTCATGTCCGCGGAAGTGCCGGCGGTCCCGACGCGCTGGGTCGTGAGGTTGCCGTCCACGTAATTGTAGAGATAGGAAGCGGTGTTCGAGAAAGTCAGGCCCGTGACGTTGACCGGATCGTCTTCGAGGACGACTTCGATGTCGAAGACGATCTGCTCGCCCGCCGGAATATCGATGCCGTTCGTGAGGTCTTCGAGGACGAGGTCCGTCGGGGTGCCCGTGTTGGCGGGCGTCCACGCATTTGTGCCCGAGACCCGCGTGGCGCTGAGGAATCGGAGCGCCGCGGCGGACGCCGTGAGATCGTCATAGACGCGGACATCGTAGGCGGGGAAGGTGTACGGCACGGCCGGGACCGTGATGCGATAGGTGAAGGACTCGCCGACGGCGGCGATGGCCTGGGTATTCGCCTTCACGAGCGGGGATGCGGCGGGGGCCGGATCCACGGTCCCGTTCGAGACGGCCGGTCCGAAGCAGTAATCGTTCGGTGGTGTCGTTGTGGGACAGCCGGCACCTGTGCGTTCGAAGAGCGCACCGGGATCGACGTCGAGCGAGGTCCAATCCGTCCAGACCGTGTTCGTGAGCGTGGCGCCATCGGGCGGCGGGCTGCTGACGTCGACGCGGTAGGTGAGGGTGAGGGACTGGCCAGCGACGATGTCGAGGGAGTTATCGCTATTCGCGCGTCCCCAAATCAGCGGGCCGTTGGGACCGCCCGTGGGCGTTGCGACGAAGCCGGCAACCGGCGTGGCGGCAGGAGCCACACCGAGCACGGCGGTCGGAGTGAAGCTCCCGTCGAGACTGACCTCGGCAGGGAGCGTATCGACCAAATTGACGTCGTGGGCAGTGGCGTTTCCGCCGTTCACTGCGGTGACAATATACTCGAGGGTGTCATTGAAAGCGGGCGGATCTGTTAGCGCTTTTCCGACCGTGACGTTCCGCAGAATCTTCGTTGTGGTGAGAGCGCTTTCCGTCACGGTGACGACATCGCTGGTATCGCTGACCGACGTCTGGAGAGCGGTTTCGCCGTCGGTGTAGAAGATTGTGGCCGTGTTCTGGAGCGTGCTGCCGGCGTTGGTGGCGAGATCGTTGTTGATCCGGGCGGCGTAGCGGATGCGGATGGCGGGGGTGATCGCGTTGGTGACGAGATCGTCTTCGCTGAGAGTGGTGACGGTGCCGATATTCCAGACGGCGGTGCCACTCGTATTATCGAGGGGGACGGCCGCGAAGGCCGCTTCGTCCGCAGCAACGGCATTGATATCCGCGAGGCCGACGAATTCGTAGGTGATGTCGTAGGTCGCGTTGTGCGCGAGGACATAGCCCGTGGAGCCCGTGTCGAGGGCGTCGCTCACGATCAGATCGCGGGTGATGCCTTCGGGCAGCAGAATTTCAATTTCGAAATTGCGATGGGAGCCGATTTCGGGGGCCTGAGTGGGATTCAGATCGCTCTTGTTCACAGCAACGGCGGTGATCGGGATATTCTCCGTCACCGTCGCTTCGTAATCGTTCAGCGGGTCTGCGGCGTTGGGCAGCGCACCATTCCGCATGCCCGTCGGGCTGCCGTTCGCGCCGATCAGGCCGGTCGAGTTGAGCGCGGTGGATTGTCCCGGGAGCGAGGTCCAGTCTGCTTCGACCACGCGATCGAGGAGCTGGTCGGGTTGGACCGTGGTTGAGACCTCCACTGCATAGGAGAACGAGATGGATTCCGTTGGCGCGATGGCGAGTCCGGGCGGCCAGCTGAAAAGCGGCGCGTTGGGATCGACGGTCACGACGTCTGCGGTCGGGGGCGTCTGCGGCGGCGTGGCCTGGATATCGCCGCGATAGGTGAGATCCGTGCCGCGAAGATCGTCGAGGAAGCGCGGGTTATAGGCGGTGGCCGTTCCGGAGTTTGTGGCGGTGACGGTGACCCGGATTACGTCGGCTGCATCGGTTTCGAGGACCGAGTAGGTCGTCGCCAAATCAAGGGCGGGTTCCTGGATGAGGACCGAAGCTTCATCGATCTCGAGAACGACGGGGCTGAGGGTCTCGTCGACATAACGGACTTCCGTGACCGTCGACGCGCCGCCGTTTTGGAGCATGTCGGTGTCCTGATTCGTGAGGACATTGTCGATGCGCGCGATGAACTGAACTTCGAAGTCGAAGCGGCGATCCATGCGATCGGACATCGTGACCGTCTGATCGCCGAAATTCCATTCAACGAAGGTGTCGGCACAGGTCGGCGTAAAGGTGCCGCCTGGGTCGAAGCCCGCGGCTGCATAGGCGCCGGAGTCGAGGTCGACGGCGGGCGCTTCCGCGCAGGACATCCCGGTCGGGAGTTCGTCCCGGATCATGAAGCTGCGGAGCTGCGCGACGGGGATCAGCGCCTCAAGTTGGAACTCAACTTCTTCGCCGATCACAACCGATTGGGGATTCGCGGGAACCGAGAGGCCCGAGTTTGACACGCGCAGAATCTGTTTCGGTCGCGTTTCAACGGGAATGATGCGGATCGTGGCATCGTCCGCGGCGGAGGTGTACTGACGCGCCCCGCCGGCTTCGCCGTTCGCACCGGCCGGTGCATCCTGTGCGCCGGAAGCGCCCTCGAGACTATCGTAGGTTGCGCTGGCGGAGCTTGTGAGGGCCTGAAGCGGGGCAACATCGTCGTCGGGGTCGACGCGGTAGTAGAGAACGACGCTTTCGCCGGGACCGATGCGCTCAAGGCCCGAACTCTCGGTATAGGAAGCGATGACTTCGGCCGGGGTGCCGTTCTCGATAATATTGTCGGTGATCGTGCCTTCGCCGTTGCCGTCTCCGCCGTCGATATCGCCGTCGGCGTCATTATCGAGGAGATCCCCGCCGAGCCCGGCAACCAAGAGCTGGTCGAGGGCGTCGGTCACGCTGGTCACGGTCACGTCGTAGGCGGGTGCTCTCTGAACACCGCTCACGGGGTCGATGTCTTCATTTTCGACGGTGACGCGGAAGACGTAGGTGTCGAAGGCATCTCCGTCATCGGCGAGATCAACAAAGTTCGAGCAGGCCGCGCCGACGCCGTAGCGGCTCTCGTTACAGACCTGCTTGCTTACGGTGAGGCTCGGTTCGGTGACGGTGAGATCCACGCGGCGGTAGATCTCGCGCGGGAACCCGATTGTATTCGGGCCGAGGTTGTACACCTCTTCGAGTCCCGTCGAATCGTTGAAGAAGACGGCATCGAAGGTCGACGTCATGATATTCGACGATTCAGCGCCATGTTCATTCGGCGACGCGGAAGAGTCGATAGGATCATTCAGCAGACGCGTTCGCACGTCGGCTTCGAACCAATTGTCTTTTTCGGTAATTCGCTCGCCGGGCGAAACCGTATTGAAGGTCCAGTCGAAGTTCCCTTCGTCGAGGGGAGCAGGCGGCGGGTTCAGGGTGACACCCGTGATGGCGGGGGTACTTTCAATGAGCGGATCCGTGGACGAGATATATCCCTGTCCGTCGGGGAGCGCGTCCACGACCTGGATGTTCTGCACCGCGATATAGGTGAAGCCCGGGGTCTCGAAGCCGAACCATCCGCCGGAGCGGATATTGAAATTACATTCCTCACCGATCTCGACTTCGATGTCGGGTGCCTGAGGCGGGACGACGTTTTCGGAGCAGAGCCCTTCCTGGAGCTTGAAGAGGTCGTAGCCGATGACCCGAGCCCAGACGGCATCGACCGTGTAGTCGTTGACCGTATTGGCTTCGAGGTCGCCGCGCTGCTGTGGTGTGGGGAACCAGAGCGGCGTGCCATCGGAGAGATGGATCTCGCCGATGACATCGACGCGGAAGGTGAGGTCATCGTCGAAGGGGGCCGCGGTATTCGCGATGACTTCGAAGTCGAGGGCTGCGGTGGCGCCGGGGCCGATCGGTCCCGGATCGCAGAGGTAGACCGTCGAAGTCGCCGGCAGAGCGACGGGTTCTTGCCAAACCGGGCGGGGCGGGGCGCCTCCAAAGAGGGCGCAGGAGCCCGGCGCTGAGTCGACGGTCATGGCCTCGCCGAACGTCACATAGGCAGCATAGTCATCCGCGTCCTTGCCGCCGTTATTGCGGAGGTTGACCGTGAGCGGAAGGGGATCTCCCGTACTGGTCAGGATGAAGACAAGTTCAGCGCCCGCGACATCGGGGTCGATGTCTTCGGGGTCGGCTGTGTCGTTCTCGGTGACCACTCGGTTATGCAGCGTCGCGGTACAGAATTCTTCCCACCAGACTTCCGTCTCATTTGAGATCGGGAAGCTCTCGATGGGATCTGTATCGGGAAGGGCCCCAGCCGGAATTTCGGTGCGGACGTCCAGGTCGGCTTCGAGATCGTAGTCCGAGGGGCGAATCAGGACGGTGCGCACCGTGATCGTCACGACATCGCCGTGGCGAATCAGATGATTTTGCGCCGGGAAGCCGCCGCCCGGCGTTTGGGTCGTGTCGCTCGTGAGCAGCAGGTCCAGTTCGGTATTGGAGAGCGGATCCGCGGGATTGCCCATCAAGAGGATAGGAACCGTGTTGGGATTCGGATTCGTCCAGGCGATCGTATTGATCATGCCGTCGTAGTTGCCGTAGGCGGGGCTCATATCGACGGTGGGTGTAAAGGTCGGGTCGACGACGTATTCGTCGGGGAGTTCGTTGCGAATGCGAAGGCCTGCGGCCTCGCCGCGGATCGTGCCGCCCGTATTGTTCGTCAGCGTGATCGTGACGGTCCCGGTCCCGCCCATGGCCTGGCCGAGGTTGATGCCCGAGAGATTCACGTCGATATCAAGGTTGGCCGCAACGGACTGGGTACTCAGGGTGGCCGTATCGCCCGCCGTCGCTCCACCGGAGGTCGCGGAAAGGCCACCGACGCCGGGCTGGGATTCACAGCCCCATTCCACGCCGCTCACGGTATTCGTCTCGTTCGTGCAGGAATCGGTGATGCGCCCGGTGAAATAGTAGGCACCGAAGCCGTTTGCGGGGGCCGCGACATAGGGGCCGGGGCCCGAGCCGAAGCGGGAGGCGACGTCGATATTGGCGATGCTTTGGGTCGGTCCGATCAACTGACAGCCGCCCGCAGCGCCTCCGTTGGCCACGCTGACCGCGTCCGCTTCGAGATCGCAGATATAGTTGATGTCGAAGTTGGTCCCGCTGATCTGTTCGTCGAAGACGAAGTCCTGGAGGTCGGCGTCGCCGCTATTCTGAATTCGAACCCGCCAGATGAGGTCGTCGCCCTCGTGGCCGTAGACCGGGTCCGTGTACGACCCCTGGTTGGCGTCGAGATTGCGCGCGCCGACTTCAATCGTAGGTTCCGGTTCACGGAGGGGCAGTTCTCCATTGCCCGTCGACGTCGAGTAGGTATTACCCGGGGAGCAGCTCGGCTCCAGGTCGAGGGACGCGGCGATCGTGCGGTTGGCAGCGAGTAGGCCTTCGGCGGTGGCCGCGCTGCGTTCGACCCGGAAGACGAGGTTCAAGCGGGCGCGTGTGCCCGATCCGCCGGATTGATGAAGGAGGGTGGTGCCTGCGCCGCTGAGGTCCCAGACCAGTTGTTCGTTGGCGCCGCCGCTGATCGCCGGATTGAAATTGCCGGGGACAGCGATGTTTGTGCCGCTGAAGCTGGTGGAGTTATTGACGTAGGTGAGGCCCGAGGCTTGGAGATCCTCGGTGATAACGAGGTTGGTGAAGTCAATATCGTCGGGGTCGCCGACGGGGTTCTCGATCTCGATGCGGACTTCGCCTTCGGAGCAGAGCTCACAGAAGCTGACGCTGAAATTATGATCGATAAGGTCTTCGGTGCCGAGGGACGCTGGGCAACCCGGCGGCACCGCTTGCGCAGAAGCGTGGCGAGTGGGCGCGACGACGAGGAGGGCCGTGAGCACGATGAAGATCGTACTGAGCTGCCTCAAGTTATGTCGTCCAAGCCGATACATTGCGTTCTCGATCCACTTGTTCGTCGCACGGCCCGCATCTCCGCGTGATGCGGGATACGGATCTCTGTGACTTGCGAATGGGACCGAGGCAGCCCGACCGTCGGGCTGAATTCCGGCGGTCCCGCTGTCATGGGGCGTGAAGCCCTTTAGACCGGTGACTTTGCGTCACCACCTCTCGGTGGTTTTGCCATTTTCAGAATGGGGTGGGTCGCCCGAGAGCGCGGATGCGCATCGGCGTAACCCGTATGCTGATGAGTCGTACTTTTGCCTTTTGGACCCCTCCTTTGGCAAATTTCTGATTCGTCTATGGCTGGCGTGTTAGGTCGCCGGCAAAAAGTCGATCGGGTAAGCGATCGTAATGGCGGCAACGCCTTCCTTTGCGCCGAAATCGAAGGAGCGAACGCGGGACACCACCTGCTTAGCCAGGTTGGGTGCCTTCATATCGCTCGACTTCACTTCACACATCGAAACCGTTCCGTCTGGTTGAATCGTGAGCCGCAGGACCATCTGACCGCGAAGGGTCGGATTCTTCCTGAGCGCACGGTTATACATTCGGTAGAGCGCCGCCTTATGACGATCAAAAACGATCTGAATCTCTTCATCCGTACGTCCAAGGCCTGGACCGCCGCCAGAAAGGGGGCGATCACCCCCAGTTCCGTTGCCTGAGCCAATGCCCGTCCCGGTTCCGATGGAGCTGGTGGCCTGAGAGACGCCGATCCCGCTTAGGCCTTTGCCTGAGCCACCCGTGCCTCGACTGAGAGCGGCGACGTTGATGCCGCCGCTTCCCGTGGCCACCTGGCTGGTCACCATCGAACGCTCAGGCATGCCGCCGCTCGCGATATTGCTTGGATCCTTGATGCGCGCGTTGGAGCCCAATCGATCGGTCGCATCGGTAGTCGCCAGGGCAGCGAATTTTTCTCGGAAGGCCAAGATGCCCTTCGAGCGGGCGCTTGAGCCGGAGCCTTCTGTCGGCGCCGGTGCCGCTTCGGCCACCTTCTGATCGGTTTCCCCCGCACTTTCCGACTCTTCAGGAATCGTTTCTTCCGGAGCCGGTGCTTCTGGGACCACGGCCTTCGCGATTTCCACCGGCGGCGGTGCCGGCTTCTTCTTCGGAATCAACTGCGTAAGTCGTTCTTGTTCTTCGAGCACTTCCCATTTGGCGGGAAGGGGAATATCGACGAGCGGAAGTACTGCGCCGAGGAAGACGGCGAGCAGGAGTGATATCGCGAGGCTCTTCCGGAATCGGCGGTCGTCTTCGCCGCCGCGCATCCAAGGCATGGTCGCGGCGCTGATGGGTGAATCCGGGTCATCGCGCTCCACGAGCCATTCGTTGAGGCGCTCTTCCTCCAGGCGCTCCGCTTCGAAGATGCTTGCGGCGATTTCGTCTGCGGCGTCTTCATTGTACTGAATCGTGTCGAGCAGCATCTGGCGATGCTCCTCGATCTCGTGCAGTTCCTTTCCGAAGGTGTCGATCCGACCGCGGACCTGTCGCAGATGGTCTTCGGGGGAGATGTCGATCCCGTCCCAGAAGAGTCCGGCGCTCCCGTCCTCGTTCAGGTCGGTGAGCGCGTTACAGGCTTGCTCAAGGGACTGATAGCACTGATGATCGACGGACATGCTTTCGAGGCGATCGTCCGTTTCGCGCAGTTCGCCTATCAGCGCATCGACGCGCGCTCGGGCTGACCCGAGATCCGCGCGCAGCGCGTTCTCGTCCGTCATTTCCTGGGCAGCGTCCATCATTTCCGTGTCGGGATTCAAAGTCATCTCGGACCGCGTTAGTTCTGTGCCAGCGTGGAGTCGGGTGCCTTCTGCAGAACGGCCAGGGATATTTTTGCGTATCCCTCGTTCGTGCAGGTCGACATCACGCGCTTGATCACGGTGAAAGGCACCGCCCGGTCTGCAAGGATCGTGACTTCCTGACTCTGGGCGACCGCCTCGGTGTTGATTCCGATTACGGATTCTTTGAGTTCGGCCAAGCGTTCGCCAATCGGTGCGATCGTTTGGACATCCGACGAGATGATCTGATCGGTCTTGACGACCTCGTTGCCTTGGACCGTCACATTCTCGCTGCTGATGAAAATGACCACCGTCTCACGCGGCTTGTCTTCCACGATCGAGGCGGGCAGCTTGATTTGCTTCGGCGTCTCGAGAACTTCGGTGTTCGCGGAATTGACGAGGAGGAAGAAGACGAGGATGGTGAAGACGTCCATCAGAGACGTCAGGTTCATCTTCGGCGGCTTCTTCCGATTCCGCGACATGCGGTTCATTCGGCGAGTGTTCTTCTTCATGGGGCATCCCCGATCGAAATATCCGTAAAGAGCGCGACGCGAACGGTCTGTTCTGAGCCCGCCAAGGCAACTGCATTCGCGTCCACCTCTTTGGCGGGCAGCACGGCGCTGCGTACGACATCCATGACCCGGATCAAGTGGTCATACTCGATGTCCGGCTCGAGCAAGACGGAGGCGTCAGTCGAATCCGGATGCTCCTGCTTGAGCGCCATCATCATCTCCGAAACCGTCGCCAGGTCATATTCCCCGTCGACCTTGGGGACGGCGGCGATGATCTCTTTCGCATTCGAGAGCTCAATGCCGCTATCCCGCACAATGACCTCCACCCTGAATCCAGGATCGACGGGTGCCCCGTTGCCTGCCGCCGTCGGCAGCGTGAGCTCGACGATGGTGATGCGCGAGAACACCGCCGTGATCAGCAAGAAGGGCACGAGCACCACCATCAGATTGAGGAAGGTGGTCATGTCCAGCTCAGCCATTTCTTGGTGATGGCGTCGGCTTCGACTTTGACGTCGCATGATCGCTTACGCCTCGATGCGTCGTTTGGCGTTGGCGGAGATGACGTTGAGCGCCTTCACCGAAGCCATTTCGAGGCTGTCAATGATCGCACTCGTCTTCGACATCAGGATCTGGTTGGTCACGAGCAGCGGGATCGCCACGATCAGGCCGAAGGCCGTTGTATTCATGGCCACGGAGATACTCGCGGAGAGAAGGTCTGCCTTCTCTGCCGGATTCGCGTTGGCGACCGCAGTAAACGCGGCGATGAGGCCCATGATCGTACCGAGGAGGCCGAGCAGGGTCGCGATATTCGAAGCGAGGGCGACATAGGGCGTCCGCTTCTCAAGCTGGGGAATGATCTCCATCATGCCTTCTTCCATCGCTATCTCGATGTCTTCACGTCGGCGAACCGCGCCCTGACGTTCAAGCCCCATGCGCAGGAGCTGAGCGATCGAGGCATCGTTCTCCGCGGTCAGCTCCCGGGCGCGGTCGAAATCGCCCTCGATGAGCGCCGGTTGGACCTCGCTCCAGACACGCTGATTTCGCGACGTGATCTGAGTCAGCGTGATGTAACGCTCGATCGCAATCGATGCGCCCACCGCGAAGACGATCAGGATCGGGTACATGAAGGCCCCGCCCGTTACAAAGAACCCGACAATCGAGTAGATAGTATCCATTTCTATTTTCTCCTGGTTTTCGTGAAGCGCCTAACGGTCGCTTCCAGTCCTGATTTCGTAGTAATCGAGAGCGCGGCGGAAGACTTCGCGATCGACCGGCGTACGGCCATCGTCTACGAGCCGCGAGACATCGAGGGTGTCGCCAAGATCCGAGGTCTTCCACGGAACGATGACGAGTGCTTTGGGTGCTTCGTCGTTGCCGACGATGGACATACCCGAGACGGCCTGTTCGGCACCGGCGGGCTGCGGCGCGGTCTTCTTTTCGGGTTCGCGGGTCGGCGGACCCGGGGCCGCGCTGGGGCTCGGGGCAGGGCTGATCGCGGCGGGTGTGTCCTCGGCGAGGGCGCTGTCCGGTGCCAGGCAAAGCGTCGCGACGAGGAAGAGAGACGCGACGAGGAAGCGGGTCGCGACGAGAAAACGGGTCGCGGCGAGGTCGAGCGCGTTGTCCCGTAGGGATCGACGAGTCGCCATCATCTAGTTTGCCTCCGCGGCAAAACGATTTTCGAGATCGGCAATCCAGATCTCCGCCGATTCGTCTTCGGGGTTGAGCTCGAGATAGAGCCGGTAATGCGTGAGCGCGCAAGACGCATCGTTCATAAAGAGATCGCAGAGCACGCCGAGGTTCTTGCGCGCGTAGTGATACTGGGGCTGGTGCGAGAGCGCCTTTTCAAAGCTGGCTTTCGCGTCGTCGAATCGACCCATGCGGCGCTGGACGATGCCGAGCTCGTTGAGTGCGACGGGATGCTTTGGGTTCAGCGCAAGCGCTTCTTGCAGGGCAGCCTCGGCGGATTCGAAGTCCTCCAGGTTCTGATGGGCGATGGACAGATTGATTTGCGCCGCTGTGAATTGGGGGGCCTCCTCGGTCACTTTCGTGAGGAGTTCGACTGCGGCTTTCCATTCTCCGGAAGCGAGGGCGGCATTCGCGCGATCGAATTCGCTCCGGAGCCCGAGGCCCGCGCGCGTTGTTTCTTCGATGATGAAGCCATTTTCGCTGCGCGTGATCTGGGCTGGGGAATTCCTTCCCGTCGTCCCCACGCATCCGCTCATTGAGGCGAACACGAAGAACAGGAGAAGCGTGCTGGGGAGCCGAACGCGTCCGGGAGCGTAGCGATCAGAAGAGGAACGCGAGTGTGTCATGGCGTGTCTCCTTGGTCCAAGAGGGCAGCCGGGGGAGCGTCGACCGGTTCGGCGTTCAGGGCTGACTCGAGCGGCGCGGGCGCCATCGCGGCGGGGATCGACTCATCTGTCGATTCTCCGGCTGATTCGGGCTCTGAGGCGTCGAGTGGGGCTTCGTTTCCCTCCTCCTCTTCCTGCGCTGCCGCAGCCGCATCGGCAAGTTCACCGATGGGCTCATCCGCGACGGGGGCCATCAGCGAACGCGGCGTCTCGTAGACGTAGCGAGCGAGAGAGGTGAGGGGACCCGGGCGGGCATCAAATTTCGCGTAGCGCCCGGGCATGACTTCGGCGAGTTCAGCCAGGCTGCGCTCGATCCATCGGTTGTAGACGCCGGAGCCCATCAGCTCAAGGTTCTTTTCGTGCACGTTGATCGATTTCTCTTCGAAGGGGTAGGCCTCTTCTTCAAGAACCATTTCGTATTCGTCGAGATCGTTCGTGGAAAGATCCATGGGGCGTTCAGAGGCGAGCAGCGCGCGACTGAAGTCGCCGTAGATCTCGGCAATATGGAACGTCGCCGCAGCGGTAATCTCACCCACCTGGTAGTCGAGCAGTGCTTCGAAGGTGCGGAGTGCCTGATCCATCCGCTTTTTCTTCTTTTCGAGACTCTTGTCAAAGGGCAGCGTGAGCGCCACGTCGGTGAAGCGGTTGAAGTCTTCTTCGGAAAGCGTGAGGGCCGCGCGTCCCGCATGAACGCGGACGAGATCGGTGCGCGCGGGGCCGGCACGTCGATCGATTTCAACGATCTCACGCAGCATCGCCTGGCGCGCGGTCTCGTTGTCGGTTTTTTGGAAAAGCGTCACCATCTTGGATCGCGCAACGACCGCCGGTTCCAGGGGCTCGGTGAACTGGGTCACGAAACTTTGATAAACGCGCAGTGCGGCTTCGAAAAGCTCGGCTTCCTCGTATAGCTCTGCGGCAAGGAGCAGGGATTCTCTGCGCAACTCCGCATTTTCAGATTCCTGGGCGACACGGACATATTCGGCCGCGGCGCGTCCCAGCTGGGCGTCGGCGCGGTAGACATAGGCCAGTTGCTGGGTCGATTTGGCGGCGAGTTCGTGACTCGGGAATTGATTTCGGAAGGCTTCGAGGACCTCTGCTGCGCTCTTGAAATCCTCGAGCGCGATGAGCGCGGCACTGGCGTCGAATTCGGCGATGGGTCGAATTTCGGATTGCGGGGCAGCGGCGGCGATCCGGAGGAAATGATCCGCCGCGGCGCGATGATCGAGTGTGTCACGTGCAATTTCACCCTGCTTATAGATGGCGGCGGCGAGATTGTTCGAGATTTCGTCGACGGTTGTCTGGTTGTTCGTTCCGCGAAGGAGCGTGAGGACTTCGACGTATGCGAGTTCGGCTTTGGCGTAGGCTTCCGTCTCGAAAGACGCATGAGCGACGACCGTCCATGCGCCGCGCCTCACGTCGCTGTCGGCATCGGGATAAGCCTCGATCAGTTGATGACCCACTTCGATCGCGCGTGCATATTCGGAGAGTCCAAAGAGATCGTCGATCGCCGCGCCGAGAACAGCGGGGGCATGTTCGTGGTCCGGGAAATGCTCAACGAACCGCAAGGTGCTTGCTATGGCGGCGCGCTGCACTTGTTCGCGGGGTGTGGGGGTGGCGGGCACGTCGTCGGCCGAGGCGTCGGGGAGTTCGTTTGATGTCGTTTGAATTTCATCGAGCGGAAGAGTCTTCTCATGCTCACGATGCGCGAAGATCGCGGCGTAGCCAGCGTCAGAGGATCGTTCATGCGCGGGGTAGGCGTAGGCCGTCTGCTCGTATTCGGTTGCGGCGACGGCCCAGTCTTGATTCTCGAGATAGAGATCGGCGAGTCGGTAGTGAAGAGCAGGGGTCTCGGTCTTCGCTGGGAAGGAGGCGAGGAAGCCGCGGTACCAGCGGACACTCTCGGTGAAATGTCCGGGCTTATCCTCCGGCCGCTCGGGCGCCTGGTAGAGCGCGTGATAATGCGTGGCCAAGTCTTGCAGGTTGCTCGCCAAGGCGTCGACGATTTCGGGGGCGTCGTTCGGCGCAAAGGTTTGCCAGTAGGCGGTGTCGAGCGCGTAGCTGAGCGCGAATCGCTTTTTGGCGTCGACCACGAGCTTCGGGAAGCCGCCGGTTTCGTAGATCTCGATCACCCGCATGCTGAATCGGGGCGATTGCTGATGGATGGGGTACAGGTCGACGAAGGCTTCGTAGATCGAGGCGGCGTCGGCGTAGCGCAGTTTCTCGAGGTAGAACTCGCCGAGATTGCGGTAGACGCGATGCTCGTAGTTACGGGGCCCCGCCTTCTCGAAGAACGACGTGATGGCTTCGGTGCCACCCAGGTCAGAAAAGCAGAGGCTCATGACTCGGAAAGTGTCCGTCACACGGCGCTGGGCGGCTTCGTCTTCGACTTGATCGAAGTCGTAGTTGGTTGCGACCTTGTGATCGAGCAATGCCCGGTAGGTGTCGAGGGCCTCCGGGAGCAGCATCTGCTTATAGAAGGTCCAACCGAGCTTATAGAGCGCGAGTTCGTAGTAGGACGAATTCGGCCCCATTTCGACGATTGTGAGGTACGAGGCTTCGGCGTCGAGGAATTTCTTACGCGTGAAGTAGTACTCGCCGCGCCGAAACTGCGCCTCGTCGAGATGTCGCGAATCGGGGAAGCGCGACACGAGTTCGTTGGCGACCTCGATCGCTTCATCGACTTGACCCAGCTCGTCGTAGGCGCGTGCTTTCTGATAGAGCACCTGGTCCGCTTGGGCGTAGTTCGGGTAGCGCTCGAGAATTTGATCATAGAGGGCGATGGCCTCGAGGGGACCGGTCGGCGCATCTCCGTCGGGGTTCGGAAGCGCCAGCTTCTCCTCGGGGTCGGCAAAATCATCGAGGGTCAGCGCCGACGCACGTGCCTCGAAATCGGCGTTTGTCTCGCCAGAGGCCTGCATTTCCGCGGGTGTCGCGGCGGGAGTGGCGCGTCCCGATTGCTTAAGGGCACCGGACGCGCGTTCGGGAGCGGCGAGGGCACTTGCGGGATTTCCCGCGCTGGCGGTACGTCGTTCGGTCGTTGCCCCAGGGCCGCCTAGGATTCCGTACTCCTTCTCAAGCTGAAGGTCGGCCAGGCGTCGCATGGCCTCCGGCGTGAGAGAAGAGGCGGGCGCTTCTTCAAGAAATTTTCGGTAGCCCGCCATGGCCTGGTCGATTCCATCATCGATCGGGGCTTCGGTCAGGTCCGGGGCCTGATTGCGCAGTGAGGCGAGGGTGGTTTTGTCCGGATTCCCCGCGCAGGCGAGTGCCGTGCAGGCCGCGAGGCCCAAGGCGCTGAGGCGTCGTGGGAGATTCTTTGGCGGCCGGGCGCCTGCGATTTGGTTCTGGCGCCCCTTCATGGCTTCATCCGATGCTTCGCTGCCCGGTCGTAGCTGTCTGCGAAGGCGAATCGCGCCTTGTTCTGATGCGCTCGAAGGCGTTCTCGCCGACGTTCCAGCTCACGGACCGCGACTTCTTCAAGGATTTTGCCCTGTCGAGCTCGCGCCGATTCGATCTCATCGAGTTCCAGTCGAACCCGACCTTCTAGACCGCGGATCGTTTCTCCGTACCCGACGTAGCTATGTGCAGCGGCTTGCCGGGTGCGCACGAAGCTTTCGTATTGCGTCTCGAGCTTCTCAATCTCGATGTTCAATTCCGCGAGATGTGCGTGAACGGCCGTCAGGCGGTCGTGGTAGGTGGTTTCCAGGCGCCATGAGAGCAAGCCGAGCATGCGGTTCGCGCGGCGCATCTGCCGCGTGGCGCCGGGTTGGTCCGCGATGCGGTCGAGCTGATCGCGCAGCTGGATGAGCGCGCGACGTGTCGCCTGTTCTTTCGCTGTTGCGAGCAGTTCGGGGTCCGGCGCTGTGAGCATCTTTGTGAGGCGCTCATCAAGATGGCGCCGTTGCTCGAGGCGAACCCGCATCTGGGCGTCGAGTTGGCGGAAGCGCTGATCGATGTCAGGGATTTGCGGGGCGTAGTAGCTCTTTCGGACCTCGGTGATGTCGCTGAAGGAGCGAAGCGAGCGCTTGCCGGCGATGAGCTTGCGGCGCAGCTCTGCGAGGTCCAAATAATTCTGGAGTGCGCTCTGGAAATCATGGGAGGCGATCAGAGAGACGAGGTAATAGGTCTCGGGCGCCTCGGGCAGGCTGCGCAGCCGGATGACCCAGTCACGGTCTTGGCGAATCTCTTCGCGCTCAAGCGCCGCAAGGAATTCCCCACCGCGAATGCTCTTCAGCGAAGCATCGATCTTCGAGAGCTCGTTGCCGAATGAACTTGCGGCGCGTTCGTAGAGTACGGCGGCGCGACTATGAATGCTGAGTTTGCTGTACGCGAAGGGGAGTGCGAGCTGGGCTTCCTGGACGGCTTCGTCGGTCGCGTCGCGATCGGCAAGGATCGACCACGGTACGACCGCGCGATCGAATTGTCCCGCCGTGACTTCGGACCAACCTGCGCGGAGGAGCGCCTGGTTCGAGAACGGACCTTCGAGTCGAACCCGCTCGAAGGTTTTCTGCGCGCGTTCGTTTTCCCCTGCCTCACCGAGGAGGGTTCCCAGAACAAGGTTCGACTTGTCGCGAATGGCGAATTCTTCGCGGTCGGCCGCCCGGATTTTTCCGCCTCGATCGAGTTGGCGGATCCCGGACGCAGCTTCGCCACTCTCGAGGAGGGCGATCCCCAGGTTGTAGGCCGAGAAGCCGTCGAACTCCTCCGAGCTTTGAATCTTGCGCAGGGCGTCTGCGGCTTCCGTTGGGCGATTGAGAACGAGCAGGATGTTGGCGCGCAGGTAGACGACCGCATCGCGAATATTCTTCGGCGGCGCCTCCCCGATCGTGTCGAGGGCTTCGAGTGCGGCCCGCGGCTGGCCCTTTTGGAAATGCAGCCGCGCGAGTCGGTAGGCTGCGTCCTGGCGAATAGGCTCGGCGACATCCGCATTCATCACCGCCTGCATGGCTCGACCGGCGCGCAAATGCATGCGGTATCGAAGCTCAAAATCGCCCACCGAAAATTCGGCGTCCGCGAGTTCAGCATAGAGTGAGTCGAGGTTCCGCTCGTCGACGTCGTAGTGTTGTGCGAGTTCTGAATCCAGTCGCCCGAGCGCTTCGAAAAAATCGCCCTGATGTGCGTAGAAGAGGGCTTCTCGGAAGAAGGGATCTTCGGCGCGCAGAGGCGGCTGTTCCGCGGACGCGAGCGAGGCGATGCTCAGCAAGCACGTCAGGCTTGCGAACATGAACGCGACGGTCTCTCGGACCGGTCGGCTGCGATGCTCAGACAAGAGGGGCATCTTCGGCTACCAGTTCTTGATGGCCAGGGTGGGATTGCCGACCGCGCCGGCTCCCAAAGTGATGCCGACGAGTTTCGGGTTCACCTGTTTATCGAACTTGAAGGACTCGGCGAGTTCGAATTCATTCTCGGCGCCGCGCTCACCGTTGACCACGACTTCAAGGCGATGCTCTCCCGTGGGAAGATTGCCCGTGAAGATGCGCTGGACGCCGCCCTTGCGAAGGGCCTGAAGCTCTTTGAAGGTGTAGATGTGATGCGCGACGAGTTCGCCGTCGATGGAGAGTCGCGCCGACTGGATCGGCACTTCGCGGTCCGCCTCGACTTCGACAAAGATGGCGACCTGGGTGTTCGAGGGGTAGATCAGCTTCTCTTCGAGGTTGGAAAGCTCCGCGGCAATCGCGAGGACGTCACCTTTGATCTCCTGGACCTGCTCGTCGAGGCTCTTGGCGGGGAGGCGGCTCGCATTGGCACCGCTCTCCGCGAACGCGACCTGCGCGAATCCGAATAGGCCCACTGAAAACAAGCCGACCGTGATCGCAGCTGCGATGAGGCCGTTCGCGCTGCCTCGATGGACGAAGCGTTTGCGCACGGACTTAGATAGACCTTGCTGCGTGATCGCGAAAATTGATTCGCACTTGGATCGTCTTGAATGCATCGACCATGCCTCCCTAACACAGGATCTGGATCGACGAGCCGGGGTGCTTTCAACAGTACAAACGTCACGAATGACAGGGGCGCCATGATTTGCCCGTTTCGTTTCTCTCGCGAAACGCAGGCGGTGCGCAGCGTGGTCTAGGTCGAGCGCAGACTGCCGGTAGGAGGTCGGCAAAGTGCTGAGAGATTGCCACCGTGTTGCGAACGGGAACGGCGAAAAAAATATCTGGTCGCCGAGGGCGAAGTGCGATTCCTGTGCAGCGGAGGCGCAGGTCTAGCGAGGTTGTGTGACGAAGAGGCGCGCGCTTTCGGCGAGGGGTACGCTGCTTTCGAGTCGCAAGCCTGAATTGTGGAGGAGTCTTCGTATTTCGGGCTTGCTGCGTTCGTGACCCGGTCCGCATAATACGAGCATCTCGAGGTCGAGGAGGCTTGTCAGATTCGGACGCCCGCCGGGCAAGAGGACGCCTTCGATGACGAGGACTCGGCCACTCGGTCCGACAAGGTCTCGGCAGCGTTCTAGAAGACGCTGCGAAGTGGCGTCGTCCCAGCTGTGCAAGATGTGCTTGAGGACGCATATGTCGGCATGAGCAGGCAGCGTTTCAAAGAAATCGCCGACCACGATTTCACAACGCGAGGAGAGGCCTTCGGCGGCGAATAATGCTTCTGCTTGCGCTGTCGCTGCGGGGCGTTCGAGCAGGATGCCTTCGAGGCTTGGCCATGCTTTCAGAACATCGACGAGAAGGGCGCCCCGGCCGCCGCCGATATCCGCCACGCGGTGGTAGGGCGTGAAGTCAAAGGCCTCGGCAAGCGCTTTCGACTCAGCGCGTGAAAAGGAATCGATGGCGGCGTGATAGAGCTCCGCCTCTGCGGCGCGGCCGGGATCAACCTGGGCGCCTTGGGTGTCCTGGGTGTTGGCTGCATCGAGATACTCGAAGAGCCCTGTGCCGTGTCGCTCCGCGAATGCGGCTTCTCCCGTCCGGACGGCATGAGGCAGGCTCGACCAAGGGTCCCAGCCGAAGGGCGTGCCGACATATTCAGCGAGCTCGCCGAGCGCTCCGCGGCGAAGCAGGTGGCCATCATCGGTGAGGTGGTAGTTTGCCTCGAAGTCCCGGCGAACCAGGTTCTCGCCGTGGAGGACGCGAAGCAAGCGCTCAAGCGCCGAAGCGTCACATTCGACGCGGGCGGCCAGGTCTTCCAGGGAGAGTGGACCATCGGCGAGCGCGTCGGGGATGCGAAGGGTCGCGGCGGCGGAGATGGCCGCTGCGATCCATTTGCCGCCCAGGAGCCGGAGCAGACGGCCAGCGGGATCGGGGGATCCCGCCGGCGGGTTCATGATCCGGCGCCGGCTTGCGCCAGCGGCTCCGAAGCGCCGATGAGACCCGCGAGCGCCTTTCGGACGGCCGCTTCATCGAGGTTATGCGGAGCGCGTCCCAAGGTTCGTTCGACATCTTTCGCCAGAGGACGCAGCGCGCGCCGTCTCGCCAACCCGACGGTCTCGGTTGCGGCGATGCGAGCGTCCGCGATGTCGAGGTTCCATTCGTGGATCTTCACTCGGTCGAGCAGCTCGGCGACGTGCTCGGGACCCACTTCGTCCATCGCGCGCAGGACCAATTCCACGGCAATCTCCTCGCCTTCGACGAGGCGCGCCCGGATTTGCTCGAGTGTCTCCTCCGGTGACCATTTATTCTGCAGCGCGAGATGCGTATCGATCAAAACCGAAGGGAAGCCCGGCATTCCGATGAAGCCGGCCTTGGGTTCGACGGGGGCAAGCTCCGCCCAGGCCGCGAAGAGAGTTTGCATGCGGCGCGTGATGTCCGAAAAGCGTTCGCCCATCGGCATCATTTCCATCAAGGGCTCACCGCTCAGTTTGTACAGGTTCTGCTGAAAGAGCTGACACGGATAGGACCAGTAGACGAAATTGTCCCAGAAGATCTTCGCCACGAGAGCCGGGGCATGTCCGTAGACCGGAGCAGCCTCACGGTAGAGGTCGACCGCTCCTCCGATGAGAGAGCGGTAGATCGCGCTGAGCTCGCGGGCTCGCTCGACCAGCTCCGGCGTGCTCGCGCCGTTCGCGTCTTGACGAATCATTTCCTCGGTGAAGGAATTCGCGAGGCCGATGAAATCGGTGCCGGGGCTGTAGAGCGGATCCGCGAAGGCACCCGCTTCACCGACGATGGCCCAGCGTTCGGCGGACCAGCTGCGCGCCGTGTTATGGCTATAGTTTTTCAGGCATCGGAAATCGAGAATCTTATGCTTCTGGACCGCTTCCAGGAGGTAGGGCTCGTTCTTCCCGAGGAACTCGAGGGTCCGGTCCAGGCTGCGCAGTTCGTCAAAAGGCACGTGGCTATCGTGGGCGACGAGTCCGATGCTGGTGTTGCCCGATCCGAGCGGAATCACCCAAGCCCAGTAGCCCGGGCCCATGAAGTGATTCGTTGAGCGCCAGCGATGCGGCGCCCACTCGACGTCATGCCATTCCTTGTGATCCGCGGGGACCATTTCCGTGATATCGAGCTTTCCCTCGATGCGGAACCAGCTGGCGTTGGCGGGATGCTTCGTGCCGCGCGTGAGCTTCTTGCGCTTGCGAAAGAGCGAAGCGCGTCCCGTCGCATCGACGACCCAGCGGGCCTTCACGCGGGCGGTGACGCCGTCCTGACTGAGCTCGATTTCGTGATCGCTCTCGTCCTCGCTGAGGATGACTTCTCCGACTTTCGTGCCTTCGACGAGGGTGACATCGTTCTCGTCCTGGAGCATTCCGCGCAGATCACTTTCGAAGCATCCGCGGTCGAGCTGATAGGAGGGGACGATGGGTTCTTGTGCCGGGCCGATTTCAGGGCGCTCATCGATCGGGAGATGCCCACCTCCGGCAAAAAAGCGCAAGCCGAACTTGAAGAGGTGATGCTCGACGAGGTAATCCCGCAGTCCGAGGCGCTCGAGATATTGAGATCCCATTTCAACGCTGGATTCGCCGACCTTGAAAGCGGACTCGGGGATCGGGCGGGTGGTTCTCTCGGCGACCATCACGCTCAGCTCGGGCTGCTCACGGCGAAGTTGCCGGGCGAGGGTCAAGCCTGCGAGGCCGCCACCACAAATGACGACGTCGAAGCGATGTGTTGGCAGGTCCGCGAGGGCGAGAAAGCCCGGGTGCGGGGCAAGCTCTTCCGCTGGCGTTTCAGAGTTCGTGTCCGTGTTCATTGGATCTGTCATTCCCCCATGTCCCCATTCCGCCCTGCTTCGCTTGACCCGGCCTTCCAGTCCACTAGTTTGCTTGGAAGAGAGCTGTGCGCGTTCTGGGCGCACGTCAGCCCCAGGACTCATAGCCGATCTGACAGTCGAGGGAAGGGAGAAGGACGCTTGGTTCGGGCCTGGCGAATCGTAGGTGCGGCTTCCGTTCTTTTCGGATACTTCGTTCTCGCAGCCCCCATTGGCTACGCGCTTTTCGCGCTTTGGGCGGCGCTCCCGAATCCGAACCCAAGGCGGCGAGCGCGGCGGCTGCAGGGCATCATGAGCATCGCTTTCGCCTCGATGCACGCGATTTTGCGCTGGCTGCGTTTAATTCATTTCAACCCGGCCGAGGTGGAGGGCGAGATCCCGAGTGGCCCCTGCGTTCTGGTGGCGAATCACCCCACCTTGGTGGATATCAGCGCGATGATCGCCTGTGAGCGGAATCTCGTGTTCCCGGTGAAGGCATCGCTGTTTCGGGCTTTCTGGGCGCGGCCCCTGTTGAAAGCGGCGGACCAGTTTGAGGCGTCTGAGCGTGATCTTTTCGGGATCGGTGGCGTCGTGGAATCGGCGATGGAGCGCCTCTCGCAGGGCTACCGCGTGATCATTTTCCCGGAAGGAACCCGTTCTCCGGCCGGAGGCATGCATCCTTTCGGTCGTATGGCCTTTGAGATCGCTCGGCGGCAGAATGTCCCGATCGTCCCGCTCGTGATTACCTGCGAGCCCAGATGGTTGACCCGAGAGAACAGTTTCTTGAATCCGCCCGGGCCGCTGCCCCGAATGCGAATTCGTGTTCTGGAACCGGTGGATCCGAGCGTTGAGGGGTCGTCTAGCCGCACCCTCCGAGATATGATCTCGGCGCGCATCCGGAGCGAAGCGGGTTTGACGTAACTCACTTGCTTCCTGAGGGCACAAACCCGTTTGAAGCGGACCGTCTGACGCATCCACTGCATCCGCCGGATACCCGCGAGAACCGCGGAACCCTCATTTACTGAGAGCCGTAGAAAGCCACGTAGAAAGCCACGATGTCAGAATCGCTCGAAAACCGTTTGAAGTCGCTGATCGTTGAATCTCTTGCGCTTGAAGACGTCGAACCCGACGAAATCAAGACGGAAGAGCCTCTGTTTGTGGAGGGGTTGGGGCTCGACTCGATCGACGCGCTGGAACTCGCTCTGGCCATCCAGGAGGAGTTTGGTGTCGCGACTTCCCCGGATGATGAGCGGAACCGTGAGATCTTCCACTCGGTTAAGAGCTTGGCCGAGTTCGTGCGCTCGGAATCGAACGAGACTTGATCCGGGGCGGGGTGCGCCCCGCTTCGCGATCGATCGCGAGAGGCTTCCGCATGTCCGCGCTTCGCTTGCTCCCGAACGCTGAACTCGACCGACAGGTGGCGTTCGGCGAGGCGGGGAACAAGACCGTGCGCGAGCTGCTTTCGGATGCGGGCCGCATTGCGGCGGCTCTTCCCGAGGCCACGCCCGGTTCACATGTGCTGCTTGTCATCGATCGGGATCGCTACGCGATGGCGGTTTCCTTTCTGGGGGCCATCGCGGCGGGCCACGCCGTGGCGCTTCCTCCGAATTCACGGAGGGATTCGGTGCTCGCGGTGCATGACCGAGAAGAGACGGTCGCGACGATTCATGACTCCGATGCGGGGATGCATTTTCGGTTTGAAAAGTTGCTCGAAGCCGGGGCCGGAGCGCCTCCGCTCCCCCCCGATTTTTCCGTTTCTGATTTGGACGCGCCGATTCTGGCAACGGTTTTCACTTCGGGCTCGACCGGGCCCATGGCCGCTTGGCCTAAATCGCCCGGGGCTTTGCTGGGCGAGGGGAGGGTGTTAGGCGATCTCTTCGACGTCTCCGCCGAGGAACGGATCGTCGGCACCGTGGCGCCGGGGCATATCTACGGGTTGCTCTTTACCGTCCTTCTGCCGCTGCTTCGGGGGGCCGCGTTTTGTCGTGATACGCCGCTTCACGCGGAGGCGGTGGCCCGCGCGGTTTCGACCTTTGACGCGACGGTGCTGGTGACGGTTCCGGTTCAGCTGCGGGCGTTAAACGGACTTTCTTCGGAGGCGTTTCCGAATCTGAAGCGCGTGTTCTCCTCGACCGGCCCCTTGCCCGCCGATATTTCGGATGCTTTCCGCGCGCGGCATGGCCTCAGCGTGACCGAAATTTTCGGATCCACCGAAACCGGAGGGATTGCCTACCGCGAGCGCGCAGGCGAATCGCCCGGCGGTGACGAGTGGTGGACGCCGTTGACTTCGGTGCGGGTCTCGGGGGGGGCGGATGGCCGACTGCGCGTGGACTCGCCCTTTGTCGACCGGTCTGGGTTCGAGACGGAGGATCTCGTTCGCATCGAGGAGGATGGTCGATTTACCCATCTTGGGCGCGCGGATGGCGTCGTGAAGATCGGGGGGCGACGGGTTCAGGTGGGCGAAGTCGAGGAGTGCATTCGACAGCATGAGAGCGTGATTGACGCGGCGGTCGTTGCCGTCCCCGCTTCGGGCGCGCGGGGGCATCAGCTCCTGGCGGCGATCGTTCCAGAGACGGCCTCGACGGATGAAATTCGCAAGGCGCTGCTGAAGCGGTTCGAACCTTCTTGCCTGCCAAGGCGGATGCTTCGCGTGTCTGCGCTGCCCCGGGAAGAAAACGGCAAGCTCTTGCGTGCGCGCCTACTTCGACTCTTCGGTCTTCGCGCGGATGGTCATGCTGAGAATTGGAAGATGGATTGGCGGCCCGCTGTTCGGAGCCGGGATGGCGAAGCCGAACGCGTTGAAGTGGAAGTCGACCTCCCCGACGACTACGCGTGGTTCGAAGGCCATTTTGACGACTACGCGGTCCTGGCCGGGGCGGCGCAGCTCAAGGAGCTGATTTTGCCCGCGGTCGAAAGCGCGTTTCCGGATCTTGGCCGCTTGGAATCCATGAACCGGGTGAAGTTCCTCGAGCGGATCGTGCCGGGTGCTGCGCTGCGAATCACGCTGGTTCACGAAGATTCCTCCGCGCGGGTGCAGTTTCGAATCGATGAGCGCGACGGGGCCACCTGCTCTGCGGGGCATTTGATTTTCGCCGGGCCCGATGCATGACAGAGTTTCGTTGCTGTGCGGTTGTGCCGACCTTTGAAAACCCTGAAACGATCCGATCCGTTGTGGAGTCGATTCGGGGGCATCTCGCGGACGTGATCGTGATTGATGACGGCAGCTCCCAGGCTGGGCGGGAGGCCTGTGCGGCCCTTGCGCGGGAAGGTCTCGCGGAGGTGACGCATCTCGCTGAGAATCGCGGCAAGGGGGCGGCGATGCGCGTGGGCTTTGCGGAAGCGGCGCGCTTAGGATTTAGCCATGCGTTTCAGATTGACGCGGATGGTCAGCATGATGCCGATGCGATCCCCGCCTTTATCGCGGCGGCGCAAGGCCAGCCTGCAGCCGCCGTGTTTGCGCGGCCCGTCTATGACGAGACGATTCCGCAGGCGCGGCGGATCGCTCGAAAGATCACACATTTTTGGGTGGACCTCGAGGTGGGGCGCGGCGTGATCGACGATGCCCTGATCGGCTTTCGAATTTACCCGCTCGCCGCCACGCGGTCGTTGGGGCTTGTCTGTGACCGGATGGCTTTTGATGTCGAGGCCGCGGTGCTGCTGGCCTGGGCGGGCGTGCCGATCGTGAACCTGCCGGTTCGCGTGCGTTACCTGACAGCGGAGGAGGGCGGGCGTTCGCATTTTCACGTTGTTCGAGACAACGCTCGTTTGGCTTGGCTGCATTGTCGCCTCTGCACGACGGCTTCGATTCGCTTCTGCTTTGGTCGTCCCGCGCGGCGACAGCGCCCGACCTCGTCTTCATTTTCGGAGTCCTCATGAGCGCGTCGGCGGAGCGAGGCGAGGCCGCATGGCTTAGCCAGCGCGAACGCGGGACCGTTGCGGCGCTCCGGCTTGCCACGATCTGGGCGACGCTTCTCGGGCGTCGATTGTCGCGGCCGATGGTCCATTTGATCGCGCTCTACTACGCCCTCTTTGACAAAGAGGTGAAGCGCGTCTCTCGGGCTTGGTTCACTCGGTTGACGGGAGAGGCGCCCACATTCAGTCGCGTCTATCGCCATATTCTCACCTTTGTGCAGGTCACGCTCGATCGGCTCTATTTTACTTCGGGACGTGTGGCGCCCTTCGCGATCACGCGGACCGGCAACCAGCATTTGCTCGCGCAAGCGCGCTCGGGCCAAGGGGCGATTTTGCTCGGCGCCCACGTGGGGAGCTTCGAGGCCATGCGCGCTTCGGGCGGTGACGAGCGGATGCCGATCTCGATCGTGGGGACCTGGGAGAACGCAAAGATGATCAATGCTTTGTTGAGTTCTTTCGATCCCGAGATGCCGGCTCAGGTAGTGCATACCGGAGGTGATCCCGTGAGCCTTGCGCTCACGTTGCGGGAACGGATTGCGGAGGGGCATCTGCTGGCGATGATGGCAGACCGAGTGGGGCCGAACGAAAAAACCGTCGAGGTTGATTTCTTCGGCGAGAAGGCGTCTTTTGCCGCGGGTCCCTTTCTGCTGGCCTCGGTTCTGAAATGCCCCGTCTTCATTGTTTTCGGGATTTATACCGAGCCGAATCGCTACGATTTGTACTGTGAACCCTTCGCGGAGAAGATCGTTTTGCCGCGAGGGGACCGCGAAGCAGGGCTGGAAAAAGCCGTGACGGAGTACGCCGCGCGTTTAGAGAGCTACGCTCGTAGGGCGCCCGAGAACTGGTTCAACTTTTTCGACTTCTGGGAGAAGCCGACTCGATGAGTTCCGCAGAAAAAGAACCCCTGGCGGTCTCAGGTTCAAACGCCGCGGGGAAGAGGCCCGACGCGATTCCCGGCGCCTCGGCCACAGATTGGGCTGTCGGCGAGGGCACGCTCGGCATCTCGGACTTGGTCCGCCTCGCAAAGGGCGAAGGCCGCGCCATTCTTTCCGAAGGTGCGCAGGCACGGATCAGCCGAAGTGCTGAGGTCTTTGCGAAACTCCACGCTCGGGGGGATGCGATCTACGGCGTGACGACGAGCGTGGGAGGCTCGGTGGGAACGGCGGTTCCTAAGGCGCAGTCTGCAGACCTTTCCTTGAACGTCTTGCGCATGCATGGCTGTGGTTTTGGACGCATCCTGGATGAGGTTGAAGCCTCGGCCGTCATCTTGGTGCGCCTTTCTTCGTTGTCGCACGGGATGAGCGGAATCCGCTTGGTCGTCGCCGAGCGTCTCGTTGAATTGCTGGATCGCGGCATCCTCCCTCAAATTCCTTCGGAAGGCTCGGTGGGCGCGAGCGGGGATCTCACACCCCTGTCCTACGTGGCCGCTTTGTTGGTGGGCGAACGTGAGGTCTTCTACCGCGGTGAGTCGCGTATCGCGAGCGAAGTGCTCGAGGAAGTTGGGCTGCCCGCCCTCCGGCTCGACCCCAAAGAGGCGCTGGCCTTGATGAACGGGACGAGTGTTGCGACGGCGATCGCTTGTCTTGCTTGGGACCGCGCGCGGAGACTCGCGCGGGTGGCGTCTTCGGTGGCCGCTGCAACCACCTTGGCCATTGATGGAAACGCGACGCATTTCGATGCGCGGATTCATGCGGCGAAGCCCCACGCGGGGCAGAAGCAGGCGGCCGACTGGATTCGGGCTGATCTCGAGGGCATGCCTTCGCCGGGCGCTTCGACGCGTCTTCAGGATCGCTATTCCGTGCGCTGTGCGCCGCATGTGATCGGCGTTTTGGTGGACTCGCTTTCCTGGGCCGAGACGCTCTTGGAAACGGAACTGAATGGGGTGAGCGATAACCCCATCGTCGACGTGGAGGCGGAGGAAGTCCTTCACGGCGGGAATTTCTATGGCGGCCATGTGGCGCAGGCCTGCGATAGCTTGAAGACCGCCGTGGCGAGCGTGGCCTGCTTGCTGGATCGCCAGGTGATGCTGTTATGTCATCCTGAAGAGAACGGCGGACTGCCGACGGATCTGGTCGGAGTGGAGGGGCCGGAAGCCTGCGCGCATAATGGATTTAAGGCGGCGACGATTGCGGCTTCGAGCATGGCCGCCGAAGCCATGAAGCTGACGATGCCCGCGAGCGCCTTTAGTCGGAGCACCGAGCTGCATAACCAGGACAAAGTTCCGATGGCGACGACGGCGGCGCGGGATTTACTGCGGATGGTGGAGCTCGCGGAGCAAGTTCTGTCGATCGCGCTTCTGGCGACCTGCCAGGCGATGGATTTGCGCGGTCTAGGGGGCGAAGGGGCCCTTGCGGAGATGCGGGAGACGATTCGGGCTGAAGTGCCGCGGGTTGTCGAAGATCGGCGAATGGATCTCGACTGGGCCTCGGTTCTTGCGATGCTTCGGGGCGGTCGACTCGGATGAGTTCGATTCGGGCCCGCGTGGAGTTCGAAGTTCCGTTTCATGACTGCGACCCGCTGCAGATCGTTTGGCATGGGCGCTATTTCGAATATTTCGAACTGGCTCGCACGCAACTGTTCCGCGAGCGTCAACTCGATATTCCGGCTGTTCGCGATCTGGGGCTGCGGATGTACGTCGCCGACGTGCGCTGTCGTTTTACCTCGCCTCTGACGTACGGCGACCGGGTAGAGGTGGTGGCGATCGCGAAGGAAGCGAGTCCTTTGATCCGGATTGCGTATGCTGTCCGCAATCTGACAAAGGACCGACGCAGCGCGCGAGGACATTGCGTTCTCGCGACGACGGACGCCCAGGGCGAGCTTCTCACGGAGACGCCGGAAATTATCCGCGAGCGCCTTCTCGGTTAGGCGCGGGGATTGATCTCCAGCGGACGGCGAGGCGAAGGGGGAATGGGGTGAAGGCCGGCTTGCGTACACATCTTCGAAGGGGTCGGCCTTTCGTGAGGTTGATCGCGCTCGGGGCGGTTTTTTGTTTTTCGCTGTTGGCTTCGTTTGGAGCGGCCCTTTCGGCGAAGGCCGACGAGCCGAAGTCGGTCAAGGAACTCCTCGCCGCTTTTCGTGAGATGCCCGGTTTCGAGGCGCGCTTCGTCGAGGATAAGCATCTGGCGCTGCTCGCGATTCCTTTGCGCAGTGAGGGGCGGCTTTATTTCGCGCCTCCGGCGCTGCTTCTGCGGGATGTTCTTTCGCCGTCGCCGCAGCGGGTGCTCCTGCAGGGGAACCAGGTGCGTCTGTCCTCGGGGCCGGGAGCCAATGGTGCGAGCGATCCCAGTGGCGTTGTCCGCGAGCAGGTCATCGACCTTTCGGCGCGACCTGAAATCAGGCCGTTGGTTGAATCTGTGCTTTGGTTGTTAAGCGGCGATGAGGCCGCTCTGGAAGGTGCCTTCGAAATCGAATTCGTGCCGTCTAAGTTGGAAGCGGATACGTTGGAAGCGGAATCCGGGGGAGACGAGTGGATACTGCGTTTGATTCCCCGAGACGACGCTCTCGCTCAACTGCTCGCACGCCTTGTTGTTCGCGGTCGTGGAATGGAAACGACTGAAATCGCCGTCGAGGAAAGTTCGGGCGATCGCTCTGTGATGCGTATCCTGGAGCCGAATCCCGCGCGTGTGTTCTCCGAGGCGGAGCGCGAGTCGATCTTTGGGACCCGGGAGAAGGCTGAACGCGCCGCGGTCCGGAATGAGTAAGGGGCGCGTGGTTGGGGCCGGGGCGCGGCTGCTCTTGGGCGGACTTCTGCTGTTGGCCTTGGCCGCTTTCGTCGTTCGGAACTTCGCCGTCTCGACCGAGATTACGCATTTCTTGCCCGATCCTGAAGATCGAGCGCTGTCAAAGCTCTCTCGCCAAATCACAGAAAGCGAACTCAGCCGGACGCTGATCCTCGCGATCGATACGCCGGATCTCGAAACGAGCCTCGTTGCGAGCCGTGCGCTTGAAGCGGCGATTCGGAGCGATCCCCTTCTGGCCGAAGCACTTTCCTTCCTGGAGGGCGGTCCAGCGGAGGGTGTCGATCGCACGCTTTTTGAGATCTACGAGCCCCGCCGGCTTGGCCTGTTTGCGAAATCGCCCGAAGCGGCGCAGCTGCGACTCTCTGACGACGGACTAAGACAGGCCGCACGTGCGCTCCGCGCGGAGCTCGCAGGGCCCCTGGGCGCGTTGGCCGCGCGAGTGGCTCCCGAAGATCCATTTCTCACGCTGCCCACTCTGTTTCGGAATCTTGAGGCGGGGCGCGTTGGCGGGCTGACCGTATCCGAAGGGCGCTTTGTGACGGAAGGGGGGCGGACGGCGATTCTCTTCGCTGGGACGAAGGCTTCGGCTCTCGATGCTTCGGCGCAGGCCCCGTTTCTGGCGACGCTCCGCGCGCTCTTCGAACGGGTTGAAGGCGAGGTGGGCGCGCCAATTCGACTCGATCTCAGCGGGGTGCATCCCATGGCAACGCGCACGGCTGAAACGATCGAGGCGGATATCAAGCGCGTTTCCCTGATTTCGAGTCTGACGCTCGTGCTGCTGCTGCTGGTTCTTTTTCGGAGCCTGCGCTTTATCCTGGTTGCGGCGGTGCCGGTTGTGTTTGGGATGGTCACGGGGATGGCCGCGGTCCTGCTGTTATTCGGTGAGCTGCATGGCATCACCTTGGCCTTTGGCGCCGCGCTGATCGGGGTCTCGGTGGACTACGTGGTCCATCTCTACTGTCATCACGGCGTAGTTGCGCCGAGAGGCGGCGCGCCGGCGTCGCTGCGTAGGATTATCTGGCCTCTGGGCACCGGCGCCATCACAACCGCCGCGGGTTTTTTAGCGCTCGCGGCGTCGAGCCTGGCGGGGCTCAGAGAAGTGGCCTGCTTTGCGGTCAGCGGTTTGCTCAGCGCTTTTGTGGCGACGGTGCTTTGTGTGCCGGCGCTCATCGGGGGGGAGGCACCTCCGGTCGCAGCGCGCGCGCGCTGGGTCGAGTTCCTACAGGACCGCTTCGAGCGCATGCAGGACCGCCCTGCATTGTTAGGTCTTCTGCCGGCCCTGGCGATCGGCGTGATCATCTGGGGGGCACCGCATCTCGCCTGGAATGCAGACGTTTCAAGCTTCAGCCGGTTGGACCCCGAAGTTCAGGCGGAGGATGAACGCGTGCGAGCGAAGGTCATGCCTTTCGAGCAGTCTCGTTTCGTGGTGGCGCTCGGGAATACGGATGAACAGGCGCTGGCGGCGAATGATCAGGTCGCGGCGGCGCTTGACGAAGCCATCCAGGCCGGCGAGCTGGGGGCGATGCGGAGCGTGGCGATGCTTCTGCCTTCTCCTACAACGCAAAGAGCCGTCTCTGTGGCGGTGCGCGAGGCGGAGGACTTGCCGGCGCGTTTCGCTCGGATCTTCGCCGAGGAGGGCTTTGCCGCAGGAGCCTTTGAGCCCTTTCTCTCGAGTCTGAAGGCGCCTGCTCCCGAGCCGGTGGACTACCCGCTTCTGCTGGCTTCCTCTGCTGCTGCGCTGGTTCGACCTTTTCGCGTCACGCTCGGCGACCGGGTGGGGATTCTGACGTTCCTGAATGGTGTGGAAGACGCGGCAGCAATCGAGGCGCGGCTCTCGCCGAATGAAGACATTTTGTTTCTTCGTCAAGCCGACCTCTGGGAGGAGGCGCAGCGCGCCTACCAAGCCAGCACCGCGCGTCTTCTTCTCCTCGGATTGGCGGCGGTCCTGGCGCTCCTCGCGCTCCGGTACCGCGATCTGCGACGTACTCTGGTTGCCTTTGCGCCCTCGGTTCTCGCTGCGGGCGTGACAATCTGTGTGCTCGCGTTGATGGGGCGAGGGGTGGATCTGATTTCGCTGACGGCGCTGCTCTTTGTGGTGAGCATGGGCGTTGATTATTGTGTGTTCTTGGTTGATGCGGCCGACGAGCCGGACGAGCGGAGTGTGGCGGCGGCGCTGACCGGGGCGCTTCTGGCAGGCGTCTCGACGGTGGCGGCCTTTGGTCTCCTGGGGACATCTATGCATCCCGTCCTTTCGAGTCTCGGGATCACGGCGGCAGTGGGGATTGCGACGAGTCTCTTGCTCGCGCCTGTCACGCTTTTGCTGTTAGGCCCTTCAAGTCGAGACGTTTCGGTCGGGCACGACGAGGGGGCTGGATGAGGCAGCTGAATGATTGAGGGAAGCTGGATGCGATCTAAGGCGCTGATGCTGTTCCTGCTCGCTCTAAGCCTGGTCTTCGCGGGCTGTGAGAGTGCGAAGCGGGGCCCGGAGAGTCGGGAGGAATTCGCCGCTGAGTCGAGAACCGAGGTTCAGCAGGGCGCGGCCGATCTCCTTCCGGCGACCGCGCTCGCACGGCATTTTGTGTTGCGGCAGCGAGTGGCGATCCGTTGGCAGGACGAATCGGGGAAGCGCGACGAGGCTTCCTTTGATGCGGCGATTCAGCGGCAGGGCGATTCGCTCTTGCTGCTCGGGTTAGGACCGATGGGACAGGTGGGATTCCTATTGCGGCTCGAAAACGGTGTGGTCCATTTCGAAAATCGGACGGGGCTCGCCTTGCCCTTCGAGCCCGCGCGGATGTTGGCTGACGTGCAGCGCGTCTACTATCCATGGTTCGAGCCGGTCACAGCCTGTGATACCTGTGTGCGACGCGCGCAGCGATCGCGGATCACGGTTGAAGAAACGCGTGCGGAGGGCGAGGTCCGCACACGGCGATTCTTCCAGGCGGCGAAGGCGGGCAGCGTGGGGGACGGAGAGGGTCCAGAGAGCAGAGAAGACGGAGAGGACGATGTGATCGTGCGCTATTCCGGGGCGCCTTGGCTGGATGGTTTGGGGCAGGACGCTCTGCTGCAGAGCGTCGGATTTGGATACGAGGTCGAGCTCAAGACGCAAAGTGTGGATTGGATCGATTGATCGTTGGTGATAGCGTTTCGGTATGACTGATTCCGATCCGCGTCCGAAACCGCTTTCTGGCCTCAAGGTTGTTGACTGTACCCGCGTCCTCTCTGGACCGATCTGTAGTCGAATGCTGTCTGATATGGGCGCCGAGGTCGTTAAGATTGAGGCGCCTGAATCAGATATTCTGCGCGCGACGCCGCCGCTCGTGGGCGGATTCGGTTCGATGTTCGCGCAGTACAACGTGGGCAAGCGAAACGTCTCGATCGATTTGAAAAGCGAGGGTGGGTCTGCTCTGCTCGGACGTCTGGCGAAGGAAGCCGACGTGGTCGTGGAGAATTTTCGGCCGGGTGTGCTTGATCGGTTGGGGCTCGCACCGGACAAACTGCGCCGTGAGAACACGCGCCTGATTCTCTGCTCGATCACGGGATGGGGGCAGGAGGGGCCTTGGTCGAGTCGCCCGGCGTACGCGCCGATGGTTCAGGCGGAGGCCGGGACCTTGGCGATGGGGGCTGCGCTTCGCGGGAGTCGTCCACGCGGCGAGACGATGCAGCACGCGGATCTCTATGCCGGGATGATGGCTTGCCAGGCGATCGTGGCCGCGCTCTATCATCGTGAACGCACGGGCGAGGGCCAGCATCTCGACATCGCGATGGGCGAGGCGCTGCTTTACGTGAATGAACATGCGACTGCGGAACGAGCGGGCTATCCGGGATCGAGCGGATTCCCGACCTGGAATTTCGAGTCCTTTGAGTTAGGGGACGGGAACTCAGTTCACGTGATGGGGCTGCCGGAGCAGATTTTTCCTCTGCTGGCGATGATGCTGCCGATTCCGGGGGCGCTTGAGGATCCGCGTTTCGCGACGGCAGAGGCGCGCGTGGCGAATCGCGATGCGATGGTGGATCGACTGGATGAAGCGATGTCGCAGGTGGCGGATCAGCCGGCACTCGAGGCGCTGCTTGCGGGGACACCGCTCATTGTCGTGCCGGTTCGATCGACCCGGGATCTGGTGGCGTCGGAGTGGGCGAAGCATCGCGGGGTGATGACCGAGATCGAGCCGGGCTTCGAGGTACCGACTGCGGCGTGGCGTGCGAAAGACCTTGCGATCGGGGCGCCCAACACGCGGATCGCACGCCGAGGCGAAGACAACCGCGCCGTGCTCTCAGAATGGCTGGACCTCGATGCCCAGGCGTGCGCAGAGCTCGAAGCTTTGGGCGTTCTCGAGTACGCCGACGAAGAGCCCCCGACCCTCGACGAGGCGCCCCGTTCAGCATTCCGAGACGAGGGCAGTTAGGCGATCAACCTAAACAGCCTTGAGCCAAAAACAGCCTTGAGCCAAGAACAGCCTCGAGCCCAAAAAAAAGGCCCCGTCACCGAAGTGACGGGGCCTTTCATCAAGTCAGTCTGAAGGGATCAGACGACCTGGAGATTCTCAGCAGCAGGGCCCTTCTGGCCGTCTACTACGTCAAATTCGACACGTGCACCCTCAGCCAAGGTCTTGAAACCTTCGCCCTGGATCGCGCTGTGGTGACAGAACACGTCCTTCTCACCATCATCACGCGTAATGAATCCGAAACCCTTTTCGTCGTTGAACCACTTCACTGAACCTGCAACTCGCATTTAACTACCTTCTTTTTCTTGTTGGAGAGCGCGCTTACGCGGCCTCCCTTGTTTGGACCGACCGTTTGCCTCCACTCGTGGGGCCCGATCGATTCCATTTTCTTGGAAGTCGTCCGCCTTGTTTAAGGCCGCCGAACTCGACTCCTCTGCGAAGCCGTTCCGGCGGGGAGAGTACACCCAAGCGAAGGCTCTGGACAGGGATGATCCGATAATTCACTGGAATGGGAAGATCGGGCTGAATCCGCAGTCAGGGGGAGCGCTTGATCGGATCGGCTTTGAGTGTAGGGATTTGGCCGTATTGAGATAAAGATTTCCTCCTGAAAGAGGCTGAGGTGTCTCTCTCGTCGATTTCACAGGGAACCAGGCCTGTAGTTCGCCTTAACTGGAAGCTTCGCCGCGCCGATTAGGAGAGGCTCGCGGGTGCATTTATTTCGGTTAAGAGAACCAATTGGGTGCGCTCCTTCCCTGCGCGGCAGCCTTCGCCGCATTCTGGAGAATCGCTCGTGTCCGCCGATCCCGCCGACCCCACCCGAATTCTTGATGACGAAATTGCCGGGCTAGACGAGCCGAGGATTGAAGATACCCCGACGAAGATTCTGCCAGAGGACTCCTCGCAGAGGATCGAAGACACGCCTACGAAGGTCATGCCCGACGCCGCGGCGCGCATCGAGGAAACGCCCACCAAGATCCTGTCCGACGCGCCGCTCGTCGAAGACGATTCCGAGGCCGCGACGGTTCTTGTCCAGGCTGCGGCCCAGGTAGAGGTTCCGATCGAAGCGGATGAAGCTGCCACCGCGCTGATGGATAGGGAGGAGGAAGATCTCACGGTTGTTTCGGAGCCGCCTGCCGCGCCGACTCGGGTTTCTGCGGAACCGGCGCCTGCAGCGGCTGCCTCGGCGCGCCCCGACGGTCCGGTCAAGACGCGGGTCATTGATGAACTGGCGGAGCAGGGCCCGATGGACGCCCCAACCGACCTCGCGATTGGTTTGGCTGCTGCGGAAGCGGCCCCGCGGACGGCACCGGCAGCGGTGACGGATGCGATGACGCAGCGTGCTGCGGCGCCGGTGGCAAAGACCCGGGGCAATCTCACGGGGACGCGTTTGCTGAACCGCTACCGCATAGGCGATCAGCTGGGCGTGGGCGGTTTCGGGACAGTCTATAAAGCAATCGACGAATTGAAGATGGCGGGCGGCGAGAGCGCAGAGATCGCGATCAAGGTGATGGATGCCGAAGTGGTTCAGGGACGGCTTGATGTGCTCGTTCAGGAAGTCGCACGGAGCCACCATGTCTCCCACCCGAATATCCTCCGCGTCTACGATATTCATCGCGACGCGGACCTTGCCTTTATCACGATGGAGATGCTCGACGGTGTAGAACTCGCGGACATGATCCAGGAGCGAAGTGCCGCTACAGGTGCTCAGGCAGCAGGGAAGAGCAAGGGGCAGGGCAAAGCGCCGGCGACGCTCCTTCCGCTCGGTGATGTCGACCGGGTTGCGCAGGATGTTTGTCGGGCGCTCGCGCATTGCCATCAGCACAAGATGGTTCACGCAGATATTAAGCCCGCCAATATTTTCGTTTGCAAAGACGGAACTGTGAAAGTTCTTGACCTCGGCATCGCTCAGATTATGGGAAGTCGGGGCAGCGTGTCGGGGTACTCGGCACTCTATGCGAGCCCTCAGCAAATCGAGGGTGAGGCATCTGATCCCCGGGACGATGTGTTCTCGATCGCCTGCTCGCTCTATCTCTGTCTTGCCGGAGAACATCCCTTCGACGCGAAATCGTCGAAGGAGGCCAGGGCCGCCGGCGAGAAGATCGACCTTACGAAGCTTCCCCGCCGCTACCGCAAGGCCTTGGGGGCAGCGCTTGCTTGGAAGCGCGAGGACCGAACGGCTTCCGCCGCCTTGCTCTGGAAGCAAGTGAGTCCGGCGGTTCGCCGCCGGAATGCGGTTTTTGCGGGCCTTGCTGCGACGGCGGTGGCCGGGATCGCCGCAGCCAGCATGATCGGACAATCGATCGGCGAGGAGAGCATCGCCGTGAGTGGCGCGAACCAGGCAAAGGCAGAGGACGCCTATCGCCGGGCGATGAATGATCAGTCCTCCGGCGCGAACTCGGGGCGCGAGGGGCTGCTTGAGGCGATGCAGGCGAATCCCTATCACGATGAGGCGGCGGCGGCCTACGTGAATTTGATTGAAAGCACGCCCTTCAATGACCCGGCCGAATACAGCTTGGTTTGGGCTGATTTTGGATTCGCACTCGACGCAGCGCCGACTTCGGATGCACTTCAGGCGGCCGCCAAGGAACGGATTGACGGTCTCCTCTCCGCCGACCCCTCCGCGCTGCCCCGAAGCCGCGTGCTGAGCGAGTACCGAGCGCCTCTCTGTGTCCTTCCGCAGGCGGGCTACCGCGTGGAGGAAATCGAGGCGCTTCGTTTGGCGCTCGATATACGCTGTTAGGCCTGTCTAGATAGGCTGTCGATTCGGGGCTCTGGGCGCGCTGGCCGCAGGGCACTCGCCTATTCGCGGCGCGCCGCTTAGCCGGACTCGCTAGAAGAGGTAGCGAACGCCGCCGTTCACGAGATCGTTCGTGATGTCATCGAGTGCGACGACTTTTCGGTATTCAAAGAAGGCCGAGAGGCGATCGCCGATGGCCCGGTTCAGCGTGCGCTGCCGGCCACCGCGGACAATCACCTGGGCGCCAACGACGAAGACGCCGTAGTCGGTATCGATTTCTTCGCCGCTGAGGACGAAGGCGTCGGCGCCCGCGCCGCGGCCGATTCCGGCGTATTGCGAAACCGTCTGGTTCGTCTCGTCTTCGAGTTCAAAGCGCCATTCGCCGCGGACGTAGGGAAAGAGGACGCCGAGAGGCGTGCTGACCGCGACGGAAGCGCGTAGACCCAGCGTGGCCTCGACGCTCTGGACTTCTTGTTCTGAAATTTTCAGGGCGAAGTACTCGTCCGGCGTGATGTTATCCTCGTCGTAGGCCGCGATCGTGATATCCGTGAACTCGATTCGGAACGAGGGTTCAAGGACGAAGGGCTTGCTCTTGCTTTCGCTGAGTCCCAGCTCGCGCAGGCCGAAGCGAAAGAGGTAGCCGGCATTCAGCGCACCCGTAATTGCGTTGCTATCGGTCTCGCCCTTGGTGCGCGTGTTGGTTCCGTCGACGTCGGGATTGAGCGAGGGATACGTGATGAAGCGGTTGATATCGAATTCCATGCGCTGGTAGCTCAGGAAGCCGGAGACGTAGAAGGCACGCCAAGAGTAGGTGGCAAAGGCGCCGACGCTGAATCCTTGGGAATCGATTCCGCCGTCGACGATGGATTTGCTGCCGTCAAAGTCGAGCTCGTTGGCGGAGTACGCCACGACGATGCCCGCTGCGAGGTCCGGCCTGAAGCGGTAGTCGAGACCGGCGGTGAGGTCGTAGCCTTCGAAGTCGAAGGCGTTCTCGAAATTGGTTGGATCATGGCTGCCCCAGCCATAGGAGGCGTTCATGAAGCCGCCGAGATTCGCGAGGGTGTCCGATTTGGGCTTTGCGCTCACCGGTGGAAGCAGAGATATTGGGCGGCCGAAATCATCAAAGGTCTGTCGCGGGAGGTTCTCGATGCCAGCGATGGAGAAGCCCCGGGCGCCGAGGCGGAGGGCGGTGATTCGGTTGCGGACGCTGGCGTTCTGACCGTCGGCGAAATCTGTGGCAGCACTGGATTGTGCGGCCACTTCTTCTGCCGCTGTCCAGCGGAGGGCGTTGCCGAGTCCTTCATCGTCTACGCTCAAGCTGAACGCGGTGGGGCCTCCGTTGGCGAGAATTTCGTTGGCGGTCTCCACGAGCTCTCGAACTTCAGCGAAGACGCCAAATTGCTCGACGGTGCAGTTGCTGCCGATACCGCCGTTACAATCGGGCTCGAGGGCTTCGAAAACGCGCTGATTGGCACGGGCGGCGGATCGCTCGAGGTCGTCGTAGGCGCTGCGACGGTCCACGGTCGTGAGCTGAATCAAGTCCGCGAGCGCGGGGACCGGAACGGCCGCGATGCTGACGAGTATGATGGCCTGTAGGGTCCTGGACACGATGCTTCGCATCAGGCGGCTCCGCTATTCGTGACGACGGCCAAATCGCTCCGAGGGAGCGGGATTGCCAGTCGCGACGATCTTAAAAAATTCGTTTTGAAGGCCCCGCACGCGCCCAACCGAGGGCGACGCAGAAGAGGGCTTCTCCGCTATTCGCGGATTCATCGGCCAGGCAACCGCTAAAGAAAAGACTTTCCTCAAGACTGCCTCTGCATTCACCGCAACAGATCCAGGGGTCTCTTTGACCCGTGGAGTCTTCATGTCGGGTGCGCGTCGATTTTTCGGTTTTCTGCTGCTTTCGTTTCTGCTCGGCTGCAGTCCAAGCGATGTCGGAAATCAATCCGGATCAGGTCCGACCGCGATCGCTGCGGCGGTGGGCGTCGGTGCGGAGACGGGAGGCGCCTACCAGGTTCGCGCCGGCTCGGAAGTCGTTGTTTCGGGCAAGGACAGCGAAGGCGGGGGTGCGCCGATCCTGGAATACGAATGGAGCCAAGTCTCCGGAACATCGGTCGATCTCTTCGAGCGCACCAATATTAGTCGCTCCTTTACCGCGCCTTCCGTTGAGGACACGCTCGTATTCGAGTTGACTGTGACGGACTCCAAGGGAAAGACCTTCGTCGATACGGTGGAAGTCGACGTGGTGCCCGTGCTGGATGACGGGAAATTCCTTCGCGATCCAAGTGTCGAGGAGGAGATCTTCTTTTTCATCTCGCCGAACTCTCCGCCGGCGACGGTGGCCGCGACGATTCCCTATTCGCTGACCGTACAGCCGATTGTTTATTGGACGGACCGCAGCGGCGGCGCTCGGTCCCAGGTTTTGGCTTCGGTCCTCGAAGTTTCGGATCAAATCGAGGCGGGTTTTACCGTCCCCGGAGATCCGGTTGACTCGACGCAGGATCGATTCGTTCTGGCCCTCCCGTTACTTGATGCCGACGAAGTCAATGTCTTCTTTCAAGATGCGCTGCGCGCGGGGCGCCTGGAACTCGAAGAAGTTCCGAACGCCCGAGTTGAACTCGAAGTTGCGCTCGTGGGCAGCGGCGATTTTGAGGTCTACGTCGGCCGGTCGGATTCTGGAAGCTACGCGCTGATCGAGGGCGCGGATATCGTGGCAAGCGGGGAAACCCCGACCGCCGCGGGCGGGATCCTGGAGGGATCGGACGGCGAGGTTCGACTTGAACTCGAAGCGCTCCGTCAAGAACTGGGCGTCGAGTCGCGGCGCTCCGCTTCGAACTACTACGACTGCATCGATCCCGCAGCTGAGGCGGCCACGCTTTCCGGCTGGCTGACGGCGACGGGATTCGATGGCGCAACCGATGTCACGAACGCGAAATACGTGAACAACTACGATCTCGGTTTCGGGCGCGATATGTACATGCGGGACGACGGCGCCGGGAATGTCTATAGCTACGTTGTGAACTATCCCAGCCTAGAACAGCTCCTTAAAGGGCAGGGCGAGTTCGCGACGGTGGCGATGGAGTTTAGTCCGAAGCCCGAGGGCAGCTGCGATGCGCCGACGTTCAGCGCCACGGAGAAGATTGTTAAGTTCTATGCCTTTGTGCCGGATACCACGACCGGGGAGATGGTTCGTGCCGAGAGCATGAATTTCGATGGTCGCGGGGAGCGTTTCATGCCGGGCGTCTGCACCGCCTGCCATGACGGGAGCATTACGAATATTGCGGCCTTAGGTCAGTCGGATCTCTCTCTGATCTCGGCCGAGAATGCCGACCTGGCCGCGACGTTTATGCCCTGGGATCTTGATTCGCTGCTCTTTGCCGAAGCGGAAGACGAGGCGTTGGTCGACCCCGATCTGAATCCGGATGAATTCACGACGGCAGAGCTTGCTGCGGTCTCCTATGAGAGTCAGCAGGCAGCCTTGCGCTCCCTGAATGAGGCCTCGCTTCTCACCTACCAGGGAGATCTTCGCCGCTACGAAGAGCCGCTGCGAATGATTCACGGTTGGTATGGAAATGAAGCCGCGCTGCCGGCGCCGATCGTGGACGACCCGATGACGGCGGAGGATGAGACGGACGATCTCTTGGTTCCGAGTCCTCTGGAAAGCGCTTCTGAAGCGACACTCACGACGCTTCCCGCGGTGGCTTTTGATGGCAGCTATGTCCAGCCGGGATGGGCCGGCGAGGAGGCGCTCTACGAGGAGGTCTACTCGCGCTATTGCCGCATGTGCCATACGCAGCAGGATAATCTCGACAAGAATTTTGAGTCCTACGATGAATTCGTCGAGGCTGCGGCGCTCTCGGATTTCGTTTTCGTACGCGGTGTGATGCCGGCGGCGCGACTGACCCTCGACCGGTTCTGGGTCGATTTTGCGGGCTCGGATCCCTCCGCCGCGGAAATGTTGCGGGACCATTTGATCGGGGAGGGGGTTGACCTTGCCGCCGATGCTGTGCCGGGGCAGCCTGTGGCGCAGGCGACGGTGACCCCAACCAGTGTCGATGCGGTGGACGGCGCGGGGGATCTCGTTTCGACGACGATCAACCTGGATGGCTCCGGGAGTCTCTTTGCCGAGTCTTACGCTTGGAGCGTGACTGACGATTCGGGCTGCGGCGGCAGTCCCCTGATTGCCGGGTCTTCAAGCGCCCAGGCGTCTTTCGCCGTTGATACTTCGCCCTGCGAATACACGGTCACGCTTGAAGTCGACTCCGGGATTGCGACCTCGGAGAGCGAGACGTTGGTGACGACGAACCGAACGCCCGTCACGAATAATTTCACGGCTTCGCTTTCGGGGTACACGCCCGGGGACGCGACGGTCGATGTGGATGTCTTTGCACAGCTGCCGTCGAATGCTCTGGGCGATGGGGATCTGGTACTCGGGCTGAACGATCCGGATCCGCCCTTCAACCTCGTGGTGAACGCGAATGCGTCTGAGGTTTCAGACGGCGTCATCCGCTTGGTTCTCGACTCGCGTCTCGGCGGTACGATGGATTCAGTCCAGTATCAGCTAGTGGATGCGAACGGGACCCTGGCTGAATCGATTGGCGTGGTCAGCGTTGACGTGGACGCGATCGCGCCTGTGCTTTCGACGACGGGCGGCTCTTTGACGGAATCGTCGGTGACGATTGAATGGAGCGTGCCGTCGGGATTCGTCGCGGATGATTACTCGGTCCTTCGTGATGGACCGTCTCCGGACGGCAATTTTGGCGTCATCGCAACGACTGCGTCGCTGAACTACGCCGATTCATCCCTCTCGAGTGGCGAAAGCTACGAATACCGCGTTGCGGCGAACCTCGACGGAGAGTCGGCCAATTCGAACGATCTCGCGGTTTCGACGGCGGTCGGGGTGCCCTCAGGCCTGATGGGGGGAGTGACGACTTCCAGCGTTTCTCTGTCCTGGACCGCAGGCCCCGGCAGCGCGCCGGACGGCTATACGGTGTACCGGGACAATGCGTTTCTCGGGACAACGACCGGCTCGGGGATGACCGCCTACGTTGACTCCAGCGTTTCGCAAAATACATCCTATTCCTACGAGGTCTCGCAGACGCGCAACGGCGTCGAGTCGGGGCGTTCGACGGCAGCGGCGATGACGACGAATACCGCGCCGGCGACGGGCTTTTCGGCGAGCCCTGATTTCGGGACGAGTGATGCGATTGATCTGGCTTGGTCCGCGCCGGCGGGCGGGACGGCCCCTTCGAACTACCGCATCTACCGCGGAGGAGCCCTGATTCGAACCCAGAGTGGTCTCACCTATACCGATACGGGACTGGACTCCCAGACAAGCTATTCCTACGAAGTCGCTGCGGTGGGCGCGAACGGGGAGTCGACGCGTGTTTCGGATTCAGCGACGACGAATCCGTCGCTGCCAGATCTCGTGGCGGTTGCCGGAAGTAGTTCTGCCACGCAGCAATCCGGCACTTATCCCAACGGCTGTTTGAATTCGGGCTGTCATCTGGGCGCGTCCAATTCGGAAATGGCGGGTCGCTTCGCGACTCCCTGCGCTTCCGACGATCTCGATATGGGCGACTGCACGTCGTCGATGAGCGGAGTGAGTATCAACTCCGCCTTCAGAGACCTCATCCTCTTCTGGATCGCCGCCGGCGAACCGGACTGATCAGAAAGAACGGATCATAAAAATGAAAATCGCGAACGAACAAGGTCGATCGATGGGGAAGCGCACCGGAGTGGGGGGTATGGTCAGTATGCTCTGCGCGTTCACTTTCGGATGTGCCTCGCCTGTGACGGATCACCCGGAATTTGACCTGAGTCGGGAACTCTCGGAGCTCGATGTGGTGGACTGCGTGGTCGAAGGCGCTGTTCGCCAGGTCGGCCGCAGCTTCGCCTATCAAGAGCAGCCGCGTATGGCTCGGGTGACCGAGTTCGAGTGTGCTTCGATGGGGGGCACATTTGTCGCCTACGATGCCACGCGGCCGGACGCCGTCATGGAGAAATGGTTGTCGTTCGCCGAGGGGGGTGATCCCGACGCGCAGCATCGTCTTGGCCTTCTCTATGAAGGCGCGATGGGGGCCGCTCCGGACTACAAGAAGGCGGCCTACTGGTACGGCCAGGCGGCGGATTCGGGGCATCGCGGAGCGATGTCTTCCCTGAGCGTGCTCTACGAAAAGGGGCTCGGGGTCGAGAAGGACGTGCTGAAGGCGCTGAACCTTTACCGCGAATCTTCAGGGCTCTCGGGCGATAGCCTCATGCTTTCTTCGACTGCCTATGCCGAAATTGAAGAGGCGAAGGGCGAGCTCACGGACGAAATCGGGATGCTCCGGACTCAGCGCGAAGCGCTGACGGCGCAGGTTTCGGCTTTGACCCGCTCCTCCGCTTCCCGAGATGCGGCGAGTGCCAAGAAGGTCAAAGCGCTCCAGTCTCTTGTTTCGGATCTCAACCAGAAAGTCTCGAAGAAGGAAGAAGTGCTCGTCGCGATGCCTTCTTACAGATTGCTGCAGCGCGATGCGAATCCGTCGCGGGTGACGGAGTTTGATTTCCCGAAGTTGCCGACCAAGAAGCTTGGGAAGCGAACGGTCGGCCAGTTCTACGCTCTGGTGATCGGGAATACGAAATACGAAAAGATGCCGGATCTCCAGACCCCGCGGAATGATGCGGAAGTGATCGCATCGCTTCTGACGAATCGGTTTGGGTTTTCGACGCAGCTTCTCCTCGATGCCAATGAGGAAGAAATTAAGCGCGCGATTCATAAACTGAACGGCGTGGCCGGAGAGAAAGATAATATTCTGCTCTACTTCGCCGGTCATGGACATCGCAAGAAGGGGACGGATCGGGCTCGCTTAAATGGGTATTGGCTGCCGACGAACGCGGACCAAGACCAGGACGTGAACTGGGTCGATAATTGGTGGGTGACGAATCACCTGGACACCTCCATCGCCAAGCGCGCGCTCGTGATCGCGGATTCCTGCTACGGCGGCGTCTTCTCGACGGATCTTCCGATTGGTCCGGTGACGCAGCTTCCGCCGCTCGGTGAAGCCGATTTTGAAAAGAAGCTCGAACGAAAGAGCCGCTTCGTCTTGGCCTCGGGTGGCGAGCAGCCCGTTCTGGATGCGACGGGTCCGGGCTCGGAACATTCCGTTTTTGCGGGGGCCTTGATTGAGGTGCTGCAGCAGAGCGAAGGCCCCATGTCCGTCGTTGAGCTGTACGGGCGGGTGTTTGACCGGATGTACGATGCGCTCAAGTCGACGGGGATTAAGCAAGAGCCGGAGCTGCGCGTGATCCGCGCGGCCGGCCATCAGAGCGAGGGCGACTTTTTCTTCGTCGCGAACTAGCGCGCGTCAGACTTTGCGTCGCGCTACGCTTTCGCCGGACCGCGTGAGTGGGTCTGGAGGGAGTGAAGCGATGGAAACGAACGATGTGGTGGCAGATTTTCGTGCCCAAAATCAGGACGGCAAAGAGGTGAGCCTCTCCGGGCTGCTAGAGGGTGGCCCCCTTGTGCTCTTCTTCTATCCGAAGGCGATGACCCCGGGTTGAACGCGCGAAAGCTGTCATTTCCGCGATTTGGCCGCTGAGTTCGAGGAACTCGGTGCTCAGCGCGTGGGGATCAGCGCCGATCCGGTGGATCGGCAAAAAGCGTTCGACGACAAAAATGGTTTGGGCTTTCCGCTGCTTTCGGACCCAGGTCGCGAGGTCGCGAAGCTTTTCGGGGTGAAGCGGTTCGGTCCACTCCCGAGCAAGCGAGCGAGTTTTGTGATCGATACGGACCGGAAGGTCCTGGGTGTGATCCGAAGCGAGATGGACATGGACGGACACGCGGATCAGGCGCTTTCGATTTTGAAGTCGCGCTAGGCCGCGCGGTCTGATCGCCGGAAAGAGTCTGGATGCGCCGGAATGCGCCGGGCCTAGTCTTCTGACTGGACGACCACGACCACGTCGCGAATCTCGGGGGCTTGGTCCGCGAGCATATCCTTCATCATGCCGGCCAGCGCATTGGGCTCCATGATGCATTCCACGCATTGTTCATTCACGCCCTTGGCGTAGGCGACGCTGAGCTGATCGCCCTCGATTCGAAGCAGGGACACGCTGCCGCCGTCGGGTTTTACGATTTCGTCGAAGGCTTCGATCACGGCCTGGACGGCGGGGTTGACGGGGGGGAGGGCTGATGTCTCGGTCGCGGACGCACTCATCGATCGGCTCCGGTTTTTCCGCAGAGGCGTTCGATCACCGTTGGCGCGACCGCTTCAGCGAGGTTTTGGATCTCGGAATCGCTCCACATCGCAGTGGGGATCCAAGGGTAGTCGACGACCACGAAATCGTAGTCGGGATGTCCTGAGAGTCGCGCCATGGACTGGGCTGATCCGCGGACGGCTTCATGAATGATCGGGACAGCGGCAATGCCGGCCCACTCGAGTTCGATTGCGTCGCGCAAACTGCGCGCACTGCAGGAGCCTCAACCCCCGAAGCCGGTAATCGCGACCGAGACCTCCGAAGTGAGGCGCGCCCAGTCTGTGGGTTCCGGGGGGACGGAGACGCCGGCTTTAAGGACGTGGACCGAGGCGCTCGGGTTGGCCCGTCGCTCGATTTCGTCGCCGAGGGCGAGCATGAAATCTTCGCTGCGCCCGAGGCCGTTGGTCACGAGGCCGATCACTTGGCCGTCAAGGCTTGCGGGCCGGGAAGCCAGTTCGCGGTCGCCTTTGCGTTGGAGTGGTCCGCTTGTCGGATCGAGTCCGATGAGACTTTTTTGCGTCATTCGAGCGCTCCTTCTGAGGTCGGCAGAGTCGGTGGGCTATTCGGTGTTAGGCCGGGTCGATGTGTTGTGTGATGGCCCAGGCGAGATGAGGGAAGAAGATCCAGGTTGAGGCCATGCCGCGGCCGCCGGCGGCCACCAATAGGAAACCTTCGGGGCCGGCGACGGAGACGGGGCGTTGGCCGGGCCCGGGATTGCGGCTCTTTTCGAAGAGGCGCTCGCGGATTTGAGTCTTGCTCCAGCCGGCTTCGAGGAAGAAGCGCTGATGCTCGGGACCGATCACCATCAGGACCGTGCCGTGTTCGAGGAAACGGTCCGCATAGACGCCCTTGCGCATTAACTCGTCGAGCCAAACATCACAGATGGCTTCCGGACTTCGGCTCTCGAAGTCGGCGACCTCGGCGACGCTCATTGCGGAATGGACGGTGACCGCGCTTTGGTCCCGACGGAGTCCTCGGTCGACATGGAGCGGTGTCCAGTCGCTTGCCGCCTCGTTTTCGCCGAAGCAGAAGGAGTAGCGGAACGGGCTCGCGAAGCTCGCGCGATCGAGAAAGCCTGGAATCGCTCGGCACACGTTTCGGATGACGAGGCGAAGCGCGCGGCCGATCGTGGCATTCGCGCGAAAGCCGGGTCCGAAGCAGCCTTCGCCGCATTCGATGTCGATCTCGTCTCGAACCGGTCCATTGACGACGACGATTTGCGAAGCGCCCGAGAGGGTGCCCGTGGTGCTATGGCAATTGCCTTTCTCGTGAAGGTGAGCGCGAACGGCGGCGACGACGATGGGGAAATAGCTGGGACGGCATCCGGCCATTACGGCGTTGATCGCCGCTTGTTCCGCGGTCACCACGACTTCGCGGGTGGCGACTTCGCCGAGGATGGCATCCGGAGCGAGTCCGGCGACTGCGAGGAAGGCCTCGACTGCCTCGGGTGTGGGGGGCACGATCGGAAGCCCGTCGGTCCAGCCGCGGGCGTCGTAGTCTTCGGCCAGGGCCGCATAGTCTTCGTAGGCGTGGCGTTCAGCGTTCAGCATCACCCCAAACGGTACACCTCGGATTCGCCGCCCGCATGGGCCTTCCTGAGGGCCTCTACAGCTCGAGTTTGAAATGCTTAAGGGGATCGCCGGCATCTCCAGCCGGTGCCGGCAAGATCTGGCGCAGATGATCGCCTAATTTCCAGCCCCGCCTTATCTCGCGTTCTTTCCATTGGTCGGGGTATCCGAGGGAAACCTCCTCGAAGCGCACGTCGTCGATATACCGGGTGCAGGGGATATGGAGATGCCCGGAAATAACGACTCGCGCGCCGAATCGCGTATGCCAATCCTCGGTTCGTCGCGTGCCGCACCAGACCATGAAGCGCGGAATCAGGGGCAGGACCGCAAGTTCCTGGCGAAGCGGGAAGTGGGCGATCAGTATGGTGGGCAGTGGATTCTCAGCGAGCGCCGCGTCGAGCCGGGCTTCGCTTTCCTGGCAGCGGGCTGCGCACCACGCTCCAAAGTCCGGATAGGGCTCGGGCTTGATCAAGAGCTCGTCCGAGCACATCAGATCCTTCTCACGCGCCCAGGCAACTGCGTCTTCAATCGGAACATCGTCCGGCCTAAAGCTGTAATCGTAAAAGAGGAAGAGCGGGGCGAGCAAATGTCGGCCGCCTTCTCCTTCCCAAACGGGGAAAGGGTCCTCGGGCGAGAGGACGCCGTATTCGCGGCAGATCTCGACGAGCTGGGTGTAGCGAGCGACGCCGCGCTTTCCTTCTTTGCGCGGGACGGTCCAAAGTTCGTGATTGCCCGGGACCCAGATCAGTTGCGCGAACTTTGCGTTCAGGACCTGGAAAGCAGTCCGAAGCTGGTCGGGTGTATCCGCGATATCGCCGCAGAGGATCAACCAGTCCTCAGGATGATCGGGGATCTCGGTGAGCGCGACGAGATTGGGCTTGAAGCCGACATGGAGGTCGCTGATGGCATGAAGCTTCACTAAGGGGCCTTTCGAAGTCGCTGCGGAGCGCATCATGGTGAAAATAGGAGCCGCAGTAAAGCGCTGAGGTGGACGGCAGCGGGGCGGCAGCTTGCCCGCAACGAGATGAATCACGCCGGAAACTTCTTCGTCCTGATGGTAATACACCTCACCTATTCAGAGGAAACACCGATTCACTCTCGAACGGAAATCACCAACGGACCCCGCCGTCCACAGTCCGACGAGAGGCACCCATGCGACCCCATCTCCCCGATACCAGTTTTCCCAGCCACCTGCGCTTACTGCTTTTGGCAGCCTCCGCTTTCGCGTGGGTCGGATGTTCGAGCGTGCCTCAGCTGTCGATGAACCCGAAGGCCGGCGTAGGTCCAGACTCCGCGCCCCGCACGGAGGCTGACGTGCGCTCCGAGACGACGGCCGCCGTGCAGCGCATGGATCCGTCCGGACCCGGGACCGTCTTTGAGAGCATCGAAGCCGCTGCGTCAGATGCCCTTGTCTATTCCTATCTGGTGTCCCGTTCCAACCGCGTCACCACGGGCGAAATTCGCGGCGGCGCAATCTTTCCGACAGAAGGCGGCTTCTCCTATGATGAGCCCGCTCGTTCGAGCGATGGGGCGTCGGGCCGGCTGCGGTACCGGCTCCAGCCAACGGATCTCGCTCACTACCGCCAGTTTCCCGCAGATGCGCGGACCGGCGTGATTTCCGCCACGGGCAACCTTCACGTTGATGACCGTCGTGTTGTGGATCGACGCGATCCTCTCAAGCGACCGCTTTACTACCTAACGCCGAAGCGCCGAATAAAGGTCTACCTCGGTACGCAGGAGGGTGACCGAAATCTGGGTCGAATCGCTTTCGGGGTCCTGCGCGGCGCTACAGAAGTGGAGCTGACACGCCTCGGCACTCCTACGCCCACGGAAACGCTGCCGCTGGCCAAACATAATTAACCGTTCAGCTCACTCGACACACCTGCGCCGGACCGACTACGCTCGCGAAAGCGACGCCTTCGCGTCGTGCCAAACGCGTGAGGAGTTGAGCCATGGATGCAGATCGGATTGTTCGAGACTTTTGTGCGGCCTGGGGTCGGGCCGACCTCGACGGGATCATGTCCGCCTTCGCTGAGGACGCGGTCTATCACAATATTCCGATGGACCCCTGCAAGGGCAAAGACGCCATTCGCGGGTTCATAGAGGGCTTTCTCAAGACGAGCCCGGGTGGGATCGATTTCGAGATCCTGAATCAGTCCGTCGCAGGCTCCGTCGTCTTGAACGAGCGGGTCGACACGTTTTCGATGGACGGCGCCCCAAAAGGGATTCCGGTCTGTGGCGTTTTTGAGCTGAACGCGGACGGTGAGATCGCCGCCTGGCGCGACTATTTTGATATGGGCGCTTTCCAGGGGAACTAACGCTGTCCAATCAAAACGAGCTGGATCCGGAAGCGGGGAACAAGGGCGCACGTTATGCGCTTTTCATGCTGGCCTTGGCCTATGCGCTGAACTTTATTGATCGGCAAATCTTGGTCATCGTGCAGGAGCCGCTCAAGGCGGAGATGGGGCTCTCGGATACCCAACTGGGCTGGCTGAGCGGCTTTGCCTTCGCCGTCGTGTATATCACCGCGGGAATTCCGATTGCTTATATGGCGGATCGGAAGAACCGCCGGAATATCATTGGCGCCGCGGTCACGGTCTGGAGCGGCATGACCGCGATCTCCGGGCTAGCGCAAAACTTCACGCAGCTTCTACTCGCTCGGATTGGCGTGGGAATTGGCGAGGCGGGCGGAAGTCCCCCGGCGCACTCGATGATCAGCGACTACTACCCGCCCGAAGAGCGCTCGGGCGCTCTCGCGATTTATTCTTCGGGGCTGCATTTCGGGATTTTTCTTGGCTTTCTGCTTGGCGGGGTGATCACCGAGGCGCTGGGTTGGCGCGCGGCGTTTATGGCGGTGGGCCTCCCGGGCATTCTGTTTTCTCTGATCTTCGTGCTCACCGTGCGGGAGCCCCTTCGCGGCCGCTGGGAGACACAGGAGGCGGCGGCCTACACGCCGACGCTGGGAGAGACGCTGCGACTCCTGATGCGCTTCAAGACGTTTTGGTACATCGCGATGGGCTGCGGTCTAACGGCCTTCGCGGGTTACGGCGGCGGCAATTTCGCACCTTCATTTTTGCAGCGCAGTCACGGAATGACTCTCGGCGATGCGGGCGTTGTGATGGCGATCGTGGCGGGCGGGTCGGGATTGCTGGGAACGCTGCTCGGGGGGAAGCTCGGGGATCGGCTGGGGCCCCGGGACCCGCGCTGGTATGTCTGGATCCCGATGATCGCGGGCTTTATCGCGGTTCCGCTGAGCTTTCCTTACCTCTTGCTCGATGACACGCGGGTCGTGGTCGTGCTGCTTTTCTTTGTCAGCATGGCGATCAACACGTATCTCGGGCCATGCCTTTCGGTCGTGCATGGACTCGTTCCGCCATCGATGCGGGCGCTGGCTTCGGCGGTGATGTTCTTCGTGCTGAACCTGGTGGGGCTCGGGCTCGGGCCGCTCACGGCAGGCATCTTGAGCGACTATTTTACCGGGATCTACGGGGCGGATGGGCTGCGTTATGCGATCTTGATCGTCGGCATGATTGCCGGGATCGGCGTGCTGTTTTTCTTTCTCGCCGCGCGCAGCCTGAAAGAAGATATGGCCGCGAGCGAAGCCTTTATTCGCGAATCCGCGGGGTAGGCCGCGCCTCTCTTTACCTTGCTCTACGCGCTCCACGCCCGCGGCGGGCCGGTTCATTCATTCGCAGGATCTTGCGGTTCGTCGAGCTGCCGCGTTGCCGAGCTAGAGCCCTTTGGGCTTTGTGCCGATCACTTCGTCCTCGGCGAGCTTCGCGATTTCTGCTTCCGAGAGGCCCATCTCCGTTAGAAGTTCATGGTTATGCTCGCCCATCTTGGGGGCGGGAGTACGGTTCCATCGATCGATCGTCGCGAATTTGAAGGGCGGTCGGCAGTAGCCGTGGGTTCCGACGACGGGATGCTCGAGGTCCTCGTAGAATCCGCGTGCAGCAAATTGGGGATGCTTGCTTTGAATGCGCGCGTCCCAAACCCCGGCGGCGGGGATTCCGCGCGCGACAAGGGCCGAGACGGCATGGTCGAGTTCCTGGCCCGCGGCCCAGGAGGCCACTTTTTCGTCGATGACCTGATGCTTGCGGCGCCGCCCAGCCTGGGTGGCGAATTCCGCGTCTTCGGCCCAGGTTGGATTTCCCAGCTCGGCCTTGAGTGCGTCCCACTCCGCATCGTCCCGCACGCATAACGCCAGCCAATTCTCCTCACCGGCGCACGCATATACATTCTGAGGTGCACCCTCCGGTCCTCGGTTGCCGTCGCGAGCGAGTTCGACGCCGTAGGCGGACCATTCTATGCCCATTTCGGCGGCGGCATTGAGCGCACCTTCGATCATGGTGCATTCGAGGAGATGACCCTTACCCGTCTTCTCGCGTTCGGCGAGGGCGACGAGTGTGGCGAACGCCGCATGCATGCCGGCGAGGGGGTCGCAGGGGCCGCGCTGGATCCGAGGCTGATCGTCGGCGTGGCCGGTCATCCAGGCGAGGCCGGACATCTGCTCCATGGTCTGGGCGAAGCCAACGTTGTCTCGCCAGGGACCGGAGAGGCCGAAGGCGGGCATGCGAACGACGATGGTCGAGGGGCTGATGGCCTGAATTCCTTCCCAGTCGAGGCCGAATCCTTCGACGACGCGGGGAGAGAAGTTCTCGATGAAGACATCGCAGGATTCGATGAGCTTTTTGCAGAGATCGAGGCCAACGGGATCGGCGAGGTTGAGGGTTAGGCCGCGCTTATTCGTATTGGCGGCGAGGGTGATTGCGGAACGTTCCCACCAATCGCCTTCCGCGAAGAAGAGGCCACCTGCCATCCGCATGCCGTCGGGGCGCTGGATGGCTTCAACCTTGATCACGTCGGCGCCGAGATAGGCGAGCATCTGGCAAGCGCTCGGACCGGCCCACCACGCCGTCGTGTCGAGCACGCGAATGCCTTCGAGCGGCAACTTGACCTTTCCGACTTTGGAGGGAGCGATGCCGGGGACTTGACGGGTTCGTTTGGCTTCGGCCGCGATCTCCTTGTTATGTTCTCCTACGCTCGGGACGGCCTCGAAGGGGCGCGGCCCTTCGTTGTCCATGAGGTAGGGCGGGCGCGGCTGAAGGAAGCCGCCGGTGGGGTTCTTCTTGAAGACGCCTCGATCTTGAAGGTGGACCTCGTCGAAGACTGTTCGGCCGCTGTTTACGGGCGCGACGGGGATTCGAAGGAGCGAGGCGCGTTCGACGATCTCCGCCGTCGTATGCTGTGTTGTCCAGGCGCGGACGATCTCGTTCCATTCATCCATTTTCGCCATGCGCGTCATCATCTGCGCCCACTCGGGTTCTTCGAGTAGATCGACGCGCTCAAGGAGCAGCAGGAAATCGGTGAACTGCTGGTTCGAGTTGGTGTTGAACCCGACCCAGCCATCCTTCGTGGGTTCGATTGACGGCACTTCGACGGAGCGCGGGCCGCCGAGGGGCTCGGGGCGGCCATTCATGCTGTCCATGAAATCGAGATAGGTCGTCGAGCCGATATTCATCACTTCGCAAAGTGAAAAGTCGACCTGTTCCCCTTGACCCGTCTTCTGGGCATGGCGCGCTGCGGCGAGGCCCGCGACCGCGGCGAAGGTGCCGCCGATCCATTCCGTAATTCGACCGCCACACATAATCGGCGGCTGGGTCTGGAGTCCGCGCACGGAAATGGCGCCGCTATGCGCCTGGACGGTTAAGTCCGAGGCGGGCGCATTCGAGATTGGTCCGCCGCGCCCGTAGGGGCTGATGCTAAGAACAACGAGTCCGGGGAAGCGTTCGGCGGGATCGAGGGCGTCCATGACGCCGGGCTCGAAGGTTTCCACGACGAGGTCCGCGCCTTCCATCAGTTCGAGAATATGCGGGTCGTCGGGGCGCCCGACCACGGACTTTTTCGACGTATTCAAGAACTGGAAGAGGGCAGAGTCCTTGCCTTCGAGATCGGTGTCGCTGGCGGTCCAGCTGCGCAGGGGATCGCCCTCGGGCGGCTCAACCTTGATGACTTCGGCATAGGCATCGGCCATCAGCTTCGTCGCATAGGCGCCCGCGATTCGGTTGCTGAAGTCGATGACGCGCAAATTGCGTAGTCCCTGCATAGGTCACTCCCTGCCAGGGGCGGCTTTGGCACGCCCAGGGCATCTCGAAGCCGCGGAGGCGGCGCTCGCGGTCATTATAGGTCGCGAAATCTGCTCAGGTCGAGGCCTCTTTCCCGCGATCGGTGGTGAAAAACATCCCGCCGCGCCCGGCTTCATTCGTTTATCATCAAGGGGCGCGGTCCCGGGCCACCGGTCCCGCGCGAAACACATGTTCGAGACAGATCAAGGAGAGGCCCATGCCCGAGGTGCACGATTCTTTTTGTCGGTTCTGCCACGCGTCCTGCGCGATAAAGGTCACCGTCGAAGACGGGCGTCCCGTCTCGGTCATCGGCGCAAAGGATAATCCGGTCTACCACGGATACACCTGCGCCAAGGGACGCGCGCTCCCCGAACAGCATGCGAATCCCCACCGTCTGCTTCACACCTTGAAACGCGGCGAGGACGGGAAGCATCACCCCATTCCCGTCGAGCAAGCCATGGATGAAATCGCCGAACGCGTATCCGTGATTGTCGAAAAGCACGGTCCGCGCTCGGTCGCTCTCTATACAGGGACTTATTCCCTGCCGTATCCCGCTGCGGCACCTCTGGCGAATGCCTGGCTCACTTCCCTCGGCTCGCCCATGTCGTTCACGAGCGCGACGATCGATCAGCCGGGGAAGATGATTGGGGCTGCGCTTCATGGGACTTGGGGCGGGGGTGCCTATGATTTTGATCACGCCGATGTCTGGATGTTAGTCGGTGCGAATCCGACGATCTCAAAGTCGATCGGGATCCCCTGCATGAACCCCGCGAAGCATCTCCATGACGCGGTCAAGCGCGGCATTCAGCTGGTGGTGATCGACCCGCGGCGCAGCGAGGTGGCGAAGGTGGCCGATGTCCATTTGCAGCCGAAGCCGGGTGAGGATCCGACGATTCTGGCGGGCATGATTCGCGTGATCCTGGAAGAAGGACTCGGCGACAAAGAGTTCGTGGCCGCGTACGCCGAGGGCGTCGAGTCGCTTCGCGAAGCGGTGGCGCCTTTTACCCCTGAATATGTGGCGCAGCGCGCGGAAGTGCCGGCGGAGGACATTGTAAAGGCAGGCCGTATCTTTGCCGAGTCGCGCAATGGCGGGGCGAACGTGGGGACAGGGCCGAATATGGCGCCGCGAGGAAACCTCACGGAATACCTCGTGCTGGCGATGAACACGCTCTGCGGACATTGGCGTCGGGCGGGCGAAGCGATTCCGAGTCCGGGCGTGTTGATGGCGCCGCTTAAGTCGGTCGCCGAGCCGTCGGCGCCGACCCCGGGATGGGGCTTTGGCGAATCGATTCGGGTGCGTGGTCTCACGAATACCGCGGCGGGACTGCCAACGGCCGCTCTGGCGGACGAGATCCTCTTGCCGGGCGAGGGCCAGGTGAAGGCGCTGTTTAGTCTGGGCGGAAATCCGATGGCGGCCTGGCCCGATCAGGACAAGACGATGGCGGCCATGGACGCGCTCGATCTGAACGTCACGGTGGATATCAAGATGTCCGCGACAGCGAAGGTCGCGGATTACGTGATCGCGCCGAAGCTCTCGCTTGAGGTGGAGAGCATGACCCTGCCGACGGAATCGCTCACGCCCTATGCCATGGGCTATCCCGTTCCCTACGCACAGTATTCGAAAGCCGTCGTTGATCCGCCGGAGGGATCCGACGTGATCGAGGAATGGGAGTTCTTCTATGGCTTGGCGCAGCGGATGAATCTGCCGCTCACGCTTGCCGCAGCGTACGCCTGGGGGCCGCATTCGGCGGAGCCCGAGCTAACCGAGCTCGATTTGGAGAACAAACCGTCAAACGATGAACTCTTCGAGGCGCTGACGAAGGGGTCCAAGGTGCCGCTTTCGGAGGTGAAAAAATATCCGGAGGGTCAGATCTTTGAGGATCCATCGGCCCGCGTCGAAGCGGGGGACCCACAGAAGGAAGACCGCCTTCAGCTGGCGGATCCGACTCTCCTCGCGGAGCTGCGCGACGTGGCAGCGGAGTCGCTTGAGCGCGACGCAGCGTTTGCGTTTCAACTCGTGAGCCGAAGGCTACCGGATGTGCATAACTCCGCGGGCCGAGATATTCCGAAGCTCGTCCGCAAGTACACCTACAACCCCGCCTTTATGAATCCCGCCGATGTCGAGAAGTTGGGTCTTCAGGATGGCGACCTGATTGAGATCACCTCGCGTCATTCATCGATTCTCGGAGTCGTCGAGAGCGAAGCCGCGATTCGAACAGGGGTGGTCTCTATGCCGCATTGTTTTGGTGATGTGCCGGGGGATGGGGCAGACCAGAAAGTACGCGAGGTGGGGAGCAATACCGGGCGCCTCTCAAGCGTGGAGCGCGAGATCGATCCCTATAGCGGGATCCCGCGCATGAGCGCGATTCCGGTGAACGTCGAACGATATATTGAACCCGCTTCGATCGCGGGCGGAGGGGGCGCATGAGTGTTTTAGATCTTTCAGGCCGTGGTGCGTTAGTCGTGGGCGGTGGGCAGGGGATCGGTCGCGCGACGGCCCTGATGTTGGCGGCGGCGGGCGCGAATCCGGTCGTCCTTGATGCCGAGCAGGGCCGCGCCGAGTCGGTGGCGGCCGAAATCGAAGCCCTCGGTCGGAAGACCGCTGCGCTTTCGGCGGACGTGACGGATGAGTCGCAGGTGCAGGGCGCGATTGACGCCGCGGGGCAGGCGGTGGGTGGTTTGGACTGCGTGGTCAATATCGTCGGCTCGGCTTCCTGGGCGCCGCTGCTTAGCGTGGACGACGCGACTTGGGAGCGCGACTTCGACGTGAACCTCAAACATCACCTCTACGTCGGGCGTTCTGCGGCGCGGCATTGGATCGACGCGGATCGGCCCGGCGCCCTTTGTGTCGTCGCCTCGATCTCGGGGCGCTTTTCGTCCGCAGCCCACGGCGCCTACGGGGCAGCAAAGGCGGGCGTGATGAATTTTGTTCAGAGCGCTGCACAAGAATGGTGGCCTCACGGTATCCGTGTGAATGCGGTCGCGCCGGGAGCGGTGCGGACGCCGCGGATCGAGGCTTCCTGGGCGGATGGCTCAGTCCCCATGCCGACGGCGGATCTCATGGGGCGCCTCGCGCTACCTGAGGATATCGCGGGGGCAATCACATTCTTGGTCTCGGATCTTTCTGCGAAGATCACGGGCCAGACCGTGGTGGTCGACGGGGGATGGACCACGCGGTTCCCCTACGAGCTCAGCTAGAGCGACCCGCCGCGGTACGCGCGCGGCGAGGCTGCCGAGGAGAAGCGCATGAAACTCGATCTGCTCTACGAAATCGATGCCCCTAAGCCATGGGCGGGCGAACATCCCGATGGTCAGCGTGAGCGGGAGCAGCGCGCCTATTACGAGGCCATCGATCAGATCAAGCTCGCCGATAGTCTCGGCTTCAACACCATCTGGGCCGTCGAACATCATTTCCGCGAGGGCCGCTCGCATTGTCCGGCCCCGGAAGTCTTGTTAGGTGCCTTGTCGCAAGTGACGGAGCAGATCGGTCTTGGTTTCGGCGTCACGCTGACGCCTTTCGGCTTTACCCATCCTGCTCGAGTCGCCGAAAAAGTCGCGACGGTGGATATTTTGTCCCGTGGCCGGGTGCAGTGGGGGACGGGGCGCTCGACGCCGATGGAGCAGACCGCGTTTCATGTGGACCGCGAGCGCTCCCGAGATCAGTGGCGCGAGGCGATCGAAATTATATGCGGGATGTGGCGCGAGGAGCGCTTCTCGTACAAATCCGAGACGTTCGAGTTTCCCGAGCGCGTGGTCACCCCGAAGCCGTACCAGCGCCCGCATCCGCCCTGTTGGATGGCGGCCACTTCAGACGGCTCCGCTGAAGTCGCCGGCGAGAACGGGCTTGGCCTGCTTTCATTTTCGATCATGCAGCCCCTCGAGAAGATGGCGAGCCAGATTCGGGCCTACCGCGCCGCGCAGAAGCGCGTCAAGCCTCTCACGGATGTCACGACAAATCGAGTGGCGGCGTACACCTTGGTCCATTGTGCCGATTCGATGGAGCAAGCGGAGCAGAATGGGATCTGGGACTCCGTGGGATGGTGGTATCAGAACCTCGCGCAGTTCACCCTTGACTGGGAGCTGGCCCATTTGGGCCCCGAGGAGCGGGACGAGATTTTTCCCTTGATGAAGCCCTTGATCGAGGGCGATATCCCCGTCGAGCATTTTCATGATGCCGACATGATCGTGGTGGGCGACCCGGAGCGATGCTTCGAGAAAATGTGTCATTACGCGGATCTCGGGGTGGACGAGCTGATCTGTTATGTCCAGTTCGGGCATCACTCTCATGAGTCCGTCATGAAGACGATTGAGCTGATCGGGAAAGAAGTGCTTCCCGAGATCGAGAAGTACACGCCGAAGCCTCTCACGGATGCGCAAGAGGCGTAGCGCGACCGCGGGCTGATTCTATGAATGGAGAAAGAGAGGCGTCGATGAGTGAACTGAGTGAGGTATTTGGTCTGAAAGGGCGTGTGGCGGTCGTGACGGGAGCGGCCTCCGGGATCGGGCGCGCCGTTGCGGAGGTCTTTGCTCAGGCCGGGGCCCAGGTTGTGGTCGGCGATATGAATGCCGAAGGCGCCGCGTTCGTCGCGAAGGGAATTCAGAAGGCGGGTGGTTCTGCCGTCGCGCAGGGCGTCGACGTTTCGGTTCGCGGGGAAGTGACTTCCGTTGTCGATCGTGCGACAACTGAGTTCGGTGGCCTCGATGTGCTCTGCAATGTGGCGGGGATTCCCGCGGACGGGCTGCTTGAGTCGATTAGCGACGAAGACTTCGAGCGCATTCTCGGCGTGAACTTGAAGGGCACGCTCTACGGTTGCCAGGCGGCGATTCCGGCGATGACGAAGCGCGGCGGCGGAAGCATCATCAACGTCTCCTCGGGCGCGATCGATCTGCCTAAGGCGATGTACGGCGCCTACGCGATCACAAAGGCGGGCGTTGCTCAGCTCACACAGACGCTGTCCACGGAAGTCGGCGACCGCGGTATTCGCGTGAACGCGATTGCGCCGGGCGCGACGATCACGGGCTTTACGCAGAGGCATATCAAGACGAACGCGGATGGATCGCTCGATAGCGAGGCCTATGACGGCTTCGTGAATGCGATGGAAGAGATCTCGCCGCTTGGGATGGTCGGCGAGGCGGTGGATCAGGCTTGGCTGGTTTTGTACCTGGCGTCGCAGGCTTCGCGGTTTTGTACGGGGCAGATCTGGCGCGCGAATGGCGGGGCGACGTTTTCGCACTAGGGGGCCGGTTCGCGCCTGGCGCTAGTCAGTTCCGAGCCGACTTCCCCAGTCTTCGACGCGATTGGAGTCAAGGCGTTTCTGAGCCAGCGCTCGCCAGCTTGAAGCCAGTACCTCAAGTTCGGCCATGGCTCGGAGATCCGACGCGTCCTTACTCTTGTCATAGATGATCGAGATGAGCCGAGTCAGCGGCCAGTCGGCGTGGGGCCGTTCCTGCAAGCGAAGCGTGTCCCCCGCTGCGATCTCGCCCTCGCGTAGCACTCGGTAGTACCAGCCCGTGCGGCGCGTGGTTTGAACCGCCATCGCCATCGCTTTGTGTTCGAAGCGCGCGTTCAGCTTCCAACAGGGTTGCCGCGCTTGAGAGACTTCGAAGAGGGCATCGCCGACGGAGTAGATGTCGCCCACACAGACATCTGCCTCAGTTAGGCCACGCGTCGAGATATTCTCGCCGAACGCGCCGGGGTGCTTCAGGATCTCCGGGGCATGCGGTAGCTCCGCGAGCCAGTCGGCGTAGTGGTCGCGCGGGTAATGATGGACGGCTTTGTCTCGGCCGCCGTGGTTTTTGAGGTCGGCTTGCTGGTCGTCTTCGATGCCCGTGGCGTGGGCGCGGCGGGGGCCATCGACGGGGAATTTGGCGATTCCGCTCGGTTTGGCTTTGGGGCCGAGGGGGGCGACTTGGCCTACGAGGAGGGCTTCGATTTGGATGTCGCGGGCGGGTTCGGCGGGCAAGCGGGATCCTTTGGGGCGGGTGTTTTGGAAGGCTAGCGCTGAGCGTGAGGTCTGCGTCCCAAAAGATGGGGTGACGTTTCTAAGGAGTCACCGCCGCATCTTCGCAAACAGCTTTGAGGCCCGCTTGGCGACCGATTTCCTCGAATCTCCCTGCAGCCTTTCGAGCTGCGGTCCTAGCCATTGACCTAGCCCCACATCCTCCCCGGACCAATCGAACAAGACCTGCATAGTCGTATTCAGGACGATCCAGTCTTGATGCTCTTCGAGGTTGGTTTTCATGATCTGGATCGCCCGGTCGCGTTGAGAAGCGCTCAAGAGTTCCTTGGTTAGATCGAAGAGCGACGCGAGCGTCCACTGCGTTGAGGCCTGATCGATTGCGGCGATTTCGCTTTGGAGGCCGTCCATGAAGGGCATGGTCCATGCGGGCTGCGCCGCGGTGACGCGTTTCATGGCGCTCGATACGCGCAGGCGAACGATCTCGTCTTCCGAGAAATAGCACGCGTACAAATCGGCCAGCCTGGCTTGATCGGCCAAGACGAGATCGACGACTTCGACGGTCCGCCCGAGTCAGTTCGGATGCCCGCCGGTCAGCATGGATTCGAATTCCTGACTCATCTCGACTTACGTCCTCCGATATACGCCTTCAATCGTATCGGGCCGCGGCATCCAACGCCGGGATGTTGCGTCTCTATATACGTCATGTGTTGACGGAGGCCGCTTGGGGGATGGTGCGGGTGTTAGCCGCCATGTCTGCAGTGCGGAACTGACGAGTCGGGCGCACCGGACCGTGCTGGACGACTTCTCAAGAATTGATCAATTCAACGACCAGAATCAGGAAGCGATCCCGAGCGGCCTTAGCCTGCACGACGCAGTTCGTGCAAGCCGTTTTTGTAACGCCGCATCGTGAGATTCGATGTGGGGCGACGGGTGCGCACGTGAAGGAGTTCGAGAGAAACGTGTATCTTGACTATAAGTATGAAATATCGTACCAATGGCCATGAGAGCCGTGAGGGAATTTCAGCTTGAGGACGGTACCGCCCCATTCGCGGACTGGTTCGAAAGCCTCCCGGCTGCTGCCGCCAATCGTGTCATGGTGGTCTTGAGAAGAATGAGGCAAGGCAATCTCGGCGATTGGAAGTCGGTGGGGGAGGGCGTCGCTGAATGCCGAATACATTTCGACAAGGGGTACCGCGTATACTTTGGCCGCGACGGTGATTCTGTGATTATTCTGCTTGGCGGCGGAACGAAGAAACGCCAAGGAAGCGATATCAAAGCTGCCCAGCGTCTTTGGAAGAAGTACAAAGAGACCAAGCGGAGTACACCGGGATGGCATTGACAAGAGATTTTAGAGAGACGGTCATGGCCCGCGCACAGAGGGATGGAGCATTCCGGCGCGAAATGCTCAAGAGCGGTGTGGAGATGATTCTCAGCGATGACGAGGAAGATGCCGCGATCGGACGCGAGCAGCTTCGTGACTACATCAACGCGACGATCGGGTTTCAAGAGCTAGCGCGCCTGATTAATAAGGGCCCCAAGAGCCTCATGCATATGTTCAGTGATCGCGGGAATCCGAGGACTTCGAATCTCGCAGCCGTCTTAAGCCAGCTTCAGGCACATGAAGGCGTTGAAATTGCGGTTACTCTGCGTCGATTGAAGGGAGGCTGACGACGAGGCCATTCGCAGAGTCGCACGAGAAAGTAGACTCGGATCGAGGATCTAGGGCGTTAGCCCCGCGCCCGCGAAGCCGCCGCCCGCCCAATCCGCCGCCCAAAAAACAGCCCATCACCGAGCGAAAGCCCGCTGCTATATCCGCCAACGGCTAGCCCCGAAGTCGAGCGTCCTGCCGCATATAGCCCCGGAATCACGCGATTCTCGGGATCAAGCACAGCCCCGTCCACATCCGTCGCGAGCCCGCCCAGCGTGAACACCGCATACCGCGCGTTCTCCGTCGTGCAATCAATCGCCGCAAAGGGCGGCGTCACGATCGGTCGCAAATAAGGCTCGCGCTTTCCGAAGAACGGATCCGTCCCGTCCTGCGCATAACGGTTAAAGAGATCAAGCGTCGACTCAAGCGCACCCGCCGGAAGCCCAATCTCCGCGCCTAACTCCGCCGCGGTCTCGCCGACCCCCGCAAGCTCGAAGCCGTACTCGGGCTTCACGTAAATATCGTCATCGACAATGAGCCAAGCGCGTCCATCATTGCGAAGCAAAGCCGCGTCGCCGAGGCGCCCGTAATAGCTGTCCTCGTTAATGAAGCGCTGGCCATGCTGATTGATCAGGATGCCGCTCTTTAGATCCCAGGGTTGCGTCACGGGCAGCGAGACGGACACCTTGTCGAGATGCCGTGTCCCCGCGCCCGCAGCCATGCCGAGCCGAATGCCCGAACCATCGTCGCCATCCGCAGCAACGCGCATGGAACACTTCCGAGCTTCCGGGCGATAGGCGTCGAGCATTTCATCGTTGAGGACGAAGCCGCCGGTGGTGATGACGACGCCGCCCCGGGCGCGCACAGTTCGTGATTCGCCGAAGGTTTCGAGGCGGGCGCCTGTGATCGTGCCGTCGCGCTCCTGGTAGAGGGCGCTGCAGACGGTGTTGTAGGCGACTTCGGCGTCGGAGGCTTCGACCTTGGCGCAAAGTACGCTCATGACTTTCACGCCGGCGGCGCCGGGGATGGCGGCGACATGGCCGCGGGGGGCGGGCCGGGCGATATCTCGGAAGGGCGCGACGTTTTCGGCGCCGGACCAGACGAGGCCGGCTTCGGTCGGGGGCTCGCCGGACTGGCCGTAGTAGAACTCTTCCTTGTACGGGACGCCCTGGGCGAGGAGCCAATCGAAGAGCTCGACCGTGCCGTCGCAGTAGAGCTCGAGCTTCGCGTCGTCCCGGCCGGGGCCGATCGAGGCCTGGAGGTATTTCAGCATTTCTTCGGCGCTGTCTTCAAAACCGCAGGCTTTTTGGAGCGCCGTGCCGCCGCCTAGGTAGATCACGCCTCCGGACATGGCCGAGGTTCCGCCGCCGCCCCCCGCGCGTTCGACCACGAGGGTTTCGGCGCCGGCTTCCACGCTCGAAAGCGCCGTCGCCGCTCCCGCGACGCCAAGGCCGACGACTAACGTATCGACTTCTTGGTCGAATTTTGGGATTGATCCGGCGTCGAGGACTTCGGTCTTCATGGCGTTTCCTTTTCGTTCACTGCTCTCGTTGCGGTCGATATCTGTGCCGGGGGCGGTGCCGAGGACTACAGCCGGTAGCCGCCGTCGACGCTGATCACTTGGCCGGTCATGGGGGCGCCCGCTTGGGAGGCGAGGAAGACGACCATGGGGCCGAGCTCATCGGGTTCGAGGATGCGGCGCTGGGCGCTTTCGCTTTCGGCGCTCTCGCGGGCTTCTTCGACGGAGATGTCTTGCATGCGAGCGAGCGCGTCAAAGGAGACGAGGTCGGTATTCGTCCAGCCCGGACAAACGCAGTTGACGGTAATCGCGTGCCGCGCGAGATCGACGGCGAGCTGTTTCGTGAGGCCGACGAGGCCATGCTTCGCGGCGGTATAGGCGGGGCTCGCAGCGGCGCGCTTCGAGGCGCCGGAGCCGATATTGATGACGCGGCCGTAGCCGCGATCGCGCATGGAGTGGACGGCGGCGCGGGTGCTCCAGTAGGCGGAGGTGAGGTTGAGGGTGAGGTTCGCTTCGAAAGCGTCATCGTCGCCGGCGAAGATATCGGATTTGCCCGGGGCACTTCCGCCGACGTTGTTCACGAGGATATCGATGCCCCCAAATCGCGAGATGGCTTCTTTGACGGGCGCATCCGCCTCGTCGCGGTTGAGCGCGTCGGCGACGACGGGGACGGCGCCGATTTCGTTGGCGGTCTTCTTGAGCGTTTCTGCGTCGCGTCCTGAGATGACGACGTCGGCGCCAGCTGAGGCGAGTGCGCGGGCGAGTGCGGCGCCTATGCCCCGGGAGCCGCCGGTCACGACGGCGACGCGGTCCTTGAGCGAAGCGATGGAGGGCGAGGCAGCGGAGGTCATCTCGTAGTCCTTATATTGTCGGTTCTTTAGCGTTCGGACAGCGGACGATCGTGCTGCGTCACGCGCGTCCGAGTCCCTCCAATCTTAGATCAGGGAACCGGACTCTGCGCGGCGCTCATTTACGCGGGCGGCTCATGCTTGAGTGGCGATTGGTAGTAGCGGGCGACATCCGCTTCGATCACGTAGACGACCCGAGTTGACCATTTTCGCCGCGGAAACGGCTTCCCTAGATAAGTCTGCGAGAGGGCGTCGAGGACGACGAGATCGTTATCGTCGCGAGTCTCGACGACTCGGCCGCGCACGAGAACCTGCTCGTATGGGTTTTCGTAGTCTGTGATCGAGAGTGCCACCCGGCCGTCTTGGAGGAGGTTCTGGCCCTTGATGCCGCGCTGGTCTGTGGCGATCAGGAGCGTGTCTCCCTCGCGGCCAATCCAAACCGGCTCGACCTTCGGCGAACCGTCGGGCATGAGCGTCGCGAGCGATGCGAAATTAGGGGCATCGACCAGGCGGCGAATATCCTCGTTGAGCGCTGCGGCCATCTGTCTGTCCTTTCTCTGTAAGGGGGCTGCCGGGCGTGGCGTTCCGCACTTTGTCTTACGCCGGCTTCGACGCTTCTACGCGTGTCGGCAGCTCACCGAAAGCGATTCGCCGGTCATGTACGAAGCGTAATCCGAGGCGAGGAAGATGACGGCATTCCCGATCTCCCAGGTCTCTGCGGCTCGGCCGAGGATTTCGTTCTCGCGGACCATCTTCTCTAAGAACTCGGCGCTCGAAACCTTCTCGAGATAAGGATGGATCGCGAGGCTCGGGACGAGGGCGTTGATCCGAATGCCATGGGGCGCCGCTTCGAGCGCGGCACAGCGCGTGAGCGCGAGCACTCCGGCCTTCGATGCCGCGTACGCCGTCTGCCCCGCTTCAGCGCGCCAGGCGCAAATGCTCGAAAGGTTGATGATCGATCCAGCGCCGCGTTTCGTCATGCCCGGGAGGACGGCACGCAGCGTTCGAAACGTGCCGCTTAAGTTGATGTCAAGGAGTCGGCTCCACTCGTCGTCTTCGGTCTCGACGAGGGGTTTCGTCATGCCCATGCCGGCATTGTTCACGAAGACGTCGATCCGCCCGAATTCGGCTTCGGCCTTGGCGACGAGTGCTTCGACGTCTTCGTTCGAACGCACGTCGCATAACACCCGCGGTACAGCCCGCCCGATCTCCTCCGCCAGTTCGTCGGCGAAGCGCGCAAGCCGGCCCTCGTGGATATCGGAGAGCATGACCTCAGCGCCTTCTTCGGCACATCGCTTGGCCGCGGCGAAGCCGATCCCTGTGCCGGCGGAGGCGGTGATGACGACAGTCTTGCCTGCGAGGATCTGGCGGCCTTCGGGATAGGGGGGCGCGGGCGTTCGCAGGGCTGCTTCGGTCGCCTCGCTTGCTTGCGTCGCCTCCGATTCGCTCACGCGAGGAAGCCGCCGTCGACGATCATGGTCTGGCCCGTCATAAACGATGCCGCGGGGCTGGCCAGGAAGCGGACAGCGCGGGCGATCTCAACGGGGTCGGCGAGGCGGCCAAGCAGGTTCTGGCCCGCCATGTCCTTTTCGAAGGCAGCGCGTTGCTCGGGATCCTTCGGAAGGATCATTTCGGTCGCGACGGAACCCGGGGTGAGCGCGTTCACGCGGATGCCGTCCCGGGCCCATTCCTGAGCGAGGGTCGACGTGAAGTTGATCATCGCGGCCTTCGAGGCGCAATAGGCGCCGAGGCCGCGCATGGGGCGATGAGCACAGGCGGCTGTGATGTTAATGACGGCGGCGGTTTGTGCGGGCGTTGAATTGCTCGAATCGGAGTGCGCGGCGGAGTCGGCGGGGCGCAAGAGCCGATGGGCCTCCTGGCAAAGGAAGAGGGCGGCCTTCGTGTTGACCGTAAAGATCTCGTCGAATTCGTCTTCGCTGAGTTTGCCAACGGAATGAGGGCGAAGGATGGCGGCGTTGTTCACGAGGATGTCCAGTTGCGTGCCTTGGCGTTCGAGTTCGGCGACGAGGGCGCGGCCGGCGCCGGGCTGGAGGGCGTCGTAGGCGTGGGCGGAGGCGTGGGCAGAGGCGCTTCCGCTGTCCGCCCGGATGGATGCGGCGACGGCTTCGGCGTCGCTTTCGCTGCGGCCGGTGACGATGACTCGGGCACCGGCGGCGGCGAAGTCTTCGGCGATGGCGCGGCCGATGCCCCGGGTGCTGCCCGTGATGAGCGCCGTGCGCCCAGCGAGCGAGAACGCTTCATCCACGCGCGTCATTCGATGCCCGGCTGCGGGACGGTGGGCGGCCATTCACCGCCGCCGTAGGTTTCAAGAGCGGCGCCGGAGACGTAGCTCGAGTCTTTCGCGGCGAGGAAGAGGACGGAATGCGCGACTTCTTCGGCGCGGGCGAAGCGTTTTGCGGGGATCGAGTCCGTGATGCGCTTCTTGGACGCGGCGTCCCCGTAATGCTCGCCCGTGAGTTCGGTTTCGACGAGTCCGGAGACGACGCAGTTCACGCGGAGCTTGGGGCCCCATTCGACGGCGAGAGACGTTGTCGCGTTCATGAGTCCTGCCTTGGCTGCGCCGTACGCGATGGAGAGCGGGGTTGGGCGAAGGGAACTAATGCTCACGATATTCACGATCACGCCGCCGCCTTCGCGGTCGATCATGTGGGGATGGACCTGCTGGGACAGGATCAGCGGCGCGTTCAGGTTAAGCTCGAGGATCTTGTTCGTCAGCTTGGCGGAGGCTTCTTCGCTGGGGATGGAAGGCGCGCCACCGGCATTGTTCACGAGGACGTCGATTCCGCCGTCGCGTTCGGCACAGCGGGCGAGCCAGGCGGCGGTGGCTTCGGCGTCGCGCACGTCGACGCTTTCGCTCTGGATCGTGTCGTGCGCGAAGGGCGTTTCGACGGGGCGCCGGCTGCAAGTGAAGACGTGGGCGCCGGCGGCGGCGAAGTCTTCGCAGATCTGGCGGCCGATTCCGCGGGAGCCGCCGGTCACAACGACGGTCTGATTGGAGAAATCGAATTGGGTCTTGCCTGAACTCACGGGTGCTCCCTGATGTCTGTCTGTTTTCGGTTTGATCGATCGGCTGGGCGCTCGGCATCGGCCGCCGGCGCGAGTCTCTAGGCTCGGGGTTTTCCGGCGGACACGCCACCGTCCACGACGAAATCGCCGCCGGTACAAAAGGAGGACTCGTCGCTGGCCAAGAAAACCACCATATCGGCCACTTCCTGGGCGTCGGCCATGCGGCCAAGGGGATAGTTCCCGTAGGCCTCATTGTACTGGTCGTCGGTCCAGCCTTTTCGCTCGGTCATTTTGGTTCGGGTTGGGCCGGGCATGACCGCGTTCACGCGGATGCCTTTCGGACCGAGCTCGATCGCGGCGCTCTTGGTGAGGCCGCGGATCCCGAATTTCGAAGAGGCGTAGGCAGTCAGGCCTTCGCGGCCTTCGAGGCCCTGAACGGAAGAAAAGTTGATGATGGAGCCAGCGCCTTGCTCGGTCATGCAGTCCATCACAGCCTTGACGCCGAGAAAGGTCCCGACGAGGTTCGTGTTCACGACTTTCTGAAAGAGCGCCAAATCCGTTTTCTCAAGGGGCGCTACCCGGATCAGGCCCGCGTTGTTCACGAGGACGTCCAGGCGCCCGAAGGCGGAAAGCGTCTCGGCGACACCCCGGCCCCAGGCCGCTTCGTCGGCGATATCGAGTTCCACGAAGAGGGCCGCGTCCGCACGGACCGCGTTCAGCTCGGCCACGAGGGATTCGCCTTCCTCCGCCCGGCGATCCGCGATCGCGACCCGCGCGCCTTCTTCGACGAAGCGCCGCGCGGAGGCCGCGCCGATGCCCCGAGCGCCACCGGTAATCAGGGCGGTCTTGCCTGCGAGTCGCGTTCCGGCGCTCGCCGTTGTTCCTGCCGCGATGCCGCTCATCGCGTGATCACCCGGTCGCCGCGCACAAAGGCGTCCCGGGCCTTGTCACCGTCGCCCTGAATATTAAGTTGATAGGTGTATCCCTGCTCCATTCGGTAATTCGTGTGCATCTCGAAGACGTCGAGATGGTTCAGGGCCGCTTTGGCGAATTCGAGGGCCGCCTTCGGCTTCGCCAGCATTTGCTCGGCCATCTCGCGCGCTTTTGCCATGAGATCTTCGGGCTCGGTCACGTAAGCGACGGTGCCCCAAGCGAGGAGTTCCTCGGCGGTGGCGGGCTTACACGTGAGGGACATCTCACGCAATTTCATGGGCGCAACGAGTTTGGCAAGATGAGAAGCACAACCGAGCGCACCGTTATCGACTTCGGGCAAACCGAAGCGCGCCGTTTTGGCGGCGACGATCATGTCGCAGCTCGCGACGAGACCGATCCCGAGGCCCATGCAGAAATCATTGACTGCGGCGATCACGGGCTGCCGGGTTTGGTAGATCTGATTGAAGGTGGCGTAGCAGGCTTCGCCGGAGCCGAGCAGATGGTCGAAGCCTTCGACGCTCTGCATCTCCTTGATGTCGATGCCGGCGTTGAAGCCCTTGCCTTCGGCGGTGAGGATGATGACCCGGACGTCCTGGTCTTCGGAGAGTTCCTTGAAGGTGTCGTGGATGGCCCAGGTATCAGCGACCGTGATCGAGTTGACCGGCGGATGATGCATGACCACTTCGGCGATGTGGTTCTCGATGTTGCAGCTGATTGTCATGAGAGTTGCCTTCCTATGGGGCGCGCTATGGGACCCGCTAAGGGGCTCGTTTGCCGAGCAGGTCAGGGACCGAATCATGGAACAGAAAAAGCGTTTGGTGTCTCGGATGGCTTGGATTTCTCGTTCCAGGCCGGCCCGCTTCCGGGTGCATCATTTTGCCGCGTTTTAGAGCCGTTTTTCACCGTCTTTTCGGCGCCATTTGAGGTTGAAGCCGACCAAAACGCACTATCTTGGTACCGGTCTTCGCAGACCCCGCCTGGAATGGAATTGAAGCCTTCGATTCCGTGGATCTCGTCTATTTCGTCTTCGTCTTCGTCTTCGTCATCTGCCGAGATCCCCACCCATTCATCTCTTGAGTTGCGACGGAAGTTTGCAGCTTAGTCAATCTGGGCGCACCGCCCGAACAAATCCCTTGAACTCCATCCCATCAGCAAGGGCCCGAAAGGAAACCATGAGCGCGCAAGCATCGCCGAAGAGTACGATCCCCAAGATTATCAGCGTCGACGATCATGTCGTCGAGCCGCCGCACCTTTGGGAATCGCGCCTGCCCGCAAAGTACAAGGATATCGGGCCGCGCGTGAAGGTTCTGCCCCGTGGCGAGCCCACCCTGGTCGACGGCGTTTGGGTCGAATCGCCCGGTGATGGCGATGAGATGGCCGCCTGGTGGCATTACGAGGATCATATCTATCAGCTCCGCCAGATGATCGCCTGCCCGGGGATCCCGCCGGCGGAAGTGAAGCCGATTGGTGTCACTTTCGATGATATTCGCCCCGGTTGTTTCGAACCGAAGGCGCGGATCGCGGACATGGAAGCGAACCACGTAGAGTCCTCGCTTTGCTTCCCGAACTATCCCCGGTTCTGCGGTCAGCTCTTTTCTGAACGCAAAGACATGGTGCTTTCAAAGCTCTGCGTCGAGGCCTACAACGATTGGATGGTTGAGGAATGGTGCGGCGACAGTGAAGGCCGACTGATTCCCCTTTGCATCGTCCCGCTCTGGGATCCGGAACTCGCCGCGGCCGAAATTCGCCGCAACGCCGCGCGCGGCGTGCGCGCCGTCGCCTTCTCGGAGCTGCCGGCGTGGCTCGGACGACCCTCGATTCATACGGATCACTGGGATCCCTTCATCCGCGCCTGCGAAGAAACCGAAACCGTGATCTGCATGCATATCGGTTCGGGGACGAAGACGGTCAGCACCTCCGACGATGCGCCGACGATCATGTCCGCGAATCTGATCGCGTGCAACAGCGTGGCCTCCATGATCGACTGGATCTTCTCCGCGAAGCTCCTGAAGTTCCCTAAGTTGAAGCTGCTCTATGCGGAGTGCCAGATCGGTTGGATTCCGTACTTCGTGGAACGGGCCGACGATATTTGGGAGACCCATCAATGGGCCCAGGGCGAGACGCGCCTTCCGGAGCCGCCGTCTGAGTACTACAAGCGGAACATCTACAGCTGCTTCTTCAAGGATGCCGTTGGGATGGAGCTCATTGAACGCGTCGGCCTCGACCAGGTGATGTTTGAGACGGACTATCCGCATCAGGACGGGACCTTCCCGAATACGCTCTCGATTGCAGAAGAATTGTTTGGACATCTGCCCCAGGATCAGGTGAACAAGATCGCGCGCGAAAATGCGATCAAGCTCTTTGACTTGAAGCTCTAGTCGGCATTTGGAGGTGGGTATGGCTGAGGCGGTTTCTTCGTCTTCTTCCGGTGGCACGTCCACGGGGGGCGGGGTGCGTGAAGCCCTGCCCATTCCGAACGGATGGTATGCCGTTGCCGTTTCGGACGAACTCGCGGCAGGCTCGCTGCAGAACGTTCGCTATTTCGACCAGGAGCTCGTGGTCTTCCGGACCGAGTCCGGCGAGGCCGCGGTCTTTGAAGCGTACTGCCCGCATTTGGGCGCCCATTTTGGGCATGGTGGGTCAGTTGAAGGGGAGAACCTTCGCTGCCCCTTCCATGGCTGGAAGTTTGGGACGTCCGGCGCCTGTGCTGAGATCCCCTACGCGAAGCGGATTCCGCCGAACGCCCAGGCGGGCAAGCTCCCCACGAAAGAATGCAACGGGTTCATTTTCGCATGGTGGGATGCCGAGGGCCGCGCGCCCTGGTACGAAATTCCGGATGTCGCCGAGGCGTTGGATGCAAACTGGTCCACGCCGGATCGCTACGAATGGCGGGTGAACGCGCACAACCAGGAACTGGCTGAGAACGGCGTGGATTCGGCGCATTTTCATTTCGTTCATGGGACCCAGAGTGTGCCGATCACGGAGACCGAGGAAGACGGCGCCTATCGCCGTGCGTTCTCCGCGATTGAGATGAAGACGCCGCGGGGCGAAGTGAAGGGCGGGATTGAGTCGAAGCAGGCCGGCTTCGGTTTCGCCACGAGTCGCTTTACGGGAATTTGCGAGACGCTTGAACTCGCGACCTCGACGCCCATCGATGCGCATAACGTTCACGTCCGCTACGCGTTCATCCAGCCGAAAGTTGACGGCGAAGATCCGAAGGGCGGCGTCGCTGCGGCGATCATCCGGGATATCGTGAAGCAGATGAACGAAGACGTTCCGATCTGGGAAAACAAGGTCTATCACACGCGTCCTGTGCTGTGTGATGGCGACGGGCCGATCGCTGAATTCCGACGCTGGTCGGAAATGTTCTACGCCTAGTTCGGCCTAGTTCGGCCTAGTTCGGTTTAGATCGGCCGACGAGACTCAAAAGGAAACAGCCGTGTCCCTCGCTCTACCCGACTATAACCTGACCGAAGAGCAAGCTGAGTTTCGGGACTCGCTCCGTCGATTCTTCGAGGAGCATGCGTCGACGGAAATGACCCGGAAGGTGATGGAGTCGGGAGCCGCGTTTGCCCCCGACGTTTGGAAAACCGCTTCCGCCGAACTCGGGCTTGCGGGCATCGCAATCCCGGAAGAATACGGCGGTCAGGGGTTCGGCCTCAAGGAACTCGCCCTCGCCCTGGGCGAGGCGGCTCGCGGCCTCTCGCCGATCCCGCTCTTTTCCTCGGCGGCGCTCGCCGGACGCGTCGTGACCTGTGTCCTCGCGGAGGCGGGTGCGAGTGATGAAACCGCGAGGCGCGAACTCGAGCCGATCGCGTCGGGCCGCGTAGCGACGGTGGCCTGGCTAGAAGGCCCGGGTGCCTGGGGGCTGGACCCCATCGCAATGCGCGCTGAGGCCACTGAGGCGGGCTATCGGCTCAGTGGCGAGAAGCACTTTGTGCTCGACGCAGGCTGTGCTGAACGGATCTACATCGTGGCTCGCCTGGGTGAGGGAGAGGCGCTCGGCCTATTTGCAGCAGACGTTTCGGCGCCCGGCCTTACGATTCGGAAGCAAGAGGCCCTGGATCTATCCCGCACGCTCGGCGAGCTGCGTTTGGACGGTGTGGCCGTGGAGCTGATCGGTGCCGAGCCGGGGGCCGCGTTCCGCGGGCAGGATTCGGCGTCGGCGATCCGCCAAGGGCTGCTGGAAGCGACGGCGCTCTTCTGCGCTGAGATCGCGGGCGGCATGCAGAAGGTGCTCGAGACTTCGGTCGACTATGCGAGCGAACGCCATCAGTTCGGTCGTCCCGTTGGCTCCTTTCAAGCGATCAAGCACAAATGTGCCGATATGCTGATCGATTTCGAATGCGCACGGACCGCGGCGGACGCGGCGCTGATGGCGCTGGATGCCGGGGATGAGGACGGCGCGCTGCTGACTGCCGTGGCGAAGGCCCAAGCCGGTCCCGCCTTCGTTCGCATGGCGACGGAGAATATTCAGGTCCACGGCGGCGTGGGATATACCTGGGAATACGATGCCCATCTTTTCTTCCGCCGCGCACGGGCAAGCGACGCTTTTCTGGGCGACGCGGTTCTCCATCAAGAGCGCATCGCCGCCGAATGGACAGATCGCCTTGAGACCCAAGGACTCGATGCCGCCCGAGAAAGCGGGAGCAGCGGCCGCCGCGCCGACACGCCGGAAGAAGCGGCCTTCCGCGCAGAGGCGAGGGCATGGCTCTCGGCGCACGCGGAGCTTCGCCAAGGTGAAGGCGATTGGTCGAACGGCGCCGCCGATCATTCTCTGGAAGCGGAGCAGTATTACTGGGACAAGATGAAGGCTTGGCAGAAGACGCGCTTCGAAGGCGGCTGGTCTGCGATTACCTGGGCGCCCGAGCATGGCGGTCGCGGCGGCTCGCCGATTCAGTCCATCATCTTCAACGAAGAGCAATCCGCGTTCAATGTCGCGAGCGGCTACATCGACGCGGCGGTCGGCCTGATCGGTCCGTCGCTCATTCGCTTCGGTACGGATGAACAGCGCGAGCGCTTTTTGAAACCGATGCTTCGCGGCGACGAAATCTGGTGTCAGCTCTTTAGCGAACCCGAAGCCGGCTCGGATCTCGCCGCGGTTCGGACACGCGGCGTTGTTGACGGCGACGAACTTGTACTGAACGGCCAAAAAGTCTGGACCACGAGCGCTCAATACGCCGATTGGGGCTTCATCGTCTGCCGCACCAACGTGGACGTGCCCAAACACAAAGGCATCAGCTTCGCCCTCGTCGATATGCGGCAGCCCGGCGTCGAAGTCCGTCCCCTTGTCACCATGAAGGGCGACCGCCATTTCAACGAAGTCTTCTTCAATGATGTCCGTACACCGCTGAAATACGTCGTGAACGGCATCGACGCAGGATGGCCCGTCACCACCTTCGTGCTCATGAACGAAGGCGCAAATATCGGGACCGGCCATTTCAGCCGGACGGGAACCATCGAGCTCTTTGCCGCTGCGGAGCAGCGCGGCCGCCTTGGCGACCCCGTCGTTCGGCAAAGGCTCGCCGAGACCTTCGTGGCCGAGCGCGTGCTGGAACTCCTGCAGGCGCGACTCAAGGGCGCGATCCTCGATGGCCGTCGGCCTGATGTCGACGGCTCTGTGCTCAAGATCCTCTGGTCTGAAGGTGGGCATCGAAAAGCCGAGGCGGCGAACTGGCTCCAGGGCGCCGACGCGCTGCTCGCGGGGGAAGACGCGCCGACGGGTGGCCTTTGGCAGGACCAGCTCCTCGCGCGCGGCGCCGGCACGATCGGGGGCGGAACCAGTGAGGTCCATCGCAATGGTCTCGGGGAACGCGCGCTTGGCTTACCCCGCGAGCCGCGCCTCGACCGCGATCAGCCCTTCAAAGATCTGAAAATCAGCGGCTGACGCGGCCGGACAGATTCGCAGGTGCCGCCAAGGCGCGGACTGTTCTAGCGTGAGGGCTCGGGACCGCTCGGCGCAGAGGCCGCGCGCTGGTCCCAACTCGTCAACCATTCGGAGATCCTCATGCCCAAAGCTCATTCCCTCGCAGACGTCACGCCTGCGCTTTCGCTCCAGCCCATCAACTTCGCTGCTGAAGATCCGGGCGTGGGCGGATGGCGATCGCTCCTCGCCCAGGGCCGGGGTGCGGACAAGGCGGGTATAGACCGCCTCGTCGTTTCCGATCATGTCGTGATGGGCGAGAACCTCGAAGCTTACGGAGATCCCAAGGCCGGCGGCATGACGGGCGGGGTTCAGCCGACGGGGCCCGATGGTCATTGGCTTGATCCGCTGACGGTGATTTCGATGTGGGCGGCCCAGACGACGCATACGCGCTTCATGACGGGGATCTTGATCGCCGGACTGCGGCGGCCGGCGACGCTGGCGAAGCAGCTTTCGACGATCGATGTGCTTTCGGAAGGCCGCCTGGATATTGGTGTGGGCGTCGGCTGGCAGAAGGAAGAGTACGAAGCGAACGGTGTGCAGTACAAGGGCCGCGGTCAGCATCTCGACGAGACGCTTGAGATCATCCGAACGCTCTGGAATACCGAAGCCGCGGAGTATCACTCAGGCAGCGTGAACTTCGAGAAGGTGCATCTCAACCCGAAGCCGCTTCAGGCGGGGGGCGTGCCGATTTGGGTGAGCGGGACGCTGAACAAGAACGTGCTTCGGCGAATCGTGAAGTTTGGCGACGGCTGGATTCCGTGGGGTGAAGACGCGATGGACCCGATCGGCGGTCTCGCGAAGATTGGCGAAGCCCTTGAAAAGGGCGGGCGCGATCCCAAGGGCTTCCAGGCCTCGAGCTATTTGCAGGTTGTCGAAGACGGCAAGGGGGGCATCGATGCGGATCAGACGATGGCGCCGGTCGGACCGATGGCGGAAGCGGGCGTGACGGATATGCGCGTGACTTTGAATCTGCCCGCGGAGGAGTCGGCGGTGCAGGACATGCTTTCGCCGCTGGTCGAAGCCTTCCGCAAGAATGCAGGCCGCAGCTAGGCGCGCCGCGGCACGGCGCACGCGCCGAATAGTTCGCCGCAGGAAACGAAAACGGCCGTCCGAGCGAGTTGCTTGGACGGCCGTTCTTTTTTCTGGACGCGTTCCCGCTTTGTCGCTTTGTCGCTTTGTCGCGTTGACGCGTTGTCGCGTTGTCGCCGTTGCAGCCGGGCGCGCTTCTATTCGAGAAAGTCCGGGGACTCTTCCATCAGCACGTCGAAGAGGGGCTTGAAGCTGATATGTCCGGCGAGCTGGCTGCCGACGACTCCCGCCGTGAGCTTCGCGTTCGCGTCATCGATCGGAATCGGGGTGCCTGCCGCGGCTTCGGCCATCAGCTGGGCCTGGCAGCTGCGTTCCATGGTCACGAACCACCATGCGGCGGCATCCACCGTGTGTCCCACGGTCAGCAGTCCGTGGTTGCGCAGAATCACGGCCTTGTTCTGTCCGAGGGCTTCTCCGATTCGGTCGCCTTCCGCGGGGTCGAGTACGACGCCGGTGAAATCGTTAAAGAGACCATGGTCCTGGTAGAACGCGCAGGCATCCTGGGTCAGCGGGTCGAGATGCCGGCCCAGGGACGACCAGGACTTGCCGTAGACGGAATGGGCGTGGGCCGCGGCGATGACGTCGGGGCGCGCTGCGTGAAGGCGCGAATGAATGGCGAAGGCGGCCTGGTTGAGCAAGCCGCCGCCCTCAATGACTTCGCCTTCAGCGTTGACCTTAATCAGATCCGAGACCTTCATGAGCTTGAAGGATCGACCGATCGGGTTCACCCAAAAATGATGTTCATTGAAGGGGTCGCGGGCGGTGATATGTCCCGCCACGCCTTCGTCGAAGCCGAATTTTCCGAAGATGCGGAGCGCCGCGGCGAGCTTCGTCTTGCGTTCGACAAGCTCTTCTTCGAGAGAGCGGTCGGCGGTATCCGGGAGGGCCGAAAGGCTCGCCATCGCGTTGTCAGCGTGTTGTTCGGGGCTCGTCGCCATGAGATTACTCTCCGTTTGCAGGCCGCGGCATTCGGGATGCGGCTTTCGGTTGAAGGGCGGATGATAGCCTACTGGACGTCGATCACTTCAAAGTTGCGCTCGGCCCGAGGCGTTTTGAGGCGGCCCTCGTCGCCGATATGGAGGCCTATGAGCGCGCGCCCCAGAGGTGAAACGGGGGTGACGGTCCGAATGGTGTGTCCCTGCTGACGGAGGTCGAGGGCACCGGCGCCGGGGACGAGCCAGATCAATTGACTCTCGCCTTCGGGATCAGCTTCGTCCTGGAGGGTGACCAAGGCGCAGACGGCGATGGCTTCGTCTTCGGCGAATTCTCGGAGCTTGAGGGCGAGGAGGGCATCCCGGGTTCGGGTGAGCTCTTCAACGCGCTGTGCGAGGCCGCGGGCGAGGTAGCTTTGTTCAGTCGCCCGGGTGTCTTTGGCATGCTCCGAGCGGCTTTCCTCATGGGTGGCGCCCTCCTGAACGTCCTGTTGCCGGCGCATCTGGTCAGCGAGGTCGGATTCGATGCGAGCGCGCAGGTTGTCAAGCAGCTCGGACTTGTCGATTTGGGGCAGCGACGGAGACGTCATGAGGTCCCGCCCGGCTCGGGGGCCGGTGTCGGGCCCGAGGTAGCGCTCGGGGTAGGGCCCGGCGTGGTCGACCAGGCCGGGAGGCCGCGGAGGTAGCGGTTCAGCCGAGCGCGGAAGCTCGGGAGGAGCGCGCGCACGTTAGGCGCCTCCTCTTGCTCGAGTCGCTCGAGCGCGCGTCTTTGCGCCTGGATCGCAGCTTTGGGTTGGCCGGCGCCGGCGTAGGCCGCCGCGAGCGTACCGAGCACGAAAGGGTTTTCCGGCTGCGCGACGATGGCGCGTTCAGCCAGAACGACCGCCGCCGCGGGGTCTCGCAGGTCGACGTTTTCGCTGGCGGCGCGGATCCAGGCGAGATTGTTGAGGACCTGCCAATCTTCGCTGCCGAGTTCGAGCGCGCGCGAAAACGCCTGCGCGGCCTCGCGTTCGCGACCGCTCTGTTCGGCCAGGATGCCCCGCGCTGCCCAAGCGAGTTCCGGCGGCGCACCCTGTTGTGTGGCGAGGTCGAGCTCGACGGCCGCTTCTTGGAGACGACCGGTTTGCAGCAGCGCGGTTGCTAGGACGAGTCGCGCATCGCCCCACTGCGGCCTGATCGAGAGGGCCTCGCGAAGATGGGCCTCGCCGCTTTTCTGATCGCCCCGGGTCCACTGCGCGACGCCGAGGAAGCGGTGAGCATGGGCATTGCGCTCGGTGACGGCGACGGCATGAGAGAAGAGCGTCTCGGAATCGCGCCAAGTGCCGACTTGTCTTTGTGCCAAGAACGCGAGAGCGAGGATCGCGATTGCGGCGATCGCACGCCCCGCGAAGAGCAGCGGCTTGGGCGGCGCGCTTGGGAGCGGCTCTGCGGCGCTGCGGCGCTTGATCAGGTCGGAAACACCGAAGGCGAGAATGCAGACCAGGCCCGTCTGCGCGATATAGGTGTAGCGATCCGCATGGGCCTGCCCGCCAACCCGCACGAGGCCGATCATCGGGATCAGCGTCACGATGAACCAGAGCCAGCCCATTGTGACGAGCGGCGCGCGGCGAATCAGAACGAGGGCCATCAATGTCATCGCAACGAGGAGCGCAAGGGTGATCCAGGTGGCGGGACTCGTGAGCAGGGCATCGCTTGGGTAGGGGTAATAGTAGGCGAGCCCGCTTGGCCAAAACGTATCGACGAGGTAGACGCGGTAGGCGCGCGCGGCATTCAATCCGCGGAGGAGGAGCGGCGTATAGGCTGAAGTATTCGCGCCGGATTCGGTTTGCGAGAGTAAGGTGACGGCACTGACGGCGGCGGCGGCGGCGGCGATCGGGGCTTTTTCGAGGGCGCAGCGAAAAAAGTCGCGTGGGGTTTTGATCCGGTGGAGCGGCCAGAGATCAAGTAGGAGCAGCGTCACCGGGATCGCGACGGCGGTCGCCTTGGCAAAGAGCGCGAGCGTCGACCACAAAAGGATGAGTGCGGCCGCGCTCGCCTTTCGGGTGCGAACCCAGGAAGGGTACACGAAGAGCGTCGCCATCCAGAACACGCCCGCGAGTACTTCCTTGCGTTCTGAGATCCAGGCGACGGATTCCACGTGAAGCGGATGTACAGCAAAGACCGCAGCGACGAATGCGCTGATCTCGACTCGGCCCGTCATGCGGACGAAGGCCAGAAAGAGCAGCACGCTTGCAAGTAGATGGAGAAGAACGTTCTCCCAAGCATAGGCCCCGGGCACGGGGCCATAGAGCGCGTCGCTGACCGCGAGAGAAATGGACATTAGGGGCGCCCAATTACTCTTGTACGGTTCGCTGAAGGCGCGACGAATATCCTCGAGGGAGAGGTGGCCGTCGAGGTAGGGGTTGTCGACGATGTATTCGTAGTCATCGAAGTCAACGAATTGATGGGCGCCAACATCGTGGTAAACGAAGAGCGTGAGGGCGCAGAGCGCGAGCGCGAAGAGTCCGATCCTGCGGCGGTCGGGAATGGCGTGCGCGGCGTCTTGCATGCGCGCGAGGATACGGGAGCGGGGGCGGCTGCACATCTCAGGCGGCAAACCGGTTGGGTGCGGCGGCGAATTTCTGGTCGGGCGTTGGGGGCTTGGGTACCGTGTCTGCCCCCAGCGGGCTGGGGCAATCGAGGAGCGCCTATGAAACTGCATCATGTGTCGGGCTCGCGGTCGCTGCGCGTGCGTTGGCTCCTTGAGGAGCTTTCGCTGCCATACGAACTGGAGCGACATGCGCTTGGCGGGGCGTCTCTGCGCAGTCCTGAATATCGTGCGCTGAATCCGCAGGGCCGGGTTCCCACGCTCGAAGATGAGGGCACGGTCCTCTTCGAGTCGGGCGCGATCATGCAGTATCTACTTGAACGTTACGGCGAGGGACGGCTTGAACCCGCGCCGGGAGATCCTATGCGCGCCGCCTATCTGCAGTGGTTTCATTGGGGCGAGGCCGCGCTGATGCCGGCGCTGCACGTGATCATGGGAAACCGGTTTGTCCTGAAAGAGGAGGACCGGAGCGAGAAGGCGCTGGGCGTCGCCCGGAAGCAGTTCGCTCAGTCTTTGCGCGTGCTCGGGGATGCTTTGGGCAAGGCGGATTACTTGGTTGGGGATGCCTTTTCAGCTGCGGACATTATGGTCGTATACGGGATCACCCTCGTGAAGCAGGTCGGCGAGATGCCCGAGGAGCCCTTGGTCGTGCATCGCTGGCAAGACCGCTTGGTCGCCCGTCCGGCGTTTCAGGCTGCCTTCGAGGGAGGAGTTGCGGGCTAGCTGAGGGGGCGTGTTTTTGAGAAACGGTGTTTGTTCGATCCGGCCGTTTCTTATCGGTGGTACAGGTTATTATCGGTGGTATAGGTCACCGCGGGAATCTGCTTGAGCGTCAGGTTGAACACGAATCGCGTCGGGCTCGAAGTTGCTTTCAAGATGCATCCTCTCGCTGCTTGACGGTAGAACGTGTTTCACAGAAGATCCGGTGCCTCAGCACGGCAGCGCACAGAACGCATTCAGTCATTACGGGAGTTGAGATGGATTTTGGTTTAAGTGAAGAGCAGGACATGCTTCAGGAGACGATTCGAGGCTTCGCGCAGAACGAATGCCCGACGACGCGTCTTCGCGAGCTCTTCGATGCAGGAGATGGACACGACCCGAAGCTCTGGGAAGGGCTCTGCGAGATGGGCGTGGCTGGGCTGACGGTGCCGGAGGAATTCGGTGGCGCCGGAATGGAGATGCTCGATCTGGCGTTAGTCGCCGAGGTACTCGGTGAGTTCGCTGTGCCGGGTCCGTTCCTCGGGCATGCGATGGCGACGCTGGGCGTTCAGCTTTGTGGCGATGCAGCGCAGCAGAAGGCGATTCTGCCCGGTCTCGCTGGCGGCGAGAAGCTCGCGACGATCGCGATTCAAGAAGATGAAACGCATTTCGCACCGGGCGATTGGACGCTGAAGGCGGACGGAGGCCGGATCTCCGGGAAGAAAACGATCGTTAGTCATGCGAACCTCGCGGACGCTTTTCTCGTGGGCCTCGCGGGTGGCAAGCTCGCCTGGGTGGATGCGAAAGCCGAGGGCATCAAGATCGAGGATGCGAACGGAATCGACCGGACGCGGCCGATCTTCAGCGTGACCTTCGACGGGACCCCTGCCGAAATCCTTTCGGATCCGGAAGGCCAGGTGGAGCGGCTCAATCAAGCGGGCTCGATTCTGCTGGCCGCGGACACGTTCGGCGCGGCGACGAAGCTGATCGACCTCGATGTCGCGTACTCGCTTTCCCGCGAGCAGTTCGGCCAGCCGATCGCGCAGTTTCAGGCGATCAAGCACACGATTGCGCGACTGGCGACGGATATTGAACCGAGCCGCGCGCTGTATTGGTACGCGGCGCATGCCTTCGACCATATTCGCGACGATTCCGCCCGTTCCGCTTCGGTGACGAAGGCGCATATCACGGATCGTGCCATGCATGCGGCGCGAGAATCCGTGGAGCTGCATGGCGGCTATGGCTTCACTTGGGAATGCGAAGTGCAGATGTGGTTCAAGCGCATCATGTTCAACCGCTCTTTCCTTGGAACGCCCGAACAGCATCGCGAAAGCGCTGCACAGCTCGGAGGCTGGTAGAAAAATGGATCTTGAATACAGCGAAGAACACGTTCAGTTTCGCGAGACGGTAAAGGCATTCCTCAAGGGCTGGCCTCTGACAGGCGACGAAGCCAAGCTGCCCGAGGAAGAGCAGGAGCAGATCTTTCGGAAGCGCGGCATCGAGGCGGGCTACGTATACCGTGCCGTTCCTAAAATCTACGGCGGCTCCGAGCAGCCCGAAGATGCGGTGAAGGATCAGATCATCCGCGAAGAGTTCTATCTCGCGGGTGCGCCTCGGGATCTTTCGAGTCAGGGTGCTGGACTCCTGGTCCCGACGCTGCTCGAATTCGGAACAGAAGAGCAGAAGGCGCGCTATGTCCCGCCGGCGCTCGAAGGCAAGGAAATGTGGTGCCAGGGGTACAGCGAGCCCGGATCGGGTTCGGACTTGGCGTCGCTGCAATGCCAGGCGCGTCTCGAAGGTGACGAATGGGTCATCAACGGCCAGAAGATCTGGACGAGTTCGGCGCAGCGAGCGCATATGATGTTCGGCTTGTTTCGGACGGAGCCCGACGCCAAGAAGCACGCGGGGATCTCCTATCTTTTGATTCCGATGGACACGCCCGGACTCGAAGTGCGCCCGCTGCGGGAGATGAGCGGCGGCTACGAGTTCAACGAAGTGTTCTTCACGGATGCGCGAATTCCCGCCGGCAATATCGTGGCTGAGCGCGGGCAGGGTTGGCAGGTGTCTCGGGCAACACTCGTGCACGAACGCAACTTGATCGGCAACCCCTTCATGATGCGGGAAGCCTTTTCGGACCTGCTGGAGCTCGCGCGGGCGAAGCGCCGCAACGGCCGTCCGGCGATCGAAGATCCGAACGTGCGACAGCAGCTCGCGGAAATCGAAGGCTATGTCCGAACGAGCGAGCTTTCGAATATGCGTCAGTTCACCGCAGCCAATCGCGGCGAGATGATCAAGGCCATGCGGCCCATGATGATGAACAAGGTCTTCTCGACGGACACGATGCAGCGGATCATGAAATGCGCCTACGACCTGGTTGGCGGCGACGGGGTCTACGGTCCCGATGAAGCCGATCTCGATACCTGGGGTCGCTCAACGACGTCTCGAGGCTGGATCCTGCAGTACATGTTCTCCATGGGCCCGGCGATTGCCGGCGGAGCGAGCAATATTCAGCTGAATATCATCGGTGAGCGCGGCTACGGCTTGCCGCGGGATCTGCGCAAGACGAGCTAGCGCGGGGCGGGGCGGGGAGAGGCTTCTCTCAGGCTCTGTCTGTCTGTCTGTCGAAGGCCGCCGGGGACCCGCTACTCAAGCGGCGCCCGGCGGCGTCCGATCAGAGGCCTATGGAAGCCGAAATGAAAAAGGCCTGCATTGTGGCAGGCGTGAAGCTGGCACTGGGCCTAATCGTCTTGCTCTGCGTGATGGGGGCCCGGATCTCCATGGTCGGCGGCTCTGCTGAGCAAGGTGATGTCGAGGCCAATGCGCAGCACGCGTCTGCGGCGACGGCGACGAGCCCTGAACGAAACGCGCCTCAGCCCGCAGAATCGGCCGAGGCCGCTGCGAGTGTTTTCGAGCGGGCAAGGGCCGCGGTGGCGAAGCGCGTGGAAGGCAGCCCCGGGGCAGCGGCCGCTGATCCGAATCGCATGGTTTCCTGTGCTACCGCTCAGGGAAGTCAGTTCATGAGCGGGGCAGACTGCGCGATGCGCGGTGGACGAGCGGCCGAGATCTAGAGGGCTCGGGCGGGTTCTCTCGCCGTGCTCTCGGAATCGTCGCCGCTTCCTGCTCTGTCGATCGTGTTGATCGTGTCGACTGTGTCGGTTGACTCAGCCGCATCGTGGTCAACGATCCCGAGCCCGAACGCCGCGAAGATCCCCAGCGCCGCGACGCCGGCCCCAAGCAGGTAGCCATCTCGAAAAGCCGGGCCGGTCGCTGCTTCAGCGCAGAGTGCCGTCAGGATCGAAACGCCCGCGACGGCGCCGATCCCAGTCGTGGTGGACATGGTGGAAACGGCGATGCCGTGATTTTCTTCTGCGACGGCGGAGGCGACGAGTGTCGTCAGCGAAGGCTGCGCGAATCCCATGCCCAGACCTGCAGAGATCAGTCCGGCGACGATCAAGGGGAGAGAGGTGGTGGCCGCGCCCGCGGCGAAGGCGAGCATCGCGACGAAGACGAGGCTGCTACCGATCACGATCATGGCTTTTTCGCCAAAACGGCCGCCGAGATGGCCACCGACGGGCGAGGCCGCCGAGAAGGAGATCGGGCGTGCGATGGTCCACATCGAAGTCGCGGCCTGTCCCAGGCCGAAGACCCCCATCATGATCAGCGGACTGATGATGAACCCGCCCATATAAGCGAATTGCATCGCGAACCCAATCACGAGCGGCAGTGTGAAATTGCGGCGCGTGAGGAACTCGAGGGGAAGCAGGGGGTGTTCGGTCGTCCGTTCGATGCGCACGAAGAGGGCCAGGAGCGCGGGCGTCAGCGCGATCGAGCACCAGACGGCGGGACTCCCCAGTCCCCAGGTGGGGATCCGATTGATCGAGAAGGTGAGGGCGAAGGCGGCCAGGGCGAGGACGCCGGCGCCTGCGATATCGAGTCGAACCCGGGTTTGGCGCGGCGTCTCGGTCAAGACGAAAACGGCGATGGCACAGGCCAGCGCGGAGAGTCCGCCCTGGATGAAGAAAATCGGCCGCCAACCGATCGCTTCGACGAGAACGCCGCCAATGGCGAGGCCGAGGACCGGCGCGCCGGCGATGACAACGCTCATCCAGCCCATGGCTTTGACACGCTCTGGGCCGCGGTAGGCGCGAAAGAGCATGGCCATCGAAGCGGGCATCGTCGCCGTGCCTGCGAGCTGTCCGAGGGTGCGCAGGCCGATCAGGCTGACGGCGTCCCAGGCGAGGGCGGTCGCGACCGCGACGACGGTCGCGAAGACGAAGCCCACTAAGTAGACGCGGCGATGGCCGTGGAGATCGCCGAGCTTGCCGAGCAGAGGCGCCGAGACGGCTTGGGCCAGCATGGGCGCCGTCATCACCCAGGCAATCGTGGTGACATCGCTGCCGAGATCGTCCGCGATCGTTTTGAGCGAAACGCCCAGAATCGTGATGGTAAAGGTCGTCGCGAAGGTTCCCGCGAGACAAGTCCAAAGGATCCAGCGGCGATGCTGGGGACGGGCGGCAAGGCGCGCGCGCAGATTCTCAAGCCAGCTTTCTGCGGCCGGTGCTTGGGGCGATTCAGGGATGGACATCGGGGTTCACTCGGGTTTGCGGGCGCGGCGCACCATAGCGCGTTAGGGCCGGGCCGGGGCGGCGCTTCTTGCCGAGGGTGCAATGCAGCCTGAAACGCCGGCGTGCAATGCGCAACGTGCCGGAAGGCCCCGCTTGGCGACCGCCGGCACGCCTTCGCGTCAAACGGAACAGACGGCCACGAGGCGATGAAAAAGAGGCGCGCGCCGATGGCACTCCCTTTGCAGTTGACCGGCAACAAATCATCGCCGCGCATTGAGAAGGGCGCGAATTAGGGAAGAGGGACACTATGGGACTCCGAGTAAATTCGAATATCAGCTCGATTAATGCACAGCGAAATTTGGTGAACAGTACGAACGGCTTGCAGAAGTCGCTCCAGCGATTGTCTTCAGGACTTCGCATTACCCGGGCCGCGGACGACGCCGCTGGGCTCGCGATCTCCGAGAACTTTCGATCGGAAGTTCGCAGCCTGCAGCAGGCGCAGCGAAACGCGAGCGACGGCATCTCGATGCTGCAGATTGGTGAAGGCGCGCTCAATGAAACGAGCTCGATTCTGATCCGGATGCGTGAACTGGCGATCCAGGCAGCGAATGGCACGCTGGGCGACGAAGAGCGCGTGACGGTCGACCTGGAATTTCAGGGACTGCTCGAAGAAATCGATCGCATCGCGGAGGTGACCGAGTTCAATGGCAACCCGCTGATCAAGTCCAGTGGTGTGACGGTCTTTCAGATTGGCGCGAACGATACGGAGAACGACCGGTTCTCCGTGGCTGCGGTGGATGCGGGCACGAGCGCCTTGGGGCTCGGTGGCGGCTCGAGCGTCGCTGTGACCACTCAGTCCGGGGCCCGCGCGGTACTCGCGCTCCTGGACAGCGCTGTAGGCACTGTGGCGTCGCTGCGTGCGACCTTTGGTACGGCTCAGAACCGGCTTGAATCAGCGATTCGGTCGATTGCCATCGCAGTGGAAAATACGAAGGCTGCGGATTCTCGGATTCGAGACGTTGACTTTGCTGCTGAGACAGCAGAGCTGACGCGCAATCAGGTTCTCCAGCAGGCGGGTGTCTCGGTTCTGGCTCAGGCCAACGTTTCGACGCAGGCTGCGCTGTCGCTGCTCCAGTAAGTCGAGAATGAGACGCTGATCACACTCTTGGAAACGCAGATCTATTCTTTGATGCAATTGCGTTTCAAGCAGAGGCATCGAAAGCGCAGGCGATCCCCAGAGGTCGATCCGCGACGAAAAAATCGAGTTTTCGTTGAGCTTCGCGCCACGTGGGCTTGGAAAGCGTCACTTACTTAGGGACGAGAGGTTCCTCTTGTCAGACTCTGGGAAAGTCTTGGGAAACGGCTGCGCGCTCAGTTCGTCCAATCGTTCAATTGGCTCAATCGGTCCAATTGAAAGACGGGGTGGATGAGAGTGCGAGGAGTAGACCGTTTTGCCTCGAACGACTGCTGTGGCGGCGTCCGTTTTTGCGGACGTCCATGTTGAAAATGCTGAAGTTGCCAAACCTGCTGTTCCTTCTGCCGAGACGCATAGGACGGTAGGAGAAGCGATCGCTGCCCCCGACGTTCCGCTTGCGGAGATGACGGACCAACAGCTTTTAGATGGGCTGCGCGCGCAGAGCGAGCCCCATTTCGCAGAGCTCTATCAGCGCTATTTCCAACGCATCTACAATTTCGTCAACGCGCGGATGAGAAATCACGCGGAGACGGAAGAGGTGGTGCAAGAGACTTTTCTCGCGGTCTTCCGATCGTTTGAGAACTATCGCGGCCAGTCTTCACTGCTCTCGTGGATTTATGGCATCGCCAAGAACACCACGAATAACAGCTTGCGCAAAGCGAAGAGTCAGAGTGAGCGAATTGACCTTGCAGACGAGGGCGATCTCGCACCCCGGCCTTCGATTGGCGTCGGCGCGCCGGACGAGCAGCTCGACCTTTACCGGTTCGGAGATCAACTGACGCAACGACTCGATCAGCTCGCCGATTGGCAGGCGGAGATTTTCGAGATGCGGCATTTCGAAAACCTCTCGATTCCGGAAATCTCAAAACGCACGAAGCGCTCAAGCGATGCGGTGCGGTCCAGCCTTTACCGCGTGAAGCGCATGTTCCTCGACGCTGCGGTGGCCAGTGGTAGTTCCGCGACCGGCATCGGAGAGCGAGGATGAAACGAATCAGTCAGGACGTCGCTGGGCGTCCGAGACTTAGCCCCTCGAGGCGGGACGTGGCGGGCATGCGAAGTCCGTCCAACTGGACGGGATTCGCCTCGTACAGGGACGCCTTCCGGCCGTCCCTTGACGATCCGACGGACGCCTTCGCCGAAGAGAAGATCTTGCTCGACGACTTCGCCGATTTTATGGCGGACGCAGAAGGACCTGACTCTGACTCTGATTCTGACTTTGGCAACCTGGGCGACCTCGGCGACCGTGGCGCCTTTGTCTCCGTCGGTGCCCTCGGTGATGGATCTCGACTCGAGGCCGATCCCGAGTTCCGCGAACGTTTGCGTGGTCGCCTCTGGCGAACCTTCGTGCAGACGCATCTTCGGGATCCCGTCGGCCGGCATTAGTTGCTCCGCCCCCGGGGTTAGGCTCTGCTCGGGCTAGTGACTTCGGTGTGGGGTTCTTCTGATTGGCGTTTGCCTCTGTCTGAGGCACTCTTATCGGGTGGCGATGCGAGACTTCCTTCTCGCCCGACCGCTTGATTGGAGGCCCCATGTCGATCGACCTCGATGCCGAGCTGGACCCGAAGGCGCATGTTCTTCAGGACGATGCCTATTTCGACGACGTGAGTCGTTCCTCTCAGAGGACATTCGATGTGAGCTTGCTGGGCGAGCCTCTCACGCTCTTGCCGAGCCGTCCGCCGCTGACGCTGGCCCCCGATGATTCCGTCAAGGACGCGATGCAGGCGATGCAGCGACGCCATCGTGGATGCATCTTGATCACCGAAGACGGTGGTCTTCGTTCGCCGCTGGTTGGTATTTTCACCGAGCGGGATGTGCTCTTGAAGGTGATCGATAGCGGACGCAATCCAGCGGATGTGGCGATGCGCGAAGTGATGGTTTCAGATCCCGAGACGCTGCCGATTGATGCGAAGCTTGCATGGGCGCTGAACATGATGTCGGTGGGCGGCTTTCGTCATCTGCCGGTAACGGATGAGCGCGGTTGGCCCGCCTTTATCTTGTCCGTGCGGGATATTGTTGAGTTCCTGGTGGAGGCTTTTCCCGCAGAGATTCTCAATCTTCCCCCTGATTTCGGGGCCAAGAAAATGCGGGCTCGCGACGGCGCCTAGCTCCCGGTCGCTTCTTCACGGAAATGTTGAGTTTGGGCGGAATTCGGTCGATGAAATCGGAGTAGGCCACCGAGGATATGCGACTCATATCCCTAGGGTTGGCCTTGAGGGTTTGATGACCGATCACGATGGCTTTTTCTTGAGCCGCCAGCCTGTCGTTGCCAGTGAACGCACGGTGATGGGGTGGCAGCTTGAAATGCAGTCCGCCGCCGGAGACCGCTTTCAGAGCGAGCAGCCGGTCGGGGATGGATATCTATCGGCGCTCGAAGCTTTTGCCTCATCGGCCGATTGGGATTCGATGCTCTGCGGCGGTCGCGCTTTCTTATATGCTGATCGCCGCATCGTCTACAGCGACATCATGGAGCTCATTCCTCGCAACCGATTGGTCCTCCAGCTCACCGCCCAGACGGAGGTCAATGCCAGTCTTTCTAATCGACTGCATGCGCTGAGTGCACAGCGGGGCGTGCGTCTCGCATTCCTTGACTACGGGCGCCGAGATCCACGAGAGATGCTGATAGATCTTGCGGATGCGGTGCATGTGGATGCCTTTGGTCAGAGCGCGGAGGCGCGTGGCCTGTTAATTCGGCGTGCGAAGCGGCGTGGTCTTCAGGTCATGGCCAATTCGATTCGGAGCGATTCGGATTTCATGCAGATTCGCGCGGCCGGCTTCGACTTGATCCATGGCGTGAGTTACCAGGACGCATCTGCGGATGAGCTGACCCGTGCGAATCCAGACGGAAAGCTCATCATGCAATTGCTTGTGGAGGCGGGGGCCGACATCGAGATCCCCGCGGTGACAGAGGTCATTGAAGGCAATGAAACGCTGACCGAAGGGCTCCTCCGCCTGGTGAACAGCCTTGAGCTCGCGCGCGCTCAGAAGATTGAAAGCGTGGGGCAGTCGCTGATGATGATCGGGGCAAAAGGGCTTTCGCGCTGGCTCATGCTTTTGCTTTTTCAGATCGGTCATCAGGGCGGAGCGAAGGGCCCACTTTTCCGTGTCGCGGCAAGTCGAGCGAAACAGATGGAGTTGCTGACGTTGGACTCCGCTGGGACGAGTCCTTCGGGAAAGGAGCGCGGTCATGAGGCGTTTCTGATCGGCATCCTTTCACTCGTCCACGTGCTTTTCGGCATGGATCGCCAAGCCGTTCTTGCGGACCTGGCGCTGACTCCGGAGATGGATCGCGCGCTTGGCGAATACGGCGGCGAACTGGGGCGGATGCTCCGTCTCGTAGAGTGCCTGGATCGCGGCGATTTTGCAGAGACCGCAGAGTTGGCCGAAGAGCTCGACATCTCTTCTGCCGATCTCTGGCGACATCAGAAAGAGGCCTACGCCTGGGTCATGCAGATGGAGTAGGTCCGGGCTGAGGTCGGCTCTCGGGTCGGGTTTAAGTGGGGTCTAAGGCGCGGGCCATCACGATCTTCCCCGAGCGGACAAGCTCGAGAATGCTCTCCTCGTCGAAGAGTTCGATCATTGCGTCGAGCTTGTCGCTTCCGCCATAGACTCGGAGGATCACGCTCTCCGAGGCGTAGTCGACCACCTTCGCATTGAAATGCTCGGCAATCTCGAGGACTTCGCGCCGCGATTCACCCCGGCAATGAAGTTTGACCAAAGCGATCTCGGTTTCGAACCGATCGGTCGCTGTGTGGTCGAGGGCATGCACGACGTCCACGAGCTTTTGCAGCTGTTTGATCATTTGGCCGAGGATGGACGGGTCGCCCGAGCTCGTCACCGTCATTCGCGAAAAGCCGGACTTCGCCGCGGGGCTGACGACCAAGCTCTCAATATTGTAGCCGCGGCGCGAAAAAACCATGGCCACGCGGACCAGGACGCCCGGGGCATCGCGTACGAGCAGGGCAATCGTATGCAGGTCGCGATTGCCATTCGTGGTCGATTTGTCCGAAGGGGTGACGAGAGCTTGGCTCATTTTAGATTTTTGCCTTAGTTCGGCGTCTCTAGACGCCTCTTCTTGAGTCGATTGGGCTTGGCTTGGGGCGCTCGTTTGTCCGACGTGTTCGGGGTGTCGGGGTGTCGAATCGTTGAGCGGCTCAGGTGCTGCCCGTCGGCTTAGCGAGCTTCTCTTTTGGCTTTTCGATAATCATCTGGGAGAGCGGCGCGCCGGAGGGAATCATGGGGAACACATTGTCTTCCTTGATGACCTCGGCCACGACGACACAGGGCCCGTCGTTGTACTCGTTCGCCTCCGTCAGGATGCGGTCGATATCGGCGGGCCGGCGGATTCGGAAAGCCTTGACGCCGTAGGCCTGAGCAAGCTTCACGAAGTCCGGATTGCCCACGAGGTCGACGCCGGAGAGGCGGTTATCGAAGAAAAGTTCCTGCCATTGGCGAACCATGCCCAGGAAATTGTTGTTGATGATGAGGCATTTCGCGGGCAGCGAATGAATCTGCGCGGTCGCGAGTTCCGATTGCGTCATCTGGAAGCCGCCGTCTCCGCAGACGGCCCACACGGTCTTGTCGGGGCAGCCGAGCTGAGCGCCGATGGCGGCCGGCCAACCGAACCCCATCGTGCCTGCACCGCCGGAGGAGATCCAGCTGCGATTCGATGCCGAGAGACAGAACTGAGCGGCCCACATCTGATGCTGTCCGACATCCGTCGTGATCACGGCGGTTCCGCCCGTCACGTGATGGAGGCGATCGAGGACATGTTGAGCTCGAAGTCCGCCTTGCTTTGCATATTTTAGCGGGAACTTTTTCCGCCAGGACTCACACTGCGTCAACCACTCTTCGGTGTCGCCCGCAGAAATTTGGGGGATCAGCTCTTCCAGCACGAGGCGAGCATCGCCCGTGATGGCGACGTCCGGTGTGATCATCTTGCCGAATTCCGCGGGGTCGATGTCTATATGGATCTTGGCGGCGTCCACGCAGAACTCGTCCAGCTTGCCCGTGATGCGATCATCCCAACGTGCGCCGATCGCCATGATGCAGTCGCATCCGTCGACGGCTTTATTCGCATACGCCGTACCATGCATGCCTAACATGCCGAGGTGAAGCGGGTGGTTTTCATCCGCCGCGCCTTTGCCGAGCAAGGTGTTCACGATCGGTGCGCGAAGTTTCTCCGCCAGTCGAATCACCGATTTCCCGGCATTCGAGATCACCGCACCGTGCCCGACATAGAGAATCGGACGCTTGGCCGCTTGGAGCACTTCCGCCGCCTGGCGGATGGCTTCCGGATCGCCATGCGTCGGTACCGAATAACCGGGCAAATCGATTTCATCGACGAAGGCCGCATCGCAGGGGCCCTGTGTTACATCCTTCGGCAAATCGATGAGCACGGGGCCAGGGCGGCCCGTCGTCGCAATATGGAAGGCCTCGCGGGCGACGCGCGGAATATCCGTCGCGTCCTTCACGAGATAGCTGTGCTTCACGACGGGGTAGGTAATGCCGGTGACGTCCGCTTCTTGGAAGCCGTCTTTGCCGAGCATCGGCGAAATCGTCTGTCCCGTCAGGACAATCACGGGGACGGAGTCCATATTAGACGTCAGCAGGCCAGTCACGGTATTCGTGGCGCCGGGGCCTGAGGTCACGAGGACCACGCCCGGCTTTCCGGTCGCCCGTGCGTAGCCGTCGGCCATATGCGTGGCGCCCTGTTCATGGCGGACCAGGATCAATTCGATGTTCGAGTCGAGTAAGGCATCGAAAATCGGCATCGCCGCACCGCCGGAATAGCCGAAGATATACTCGACTCCTTCACGTTCGAGGCATTGGATGAGCTTTTCAGCTCCTGTCGGGAGTTTTTGGTCCATGTTTTAAAGTCTCGTCCGGATCTAGCGGGTCTGATTGCGTCACAGCAATGACTTTCGTCATGCGGAGAAACGTGATGCAAAGAAGATCGGAAGGATACGACATGAAATCAAAAAATAAATGCGATAAAGATGCAGAAAGTTGATTTTCTTGGACGATTAGATGCGCAAGTTGTGACTTTCTGACGGATTCGGCCTCCAAGTTGTCTTCGTATGGGCACTTTAAGTAGCTTTCCGGAAAGGTAATTCGATCAACCGAAGGAATTCTGTTCATGGTTGTGTCAGGGCGAAGGCGCGCCGATAGGCAGTCGTATTTCGAGCCGATCCCGCCCCCCGGGCGTTCTGGATTCGGACTCGGTAGAATGGCCCCAGAGTCCGAGAAGGAATTGATTCGATGCGAAAAGCAGATCCCCGCCAAATTCAGAAGCAGGCCCAGAATCGTCCTCAGGGCGGATGGCGGCGCTGGGTCGCTGTGATCGCTCTCAGTCTCTCCCTTGCGGGCGCGTCACTCTCGGCTTCGCCGGCGGCAGCGGATGAGTACGATGCGGCTGATGCGGGTCATCCTCTGCGGATCATTGCCTACGTGCTCCATCCTGTGGGCGTGGTGATCGACTATGTGCTGCTACGGCCGGCTCATTGGATCGGGAGCCGCGAGCCTTTCAGTACACTCTTCGGGCATGAAGACTGATACGCATTCGGCGCCGGGCCCCGCTCGCGCGCTCCTCTCTCATCGCCCGTTCGTCTCTGCCCGAGCGCAGGGCGGAGCGCTGAACACGCGCTCGTGTTGGGTAGGCCTGCGTGGCTCTTGGCGCGGGCTGAGCCGCGTGTGGGTCGTCGCGTTTGTTCTTGGCTGGACGGTTTCGGCCGAAGCCGTTCGCGCAGATGCGCCCGAGCTTGAGGGTGTTGCCGAGGACTTAGGGCAAGAGCTTCAGGTTCAGGGCATGACCTTCGTGGCCAGCGAAGGCTCGGCGAACGAGATTCTTTTGCGCGCGGTGCGCGCGCGCTTCTACCCCGAAGAACAGATCGCCGACCTCGAGGAGGTCGAGGTTGAAGTTGCGCCGGGGGAAGGTCGGACGGGCTTCGAGATGCGCTGCGACGGCGGCCGCTTGAATTTGGCGACCCAGGATTTCGTCGCCGAAGGCCACGTCGTGGGCACGATTGAAGGCGATCGGCAATTCGAAGCGCTCTGGGTGGCCTATGATGAAGAGAAGGGACTCCTCTATACAGATGAGCCCGTTCAGATCACCGATGCAGACGGGCGCTACCAAGGGGGTGGCTTTCGCTATTTCGTGAATGAGCAGCGCTTCCGTTTGCAAGGCGGCGCGCGCATCGTGCAGGAACAATGACCTTCTGGCTTTCCGAGAAACCTGCTCGTGAGAAACCTGCTCGTGAGAAACCTGTGCGTGAGAAACCTGTGCGTGAGAAATCTGTGCGTGAGAAACCTACGCGTGAAGAAAATCCACGTCGGCTGAGCTTGTGTTTGCGCGCGGCTTGGTTTGCGGCAGGATGTGTTTTGTGGGTCGGGGGGAATCTGATTTCTGCGCAGAGCGCTGCGGCCGCACTCGCGCCGGTGCGCATCGCGGTTGCGCCCTTCGAGTACGGCTCGCGCGAAGCCGGGGTGCCCGTTCGCGCGGGGAATGCCGATCTCGTTGAGAGCGACCGCCCCAGCGCCGAGCCCGATTTTGCGAAGCTCCTCGCCGGACGGCTCGCGCTGCGGGATTTGGAGCGTCTGATCGTTCCGAGTGAATGGGTCGCTGAACCTCTTTTCGAACCCCATGCGGAGCAGGTGCGGCGTTGGGCCCATGGCGCGGCGGTGGAGCATGTTGTCCTCGGCCGAGTTGTTTCGGAAGCGGCGGGGCGACAGGTTGAGATTGTGATTCGGTCGGGGCATTCCGGTGCGGAGCTTTATCGACATCAGGTGATGCTTTCGTCGCAGTCGGAAGGGGGCTCGCGCTCCGGGACAGGGTGGGCTGCAGCGCTCGATCCTTTGGCGGCCGCAATCATGGGGGATCTTGGCGAGGATGCGCGCGTGATTGAGGGCGTGCCCGGCGCGACCGCAGGGCCGGGAGAGACCGCTACGACCGGCTCGACCGGTTCGGGTCGAACAAAGGGAGACGATGAGGACGGGTTCGCTTCGAAGCTTGACCTCGGCGGATTTACCAGCGATGCGCCGATCGAAATCAACGCGGACGAGGCTGAAATTCAAAGTCGCGGCTCTGAACGCCGACTGATTTTTCAGAATAACGTCCGCGTGAAGCAGGCGAATATCCGCCTTCGGAGCGACCGTCTCCAGGCCGACTACCGCAAGGGGGAATCCGAGCCGCGTCAACTTATCGCTCGGGGGCATGTGAAGATCGACCAAGGCGGCCGAAAGGCCAGCTGTGACCAAGCAATCTATCAACGCGAAGCGCAGAAGCTCGTTTGCCGCGGTCATGCGGAGCTGATTCAGGGCTGCGATATCGTGCGCGGCGAATCGATCGAATTCGATCTTGCGGGCGATGAGGCCCGCGTTCAGGGTGCTGCGTCGATCGTGATCCGGCCCGAATCAGAGGGCAGCACATCATCCTCCGCGTGCAGCGCGGGAAAGGGCTTGATGTGAGCATCGCGCATAACAAAGAGGGACGGACGTGAGCGAAGCGGATTCCAACGGGCAGCCGAAATCGCCGGGGGCGCCCGCGTCCGGGAACGAGGTGCTGAACGCGAAAGGGCTCGTGAAACGGTACGGCGAGAAAGTCGCCGTTCGCGGCGTGGACCTCGAAGTGCGTTGCGGCGAAGTGGTTGGATTGCTCGGTCCGAACGGCGCGGGGAAAACGACGACCTTTAACATGATGGCGGGCAGCGTCCGCCCCAGCGAAGGACAGGTCTTCCTCGGCGACGACGAAATTACGGAGTTGCCGATGTATCGCCGGGCGCGACTCGGAATTACGTATCTGCCGCAGGAAGCGTCAATTTTTAGAAAGCTGACGGTGGCCGACAACGTGGGTGCAATTCTCGAGACAGTTGAGCCGAGTCGTGCGCGCCGAAAGGAGCGTTTGGCAGAACTCCTGGCGGAGCTCGGACTGACGGAGAAGGCGGGGCGCAAGGGCGCAGATCTATCAGGCGGGGAGCGGCGACGCGTTGAAATCACGCGGGCGCTTGTGCTCAATCCCAAGTTCATGCTCCTGGATGAACCCTTCGCGGGCGTTGACCCCATTGCGGTCATCGATATTCAAAAAATTATCGAACAGCTTCGCAGTCGCGATATTGGCGTCATCATTACGGATCACAACGTGCGCGAGACGCTTTCCATTTGCGACCGCGCTTACATCATCAAGGACGGCGAAATCCTTCGGCTGGGAACGCCCGCGGAGATTGCCGACGACCCGGAGGTCCGGGAGGTTTACCTTGGGAAGAACTTCAGCTTGAATTGATCGCGATAGAAGGTCAGGTCTTAGCCTGAGTGGGGAGCCCGGTTTTTCTGCACACGAAATGCGGGAGACTCCCCTGTGAACTGCACGCGGGTGAAACCAGGAAAGGCCCGCGCGTGAATTGCCGCGGAGAGAATCGGGGATCGCGGTGATGAAGCCTCAAGAGATCACCGCGAGAGGACGTGAAGTCAGTTCTAGCCCGCAGCATCTCGAAGTGAAACTGAAACGGATAAGGGGAATCAAAGAGCGTTCATGGCGATCGAACTGAAACAACAGCTTCGCATCTCGCAGCAGCTCGTGATGACGCCGCAATTGCAGCAGGCGATCAAGCTGCTGCAGTTGAACCAGCTTGAACTCGTGAACCTTGTCCAGCAGGAACTCCAGGAAAATCCGGTCCTTGAAGAGACCGATGTAGAAGAAGAAACACAAGGGGAGCGCGAGGACGCGTCCCCTGACGATTTTGACAATCGCGATAGTGCCGATGGCTCGGATGAGCGGACGGATTCTGGCGAGGATCCGGGCGAGATCGAAGCGCGGGATGCCTCGGCTGAGAGCGGCGACGAATACGGCGAATCTTCGGAGATGGCGCTCGACGAGCAGCTCTCCGGGTCCGATCTGACCGCCCCGGACGAAGCCGGCGCAGCGCCCGATGATGCGGCCCCCAGCGACGCGGATAAAATCGCAGATATTGAGTGGGAGTCGTACCTCGAGAGCAACCCGATGACCGGGCTCGAGTCGGGCGGCGTGATGGGCGACGATGATCGACCTTCGCTCGAAGCGACGTACGCGCGGCGAGAGAGCTTGGCGGAGCATCTCGAGTGGCAGCTTCAGGTCACCGACCTCGACGGGACACAGCAAGAACTCGCGCGCTGGATTATCGGTAATCTCGATGAGCGCGGATTCCTTTGCTCGACGACGGAAGAGATTGCGCGCCAGTCGGGCGCTTCTGTAGAGGCGGTGGAAGAAGTTCTCACCGCGGTTCAGAAGCTGGATCCGACCGGCGTCGGCGCACGCGACTTGCGCGAATGCCTGCTGATTCAGATCGACACCCGGAAGGTGGGGGATGCGTTGGTCCGGCTGATCGTGGATCAGCATATGGATCTGCTTGAGAAGCGCGATTTCCGCGGACTCGCGCGGGTGACGGGCCAGACCATCGAGGTGGTGGCGGGCGCAGCACGGGTGGTCGGGACGCTTGATCCGCGCCCGGGACGCGATTTCGGTGGCGACGAGCCCGTCTACATCACGCCAGATATCTACGTTTACAAGATCGGCGACGATTTTCATGTGCTGCTCAACGAAGACGGACTGCCGAAACTGAAAATCAGCTCGATGTACCGCGACGTCTTATCGAACGCCTCGTCCAAGGACACGAAGAACACGGGCGAGGATAAGCCCGGGGCGAATGCCGAGGCGCCCACGCAGAAACAGGCGAGCAAAGATCTGGCCGAGCGCGACACGAAGAATTACGTCAGCGACAAAGTGCGTTCTGCGATGTGGCTGATCAAGTCCATCCATCAGCGTCAACGCACGATCTACAAGGTCATGCAGAGCATCATCCAGTATCAGCGCGACTTCTTCGAGCATGGGGTGGCCCATCTCAAGCCGTTGAACCTGCGCGATGTGGCCGACGATATCGAGATGCATGAGTCCACGGTCAGCCGCGTCACGACCAACAAGTACGTGCATACGCCCCAGGGCATCTTTGAGCTGAAATATTTCTTCAACTCGAGCATCAGCCGCTCTGATGGGGGCGATGCGCTCGCCAGTGAGAGCGTGAAAGAGAAGATCCGAAAGATCATCGGCAGCGAGGACCCGAAGCGTCCGATGTCGGATCAGCGCATCGCGGAGATGTTGAAATCCGCAAATATCGACATCGCGCGGCGGACGGTGACCAAGTACCGCGAGGCGATGAATATCCTCTCTTCGACGAAGCGGCGGCAGGTCGGCTGAAAGCGTGGCCCAAGGGCGCACTTAGCAAAATTGCGCCAGGGATCGGCTGATTCTCGTCCGAGCGACGCTTGGGGATAGCGAGACCCTCGGGAGCGGGATAAAGTGCGCCCGCAGCGCGGAGCCCCGATGAAGATCACCGACATTCTGGTACGAGAAGCCTCGATCCTGGACCTTGAAGCGACGGGCAAGGATGACTTGCTGGCGGAGCTGGCAGGGAAACTTGCGCAGAGCCAAGCGGCGTCTGGTAAAGCGGGCTCGATCGATGAGGAGAAGCTCCTCGGTGTCCTGCGCGACCGCGAGGCGCTGCAGAGTACGGGAATCGGCGAGGGCGTTGCGATCCCCCATGGGAAAATGGCCGGTCTCGATCGGCTGGTCGCGACGTTTGCGCGCAGCTCGGCCGGGGTGGACTTCGATTCGATCGATGGTCAGCCGACGCAGCTCTTCTTCTTGCTTGTTGTGCCCGAGCAATCCGGCGGACAGCATTTGAAGGCGCTGGCTCGGATTTCCCGTTTCTTCCGCGATGCGAGTTTCCGAGAGAAGCTCCTGGCTGCGGGTGATTTGGATGAGATCTTCCGGGCGATCGAAGAGGAAGACGCGAAATTTTGATGCGGCTTTTGCGGCCGCTTCTAGTCGCATGCCTCGACTGCACGTCTTGTACGACCATGCACGGTGGGCGTTCTTCTTTCGCTGCGTTGCGGGTCTGGCGGGCCGCGATCCGAAGCGGCAGGTGATCCGATGAGTTCCTCTCCTGATCCAGACTCCGCGACGGCGACGTCGGCTGCGCCCGGGGAGACGGCTCGCGTCACCCAGATGCATGGCTCCCTTGTCGAGGTGATGGGGCTCGGGGTCTTGATCCTCGGTCGAAGTGGCGTCGGGAAGAGCGAATGCGTTGTTGAGCTGGTGCGGCGCGGGGAGCGGCTGGTTGCGGACGATGTTGTGCGTCTTCGGGTCGAAGACGCGGTCGATGCGGCGGGCGAGAACGAGGCGGACCGTGAACGAAAGGGCGAGAGTGCCGGCACTGGCGAGGGCCCAAGCGCGGGCCCAGGCGAGCGGATCGTCGGCTGGTCGCCGGAGCATATTCGCCACTACATCGAAGTGCGCGGCCTCGGACTGATGAGCGTGGCGGATCTTTTTGGTCCGGAGCGGACCCTGGACGAATCAGAAGTCGGCTTTGTTGTGCGACTCGAAGACTGGGAGAAGGGCCGACAATTCGAGCGGATTGGTCTCACGCGGGATGTCGAAACGATTCTCGGTGTGGATATTCCCTGCGTTGTTCTGCCCGTCCATGCGGCGAGCAATCTGGCGACGCTGGTGGAGTTGGCGATTCGCGATTGGCGCCTTCGAGAGCAGGGTGTGAACGCAGCGGCACGGCTCGACGAGCGATTGAGATCGGGAGATGGCACCTTCCCCCTGTCGGAGTCGGACTCGGGGCCGAGTTCGGATCGGTCGAAAGCGTCTGAGCGCGGTGACGCAAGGGGGACGAAAAAATGAGCAGCGGAAAGGCGATCTCAGGTGTCGCAGGGGAGCCGCAGATCGTCTTCGTTGCGGGGCTGTCGGGTTCCGGTAAGACGACGGCGATGGCCGCGCTCGAAGATCTTTCGTTTTACTGCGTGGATAATCTGCCTGTCCAGCTGGTGCCTCAATTTTTAGGCCTCTGTCAGGACGCGTCCTCTTCGATCGAGAAGATTGCACTCGCGCTGGATGCGCGCGAAAAAGATTTCTTGGAGAGTTTTCCCGAAGTCGTCGGAGAGCTGCGTGCGTCGGGCACGAACGTGGAGGTGCTCTTCCTCGACTGTGCGGATGAAGTCCTGGAGCGGCGATACCGGGAGACGCGGCGAGTTCATCCCTTGGCACCGACGGGCTCGGTTCGCGAGGGCATCGGACTCGAGCGGACGCTGCTGGACAACGTCGTGACGCTCGCGGACCTGAAGGTGGATACCAGCGCGCTGAACGTGCATCAGCTGAAGGATACGGTGATCCGGCACGTCTCGGGCGAAGCGCGGACGACGGTGATCAACCTCATCTCCTTTGGTTTTCGGCATGGCACGCCGGGCTCGGTCGAGCTGCTCTTTGACGTTCGTTTCTTGCCGAACCCGTATTTCGAAGAATCGCTTCGGATGGGCACGGGCAAGGAAGCCTCGGTCGCGGACTACGTGCTTGAGAGCGAGCGTGGGCAAGAGTTCTTTTCGCGGCTCTCGTCCTTCTTTGATTATCTGCTTCCCTTGTACGATGAAGAAGGGAAGGCCTACGTGACCGTGGGCGTCGGTTGTACCGGCGGCCGACATCGCTCCGTCGCCATCGCCGAAATGATGGGCAAGCGGCTTCGAGCCATGGGGCGCGAGGTCAATTTAGTTCACCGAGATGTGGAGAGGCCGCTGTGAAGGCTGGAGTATTAATCGTCACGCATTACCGCCTTGGAGAAGAATTTCTTCAGGCGTTGCGCCTGATTCTGCCCGAGGCGCCGAGCTGGGAGGCCGTTTCGGTCGATCCCACGATGGCCGTCGAAGAGGTTCGGGGTTCCATTGCTGCGGGACTGAAGGCGGCGGATGGCGGCGCTGGCGTACTGATCCTGACGGATATGTTCGGAGGGACGCCCTCGAATATGAGTCTGTCCTTCCACGACGAGCATCAGGTCGAAGTGGTGACGGGAATGAATCTGCCGATGTTGATCAAGCTCGCGACGATGCGGGAGGACAAGCCCCTCGACGAGCTGGCGGCCTTCATCAAAGCCTATGGCCAGCGCAATATCTCCGTCGCCAGCGAGCTCGTGCCCGGAGGCGAAGGATGAGCTCCGCGGGCGATCCCGATGTCTTTGAGCAGAACTTTACGGTGCAGTCTGAGTTGGGACTCCATGCGCGACCCGCGGGCCGGCTGGCTCAGCTTGCGGGCCGATTTGACTCCGAAATCAGCCTGGGCCGCGGGGAAGAGTGGGTCAGCGGGTCGAGTGTGCTGTCAATCCTCTGCTTGGCGGCCACTCAGGGCACGACGCTCGCCGTCCGGGCCATCGGCCCCGACGCTGAACAGGCCGTGATGGAAGTCGGGGCGCTGCTCGAGGCCCTGGACGACTAGTTTCTCGGGTTGGGTCCTTCGCTGGGGCCTCGGACTGGGTTCTCGGACAGGGGATTCAGGCTCGGCTTTCGCTCGATTTGCCGGCTGCTTTCGTTTGATCCCGGAGGGCCTCTCGCCTACCTTGCCGCCCCCCTCTTTTGGAAGGTAGTTGGAGACAGTCATGGGATCGCGTTTGATGTTTACCTCGGAGTCGGTGTCGATGGGACACCCCGACAAGATGTGCGACCAAATTTCGGACGCCATTTTGGATGCGCTGCTGGCCCAGGATCCAGCCTCGCGGGTTGCCTGCGAAACAGCGACGACGACAGGCTTGGTTTTGGTCTGCGGTGAAATCACGACCTCGGCTCAGGTCGAGATTCCGGCGCTCGTGCGCAGCGTGATTCACGATATCGGATACACCAGCTCCGATATGGGCTTCGACTCTTCGACCTGCGGTGTCCAGATCGCGATCGGCAAGCAGAGCCCGGACATTTCCCAGGGCGTGAGCGAAGGCGAAGGCCTTCACAAGGAACAGGGCGCAGGCGACCAGGGCATGATGTTCGGTTTCGCTTGCGACGAAACTCCGGAGCTGATGCCGGCCCCGATTCGCTACGCGCATCGCCTCATGGAAACGACGCGTCAGCATCTCGAGAGCGGAGAGCTCGACTATCTTCGTCCCGATGCGAAGAGCCAGGTCACGATCGAATATGATGACGAGGATCGACCGAAGCGGATCGATACGGTCGTTCTTTCCACGCAGCATTCGCCCGACGTCGAACATAAGCAGCTCCGCGAAGACATCATCGAAAAGGTGATTCGCACGACGCTGCCCGGCGAGCTGATCGACAACGATACGATCTTCCACGTGAATCCGACGGGCCGCTTTGTCGTCGGCGGTCCGATGGGCGACGCGGGACTCACGGGTCGCAAGATCATCGTCGATACCTACGGCGGGATGGGGCGACACGGCGGTGGCGCTTTCTCGGGCAAGGATCCGTCGAAGGTGGATCGCAGCGCGGCCTATGCTTCACGTTATGTGGCCAAGAACCTGGTCGCGGCCGGCGCCGCGCGCCGTGCAGAGGTCCAGCTCGCCTACGCAATTGGTGTGGCCGAGCCGGTCTCGATTCGCGTTGATACCTTCGGCACTTCGAGTCTCGATCGAAATAAGCTGGAGCAGATCGTGCGTAAGCATTTCGATCTCACGCCGCGGGGCATCGACGAAGCGCTGAATCTGCGTCGACCCATTTACCGCGCGACCTCTTACCACGGGCATTTCGGCCGCGAGAATATCGGTCTGCCCTGGGAGATGACGGATAAGGCCGAGGCGATCCGCAAGGACCTCTGATGCGTCTATTTCTAGAGGCCGCTCAGGTTCTAGAGGCTGTTCCGGCTTTTCGGGGGATTCCGCGTGCGCCGGGTCTGCTCGCCACGCTTTGCGTATTGGCGTCCGCCTTCATGGCGGGGCCGCTCGCCGCTGAGGCGTCGAAGCTTGGCCGAACGGTCCGCGTCCTGGTCTATGACCAAGCTGCCGCGGTCGACGTCGGCCGAGTGGATGCGCCTGCTCGCGTTCGGCTGAACCGGCGCGGCGAGCTTGAGGTGAACGGACGGGTGGTCGGCGACCCGTGGTCTCCTGGCGCTGCCGCGGGCGCTTCGCCCAATCACGCTCGGCGCGACTCTTTGTCGCGCGTCGGCGAAATATGGCGCGTCGGCGAACGAACCTATCGCGGGGCGATCCGGGTCACGACGGAAGCGGGCCGTATCCAAGTGTTGAACCGCGTCAGGCTCGAGGACTACGTCACTTCGATCCTGGGCGCCGAAATGTCTCCGAGCTGGCCGGCTCAGGCGCTGCAGGCTCAGGCGGTCGCGGCCCGGACCTACGCTTTGCATCACGCAGAACGACGGTCGGGGGAACCTTGGGATGTCCAGGCGACCGTGGCAAGCCAGGTGTATCGCGGCATTTCGGCCGAGAGCCCGGAAACCCGAGCGGCGACCCAGGCCACGGCGGGCGAGATCCTGACCTACAAGAAGGCCCCGATCCTGGCGGTCTTCCACTCGACTTCCGGCGGCCAGACGGCCACGGCGGGCGAGGTTTGGGGCGAGGATCATCCCTATCTACGCAGCGTCGAAGTCGACGAAGAGGACGATGCGCCGCATACCTATTGGCGCTCCGTCTTTAAGGGCGCGGGTTTCGAGTCGACTCTGGTTGCCGCGGGACTCAAAGTCGGACGCGTGAGCTCAGTCCAGGTCGTCGCGCGGACGGGCAGTGGCCGCGTTCGGGCGCTTCGGATCGCAGGGGGGCGCGGGGTCGCGCAGCTCGAGGGAGATGCGCTGCGGAATCTTGTTGGGGCCTTGGCCCTACGGAGTCGTCTCTTTGACGTGCGAGCGGTGCCGGATGGCTTCGCTTTCGTTGGATCGGGCTACGGCCACGGCGTCGGAATGAGCCAATGGGGCGCCCGGGGCATGGCAGAGCGCGGCGACGTATATCAGCGTATCCTCGCGCGCTTCTATCCAGGCGCGCGTCTAGAAAGACGAGAGGACGCGTTCCTTGCTTCGCATGGGCAATCCCGCCTACGCGAGAATGATGTGCATTCGGGCCGAGTCGCCCAAGGAGATCCGCAATGAATTCGGGGGGATTCGTTCCGCTGCAGGCCCAAGGTGGGGGAGACCTCGCGTTCTTCCTGATGATGGGGGCGATCTTTCTGATCTTCTACTTCCTCGTGATCCGGCCGCAGCAAAAGCAGCAGCGCGAGCGCGAGGAATTTCTGAAGACAGCGGCGAAGGGCGATGATGTCGTGACCCTGGGCGGAATCCATGGCAAGGTGCTCGCGGTCGACGGCGACATTCTCGAAGTGGAAATCGCGCGGGTGCGCGGCGAGAAGGTGAAGATTCGGGTCACGCGGTCGCGCATCGACCAGCTGACGAAAGAGGGCACTGGCGGCGCTTCAGGCACGGCCAGTGGATCGGGAAATAAGGGAGACGAATCGTGAACGATTCGATCGGTTGGAAGGCGGCGTTCGTCGCCGCATTGCTGCTGCTTTTTGGCTTTGTCACGGCAGCGAATTTTATTCCCAAAGAGGAGCGCGTCGAGAGCGAGTTCTGGCCGGACGATGGCTTGCGTCTTGGGCTTGATCTCCGCGGCGGGATCCATTGGGTCGTCGGGGTAGAGCTCGACGATGCGATCACGCGCGAGCTTCAGTTCGTCCGCAAGGGCATCGAAGAGCGACTCCAGGAAGACGACAGCATCGTTTTCGCGTCGAGCTCGGTCGAAGCGGGTGAGCTCAAGGTCGCGCTCGCCTCGGAAGCGGATCGCGCGAAGGTGCTTGAATACGTCGACGACACGAACGTGCTCGAGTCCGCCGGGGGAGACGGTCTCGAACTGCGTTATGCGCTGACCGATGACTGGACTTCGGATGTGCGCGAGCGGACGATGAACCAGGTGCTTGAAGTTCTTCGCCGCCGGATCGACGATCCGCAGCGCGGTATTCCGGATTCGGTTGTGACGCGCCAGGGCAAGGACCGCGTTCTTGTTCAGATTCCGGGCGAGCAGATCGATCGCCAGCGTGCGCGGGACCTGCTGAACAGCACGGGCTTCCTCGAGTTCAAGATTGTTGTGGATGCGGATGCAACGGAAGCGGATCTTCGCGCGCGCTACCCCGACGGGATCGGCGAGAATCAGAAGATCACGCTGCAGCGCGATGCCGAAACCGACATCGTGACCGGCGCCTACTTGCTGCCGAAGCTGGCGGACGTGACCGGCGACTATCTGGACGATGCGCGACTGCAATTCGACCAACAGCAGCGCCCGATCGTTGAGTTCACCTTCAATCAGGAAGGCGGCGATCTCTTCGGCAAGCTGACCGAAGCGAACAAGAATAAGCAGCTCGCGATCATCCTCGACGACAACGTCTACAGCGCCCCTTCGATTCGAGCGCGGATTACGAACCGCGGCATGATCGAAGGGCAGTTCACGGCCGATGAGGCGGCGGATCTCGCTGTGATTCTGCGTGCTGGTTCGCTGTCAGTTCCGGTGGTGATCGAGGAAGAGCGGACGGTGGGGCCGGGCCTTGGTCAGGACTCCATCGAAAGCGGCGCGCTGGCCTGCGGGATCGGCCTGCTCGTCGTTCTCGCCTTCGCGGCGATTTACTACCGAACGTCCGGGGTCTACGCCGCGGTCGCGATGGTGGCGAACCTCATTATGTTGATCGGGCTGATGTCGATGTTTGAAGCGACGCTCACGCTGCCGGGGATCGCGGGCTTGGTGCTCACGGTTGGTATGGCGGTGGATGCGAACGTGATCATCTTCGAGCGCATCCGGGAAGAACTCCGCGCGGGGCGCGCTGTTCGGGCCGCGATTGCGACGGGCTTTAGTAAGGCGACCTGGACGGTGCTCGACGCGAATATCACGACGCTGATTACGGCGGTGATTCTGTTCCAGTACGGGACGGGGCCGATCAAGGGCTTCGCCGTCACGCTGTCCGTCGGGATCGTGACGAGTGTGTTTGCGGCGCTGGTCGTCACTCGGCTGCTCTTTCAGCTCTATCCGGGCACGCGTAACGTGTCCGAGCTTTCGATTTAGGAGATCGTTGTGCCCTTCGAATTAGTACCGGCTGGCTTAAACATCGACTTCCTGAAATATCGGAAGGTCTGTCTTGGCATTTCTCTCACCTTGATCGCCTTGGGGCTTGGCTTTGCGCTGAGCCAAGGCGTTCCGATTGGCATCGACTTCGCTGGCGGAACCGAGATTCAGGTCGCCTTTAACGAGGGCGTCACCACGGACGAATCGGCCATCCGAGACGTTGCGCGAGCGGCGGGTTTTGATGACGCGACGGTTGTTCGCTTTGGCGAGATCGGCTCGAACGAATACCTCGTGAAGTACAAGGACGTGGCCGCGGCGGTCGAGTCCGCGGCGGCGGAGCAGGGCGATGGCCTCGTTTCGAATACCCGGGTGATCGAGCTCGAGAACGCGATCCGCTCGCAGGTCGGCGACTTCACCGAGCAGCGTGTCGAATACGTCGGCCCCAAGGTGGGCGAAGAACTTCGGGACGACGGACTGAACGCGCTTCTGCTCTCGGCGATCGCGATTCTGATCTACGTCGCCTTCCGATTCTCCTCGCGCTACGCGCCGGGTGCGGTCGTGGCGGTGGTCCATGACCTTGCGATCACGAGCGGCATTTTGGTGATGGCGGGCGTGGAATTCGATCTGCGGATTCTGGCCGCGATGCTCGCGATCCTCGGTTACTCGCTGAACGATACGATCATTATTTACGATCGCATCCGCGAGAATATGGAACTGCATACGACGGCGGATCTCGAGGACACGCTCAACCTGAGTGTGAATCAGACGCTTTCGCGTACGGTCCTTACCTCGATCACGACGATCCTGGCGCTCGTTTCGCTCTACTTCCTGGGCGGCGAAGTCATTCAGCCCTTCGCATTCGCGATGCTGATCGGCGTGCTCGTCGGGACCTACTCGTCGATCTTCATCGCGTCGCCGATGCTGCTCTTCCTTGAGACGCGCTACGGCGACACGCCGGAAGAACGCAAGAAGAAGGCCAAGAAGAAGCGAAAGGCCGAGCGCGCCTAGAGGTGTCCATCCTCACGTAGGTCCAAAACAAAACCGCCGCGGAGCCTGAGGCTCCGCGGCGGTTTTGTGTTTTGCGTTTCGTGCTGCGTCGGTGTGCCGCCTGCCACGTCGCCCTTTCGCCCTGGCTGCGCCGGGCGATTCTATGGCATACGGCAAGCCCTAGGCGCTCTTCAGCGCCTCGCCCGCGCCGGCAGCCGAGCCCGTCGAGCTCGAGGCGGGCTTAGAGGCGCCTGCGCCGCCGGACATATCGATGGCCCCATCGAGTACAGCGCCTTCGGAGACGTTCAGGCGCGGCGTCTTCAGATCGCCTTCGACGACGCCCGTGGCCTGGATTTCAATCCGCTCCGTGGCCGTGAGGTTGCCCTTCACGTGACCGATGATGACGATCGTCTTGGCCGTGACTTCCGCCGTCAGCCGGCCATTTGCGCCGACCGTCACCTGATGGTTGGCGAGATGGACATCGCCCTGGACCTGGCCCTCGATTTCGAGGTCCTCGTCGCCGCTGAGTTCACCCTTGAATACGATCGACTGACCGAGTGTGGCCACTTGCTTTTCCCCCTTTGCGCCGGCGGTCTGTCCCGCGGCGGATTCCTGTTGGCTGGATGTTTTTTGCTGCGTTTTCGAGTCGCCGGAATTCCCCTTCAGCGAGCGCGCGGACCACGCGCTCGGCTGGGATGAGGCCTCCTTGGCGTTTGTGTCTCGGGTGTTCTTGGCGTCGTCGCCCTTCGCCTTTGGCGTTGCCTGAGAGCCGCTTGGGGGCTTCTCGAACGCCTGAGGGCGCTTCTCCGCGCGTTCAGCTGAGTCCGCCTTCCGTGCCGGTGAAGCCGGGGCTGAAGTCGCGTCTACGCTGGGCTTTTGCGAGGCCTTCTCCCCGCGGTCCCTTGAGCTGAAAAGGCCCACTATTTTTCTCCAGGCGATCCATCCCCAGATCACCTGAGGAGCGAGACGCGTCAGCTTAACGCATTCAAACTCGCTGCACGCGCCTTCGGAGTGTGGGATCGGGTAGATCTTTTTCGCCGTGATTGAGGTCACCGCCAAGGGGGCCTCGCGGCTTGCATCCGGGGCCGCTGACCCGCATTATCCGGCCGCGCCCCCTGATCATTAGAGTCGTGAGACCGAGCGTCCATCTATCCGTTTTTGCGGGTGGGCGACGTCGATCCATCGGCGCGTTTAGGCTGGCAGATGGGCCAGTGCTGTAGCGCTCGCGGCAGCCAATGATCTCGGAGACGGAGGAAGCGCTTTCATGGTTCGAATGTTGTTGATGTGGACACCTTTTGTGTTGCTGCTGCTGGCCGGAGTTGCCCCGGAGGCCGCCGCACAATTTTCGGCTGAAGAGGAGGCTAACTTCAGCGCGTCCCGGAATGCAGCGACGTCGGCCCCGCTGCCGCAAGACCTTTTGCCGGGCGCGCAGATCGTGGGAGATGGTCAGCCGCTGAGTCTGGGCGAGGCCGTCGCGATGGGGATTCGAAATGGCCTCGATGTCGAGGTCGAGCGCTATGCGCCGCTGATCGCGGAGACTGAGAAAGACGGTGCTTGGGGAGCCTACAACCCGAGACTCTTTGCCGATGCGCTCTACGATGTTGCGAAGTCGCCTAACACATCTGTGATCAATCAAGCATCAGCGAACCGTGATCGTGTTCAAGGCGGCGGCGTTGGGTTTGAGCAGCTCGTGCCGTATCTAGGCGCTTCTTTGACTGCGGAGTACCGAAGCACCTCGACGAAAACGCGCACGACTTTCCAATCGTTGAGTGCTCAATTTGATTCGAGTTTTTTCGTGACAGCGCGTGTGCCGCTCGCACGGGATCTGATTTGGAATACGGCTTGGACGAACGTCAAGACGTCGTCACTCGCCTACGAACAATCCGAACAGGCTTTTCAACAATCTCTGATGGACATTGTCGAGTCGACGGTGAACCGATACTGGGATCTTGTGGCGGCCAGAGATCGCGTACGGGTTGCGCAGAAGAGCCTGCAAACGGCACGCGCGCTCCTTCAGCAGACCGAGACTCAATACGAAGTGGGCGTTGTTTCCCGCGTAGAGGTCGTGGAGTCGGAAGCGGGCGTGGCGGAGCGCGAATCTGACCTGATTCGGGATGCCAATATTTATCGTCGTGCGCAGGACCAGCTGATTGACGCTGTGCTTGGGCCGCAGCTTGCTGCAACGACGGATGTTCAACTCGTGCCCACCGAGGATCCGTCGGTGGAAAGCGACCGTACGGTGAATCTCGCGGAAGCGGTGCGCACAGCATTTCTGAAACGACCGGAGCTGGCGCAGGCGACGAACGCGATCGATCAGGGCGAAGTCGCGCTCAAGTTTGCAAAGAACCAGCGGCTGCCTCAGCTCGATGCGGAAGTTCGTTTCGGATACGTCGGCGTATCAGGTCGTCAGAACCCAAACCTTCGATCCTTCTCTGATCCGCCGCAGCCAATCGGCAACGTTCAAACGGCTGGACCGAACAACGCATCCGAGGATTTCTTCTCAAACGACGGCTCTGAGAACTACAGCGCTCGGGGCATTTTCTCAATTCCCGTGCCGAATACTCTCGGCCGAAAGCGCGTGAAGCAACGTGAATTTGAATTGCGCCGCGCTGAGTCGAGGCGAAAGCGCAGCGAGCAGGTCATCATTCTCGAAGTTCGCGATGCGGCCCGAACGCTGCTTTCGTCAGCGCAGGGGATCGACGCGGCCGAGCGACGAAGGCTCTCGGCCGAAGAGCAGCTTAGAGCGGAGCGAATTCGTCTCGAGCATGGGGAGTCCACGCCCTTCGAAGTCCTCCAGCGAGAAGAAAAGCTCGTCGAGGCGGAGAATCTCAAGATCGTTGCACTTCAAACCTACCGCGCCGCCGAGGTCGCTCTCGACCGCGCTCAGGGGACGATCCTTGAGGTCCATGAGGTCGAGGTTGAAGGTATTCTGGAGCGCGATCGATAGCCATGTCGCGCGCTGGCTCGGTCGCAGCGCTCGTGCTTGGCGCGGGCCGTGGAGAGAGGCTCGGGCATGCGCTGCCCAAAGCCTTTGTCCCTTTGGCGGGGCAAACGCTTCTTGAGCATTCCCTCGCGGCACTCGCCGCGTCCGGCGTGTTCGCTCAGATCGTCCCGGTTCTCGCCGCAGCGGATTTCGCGCGCTTCGAGACGCTTGAGCTCGCCGGGATAGCGGGGCTGGCGACGCCCGTTGCGGGGGGGGCGGAGCGCCAAGACTCGATGGCGGCGGGTTTGCGCAGTCTTCCGCCTGAGATCGAGTTCGTCGCGGTGCATGATGCGGCGCGCTGTCTGGTGACGGTGGAGGATCTTCGGCGCGTGGTTGCAGCGGCGCGTGAAACAGGAGCGGCTCTGCTTGGGGAGCCGGTGCGCGATACGTTGAAGCGCGTGGACGGGACGCGGGTTGTGGAGACGCCCAACCGCGCTTTGTACTGGGCCGCGCAAACGCCGCAGGTGATGCGACGCGACTGGCTTGCGGCAGCGATCGCCGAGGCGGAAAAGGCCGGCCGACAGGCCACGGATGATGCGCAGTTGATCGAATGGGCAGGGCATGAAGTGACGATGGTGGGCTCGACGGGGCCGAACCCGAAGATCACGCTGCCGGTTGATTTACTTTTGGGTGAACTGCTTTTGTCGAACCGGAGAGAGGAGCGCTCATGAGAGTCGGGCAGGGCTTTGATGTGCATGGGCTTGTCCCGGGGCGGAAGTTGATGATTGGCGGCGTGGATGTGCCCTTTGAGAAGGGCCTTGAGGGCCATTCCGACGGCGATGTCCTGCTTCACGCGATTTCGGATGCGATTCTTGGGGCGCTCGGCGAAGGGGATCTCGGTCGGCATTTCCCTTCGAGCGACGAGCGCTACCGAGGGATCGCGAGCGGTCTGATTCTCGAGGAGGTCGCGCAGAAGATGCGGGCGGCGGGCTGGCGCCTCGGGAATGTCGACGCGACGGTGATCGCGGAAGCGCCGCGGCTCTCGCCGTTCCAGGAAGAGATGAAAGCGAACGTTGTGCGCTGGCTGGGGACGACAGCGGACGCGGTCAATATTAAAGTGACCAGTACAGATCATCTCGGCTTCGTCGGCCGAGGCGACGGCATCGCCGGTTTGGCCACGGTGCTGATTGAGCGAGATTCCTAGGCTGAGCGAACGGACCTCGTGCGAAGCGCGCGATGACCGAATGCGAAAACGAAAACCAAAGAAGAAAGAGAAGCCCCAGTGCGCCCGATCGAGTTCTACGACACCCGCAACCGCAGCCAGCGCCCCTTTGAGCCCCAGACTCCGGGCAAGGTCGGCATGTACAGCTGTGGGCCTACGGTGTACGGGCCGCCGCATATCGGGAACCTGCGTTCGCGACTGTTCTCGGATCTGCTGAAGCGCTTCCTTCTCTCCGAAGGCTTCGAGGTCAAGCACGTAATCAATATTACGGACGTGGGGCATCTCGTTTCGGATGCCGACGACGGCGAGGACAAGGTCGAGGCGGCGGCGCGCAAGGCGGGGCAGACGGCGGAAGAGATCGCTGAGCATTTTACGCAGATCTGGCGGGATGACGGTGCGGCGGTGAACTGCCTGCCGCCGGAAGAGAACCCGAAGGCGACCGCGCATATCCCGGAGCAGATCGATCTCGCCGAGAAGCTTGAGGCTGGGGGCTATCTCTACACGACCTCGGACGGCGTCTATTTTGATACGAGCCGCTTTGAGCGGTATGCGGAGCTCGCGAGCCTCGACCTGGAGGGCCAAGGCCAAGCCGATGGCGCGCGCATCGACGCGAATACGGAAAAGCGAAACGCTGCGGATTTCGCGGTCTGGAAATTCGCGGAAGAGGGCGTGTCGCGGCTCCAGGAATGGGACTCGCCCTGGGGCCGAGGGTTCCCGGGCTGGCATCTGGAATGCTCCGCGATGGCGGTGCGCTATCTCGGGGACCGCTTTGATATCCATACGGGCGGGATTGATCTCGCGACGGTGCATCACACGAACGAAGTCGCGCAATCCGAATGTGGCTACGGCGTCCATCCCTGGGTCTCGTTCTGGATGCACAACGAGTTCCTCGATATGGGCAAGGAAAAGATGTCCAAGTCGAAGGGCAACGTCCGGACCCTCGGCGACCTTGCCAAGCGTGGCATCGACCCGATGGCCTTTCGTTATTTCTTCCTCCAGGCCCATTACCGACAGCAGCAGAGCTTCTCCGACGAGGCGATCCAGTCCTCGGCGAAGGGCTACAAGCGCCTGCTCGGAATCGCGACGAAGCTTGAGGCGGTGACCGGAGAAGGGGATCCCGCTGCGCAGGCGCCTTTCCTCGAAACCTTTCGGGACGCGCTCGCGGATGATCTCGCGGCTCCGCGCGCGATGGCGGTGGTGTGGGACGTGGCGCGGAACGATTCGCTTGCGGAAGTCGATCGCCGGGATCTTTTGCGCGCGTTTGATCCGATCCTGGGGCTGCGCCTTTGTGAAGGTGCGGCAGAAGGCGCGGCAGATGAGTGGGAGTCGGATCCGCGGATCGACGCGCTGCTTGAGGGCCGTACGGCCGCCCGCGCAGCGAAGGACTGGGGCGAGGCGGACCGGATCCGGGACGAACTCGCCGCCGAGGGCATCGAAATCGTCGATACGCCTGAGGGCCCGCGCTGGCGTCGCGCCTAGGTCGCTCGGACGGGGTAGACTCCCCGTCAGAGGGGCGATCATGAGCAGCGCATTCAAATTGGTTTCGGAATTCAAGCCGTCTGGGGATCAGCCCGAGGCGATTGAACAGCTCTGCGAGGGCATGACCCGCGGAGACAAGCATCAGACGCTCCTCGGCGTCACCGGCAGCGGAAAGACCTTCTCCATCGCCTGCATGATCGAGCGCCTGAACCGACCCGCGCTCGTGATGTCCCCGAATAAGACCCTTGCGGCGCAGCTCTATCAGGAAATGAAGGAACTCTTCCCCGAAAACGCGGTGGAGTATTTCGTCTCCTACTACGACTACTACCAGCCCGAAGCCTATATCCCAACGACCGACACCTACATCGAAAAAGACTCGTCGATCAACGACGAGATCGACAAGCTTCGGCATTCGGCGACGCATTCTTTGTTGACCCGCGAAGACGTGATCGTGGTGGCGAGCGTGTCGTGTATCTACGGCCTCGGCGCGCCTGAGAACTACGGCTCTATGCATGTCTATATCGAGTCGGGGATGCAGCTCGTGCGCGACGATCTGCTCCGCCGCCTCGTGGATATGCAGTACACCCGGAACGATCATGATTTCCACCGCGGTACCTTCCGCGTGCGCGGCGACGTGGTCGAGATCTTTCCGCAATACGAAGGCGAGATGGCGATTCGGGTCGAGTTCTTCGGCGACGAGGTGGACGCGATTGCCGAGATCGATCCCCTGCGCGGCAAGGTCGTATCCCGGACGAAGAAAGCGATGATCTATCCCGCGAGCCATTACGTGGCTTCTCAAGAGCGGATCAAGCGCGCTTGCGAAGGGATCCGCGAAGAGCTTCAGGGGCGACTCGCGACGTTCCAGAAGGAAGGCAAGCTGCTCGAGGCCCAACGCCTAGAGCAGCGGACGATGTACGACCTCGAGATGCTCGAGACGATGGGCTTCTGTCATGGGGTCGAGAACTACTCGCGATGGCTCGATGGACGTTCGGCGGGACAGACGCCGTATACGCTCTACGATTATCTGCCGAAGGATTCGATGATCGTGCTCGACGAGAGTCATGTTTCTGTGCCGCAGATCGGCGGGATGTCCCGGGGCGATCGCGCGCGCAAAGAGACCCTCGTCGACTATGGCTGGCGGCTTGAATCGGCGCTGGATAATCGTCCCCTGCGCTTCGACGAGTGGGAAGAGCGCGCGGGGCAGCGCGTTTACGTTTCGGCGACCCCCGCGGACTACGAACTCGACAGCAGCCAGGGCGTCGTGATTGAGCAGATCATTCGACCGACGGGGCTGATCGATCCCGAGATTGATATGCGTCCCGCGAAGGGGCAGGTGGACGATCTGCTGGCCGAGATCCAGACCCACGTGAAGAAGGAAGAGCGGGTTCTGGTCACGACCCTGACCAAGCGGATGGCGGAAGAGCTGACGGATTATTACGCCGAGCTCGGGATTCGGATCCGCTACCTGCATAGCGATATCAAGACGCTTGAGCGGATGGAGATCATCCGCGAGCTGCGCGAGGGCAAATTTGATGTGCTCGTCGGGATCAATCTCTTGCGCGAGGGGCTCGATATTCCCGAGGTCGCGCTGGTTGCGATTCTCGATGCGGACAAAGAGGGCTTCCTACGCTCGACGCGTTCTTTGATCCAGACGATTGGTCGCGCGGCGCGGAACGCGAAGGGGCGCGTGATTCTCTACGCCGACAAGGAAACCGACTCGATCAAAGCGACGAAGGAAGAGACGGGGCGTCGACGGAAGATTCAGCAGGCCTACAACAAAGAACACGGCATTACGCCGACCACGATCAAGAAGAAGCTCACGAGTCTGCAGGACTCGATCTGGGAATCGGATTACGTGACGGTCCCGACGGAAGAGGATCGGGCCGAGCCCTCGCTGCCGCGGCATGAGATCCCGGCTCTGATCGAGCGACTCCGGAAGGAAATGCGCGAGGCGTCGCGCGAGCTCGAGTTCGAGCGCGCGGCTGAGCTCCGTGACCGAATCAAGGCGCTCGAGAACGAGCGCATTCGGCTGACTTAGCCGAGATGGGGACCGTGACACGCAGACCCGGTCGACGGGATGCAAAGCCGGGCAGACCCGCGAGGCCGGGCGCATGAGCGAACGCGCTGAGCGCACTCCCCTTGAGGAGCAGGTCGACCGTCTGCCGACGACTCCAGGCGTTTATCTCTTTAAGAGCGAAGGCGGCGCCGTTCTCTACGTGGGCAAGGCGCAAAGCCTCCGGAACCGCGTGCGGCAATACGTGAGCGGGGGCGACGGCCGGGTTCAGATTCCGGCGCTCGTCGGCCGCGCGGCTTCTGTCGAGGTCCTGATCACGGGGAATGTGAAGGAGGCGCTGCTCCTCGAGAACGAGCTGATCAAGCAGCACAAACCCTCCTTCAATGTCCGCCTGCGCGATGACAAGCAGTATTTGGCTTTGCGCATCGACGAGAAAGAGGAATGGCCGCGGCTCACGATGGTGCGGAAGTTCCGGAAAGACGGCGCGCAGTACTTCGGGCCCTATACATCGAGCGTCGCGCTCAAGAGTTCACTTTCGAAATTGCGGCGGCTCTTCCCTCTCCGTTCCTGTACGAAGTCGACGTTCAACGATTATGCGCGGCGTGGGCGGCCGTGTATCGAGTACGAGATGAAGCGCTGTCTCGGGCCCTGCGTGGGGCTTGCGGAAGAAGCGGCCTACGCGGAACAGGTGAAGGGGACGGTGTTATTTCTGCGCGGGAAATCCCGGGAGCTCGTCGAGAAGATCGAGCAGGAGATGCGCGAGGCCGCGGCGGATGAACGCTTCGAAGATGCAGCGCTTCTTCGCGACCGCATCCAGGCCGTCGAAAGTACGATCGAGTCCCAGCAGATCATCACCGAAAGCAGCGTCGACCGCGACGTGATCGCGATCGCTCGGGAAGGGGGCGAAGTCGTTGTTCAAGTCCTTCACGTGCGCGAAGGCCGGGTCATCGGCGCACGGGATTTCTCGTTTTCCAATGTTCGCATCGACGATAGCGAGGTGATGGCCTCCTTCCTGGGCCAGTTCTACGGCTCCGGGGAGGGACATACGCCGCCCAAGGAAGTGCTGACCTCGGTGGATCACGAGGATGAAGGGGCGCTCGCGGAGCTTTGGCGGGAACGCTTCGAGCGTGCCGTCGAGATCCGCTGTCCCCAGCGCGGCGGTGGCCGGCGCATCGTCGAAATCGCAGAGCGGAACGCCTCGCTCTCCCTGGCCACCCGCCTCGCCGCGCGGGAGAGCGTGGAGACCGCGCTTTCCGAGCTCGAGGAGAAATGTCGGCTCAGCGTCTCGCCGCGGCGCATCGAATGCTACGACGTCTCGAACTTGCAGGGGACGCTCGCGGTGGCGAGTCGCGTGAGCTTCGAAGACGGTGAGCCTGTGAAGAAGGATTATCGGCGTTACCGGATCAAAGAAGCGGAGGCGGGGGATGATTATGGCTGCATGCGGGAAGTGCTCGACCGCCGACTCGCCCGGGTCGAGACGGAGCCTCTGCCGGACCTCCTCATGGTCGACGGGGGGCGGGGGCAGCTCGGTGTTGTGATGGCAGCGCTCGAAGATGCGAGTCTTGAAGTCGAGGTGTTAGGGATTTCGAAAGAGCGGGATACGGAGTCGCCCAGTCTTCGGGTGAAGCGCGGCGGCGGCCTCAAGGCCGAGCGGATTTTCCGTCCCGGGCGGACGAATCCGATTCAGCTCGCGCCGAGCAGTCGCGGCATGCTTCTACTCCAGCGCGTCCGCGACGAGTCGCATCGTTTTGCGATCGAGTTTCAGCGCGATCTGCGCTCGAAGGTCAATATGACTTCGATTCTCGAGGAGTTGCCTGGCATTGGGCCGACGAAGCGAAACGCACTGCTCAAGACGCTGGGCTCGCTCAAGGCCGTGCGGAGCGCAGATCTCGAGACTCTGGCCGCCGTTCCGGGGATCTCGCAGCGTGACGCCGACTCGATCTACCGCTTTTTCGCGGCCCTGACTGCGCCCGAGACGGATCCCGAGCCGCCGGAGGCCCCGGAACCGAATGAGCCCTCTGAGGCCTCTGAGCCCTTGGCGCCGGAGCCGTCTGTTCCGGAGCTCCCGTCGCCCGCGGCTGCCGATCCGCTGCCGGTTCCGGAAGAGGGCTGAACGAGCTCGCTGCGTCCTGTTCTGTCGGTTCTGTGGGTGGAGCTTGGTTTGTGCGCGCGCGCGTGGGAAGGTCAAGCCGCTCCCGAGAGCATCCGATACACAGAGGGTCTCTCTGAGGACGGGTGCGGCGGATGCGTAAGATTTCAATCTCATTTTCAGCGGTCTCAAGGATCGCCTTCGGGCTGGTCCTCTTGCTTGGCTTGGCGAGCGGCGAGGCGCTTGCGGAAATCTACAAGTGGAAGGATTCCGCGGGCCGTCTCCATTTCGCCCAGGACCTTAACCAGGTTCCGCCTAAGTACCGTGCTCAGGCAGCAGGCGACGTGGTGGACCCGAGCACGCGCCCCGCGATCCAAACCTATGAACCGACCCCGCCTGCCGCAGTCCCGAAGCGGACACGCGGCCGCAAGAGCGCGAGCGGACGTAAGGGCGGATCCGGCGAGACCTACCGCATTCGCGTCGCCAAGACCGGCAGCAGCATGTACGTCCAGGTTCGCCTGAACGATAACGTCACAGCGCCCTTCATTATCGATACCGGCGCTTCGGATGTCCTCCTCCCGCTCTCGGTTGCGAATGAGCTGGGCGTAGATTTGGAAGGCGCGCGGACCGGCGTGTACTCGACGGCGAACGGACTCGTGAAGCAATCCTTGATCACCCTCGATAGCGTGAACCTCGGCGGCGCCCGCGCCGAGAACGTGCCGGCCTCCGTGAGCCCCACCATGTCGATTGGCTTGTTGGGACTCAGCTTCTTCAATCATTTCGACTATCAATTCGATCCCGCTCGGGGCATCGTCACCCTGCGTTCCAATGGCCTGGCGGAATCGGGCCAGATTCGCGGCGGTCGGAGCGCTGACCAATGGCGCGGGCAATTCGCTTCTCTGGATCGGCGCCGCCGCGCCTTTGAGCGCGAGCTCGATGAGATCAATCCCAATTGGTCACGCCGCCGAAGCGAACTCGAGGCTGAAATCGAAGAAGTTGAACGGCAAAAGTCGATGCTCGAGAACGAAGCGGACGATGCGCGTGTGCCCATGCAGTGGCGGGATTAGATTGTCCCGGGAATTTCCCAGAGAGGGAAATTCACTTCCCTTGCGGTACTGATCGTCACGCTTCCCGCCTCCGGATCCGGACCCGTTCAGCGGCGACTGAGTCTCATTCGATCTGAACTTGCGTCTTGAATGCGCCTCAAATGCGCGGTGGCTGCGCGTCCTTCGCCGAAGTTCCGCTCTTCTCGCCCGTGGCATTGATCTTGCTCTCTACCCCTGTGTCGAATCCGAGTCGGGATCGACCTCACTTCGCTGGAGGGCGAGGGCAGGGCATCGAAGGTCAGCCTCGGTGCGGTAGATGGGACCGAAAAGATGGAGTGGAGTCGAAAGTGGAGTTTCTGGCGGCGTGATGACAACGCGGCGATGGGACGTAGGCGGCGCGACATTTCGAGTCGAGAGCCCCGGGATATCGAAGAGTGGGAATCCCGTCTGATTGAGGAAGGCGTCTCTTCGGAATGGGCGCCGGGGCTGGCCGCTCGACTGATGGAGATCTCTGAAGCCGCAGAAGGCGGAGCGCTCAATCATACGCTGCCCGCCGCTGCGCTGATTCAAGGCGCCGTTGCCGCAACGGAGCTCCAAGCCGATGCGAAGGCGACCGTCGAACGCAATATGCGGGATGTGCGTGAGGTGGAGCGTCTTCTCGGCGCATTCAGCGGCGAGCTCGAAAAGCTGGATGAAGTGCTTGAGGTCCTTTCCGCATACGCGCAGCGCATGCGAGCGAAGCCCGGCCAGACGGTGAAGCGAGTGCTCCACTAGGCAGCGGTGCAAGCCGGCGACCCGTGTTCACGCAGCGCGCACGGACGTACACGGACCTGCGAAGGACCGCGGAATCGGACAGGTTCCGCCGATGGCAATCCTGTTCGTCTTGTTTCAGTCGGCCGGTATCCTTTGGGCGGACTCAGGGGGACGCGTCGCAGCGGCGTGGGCCCTCCTGGCCTTTCTGCTCGGCCTTGATCTGATCCGACTTCTCTGGGCTTCCTCGCCGCATAACGCCCTGCGCCCGGAGCGCGCCTTCCGCTCGGCGCGTTTTCGCGGTGAAGCCTGGATTCTTCTAGCGCTTCTCGCCTTCTTTCTTGGCCATGTAAGCCATTCAGGTCCGCTCGAGCACGCGCGCCGCGATGCCGCTGCGATCGCTGCTCTTGACCGCGGGGCGGAGGTCTATGTCGACGCCAAAGTCGCCTCGCGAAAGGCAGGGGCCTACGGCGACCGCGTCCGCCTGGAAGCACTTCGGCGCGTCGATACGGGAGAGCGCCTCGTCACGGGCGCCGAGCTTCGTCTTGGACGTCGGGACGCTGGAGCAGGCGTGCCTCCTTCCCGTGCTGAACAATTGCTCTGGCCGGGAGCCGAGGTCCGGTTAGGCCTTCGGCTGAGTCGAATCCTCGGCACCCGCAATCCGGGCTCGGCCGACTGGGAGGCGGAGCATAAACGGACGGGATTGGCGGTTCACGCACGCCTGGTCGACCCCGATTGGGTGATCGAGCGGGTTTCCGATGTGCGAGGCAGACGGAGTCCTCGCGCCGAGCTCGAACAAAGGCGTCGAGCTTGGCAATCGAATCGGGGCGCAGCGCTCGGCGGCGATGAGCGAATCGGGCAAGCCCTCGCACGGGCGCTCGTTTTGGGGGAACGCACGACGCTTTCCCCCGCATCAAAAGCGGCCTTTCGCGAGACGGGGCTCGGGCACCTTCTCGCCGTCTCGGGTTTACACGTGGGTTTTGTCGCAGGAGGCGCTGCTTGGGGCGCCCGGGGCGTTGCGCTCTTTTTCGGGGCCGTCGCGAGTCGCTTTCGAGGGAGGCGGAAGGGGGTCGCTCGGCCCTTCGCCGGGCCCATTTGGGTCGGACTCAGTGTCGCCGTGGGATACGCATGGATGACCGGTTCGGCGATTTCCGTCGCTCGGGCGGGACTTCTCCTCGGTCTCTTTGTGCTCGCGCGCGAAGGGGGCCGCTGGATCCCGCCGCTCTCGGCGCTGAGCTGTGTTGCGATTGGCCTGCTTTGGATGAACCCTGCCGCGCTCTTTGATCTGGGAGCGCGTTTCTCGTTCAGTGCCTGTTTTGCCCTCGCCGTTTCGGGACTTTGGCAGGCCTCCGGCGCGGATGATGCTGATGATGAGGACGAGGGGGCGCTTGCGGATCCAGGGGAGAGTCTTGCGGGCCCGCTCGCGCGCGCCGCCCGCGGTTCGCTGATGGCTTCCCTGGCGGTGTCTTTCGGGACTCTCCCTTGGGTCGCGCAGATCGGCGGGGATCTACACGGCTTATCGCCGCTCTATAATTTGCTCGCGATTCCGTGGACCGGCCTTTTCGTACTGCCGGCTTCGATGTTTTCTGTGTTAGGTGCTGGTGTCATCCCCGAAAGCATAGTCGAGGGTCTGCTTGGTCCTGCGGCGATGCTTGAACGAGCCGTAGTCTGGGCGGCCGCTCATTCACCGCCGCTTTCGCCGATGCTTGGGCTCTCCCCCTTGATCGCGGGGGGCTGTGGGCTACTCGGGCTCGCGGTGGTTCGGCGCGGTGCGCTGCTGACGGCCTTTGTCTTCTGGGGCGGGATCTCATTGGCGGGCGTGGCGTCTTCGGTCGATCCCGAGTTCCGCTTGGACCGCCCGCGCGCGATCTTCTTTGACGTCGGGCAGGGGGATGCCGCGCTGGTGCAGGCGGAACGCACAAATTGGTTGGTGGATACGGGGCCGGGGCGCGACGATGGGTCGGGTGGGGGGGCGCTTTTGGCTGCGCTTGCGGCTCTCGATGTTCAGCATCTAAACGTGCTCGTGATTACCCATGCGGATCTCGACCACCGCGCCGGTTCGAAGCGGGTTCTCGAAACCCTCGCCGTGGATGCGCTTTGGCTTCCCGAATCCGGGCGGAGTGAGGCGTCGCTGCAGGCATTGGTCAAAATCGCGACCCGGCGCGGGACCCGGGTGCGTTTCGTGTCCGTTGGAAGCGTGCCGATCTTTTCCGATCCGTCGCTTCAAGTGGAAGTGCTCTGGCCGCCTCGGGCTGGGGGAAAGTTATCGCGGAACGAGTCTTCGCTTGTGCTTCGTTTTGGGACGCCGGAAGCGTCGCTGCTGATGATGGCTGATGTGGGGCATGCGACAGAACGAGTCCTTCTCGGGCGGTCCGAATCCCTGCAGTCGGATTTTCTGAAAGTGGGGCATCACGGCAGCCGGGGCAGCACGGGGGAGGCGTTCCTGGAATCGGTCTCTCCGCGCTGGGCAATTCTGAGTGCGCCGTGTGAGGCGACCCGTGGATTGCCCACTCAGCTCGTCATCGATCGGCTCCGGAAGAGCGGAGCAGAACTCCTCTGGACCGGACGCGACGGCGCGATTGCGGTGGCGCTTCAGGCGAACGCGGATGAGGCGGCGGGGGATGCGAGAGGTTCGAGCGGCTCGAGTGGCTTGAGTGGAGCGGGCGGATTCGAGAGGGAGGTGCGGACTTGGGCGCCTTCTCGGATCTGTCTCAATCCAACCTAACGTCCTTGAAAGTGCGGTCTGCGTTTTTCAACGAACGCTCTTTGCGCTTCTCGAGCATCTTCGGTTTTGCGAAGCGGCTTGCCGAGCTCTTCTTGTCGCACGTAGGCCTCATCGAGGGTAAGCCCTTCGAGCTCTCGGACGCCCGCAATCGTGGCCTGGACGGCCAGTGGCGCATGGTTCGCGATTCGGTCAGCTGTTTTGAAGGCCCTTTCCAGGAGGTCTTCGGGGGCAACAATTTCGTTCAGCAAACCGATCTCGAGTGCGCGGGCTGCGTCAATTGGGTCGGCGGTGTAGAGAAGTTCGTTCGCGTGGACTGCGGCAATCTGGCGGGGCAATGCGACGGTGGCTTGCCCCGTCGGGTAGAGCCCAAGCGCGACTTCTTCGAGCGCGAAGGTGGCCGCGGGGACTGCGAAACGAATTTCGCTGGCCAGCAGGAGGTCGAAGCCGCCCGCGCGGGCATGCCCGTTGATTGCGGCGATGAGCGGGACTCTGAGCTGCGTCTTGACAAGCGTGGCGTGGCCCACGGCGCGCAGGCCCTCGAAATCCGAGGGGGCGATCTCTTCGCCCCGCGCGAGCGCCTGTGAAAGGGGGATCGTCTTGCGCATATCCATGCCTGAGCAGAAGACCCGGTCGCCCGCGCCGGTGAGAATCGCGACGCGAATCTCGTCGTCCTCGTTGATCTGCTGCCAATGCCGCGCGAGGGCGCAGAGGGTTTCCGGGTCGAGTGCGTTGGCGGCGTGGGGGCGATCGATTGTGATCAGGGCGACATGGGGATGCGCAGTCGGTTTCTCGAGGTGGGCGGTCATCGCGGGCCTTTCCGGGGGAGTGGCTCTCTTCCCCTTTCCAGATGCCCGTTTTGGGGAAGGGAAAGGCGATCATTCAGGATGGATATGCGAAGCTAGCAGCCTGCAAAGAGATGCAGCGGAGCAAGGGAGAAGCACTTGGGCTTGGGGTCGGATGAAGATGGGCAGGAGCAGCAGGCTGGGGGCGTCTCCAGTTCGAACGACTCGGAATCGGCTCATTCCGCGGACGAGTTTTCGCCCGAGGTTCTGGCGCTCGCTGAGACCTGGCCGAGAGCCCTGATTGCGGAAGGCTGGGCCGAAGGCCTCGCAGAGTGGTGGATTGAACATCGCGATCAATCCATCGCTTCCGGTGGGCCTCCCTTCGCAACGGTTCCGTTTTCGAAGCTGCTCGGGCAAGTCTTGTTCGAGGCACGCCGGTCGCGTCGTCTGATTCGCGGTCTCGAAGGGGCAGAGGCCGCACTATCGGCACAAGAGGTCGGACTCAGCCAGGCCAGCGCTGCACAGACCAAGTCGGGTAAGCCGCGGGTCTCTCGTCTCTTGGTCGTGAGCCAGGACGGTGCGCCCCGGTTTTATCACCAGGTGGCGAAGCTCCAAGAGCGGTTCTCTCAGCGGCTACAGGTCCTTCAGTTGGAATGTGACGAGGAGGCTCTGGGCTTCGCGATTTTCGGCGGTGGTCAGCGCGCACGTGCGGTGCTCCTTGATCACAAGGAAGCCGTGCTCGATCTCTTGGGCTGCCTGATCGAGAGCGCGGGGGATTAGGAGGGGGACCAGGCGGGTGGTCGAGGCTAGGCGTAAAGGGCCTGGGGCATTTCAGGTCGATCTGTCTTTTACTCGGGAGAAGCTCCCGCTACGCAAATAATTGCGGGGTTGAGGGCTGGCCTGAAATGGGGATTTCAATCTGAATGAAAACCCTTGGATATTCTCGTAACTATCCGCTTTTAAAGGAATAGTTCCACGGGGAACGTCGCCTTTCGAGGGCGGGCCGGGGGGCAGGCTCTGTCCGTGATGCCTTCGCCGCCGAGCGGGATTTACGCTTTCGGTTCGCTCGTCTCGGCGGAGCCGGCGGTTTCGGCGTTGGTGGCGTCCGTGGCGTCCGTGGTGTTGGTGGTGTTGGTGGTATCGGAGGTACTGGAGGCGCTGGCGGTCGCTTCGAATTTTGCTCGAATTTGGTTCAGCAATTCGGCGGGGGTGAAGGGCTTCTCGAGCACGGTTTCCTCGCTCGGATCGATGCCATGGGCGCTCAGGGTTTCGTCGGTGAATCCGGACATGAAGAGGACAGGAAGTCCGGGCCGAATCTCTGCGGCACGTCGCGCGATCTCCGGTCCCGGTGTCTTGGGGAGGACGACATCGGAGAGCAGCAGGTCAATCGGGCCCGCGTGGCGACTGCAGTGGCGGAAGGCGGCGGTGGCCGAGCCTGCGCTGAGGACGGTGTAGCCCTTCTTCTCGAGGGTGCGGCAGACAAGATGTCGGACTGCGTCGGCGTCTTCGACGAGCAGGATCGTCTCATGTCCGCCTTCGGCGGTAGGGACGTGCTGAGGCTCATCCGCCTGCACTTCAGACTTCACAGCGGGGAGGTAAAGGGTGAACTGTGAACCGCGTCCGGGGGAGGATTCAACATCGATCTGGCCGCCACTCTGGCTAATGATGCCGTAGGCCGTGGCGAGGCCGAGGCCGGTCCCCTGATGGACTTCTTTGGTTGTAAAGAAGGGTTCAAAGATCTGGGCTCGGGTTTCCTTATCCATGCCGATGCCGGTATCGGCGATGCGAAGCTTTACGTACTGGCCTGCTTCCAGGACACCGGAATCGGTGCGGAAGGAATGGTCGAATGAGATATTCGCCGTCTCGATTTCGAGCTGGCCGCCAGAGGGCATAGCGTCACGGGCGTTCACGACGAGGTTTACAATGACCTGCTCGATCTGTCCCGGGTCGGCGATGATGGGGCGGAGTTCTCCGGCCTGGACGGTGACGAGTTCGATGTTCTCGCCGATCAGTCGTCTCATCATGCGGTCGGTATCCGCGACGACCGAATTCAGGTCGATGGATTCCGGTTGCAGGACCTGGCGTCGGCTGAAAGCGAGGAGCTGTCGCGTGAGCCCACCGGCCCGCTCGGCTGCACGCAGGATTTCTTCCATGTCGCGGTGAGCAACATGATTCTCGCCGATCTCGTCGAGGACGAGATCGCCGTAGCCCATAATTGCTGTGAGCAGGTTGTTGAAATCGTGGGCGATTCCGCCAGCGAGGCGCCCAACGGCTTCCATCTTTTGGGATTGTCCGAGTCGGAGCTCGCTCTCACGGAGGGCTTCCTCGGCTTTTCGCCGATCCGAGACATCCCGCAGGTTAATGGCGAGATGACGCTTGCCTGAATCATCATTCCCGCAGAAGAAGATGGTGGCTTCTGTGGGAATAGAAGCGCTCGCGCTTTCGGAGCCCTGCCTTTCGTCATTGCTGGCCGAAGAGGCAGCTGAAGAGGCGCCCGGCGAAGAAGGGCTCGTCGATGCGGGACCGAGCAGGCAAAGTTCGCCGATCCACGGTTCCGAATCCCGGAGGCTGGGCAGGATCTCGTGCTCCCAGCGAAGAGCGTCGGCAGCGGTGAGGAGCTGGACGAAAGGTTGTCCTTGGGTGACGCGCGTGTCGCCGGGCGCGAGAAACTGATGCGCTGCCTGATTGGCGAAGACGAGATTCGCTGAATCCTGGTCGCAGACGAAGACGAGGTCTTGTCCCTGCTGCACCACGCGGTAGAGCATTTCGTGACCGAGTTCGCTCTGGCGGCGATCCGTGATATCCCGAGACTGGAAGAGGGCCCTGGAGCTGCCGTCGAAGGCCGTGAAGACGCTGACTCGAGACTCAATCCAGCGCCATTCTCCGTTCGCATGGCGGACTCGGTTGACCAATATGGAGCGACCGGGTTCCGCGGAGGCGACGGCCGACGCGCGTGCAAAGTGCGAGGGGTACTCCGAGGTGTTCGGGGTGTTCGAACTGCGCGGGGTGTTCGGGGTGAGCGGGGTGTTGGTGCTCGTTGGTTCCTCTGCGAAAGAGGTATCGCTGCTTGGGCCAGTCGGGCGTTGTCCCTCGATGAACGGACCCGCAAGGGATTCGAGCGTTGGGTCGTCGGGATGGATGACTTCCGAAAAGTGTTGGTCGATGAATTCTTCAGGCGTGTAGCCGAGGACTGTCCGAACGGCTTCGGAGATATAGGTGATGACGCCTCTTTCATCGACTTCGGCGAGCATGTCGTTTGAGTGATAGGCGACGGTGTCGAAGCGATCTTGATTGGCGCGCGCGCTCGCATCGGCGCGGTTGCGATCCATGCTGGCTGCGGCGTGGGTCGCGTACGCAGAGAAGAGCGCGCGGGTCAGGTCGAGGTCTCGAAGTGGCGTGCGGGAATAGCCGCTGAGTAGGCCGATGACGGTTCCGTCGACGCTATGCAGGGGTTGCCCGGCGTAGGACTCGAAGCCTTGGCCGATCCGAGAAAGGATCGCGGGAAGAATCTGAGAGACGCCTTTGGGATGAACGCAGACTTCGCCGCGCGCAACGAATTCGTCTGGGAGTCCGCTGACGTCCAGTTCGCTGAATTCGAGGGGGCCGTCTGAACTCCAGCCCGCTACGACGCGGAGCAGGTTCGGTTCATCAGGGGAAAGAGTTCCGAGGATGAGCTGATCGAGCCCGAGGGCTTCGGCGACGCCGCCGATGAGCTCGGTATGGATATCCGGGCTGGAGCTCTGGACACCACCTGCGATGGACCGGAGGGCGATTTCGACTTTTTTGCGCTGGGTGATGTCTTCATACGCAAAGGTGAATTGACGTTCACCCTGATCGGTTCGGAAGGCCTCCCAGCGCACGCCGTACCAGGCGGTCGAGCCGTCCGGATGCTGCATCTCGATGTCGCCTTCGCCGGTGACAGGGCCGGCGGTGCGGATCGAGCGGGTCCATTCTTCGTGGATGGCCGTCCGGTAGGCCTCCTGGATGCGCGGTCGGAAATCGCTCAGGTTGGCGACCGGGCCGAAGGTATTCTTAAAGCGGCGATTTGAAAAGAGAATCTCGCCGGACATAGAGACCACAGCGCCGGGTCCCTGGCCGCATTCGACCAGCGCGCGGTAGTGGGCGTTGCGGCTTTCGGCGGCAGCGCCCTCGGCGGAACGCTCCGTGATGTCGCGCAACACGCCGACAATGCGGCGTTCGTCGGACTCGTCTTGAAAGAGTCGGAGGCTCGTTTCGAAGTCGACGCGAATGCCGTCCAGGCGCGCGAAGCGAGCGCGGAAGAGTGGTTCGGCGCCGGTCTCGAGCATCTTTTGAAACAAGGAGAGGACGCGGTCGCGATCTTCGTCGAGGACAAGTTCGAGAAAGCTTAGGCCCGTGACTGCGTCGGCGGAGCGTCCGAGTAAGCGCTCGACGGCGGAGCTTGCGAACAGAATGCGGCCATCGATCCCGAACTCCATGACGACTTCAGCCGCGCCGCCAAGCAATTCGGCGAGGCGTGCTTGTTCCGCACTTTGCTCGCTCAACATTCCGTGGTTCCGTTTTCGATTGCGCTCTGCCCAGGGGGGATCCCCTGCGCGTTTCACCTGAGACAAGTTAGGTGCCGATGGTGACGAAGGCTACATAAAATGCTGGATATGGCCTGATTCGGTCGCCTGCGTTCATGCGGATGTTGTAGAAAAGACCCGATTGAGCTGAGGCTCTTGGCCTAGTAGAAGCCGAGCATCTTGCCCGACATCGCGATGACCGCAGCGACCAATACGGGTTTGATCAGCCGCTCCCCTCCGCGCACAGCCGCCCGCGCCCCGAGTTCTCCGCCCAGTGCGAATCCGACGACGAGCGCGCTTGCCATGGGCCAATCGACTTGGTTCTGGAGAATGAAAACCGGGACAGCGAACAAGGTCAGCGCCCCGATGACGATGACCTTGATGGCGTTCGCGCGGACGAGGTCGAGGCCGCTGCGGGAGAGCGCGGCGATGAGGAAAAGGCCGACCCCCGCCTGGATCGCACCGCCGTAGAGGCCGATCCCAAAGAAGACGGCGATATTGGCGAAGCGTCCGCGATCCGGTTTTGGGGCATCCCCGGCCCGGGCGCCGGAGCGAAGCATGGGAATGAGAAGCAGGAGCATCGCGACGCCGAAGACTTGTTTAAAGATGGCGGCGGACATGCTGGAGGCGATCGTCGCGCCCACCAGCGAGCCACACACGGCGGGGATCAGAATCGGGCCAGCGCCCTCAAGCCCGTTTAGCCCTTCTTTGCGAAAGCGAAGGGTGGAAACGAGATTTTGGAAGAGCACGCCGATCCGGTTCGTTCCGTTGGCGGTGGTGGCGGGAAGTCCCATGAAGACCAGGAGCGGAACGGTCAGAAGCGAGCCGCCGCCGGCGAGGGTGTTCACTACGCCTGCGATCAGTCCCCCTATGGCCAATACGATCCAGGTGGTGACGTCGTCCATGAGATTCCTTGTTCCGGCGGGCATTGCCTCGCCACGGGGCGCCCAAGCATGCACACTCTGGGGCGAGCCTGCCACCAGGGATGCGCAAGAGCGTCGTGTGCCTACGAGAGAGAAGAGGTCCCATTGAAGGAGATTCAGCCCTGCGGAGGATGGGATTCAGAGATCGGTTCAGCCGATCTCGTGCGCGGTGCCTTGGTGCTCTCTGCGCCACGGATCGAGGAAGGACGTCTGTATTGGCTTGAGCGCCGTCCGGCAGAAGGCGGCCGACAGGTCGTCGTTTCGGGGCGTCTCGAGGAAGCTTCCTCTGAGGGCATCGTCGATCTGCGTGAAGAAAGTCCGCGAGAAGTCAACGTGCGAACGCGCGTGCACGAATACGGCGGCGGCGAGTATACGACGCGCGGGGGCAGACTCTTCTACGTCGATGACGCGAACGGGCGGATTTTTGTCTGCCGCGAAGGCGGAGGCGCCCGAGCGCTCACCCCGGCAGGTTCATGTTATGCCGACCTTCTTGTTTCGCCGGCCGGGGACTGGTTGGTGGCGGTGGAAGAGCGTCCGGTGGAAGGCGGCGAGGCGGAGAATCGCCTGGTTGCGATTCCGCTGGGGACCGCCGGAGGGGAAACGCAGGCCGCCGGGCCGCCGCGCGTTTTGGCAAGCGGTCACGATTTCTATGCCTCTCCGGTTTTCTCGCCGGGCGGAGACGAGCTGGCGTTCATCGCCTGGGATCATCCGAATATGCCCTGGAACGGCACGGTTCTGGAGACGCTTTCTTGGTCGACGACCGGCGTCTCTGGGCAGGTGCGGCATCGCGCGGGTGGCGTTTCAGAATCGCTTTTTCAGCCGCGCTACGCGCCGGACGGCGTGCTGTACGTGATGACGGATCGGTCGGGCTACTGGAATCTCGCGCGGCTCGGGGGCGGAGGCCTTGAGGCCGTTCACCAAGCGAATGCGGAGTGCGGTCGTGCCCAATGGGTCTTTGGCATGTCGAGCTGGACGTTCTTGTCGGATCGCCGCGTGCTCGCCAGCGCGACGGAGGCGGGCGTTGATCAGCTGGTGGAACTCAACGTCGAGAGCGGCGCGTCGAGCGCATGGCCGGCCGATTTCGCGAGCGTGGGTGGGCTCCAGGCCGACGGGGGCTGGGTGGCCTGGATTGGCGGGACAGCGCGTACGCCTTCGGCGCTCTATGTCTGCCGCGCTGAAGTCGAAGGGAAGGCCCGCGCGCCGATTTGCGTGCGGCAAAGCGCGACGCTTGAACTCTCGGATGCGGCCTTGAGCGTGGCTTCGCCGCGTGTGTTTGCCTCGGCGAATGGCCGTACGACCCATGCGTTCGTATATCCGCCGTGCTCGGAGAGTTATGCGGGGCGGGCGGGAGAGCGGCCGCCGCTCCTCGTCAAGAGTCATGGAGGACCGACCTCGGCGACGAGTTCCGCACTCGACCCGCGGATCCAATTCTGGACGAGCCGCGGTTTCGCGGTTGCGGATGTGAATTATGGCGGGTCGACCGGGTACGGCCGCGCGTACCGGGACGTTCTCGAGCGGGCTTGGGGCGTGGTCGACGTCGAGGACTGCGTCCACGTTGCGCAGAGTCTGGCGGCGGCGGGAGAAGTCGACGGCGAGCGACTCGCGATCAGCGGAGGTAGCGCGGGGGGATTTACGACGTTATGCGCGCTCACGTTTCACGATACCTTTGCGGCGGGCGCGAGCCATTACGGAATCGGCGATCTCGAAGCGCTCGCTCGAGATACGCATAAATTCGAATCGCGGTACACAGACTGGTTGGTTGGGGCGCTACCCGAGGATCTCGCGCTCTATCATGCGCGCTCGCCGATCCATCATCATGAGCGCCTCGCATGTCCCGTGATTTTCTTTCAGGGGCTCGAGGATAAAGTTGTGCCACCGAATCAGGCGGAGGCAATGGTCGCCGTACTGAAAGAGCGCGGCATCGCGCATGCCTATGTTCCCTTCGCGGGCGAGCAGCATGGCTTTCGTCGCGCCGAGAATATCCGCACGGCCCTGGACGGGGAACTCTATTTCTATTCCCAAGTGTTCGGCTTTTCCGCGCCACGACCGGAAGGCGTTCGGGTCGTCGAAGGCCAAAGCTGATGCGACTCCTTGGACTCGCGGTGCTCCTTGTCGCGCTTGGCTGCGTGGGGCCGAGCGGAGGGTGGGACGCGAGCGATGTGGCGTCCCGGGTCCCGGCGATCAATCGCTTTTCGGGACATCGCTTGGGCGATCTCATTCCCTTTCCTGCGCTGAGTCCGGTCTCGGATGGGGAAGGTGTGAAGCTCGTCGCGTGCCGATTTGCGGGGGAGGGCCCGGTTTGGGTTGAGGCCGAAGGTTTTGTTGCGAGGGAGGGGTTGCCTCGCCCTGACTTTGTCGCGCCGGATGGCAGCGCCGGCCCCGGCGCCAGCCCCGGCTCCGAGCCCAGCCCCAGCCGTGCGCGTGCTGAGCTGATTGAAGTGGCCGTCCGCGAGACCGGGAGAATGATCCCCGGCCTTGATCTGCGACTGGGGGGGAGAGTCGGAGCGGGCGCTCCCTTGCAGGGCGTCGAAGGACCGCCGGGAGCAATTCGCGTGCGCGCACGTCCGCCCGGGCAGCAACGGCGAGGAGCAGCCCTCGGCGAAACGCAGTCGGAATGCGACGTCTCGCCGACGGAGACGGAGGGGATTCTTGGTGAAATAACACGCGCGGAGATCGAGATCGGTGCTCTCGTTCTCGGCAGCGAAGCGCGTCCGCGCGCTGCCAGCGATGCCGAATGGTTGGGCGCTTTGATGCATGAACTCGGGCATGGGGTCGGCTTCGTGGGGCATGTTGCGCTGGGCGATTCACTGATGGTCCGAGAGCGAAGTACGCTGCGTCGCTGGGGCGCGCGCGTGCTCTCGGGGCGCGGCGCGGAGCGGGAGCTGACGCTGGCGGCACTCTATGCATTGCCGCCTGGAGAGGTCTTGGGGAGGCGCGCGCTTCATGCGGAGGCGCGTCAGACGTTCTCGCGCTTGAAGGCGCTCCATGCCTTGCGGGCGACGCAAGGGGGAGTGCTCGATCGGGTGGTTTCGATGGCGGGAGATCGGGATGCCCGGATTGAGTGGCGCTACTCAAATGGTGTTCGGGCCGGAATGTGGTTTCGAGGCTGGGCGCAGGCCCTTCGCGACGGCGACTCGATTCAGTTGGAACTGGACTTAGCGACGCAGCGCGATCTCTTGGCGGCGGGTCTCTAGGGACACGGCCTTCGGCACTCGGCACTCGCCGTTTCTCGTTCCGATTTCGGCGAGGTGCGGCGAGGCGACTAGTTCAGTTCAGGGTCGAGCTGCTGGGCGCGGGCGAGGAACTCTTCCGCCTTCTGCTTTTCGCCGTGTTGCCGCAAGACGATGCTCAGACGATGCATGGTCGCGGCATCCTCGGGGCCAGAGGCATGAGCGAGCTCGAGATGCTCCCGCGCGCGGACCTTGTCGCGCTTCGGCTGCTTGAAGAGGGCCCAGCCGAGTGCGGCTTGATACGCCGCTTCTTCGGGCCAGAGTTCGACGGCAGGTTCCAGGTATTCGAGGGCCGCGGCGAAATTACCCATGCGTAGGAGGATCTCGCCCTTTCGGTAGGAGGTCTCCGCCTGGGCGAGGCGCGCCATATCGATGTCGGGCTCTTCGCTGCCGCCCTGATCGTAGCGCTCTCGTTTTGCGGGATCCGAGAGAGTCTCGAAGGCTTCGGCGATGCGCGCGAAGACCGTGGCCGCTTCTGCTTTCAGATCGTCGAGGCCCATCTTTGCCAAGGCGTCGGGATGGTACCGCTTGGCGGCCTTGAAGTAGGCCTTCTTGATCTCCACGGCTTTCACATCGCTGGTGAGGCCGAGCGCGGAGTAGTGATCGAGGTCGCCCACTTGCGGAAGCAGCTCTTCAATTTCGGTGCGAAGTGCATCTGCTTTCGGATTTGTCGAAGCCTGGGCAGCATTCGCGGCATCGACGCCCGTCGCGCTGCCGGCATTCGCTTCGGCAGTTTTCGGAGCTTCGGTGACTTCGACTTCGAATTCGAGCGCCATCGTGAGCGCGTTCTTCTCTTGTGCATCGACCAGTCGGAGGATCCCGGTATGAACGAGGAGCCAGAGTGTTGCCGCGGTTACCGGGTCCCCAGCGGATTCGCCCAGGATTTGACCGAGCGCCGCGGAGCCATCGAGCCGTGCGATCGCGCGCTCGACCTCTGGGGCGGTTTCGGAAAGCTGTCGGACGACCCGGCGGAACCGAGGTGCGATGTCGCCATGACAATCCGCGACGTTCATGACGGATTGGAAGAGACGCTCCGTCCCCCAGCGCTTGGGCAGCTGGGTTTGGATCAGACCTAATACGTCGAAAGGTTTCGCGCTTTCGCTGGCGCTGGCGTCGACGGGCAGCCATTGATATCCGCCCTGGGTCCACTCGAAGGCGGCAGCAATTTGATTGCGCGCTTCTTTTCGAATCGCGAGGTAGAGCGTTTTGGCATCCACCAAGCGGAGGGCGAGGACGGCAGTGGCTTGGGGGCAGCTTCGTTCCTGGGCGAGCTTCTCGACGTTGAGACGCTCGGGGCCGGTGAGCTTGCCCGCGTCTTGAAGCGACTGAGCAAAATGGTCATCGCCGGGGTTGACCTCAACGCTGACCGGGGCGCCTTCCAGCACGATGATTTGACGTTCGCTCTTGCCCTGAGCGACGCGCAGCGTGCCGCTTCGACGATCGCGCCAGGCTTCCGCCAAGAGCTGGGGGACGCTGACCGCTTCAAGGATGCCCTCGTTCGGCGTATTGCGAACGTTTTGGGGCGCGGCGGATGTGCTCGCGCTGGTGTCGGTCGATTGGGGATCGCTCATGGACGGAGGGCATGCCTTCGCTGGGCGGGTGCGCTGCACACAGGGCTTTGGGAGGGGTGGAATCGCAAGGGGATTTTCCTCAGAGGAGATGCTTCTGGGCGTCGGCGATCTGGAAAGCGGTCGCAATGGCCTCGCTGAGATCCTTGCGCAGGATGAGATGCGAGGATTCGAGGCTGGCAATCGCCGCTTCCGCTTCAGGGCCGACGCCGGTGACGATGCTTTGCGCGTTCCAGGACTCCACGGTCTCCAGGACTTGCTCAAGGGCGGCTGCGCCAAAGCCTTCGTCGAGGGCGCGTTCACGCAGGTCGACGACGACGGTGCGGATTTCATGGATGCCGGGGTCTCGGCCGAGCATGTCGACGGTTCCCAGGGCTTCATCGAGGGTGGTGAAGGGCAAGACCATGACCGGGCCCCAGATATGCACGACCGATTGAGATCGGTCGAATTCGCCGTCGAAATTGCCGGCCGTCGGAGGTGTTCCGTCGCGATCGATGCGTGGGCTGTTGGCAATCTTGCGGAAGGCTTCGAAGGGGACCTGTTCGAGAAGCCATGCCATCTGCGGGTCTCCGCTTTCAAGCCAGGCATCGCTTTCGAGGACTTCGAACTGGCAGGCTTCGTCGCCGTGCGCCGCGCATTGGACCTCGCGTGCGATCAAGGGGCGGCCTAACGCGGTCGAAAGCCAGCCGGTGGTATAGCCCGCGCTCAAGAAGCAGGTTGGGGATTCACCCGGGCCGAGTCGGGAGCAGCGGGCGACGGCTTCATGCCGCTCGGGCCAGCTACCTTCAAGGCAGAGCTGCGCCGGATCAACGGCTTCCGGATCCTCCGTCGGCTTCAAGGTCCAAGGCATGACGAGGGAAGTGGTTTCCGGAACCGGCTGAACCTCGTTCTCGCTCCAAGCTTCGACGTCCGTTTCGCAAACGCGAGTGGCGTCGCGCATGCCGTGGAGGAGGCCGATCTGGAAGAGAGCCAGCGCGGATTGCTCCGCCCCGAGCTCGTCGTTCAGCTCCACGAGGAGCGAGGCGAGAAAACGCCCGTCCATGAAGAGCTTCGGATCGTTCATAAGGACCGTATCTGGACCGAACCCGAGTGCGGTGAGCATCTCGAGTGGGTCTGTCATGCGGTCAGGAGTGGGGGGAGTGGGGGGAGTACGCACGAGAAGTGGGGGGCCTCTTATCCTTCGATGAATTCGTAAATGTCGAACTTCTGGTTCTGGGAGATGAAGGACTCTCCCTCGCTCTCAAGGAGCTTGAGGAACGCATCGACCACGACAGGATCGAATTGCGTACCGGAATATTTGTGGAGTTCGGAAACGACCTTGTCGATCGGCAGCGCCTTTCGGTAGGGGCGGTCCGAGGTCATGGCTTCGACGGTATCCGCGACGACGATGACCCGAGACGGAAGCGGGATCTGATCTCCCGCGAGCCGGTCAGGGTAACCCGAGGTGCATCCGTCGTACCATTCATGGTGGTGGCGAACGCAGGGGACAACGCTTGCGAGGAACTCGACGGGCTCAAGGATCTTCGCCCCGATCTCCGGATGTCGTTTGATCTCTTCGTATTCTTCGTGATTGAGGCGATCGGGTTTGGTGATGATCGCGTCGGGAATGCCGATCTTGCCGACATCATGGAGCAGACCCGCAAAGTAGGTGCGCTCGATCAGCTCCTTGCGGAGGCCCATCTGGCGGCCGATGCGCGAAGAGTAGACGGCGACGCGCTCGGAATGGCCTCGGGTATAGGCATCCTTGGCATCGATCGCTTCTGCGAGTGCGCGAATCGTTTGGATATACGCCGTTCGCAGTTCGGTGTTCTTGCCGTCGAGCTGCTTGGTGCGCTCGCGGACTTTCTCCTCCAGGTTCTTGTTCATGTCCTGGAGTTTGAAGTTCTGTTCGCGGGTCACCTGGTTCAGGCGCTTGATTTCGGCCTTCAGGTCGTAGTGGTCGAAAGCCTGTCGAAGCGTGGCTTTCAGCTCGTCATCGTTCCAAGGCTTCGTGATCAGGCGGAAGATCTCGCCCTTATTGATGGCCTCGACGGCGATCGTCATGTCCGTGTAACCGGTCAGCATCATGCGGACGACATCACTGTGTCGCTCGCGGACCGCCGACAAGAAGTCTGCGCCGTTCATGTCGGGCATGCGCTGGTCAGAGACGATGACCTGTGGGTCGCAGCGATCGATCAGCTCGAAGGCTTCCGTAGGCGAGTTCGCCGTTAGAACCTGAATCGATTCGTTTCGCAACAAGCGCTGGAGCGCTTTCAAAATGTTCACTTCGTCATCGACGAAAAGTACGGTGTGGTCTTGCACCGAGGCCCCCAACGAATTGCCGCGCCGTCCTTGGCTTGGGTTTGATTCGTGGTTGATTGCGAGCCTTCGTACTCCGGCTCACATCGTTTCCTATCGGCGAGTTGGACCTTTACCGTTAGAAACCCGTCCGTCGTTTTGGGGCGGATAACCGGGGGGTGTGGGGACTTTGCGGCTTTTGCGCATCGGGAATGCAGGTGCGGGGCAGGATACGGGCGATTTTAGAGGTAGTTCCCCCCATCGGAACGCATGGCCGTATGCGCCTGACGGAACCGAGCGACCTCGCCCTTGAAATCTTCCATCGTGACCGCCTCAGGATTGCCTCCGGCGGCCTCGAGCCTCGCCTTGCGACGCAGCACCGCGTGGAGAATCCGGACCCAATCCCCGATATTCGGCTCCCGAGTACTGCCGACGACGGCACTCCAGTCGATTTCCTCGAAAATCGTGCGCTGGGCCCGGGACTGAGCCTGGGCTGCATGGATCTCGAGCGCCGAGATGATGTCATCCGGGAAGGTGGGCGTCACTTCGACCACCCGCTCGAATCGCCCCGGCGAGAGGAAGGCCCCAGGGAGTGTGTCGGGGTGGCTCGTGCTCGCGACCACGAGGCAATCCTCGACGCTCAGCGCGCGATCGATCAACTCGAGCAAGAAGTCCATGATCGGACCTGTGGGCAGCTCTGCGGCTCTTTGTCCCATATCGTGCGCCTGGGAGAACTCCAGCTCGTCAAAGAAGACGGTGGTGTTGGGCATCTCTTCAAGCGCAGCGGACCATCCGGCAATGAACTCGCCGATCTTGGGCGCCCCGTGGATCACGTCGAGCACGATACGGGGCACGTCGACCCGAATGAAGGCGGTGCCGGCCTGGGCTGCCAAGGCTTCGGCGAGCAGGGACTTGCCACTGCCGCGTCGCCCGATCATCAGCATCGCGCTCGGCGGAAACGTGCCCCAGCGGCCATAGACTTCGGGGCTCGTCTGAGCGTAGGCATAGGTCAAGACCTCTTCCTTCGCGCTTGCGAGGCCGCCGATCCCCTCGAAGGCGATCGCGGGCGCCGGCACGATATGCGCGCCCCGGGCCAGGGGGTCGATACTGCGCTGGAAACTGGACCAAATATTGAGGGCACGTTCGGCGTCGATGCGAGGGTCTGTCATAGGGACGAGTCTAGCGGCTCCTGATCGCTGCTCAGGTTCTCTAAGTCGGTTTAAACCGGTTAAAACAGAGCCATGAAGGGTGAAAACTGCCCAGAGCTGCGCAATACTCCGCGCCGAATGTGTCCCCGTCGTCTAGCGGTTAGGACACCGGCCTTTCAAGCCGGCGACACGGGTTCGATTCCCGTCGGGGATACCATTCACTTTTTCGCAGCTTCTGCATGGAAACGTGGATCTCGCCCGAGCGGCTGGAGACCAGAGGCGCTGAGGCCGTTCCCCGCTCCCCACGTACGCATGAGAAGGCCATGCGAGCAGGTCTAGTCGAGGCCGATGACGAGCGAATTTAGGAACCGCGGAGCCTTGGCTCGATCTCTTTGGAGCGTTGCTGGCGCACTCGCGATCGTTCTCGTATTGCTCCTGCTGGCGATCCCGGTCTGGATTTTTTGGCTGGCACCGGGAGATCTCGAAGAGCCCACCGACGGCGACCTGGTCGCTGCCGCGGTCGTACGATCGAACGGCGGCCCCGTCCATCGAACCCTCGCTCTGCTCGACCGCGAACTGGACGGCTTCGACCAGGAGCGCATGTACGCAGCGCTCGAGCGTTTTCGGGAGGGGGATTTCGAGGCCGCAGCCTGGGTCGAGGAGCAGAGCCTTCGCCAAGTGGGTCTGCGTGAAGCGGTTCTCGAAATCGGCGTCTCGAGCGAGGGGGGCACGCCCGAGGCCGAAGATCGCGATCGACCCGAGGCCGCCATTGATCAGAGGGGCGAAGGCCGGGGGAGCATGGGGTTGCTGGGGCTCGTCCGCGTTGCGAGTGCGAAAGCACTTTTGCTTGAGCGGGAAGGGCGGCTGGATGAGGCCTTCGAACTCGCTATCTACGGGCTGCGAGTGGGCAGAGTGCTATCGGCTCACCCCGATATCGCCCTGGTCGAGATGATGATGAGTGGAGCCGTTCAAGGCGTTTCGGTGACGTCGGTCGAAGACCTTTCCAGCCGCCACCCGATCTCTAGCGAAAAAGCGCGCTTCCTATCGTCGCAACTTGCGGCGGCCAAGGCCTCCCCAGACAGCTGGCGCCGCATGTGGGCGAACGAGTTTTTAGGGTACCGAGCCCTTCTGCTCCAGGCCTTCGAGCATCGAACGAACTCGAAGGGCTTAGTCGATCTAGGGGGAGATGGCGGGGCCTCTCTTCTCGTGCGCGTTGTCCCCGAGCGTTATTTGATCCACCGGAACCGGACCGTGTCGGCAATTGCGGCGGATTACCGGGAGCGGCGAGCGCAGACCGGGCAGGATTGTTTGTCGATCTACTCTCAGCGCCCGAAGGAGACAGCCGCATTCGGCGGACTGAGCATGCACTTTCGCCCTAACTCAGTCGGTGAATTGCTCGTGAGGATCGCGCAGCCGAATTTCGACCGATTCGAATTGAGACGCTGTGCCGTCGAAGCCAAGCTTGCTCTCGCCCAGGTCTTCGTCGCCGCGCGTGCCTATGCTGCGGCCGAGGGCGAGTTACCTGAGAGCCTTGACCTGCTGGTTCCTCGGTTTATCACTCGGCTACCAGCCAATCCCTATCAGGGCGGCGCGCTTGCGTACTCGAAGGCTGATCGAAAGATTGTTGCGGCCGTCGACGAGCTGGCGGCTGTTCTTGGCGCCGAGCGGTCGAGCTGGATTGCAGAGAGCCTTTCTGAGCGATCTCTCGATTGGGGCACGGCAGCGCATCCGTAGACCGGTCTGCGAAAACGCCCCCCTTGTGCTCGTCCGTCGATCTTTAAAGCCGAAACTCCACCCCAAAGACCGGGCCGCGAAAATCGAACTCGGAATCGGATTCGTCCGGTTCGCGCCATTGGTTGTACTGAGCCCAGCGATACCCCGCGAAGATGCCTAAATGCTCGAACGGCAGAAGTCGTGCTCCTGTCTCGTATTTCTCAGTCCGGATACCGCGGTTGTCCCCCCGGCCGCCCGCGAGCCAGCCGGCACTGGCCTGCCCGTAGATTTCAAAAAGCGCGTGGGGCTGAAAGGCGCCGCGCAGGCCCGTCATGAATCCGACGGCCGTGGTTGTGTCCGATTCCTGCACGCCCCCGCCGACGACTTCGAGATCGATGGAGGTCAGCTCGATGCCTGCCATGGGCTCAAGGCGAAACATTTCTTTGACGGAGAGGCCTGTGCGGACGTTGACGGTCGTGTCCACCACGCTGGCGCGGTTTCGGATGCGGAGTGGGCCCGTGAATTCGGAGCGCCTTAGGCCGAGGGTGTCGCCCACTCGGAGTGGCTTATTGTCATTTCCGTGCGAGTAGGAAATCTCGCCGTCGACAGAGAGTCCGCTCCATCCGGGCCCGGTCTTTGCGGTTTCGGAAGGTTCAATCGCTTGGTAGCGAATGCGGCCCGTCGGGACGATGACATCCGCAGTCCTGATTTCGATGTTCCGGTTGACGCATCCTGCCGTTCCGATGAGAAACAGGCATAGCAAGAGGCGGGGAAGCCGGTCCGGCGCTGCAGTGTCGACCATCAAAGCCATGGATTCATCCTTTCGGGATGGGCGTGCTGTATCGAGCGCGCTCGTGAGAGGTTCGCCTCGCCTAACCCGAATGTAAAGCGTACGCGCCTCTCTTAAGCGGTGAGCGGTCAGCGGTGAACTACCGGCGGGGGCGAAAAACGCCTCGCCGAACGGCGTGCTTTGGGGCACAATTTCGGAATGCTGCAGAACCAGCAAATCCCTGTCGCCGGTGTTGATCTCTTCGACTATCGCCAAACTCAGAATATGTGGCGAACCACGGCGCAGTGGCGTCGAGAATCGCCGATCGTTCGCTTGAAGACCGGCCAGATATATCTCTCGCGCTGGGCCGATTGTTGGACCGTGCTGCGTGACCCTGAAACGTTTGCGAATGGCAACGGCTTCAAGGCGGTCGAGATGCCCGACGAAGAGCGCATGCTCGGCGAAATGGATCCGCCCCGGCATCCTGAGATTCGGCGTGTGATGCGTCAGAGCTTTGATAAGAAATCAGTCGAAGCGGAACGGCCCTTCGCGTGGGCCGAGGCGGAGGGATTGCTTGCGGGCCTGCCGCGGGAGGGTCCCGTTGATCTGATCGCGCGATTTACGGATCAAATCAGCAATCTCGTTAGTTTTCACTTACTGGGCTTCCCCCTCGAAGATTGTGAGCAGATCGTCACCTGGGTTCGCGAGCTGCTGCATAGCGAGTGGCCGGAGAAAAACCGGACAGACCGGGGGCAGGGACTCGCGGGCGCTTTCCCAGAGTTCTCTGCGTATCTGGACCGACTCGTGGACGCGCGGCGTGGCCTGTCAGAACCGGAAGACCTCGTGGGGCGACTCGTTAACAGTCGCTTAGGCGGGGAGATCCTTCCCGCAACGGTGCTTCGCGCGCTCACGGCCCATGTGGTGCTCGGCGGGATTTCGACGACGACGAATCTGCTCGGAAGCCTGCTGCTCCGGATTTTGCAGGACGATGCCCTTCATGCGCGTTTGCGTTCGGACCCTGAACTGATCCCCTCTGCGGTGGAGGAGAGCCTCCGACTTGACCCGCCTGTTCTGTTTCTAATGCGCGTCTGTCAGAGAGCGACAGAGGTGAGCGGCGTTGCGCTTGAAAAAGGTCAGAGCGTCTTGGTCGGCATCGCTTCAGCGAACCGTGACGAAGCCGTCTTTGAGTCGCCCGACGCTTTTCGTTTGGACCGGGGTTTGCCGCGTCACATCTCATTTTCGGGCGGAGCGCATCATTGTATTGGAGCAGGGCTCGCGCGCGTCGTTGCGGAGGAAGCGGTCGGCGCATTCGTTGGGAGCCTGTCATCGAGTGACGTCCAGCTGGCGCCGGACTTCCGGTATGAAGGTGTGCCAGTCTTTTTGGAGTATGGCCCGGAACGCCTGGACGTCGAGATTGCGCAAAGGCGCACCTAATCCGCCGATTCTTGCCGGTTGTTTATTAGGTCCCCGCGCGGGATTGTGACGCTTTGCCCTTCAGGCCGACCGCGGAATCGACCGATTCACTCCCTTAATATGGTCAGTTCAAATCTCTCCCCCGCGGTTCCCGCCTCGACGATCGGGACCGCGCAGCATTTCCGCTGGCTTGAGGGCATCGTCAAAGCCACGCTGCTCTTGAATGGGATCGATGCGGTTCTGACCCTGATTTGGATTCAAACGGGACTTGCCACGGAAGCGAATCCCGTGATGGCCGATCTGGTCCATCATCATCCCGTGACCTTCGTTCTCGCGAAAGTGGCGCTTGTTTCTCTCGGGTCCGGGCTGCTGTGGCGTCTGCGGACCCGGCCGCTTGCGGTGATCGGGATCTTTGCTGTGTTTCTCGCCTACTATTTCTTGATTCTCTACCATCTGGACTACGCGAATGGGCTTGTGCGTGCGCTGCTGAGCGGCGCCAGCCTGCAGTTTGATTCCTAGAGCCGGGCCTCGTTGGTCTCAGGTGGTCTAGGTTGGGTGAGAACGCGTATGGTCAGCGCGGCATCACCCGGTAAATCCAAACCACATCGAGTTCTTCAGGGTCGCGGTGGAAGCTGGACTCTGCGACCCAGGCCTCTCCGAATGCGGCAATCTCGCTGGGATCCATGACGCGTTCCGCGCGCCCCGCATAGACCGTCTCTCCGATTCGTAGCCGAATGCGCGCGTCGGCTGCGATGTGCTTGACCCAGTTGGTCTCAGTATCGCCTGCGTTGAGATAGAGCTGGCCGCCGATCTGGGTGTAGGCAATGTTCACGGAGTAGGGGGCGTCCGGCTGCGTCTCGAGCTGGGCTACCGCGAAGTCTTCATCGAGGGCCCAGATCCCGGGTGCGGCGCGTTCGATTCCTGAGAGCTCGCCGCCGGAGAGGAATGGCAGCGGGCCATTGCATGCCGCCGGGAAAAGGAAGAGCGAGAGTAGGAGGAGTCGGGCGACGTTGGTGCATGCCCGGCGCTGCTGCACAGAGGTCTTCATTTCAAATCCATTCTTCTTCGCTGGATGTTTTAGGTTCGAGGTCGAGTCGCGCTAGGCTGCGCGTTTACGCTTTTCGCGGCGCCTGCTTTGCTAGAGCCCGCTGAGGATCGAAGCCGATCATGCCTCATACTTGCGAACGGTGCGCGCGCGCGCTCGATGACGCGTCGGGTTATGACTTGTCGACACGGGGCAGCGAGAGCGAGCCGATCTGTCTTCGTTGTGCCCTGAAGGACCCAATCTTGCTGAAGCGATCGGCGAAGGTCGCCGTGGTCGTGGGGACGCTCCTGGTCCTTTTGAACCAAGGCGACGCCATTTTCGCCGGTCCGCCGTTCGCGCAGACGCTGCTTTGGAAAGTGCCGCTGACCTACTGCGTCCCGTTCTGCGTGGCGACCTACGGAGCGCTGGGAAACGCATCTCGCTAGGTCGGGGGCTCGACCCCACCGCGCTATGCCGCCGCCGATGCGACCTCGAGCTTGTGAATCGCCGAGACATGCAAATTGGGGCATCGCTCGGGCTCTCCGCCGAGCTCCATTTCCGACAAGACGGGAATCAATGCACGGAGCGCCGATCGGAGCTCCCAGCGTGCGAGGTTCGCGCCCATGCAGAAATGCGCGCCGTAGCCTCCGAAGGCTAAATGGCGATTCGGGTTCCGCGTGATGTCGAATTCGTAGGGGCGATCGAAAACGGCAGGATCACGATTGGCTGCGGGATACCACATGCCGACGTCCTGGCCGGCTTCGATTTTGACGCCGCTCAGTTCGAAGTCTCTGACCGCTGTCCGCGCGAATTGCAAGACCGGTGAGGTCCAGCGTAGGATTTCTTCTGCGGCAGAGACGATCAGCTCCGCGTTGTCCGGGTTGGCGCATAACAGAGCTTTTTGTTCCGGGTGTGCAAGGAGCGCGTGGACCCCGCCCGAGATCGCATTTTGAGTGGTTTCATTTCCCGCGGCGAGGATCACGAAGAGGTAGCCCTGCAGCTGTTGCTCCGTGAGGGGCTTGCCGTCGAGCTGCGAATGGATCAGCTGAGAGGAGAGGTCGTCTCCGCCAGGCCCCTTGGCCTGGCGATCCTTGATGAGGCCGAGCATGTAGTCGGTCATCTCTTCCATCGCGCGCCATTGGCCGACGTTCCGGTCTTCGCCAGGCTCGTAGAAGCTCTTCTCCGGCGCCCCGATCATGACATTTGTTAGCTGCTTGAGCCTGCGCCAGTCGCCATCGGGAAGACCCATCATTTCGCCAATCGCGGCGAGGGGGAGTTTCTCGGCAAAGCCCTTTACGAAATCTGTTGTTTCGCCGCGCGCGCCTGCGCTGTGGAGTGCGTCCGAGAATTCCTTCGCGAATTGATGGGAGAGATCGTCGAAATGTCCCTCGAGTCCGCGGAGCGCTGCGGGCGTAAACCGCTTGGCCGTGAGGAGCCGGAAATTGCGATGCCGGGGGTCGTCCATCAAGATGAAATCGGAGGGCTCTTCCGGGTCCCAGCCGCGGGTTTCGTTGCGCATCTTGATCGAGATCGCCAGTCGCGCATCGTCCTCTATGGACTGAAGTCGAAGGCGTCGACTGTTTACGAAGACATCCGCGTTCTTCGAGATCGTCAAGATATCTTCATGGCGCGTGCAGGAAAAGAAGGGGGCGATGCCTTCGCGCTCGTACCAGTAGACCGGAGCCTCCTTGCGCATCAGATCCCATTCTTCGAAGGGGTATCCGCGCGTCAGGTAAAGCTCGGGTGTGTGGAGATCGATCTCGTCGAGGTTCAGATTGCCCATGTGGAAACGGTATCAATCTGAGGCGACGCTGCGAGCCCTATCCAGCGGCCGGCTGCGCCCCGCGAACGAGCTTGCCGGGCATGGCTCCCGTGGGCTCCCCAGCGTCCATCACGACTTCGCCGCTCACGATCGTGTAGCGATATCCCTCTGCTTTTTGCACCAAGCGTTTTCCGCCGGCGGGGAGATCGTATTGCATCTCAGGCCGACGCAGTTGGAGCCCCTCGAAGTCGATGATGTTGACATCTGCTTTCATACCAGGCGTGAGCTGCCCGCGGTCGAGGAAGCCGACGAGCTCCGCCGTGTCCCGCGTTTGTCGCTTGATGAGGAACTCAAGCGGCAGCGTCTCGCCGCGCTTTCGGTCCCGGGCCCAATGCGTCAACAAGTAGGTCGAGAAACTCGCGTCAGAAATGAAGCTCACGTGGGCGCCGCCGTCGCCGAGGCCCGGCACGGAGTAGGGATGCTGGAGCATCTCGAGACAGTGATCGGAATTGCCGTAGAAATAATTCAGCGCGGGCATGAAGAGCATGCCTCGCCCCTCGTCTGCGATGAGCGTATCGAGCGCGAACTCGACGGGGGAGACGCCGGCCTCTTTGGCGAGGGCGGCGATCGATTCTTCTTCGGCGGGTTCGTACACGGGTGGATCTGCCAGGACGTAGAGTCGCTCCGCGGGCATCATCATCCCGCCTTCCATGATCCGCCGCTTGCGCTCGGGCTCCGCAAGTTTTTCGGCGCGTTCCGCCACCGGGAGATGAGCGACTTCGCAGAAGGCTTCGTTCTTGAAGAAGGGATTGAAGGTCGCCTCCATCGACATGCAGACGCCGACGGGGCGCGGCGCGACCTGGGCATGCAGCTTTACGCCATCGGCCTGGGCCTCGGCGATCAGGTCCAGCATGCGACGCCAATCTTCCGGGCGGTCGTTGATCTGAGCCACGCTGATCGACATGGGACGTCCGGAGCGCTCAGCCATTTGCCGCACCATCGCGAATTCGGGTTCCAGATCCGGAAAGTCGCCGACGATCTCGAATACGCCCTGGCCGGCGGCGCGAAGGCCCTCCGCTATGCCCCAGAGTTCATCACTTGTCGCCGTGTAGCTGGGGGTATGTTCGCCCTCGACGGTCTTGTGGTTCACAGTCCGAGACGTCGTGAAGCCCACTGCGCCGGCTTCGATCGCTTCTTGCGCGATGCGCGCCATTTCTTTGATCTCGCCGGGTGTGGGATGTTCGTTGTGGTCTGCGCCGCGTTCGCCCATCACGTAGGCGCGGAGGGCGCCGTGGGGAAGCTGAGCGGCGAAGTCGATGCTATGCGGCCGCTTCTCGATCGCGTCGAGATATTCCGGAAAGCTCTCCCAATCCCAGGTGAGTCCTTCGGCCAGCGCCGTCCCGGGGATATCCTCGACGCCTTCCATGAGGCTGATCAGCCAATCGTGTCGGTTGGGATCCGCGGGAGCGAAGCCGACCCCGCAATTGCCCATCACCACGGTCGTGACGCCGTGGTAGATCGAGGGTTCTAGGAGTGAGTCCCAGCTGACCTGGCCATCGTAATGCGTGTGGACATCGACGAAGCCGGGCGTGACAAGAAGCCCCTTGGCGTCGATCTCGCGTTTCCCGGGCCCAGCCTGTCCGCCGACGGAGGCGATGCGATCGCCGTCGATCGCGAGGTCGCCGATTTGGCGGGTGTCGCCGGTTCCATCGATGAGGGTGCCGCCGCGGATAACGAGATCATGCATGGGGATTCTCCTATGACGTCTTGCTGAGGGGCCCTGGTCTAAGCGCGTGGATTTAGGCGCGGATTTAGGCGCGCTGGCTTAGGTGAGGTCGTGTTGAAAGAGTAACGGGGCGGTGAAGGGGCGAAAGGGGCTACGGAAATCGAAATTCGGCTCAGGTTGGAACACGTAGGCGCCGAAGAGAAAAGGGACCGGACGAGGCATCCGGTCAACCGCATCTGATACGGCCGACCAGGACTCTATATCTTGGTCGGCCTTTTTTTTGCCCTGTGCGAGTCCCGACAGCCGTGCGTCGACGTTCATTCATGCACTCGGAGATAAGGGGAAATCGTCTAAGCGGCTGGGGAAGCCGCGCCGAGCTCGATGCGCGCACCCATGCGTTCCACGAAATCGACGAGGGTGGGGCGTTCGGCAATCAGCGCGTCGCAATTCGGAATCGCGCCCGCCTGAAGGACAACTAACATCGCGTAGACGGATAGATCAGCCACGCTGGGTTCGTCTGCATGAAAGAAAGGCCGATCGCGAAGGAAGCCGACCAGGTCGTCCATGCGATCTTCGATTTCGCCGATGATTTCAAGCTCGCGTCCATCGGCCCGGGAGGTTGGCAGGCCGACTCCGGCGCCCGTGCGGCCGACGCGTGAGATATGCCGAGCGACGTGATCCCGTATGCGGCCGAGTAGGCTCTCCTCGATCGGTTCCTCGTCTCCGGGCTGAGGGTACCTCGCCGCTCGCCAGCGGTTGAAATACCAGACGAAGGAATCGTCAGACCATTCCGCCAGATGCATTTGCGCTTCGGCGGTTCTCGGATCGGGTGAGATCAGTGGCGGCTCGGGGTAGAGCGTATCGAGCCAGCTCACAATTTTGATCGAGTCGGCCTTGCGTCTCCCGGCGATTTCGAGGACAGGCAGTGTCCGTGCGACCGGGCTCCAGCGTGCCACGTCTTCAGGGTCATCGGATACGACGCGCTCAAAAGAAAGGCGCTTGAGGGCCAGGGCTGCCGCGACTTTTTCCGTAAACGGATTTGTCGCTTGAGTGAAAAGCCGGATCTTTGGATTGGAATCCGCATTCTCGGAATCCAGAGCGGACGCGGAGGAGCTGGAGGTCGTCGCGGTCAATTCACACCCATTGATGGACCGCTTATTTTAGCAGGATCTGGGCGTCGTATGCGCGTTCGGGGAGAGGTCGCGTTAGACTCTGCGCCCCATGCTGCATCTTGCCTCGGAAACTGACGAAAATTGGCTCCCTCGAGCTGCCAACCATCTCGATGAGGTGTTGCTCGATCACGCGCATTGCGAGAAAAAGGCAGCGGGTGCGGCGATGAAGCTGCTGTTTTCCTACCCGCATCATCGTTTTCTGCAGGAGCCCTTAGCGGAACTCGCTCGTGAGGAACTTGAACATTTCCAGGTCATCCTGGCGGAGCTTGATGAGCGGGGAATTCGGTACGAGACGATCCGGCCGAGCCCGTATGGGATGGCGCTCCACAAACTTGTGCGCCGGAGCGAGCCGGATCGATTGCTTGATATTCTCTTGATCTCTGCGCTGATTGAGGCGCGGAGCTGCGAGCGCTTCCAGATCTTGGCGGAGGGGGTCGATGACCCAAAGCTTGCCGAGCTTTACCGGGGCTTGCTCGCCTGCGAGGCGCGTCATCATGGTGTCTACGTCGATCTCGCAGATCAGCTCGTGGGGCGGTCATTGCAGGAGGCCCGTCTGGCGGAATTGGCCGAGGCAGAGGCTGAGATTCTGTCGGTGGATTGCGAATGGGTGAGGCTTCATGCGGGGTGAGTCGGGTACGGCGAAAGAAGTCGCGGTCCTGTCGCTGAGGGCAGCGGCGTGAGGACCTCCCTCCGAAGTCCCAAGGCGTTCGTTCGGCCCGGCGTCGTTTCGGCCGAAGAGCCCGTCACGGGAATCGACCGCAGCGTCCCGCTCCGGGTACGCGTCGGCGGTGGGTTCGAGGTCGCCTATCTCGATCAACCCTCCGCTGATCCTGAAACCGATGAGCCGCCACTGGTCTTGATTCACGGCTTCACGGGGCATCGCGACGACTTTATCGGCGTTGTACCTGCTCTGGCTCGCTCGCGACGTGTGCTGGTGCCTGACCTTCGGGGGCATGGGGATTCCTCAGAGACTTCAGGGCCTTTGGGTTGGTCTTTCGATCAACTTGTTAAGGATGTTGGAGGCTGGCTTGAGGTTATAGGCATCGAGCGATGCGATCTCCTCGGTCATTCTCTTGGGGGTATGGTCGCGCTCCGGTGTGCGCTGCAATTCCCAGAGCGGCTTCGGTCGCTGATTTTGATGTGTACCGCCCCGGAAGCGCCTAAGTCTCTGTCTCGAGAGGCCTTGATCAAAGCGGCAGACCTTGCCGAGGCGCTTGGCATGCCGCGGCTTCAGGAACTGACGGAAAAGGCCGGACGCGTTTCGCCTTCGGAGACGATCCGCGGGTGGGGCGAGCGGTACTGGGCGCATAACCTTCGAAGGTTGACGGCGATGACGCCGCAGAGTTACCGCGGAATCGGAACCGAGCTCTTTGATGCCCCCTCGCAAGTCTCGCGTTTGGCTGACGTGGATATGCCGACCCTCGTGCTGGTCGGCGAGCACGATGGCGATTTCCTCCCCGGTGCGGACCTTTTCGAAAAGCATCTTCCGAATGTGCAAAGACGAACGCTTCCGAACGCCGAACATCATCCGCATCAAGAAAACCAAGACGAGTTTCTCGCCGAAATGGAAGCTCATTTTTCGCGGCTCGCAGAGGGGCCGGTTTGATTCTTAGCCGCGCCTCACTCGTGGCTTGCTGACTCCCTTCGGCCCACGCCGCTCCAACGAGAAGGAAAAAACATGCCGGTACACAGCGAAGAAATTCAGATTACGACCGCAGACGGAGAGTCGATGGGCGCCTATTTGGCTCTGCCCGAAGGCGACGGTCCCGCTCCCGCAGTCCTTGTCTATATGGAGATCTTCGGTGTGAACGCGCATATTCGAGACGTGACGAGGCGCGTCGCCGCCGAGGGGTACGTCGCCTTGGCGCCTGACTATTTTCATCGCACGGGTCCGGGGATCCAGCTCGAATACAATGACGAAGGCATGGCGACGGGGATGGGGCACCTCGGTCAACTTAAGGCCGAACAGATGATCTCCGATGCGCAGGATTCGATCGCGTACCTGCGCGGGCGAAGCGATGTCGTTGGAGACCGTATCGGAGCGATGGGCTTCTGTATCGGCGGTCATATGACCTACCTCACCGCCTGCGAGACCGATATCGCCGCAGCCGCCTCATATTACGGCGGCGGGATCGCGGCACCTGAGGGACCCGGCGGAGCGGCTTCGACCGTGAGTCGAACGGGCAAGATCGGCGGCCAGATTCACTGTTATTTCGGCGCCGACGACGGGATGATCCCAGACGACCAGGTCAAGACGATTCGCTCGGCGCTCGAGTCCGCCGGAACGGAACATGAGGTCCATGTCTACGAAGGCGCCGACCATGGCTTTCACTGCGACGAGCGCGGGACCTACTATGCCCCTGCCGCGAAGGATGCCTGGGCCAAGACACTTCTGCTCTTCGATAAGACACTTCGCGCGTAGGCACTTAGCGCGTAGGCGTGCATCTCGCCTAGCCGAGGATTTTCTTCAGCGCTTCAATCAGTTCGTCTACGGGTTCGGGGCGTGCGTTCTCGCCCATGAGGCCAATGCGCCAGATTTCGCCGGCCAGCGGGCCGAGCCCAGCGCCGACTTCGATATTGAATTCGTTGAGCAGTCGCCCGCGGACGTTTCCTTCGCCGAGGCTCTGTACCTTTTCGGGGAGTTTGACCGAGGTCAGCATGGGGAGTCGGTCGGCTGCCGCGACAAGCGGCGAGAAGCCCATTTCTTCAAGTCCGTCCACGAGGCGCGTCGCGGCCGCACTGTGTCGCTCGAACCGCGCAGGGAGTCCTTCTTCGAGGACGCGGTCGAGTCCTGCGGCAAGGCCATACGTCGCCGTGATCGGCGCCGTGTGATGGTAGACGCGCTTTTCCCCGGCGTAGTAGCCGGCGAGCAAGGAGAGGTCGAGGAACCAGCTCTGAACCTTGGTCTTGCGATTCTGCACATGCTCGATCGCACGTTCGGAAAACGAAACGGGAGAGAGTCCGGGCGGACAGGAAAGGCATTTCTGAGTTCCGCTGTAGGCAGCATCGACGCCCCAGGCGTCGAGTTTTACGGGGCGGCCTGCGAGTGACGTCACGCAGTCGAGAACCAAAAAGGCGTTCGCATCTCGGGTGGCGGCGGAAATTTCTTCGACGGGTTGGCAGACGCCGGTTGATGTCTCCGCGTGGACAAAGGACACGACGCGGGGCTGAACTTTCTTGATCGCATCGGCCATCGCGTTCGGATCAAGCGCCTTTCCCCATTCGGCGTCGACAGTCGTCACTTCAGCTCCAGCGCGACGACAGACCTCGGCCATTCGGCCGCCGAAAACGCCGTTCACCCCGATCACCACGGCATCGCCGGGCTCGAGAAGGTTGACCAGGGCGGCTTCCATTCCCGCGCTGCCCGTTGCCGAAATGGGCAGGGTCATCGCGTTGGTCGTTTCGAAGACATCCCGCAAGCCTTGTTTGACGCGGTCGAGGAGCGAGATGAATTCGGGATCGAGGTGGCCCACGAGCGGGCGGCTCATCGCTTCAAGGACGCTGGGGTGGGCGTTAGACGGGCCGGGGCCCAGCAAGAGTCTTTCGGGCAGAGCATTGAGAATTGGCATGGCGGCAGATTAGCGACTCTTCTGGCGAAGTCTGCTTGCGCCTCGATGTTCACGGGGCGTGACCTCATATCCACGAGTTGACACGGCGCTGTCCCGGTCGTATTTTTCCTGCTTGCCCCCGAGGGAAGCGGGCGCGTCGATCTGGCGTCGAGAGCGACCTCAATCGGTTGATGAACTCATTGGGGCGCTGCGGTCCCTTAATTGCTGGAGAGCGAAGTGGCCGATCCCGATGACGGGGTGAGGCCGCCAAGCTGGGCAGGAGTAGAAGAAACATGTTGGGTTCGCGCGGAATGGTGGTGCTCGGGGCGATGGTCCTCGCTGGGCTCGCCTTCTTCGTCTTGATGCGCGGCGGCGGGGAGGACGGTCGTCGCGAGCTGAGGCGGGCCGGGGCGGTGCCCTCTGCGACCTCAACTGGGTCCGCAGCGCGAACGGGAGCCTCTGCCGCACGAGTGCGGGAAGATTTTGAGAGCGGGCCCGATACGCGGGGCCCCAAAAACGCGCCGGCGCTCGATCATATTGAAGCTGAATCCCGGGCGAGAATGCGTGAGCTGTTGCGTGAAGCAGGACAGGAGTAGGCGCTGAGAATGGGCTGGCGAGCCAGAGAAGCCTTCGAGCAGGAAGAACGTCAGCGGCTTGCGCCGTGGGCGGCCTGTGCAGGTGACTCCGCGGGCCGCGTTGTCCCCGAAATGGAGCATGTCTACCGAACGGCGTTTCAGCGCGATCGGGACCGAATCGTCCACGCGAGAGCCTTTCGGCGGCTTGAGTTCAAGACCCAGGTCTTTGTGCATCTGGAGAACGATCACTATCGAAATCGCCTAACACATACAATCGAGGCGGCTCAGGTTGCGCGGACCATCGCGCGCGCGCTGCGCCTGAACGAGGATTTATGTGAGGCGATTACCTTGGCTCACGATCTGGGGCATACCCCTTTCGGCCATGCCGGCGAGGCGGTGCTCGCCGAGTGGATGGAAGATGACGGAGGCTTCGATCACAATCGTCAGAGTCTGCGCATCGTTGATCTGCTTGAGAATCGCTACTCGGAATTCAGCGGTCTGAATCTCACGGCCGAGACGCGCGAGGGAATTCTGAAATACGAAGCGGACTGGCCGCATCCGGTCGAACTCCCGATTCGCTACGCACAGCGGACGCTTGAGGCCCAGGTGGCCGATTGTGCCGATGAGATCGCCTACCTGCATCACGATCTCGACGACGGGCTGCGCTCGGGGGTGCTTACGATTCCGCAGCTGGCGGACATGTCGCTTTGGAAGACCGCAGAGACGATCATGTCCGATTCTGGCCGAGCCGATCCGAAGAGCGCGATTTCCCCGGAACGGGCCTCCTCCTCGATTCTGCGGGCTCAGACCATCGGAGCGCTGGGCGATGCGCTGATCAGCGACCTGATTTTTGAGACAGGACGGCGACTTGCGGCGGATCGACCGGCATCTCTCGTCGATTTGCGCGATCGTACAGGTCCCCACGTCGGGTTCTCTGCCGAATTCGATCAAGGGAAGAGGGAGCTCAAGAGCTTTCTCTCCGAAAACTTCTACCACCATCCCCGCGTCCTGCGCCGAACGCGCAAGGCGGAGTGGATCGTGGGAGATCTATTTAGAACCTATCGGGACGATCCGAAGCTGCTTCCGGCGCATGTGCGCACGCGATTTTCGCGGGAAGGTCAGCCTCGGGCGATCTCGGACTACATTGCGGGAATGACGGATCGCTTCGCGATGGACGAGCATAAGAAATTGCTCGATCCCCACGCGCCGATCTGAAGACCTGCAGACTCCGAAGGGGATTTTGATCCGCTCGGGGACTGAGAAAGACAGATGAGCTTACCGGAGAGTCTTGAGCGCGCGGCCGAAGAGTTGGACGGCCTCGCGGAACAAATTCGATCGGCCAACGGAGATCCCTACCGCCTGCTGGAGCAGTTATCCGCAGAGGATGCGGGACGCGTTCTGGTCTGTGTCTTGAACGACGAGGCCGATGCGGCCGCCGAGTTGATCGACATCTGGGGCGAGACAGATGACGGTGTTGCCGTCCTGCTGAACGCGTCGGATGACGGGGTCGCAAAGGCGGGCCGAAAGCTGCTCCGCCGAGCTCGCCACCGCTTGCGCTCTCAGGGCATCGAGGTCAAAGCGCCCGAAGCGAAGTCCGCGCCGAAGAAGGGGCCCGGCTCAAGCGTGGCGAACGCAGACAAGATCGAGGCCGCTCATCTTTCGACGCCCGATTTTCGCGGCGCCCGAATGGGATATCTCGTCGATTCGCATCCCAGCGGTGGCGCCCGGCTCTTCGAGATCCGGTTCGATGAGAGTCGTGGGATTCTCGATTTCAAAATCTACAACGCAGGCCGCAGCAAAGTGCGCGGCTTTCTCCGAAGCCTGACGAAGGGGAATGCGCAGCGCCTTTTTGAAGTCGAACGCGACGCGCTTTGCGCCCTCGTGCGGCGGGCCAGTCTTGCCCAGCCTGTTGATCGACCTTTGCCTTCGAGTTTCGTCGAATGGCGAGGCCGACTCTTTCCGGAAAGCCTCGATTCGGCCCAGACGCCCGGCGCGATCGTCCGATCCTCGCTGGGGCCCGCGGATGACGCGATCCTGGCCGTCGACGCGGTTGCCGCCGAGATCCGTGAAAGCCAAGTCGGACCATGGCCGCCGAGTACGGCGTGGGTCTCGGACTGGATGGATAAGGGGACGGAAGCCGTCGAAGGCCTCGAGGGAGAGGCCCGCGGAGAGAAAATTGAGAGTTGGACGGACGAGGTCGCTGAAGGACTGCGTGGCGAGTCGCTTGAGGCGTTGATGCCGAGGCAGCTCGAAGAACTCGCATGGGCTCGCTGGAAGTCCGGAGACGAGGGCATGGCGCAGTCGCTGATTGCCGCTTCCGATGCGATTCAATCCGATGCCGCGGCGGCGACTCTGATTGCGCGCGCGCGGGTCGAGTCGCTCTTTGGTCCTTTCCTCGCTCAGCTCCGCGTGGTCGAAGTCGACGCGCTGAGCGCAGGCGACGAGTAGGGGACGAGCGGATTGCTGCTCTCGCAAAACAGATATTGGCGCGTAACGCGCGGAAAGTCGGCGGATGAAATCGTCGTCTATCTCGAAAAAGAAGAACTGCCGGAGGATTGGCGGGAATTCAAAGATTTTCGGCTGGAGATTCCAGTCGATCGATGGAACCGAATGGTGAAGCATGTGCGCAATGACCGGAAGCTTTTCGGCGGCGTCGTGCTCGAATTCGCAAATCAGGAGCAATTACTACCGGCCGTGTTAAGTCATGACCGCCTCTACGGTGAGCTGGCTCGCGTCATTCAAGACGCGACTTCATCTCTCGTCGAAGGCGGCACGCTGGTTCTGACAGCCGTCGATATCCCGGTGGAATAAGATCGACCCATCGGAATCGATCGTGCTTGGTCGCCCCGCGAGCAAGCCGAGTTTCAGAATGCGTGACCGACGCACTCTCTTGTCCTCGCTGGGGGGCGACCAAGTGAGGCACGAAAGCCCAAAGGCATCGCGGGTATGTACGCGCTCAAAATAAAGAAAGCGGCGACCGAGCTGCGCGTTCATCGCGTTGTGACCGGATTGCGCTTGGAGAAATGATCAACATGATGAAACGATTTTCGCGACGGCGGAAAGGTGCAAGTGAGGGGAAGCGGGCCACGATCAGCGCGAGCGAATGGCTGCCTCGAATCCTTGAGCAGGGCATTGTGGATGCGACCTCACTCGACCCCTGGGCAGACTCGGAAGTCCCGGAAACGGTGGCCGCGATCGGTCAGGGCGAGCGAGCAGACGGTTCAAAGCTGATCGTTTCCTTCTCGCCCCGTTCGGCAACGGAAGCGCTCCTCGGCGGCGTCGCCGCAGCAGCGCTCGCTGCTGAAAAGTCGGAGTTCGCGGGGCAAGTCCTCGTGATCGCGCCGCAGTGGCCTGCGGGCGCAAGGCGCTTGCTCGGTTTGCTCGGCAGCACGGCGTATTCCGTCGAGCCGATCGCCGCGACGGGTCTGGCGGATGGTCGCCTTGTGGTCGAAGCGGAACCGGATCAGCGCATTCTTGCGGCCAGCGCGGGACAGCTCGCAGCGCGGATGAAGTCGGCCGAGGGGCGCGCCGCCTTCACGCGCGCGGCGATGGGCCTTGAAGGCCTGGCCGCAAAGCATGGCGGGTGCGTGCGCGTCGGCGTCGATCGTCTCGAACTGGTTGTGATGGCACGTCGGGTCGCAGAGATCCGGGCCGAAGGTGATTCGGCGGTGCTGGAAGTTCAGGTAGGGGGGCGGACGACGACACCGATCTCGGGCGCTGATCTGGCGGGTGCGTTGGATGGTCTCGAGGGCCAGCTCAGGCGCCGCCTGAACGATCGCAAGGTTCGGGACGGCGAAGACGGCCTGCGAGGACGCATCGTCGCTCAGCTTGCCGAAGGAACCGAACTGCGCGGCTTGCGGCCTTGGCCTCAGCCGGGAATGGAACTCGACGATATCGATGCAGTCGGCATCAACGCTGAGGGGGATCCCGTCATCGTCGCGATTCGCGAGGAGTTTGATTGGCAGTCCATGGCGGCTGTCCTCGAATCGTTGCCTTCGATGAGCGGGCTCTTGCCGGTTCTGTTTAGCGATACGGCACCTCCGCTTCAGCTGGGATCACCGCGGCTGCTGCTTGCGGCGGAGCGTTTTCTGCCCGCACTCGAACGCGCGATGGCGGCCTTCACTGTGGCCTACGAATTGCGAACCGTTTCTGGAAAGGCGGCCAGCGGTTCGATGAATCTCGTGAACAGCGGGGCCGGCGAGGGGGCTCAGGCGAAACCTTCCCGACGAGGCCGGCGACGGGGTGGCCGAGGCCGAACTGGATCGGGATCCGACGCTGAAGACGGCGGCGGCGAGGACGGCTCGGGCGACGAAGGCGGTTCTGAAAACCGCCCGCCCCGAGGCCCGCGCGGCCCACGCGCGGACGCGGCGAATACGGAGGGCGGCGACGGCGAATCGAACGAGGATTCCGGCGACGGGGACGGCGAAGGCCGCGGTCGTGGACGGCGACGACGGCGCTCCCGACGCAGTCGAGGCGCTTCGGATGGCGAGTCCGCGGAGGCTTCTTCTGACGGAGACGGTGAATCGGCCGAATCCGGTGAGGGCGGCAAGCGCCCGCGGGCGCGGTTCGAATCGGTTTCCCTGATGGATCTTGATGATGGCCCGAGCCCTTCAGGCAGCTCGCGCGGGGCGGCCTCGCAAGTGGATGGTGGGGACTCCGACGGCGACAGCCCCGGCGGCGAACGCTCGCGACGCTCACGGCGACGTGGCAAGCGAGGCGGAGGGCGTGACGACCAGAAGGGAGCCAATGCTTCGGGATCTGAGGGTAAAGATTCCGATGACGAAGAAGACTCTCCCGACGCATCGGTCGAAGACGACTTCGTCGATGCGGATGACCTTTCCGAAATTCTCGCTCGCCTCGACGATGTCCCGGACTTCGACGAGGAACCCACATCGGAGCCCAGCTACGACGATGAGGAAGAGATCGAGGACGGCGATGATTCGCCGAAGCGGAATCGACGACCGCGGCGAGGGGCTGCCTCGGATGCTGATCAGGGAGAGGACAACGCGAGGGCAGCGGCGCGAAAGCGTTCTGCGATTCTGGTGCATGCGGATCGGGACTCGCTCTTCGCGGCGATTCTCTTGGCGCGCGATATTCGTCAGCTGGAAGGGCTTTGGATTTATCCCCAGTCCGAGTTGATGACCTTCTTCCGAAGCGTCGCGACGGATATGCGGGATGACACGCCGATCTTCGTGATTGGGTTCAGTCCTTCGCCGGCGCGGGATGTGATTCAGGCGTCTTCGCTCTACCGAGGGCGGCTGACCTGGTTTGATCGACATGCTTGGCCGCCGGAAGATCTGGCGGGCCTGCGGGAGTCGCTGGGGGCGGATTCGATCGTCGGCGGGGAGGGCATCGACAGTACGCTGCCCCTCGTGCTCGATACGTGTTCGCGGCGAAGTCGCTTCTCCGACAAGCTTGTGGATCTCGCGACGGGACGCTTCACGCAGCATGATTTCGAACGCTGGGGGCGCCTCTGGCGACACCGTGCAGACGAGATCGCGCAGAAGACCGGAGATATCCGGGCCGATGTGGCGCCGCTTTTGGCAGGGCGCCCGAGCGATTTGGCGAAGGAGGCGGCGCTCGTTGAGATTCCGGCTCCGCCGCCGGAAGTCGCCTGGGTGGCGGAGCGGGATTTCCGGCTCGTCCATTTCGGGGGCCACATGATGGTCGTGATGGAGATCGACGAACCCTACGATGCCCATCTAGCGGGACGCATCGCGCGGGAGCGGTATGACGCCTCTCTCTCGCTGGTCCGGCAGACGGGAGATTCGACGTTTATCTTTGGTGGCGACGAAACGACGGGGAAGCGCTCGCTGGACTACCTGGCGATTGCCGAGCATCTCGATGAGAAGCTTGAATGGGTCGACGCGCAGCCGGATTCGGATCACGTGAGCCGATTCCGGATTCAAGGGCTCGACCGCAATCCGGAACGTCTCGAAGAGGTTGTGAGCGAGATCGCCATGGGGCGATCCATGCTCGAACGCTGAGCGCGTGACGTGAGCGGCGCGAAAAGCGTGAAGAGCGTCAGCCGTGCAAAAGGCTCGACGAGGGATTTGGGGTCGAAGGACCTGGCATCCCTCGTCGAGATTTTTGCGTCGGCGCAGGGCGAAGGTCCGGAAGTCGGGCGGACCAGCGTGTTCGTTCGGTTCGGGGGCTGTGACCTGCGCTGCCGTTGGTGTGATTCGCCGGGGACGTGGAAGCAGAGCGAAACCTGTCGGATCGAAACAGCGCCGGGCGCTGCGGAATTTGAGGAGCGGGCGAATCCGGTCGCGGCTTCAGAGATCGCGGAGATTGTCGATCGCCTCGCACCCCATCCGTCGACCTGGATCAGCTTGACCGGGGGTGAGCCGCTCCTGCAGCCCGAGGCGATTGCTGCGACGGCGCAGGCGCTTCAAGCGCGGGGCCGGCGCGTTTATCTCGAAACCCATGGGCTGCATAGCGACGCCCTTGCGCAGTGTGTCGATTCGATTGACCTGGTGTCGATGGACTGGAAATTGGCGAGTGAGGTCGCCATGGCGCCGGGGCTAACGAAGCCGGCGGGGCGGGATTTTCATGATGCCCATGAGGCGTTTCTGCGTGTCGCGACGCGGGCTGGATCGGTCTACGTGAAAGCGGTGCTGACGCCCTCGACCCGGGATGAAGAACTCGAGGCGATGATGGACCGGATCGAGGCGGTCTCGCCCGAGATCCCGCTCGTGCTGCAGCCCGTGACGCCGACCGGGGGCGTGAAGGCGATGCCGCATGCGGACCAGCTGCTGCGTTGGCTTCGCCGTGCAGAGGAGCGACTAGCGGACGTTCGGCTCATTCCGCAGACCCATCCGCTCTACGGCGTGCTCTAGAACGCGCAGGCTTTCCTGCATGACTTCGGGGGCCAGCGCGCTGGTTTTTCCGAAACGCTCGGCGAGGTACTGCTCGGTGATGCGATGGAATGCGTCGGCGCCGGGGGCTTCGAGTGCAGAGCCGACTTCGCTCGCGAAATCTCGTGCAGAGGTATTTTTCGCGCGGACGAAGCCTTTCTTTGCCAGGATGCGCTGGGCCCGGCGATAGATTTCCGGGACATGCAAGGGCTCACGGTCGCCTCGGGACGCGATCAGGGCACCGCCGGCCAGGAGAAGCATCAAAGCGCCCACGATCATGATCGGATCGACTCCGGCCAGAGGATTCGACCATTCGAAGGGCGCATCGGGCCGGGCTGCGTCAGCGGACGCGGCTTCGGCTTTTCGCTCCTTCCGATCCTTCCACGCCATCCAGATCGAACGCAGGGCGCCGATCTGATCCGCGCTGTCGAAGTCGACGACGCGCTGGAACCACCAGAGTTCGACGGCGCTTCCGACCTGCGCCAGCCGGGCCCACATGGAAAGGCCGAGTTCTGAGCGGAGCCGAAGATCCGGGGGGGTGGGATCAAAGCGAACCCAGCCCGCCTCTTCGAAATGCACTTCGACCCAGGCATGGGCATCGGCCCGGGTGACTTCAAGGAATCCGCCCACGTCATTCTGGACGCCTCCTGCGAACCCGTTCACGAGCCGAGCAGGGAGTCCCTGGCTGCGGGCGAGCACGACCATGGCGCTCGCGAAATATTCGCAGTGACCTTCCTGCGCCCCAAGGATAAAGGCCTCAATGGGCGAAGTGTTCTCGTCGCCCAGCGGCGGCGGGGCATCGGTGTATTTCCCGTTCTCGCGGAGGTCTTGCTGAATCTGCCACGCCTTCTCGAAGTCGCTATGCGCTCCGCCGGCGATTGTCTCGGCGTGTTCTTTGACCTTGGGGTCGAGGTTCTCCGGCAGCTGGAGGTATCGCTTGGCGCGCTGCGGCCCGCCTCTGCGCGATTCTAGAGGCGGCTCTGCGCGGTCCTCAGTGAGGCGGGCGGCGCGCCGTTCGGCGGTTTGAGACCAAATCGTGTAGCGGATCCGTTCGTCGCCTCGGCCGGGCAGGTAGAGGCCGCCGTTGCGGTCGGCTTCGATGTTCTGGAAGGGGCCTTGGATCCGGGCGACCTGTCCGTTGGTGAAGATCACGTCGGCGTTGACGGGTTCGCGGATGATGCGTTGCGCAGCGAGCGCCGTCTCGGTTTCGGGCCGAATCTGGATGCCGAAACGTCCGATTCCGCTAATCGGTTTGCGATCGGCGACGCGCTCTGAATCCGAGATGGACCAATTGCGGCCATCGAAGCGGTCGAAGGCGAGTCCGCGCCAATAGGTTTCCGAGGTGGGGGGGAGCTCGCCTTCGAGGGCTTCGACCCGAAGCACAACCGTATCGTCTGAGCGGATCTTGCCCACATCGCCGAGGGCGACGCGATTTGAGAAGCCGGCCATCGCTATGCCCCGTCCACTGCTTCCGCGCAGGACGTTCGTCTTGAGGCGCGGGAGCAAAACGAAGAGCGCCATGGCGAGGACCAGGCAGGCCGCGGTCGCGACGAAAGTGGCGCGTCGCAGATCCGGGGCGATTGCGCTGGATACGGCGGCGGGATCGCCGGCTTCGGCGGCTTCCATCGCGAGGGTATGGACGAGGAGCGTCCAAGTGACGGTGCCCAAGAACGCGACGAGCAGCGGCGGAAAGAGCACGCTGTCTGTGAGGTTCGAGGCCAAGATCACCTGAAAAAGAGACAGCGCAACGAGCACGAACTCCGATTTGCGGGGGCGCGCATCGAGGAGCTGAAGGCCTTGGGTGAGCGCTGTGAAATAGGCGAGGGAGATCGTCGCGGGGTTGCCGTCGAGAGCGGAGCGGATCGTGACCGTTGTAATGCCGATCATGAAGATGTTCAGCCAGATCGGGTTCGTCCTGAACGCGGGCGGGTGATTGCGCGTGAGGTAGCTCGCGGCGAAGCTGATCACCTGGACGGCGATGACCCAGAGCGGGATTTGCTCGGTGATCCAGAGCGTCGCGCTGGCGACGAGGGACATGAGCCAGGCTGCGGCGGGGCGCGGGCCTTCGACGGCGCCTCTGAACTCACGGCGCGTCATGAGGCGCGCCCCTGACGCTGGCTCTCGGCGGAGGATGCGGTTGCGTAGGCAGCGGCGTGGGTTCGCTTGGGCTCATGCGAGGACGCGGGTGCCGCCGCGGCAGAGGCGGTGGGCGAGGACGCGGGGGGAGTCGCTTCGGCCAGGTAGCGGAGGAGTTCGGTTCGATGCGGAATGCCGCTCGCGGCGGGGAAGCGGGCGGTGGGTGAGCGCAGTCCGACGCGGAGGCCGGCTTCAAGATGAGAGACCACGAGAGATGCAGCGTGGCTCACGCGGTCTTCCAGGGCGGCGCTGGGCATTTCCGGTGTGAGGTGAAGGTCGACCTCGATTTCGGCGGACGCCTCGCCTTCGCGCTCGCCGACCAGGAGCTTTTGGGCGCGGGCGCTCCGGCGCCAATGGACGCGGCTGACCGGATCCCCCGGCGCGAATTCTCTGAGGCTGCCAATCGCGTCACCCTGGGTCGCGATGCCGATTTGTTCATCGCTTTGGGCGAGGGGGTTCGGGCGATCGGGTTGCAAGGCGACCGGCGGGGCATAGGGATACACGAGGGCTTCGCCCGGGACTTCGAGGTCCATGGATTTCACGAAGAGCCCGAACGGAAAACGCGTTGAAACCCGAAGGCCTGAAAAGTCGACGGGGCCTCGCGCTTCGGGCACGAAGGCGTAGCTGCGGTCCACGCTCTGGTTCGGGCCGACGCGCAGGGCGAAGCTGCGGCCGGCGACGCGGTCGCCTTCGGGCGCAAGGATTCGATCTTCAAGCGTGATCGCAAGGGAGGCGATCCGCGCCTGTTGATTGTGGATGCGGAGGACGACGCGATTTTTCTCTCGCGCGAAGATCTCGCGCGGAAGATGTCGCTCGATTCGGACGCCGCGGAGGGAGGCTTCGGAGAGGAGTCCCGACAGCACCAGGAAGGAAAGCATCATGGCGAAGACGAGATAAAGAAGGTTATTGCCCGTGTTCAGCGCCGCGAAGCCGACTCCGAAAATGATGGCGACGAAGCACCACCCCGCGCGGGTTGCGCGCAGAGAGCGGGGCGCGCGGGGGAGCCGGCGCTGCTTTTTCGCTGAGCGCCTCAGAGCGGGACGGCCACCCGATCGACGATCTCACTAAGGATCCACCGGGTCTCTTCGGTTTCAGGGCGCAAGCCGCCGCGGGCATGAGCCGCCACGCGATGGGCCAGGACGTCTACGGCGAGATCGCGAATATCTTCCGGGATACAGTAATCCCGCCCCTCAACGAGGGCTGCTGCCTGCCCAGCGCGTCGCAGCGCCAGCGCGCCGCGCGTCGAGGCGCCGAGAGAGAGCCCTTCATGGACCCGTGTGGCCTCGACCAGGTCGAGGAGGTAGCCCAGGAGACTATCTTCGATTTTGATCTCATCGGTGGCTGTTTGGAGCGCTCGAAGCTCATCTGTTGTGATGATTTTCTGTAGCGAGGGCAATGCTTTAGCGCCCGGGTCTTCAGAGAGTACTCGAGCTTCGTGCGCGCGATCGGGGTAGCCCACCGAGAGCCGCATGAGAAAGCGATCGAGCTGGCTCTCAGGAAGCGGGTGCGTTCCGTGATGCTCGAGCGGGTTCTGGGTCGCAACGACGAAGAACGGGTCAGGCAGCGCATGGCTCACGCCGTCGACACTCACCGTGTTTTCGCTCATGGCTTCAAGGAGCGCCGACTGCGCTTTCGGGCTTGCCCGATTGACTTCGTCGGCGAGGACGATGTGGCCAAAGATGGGCCCCGGCTGGAAGCGAAACTCGGTCGCGGCGCCGGCTTCGTTCAGGATCGGAATCGAGAGCCCGGTGAGATCGCCGGGAAGCAGATCACTCGTGAACTGAATCCGCCGGAAATCAGCGTCGAGGGTCCGCGCCAACGCTTGGGCGAGCGTCGTCTTCCCGACGCCGGGCACATCTTCAAGCAGGAGATGGCCCTTGGCGAGCAGGCAAGTCACCGCCCGGCGAACGACTTCGCGTTTGCCGTGCACGGCGCGTTCGATTTCATTGATCCAGATTTCGGTTCGCTCTGCGGCTTGGCGAGCGGTCCAGCTGGTCGGTGTCGATTGACTCATTCGGCGGAGCATCCCTCTTGCCGTCGTGTTCCGGTTGGCCATTGGACACGCTGCGGCGGGTCTTCGTTCCTGGACGACAGCGCTTTGCTTCCTATTCGGCTTCGTCCCGCGTTGTCATGAGGGCCAGCGCACACGCAGGCGGGTAGAGGTAGGCGTAGGCGTAGGCGGAGGCAGGTGATGCGCGAGGGATGCGCAGCTTGCCCTAAAAACTGTACTTGAGCTCGGCGTAGAGCCGGTCGTTCTTGTCGAAAGCGCCGAGAGCACGGTCGGGGCCACCGCTGAAGATCAGGATGCCGCCTTCCATCTTGAGCGCGTCGGTGATCTCGTAGTCGCCCGATGCGCGGAAGATCACACCGTCTTGAGCGCGCTCGCCGAGGATGATCGCAAGGACGGTCACGTCGAGGCGTTCGCGCAGGAAGGGACGACTGATCCGAATCCCGGTTTCGAAGGTGCTTTGTTCCGTCAGGCGGTCGACGCCTCGCTGGCCGGGATCGTCGAGGAGATGCCGGTTCACGATTTCGAGCGCGATGGTGAGTTGGTCGGGGCCGTAGTATTCGACGCCGATCATGGTGTCCATTCGGTCTTTGCGTTCGCTCGTGAGCGGGATGAGGTTGGCAGGCGTTGAGCGTCGACCGTTGAGCACGCGTAGGTCGCCGAGCCAGGCGAGTTCTGCTTTTACAAGCCAGGCGCCCCGGGTGATGTTTCCGGCCGCTCCGAGCAAGCTGAAGCGGTTGGCTTCGAAGCGGGGCACGGGGGACGCGGGAGTCAGTGGGGCGGGAGCGGGTCGAGCGTCGAGCACCCGACTGCCCTGGTCCGTATATGCGCCGTAGATGGAAAAGTCCCAGCCGCTGAAACGCCCATCGACTTTGCCGGCGAAGCTTGGGACATCGCCAAAATCGCTGCGTCCATCGATCTGGAAGGCGGAAAGGTCTCGTGGCGTGACGCCGAAGGTGGTCGGATCAGGGAAGAAATCCGAGCCGAGGGGCGGCTGCCGGTCGAAGCGCGCTTCGGGGATCACGAGGAACTGCGCGCTCCAGGGGCCCGTCTGCGCATCGAGCTTCACCATCGCCTTCGGGCGGCGGAGATCTTCGATGTCGACGAGGCCGGGTTCTTTATTGTCGAGGGGGTTCACCACGTCGACCACCCGGAAGGTGTCCGAGCGGCCCCAGTTCACGATTTTGCGTCCGATCGTGAGGTCGACTTTGTCGTGGATCGGGCCGGCGATGTAGACCTCGCCGGAATCGACCTGCCACTCGTAGACGTCGAGGACTTCGCCGCCGAAATCGCTGCGCCCCTTGATGCGGTAGACGAAGTCGTACCAACCGAGGGCCTCGGCGCGGACCTGCCAGTCGCCCGGCAGTTCGATGTCGAGCTGAAGAAATCCGTCGAGGTCGAGTCGCGTGAGATTGCCGTACTCGGAAAAGCGATTCTCTTCGTCGCCGTGGGGGACGCGGTTGCCGAGGTAGCTGAAGACCGCTCCGGTCGCGATCGAGCCGCTCAGGTCAACTCGTTCCGCGATCTCCTCGCCGAAAGGAAGCGCCGCGATCCATGCGGGCGTTTCCGCGTCCATTTCGTCGAGCTCCGACGCATCGAAATCGTCGTCGAAGCCGCCCATCAGGTCGTCGAAGCCTTCGACATCCTCGTCCGCGAAAGCGAGCGAGGGCAGGCTGAGAAGCGCCGCGACGAGCAGGCCGCAGCACGAGGCGAGAAAGCGTGCGCCTCGTGAGCGACGCGGAGAGAAGGGGCTGAGAAGCACGGATCAGGGGCCGGTTTCGAGACCGCGTACGGAGAAGGAGTCGAACTCGAGATCCTGATTGAATTTTACGTCCGACGTGCGGAGGATCGTCTTATGCAGAGTCTGCTTGCCGCGCTTCGTGGTCATCGTCATCAGCGTCGGCACCCAGACACCGTCGATTTCTTCCAGCTCCTGGACCTCGAGGTACTTGTTGCGCTTGCCCTTCTTGACCCAAATCTTCGACCGGATCACCACGTAGTTGTCTTTGCGGACGAACTGAATGGCTTTGGTGTAGCCAGTCTCGTCGATCTCGTCTTCTGTTCGCGGGGTCGACTCGATGACCCAGACGGGATGCCCGTTCACTTCGCTCTCTTGAAGGAGCTTGTAGTCATAGTATTCGAGCGGTCGGTCGGTCATGTCCGCATAACTAAAGTCGGAACCCATGAAGCTGCCGCTCTTGTCGCTCGACGCGATGCGCTTGGTTTTCTTGAGCGCAGGCAGGTAGAGCCATTGATCGTCGTCTCGTTCCGCGACGTCGTAGTCGACGGTCAGGAATCCCGTGTCTTCGACATCTGCGGGACTCATGAAGAACATCATGGAGAGGGTGTCTTCGCCCTTGTCTTTGCTGAGCGATCGCAGCTCGCGGACGCGCTTCTTGTCGCGCTTGTCGATCAGGATCATTTGGATATTCGAGGTTTGGTTATCCCCATCCTCACGATCATCAACTTTCTGCATGATCTCCCGGGCCTTCGCGTCGTCTGCGTCGTCGGCGTAGGCAGCGGCCGGCGCAAGTGCCGCGGCTGCGATCATGACCACTGCGAGGGCGGTGGCGGTGGCGGTGGCGCAGGCAGAGGCGGTGGCGCAGGCAGAGGCGCCGTCGCGGGCCGAGTCGACGCCCGGCTTAAGGAAAGAGAAGGCGTTGAGCACGTTATTTTCGAGGCTGAGCATCTTGATCCCCACATCACGGCCGACCCGGAAGGGAGGCCTTTCTAAGTAAACCCCAGATCAGACCCCTCGAAAAGGGTCGGCGTTCGCTGAAAACGGAGCTGATCCGCCCCGAATTGGCGAAATGCTGCAGGCTTTTGCTGCCTCCGATGGTTGCGCCCCTGAATGCGTTTCGGCGTCAGTCGGTATCGTCCGGCCGTGCCGGGGCGGTGTTGCATCGAGGCGTTTTCGAGAAGCGTTTTCTTTAATGCAATGGCGCTCGCAAACGTCACATCGCCCCCAGCGCAACCGAATCGAAATGAGGTCGACCGCCATGCCCCATTCGCACTCCGAGTCCGTCCCCAGGGAGAGCTGGCAAGCCCGCAGCGAGGCTGTTTTTGAGCGCTGGGGTCGGTTCATCGTTAGGCAGAAATGGCCGGCGCTGATCCTGTCCGTCGCGGTCACAGGTTGGCTGCTCAGTTACCTGCCCGGACTCACCATTGATAATTCGACGGAGGCATTCCTGCTGCCGGATGATCCGGCCGTCATCGAATACAACGCCTTTCGGGATCAGTTCGGTCGCGATGACCGATTGATCGTGGCCATTCGAGCCCCCGATCTCTTCGCCCCCAGCTTTCTCGAACGCTTGCGTGCTCTGCATGAACGGATCGAGGCGGAGATCCCTTACGTCGACGAAGTCGATAGTCTGTTGAATGCGCGCGTGACCCGTGGTGATGACGAGGGGCTAATCGTTGAGGACCTGCTCGAGCCCTGGCCGGAGACGGATGCTGAGCTGCGCCGCATTCGAGACTATGCGCTTGCGAATCCGCTGTACAAGAACACGCTGATCTCTGGCGATGGTCACGTCACAGGGATTTCGATTAAGCCTTTTACGTTTTCTCCCGGCGCCGAAAACGAGGGAGAGGAGGGCGCGCTCTCCGGTTTTGATGTCGGGGGCGGCGATTCCTTGCCGACGTACCTGACGGCGCCCGAAGGTGATGCGCTGATCCTGGCTCTCCGGGAGCTGATCGACGAGTTGAGCGAAGACGGTTTCGAGATGCATCTCGCTGGGGCCATGGCGATGACGTATCGAATCAATATCGGCATGACCCGGGATATGTCGATTTTCCTGCCGATGACCCTGCTGCTGATGTGTGTCGTCCTGGCTTTGCTCTTTCGGCGCATAGGCGGCGTCGTGTTGCCTTTGTTAGTTGTTGTCCTTTCTCTCACGGCGACGCTTGGTCTGATGATTTGGCTCGAAATTCCGGGTTCGACCGCGGTTCAGATTCTCCCGGTTTTCCTCCTCACCGTCGGCGTCTGCGATGCGGTGCATATCTTGGCCATCGCCTATCGGCTCCGGATGGAAGGGGCGAGTCAGGAGGATTCGATTGCCGTAGCGCTGGGGCATTCCGGGCTTGCGATTCTGATGACGAGCGTGACGACCGCGGCAGGCATGGCCTCGTTTGTGACGGCAGAGATGGCGGCGGTGATGCATCTCGGCATTCTGGCGCCCATCGGCGTGGGGCTCGCGTTTGTGTACACGCTGGTATTGCTGCCGGCGATGCTCGCGATTTTCCCCTTTCCTGTGCCGAAGCGAGGCGCGATTGGGCGGGGCGCCTTTCCTTTTGAGCGGGAGCTGGTTGCGGCGGGGACCTTCGCTGCGCGCTCGCCGTGGCGAATCTTACTCCCCACCTCTCTGCTTCTGATTCTGGCCATCATGGGCGCGCTGCAAACAAGCTTTACGCATAACGGTTTGAACTGGTTTCCCCAAGATGATTGGGTCGTGCAGGATTTTCGTGCGATCGATGAAGCGATGGGGGGCTCGGTCTCACTTGAGGTCTTGGTTGATGCGCGCGAGCCCGGCGGGCTCTATCAGCCGGAGCTCCTGGAAGACATCAAGCGTTTGGGAGAAGAGATCACGCATCTCGCCGCGGATCCTTTACGGATTGGCGACACGATGTCCATCGTCGAGGTCGTTGAAGAGACCCATCAGGCGCTCAACGAAAACCGTCCGGAGATGCGGCGCATTCCCGAAACCCGCGCGGCCGTCGCCCAGGAGCTGCTGCTTTTCGAAAACAGCGGCAGCGACGACACCGAAGAACTTGTGGATTCGGAATACCGCCTCGCGCGGCTGAATCTGCGCGTGCCCTTTGTCGACGCGCTGGCTTTTCCGCCATTTCTGAAGAAGGTGAGGACGCTTGTTGCGAAGCGCCTCGGGGACCGAGCCGATTTTGAACTCACTGGATTGATGATGCTGCTGTCGGAGATCTTCGGAGCGGTGATTGTGAGCATGGCGCGCTCCTACGCCTTCGCGATCGCGGTGATCACGCCACTGATGATGATTCTGCTCGGGAGTCTGCGGCAGGGGCTGGTTAGTATGGTGCCGAATCTCTTGCCGATCCTTTCTGTGCTCGGCGTGATGGGGTGGATGGGGATGGCGCTGGATACGACGACGATGATGATCGGCGCGCTGGTGATCGGGATCGCGGTCGATGACACGATCCATTTCATGCATAAATTTCGTCGCTACTACGAGGTGAGCGGAGATCTCGAGGAGGCGGTGGCCGAGACGCTGCGGACGACGGGATCCGCTCTGCTCTTTACGTCCCTTGTGTTGATGGCCGGGTTCGCGATTTTTGGCTTCAGCGAGATGTCGAATATTCGGACCTTTGGCCTCTTTGCGGCTTTCTCGGCTGGGGTGGCCTTTCTGGCGGACCTGCTTGTGGCGCCGGCGCTTCTTTCTGTTGTGGAGCGCTACCGCGCGGGGGAGGCCGTCGCCCCGGAATCGCGCTGAAGGCGGAGGAGGACTGTCACTGAAGTCGAATGAGGCCTGTCATTGAGGTCGGGTGAGGCCTCTCATCCAAGTCGAGTGAGGCCTCTGATTGGCAGTCGACGGCAGGGGGCTTCTCGCCGTATGCTCCGTCTATTCCGAGCGTGATCGCTTGAGGGGGATGCTGTGAAGGCGCTGATTTTCGATACCGAAACCACGGGCATGGTCCAGTTTCGCAAGCCGCCCGAGGACCCGAGCCAGCCGGATTTGATCCAGCTCGGCATGCTGATGGTGGACACGTCAGACTGGAAAGCCTGGTCGAGGCATTCGATGATGGTGAAATTGGCCGATGGGGTTCGGATCGAGCCCGCGGCTAAGGATGCCCATGGGCTGAGCGAGGAGGATTGTGAGCGCTACGGCGTCGCGCCCATCGTGGCTTGTTCGCTCTTTAATCAGGCCTGCATGCAGGCGGATATCATCGTCGCGCATAACCTGTCCTTTGATGCGTCGCTCATGAAGACGGCGCTCTACCGGGTCGGCAACAAGCCCCACCGGATGGATGGCCGCCAGCTCGTGTGTACGAAGGAGACTTCGACGGACGTACTGAAGCTTCCGGGCAAATACGGCTACAAATGGCCGACTCTGGCCGAGGCCTACAAGCATTACACCGGGCTCGAGATCGAAGGCGCGCATGATGCGCTGGTGGATACGGAGGCCTGCCTTCAGGTCTTCCGCGGGCTCGTGCAGGAAGGCGTCGTCGAGCTCGTCGGTCGCTAGACGATTGGTAGGCCGCGCCTCATGACGGTCCGTCGCCCGGCAGGCTGACGCTTAGGGCGTTTCGGCCGACGTCGGCTGGAAGAAAGACTCGACGCTTCGCTCTTCTTCGGACCATCGCACAAGGCGCTGGATCTGCGCTTCGAGATCGCCGCCCAGAGCCTCAAACAAGGCTTCGTGATCCGGTAGCGCCTCAGCGTAGGTCCCCCCGAGCGCGAGGCATGCATCGGAGAGCCGAGCTTTCTCCGCGACCCGTTCGCCCGAGTAGACCGCAAGCGGCAGTTCGCGCAAGCGGTCGCGCATTTCGTCTTCTGCTTCTCCGCGTCGGCGCGCGCGGTCGGGCACGCCTTCGAGATCTTCGAGGGAGGTGCGGAAGCGCAAGGTGGCGGCGGCAATGGCGCGCCGGTCCTGAATCGCATCGCGCACTTTCGTTCCGCTCGGAATTTCGAGGGGCAGCGTTTCCTGCGCGTCGTCCTCAGCCGCGGATTGAATCGCAAGTAGGGCCTGATCCCGCTTTTCTGTAAAGAAGCGAATCGCAGCCTGCTGGCCGATGAATTGCGCGGCGCTCTCGTTGAAGTCCGCAGCATCGGGCAGAAAGGCCGTCGCGTGAACGAGTTCATGCAGCAGCGTCTCGACGAGGCTGGCGGCACCGCGCTTTAGCATGGGCGTCGTGACGGGATCGTCGAGCCAGCCCAGGGTTGAGTACGCGGAGACCCCGCTCACGCAGACATCGTACGCGTCTTCCTTGCGGAGCTTCGCCGCTTCTTCTTCCGCCCAGGTCCGATTGAAATACCCTTTGTACGGGAGATGGCCGAGAACCGGGAACCACCATTCGACGAGTTCACTTGAATTGGGCGCAGTGCGGACGAGCGTTGTGACGAGGCGATCCTCGGGCCAATCCACGTAGCTGGTGTACTGGTCGCCGACGCTGAGTCCGAGCGACTCCGCATAGGCGCGGACGGGCTCGACGAGGGCCAGGAGCGCGCGGGTTTCGGGATCGATCGAGGGGGTCGCGAGGGCTTCTTTGATGGGTTGGCGGCGCCACAAGATCTTGATCTGACCCGAGGCGAGATGCCCGTAATAGCATCCACTCTGAGTCAGGAGCAGAATCAAGACGAGCACGACTCGGAGGGCGACGATTCCGACCGGCGTGGGCTTCCGAGGCCGCAAGGGCGCGCGCGTCGCGATAGACTGCGCGCCACCGGAGCTTGGGGGTGCCAGCGGCACACGGGCGGCGGAGGGCGCGAGAGGCGTCAGAGAGGAATGGGGCATGGCGGATGAATATCGGCGTTTCTGGATCACGTCGAGGGGGGAGACGGAGCGCGAGCTTCTTCTGGCCGAGGCTTTCGAGGCGGGCGCCGAGGGCGCCGAGGTATCCGAGTCGGAAGGACTGTTCAAGGCCTGCATCTACGGCCCCGCCGAGCAGATAGAAGGGATCCGAACGCAGCTCATCGAGAACGCCGCAGAGGGCACCCAGATCGAAGCCGCGGAGCCTATGCCCGAGGTCGACTGGAGCGAAGCCTGGAAGGAGGGGCTCGATCCCGTCCGCGTCTCCGAGCGGCTCGTGGTGCGGCCTCCCTTCGCGGAATACGCCCTCGAACCCGGACAACAAGAAGTGGTCATCGACCCCGGCCAGGCCTTCGGCATCGGCGGTCATGCCTCGACGCGGCTCTGTCTCGAATGGATCGATTTGCTGCTCTCCGAAGAAGGCGGTCGCGCGCGGTATGACCGGGTGCTCGATGTGGGGACGGGCAGCGGCGTGTTGGCGCTGGCGGCGGTGAAGCTCGGGGCCGCGGAGGCTTTGGGCTTCGATCTGGACCCGATTGCGATCGAGGCGGCGGATGAGGCTGCGCGGGTGAACGCGGGCGGAGCGGCCGTGCGATTCTTTACGGGACCGATTGAGGATGTGCCGGCGAGCGAGGCGGCCTACCCGATGGTTCTGGCGAATCTCTTGAAGCAGGAAATGCTGCCCATCGCCGGGGCGATCGCGTCCCGGATTTCCAAGCAGGGGGTGCTGATTTTGGCGGGGCTGCTCGAGGAGGATGTTGCGGAAGTCCTCGAAGTCTTCGGGGGCGAGGGACTCAAGGAGCGCGGTCGTCTCGGTCGTTCGGACTCCGTTGGCGACTGGGTGGGACTCTGTCTTGAGTTCGCCTGAACCTCGTCCCTTGTCTTCTGGTCTGTCGGTCTTAGGCGTCGCGATTCGACCAGTCTCGGTAGAGCTCTTCCAGAATCGCATCGAGGCTGATCGTCGGCTTCCAGTCTGTCCTTGCGCGGAGACGTGAGGCGTCCCCGACGAGCCAATCCGTTGGACGGAAGCGCTCGGGGTCCGATTCCACTTGGGCTTCGACGCCGCCGATTTCAAGCAGGCGGTCGAGGACGACCTGGATCGGTGTCGCCTGTTCTCCCGCCACATGGTAGACGTCCGCCGGGACCGCCGGATCGAGCAGAGCGAGATAGGCGCGAATCACATCGTCGACATGAAGGAAATCGCGGACGGATTCGAGATTGCCCACACGCAAGACGGGGGCCTGGCGACCCGCCGCGATGGCGGCAACCTGGCGCGCGAAGCTCGACGCCACGAAGGCATCGCTTTGGCCGGCGCCGGTATGATTGAATGCGCGGATGCGGATGATGTCCCGACCGCGCTCGGCGGCGCGCTGGCCGAGGAGCTCGGCGGCGGCTTTCGTCCGGGCGTAGGGGGATCGCGGGCGGAGCGGTGTCGACTCGTCCATGGGACGATCCTGAGGAGCGGTGGCGACATATTGGTCGGCGGAGCCGATGAGCAGCAGCCGCGCTTCTGGGCATTCCGCGTCTAGTGCCGAAAGCAGGCTCCGGGTCCCCGTGAAATTGAGGTGGAAGCAGAGTTCGGGGTCCTGCCAGGACTGGGCCACGCTACTCATGGCGGCGAGGTGAATAATGGCGTCGGGTCTATGTTCCCGGAGCGCCGCGCCGATCGCGGCGGGATTCGTGACGTCGGTTTCGCGGTCCGCGCCGAGGGCCTCGTGGCCGGCCTCGCCGAGGCGTGGCAGCAGCCTTCGTCCCACAAAACCGGACGCACCCGTGACAAAGACTCGCATGGGCGCAGGCTGGCAGATTGGGACGCCGCGGGCAAGCCGCGAACCGGGGGGCACTCTGTGTGAAGCCGCGGTCACCACTTGACCGCATGCCGTCCGGACCCGACTATTGCGCGCATGATCATTGGTGTCGCGGGCCGAAATGGCGCAGGGAAGGGTGAACTGGTTCAGTTTCTGGAGGCGAGGAGCTTTACGGCGCTCTCGCTTTCCGATGCGATTCGAAATGAACTCGCCGCGCGGGGGCAAACCGAATCCCGGGATCTGATGATCAAGACGGGCCAGGAGATGCGCCGCAAATCGGGCCCGGGCGCTTTGGCGCAGTCGCTGGCGAGTACGCTGCTCCCGGATCGCAACTACGCGATCGATTCGATTCGCCATCCGGTGGAGGTCGAAATCCTCCGTAGCTGTGGCCAGAATTTCAATCTCGTTTGGATCGATGCGCAGATCGAGACGCGCCTTGAGCGGATGAAGCTGCGGGGCCGCCCCGGCGATCCTGAAACGATCAAAGATCTCGAAGCGCTCGAAGCGCGAGAGCGCGGCAGCGATGATCCCAACGCGCAGCAACTCGACGCGGTCCAAGCGGGCGCGGACTTCACGCTCACGAACGACGGCACCCTGGAAGAATTCCAGGGCGAGATTCAGGCCTGGGTCAGTCAGAATCTCGCTTTCTCCCGCCCGAGTTGGGACGACTATTTCATGGGCATCGCGCGGGTCGTTGCTTCCCGCAGCAACTGCGTGAAGCGCAAAGTCGCGGCGGTGATCACCCAGGACAAGCGAATTATCTCGACGGGGTATAACGGGACGCCGCGCGGCACGCGCAATTGCAACGAGGGGGGCTGCCCTAGATGTAACGATCTCGCGCCCGGCGGAACGCGCCTCGACGAATGCCTCTGCTCCCATGCGGAAGAGAATGCGATCACCCAGGCCGCCTATCACGGCGTCTCGCTCAAGGGCGGCACGGTCTACACCACCTTCTCGCCCTGCCTGCAATGCACGAAGATGATCATCAACGCGGGGCTGAAGGAAGTGATCTATCAGAGCGACTATCCGCTCGGGAAGGTCGCTCTCGACTTGCTGGTCGAATCCGGGATCCTGCTGCGGCAGATCGAAGCGACTTAACCCTCGGAGACCCTCGGAGACCCTCGGAACCCTCCGAGCTCTCGGTCGCCTTCAGCGCCGAGCACCGAGCTCAGCTCGGGCGTAGCCCAGTGGCTGTTGATTCTCGGTCGAATTCGTGGGCAGAGCGCGGCATTTCCCCCTCGAATCAAGGGGCTGCGGAGAAAGCTGCGCTTAGGTTTCTCTCAATTTGCGCGCCGGGTACGCCGATTCTTGCTCTATCGAGGGGGTGGTGCGCGTCACGGAGCCGTCCCGCTTGAGGTTTGCCTTCTCGTAACTAAAGGGGAGAGCGGCCAATCCATCTCCGTGCGAGGCCCGGATGCGCCCCAAGCCGACCCGAATCATGGATCACCGCGAATATCCGGTGCTCTACGTCGACGACGAACTCGATAATCTGCGGATTTTCGAGCTGACGTTTCGGCGCGATTTCACAGTGCTGACCGCGAGCAGCGCGAAAGAAGGCCTGCAGCTCCTCGCCGAAAATCCCATCGCCGTCGTCCTCTCGGACCAGAAAATGCCGGGCATAGAAGGCGTCGAATTTCTCCGCCGCGTCCGCGAACTCGACCCGAAGACGCTGCGCATCCTGGTCACCGCCTACGGCGACGCCAAGATCCTCAGCGAGGCGATCAACGACGGCAATATTTACCGCTACGTCGCGAAGCCCTGGGAGCCCGATGATATGCGGCTCACGGTGCAGCGCGCGATCGAGGCCTACGCGCTCGAGGCGGAACGCACCACGCTGCTCGAAGAGATGATGATCCTGAATCGCCTCTCACGCTCGATTCATCGGGACATCGACCAGGGCAATCTCCACGCCACACTCTTGCAGGCGCTGCGCGACGAGCTCGACTACGACGGCTGCTCGCTTCTGCTTTTCGAAGAAGATTCAAACCGGCTTGGCTTTGCTGCCAATGAGCCGAATGATGAGGTCGCCGAACGGCTTCATGAAATTAGTTTCGACCCTGCGACGGCACCGATCTTCCTTGACCGGCTCGGCAAGGGCGATTCCCAGATGCTGATTGGGGATGAGGCCGTCGATCTCGAAGCACCTGTTCGTGCATGGTTGACCGAGGTTTCTGCGGAAGAAGTCTTCGTTGTTCCGCTGGCGGGGAAGCAGAGCATTATTGGTGCACTGGCGGTGGATAACCGACGCGGCGGCCCGAAGCTCGGCGCGGATGGGCGCATGCTCGTCGAAGGCCTGGCTATGCAGGCGGTGATTGCGATCGAAAATGCGCAGCTCGTGGACGACCTTCGCAAGTCCCGCGCGCAGATCGCCCGAGTCGACCGGCTCGGCACGTTAGGCACGCTGGCGGCGGGGCTGGCGCATGAGATCAATAATCCGCTGGTTTCGCTGAACACATTTCTTTCGCTCGCGCCGGAAAAGCGCGACGCAGACGATCCCGGTTTCTGGGGTGAGTATCACGAACTCGCCTGCGGTGAACTCGAACGCATCCGCGGCCTCGTCGATTCGATGAGTCGACTGGGGAAGGGCGGCCAAGCGGCGAGTCTCTCCCGGACCGCGGTGGATGTCGGCGAAGTGACGCGCCAGGTGGTCAAGCTGCTTCACCGTGAGACGGAGCGCGCCGGGGTGACGGTCGAGCTCGATTTGGCCGAGGGTCTTCCCGAAGTCCCCGTCGTCCGCGATCAGATTCATCAGGTCGTTCTGAACCTGACGCTGAATGCGATTCAGGCGAGCGGCCAAGGGGGCACGATCCGGATCAGCCTGGACGCCGATGGCCCGGTTGAAGCTCCGGACGGCGTCCGAATTCGTTTCCAGGACGCGGGCGAGGGCATCTCCGAGGAAAACCTCGAGCGAATTTTCGATCCCTTCTTCACCACGAAAGACCCCGATAAGGGAACTGGACTGGGGCTCATGATCTCTCATCAGATCATCGCCGATCACGGCGGATCGATCGAAGTGGAGAGCGTGCGCGGGGAAGGATCCATCTTCCACGTCCGTTTGCCGGGGACAGACCCCTCCGGCCTGGGAGACACCCCGAGCGCTTGACGCTCGGCGGGGAATCCCAGAGAATCCGCCCGCCCCGTCAGTCGGGGCTCCTGAGTCGATCCTCCGAGATCGCCGGGAGACCCAGCGAGCTGGGGAAGCGCGCTCGCGCGCCGAGGGGGAAGAAGAAGATGGCATTTTTGCGGATTCCGACAATTTTGAGCGCCAGCCTGCTGGTTGCGCTCCTGGCCGGGCTCATTTTCGCTGATTCAGCGGCCGCGTACGGCGAGCCCAAGCTGCTCCTGCTGCCGATCGTCGTCCATAGCGCCGAGGACCCGGCGTATCTGCGAGAAGGCCTCAACGACATGCTCATGGCCCGTCTGTCGCGGATCGGGGCGCTGGACTTGATCGAAGCCGAGGGCAAGGTCGCCGAGCGCGGGACTTCTGAGCTCGAGAAGGCCCGGACGCTGGGGCAGCAAGCCGGCGCGGATTTCGTCCTCTTCGGCTCCTTTACCCGCTTCGGACAGGGCGCGAGCCTCGACGTCCAATGTGTCCCGATTTCCGGGGGCCGCGAAGCCGAGCCCCTGCGCGAGATCTTTGTTCATTCCGGCAGCATCGGCGAGATCATCCCCGATCTCGACGATCTCGCGGGCAAGGTCAGCCGCTTCGCTCGCGGCGAGATCATCCCCACCACGACCGCCGGCGCCGCAGGAGCGGCGGCAGCCGCTGCACCCGCAGCCGAGATGCAGAACCTCCGCAGCCGAGTCGCCGCGCTCGAAGCCGCGCTCTCTCAGCTCGTGGAAAATGCCAAAGAAGCTGGGACGACGGGCGAGCTGCGCTAAGTTCTCGCCCCGGCCGGATCCTCTCCGGCCCCGATTCGAATTCGTGGCGGTGTAGCTCAGTTGGTTAGAGCGACGGCTTCATAAGCCGTAGGTCAGCAGTTCAAGTCTGCTCACCGCTACCAATTCGGAATCCCGGCTCAGGCCCCCGCGCGAACCAAGCGCCCCGGCCGAGCCCCCGTGTCCTGATCGTTCCGTCGCGTGACAACGCCATTCACGATCGTCGCTTTATACCCCGACGCATCCTGAAGAATCCGAGCGCCGCCCGCCGGAAGGTCATTCACCGAGCGAGGCGCATGCAGCGTGAGTCCTTCGAAGTCGATCACGTTCAGGTCGGCTTTCTTGCCAACCTGGAGCACGCCGCGATCGTGCATGCCGACGATGCGTGCGGATTCGGCGCATTGTTTCTGCACGACGTTTTCGAGTTCGAGCTTGGCGCCGCGCTCTCGGTCCCGCGCCCAATGCGTGAGCATATAGGTCGGAACCGACGCGTCGCAGATCATCTTCACATGAGCGCCGCCGTCGGAGAGTCCGAGAATCGTCGACGGATCTTCGATCATGGCGCGCAGCGGTTCTTGTGAAGCTTCGGCGTAGTTCGTGAACGCGCCGAGGACCCATTCGTCTTCGACGAGCAGGTCATAGTGAATCTCCCAAGGGTCCTTCCCCGTGGCTTCGGCGATGCCCGCGATGGAGCGGTCCGCCGTCTGCTCGTAGTTCGGCGGGTTGCCGAGGGGGTACATCGCAGGAAAGAGATAGGGCATGGATTCTGTCATGCCGCCGAACTGCTCCGTCGCCTTCAGCGGCTCGTCCTTCTCGGACAGGATCTGCGCGCGGGTTTCCGGATCACGCATGGCGTCCCGAAGTGCTTGGCCCGAGAGCTCCGCTTCCAGTTTTCGGAAAGTCGGGCGGCGCATGAATCCGTGGTAGCTCGTGAGTGCGAGAAGCATGCCGCCGGGGCGGCCGCCGACCTGGGGTACGAGCTTCGCGCCCGCTGCGTTCGCGGCGGCGGTGGCGTCGAGCTGTTTGCGCCAAAGGCCGGGCGCACCGCCGGCCTGGACCATCAGGAATGACACGTCGGCGCCCGTCGATTGTGAGACGCGACTGAGGAGCTCGATTTCGCCGAGGATCAAAGCCTCGTCGTCGCCGGTCTCGCCCTGGGGCACAACTTCGAAGAGTCCCCCGCCGCCTTCGAGCATGGCCTTCGCGAGGGCTTCGAGTTCGTCCTGGCCTGCGAAGGTTCCGGCGACGAGCTCGCCGTCGAGGGTCTTGTGATTGAGAGAGCGCGAAGTGGAGAAGCCCACGGCGCCGGCCTTGATGGCAGCGCGGACGTGGTCCGCCATCGTGGCGATGTCTTCGGGGGTGGCCGCTTCGTTGCGCTCGCCGCGGTCGCCCATGACGTAGAGGCGAAGGGGCGCGTGGGGCATGAAGGCGGCGATGTCCAGGGCGTACTCGCGGCCGTCGAGGGCGTCGAGGTATTCGGGGAACGTCTCCCAGTCCCACTGGATGCCTTCGTAGAGCGCCGTGCCCGGGATGTCTTCGACGCCTTCCATCATTTCGATGAGGCGCTTTTCGTCGCCCTTGCGAACCGGGGCGAAGCCGACGCCGCGGTTGCCGGCGACGATGGTGGTTACGCCGTGGCTTGCGGAGGGATCGAGGAGCGAGTCCCAGGTGGCCTGGCCATCGTAGTGGGTGTGGATGTCGACGAAGCCGGGGGTGACGAGATGGCCTGTGGCGTCCAGCGTCTCTCGCGCTTCGCCCGCGATGTCCGGACCAATCTCGGCGATCACGCCGTCCTTGAGTGCGATGTCGCCTACGAAGCGCGGGGCGCCTGTGCCGTCTACAAGAGTGCCGCCGGTGATTTTGAGATCGAACATCGTTGCTCCTTTGGGGTTCGCTGGACCGGGAGTATCGCCTTTGATGCAGCGTTCCGCGAATGCCTTTTTGCGTTTTTCAGTTGCCGCTTTGCTGCGCGGCAGGGACCCAGATGGGAGAACTCACGGCGCGCTCCTGAATCGCGGCGGGGAGGCCCGTGGGCGGGGCGATGCCGAGGCGGTTCGCGTCGAAAGTGCTCCAGCGACAGGTGGGCACCTGCAGGACCCGGGCGTAGTAGAAGGCCGATGCGTTGGGCGTCGGCTCGGGATCTCGCCACGCGGCGACGAGGGTGCTGGCTGAGTCCGCCTGGGTGGGCGTACATGTGCCCAGGTCTGGGGATGTCGCGGAGTGGGGACATCGATGGGTGTCGGGAGCCGGGGCGGCGCCATCGCCGCATGCGACGTCGAAGATGCGTTCGTGGGATCGACCCTCCGCGAACCAACCTTTGATGACTTGAAGCCGCTCGAGCTTGGCCTCAAGCGGGTCTCGGGTCGCGGAGAGGAGGAAGGTCGGCTCGGCTTGGGCTTCGCGAGGTGTGCGTTCGAGCTGGCTGCCCATGGGAACGCCGCGGGCATAGCCGGCTCGGGGCAAATCCGTGTGCGTGTCCGTCGCTCGGAAATCCCAGCCTGCGAAAAAACGGAGACCGATGCGAGGGCCGCTGGTGGCGAAGGTCTCTCTTCGTTTCAGCGCATCAAAGAGTCCGGCGCGCGTATTCTGATCCGCCCAGACGCCCGCGAGGCCCGCCGCGCCCCAGAGCGTCGGCATGCGGATGCGGCTGGGGCTGCCGTCGGGATTCGGCGGATTTACAGCGAGTCGCTGCTCCGCTGTTCCGTCGCTCGCGCCAAGCTTGCCCGTGAAATTGGCTTCTTGAAAAGGGCTTGCGGCGTTATGTCCATCGGTTGAGCCGACGGCGCCCAGGGCGAAGGGGTTGATCCCCGACTCGGCTTCGATCGCCAGTCCGCGGCGAAGTGCGTCTCGCCAGTAGCTGCCCTCGGCCTGGCTCGCGAGGTTCGGGTCGGCGGTTCGCCACGGGATGACCTCGAAGTCGGCCCATGGATCCTCCGGCGAGAGCGTCGGCGCCGTTTCGCTCTGACCTTTGACCTGGAAGATCTCGGCGAGCATCTCATTGCGTTCCCGAAGCGCAAGCCACTCGGCATCGAAGCGGCTCGAGTCGTCGCCCTTGCTTCTGTCGTGGGCTTCGCTGCCGGGGCCCGCGTGTTCTCGAGCGCTGAACATCAGGCCATTGCTGCCGTTCGCGTTATGCGGAATCGCGAGGACGTCGTCGCCCTCCGCGCGCGCACGGTCCATCCACGCCCAGAGGTCGGCGGGGTCCAGCGAATCCATCGCCGAAAAGGGCCGGTCAGGGACATCGTCGCCGCGAAACAACACGTTACGGTGGAGGTTCTGTCCCTTTGGATTCGAGCTGTATTCGAAGCCGATCAGGGTGGTGAACTCGCCCGGCGCGTTGAAGCGGTTGGCGATCCCGACCGCTTCCTGCCAAGCGGGCTTCAGGACTTCGTCGCTGACGAGCGCGGGAAGAGCGACGCGCGAGAGGAAGGTCTCGCGAATGCGGGCCCAGGCCTGGGCTGCGAACTTTCGATCCTTTCCGAGCCAGGTCTTGATCAGGGGCTGCTTGCGGAGCGGGTGGTTCGCTTGGAATACGGCGCGGGTGACGCCGAGATACTCTGCGTGGTCCGTTACGGCGATGAAATCGAGCGGGGGTCCCTGGATCCGCATTTCGTATCCGGCGGAATGCGCGATCGGCTCGCCGCGGGCGTATTTGTACGCCTCGACGGGATCGGCGCGGACGCCCGTTGACCAGGCATCGATCGACCAACCCGAATGCACGTGGAGATCGCCAAAGAAGAGCGAGGGCGGATGGTCTGCGCGCGCATCTCGCTCCGGTTCGGAATTCGTTGCCCGGGCCTGGGCGCTTAAGGGGCGGGAGGGAGCTGCGGCGGAGGTAAGAGAAGAGGCAGGGGAAGAAGAAGCGGGGGAAGAGGCGGGCGATGTATCGGCGTCGCGGCAGGCGAGCCCCAAGAGTGTGCAGGCTGCAGCGGTCAGCAGGATCTTCAAAGGAGACCCGAAAGCAGACTGCGTGACCCCGACGTGGCGTTGATGGGCTGGATGCTTTGCCTGCTCTATCGACCTCAAATGCTCGCTCGCTTAGCCATGTCCGTAGACCATGCCGCCGTCGAGCTTGAGGATCGTGCCTGTCGCGTAGCTTGAAGCATCGCTCGCGAGATAGAGCGCCGCGCCGACGATTTCATCCGGGGCGCCGCCGCGTCCGAGGGGAATCATCTTGCCCAAGCCTTCGACCATCTCGGGGCTCCAGGCCTTGCTGATATCGGTCATGAAGGGGCCGGGCATGATGCAGTTCACGCGAACCTTGGGCGCGTAGACGCGGGCGAAGCTCTCTGTGATGTTATGCAGACCGGCCTTTGCGGCGCCATACGGCAGCTCGCCGGCGGAGCATTGGCTCGCCGCTGTGCTGCTGACCCCGATGATCGAACCGCCGTCGCCTTCGAACATGGCCTTGCCGAGCACGGACGTGAGCCGGAAGGCGCCTTTGAGGTTCACGCCGATGACCTTGTCGAAGAGGGCCTCGGTAATTTCGACGGGGCTGGGGTAGAGCGGAGACATGCCGGCGTTGTTCACGAGGACATCGACTTTTCCGAAATGGTCGAGCGCCTTCGCGGCAAGGTCGTCGCAGGCGTCGAAACTTCCGACGTGGCAGCCGACCGCGAGCGCGCGCTGTCCGGTTTCTTTTTCGACCTCCGCCGCGAGGGCTTCGCAGCCTTCGAGTTTCCGGCTCGCGATCACGACATCTGCGCCGGCGCGGGCAAAGGCCAAGATCATTTCTTTCCCGAGGCCGCGGCTTCCGCCGGTCACGAGAGCGACTTTGCCGTCCATCCGAAATTGCTGTGTGGGGTCACTCGATGAAGAAGGCGGTTGAGAGGACGACATGGCGGGTGGACCTTAGGGGTGGAGGGGGAATGAGCTGATTTGACACAAGGCTACGACCTTCGTATCAAGGGTCAAGCCGGTCTTCGCCAATCGCGCGAGACGTTTCCCATAGCCGAGGAATTTCATGCCCATCGATTTCAGCGTTGAACCCGAATTTCAGGAGCAGCTCAACTGGATTCGCGATTTTGTTGAGACCGAGGCGGTCCCGCTCGATCTGGCTTTCGGGGGCGAAGAGGGCATCTACGATAAGACCCATCCCGTTCATGAGGGCGTCATTCGACCGCTTCAGGAAAAGGTCAAGGATCGCGGTCTTTGGGCGTGTCATCTCGGACCGGATCTCGGCGGTCTTGGGTATGGGCAGACGAAGCTCGCTTTGATGAATGAGATTCTGGGGCGTTCGGGCTGGGCCTCGAGCCTGTTCGGATGTCAGGCGCCGGATTCGGGCAATGCTGAGATCCTGGCGCATTACGGAACGGATGCGCAGAAAGAGGAGTACCTCGGGCCTCTGCTCGACGGGAAGATTTCGTCTTGTTATTCGATGACTGAACCCCAGGGCGGCGCCGACCCGAATGTCTTTGAGTGCCGTGCATATCCCGACGGAGACGACTGGATCATTGACGGCGAAAAATGGTTCTCTTCGAGCCTGCGCTGGGCGAAATTCGCGATCGTGATGGCGGTGAGCAATCCCGATGTCCCGATCTACCAGGGGGCGTCGATGTTCCTTGTCCCGACGGATTCGCCGGGGCTCGAGATCATTCGAAATACGGGGATGGCGCATGAGCCGGAGGGGCATGGGGGGCATGCCTATGTGCGGTACAACAAGGTCCGCGTGCCCAAAGAGAATCTCTTGGGCGGCGCGGGGCAGGCCTTCAAGATTGCGCAGACTCGGCTGGGCGGCGGGCGTTTGCATCATGCGATGCGGACCGTCGGGGCGGTCGGACGTCTGCTGGATATGATGGCGGAGCGGGCGGTTAGTCGCGAGACGAAGGGATCTAAGCTTTCGGATAAACAATCAGTTCAGGATATGTTAGGCCAGAGCTATCTTGAGCTTCAGCAGTTTCGGCTGCTTGTGTTGCATGCGGCGTGGACGGTGGATCAGGTGGGCGGCTCTGCGGCGCGGACCGAGATCGCGATGGTGAAGGTGGCGACACCCAAGATCTATACCGAAGTGGCTTACCGATGCATGAAGCTCCATGGGGCGCTCGGCGTTTCGAATGAGATGCCGATTGCGGGGATGTGGCTTGGGGGGGCGGCGCTTGGACTCGCGGACGGCCCGACCGAAGTGCATATGACGACGATCGCTCGGCGCGTTCTCAAGAACGTGGAACCGTCGACGACGGGCTGGCCCAGCGAACATCTGCCGGAGCGCCGCGCCGCGGCGAAGGCGCGCTTTGCCGAATTCCTCGAACGCGATGTCGGGAATCTGTAGGCGACCGAGTCGCGGATCGCGACGGTGTAGTGCCGTGGGTGCGCCGGAGCCGGGGTCGTTCAGGGAAGGTCCGGGAGAAGATGCTTCTGGACCTTTCCACTCGCAGTTCGCGGCAGGGCGTCGTGGACCGCGAAGCTGCGGGGCATCTTGAAGCGGGCGAGGCGCGCTTCGAGCCAGCCGCGGAGCGTTTCTAGATCGAGGTCTTTCTGGTCGAGGCCCGGACGGAGGACGAGGTGGGCATGGCCGACCTCGCCCCATTCGGGATCTGCTGCCGCGACGACCGCCGCCTCGGCGATCTCTGGATATTCAACGAGGGTGGCCTCGACTTCCGCCGGGTAGACGTTTTCGCCGCCTGAAATGAACATCTCCCGCGCGCGCCCCACGAGCGTGATATCAAAGTCGGCATCGCGGGTGGCCAGGTCCCCGGTCCGAACCCAACCCGCTCGCAGCGTTTCGCTTGTCGCTTCGGGGCGCTGCCAATAGCCGAGCATCGTGATTGGCCCGCGCACCACGATCTCGCCGACGTCGCCCACTCCGACATCAGTCCATTCCTTCACCTCGCCCTCGGCGGTCGCAGGCGTGATCAATCGAAGCTCCGCATGATGCACGGGGCGGCCGACGCTGCCCGCCTTTTCGAGAGCGCGTTCGCCGTCGAGGCAGGTGAGGGTCGAAGTTTCGGTTTGGCCATAACCTTGCTTGAGCATCAGGCCATGCCGGTCAAAGGCGCGAATCAGCTCAGGCGGGGCCGCAGCGCCGGCGGTGAACGCGAAGCGCAAGGACGCGGGCGGGGCGGCGATGGGTTCGCCCTCGTCGAGCTTTGCGAGCAGGCGCTGATGCATCGTGGGGACGCCCCCGAAATAGGTGATGCGTTCTTGTTCGATGCTCGTCCACACGCGTGCCGGATCGAAACCATCCTGGATCACAAGACCAGCTCCGGAATAGAGCGCGGGCAAGGCGAGGATCTGTAAGCCGAGGGAATGGAAAAGCGGAGCGACGATTAGCACGCGATCCGTTTCCGAGATTTCGAAATAGCGCCTTGCGTTCAGTGCGTTGTAGATGGCTTTGCGGTGGGGGAGCAGCGCGCCTTTCGGTTTGCCCGTCGTCCCCGAGGTGTACATCAGGATCATCGCGTCTTCGGGGTCGCTCTCGACGCCGGGGAAGGGCGTGGATTCTGCGATCGCGACCGCGTAGGCGTCTTGGCCCGCGCCTGTGCCCGTGCCTGTGTCCGCGTCCGTGCCCGTTCCGACCTCGAGCACGAGCGGATGTGGCTTTTGCATGACGGCGAGGGCCGCCTCGGCTTCGCCGCGCCATTTCGCTTCGATGAATATGACGGAGGGCTGCGCGTCATCGAGTTGAAATGCGATTTCGATCGGTGTTAGGCGTCCGTTGAGCGGCAGGGCGATCGCGCCGATGCGGGCTGCCGCAAAGAGGGCTTCGAGGGTGGCGCTGCGGTTGCCGAGCCAAATCGCCACGCGGTCGCCGCGACCGACGCCCTGCGCTGCGAGCCAGCCCGCGAGTCGTGCCACGCGGCGCTCCGCTTCGGCGAAATTGCAGCGACGATCCACATCGGCCCAGGCGAGTCCGTCGGGTTTTTGCTCGGCCCAGTAAGGCAGCCAATCGTTCGCGTGCTTGGCGGAGGGGAGCCCCTCTCGTTCGCGCGGGTCGGCGCCGGGGGTATTTGCGTTAGAGACAGGCATGGCGGGCGCCCAGAGTACCCGGGTGAACGGTCGCTGCCAGCCGGAGGCTCGGGGAAGCGTCGGCGGATCCGAGGGGTATCGTCTTGGGATGTTGGACAAGGTGTTTCAGCGCGCGCTCGCGCAGCTCGATTTGCGTCCCGGGAGACTGCTCGTCGCGGTTTCAGGGGGGCGAGATTCCGTCGTCTTGCTGGATCTGCTCTCGGTGACGGCGGCCGCCTTCGAGCTGGAACTCGTCGTGGCACACGTGCATCACGGCCTCCGCGGGGAAGAAGCGGACGCAGATGCGGCGCACGTGGCGGAGCTCGGGCTATCCCGCGGCCTTGCCACGCTCCAGAGAAGGGTCGATGTCGTCGCCGCCCGCGCTTCACACTCGAGCCGCACGCGGCCGACGCTGGAGGAAGCTGCGCGGGATTTGCGTAAAGAGGCGCTGCTTGAAATGGCCGAAGCCGCGGATTGTTTCGCGATTGCGACGGGGCATCACGCGGGGGATCAGGCCGAGACGGTCTTGATGCGGCTGCTCCGGGGGACGGGGCCGGACGGGTTGGCTGGGATTTCTCCGCAGAGCCGCGATGGGCGCTGGATCCGGCCCTTGCTCGGGGTTTTGCCTGAGGCGCTTTCCGAGTGGGCTTCGGCGCGGCAGTTGGCGTGGCGCGAGGATTCGACCAACGAGGAGCCCCGGTTTACGCGAAATCAGCTCCGACACACGCTTCTTCCGAGCCTCGCGGCGACTTTCAACCCTCAGATCCTCAGGACCTTGTCCAATCTTGCCGAAGCACAGAGAAGGGATTCTGAATGGATCGAATCCGCAGTGGAGGCCGCAGCAAAGGAGCGTCTTGAAATTTCAGCGACCGGAATTCGGTTTGCGCTCGACGGGTGGGAAGCGTTGCCGCAGGCGCTCGCTCGGCGGCTCGTGCGCCGAGCACTGGTCGAAGCGGGACTCGGGCGGGATGTTTCACGCACCCATCTGGAACGCGTCCTCGGTGTTTTGGTCCAGGGGCGCGCGGTTGGACGGGATCGGAAGTGGGAGCTGCCCGGGGGGTATTCACTCCGAAGGCACGATGAACATTTTGAACTGGCGCGGGCACCCCGCCAAAACGAGATCGACTCGAATGAGGATGCTACTGTAGAGGGGCGAGATTGAACGGATTTTTGGCTTTCGACCCGGTTGCTTCGGCAGCGCGAACCCGAGAGCCCTACACAGGGTCAGAATTGAGACAGACCTGAGGGGAACGGCAGCCGACAGGCCGCCAGACGAGGACCGAAAGCGGATCTCAGAACAGAATTTGCGGGTGGAGACATTTGCGGGTGAGCCGACCAAGGCCCTTGCTTTTGCCTCTCCCGGACCGAGAACTTGAAAGATCGGGCGGTTGAAGACCGACCCGAGCGCGCGCCCAGAACCCATCCGGCGATCGGAGCAATGAGTGAATCAGCAGTTCTACAAGAACCTGGCCCTGTGGGTCGTGATCCTGGTGGTCATGCTCCTCCTATTCACGACGCTGAAGCAGACAGAGGCGCCTCCGCCGAATATTGCTTTCAGCGAATTCATGGAGCAGGTCACCACGAACCAGATCGCTTCCGTGACGATCGAAGAAGGCAATATCGCCGGCAAATATTCCGACGGTCGTAAGTTCACGACCTATGTCGCGCCGACCGCGATCACGACCGAATTCCTCGACGAGTTCAAAACCCGGGGAATCGAAACAACCATCAAACCACGGGACGAAGGCAGCTTCTGGCGCCAGGTCCTGATCATGTGGTTCCCCCTCGTTCTGTTCATCGGCCTTTGGATCTTCTTCATCCGCCAGATGCAGAGCGGCGGCGGCAAGGCCATGAGCTTCGGGAAATCGAAGGCGCGGCTGCTGACGGAAAACCAGGCGTCGGTCAATTTCAAAGACGTCGCGGGGATCGAAGAGAGTAAGACCGAACTCGAAGAGATCGTTGAGTTCTTGCGTGAACCGAAGAAATTCACGCGACTCGGTGGACGGATCCCGAAGGGCGTTCTGCTCGTGGGCCCGCCCGGTACGGGCAAGACCCTTCTTGCGCGCGCCGTCGCAGGCGAGGCGGGGGTTCCCTTCTTCTCGATTTCAGGCAGTGATTTCGTTGAAATGTTCGTCGGCGTCGGGGCTTCCCGCGTCCGCGATCTCTTCGCTCAGGGCAAGAAGCAGGCGCCCTGCATCATCTTCATCGATGAGATCGACGCCGTCGGTCGCCACCGCGGCGCCGGCATGGGCGGCGGGCACGATGAGCGCGAACAGACGCTGAACCAGTTGCTGGTGGAGATGGACGGCTTCGAGGGCAATGAGGGCGTCATCCTGATCGCCGCGACGAATCGCCCGGATGTGCTGGATCCGGCGCTGCTTCGCCCCGGTCGTTTCGACCGACGCGTGGTTGTGCCACGGCCCGATCTTCGGGGTCGCCTCGAGATCCTCAAGATTCATACGCGCCGAGTTCCGTTGGCGGATGATGTCGATCTTGAGCTTCAGGCGCGGGGGACGCCCGGCATGGTCGGTGCGGATCTGCAGAACCTCGTGAACGAAGCGGCGCTGCTTGCGGCGCGGCGCAACGCGACGCGCGTGGCGCATCAGGATTTCGAGAACGCAAAGGACAAGGTCCTGATGGGGGCCGAGCGCCGCAGCATGATCATGTCCGACGAGGACAAGCGGATCACCGCCTATCACGAGGCGGGGCATGCGCTGGTTGCGATGCTCACGCCGGAGCATTCTGATCCGGTCCATAAGGTCACGATCATCCCGCGCGGGATGGCTCTGGGCCTAACGCAGACGCTGCCCGAAGAGGACCGACTGAACTACTCGAAGGAGCAGATCTACGCGGTGATTCGGTATGCGATGGGTGGCCGAGCGGCGGAGGACCTGGTCTTCAATCAGTTCACGACGGGCGCCTCGAACGATCTGCAGCAGGCGACGAGCTGGGCTCGCCGGATGGTCACCGAGTACGGCATGAGTGATGAGCTTGGGCCGGTCGCCTATGGCGGGAGCGAGGGCGAGGTTTTCCTCGGTCGCGATCTCGGTTCACGCAAGGATTACAGCGAACAGAAGGCGCGGGAAATCGACGAAGTGGTCTCGGGGATTCTCGGCGGTCAGTACGACCAGGCGCGCAAGCTTCTGGAAGATAATCGGTCGACGCTGAACGCGATTGCGGAGTCTCTGCTTGAGCGGGAGACGCTCGAGGGGCCGCAGCTGGCGATCTTGCTGAAGGGGGAAGAACTCCCGGCGATGGAAGCCTCGGACGGGGGAGCCGGAGCGCGGCATGCACCGAACTCGGGATCCCAGGATGGGCGAGATGGCGACGAAGATCTGGCTGGTGGGAACATGCCCGATCCGGAGCCGATGCCCGGCTGAGGCAGACGTAAGGCAGACGAGAGAGACTAGAAAGTTCCACTCAGGATCGACGCAAATGAGCCGATTCAGAATGGGGCAAAGAGCCGATGAAGACGATTGAGAGTTCTCTGGGGGGAGCGTAGTGATCGAGGTGCTGTGGAATTTTGGGACCGATCTCGCGGAGTTTTTTGACTCCCGCTTCGATCCCATCCGCGACACGGTCGATATCCTCCTCGTCACGGCCGGAATCTACTGGCTGCTGCTGCTGATTCGCGGCACGCGGGCGATCCAGATTCTGGTCGGGCTCATCGTTCTGATCGCGCTCTCCCTCGCTTCGGAGCTTTTCCAGCTCGCGGCACTCGGGATGATCCTCGAGCGCTTCCTCGACTTCGCTGTCTTGATCATCGTGATCTTGTTTCAGAACGATATTCGGCGCGCGCTCGCCCGGGTCGGACGCGGGTTCTTCCCCTCCTTCTCCACGGAACGCGAACTGCTTCTCGTGGAAGAGGTGGTGCGGGCCGCAGGTACGCTCTCGCAGCAAAGACACGGCGCGCTCATGGTGCTCGAGCGCGAGAGCAATCTTGGGGATCTGATCGAGGCGGGCGTCCCGGTGGATGCCACGATCTCGAAGGAACTTCTGACGAGCATCTTCCAGCCCTCGTCGCCGATGCATGATGGCGCCGTGGTGATTCAGGAAGGCAAGGTCTCCTCCGCGGGGGGAATTCTGCCTTTGACTCTGAGGACGAATCTGCCCGAAGGCCTTGGTACGCGGCATCGCGCCGCCGTCGGGATTACGGAAGAAACCGACGCACTCGTGGTGGTGGTTTCCGAGGAGACTTCGAAGATCTCGGTCGTCCTGGGCGGTGAAATGCTGCAGGGCCTCGACGCTCCGAGCCTCCGAGTCGTGCTGCGCGATATCCTCGGCGGCGAGCGGAAGGAGCTCCCGGAAGATGCGGAAGTGACCGGCCGACTTGAGCTGGCCGAAGGCCGCAGCGGGGACTCCGAGCAGGATCAGGCTACAGCGAGTTAGCGAAGGCTCGTCCCCCCCATTCATTCGAGCCCGTTGGCCTTCATGCTGCGGGACGACAGCGAAGGAGATCAGCGACCGATGGCGGCCTCGCGGTACCAGAATCTGCGCCCTGGCGTGCTCGTCTTGGCGCTGGCGATCAGTGTCTTTATTTGGGCCGTGGCCCAGGGCACGACCTCGCATCTGCAGTCTTTCGACGTGGACGTCGAACTCATGGGCGTTGAGGAAAGCCTGGTCATTACGGACCAGAGTTCCGACTCGATCAATGTCCGGCTTCAGGGAAGCCGCGCTTCCCTCCGCAACCTGGATACGGATCAGCTTCGCTACCGCGTGGATGCGCAGGGTGGTAAGCCCGGGGTCGCGGTCTACGAAGTCGATGTTGAAACCATCGATCATCCGACGGGAACGACCTTTGTGGGGTATTCGCCCTCCAGGCTACAGGTGCGTTTTGAGAAACGAGGACGCAAGGCCGTCCCGGTTCGTGCCGAAATAGAAGGAACCCCGGCGCCGGGCTATCACGTTGCTGGCGTCGCAATCGAACCCGCCAAGGTTTGGCTTGAGGGAGCCCGCAGTCAGGTGATGCGGCTCAATGAAGTCGTGACGGAATCGATTGATATCAGCGGTGTCGCCGCAAGCGCGAAGCGCGAGGTTCGCCTCGTACTCGGGGGCGGCACGGTCTGGCCGGAAAAGAATGAACCGCTTCAGGTCGAAGTCAGGATCGAGGCTGACCCGCTCCCCGAGCCGGTCGTCGATCCCGACCCCGAGCTAGACGGAGAAGGCCTCGAAGAAGACGAGGCAGAGGAGACAACATGAGCAAGGCCACCGCGGGCGTGCCGAAGCGCATGCTATTTGGAACGGACGGCATCCGCGGGACTGCGAACGTGCATCCGATGACCCCTGAAGTGGCGCTGGCCCTGGGCCGCGCGATCGCGCATGTCTTTCGCGAGACCGAGGGCGAGCGCAAGCAGATCCTCATCGGTAAAGACACGCGGCTTTCCGGGTACATGTTCGAGGACGCACTCGCCGCGGGCATCTGCTCCATGGGCGTGAACGTGATCCAGGTCGGCCCCGTGCCGACGCCGGCCCTGGCGTTTCTGACTCGGGATATGCGCTGCAACGCCGGTGTGATGATCACCGCGAGCCATAACCCCTATCAGGACAACGGAATCAAATTCTTCGCAGCGGACGGCTTCAAGCTCCCCGACGCGGAAGAGGCGCGAATCGAGCAGCTCATCGCAACCGGCGAAGTCGCGAAGATCCATGTTCCGCCGGACGAGATTGGTCAGGCGCAGCGCATCGAAGATGCCCGCGGCCGTTATGTCGTCTATCTGAAGAACACTTTCCCCCGCGACCTCACGCTGTCCGGCATGCGCATTGTGCTCGACTGCGCGAATGGTGCGGGGTACCGCGTCGGGCCGACGGCGCTGCGCGAGTTAGGCGCGGAAGTTTTCGAACTCGGTTGCGATCCCAACGGCCGAAACATCAACGATGAATGCGGTTCGCTTTACCCCGAACGCGCTGCCGCGAAGGTGCGCGAGCTGCGCGCCGACGTGGGGATCTGCCTCGACGGCGACGCGGACCGAGTCATTGTTATCGATGAGCGAGGCGAGATCCTCGACGGCGATCTGCTGATGTGGCTCTGCGCGAAAGATATGCATCAGCGCGGCGCCCTCGACGGCAACGCTTTGGTTGCGACGGTGATGAGCAATCTGGGGCTCGAACTTGCGCTGAACTCGATCGGCGTCGATTTGATTCGCACGGCGGTCGGCGATCGCTATGTCGTGGAGGAGATGCGGCGCGGCGGGTACAACCTCGGCGGCGAGCAGTCCGGACATATCCTTTTCTTGGACGACTCAACGACAGGCGACGGCATGATGTCCGCGCTTCAGCTTCTCGCGATGCTCGCGCGGAGTGGTCGCAAGCTTTCCGAGCTCGACGAAGGCTTTGAGCGCTTGCCTCAGGTGATGGTGAACATCGGCGTCTCTGAAAAACGGCCGATCGAAGATCTGGCGGAATTTCAGGAACAGATCGCTGAAGTAGAAGAAGAACTCGGCGACGAAGGGCGCGTCCTGATCCGGTACTCCGGCACTGAAAATAAGGCGCGGGTCATGGTTGAAGGCCGGGACGCGACGCGGGTGCATGAGATGGCCAATCATCTCGCGGGCAAACTCAAGCAGGCGCTTGCGGCGGGGAGCTGAATCAAGATGCGAATCGTTCTTTCCTTGGATAGTTGGCCTGCGCTGCGCGAATTTGCTGCGCATGAGCGCTCGCATATTGGCGCAGCGGCCAGTCTCGCGGAACTCGCGGGGGTGGATACGCTTCGCCTTTCGATCAATGAAGATCTGCAGCCGGTTCGTGAGACCGACGTCGACACATTGCGTCGAGCAGCCCGTTCTTTTGAGCTGCGCATGCCGGTATCACAGAACCTGCTGAAGGTGCCGCTCGAGGCGCGTCCCGACCGAGTCGTGTTGGTCGGCGATCTGCACGCAGCGTCTGGGCCGGCTCCGCCGGTCGATGCACGCATCGCGGGCGCGGGGCTTGGCAGCGTTTTGCGCTCGCTCGAAGACGCGGGGATCCGCGCTTGCGTGCGGGTGGCGCCGGAACTCGATGCGATTCGCGCTGTACACGCCCAGGGCGTGACGGATGTGGAACTTTTTACGGGCTACCTCGTGGATCTCCCCGACGCCGAACGGCGCGGCGCGCTCGAGACGCTGGGCGACACGGCGCGTCTGGCGAGCAAGCTACGGCTGAGTATCGCTTTGGCGGGCGGGCTCGATGATCAGAATGTGGGCGAAGTGCTCGCGGCTGCCCCGTCGGTTGAGCGGGTGGTCTTCGGTCGGGGGCTGGCGCGCCGCTCGCTCTTGGTCGGCCTTGATCGCGCGATTCGTGATTTCCGAGAGCGTATGCGTGAGCCGTCGCGAGATACGCTGCGCTAGACCAGAGCGTTGAGGCGCGTTCTCATTGGGCGACACTCCGCGCTGAGATCATGAGTTCGGCTACGCTCCAAGCGAGGTGAGTCGCGTTTCCGGGAGGTCGAGCAGAATGAGTGCAGCATCCGTCTCGGGGCATCGTTCCGGCGTTTGGACGCTCGTGACCAATGCGGAAATGCAGGCACTTGATCGGCAGACGATCGAGAAACGAGGCGTTCCCGGCGAGATTCTGATGGAGAGCGCCGGCCGGGCGCTTGCAGCTCCGGCCCTCGCTCTGCGCGCGGCTTCGGGGCGCGCGGCGCTTCCGATTCGCGTCTTTTGCGGGGCGGGGAATAACGGAGGCGATGGTTTTGTGGTGGCGCGGCATCTCTTCGCGGAAGGCGTCGCGGTCGAGGTGATCCTGCTGGGGCGACCGGAGAGTCTGCCCGCGGATGCCGCCGCGAATTGGCGAAGGTTGAGCGCGCTCGGCGTGCCTTGCCGGGCTGTGGTTCCCGGTTCGTCATCGCAGTCGTCCCAGGCGTCTGAGCCGTCTGGGCTGAGCGCGTCGGAAGACGAGCGGTCGGAAACGGATTGGGCAGGCCTTCTGGCCGAGACCTCGGTCGCGATCGATGCGCTTTTCGGGACCGGCCTATCGCGGGATCTCGGTGGGGAAGCGGCGCGGCTGGTCGAGGCTATTTCCCAAGAGAAGGCCCGAGAGAGTAACCAGGACAAGGCGCCCAGGCTGCGCGTGCTTGCGGTGGATATTCCGTCCGGGATCGATGCGGATACAGGCGCCGTACGCGGTGTAGCGATCGAAGCGGACCAGACGATCACGATTTCGCTGCCGAAGATCGGCTTGGCGCTCGAGCCCGGGCGAAGTCATGCGGGAGACGTTTTGGTCGCGCGGGTCGGGATCGACGATCCGGATCCGGAGCGGTTGCCGAGGGCGGAGCTTTGGAGCGGGGAGGCGGCTGCGGCACTCTTTCCGGAGCGTCCTCGAGACGGACATAAGGGCCGCTTCGGACATGTCCTTGTGGTGGCGGGGGCGGCAGGCAAGATGGGAGCGGCGGCGCTCTGTTCGCGCGCTGCGGCGAGAGCGGGCGCGGGGCTGATCACACTGGTTCATCCTTTTGGGTTGGGTGAAGAGACGGCGGGACGTTGTGCCGAGGTGATGACGGCGGTGGCCGCGGCGACTCCCGAAGGTGCTTTCGCACGGTCCGCATCAACCGCGATCGAGCAGCTGGCCGCGGACCGAGACGTCGTCGCGCTTGGGCCTGGCCTTTCTCAGGATCCGGAGACGGTTGCGCTGGTGCAGTATCTCGTTGGGGCGCTTGATGCCCCGCTCGTCCTTGATGCGGACGCGCTCAACGCGCTCGTCGGCCAGCTCTCTTTGCTTCATGAGCGAAGCGCCGCGACCGTGCTCACGCCGCATCCCGGAGAGGCGGCGCGTCTGCTCGATTCGGACGCTGCGAGTCTTAACCGAGACCGAGTCGGCGCGGCCCGGAGGCTCGCTCAAGCGGCGCAGTCTATTGTGGTTTTGAAGGGCGCCGCGACGGTGGTGGCGGAGCCCGGGGGACGCGTCTTGATTAATTCGACCGGCGGGCCCGCGATGGCTGCAGGCGGATCCGGGGATGTGTTGACGGGAATCGTGGCCGCGCTGCTGGCGGCGGGAATGCCGGCTTTTGAAGCGGCGGGGCTCGCGGTCCATTGGCACGGCGCGGCAGCCGACGCGAGCGGAGCGGCGGAAGTGGGCTTCGGACTTCTGGCCTCGGAGCTCGCGGATGGGCTGCCGGCCTGCGCTGCGGAGATGATTGCAGAGGCGCGGCGATGCGCGAACGGGGAGGTCGCAGATGCAGCGCTACAGCTTCGATTCCCCTGATCCCGAGCGCACGCGCGAGTTAGGCGAGACGCTTGGTCGATGCATCGGCCGCGACGGTCTAATCCTGGCCTTGGTCGGGCCGCTCGGTGCGGGCAAGACGGTCTTTGCTAAGGGGTTGGCCGAAGGGCTCGGCGTCGATCCGCGACTCGTCTCCAGCCCGACCTTTGTGATCGCGCAGGAATATCCGCTCGACGCGCTCGCCGAAGGTCCGGCTTCAGGCGGGCCGACGACCTTGCATCATCTCGATCTCTACCGCCTCGAGGCGGAGGAGGAGCTCGAATCGATCGGATTTTTCGACATGCTGGCGCCGGGCAATGTGCTTGCGGTGGAATGGGCGGATCGTTTTGAGGGGGTGTTGGGGCGCAAGGTGCTGACCGTGGAACTCGAAGGTCCTTCCGGATCCGAGTCGAAGGCGGGAGAGGGAACACCGCTGCGTCGCGCTGTGCTCTCCGCGGAAGGCGAAGCGGCGGAGCGTGTCCTTCACGATTTTGCGGCCCGAATGCAGACCGCCGAGGAACTCGGTACGGACTCGGAGGGCGGCTCTTGTGGGGGCAGCGGCTCTGGTGAGGGCAGCGGCTCTGGCGACGGCAGCGGTGCGCACGCGGGCAGCGGCCGTCGCGCGCGTGTCGAGATGCGCTTGTTAATGATGTTATGTCTGTGTCTCGTGGGGATCGCTGCGAAAGCCTCTGAATTTTCGGGTGGCTCGCGAGAGGCGCCCCGCGCATGTCAGATGGAGACCGCGGCGGGCCCGGCGGCGAGCCGCGGGCTTGTGACGGTTGAGCAAGATCGGCTTGGGACTTTGCGTGCGATGTCGGCGGCGTGTTCGCCCGCGTCGGAATCGCTTACGGGGATCGGTCGTTTGGTGAGTGGCGGGCGCGTCGAATTCGCGACGGCGTCTGGGGCCCTGCTTGAAACGCTGCCTGGGATTGGTCCGGCTCGGGCTGAGTCGATTTTGGCGCATCGCGCTCAGGGGCAGATTCAATCCCTGCGTGACCTTGAGCGGGTGCCTGGCATTGGTCCGAAGACACGCGCGCGCCTTTCGCGCTGGATTGAAATCCGAAATTCCGATTTGGAGAACAGACGTGGCTGAAGCGCATCAGGAAAGCCCGCCCGGGAACATCCCGGAGAGTGCATCGGGTTCCGCTGCGGCTGCGGCGACGGAGTCGACTCCGGGGCCGCTCTTCGCCCGAATCGGCGCGCTCTTTAGCTGGCTGCAGAGGGAGCTTTGGCTCGATGCGCCAGACGAGCCGTTCTATCTGGGGTGGCTGCGTTCGACCGCGCAGCTGATTGTGCTGACGGCGCGCGGTTTTCGGACGGATCAGTTGATGCTCCGGGCCAGCGCTTTGACCTATGTCTCGGCGCTTTCGATCATTCCGATGCTGGGCGTTGTGATCGCGATTCTCGGTTTGGTCGGTGGGGACGAGACGCTCGTGAACTTCGCGATCGATCAGCTGACGACGGTGGCGCCGGAAGTCCGGGAAACCGTTCGGGGCTACGCGGCTGGGCTCAACCTTTCCAGCTTTGGCACGATCGGGGGCGCCGTCGTTTTCGGCACGACGATTCTTGCCCTGCGGCATTTGGAACAGACGCTGAACGAAATCTGGGGCGTCGCGCGCAGTCGCAGTTGGCCCCGCCGCTTTTCTGATTATCTGGCGGTGATGGTCGTGGCGCCGGTCTCCGCAGGCGTTGCGGTCAGCCTCGGAACAGCGCTGGAGAGCCAGTCCCTCGTCGCCGAAATGTTGCAGCGCCCCTTCTTCGCTCAGCTCTACGGGCTCGGGCTCGAGCAGCTTCCGGTCTTCGTTCTCTTCTTGGCGTTTACCTTCCTCTATTGGTTCTTCCCTAATACGCGCGTGAATCTGACAGCGGCGGGGCTCGGCGGTTTGATTGCAGCGGTTCTATTCTCTGCGGCACGCCAGATCTACGTGGACTTCCAGATCGGGGCAGCGACCTACCAAGCCGTCTTTGGCGCCTTATCTGCTGTGCCCCTGATTCTGGCCTGGCTTTATGCCTGCTGGGCGATCATCTTGTTGGGGGCCGAGGTGGCTTTTGCGATGCAGAATCTGCCTTATTTTCGGCGGGAAATGCGCGCGGGGGACCCATCCCCGGCGCAGAGCGAAGCGATGGCCCTCGAAACCGCGGTCGCGATCGGGCGGGCCTATGCCCAGGGCGAGGCTCCGCCCACCGCGGATGCCCTGGCGGATATTCTTGACGAGCCCGTCCGTTCCGTGCGGCGGATCGTGGATGCCCTCGCGCAAGCGGGCGTATTGCGCGTTGTTCTTGTGGGGGAGGAAGAGGACGGTGCCTTCGTGCCCGCGCTGCCCCTTGCTCAGCTGACGGTCGGTGATGTCCTGCGCTCGGTTCGGGGGGAGGAGGATCATCGCGTCGCGGGGGTGAGCGTGGGGGATGCTTCCGTGGGGGACACGCTTCGGCAGCTCAACCAGGCTTGGGGCGAAATCGCGGATCACACCACAATTGGAACGCTCGTGGGGCCGCCCGTTTGATTCCGGGGCATCGCGGGCTACGGTCGCCCGCATGAGGATTTACCTCGACCATAATGCGACGACCCCCGTTCGCCCGGAAGTGGCGGACGCGATGCATGCCGTGCTCCGCGAGGAATACGGCAATCCGTCGAGCGTGTACGCCGAAGGCGCGACGACTCGCGCGAAAATAGAGGCCGCTCGGGCCGAGGTTGCCGCACTTCTGGGCGTTGAGCCCGCGGAGGTGCGCTTCACTGGAGGCGCGACCGAGGCGAATAATACGGTCCTTTTTGGGCTCGTTGCACCCGGGGATCACGTGGTCACCTCTCAGGTCGAGCATCCCTCGGTGGCGGCGCCGCTTGCTCTGCTTGAGGAGCGAGGCACGAAGGTCGATTGGATCGCTCCGGATGACACGGGATGTGTCGTGGCGGCGGATCTGATCGCGGCTTTGCGCGAGGAGACGAAGCTCGTCTCGCTGATCTGGGCGAATAACGAAACCGGCTCGCTGCAACCCGTCGCGGAGGTCGCTGCGGCCTGCCGGGACCGCGGCATTCTCTTGCATGTCGATGCGACCCAGGCGATAGGGAAGGCGGAGGTCGACCTGTCGAAGGTCCCTGCAGATCTGCTTTCGCTTTCTGCGCATAAACTCGGCGGCCCGAAGGGGTCGGGGGCTTTGATTATCCGCCGCGGCTTGAATGTGCCTTCTTATCTTGTGGGCGGGGGGCAGGAGCGTGGGCTGCGCGGCGGCACGGAAAACGTTGCGGGGATCGTCGGCCTCGGTCGCGCCTGCGCTTTGGCGCGGGAAGAGCTTTCGGGTCGGCTCGAGCAGTACGGCCGACTGCGGGACCGGCTGTGGGACGGCATCTCGAAAGGCGTCGAGGGCGTCCGCTGGAACGGCGACCCGGAGCGCGTCCTGCGCAATACCCTGAACGTCGAGTTCGCGGGCATCGCAGGCGAGGTGCTCTTGCAGGCGTTGGATCTCGAAGGCGTTGCGCTCTCGGCGGGGGCGGCCTGTCACTCGGGATCGATTGAGCCTTCGGCGGTTCTGACTGCGATGGGACGCACGCCGGAGCAGGCGAGGGCGAGTCTGCGACTTTCTGTGGGCTGGGGAATGGACGAGGCCCAAATCGATCGCGCAATCGCGCTCTTGACGGAGTACGTACCGCGGGTGCGCGCGGTGGAGGCGCCATGACGTTAGGTCCGGTGAAAACGGAGGCGGAGACCGGCGAGACCGCTTCGGTCGGCCGCGTCGTGGTGGCGATGTCGGGGGGAGTCGATTCCTCCGTCGCGGCGGCGCTTCTGACGGAGGCTGGAGCGGCTTCGGGGATCGAGACGATCGGGATCACGATGAAGCTCTCTGCGAGTGATTCTCGATGCTGCTCGCTTGAGGATGCGGAAGATGCGCGCCGGGTGGCGGAGCGCCTGGGGATCAAGTTCTTCGTGGCGAATTACGCGGAAGCCTTCGGCCAGGAAGTGATCGAAGAGTTCGCGGATAGCTATCTCGCGGGCCGCACTCCGATTCCCTGCATCGCTTGCAATAAGCAGTTCAAGTTCGACCATCTGCTCGAACGTGCGAAGGTCTTCGGCGCCGAACGCGTCGCGACGGGACATTTTGCGCGCCTGACCCATGATCCGGAAACGGGCCAAGCTCGCCTTTTTCGCAGCGTCTACCGTGAGAAAGACCAAAGCTATTTCCTCTTTCCGCTCTCTCAGGAACAGCTTCGCGCCGCTTCGTTTCCGATTGGGGCGATGACGAAAGAGGAAGTGCGGGAGCGTGCGCGGGCGCTGGGTTTGGGGACGGCGGATAAGCCAGAGAGCCAAGAGATCTGTTTCGTACCCGACGGTGACTACGCGAAAGTGGTTGAGCGTCTGCGGCCGGAAGCTGCGCAGCTTGAAGGCGATATCGTCGACCAGGCCGGGACGGTCCTTGGGACACACCGCGGCATCCACCATTTCACCATTGGCCAGCGGCATGGCCTCGGGATCTCTTCCAACCGGCGACTCTACGTCGTTCGCCTCGACCCTCATCGCCAGAAAGTTGTCGTCGGCGATGTTGAAGATCTCGACTGCGGTTCAGCCAAGGTCGAGCATACGAATTGGATTTCCGGAACTACGCCCTCAGCGCCGCTCCGAGTCCGGGTTCAGGTCAGGCATAGGCATGATGCGGCGCTCGCCGAAGTGGAAGCCCTTGAGGACGGCGAGACCGTGATCCGCTTCGAGGAGCCCGTTCGGGCGGTGGCACCTGGGCAGGCCGCGGTTTTCTACGATGCCGAGAAGAACGAAGAAGTGATTGGCGGCGGCTGGCTTGTCGAGGGGATTCGGTGAGCGCTGAAGCTGCGCGCGAGAAGGCTTTGGGGGCGCTTGAGGATCGGCTCGGAATCCGCTTTAGCAATCGGAGCTTGCTTGAGGCCGCCTTTCGTCACTCTTCCTATGCTCATGATCACGGCGAAATCGAGAGCAACGAGCGGCTTGAGTTTCTCGGGGATTCCGTGCTTGCGCTCGTGGTGGCGAATGCGCTCTACCGCGCGAAGCCTGATTGGCAGGAAGGTGAGCTCACACGTTCGCTGCATGCGCTCGTTGAGGGGCGGAGTCTCGCGCGGGTCGCACTGGCATTTGAACTCGGTCCGCTGATCCAGTTTGGTCGGACCGAAGAGGCCTCAGGCGGGGCTGAGAAACCTTCGATTCTGGCGGATACGGTCGAAGCGCTCATCGGCGCGCTCTATATCGACGGCGGCATAGAGCGGGCGACGGAGCTGATCGAACGTGCTTTCGGCGATCGCCTCACCGCGGAGGCGCCGAAGGTGGACCGCGATCCGAAGACCGACCTGCAGGAGCAGACAATGGCCGAGGTCGGCGAGTTTCCGAAATATGAGACGGTGGGCGATACCGGGATTGAAGGGGATGACGTGCGATTCAAGGTCGAAGTTCGCCTGCAAGGCGAGACGATCGGATCAGGAATCGGGCGGACGAAACGGAAGGCCGAACGTGCGGCAGCCGAGTTCGCTCTCGAAATACGGACTGCGCCGGAAGGCGACGGGGAATCTCTTGCGAACGAATCGAAGCCTGAATGAGTGAAGAATCGCCTAACGATACGGATACGGATGCCCCGCGCGCGGGCTTCGTTGCGCTTTTGGGTCCGCCTAACGCGGGTAAATCTTCGTTTCTGAACCGGGTGCTCGGTCATCGACTCGCGATCGTGACCTCGAAGCCGCAGACGACCCGGAGTCGAATCCTCGGGATTCTGCCGCGGGGGAATGCGCAGCTTCTCTTCTTTGATACGCCGGGCCGGCATAACAGTCCGAAGAAACTCAATGAAGCGCTGAACTCGGTCGTGGCTGATGTGGCCCGGGATTGTGATGTGGCGCTCGTGTTCGTGGACCGATGCGTGGGCTGGACTGATGTCCATGATGAGTTGATGGCGGCCGTTGAGGCGGCGCGCAAGACGACGATTATCGTGGGCAGCAAATGCGATATTCCGCGCGCCCAGAACAGTGAGTGGCCCGTTCCTGAGGCGCCCTCGAACTACCCGGCGCATACGATTTCGTCGCAGACCGGGGAGGGGGTTGAGGCCTTGCTCGATGTGGTTTCCGCGGCGCTGCCGATTTCGCCGCCCCTGTACGGCGAGGATGAGATTACGGATCGTCCGATGCGCTGGCTCTGTGCCGAGCTGATTCGGGAATCCGTCTTCGAGATGCTGAGCAAGGAACTGCCGTACTCGATGGCCGTGGAGGTCCTGACCTTCGAGGAGTCGAATCCGAAGATCGTGAAGATTCGGGCGAATCTGTTGGTTGAGCGGGATTCCCAGAAGCGGATTGTGGTGGGGAAGGGCGGCTCGATGATCAAGAAGATTGGGATTCGCTCGCGCAAGAACATCGAATCTTGGGTCGGACGACAGGTTCATCTGGAGCTCTTCGTGAAGGTCGATCCCACCTGGCTGAAGAGTCGCGGGCGGATTGAGGAGCTCGGCTACCACTGAGTAGGGGCCTTTTTGGCCCCGCGGGAATCTGCGCCGCGCCACGCCACGCCGTGCCGCGTGGTTTGGCGGCGGGGGCGGCTAAGCCCTGGATCGCCGCCGTCGCCTGAAAGCCCATCCGGCGGATGAATCGAAGCCTGGGGGACCGGATCCGATCCTGCGTTCAGCGGTTTTGAGGTCTCGATCGACTTAAATTTGCCTCTGTGTTGCAGTTGACGTGAACTGGCAAGAGGGGGCATATTTTGGGTCATGAAATGGGCTATCGCCGAAATTTGTGAGCGCACCGGGTTATCCGCACGAACCGTGCGGTACTACGAAGAAATCGGTCTCTTACCGGGCGTTCGGCGCAGCGAAGGCGGTCGCCGGGTCTACGGCGCGGATGAACTCGAACGCTTGGGGTTTATCACGCGGTTGAAGGCCTTGGGGCTCTCGCTGGCAGAGATTCGAGACCTGAATGAGCTGTATTCGATGGCTGGATCGACTGAAGCCATGCTGGTTCGGCTTCGTGATTTATTGGACGCGCGGCTCAGCGATGTCGATCGTCGCCTGGCCGAGCTTGGCGATTTGCGGACCGAGCTCATCCGGTACCGCGAACATATCGATGAACGCGTGGACGGCTCGACCGACGTGGCGGACGTGAAGAGGAAAACGGGATGATGAACGAAAGCGATGCTCAGGCCAATTCGGATTCCGGCGCTGCGGTGACGGGAGAATCCTTTCGGGCGCCGGTTCGCGTGGTCACGGCGGCTTCGTTGTTTGATGGCCATGACGCGGCGATCAATATCATGCGGCGCTTGCTCCAAACGCTGGGCGCGGAAGTGATCCATCTAGGACACGACCGATCGGTGGAAGAAATCGTCGAGGCGGCGGTTGAAGAAGCGGCGGACGCCGTCGCGATCTCATCGTATCAAGGCGGCCATCTCGAGTTTTTCGAGTTCCTCGTACAGAGTCTCGCCGAGGCCGGCGTTCCCCACGTCCGCGTCTACGGCGGCGGCGGTGGCACGATCACGCCCAGCGAGATCGAGCGTTTGCATCGCGCCGGTGTCGCGCGGATTTTTTCCCCGGATGATGGCCGCGTGATGGGCCTTGAAGGCATGATTGCTTCGATCGTCGATGAATGTCTCGAAGCGCGAGCGGCCCAAGAGAGCGATCCCGTTCAGGGCCTTCCCGAGATCGCCGCGCAGCTGGCTAAGGCTTCGCCGCGAGACGTCGCGCAGCTGATTCGCTTCTTTGAGGACCATGGCGAGACGCATAAAGAAGACGCCGCGAAGCTGCGCGCCGCGATTGCAGCGCAAGCCCGCAAGCCTGCGCCGGTGATTGGATTCACGGGAACGGGCGGCGCAGGGAAATCGAGCGTGGTGGACGAGCTGGTGATGCGGCTTCGGCGGGATGCACCCGAGATGCGGATCGGGATGTTGCTTGTGGATCCCACGCGGCGACGCAGTGGTGGCGCCCTGCTCGGCGACCGAATCCGAATGAATGCGATTGGGGGCGACGCGGTTTTTGTGCGCTCCATGGCCACGCGTCAAGCGAATCGGTCGCTCTCGGCCGCTGTCGGAGATGGGCTGAGCGTGTTGCGCTCCGCAGGCTTCGATCTGATCTTTTTGGAAACGGCCGGCATCGGCCAGAGCGACTCCGAGATCGTCGACCAGGTCGATCTTTCGCTCTACGTGATGACGCCGGACTACGGTGCGCCTTCGCAACTCGAAAAGATCGACATGATCGATTTCGCGGATCTCGTGGTCCTGAATAAATGTGACCGACATGGCGCAGCGGATTCGCTCCGCGATATTCGGAAGCAGTGGCGCCGGAATCACGGCATGCCTCAGATCGCGGACGAAGCGGTTCCGGTCTTTCCCACGGTCGCTCGGAATTGGAACGACACGGGAACGGAGAATCTAGCGAAGGCGCTCGAAGTGAAGCTCGTCGAGCTGGGTCTGGGCGCGCATTTTCGCTCGGAACCCGAAGTGGCGGCAGTGCTCGGGATGCCGGAATCCCCGAGCCTCGTGCCCGGCGCGCGGCAGCGTTATCTGGCGGAGATCGCGGAATCAATTCGGGCCTACCGGGGCGCCGTTGAAGAATCAGCGGAAAAGGCTGCGCTCGCGGATGGTCATGCGCGTGTGCTCGGCTCGATGAATCAAGGGCCCGGAAATCCGTTGTCCGCCCTGCCCGCGCCTAACATGTCAGGCGCTGATGCCGGAGCCTCTGCGGCCTCGACTGGCGCGGCTTCGCCCGTCGCGCAGGCGCTTGCGGCGGGGTATGCCGAAGCGGTGGCCGGGGTGGACGCTCAGCTGGCCGGGCAGATCCGAGACTGGCCGAAGACGCGCGCGGCGTATGCGGCCGCGGAACAGAGTTATGCCGTCCGGAACCGCTCGATCGAGGTCAAGAACCATGTGGATTCGCTCGCAGGGACGCCGATTCCAAAG
>JBGCEJ010000011.1:0-243455 GCA_045106235.1 Myxococcota bacterium
GCGCGACGAAAGTACGTAGCGACCGAAGAACGATTGCATTTTGAAAGCTCCGGAATCCGCCCCGGATCGCGTAAGGGAAAGGCATGACGAGCGACGCGGGGCGGAGCTGGACTATGCTTGTCCGTTCCTAATTGCGCGGCGACGCGCGCTATCCCCGAATGCAGGCGCCGGTCCGCCATGGCCGGAAGCCCAACGAGAGAAGATGATGAGCGAGTCCAATTCGACGGACGATTCCTCCCCGCAAGGACAGGCGAACCCCTCGGCGAAGGTCGGCGGCCCCGTCCGATCCGTCGATCCCACGACGCTGCCCAAGCATTTTGAGGCGCTCGAGGTCGAGGCGCGCTGGGACAAGGTCTGGCAGGACTCGGGCATCTATCACTACGACCCCTCGCGCCCGCGCGAGGAGACTTTCGTCGTGGATACGCCGCCGCCGACGGCATCGGGTTCTTTGCATATTGGTCATGTCTTTTCGTATACCCACGCGGATGTGGTCGTGCGTTATCGGCGCATGGCGGGGATGAATATTTTCTACCCGATGGGTTGGGACGATAACGGTCTGCCGACGGAGCGACGCGTCCAGAACTACTATCACGTGCGCTGCGATCCGAATACGCCCTACGAAGAAGGGCTGAAGCTTGAACAGGCTTCTTCGAAAGTGCGCAAGAAGCCGGCGCGTCTGATCTCGCGGCCTAACTTCATCGAAGCCTGTTTCGATTTGATCAAAGAAGACGAAGAGGCGTTCAGTGAAACCTGGCATCGTCTCGGTCTCTCCGTCGACTGGCGGCAGCAATACCAGACCATCGATGATCATTCTCGCCGCATGGCCCAGCGTTCCTTCCTTGACCTTTGGGAAAAGAACGAGGTCTATACGTCCGATGCGCCCACGATGTGGGATGTGGATTTTCAATGCGCGGTTGCGCAGGCGGAAGTGGAAGATCGCGAAACCCCCGGCGCATTCCACAAGATTGAGTTTGCCGTAGAAGGTGAAGACGCTTCCTTCGTGATTGCGACCACGCGACCTGAACTCTTGCCCGCGTGTGTGGGCGTGACGGCTCATCCCGACGATGAGCGTTATAAACCGTTCTTTGGAAAGCGCGCGGTGACGCCGCTCTTTCATGCGCCTGTGCCGATCTTCCCGAGTGAAGTGGCTGACCCCGAGAAGGGCACCGGCATTCTGATGGTCTGTACTTTCGGTGACCAGACGGACGTGCAGTGGTGGCGAGAAGAGGGGCTTGCGCTCCGCCAGATCGTTGGGTTCAACGGTCGCTTGCGAACGGTGGATTTCGCGGAAGCGCCCTACGAGAGCCTGGCTGCTGAAAAGGCGAATGAAGTCTACGCCGAGCTTGCGGGGAAGAATCTGAAGCAGGCGCGTGCGAAGATCGTTGAGCTGTTAGGTGATCCGGCGGGTAGCGCGACGGGCGGAGGTGCGCCGCTTCAGGAAGAGCCTGAGCAAATCTCCCACGCTGTGAAGTTTTTCGAGAAGGGGGATCGTCCGCTCGAACTCCTGCCGACGCGCCAATGGTTCTGTCGCTTGCTCGACAAAAAGGAGCAGATGCTCGCGAAGGGCGAGGCGATTGAGTGGCATCCGCCGCATATGTGGGCGCGGTACCGCGACTGGACCGAGAACCTGTCTCTCGATTGGTGTCTCTCGCGGCAGCGCTTCTTCGGCGTTCCGATTCCCGTTTGGTACCCGCTAGACGCTGACGGCGAACGCGATTTCGACAATCCGATCGTGGCGGCCGCGGCTTCTCTGCCCGTCGATCCAACAACGGATACGCCGCCTGGGTACGATGAAGCGCAGCGTGGTCAGCCCGGCGGTTTCGCCGGGGATACGGATATTTTCGATACTTGGTTCACGAGTTCGCTCACGCCGCAGATCAGCTCACATTGGGGCGAAGACGATGCACGTCATGCGAGTCTCTTCCCAGCGGATATGCGACCTCAGGGCCACGATATTATTCGGACTTGGGCGTTCTACACGATCGCGAAGGCGATGCTGCATGAAGACGAGGTGCCCTGGAAGAATGCGATGATCTCGGGATGGATTCTTGATCCGGACCGCAAGAAGATGTCGAAGAGTAAGGGGAACGTGACGACGCCCCTGCCTTTGATCGAGAAGTATTCCGCGGACGCCGCTCGGTACTGGGCGGCGAGTGCGCGGCTCGGGACCGACACGGCTTTCGATGAAAATGTGTGGAAGGTCGGTAAGCGTCTTGTTACGAAGCTGCTGAATGCGGGGAAGCTCGTGCTCGCGCAGTCGGGCGAAGTTGCGCCGATTACCGCGGAACTCGATCGCGCATTCGTCGGTAAGTTGAAGACGCTGGTTGCGTCCGCGACCGAAAATCACGAGGCCTATCAGTATGCCAACGCGCTGCAGGAAACTGAAAGCTTCTTCTGGACGCACTTTACCGATACCTACTTGGAGTTGACCAAGAGTCGCGCGCGGTCGTACGCGGATGCGGAGGCGGATCCCTCGGTCGTGCTCAGCGCGGAAGAAATAGCGCTGAGCGGGTCTGCCGTCGCTTCGCTTCGGTTGGGTTTGTCTGTCCTCCTTCGTTTGTTCGCGCCCGTTTTGCCTTATATCACGGATGAGGTGTGGAGCTGGGCCTTCGCCGCGGAGGCTGAGGGCGACGCGGCGAAGAGTGTGCACGTTGCGGCATGGCCGAACGCTTCGGATTTTGCGGAAGTCGAGGCGCCGGCGAGCGATGCGAGTTTCGATGTGGCCGTGGCGGCGCTTTCTGCGATTAACAAAGCCAAGGCCGATGCTGAGGTGTCGATGGGGCGTGAGGTGAACTCGCTGGTTCTGGCCGGGTCGGCTGATTCGCTGGGTGTGCTTGAAGGCGTGGCCTTCGATGTTCTTGCGGCGGCCCGAGTCACTGCGCATCAATTCGAGGCAAAGGACACACTTGCCGCGAATGAGTTCGAAGTGGTCTCGATCGATTTCGCTGAGAAACCTGAGCGGAAGGGTTAGGCGCTCGGTCGTCGCTTTCGAATCAGGGCTTCTTGGGCGACGGAGGCAAGCTGGACGCCGTCGCGCTGGTAGATCGATCCGAAGATGAGTCCGCGGGCGCCCTGGGAGATGGGGCTCAGCGAGGAATAGAGCAGCCAATCGTCGAAGCGAATTGGGTGATGTAGCCAGACGGCATGGTCGAGGCTTGCGCCCATCGCAGTCCGGCCGGGCACGAGGCCTGTTCCGAGCACAGCCGTGCTGAGCAGCGTTCTATCCGTCGCGTAGACGAGGACGGCGGTATGCAGGTTCGGGTCGTCGGGCATTTCGCCTCGGGGCCGCAGCCACACCTTTTGGACCGGGTCATGGGCGACGCCGTCGAAGCGGGTGGCAAGGGTGGCTCGCACTTCAATTGGGCTCTGGAAATCCGTCGGAGGAGGTTCGTTGAGCCAGCGCGCGCGCAGGGTTTCCCATTGCTCAAGCTCTTCGGGTGGGGAGACATCCGGCATAGGAAGCTGGTAGTCCACCCCGTCCTCAGGGCGCGCGAAACTCGCCGCCATATTGAAGATCGCTTCCCCGGCCTGGTGAGCGACGACCCGACGGGTCGTGAACGAACGGCCATCGCGGATGCGGTCGACAACGAAGCGGATGGGGAGATCGTACCGTCCGGGTCTCAGGAAATAGGCGTGAACGGAATGAAGGAGGCTGCCCGCGGCATGCTCTCCCTTCTCGTCTTCGTCGAGGGTCGCCATCGCGGCCCTGGCGGACTGAGCCGCGACGAGGCCACCGAAGAGCCTTCCCTCGCCTTTCCCCGGGTCAGCGAGGAATAGGTCTCGGTCGAGGGTTTTAAGCTCCAGGCGGGCGCAGAGATCGTCAATTCGGGTGGATTCGGCGGTCACGATGCGCGCCACCTTAGCAGGTCGGTCTTGGGCAACGTTGGGCAGCTTCTGCTCTCTGCATTCATGGAGGGTTTAGGAATTAAACTAACCCCAAAAATATAAATATAAAGTATATATATAAATGATGTTTATTAAAGAAAGCGCCCGATGACCATGTCAACGACGTCTGAGGCGGGTCTCCGCGATACGAAGAAGCGTCGCACTCGCTCTGGAATCATTGCGAATGCAGTCGCATTGTTTGAAGCCCAGGGCATCCGGGCAACCCGGACAAGTGAGATGGCCCGAGTCGCTGAAGTCTCGCCGGGAACACTCTTCAACTATTTTCCGACGAAGGATGCCCTGGTCGAGGCCTGGCTTCGCGGAGAGCTCGATCAGATTGTCTCTTCCGCGGTGACGAGCCACGGCGACCGAGGGCTGCGTCCGCTGGTCCGACAGATTTGCAAGAGTCTCGCCGGGGAGGCAATGGCATTCCCCGCACTTCGAGCGGAGGGCTGGGGAATGCTGGGGCGCGATCGCTCCGCTGTATTTCAGCTGGACCGGGATTCCCCTCTGGTTCGTATCGTTCGCCAGGAGCAAAGTCGCGAGCGGGTTCGGAAGGATCACGGCTCGGAAGGTTTGGCCGAGATTCTGCTCGACGGCTTCGAGGGTGGGATTTGCTCCGCGGTTCGGGAGAATGCGTCTCTGGCTTCCCCCCATTCTCCGACCGCGATCTCGAGGGCGCTCCAGGTCCGAATGGATCTGATTCTCGATGGCTTCCGCAAGCGGAATGAGCGCGTTGCGATGTCTCAGGCTTCGGGTTCTCAGGGCGCTGCATCGAAGACTTGAATGAGGCGCGGGTGCCCCCCGCCCTGCCACTCCCCGCGCCGCGTCCGAGATGTGCAACGTCTGAGCAAGAGTGACTCGAGGCACCGAAGTTTCGGCTGGAACGGCCGATCTCTAACAAGCTTCGGTTTTCCCCCGCGACTTTTGTCGAGACGGAGCATTGGCTGCCATTTCGGTGCAGCCTGATTTGGAGCGGGGAGGGGATACGCGCATGTCTTCGGTTGCTCAGCTCAAAAAACGCCTCGCGGCCGCAGTGAAAGCGAAGAAGCTCGATGCCGCGCTGAGTGCGTTGACCGCGCTTGCCCGCGAAGAGCCGAACGTCTCGAATTGGCCGCGGCGGGCGGCGAAGCTGCTGCGCCTGCGCAAGGACCGGGTCGGCGAGTTGGCTGCGCTGCGCCGCGCGCTTGAGCTGCAGGTTGATCAGGGCCAAGTCCTCGAGGCCATAGCGAGCTGCAAGGCCATCCTTGAATTGTCACCGGATGATCCTGCGACACTGGACACGCTGGATCTCCTCTACGTGAGTGGGGCAGGGAGCGACGGGGTGAGTGCTCCGCCTTCGGCCTCGTTTTCGTCCGCGGCGGCCCCCGGCCGTGCCCCCGTCCCCGACCCGCTCGCATCGAGTTCCGCGAATCTCGGAGATTCGAGAGCAGGCCTAACAGATGATGGACTGATCTCTCTTCTCCTCACAGAAGTCGTCCCCGGAGCGCACGCGGTTCAATTCGCGGACGCCGAGCCCGGGCAGATCAATGAAATCCCTGTGGATTCAATGACTCAGGCGGCCGTCCGCGTGGAGCCAGCGGCCGGCGTGCCCGCTTCGAGCCCCATGTCTGCGCCCGATCCGTATGCCTCTGAGGATGTCCTCGATCTCAAGCTCGAAGAAGTGGATACCGCACCGAGCTTCGCTGACCTGGCCGCAGCCCAAGCGGTTTCCCTGCCGCCTCGCTCTGCCACGGATTCTGCGACGGCTTCTATGGCGCCGACGCGAGAGAGTCGGCCGCGGCGGCGTCCCGGGGATCGCCACCGAGGTGCGAGCCTGCGACGGGAGCTGGCGAACGTTCCGTTATTCGGTGACCTCGATTCTGCGAGCCTACAAGCGCTGATTCAGAAAGTTCGCGTGGTCAATTTGGCGGCCGAGGACGTTCTGTTTCGGCAGGGCGATTCCGCGAAGAGCCTCTACGTGATTGTTTCAGGCGCAGTGGTGCCGATCGCAGAGGGGCCGAAGCGCCGGAAGCTTGCGGTTCTGGAGCAGGGCGCCTTTTTCGGCGAGATCGGACTGATTACGGCACAGCCTCGGAACGCCACCATCGAGGCGCTTGTTGAGACGAAACTTCTGGCGATCGATCGCCGAGCAGTTCGGGACCTAATTAAACGGGAACCTTCTGTGGCCAAGAGCATCCTTCGATTCCTTCGCGCTCGGCTCATCGACCGGCTCATTCGAACCCATCTGTTCTTTTCGGCCTTCGCTCATGCTGAACGCGAGGCGGTGGCTCGCCAGTTTCGAGTCCTTGAAGTGAAGGATGGCACGCGCGTCGTCGAAGAGGGGCAGCCTGCAGAAGGCCTCTTTGTTGTGCTTGCGGGAGCGCTACAGCGGACGAAGACCGTGGAGGGGGTCCCTAAGACGGCCTCCGACCTCGAACTCGGTGACGTTTTCGGAGCGGCATCTTTGCTGGAGGGGCGCGGCTCGGAATTCGATGTGACCGCGCAAGGGAAATGCTGGCTCGTCGTGTTAGGCGAGGCGAGGTTTCGTCGCATCGTCGAAGCGAATCCTTGCCTCGTGCGTATTCTGAACCGGCTCTCGTCCGAAGATGCTGCTGACTTTGACTCAGGGGGGAGTGGCGCAGCTTCGCCGTCGGGTGCGGGGATCTAGGGTTCAGGCTCTTCTTCGCGGGGTTTGGGCAGGTAGGGCTCCGGAAGTCCGATTTTGACGACCCTCCCTTTGCGCAGCCGTGTGGTTGGGAAGGCAGCGTTCATGACGCCGGTGAAGGCGATTTCAAGCTCGTTCTGCGTTCGGTCAGAGAGCGCGTCGAGGGTTTCATTTTCGAGCGCTCGGGCAAGGCGAAGGCGAGTGACTTCGAGCGAATAAGACTCGGCTTCATCTAAAGGGCGGAAGCTCTTCGCGAAGGCTCTGGCCCGTCCGCGGAAGCTGCTTGCGGAGCGCGGGAGACTCAGGACGGAAAGCCGGTAGACGAGTTCTCCGTAGGCGACGAAGGTCATTTGGACTGCGAGAGAGGGCCCTGGCCCGCTTGCGGTCCCTTGAATTCGAATTGCGGGGAGTTCGCCGATGCGAATTTTCGCTTGATTGTGCACGCGGACTTTCATGCCGTCGACTTCGCGATCGAGGAAATCCTCCACGACCTTTTCGAGTTCATCGCTTCTACCCTCGACGGTCAGGCTTGCTTGCGCATTGCCCTCGGGAGAGACTGCGCGCACGGCTTGGACGCTGTTCAAGGTTTTCCAGCCTGAGGGAAAGCGCAGAGTGAAGCGAAGCTCTGGATGGATGAAGCGCTCGCCTTGGAAGAGCCCGCCGGCGGGGTCTTCGCCGATAATGAGGCCGTCGACCATGCTGTAATAACCGTAGGGCTGTCCGGCTGAGACTGGCGGAACGGGCTTCCATGTTAGGCTCGTTGAGCGGTCGGAAGCGAGCGCAGAGCGTTCCGGGCTCGTGGGATGTGTTGCGAGGAAATGCGGGATCCGTGCGCCGCCGACCTCGTAGCGCTGGGCCGCGTCGAGCTTGCGCAGGAATGTGGCGATCCCGATGGGGTCGTAGCCGGCTTTGGCCGCGAGGATCTGTCCGCCCCGGTCGGCGTCGCGCTCCTGATCACGGCCATAGGCGGCGATTTTCGCGGCCTTGAAAAGGCCGATCGTGAAAGGGTTCAGGCGCTTGATTTGCTCGATCCGTGCGGCGGCATGGCGTTCAGCAGAATGGGTGATTTCATGTCCCAGGACGCCTGCGAGTTCATCTTCGGTCTCGACCAGCGCCAGCAGTCCGCGCGAGACGTAGATCTTGCCACCGGGGAGCGCGAAAGCGTTGGGGACCGTTTGGTCAACGATTTTGAACTCCCAATCGAAGGGCAGAGTGGGCGCATACCGGAGCAAGCGAATCGCGATATCCCGGACGTAGCGCTCAAGCTTGGGGTCGTCGACGAGTCCCAGCTCTGCCTCGACTTGTTCGGTTTGATCGTTTCCGACGCGTCGATCGTCGTAGACCGTGTCGAGGACGATGCGCTTGGGGCGCTCGGTTTTTTTCTCGCCCTTGCCCTCGCCCTCATCCTCAGGCGCGTTCCCATCGGCCGCGTCCCCGTCTCGAGGCGCGTCCGAATCAGATTCTTCACCGGGCGAGGCGGAAGGTTGGGCGGATTGGGCCGATTGTGACTCGGCGGCGTCTTCCGCCGAAGCGCTCTCATCCGCCGAGGCCGGCGCCGCGGAAGAGGGTCCGGACGGAGATGCTGAAGAAGGTGCCGAAGAGGGTGTCGAGGAAGGTGCCGAAGAAGGTGCCGAAGCAGGTTGAGAAGACGGCGGAGCCGGCGAGGCGCATGCGCAGAAAACGATCAGCGCGCCCGCGAGGAGAAGTCGCGTGCAAGGGCGTCTGCGATCGGTTGCCGAGATCAGGTGTGGAAAAGAGTTGCGGGTCACGTTCCGGTTGCTGCCTCGCATTGCATCGTGTTGGGCGAATCTCTGGTCGAGTCTATCATCCGCGGCGTCCGCCGTCTGACCGAAGCGGAGATGGGCAAGTCAATCCGTGTCAAGCGGCTGAGGAGTTGGATCGAATGGGTGAGTGGACGCTCGCAAAGAATGCACAGTTCCCCGGAATGAAGGGGCCCGTTGTGGTCTGTGTCATGGACGGAGTGGGGATTGGTCGGCAGGATCAGTCGGATGCCGTCTGGCTTGCTCGGACGCCGACCCTCGACCATCTGGCGGCGGCGAGGCCCTCGCTCACGCTCGCTGCCCACGGGAAATCCGTAGGAATGCCGAGCGATGGCGATATGGGCAATAGCGAAGTGGGGCATAACGCGATCGGCGCGGGACGGATTTTCGACCAAGGCGCCAAGCTCGTGGCCAACGCGATCAAAGAAGGCACGCTCTTTGAGGGGGAAAAGGCAGGGGCTTGGGAAGCTGTGACCGAGCATGTTCGGGGGCGGCAGTCGACGCTGCATTTTCTTGGGCTGCTCTCGGATGGGAATGTGCATTCGCATATTGACCATCTCTTCGCGCTTCTGCGGCGCTGCGATCAGGAGTCGATTGAGCGGGTCCGGGTTCATGTGCTCCTCGATGGGCGGGATGTCTCGGAGACGAGCGCGCTTGGATATGTCGATGCGCTGGAAGAGCTGCTGGAGACGATTTCGGGAAAGCCGAATCGCGACTACCGCATCGCATCGGGTGGGGGACGGATGACCACGACGATGGATCGGTATGAGGCCGACTGGGCGATGGTGGAACGGGGTTGGCGAACGCATGTGCTCGGTGAGGCGCGTGCCTTCTCGTCTTGCCGAGGCGCAATCGAAGCTTTCCGGGATGAAGCGCCGGGAATCGGCGATCAGATGCTGCCGGAGTTCATCGTGGCCGAGGGTGACGGACGTCCGGTGGGTCGGATGGTGGATGGCGATGCGACGATCTTCTTTAATTTTCGAGGGGACCGTGCGATTGAAATCAGCCAGGCCTTCGAGGACGACGACTTTTCGAATTTCGACCGGGGCGATCGCCCGGAGGTGCTCTATGTGGGCATGATGGAATACGACGGGGATCTTCGCCTTCCGTCGCAATACCTGGTCGCGCCCCCTGCGATCGATCGAACGCTCGGGGAGTTCATCGCCCGGGCAGGCTTGCCTCAGCTCGCGATTAGCGAGACCCAGAAATTCGGTCACGTGACGTATTTTTGGAATGGCAATCGGAGTGGGGCCTTCGATGAAGAGGTGGAGACCTACGTTGAGATTCCTTCGGATACGCGCCCCTTCGAGGAGCGGCCTTGGATGAAGGCGGCGGAGATTACGGATCGCTTGATCGATGAACTCCGTACCGGTCGCTATCGCCACGCAAGGTTGAATTACGCGAACGGCGATATGGTGGGGCATACGGGCCATCACGCCGCCTCGATTCAAGCCGTGGAGGCGGTGGATTTACAGATTGCGCGGCTTCTTCCGGTGATTGATGCCCTGGACGGAGCTCTGCTTGTGACCGCTGATCACGGCAATGCGGATTGCATGTACGAGATCGATGCAAAAACGGGCGAGCCCAAGCGGAGTGAGAAGGGCGGCGAGAAGGTGAAGACGAGTCATACGCTGAACCCGGTTCCGCTCTATCTGTATGCGCCTTCACTGACGACCGGCGAACTTCGTCCGGATGCCGTTAGGCCCGGGCTTGCGAACCTTGCGAGCACAGTGCTTTCTCTGATGGGCTATGCATCCCCCGAAGACTTCGAGCCGGGACTGACGTCTTTCTCTTAGGCTTTTCGACTTCTGGACTTCGCGAGGAACGCCTAACGTTGGGGTCTCCCGGGTTCTGCGGGACCCTAGAGTGCCTTTGCGAGCGCGTTAATCATGCGCGTGAATTCGCTCTGGTCCACATCGCTCAAGGTCTTCTTGATATGCGAGACGAAGTCCAGAACGCCCTCCTTGTAGCGGAGGAGTGCTTCATTCGCGCTGGGCGTCGCTTCGAGTACGACTGATCGCCGATCATTGGGGTTTGGCGTTCGAGTGACCAAGCCGCGCTCTTCAAGGCGGTCGACAATGGCCGTCATCGTGCTGCGCGGTAGGTTGAGATCAACGACGAGGCTCTTGACGCTCGTTGGCCCGGAGGCCGTCAGGAGCGCCACCAAGTCGAGCTCTCTTCCGGAAAGGCCTGTCGAGGATTCGAGATCGATGCCGCGGAGCCGAAGCTGAAGGCTGCACGAGACGAGTGTTTCGAGAAGCGCGCGGTCGCCGGGGGAGATGTTGAGGGGGTCTGCGCCGGCGTTGGGGCGCTGATTCTCACTCAGGGTTCCAATCGGGGTGTGCGGGTTCATGGCGTTCTGTGACTCCGGATCCATGATGCGTTGGGTTTCGTTGAAAGCAGTCATGCGGTCCTCCTGTGATGCGGCCCGATTCGTTCGTCCTGCGGGAGGCTTGGGCGAATGCGTTCAGCCGCTTATGTTTGGAGATACGCGGCTGCGCGGAAGTTCGGTTACAGGAATCGTTCGAATTTTGAAAAGAGTGGCTGAGAGCGCCTTCAGGGCCAGCGCGCGCCCTTCCGGGGGGGATTGGGATGAGTCAGGATCGGAAGGAGGCGACTCGGGGCAGCACCGCGGACGCGGTGATGGATGAGCTCAGGGGGCTGCACGCGGAAATTGATTCTGAGGCGGCTGCCTTGGCGGCGCTGCACGGCAGCCGGTTGCAATGCAAGCGGGGCTGTCATGGATGCTGCGTTGATGATCTGACGGTCAGTCGAGTCGAAGCGGAGCGGATTCGGCGAGCGCATCAGGATCTCCTCGAGGGAGGCGAGCCGCATGCGGCGGGGGGCTGCGCATTTCTTGACGAAGACGGCGCCTGCCGGATCTATGCAGAGCGGCCCTCGGTGTGTCGGTCCCAGGGGCTGCCGCTGCGCTTCTTTTTCGAAGACGAAGCCGGGGAGATTGAGGAAGGGCGCGATCTTTGCCCGCTCAATGAACCGGGGGGCCCGCCCGTCGACCAGTTGGCCGAGTCAGATTGCTGGCTGATCGGCCCCCACGAGCATCGAATGGGAATGCTCGATGTCGCCTTCGGTGAGGCGCAGAAGCCGGGCGGCGCGGAAGCCGAGCCCCTTGCCCCTTCAGCGGATCAGGCGGACGGCGATTCAGCGCGGGTGTTTCTGCGTTCGCTTTTTGCACGCTGAGCTGCCGGGGCGAGACGGGCGAGAGGGGCAAGAAGGGGTTAGGCGAGGAATTCCTGTCCAGACCATTCTTCGCTGAGGGACCAAAGGCGTTCCGCGGCTTCTTCGTCGAGCGCCCAGGACATCACGCCCTGACTCTCGCCGGGCGTATCGATGATCGGAGCGACGCCACAATCTTCGCAGTAGACCCCGCCCTGGCCATCGAGCTCGGGTGAGACAGCGGCCCACACCGTTGTCGCGGCGCCTTGGGGAATCTGCTTGAACTTCATGGGCTCCGCTTGGGGCCGCATCGCCGCGAGATCTGCGATGTCTTCCTTGCCCATATGCCGTCCGAGCTCGGTCTGAATCGCACCCGGATGCACGGCGAAAGAGCGGATGCCTCGGTCTCGGTAGCGCTTGTCGAGGGCCACGCTGAAGAGGACGTTGGCGGTTTTGGCTTGCCCGTAGGCGGTCCACTTGTTGTAGGCCTCCTTCTCGAAGAAGGGATCTTCGAACCGGAGCGGCGACATGCGATGTCCACCACTCGAGAGGTTGATGATGCGTCCCGGGGCGCCCGCGAGGAGCTGTGGGATAAGGCGCGCGGTCAGTACGAAATGGCCCAAATGATTGGTCCCGAGCTGGGTATCGAGGCCTTCCGCGGTGCGGCCCAGCGGGCAGGCCATGACGCCGGCGTTGTTGATCAGGCGGTGAATCTTCGGGAAGCGCTTGGCGATATCGTCCGCACCTTGGCGAATCGAAGGTAAGTTGGAGAGATCGAGGACCGCGAGCTCGATCTTTGCGTCGGGGACGCTCTCGCGAATCTGCGCAATCGCTCCTTCGCCCTTCTTGGCGTCACGGACCACGCTCACAATTTCTGCGCCCCGCGCGGCGAGCACCCGGGCAGTTTCCACGCCGAGGCCGGCCGAGCCGCCGGTAATCACGATGGTTTCGCCGCTGAGGTCGATTTGTCCTGCGGCTTCTTCTGCGCTGGTGTCGGCACCGAATGAGGTGGGCATCGTCTTGTTTCCTTTTCGGCGTGCGTTGGATTTGAGTTCCGCGGAAGAATAGGACGCTCGCGGAGAGAACGGCAGTCGTTTATGACGGGGAGGCCGGCGCGCTTCTGGACGGCGAAGGGCTCCCGGGCGGCGGTCTAACCCGGGATTTCGGACTCGGGGATGTGGAGAAAGGCGATCCGTCGCCGATTCCACGTGTAGGTAAGCGCGAGCCCCCCACCCTTGGCTCCATTCTTCTCCGGAGCTGCGATTCCAGCGCTCGCTTCCGTAGGGATAATCGCGGGGTAGGAGAACTCGCCGGGTTCGGTTTCAAGATCCAGGCGGGTCGGCCAGGTGACGCCATTATCTTCCGAAATCAGCAGCGAAAGCGGTGACCTCTCGGCCCAGTTTCCTTCGACTGGATTACAGACCAAGGCCAGGCGGTTCTCTCCAAAGCGGGCGAGATCAAGCCCACTATTATTATTGGGCAGCGAGGTGGCGTAGGCGGCGCCAAAACTCCGACCATCGTCTGCGGAATCGCTTCGGTAGACGGAGCCATCCGTTGTTCGGAAGAGGGCATGAACTTGTTCTGGGCTCGATTCCCAGAGCGTGGGTTGGATGAGACCTTTGCCTTGAAAGTTGGATCGGTCGAGCGCGACGTTCGGGGTCGCCTGCCAATGATCGATGCCGTTTGCGCTCCGATCGAAAAAGGCATCCCAGCGGCGCCAGGTCTCGGTGGAGGCGCCGGCGAGCCAATCGCCGCTTTGGAGTTGAATCGGCGCATTCCGGACAGCGCCCCGTCCGCCCCGGTCTCGAGGGCCGAGCGGTTTGGCCTTCGACCAGGTTTGCCCACCGTCGTTCGAGCGCTGAAGCCAGGTGACCCAAGAACGAATGCTCTTGCCGACTTTGAACTGCAGCGCGATTTCGCGGGCCGGGCCTTGTTGTGGTTCGGAGAGCGCTGAGAGCACGTAGAGGACGGGGTTCCAATGCGGCTCGTCGCTCACCTTGGCGATGCATGCTGGCGCCGTCCAGGCGGGAGCCGTGGGGCTTGGCGAAGCCGAGCCCGCGGGCGGGCTCGCTCGTCGCGTCGCTGCCCAGATGCCAACATCAGGCTGCCCCTCTCTGGAACCTCCAAACCAGGCTGCAAGGATTTCTCCAGCGCCGACTTCGCAAAGAGTGGAGGCATGGCACTGGGCAAAAGGCCTCACATCGCCAAAAATGAACTCGCGCCTCGGGTCAAACACGGGTGAAACTCGAAACTAACATCAGCATTTAATGACTCTCCGGCATTTTGTGGGGTTCTCCGTCCCCATCTGTTGTGCCGCGCCCTCAGGCTTACTCAGGAGAAACGTTGGGGGCAAAGGATCATTCTTGCGGAAAAATGAAGATTCGTGAAGCGGCAACTTGGGTTTCTTAGATCTGCGGACGATACGCAAGAAGATTTTTCAAGGAGCTCATGATGATTAAGGCTGGCAGTGACATTCTCTTTCAGGAACCGATGTGCGACACGCGTAGATTGCGTCGTTCCGTAGTCGTCGCGGCGAGCGATACATCGTTCTCGATTCAGTTTGTCGCAGAACCCTTTGAGTTTGACGCCGATCAGGAAGTTCTTTTCTATTTCAACGGCAAGCGCGAGTTTCTCCAGCAGGTCGGGCGAATCGAAGAGGTGGTTGAGCCTTCAGGGGATGCCGCGGTCTCGGAAGAAGAGAGCGCTGAAGAGTCTGCTTTGAATGGTGATGCGATCACGTTTACGATTGTTCCGGTCGGAGACGCGATCTCCGCCGAAAGCCGCCAGAACTACCGAGTCAGCACGCTGGCTGCGAACCTGGAAGCACGTGTCGGCACCGAACAAGGCGTCCCTGTTCAGGATCTCAGCGCGACGGGATTCGCCGTCGTTGCGTCGGAATCTTACGATCTCGGCCAGGCCGTCGAAGTGGGGATCAAGCATAACGACGAAGAATGTCACGGAACCGCCGTGATTCAGAGCGTTCGGGAATTCGGTCCTGGCCGAATTCGATACGGAATGCGCGCGATTGAGGGCGATCCGCATACGAGCGTCTTTCTGGCGACCCTGCAGCGTATTTCTCTGGCCGTCCAGCGAGAACAGCTGCAGCGCTCCTAACGCTGAGCTGGGTCGCTATGAGCCTTTGAAAACCGGCTCCCGCTTCTCCATGAAGGCGAGCATGCCTTCGGCACAGTCATCGCTCGCGGTGCACATGGCTTGAGCGACGGCTTCGATCTCCAGGGCCTCGTTCATCGAGACGGTCGTTGCGCGATGTAGGCTTTGCTTAATCTGTGCGAGCGCTAGCGGTGGGCGCCCGGCGAGAATCTGAAGCTTCTTTTCCGCTTCTTCAGCGAGCGTGGCTTCCGGGTAAATCGTCGTGACCAGGCCGAGCGCATGGGCCTCTTCGGCGGGAATCCAGTCTCCGAAAAAGGCCAGCTCCTTCGCCTTTTGTAGTCCGATCAGACGCGGCAGGATCCAAGATCCGCCGCAGTCGAGGGCGATGCCCCGTTTGACGAAAATTTCCGAGAACCGTGCGCTGGGCGTTGCGTAAACGAAGTCGCAGACGAAGGCGAGGTTCGCCCCCGCGCCCGCTGCGACGCCCTCAACCAAGGCGATGACGGGTTTTGGGAAACGGTGGAGCTCGCGGATGAGGCTGCCGTAAATCCTGTTCATCATGTCGAGGGTGATCGAGACCGCGGAACCCTCTCGGGCCGGCGCGCCCGGTTCGTCGGGTGCGAGGTCGCCGCCTGAGCAGAATTGCCCTTCGGCACCGCGAATGGACACGACTCGAACTTCGCGGTCGTCTTCCAGCCGCTGGAGGAGGCGCGTGAGTTCTTCGGCCATCGTCGGGCTCAGCGCATTTCGTTTCGCCGGACGGTTGAGCGTGATTCGGCCGATTGAGTTGGATTTCTCGAACAGAAGAGTGCTGAATTCGTTGGTTTCGGCGGATCTTGATTGAGAGGGCATGCCGGATTCCTTGCGTTGATGTGAGTCGAAGGCTCGGGCGTGCTTGGGGCGCAGCCTGCTTGAGGTGCGTCGCGCTCGAGTCTAGGAGGTGGTTCGATTACCCGGCTGCAGGGCAGCCAGGAGGGCGTAGAGGGGGTCCGAGCTGTCGCGCCGGCTCCCCGATTGCGCATCGGGGATCTCCCACCATGCGTCAGCCGGAAGTTGGACCGACCATTCACCAATGGCTTTGCGCGTCGCGATTTTCCATGCGCCTGCACCGTCGTTCCCACCTGCTCGGCGTTCGAAGCGGTCGAGGTATCGGAAGCCCGTTGCGAGGTTGAGATACGCCTTCTCCTCATCGCTTCGATGTATAGAGACGCCCACGGTTTCGACTGCGGCGACGTTGGGGGAGCCGGTCGCGACTTCTTCGAATTCGATGAGGACCTGCCCGACGAGATGCATCGTAAATCGGTAGCGTGCGGTCAGCTTTCCAACCCAGGCGACGAAGGCGTCCACGTCGCCTGTGAAGCTGCCATGCTCGTCCGTCCCGTCCGGGTGGTAGCAAGCGCGGACGCGCTCGAAGTCGCGGCGGTCGATGCCCCGGCAGTATTGGGAGATGACGTCTCTGATCTCTTGCTGGTCGAGGAGTGCGTTCAGGCGCGGGTCCATCTTGCGAGGCTAGCAGGCCTGAATCGGGCTGGATGCGAGGCCTTTCGCGGAGCTATGCTCTGTTCGAGGCCCGCGACATGCGGGCTGTTTCTTTATTAGCGCCCGGACGGAGGGCGCTTTCCCGTGTCAGGAGTTCTTGTGAGTCAGCCTTCTCTTCGTTTCGGAGTCATGTTTGGTTATTGGGGTGCTCAGCCGCATCCCAATTTCGTCGAAATCGCGCAGGAGGCCGAGCGACTGGGCTTTGATTCTGCGTGGAGTGCGGAGGCCTGGGGCTCAGACGCTTTCACGCCGCTCGCTTGGATCGGGGCGCATACGAAAAAGATCAAGCTCGGTACTTCAATCGTGCAGATCTCGGCGCGAACGCCGACCTCGACGGCGATGCATGCCCTGACCCTCGACCATCTGACCAACGGACGCATGATTCTCGGCTTGGGTGTTTCCGGTCCCCAGGTTGTGGAGGGTTGGTATGGGCAGTCCTTTTCGAAGCCGCTTTCCAGAACGCGAGAATACATCGACATCATTCGTCAGGTGATGCGGCGGGAGCGCCCGGTGAAAAATGATGGGCCCCATTATCCCCTTCCTTATCTTGGGGAAGGCTCATGGAAGATGGGCAAGCCGCTTAAGCCGATTACGCATCCCTTGCGGGCTGAATTGCCGATCTATCTTGGGGCCGAGGGGCCGAAGAATGTCGCCCTGGCCGCGGAAGTCTGTGATGGCTGGATTCCGCTCTGGTACTCGCCGACCCGGGAGGAAGTCTACGCAGACTCGCTCACCCATGCGCCGGATGATTTCGACATCGTCGTGCCCGCGACGATCAAGGTGACGGATGATCTCGACGCTGCGTACGACGAGCTTCGCCCGATGCTGGGTTTTTACGTCGGCGGAATGGGTTCGAAGGACCGCAATTTCCATAAGGATCTGATGGGCCGTATGGGTTACCCGGACGAGGCGCAAAAAATTCAGGACCTCTTCTTGTCGGGCGACAAGGGGGGCGCGATTGCCGCCGTTCCGAATCAGTTTATCGATGACATCATGCTTGTCGGGTCCAAGGAGCGAATTCGGGATCGGCTCCAGGCTTGGAAAGAGAGTAAGGTTCGCACGATGCTGATACACGCGGCGGATCCTGAGTCACTCAAGGCGATGGCCGAAATTGTGATGGACTAACATTATGCTGCGGCAGGCCGCAGTAGGCTGAAGCAGAGGAGGCTTTCATGGACATCGGCTATTTTGGACTGAATATCGGGACCCTGGACAATCCGGACTCGATCGAGCGCGTCGTCGTGACGGCAGAGCAGGCTGGATTCGAATCGATTTGGACCGGCGAGCACGTCGTGCTTGTGGATCCGCAGGTTCCGCCGTCGCCTGTGCCACCCGAATCAACCTTTGTGGATACGATCGCGAGCCTTGCTTTCGCAGCGGCGAAAACCGAGCGCATCAAGTTGGGCTCGGGGATTCTGCTCCTCGCACAGCGAGATCCGGTCGTTGTGGCGAAGGAGCTGGCCTCCGTTGATGTCCTGTCGAAGGGGCGACTTCTGGTGGGGGTTGGTGTCGGTTACGTCGAAGGCGAGTTTGATGCCCTCGGCATTCCCTTCGCCGAGCGCGGTCCGCGCACGACTGAGCATATCGATGTGCTTCGAACACTGTGGACAGAGGAGAAGCCCGCCTTCGAAGGGGAGTTCACTTCCTTTTCAGGGATTCAGATGCGCCCGCGCCCTGTTCAAAACCCCCATCCGCCCATTCATGTCGGCGGGATGTCTCCGCCAGCTCTGCGGCGCGCCGTTGCGAAGGGCGATGGTTGGTACGGCTTCTTTCTCGATGTCGATGGGACGGCGGGGGTGCTGGCTCAACTTGAGGAGACGGCAAAGTCCGTGCCTCGAGCTGAGTCGCTTGGGAAGATTGAAATTTCGGTCACGCCGCCGGGACCGGTGGATGCGGATACGGTGAAGCGCTTCGAGGATCTCGGTGTGGACCGGCTCGTCATTATGCGCGGTTTTGGCGATATGGGTGGTCAGCGGGATCAGAGTGCCGAAGACGGGATCATGCGCTTCATTGAAGAGACCTCTCGCGATTTGAAACTGACTTGAGCAGCGGGAGCCGGGGGCCGCTCGTCGGGGGTTCACTCGACGGGTCCTGGAATTGCCTGCGCTAGCCTTCATGAAGGACCCGTCGGTCCCGGGGAATCCATGAACGCGATCCTGATTACGCTCAATATTATTCTGATTTCCAGCCTGGCCGTTCTTGGATGGAACTGGCCCCCCGCGCTCTTCGCGTTTTTGATCGTAGGGCCGCTCTCGCTGATCAGTATTTGGTGGGCTTCGAGCGGGGGGATCTCGGCGCGGACGATTTTCGTGAGCACGGCTGCTCTTGCGATTGGTGGGATCGCCGTGGCTGGGTATTTCTGGCCCTCCGCATGGTACGGCTCGGTGATCGTGGCGCCGATTATTCTGCTTGGCCTCGCGGATATGCTGCAAACGAAGCGCGCGATTCGGCGCAATTTCCCCGTGATTGGTCATGCCCGCTATTTGCTCGAGACGATTCGTCCGGAAATTCAGCAATATTTCATCGAGACGGATATGGATGGCCGTCCCTTCAATCGGGAAGACCGCTCTCTCATTTATCAGCGCTCGAAGGGGGCCTTGGATTCGCTGCCCTTTGGGACGCAGCGAGATGTCTACGAAAACGGCTACGAATGGATCAATCATTCGATGGCGCCCGTCGAGCCGCAGGACCCGAGTCCGAGGATTTGGGTGGGGCAGGGGCGCTGCGCGAAGCCGTATCACGCTTCGATTTTTAATATCTCGGCCATGAGCTTCGGCTCTCTTTCGGGGAAAGCGATCGAGGCTCTCAATATTGGCGCGCGCGAGGGCGGCTTTGCGCATAACACGGGTGAGGGGTCGATTAGTCCACACCATCGTCAAGGCGGGGACCTGATCTGGCAGATTGGGACGGGCTATTTCGGCTGTCGTTCGGAGTCGGGGGACTTTGATGAGGCGCAGTTTGTGAAGCGCGCCGCATTCGATGAAGTCAAGATGATCGAGATTAAGATCTCTCAGGGCGCGAAGCCGGGGCATGGCGGGATGCTGCCGGGGGCGAAGATCACGCCGACGATTGCCGAGATCCGGAATGTGCCGATGGGGGAGGATGTGAATTCTCCACCCGCGCACTCTGCGTTTTCAACGCCGATTGAGCTGCTGGAATTCGTAGCGCGTCTGCGCGAACTCTCCGGGGGTAAGCCCGTCGGCTTCAAGCTCTGCGTGGGGAAGCGTCGAGAATTCCTGGCGGTCTGTAAGGCGATGATCGAGACCGGGATTGTGCCGGATTTTATTACCGTGGATGGGGGCGAAGGCGGGACGGGCGCTGCGCCCTTTGAGTTTTCGAATGCGCTGGGCTGCCCGCTCGTTGATGGTCTGACTTTCGTGCATAACTCGATCGTGGGGATCGGCTTGCGAGACGAGATCAAGATTTTTGCGACGGGGAAAGTGGGCAGCGGGTTCGGTTTGACGCGTCTGCTCGCCTTGGGCGCGGATGCTTGTTATGCGGCGCGGTCTATGATGATGTCGATGGGCTGTATCCAGGCGCGGAAATGCAATAGCAATGAATGCCCGGTCGGAATCGCGACGACGAATCCAGCTCTGACTGCGGGCCTCGTTGTTGAGGAGAAGTCGAAGCGGGTTGCGCGCTATCACCATGAGACCATCGAGGCGGCGACGGAATTGATGGGGGCGGCGGGTCTCCGGGCGCCGGAGGAACTTCGGCCCTGGCATATCATGCGCCGCGTGTCGCAGTTGGAAGCGATGCACTACGGGCAGATCACCGACTATCTAAAGCCGGGTGCGCTGCTTGCGTCCTCTTTGCCCGCCGAGTTCGAACGGGCGTGGAATTCCGCTTCAGCGCATACCTTCGCGCATGTCGACGATGAGGCCGCGGCGCTCTAGAGAATCGGGTCGAGCAGCACTTCTGTGCGGTCGTGCTCGATCACACCCCAGTCGCCCATCTCGTCGGCGCCGAGTTCGCGTTCGACTACGCGCATCGTGCCCGCTTGGAACTCGAAGCGCGTCGAAGAGCTGCCGTGATCGGTTTCGAACTCGATGAAGCTGCCGGGATCGACGAAGCCTGCGATCGGAGAGAAGAAACGCGCGATGGCGCGGGCGGGAAGCTCGTCCATCATTCCTTCTCGGCCGAGGCCGGCGATGCCGCCTTCGGGACCTTCGTGGACGATGGCGTGATCGCCGAGACCCGTGAGGGTGCGGAGCGCGGCAGCGAACGTCGGCGCAGATGCGAAATCACGATAGTGGGCCGGCTTTTCGCTGATCCCGTTCGTGAGGAAAGTCGATTCGGTCGGAAACGCATTCTTGAGAGCAGCAACGGCGGCGCGTTCGCCGGCCGGGCTCATTCGAAACTGTGCTTTCTCGATCCAGACTGAGGTACCCATGGTGTGGCTCCGATGATTGGTCTTGGCGAAGTGTCCCGAGGGGCCGATGCACCGCGGGTGGGGCTCCGTCCAATAACGGACAGGTCGGATAGCCGCGACCTAGTCTTGAGGCCCCCCGTCCAATATCTGCGATAGGCGTCGATCCGAACGTCCGCTCCGACTACCGTTTCGTTCGGCGCGCAAAAAGATGCGTAGTTTTGCTTGGTTTTGCGTAGCCGAGGAAGGCCTTGGATTCAGGTTGAAGGCCTTCGGAAGGGATGAAGATGCGAGTTGAACTCGACCGAGAGCGTCGTGCGGAACTCACGGCGCACTGGCAGAAGGCCTTCGAATGGGCGGAGAAATCGCTTGGGGGCCAGGTCGTCGCCTGGGAGGCACAGCCGCGCTGGCGCCCCGCTTGTTTCTTCGAACTCGAGCGCCCCGGAGTGGCGGGGGCGCCCGCGGAGACGCTGCCACTCTATTGGCGTGGGGCTCGAGGAGAATGGCATCGCAATACGCGGCCCCTTGAGCGTGAGATGCATGTCATCGAAATTTTCGAGCGCAATGGTGTTCGCGTTCCGAAGTCGCATGGGATCTGTGAGGATCCGCCGGGACTGATCTTGGAGCGGCTTCCGGGCCGGTTTAATCTGGAGACCGCCACGGACGAGGCGCATCGTCAGAAGGTGCTCGAGGAATACCTGACGGAGCTCGCCCGGATTCATTCCATTCCCGTCGAGGAGTTCGAAGCGAAAGGTTTTCGGCGTCCCGCGAATGCCGAGGAGAGTTGTTACGGCGAGACGCGGGGCTTTGAGCGGAGTTACCGCGCGGCGAAGACCCGGCCGGATCCGATGATCGAGTTTCAGTTGGGCTGGTGTCAGCGCAACCTGCCGAAGGGCCGCGAGGATCTTTCCTTTCTGGTCTGTGATGCGGGCCAGTTCATGTTTGATGACGCGGGGCTGACGGGTCTGATTGATTTCGAGCTCGGCTATATCGGCGACTATGCGGCGGATCTGGCTGCGCTGCGGACCCGGGATTTGACCGAGCCGATCGGCGATCTGGGGCAGGCCATGCGTCGCTACGGCGAGATCAGCGGTCGCGAGATTGATTTCGATGTGATCGACTATCACACGATTCGCTTCGCGCTGATCAACCCGCTCTCGGTGGCGAGCATGGTGCTCGAGCCGGCCCGGGAAGCCAATTTTGTGCAGTATTTGGGTTGGTACGTCTGCTACGGCCGGACGGGTCTCGAAGTCATGGCGCATTCAACGGGCGTCGCTCTCGATCCGCCGCAGCTGCCTGAACCGAATCCTTCGCGGCGCTCGGTCGCCGCGCAGCATTTGGTGGATCTCCTCGATCCGGAGCAGGCGGGTGGCGACGAAGAGCGCGCGTACCAGCTCGACCGAATGCAGCGCACCGCGATTTACCTGGAGCGTTCCGACCAATACGGAGCGGCCCTCGAAGCGGATGATCTGGACGATGTTGCGGAGATCTTGGGAACGCGTCCGAAGAGCTGGTCAGAAGCGGATGCACAACTCGAAGCATTTGTTCTCGCTGCGCCACCCGAACGCGATGCAGAGTTGATTCGGTATTTCCATCGCCGGCTTTCGCGCGAGGAGTCGCTGCTTTATCCGGTGCTTCGCGAACAGCAGGACGCTTCTTTGCCGCCGCTCGTCTAAGCTTCGGATTCGGCCCGCCGCGCAGGGTCGACTGTTCGGCCTGCGCATCGAAAGGAACAGCTCTCCATGTTGACTGATGCCCCTCTAGAAGGGATTCGAGTCGTCGATCTTGCGGACGAAAAAGGCGAACTCGCGGGTCGTATCCTGGGCGATTTCGGAGCCGAAGTGGTTCGGGTCGAGCCACCGACGGGCGCTCGCTCGCGCCAAATTCCGCCCTTCGCGGACGACTTAAGTGCTGCGGGCGCTTCGAGTGCTGCGGGCGCTTCGAATGCTGCGGGCGCTTCGGACGGAGAGCCGCGGCGCAGTCTCTACTTTGCCTACCGAAACTCGAATAAGCTCGGTCTGTCACTCGACTTGGAAGCGGAAAACGATCGAGAGAAATTACTTGCGCTGCTTGCGCGGGCGGATGTGCTGATTGAGTCGGAAAGGCCTGGGCGAATGGCTGAGCTCGGATTGGGTCCCGAGTATTTGTCAGAACGCTTCCCGCATCTCATCGTGCTGTCGATTTCGGACTTCGGCCAGACGGGTCCCTACCGCGACTGGCACGCGACGGATTCCACAATGAGCGCGGCTTCTGGCTTGCAGGCGAAGGCGGGCGATCCGAGTCGAGAGCCTCTGCTCACGCCCGGAGCGATGGCGTATGACATTGCCGGGGTGATGGGCGCCTACTCGACGATGGCCGCGATCTATCAGCGCGAGCGAACGGGTTTTGGCCAAACGATCGATCTCTCGGTACTCGAAGCGGCGGCGCAGCAGACGGATTGGTCCCTCGCCAATGCGACCTCGATCGAAGCGAAGGGGCAGGATGCCCTGCAGGTTCGAATGGGGTCGGGGCCGGTCTATAAGGTCTTTCCTTGTAAGGGCGGCTACGTGCGGTTGGTCATTATGGCCCCGCGGCAATGGCATGCGATGCGGAAATGGTTAGGTGAGCCCGAGTACCTGCAGGATCCGAAATACGACAGCTTTCTCGGGCGGATGGAAATCGCCGATGCTCTAAACGTCATCGTGGGGGACCTCTTCGCCACCATGACTGCGGAAGAGGTCTCGGAGCAGGCGCAGGAGCGCGGCATTGTCTGCACGCCGGTCCTTTCGCCGGATGAAGTGCTGAAGAACGTCCATTTCAAATCCCGAAACACTTTTACCGAAGCAGAGTACGCACCGGGTGAGACAGGGCCAATCGCCGCGGGATTTTTTGAACTCGATGATGAGCGAGTCGGCTACCGATTCCGCGCCCCGGAGATTGGTGAACATAACGACTACGTCGCAAACGAGTTGTGGCCGGATGTGCGCCCGCTTCCAAAGGGCGCGCGCCCCGCGCCTTCCCTGCCTTTCGAAGGTCTGCGCGTACTTGATTTTGGCATTGGCGGCGTCGGTGTTGAGGCGGCGCGTTTCTTTGGTGATTTCGGCGCGGATGTGATCAAGGTCGAGAGCCGGACCTATCCGGACTTTGTTCGCGTGATTATGTCCACGGAGATGAGCGCGTCGTTTGCGTCATCGAATCATTCGAAGCGAGCCTTCGGCGTCAATATCAAGTCCGACGAAGGGCGAGCGCTGATCCATGAACTCGCGAAGCATGCGGATGTCGTCACGGAGAATAATTCGACGGGCACGATGGAGGCGCTGGGGCTCGGGTACGAGGCGCTTTCGGCGCTGAACCCGAGGATCGTAATGGCGAGTAGCCAACTGCTCGGCAACCACGGCGAATGGGCGAATTGGATCGGCTACGGGCCGAGCACTCAGCCGATCGGGGGGCTTGTCTACCTCTGGGACTATCCGGAAGAAGGGACGCCTGCTGGGGCGACGGCGATTTTCCCGGACCATTTCGCAGGGCGTTTGCTCTCGATGGTGGCGCTCGGCGGCGTGATCCGGCGACTGCGTACGGGGAAGGGCGGACATGGGAGCGTCGCTCAGGCTGAGGCCGTCGTGAATATTCTCGGTGACCAAATGCTGAAGGCCGGCGTTGTTCCGGGCAGCGTGCAGCCGCTCGGCAATCGCAATCAGCGCGGTGCGCCCTGGGGCTCGTATCGCTGTGCCGGTATGGAGCAATGGGTCACGATCTGCGTGCGCGATGACGCGGATTGGGAGCGTTTAAAGACGGCCATGGGAAATCCGGATTGGACGAATGATGCGGCGTATGCCCATGCGGCGGGGCGTTTCGCGGCACAGGATGCGATCGACGCAGAGCTTTCAGCATGGACGAGTGGTCAATCGCCTCGCGCGCTCACGGTCACGCTTCAGATGTTTGGCGTGCCTTCGGCGCCGATGCTCACGGCGCGGGACCAAATGCAGGACGTGCATTATCAGAGCCGGGGCTATATCCGCTGGATTGAACAGCCCGGCGTCGGCTGGATGGCCTTCGATGGCCACGCGTTTCGCGCGAGCGCGATGGCGACTAAGGAAATGCGCCCGGCGCCTGCGGTCGGTGAACATACCCGAGAAATTGCGCAGGAGATGCTGGGGTTAGGCGAAGCCGAGATTCAAGCGAAGATCGACGCGGGGATTCTTGAAGTGACGGAATAGGGCGCCGGCGCCGCAAGGGTCGCGGGGGCGGGGCGAGAGCGCGAGCTATAGCCCTGCGAGGTCGAGGTCGAGGTTCGCGCTCGTGATCCCGCCGTGAATATCCATCACGGAACCGGTCACGTAGGCACTCGCGGGGGAGGCCAGGTAGAGCGCGCCGATGGCGATGTCTTCTGGCTCGCCCAGTCGCTTGAGCGGCGTTGAGTTAATCATCGCCTGATGTACGGCATCGTTCTTCAGGACCGTTTCGAGGGACGAGGTGGCGGTCGAGCCGACGGCGATCGCGTTTACGCGAATCTTGGGGGCGAGGTCTTCCGCAAGCAGCTTTGTGAAATGGGTCATTGCGGCTTTGGCCGTTCCGTAGGCAACAAAGCCCTTCCCGGTCATCTGGCCGATCGAAGACGAGATGTTCACGATTGAGCCGCCTTCCTGCATATGCGGAACCGCGGCTTTGGAGAGAACGAAAGCCGTCGTGGCATTGAAGTTGATCGCACCAGAGAACTCCCTTTCCGTCGTCTCCATAAAGGGTTTCGGCATCGAGCCGCCGACGTTATTGATCACGATGTCGATGCGACCGAACTCGTCCATTGCTTTGGCAGCAAAGGCCTCGAGATTTTCTGATCGGGCGGCATTGCATTCGACGACGAGTGCGCGCCGGCCGAGCTTCCGGATCTCCTCTGCGACGACTTCGAGCTGGTCGACGCTGCGTGCGGCGAGCGCGACGTCCGCTCCGTTTTCCGCGAGGGCGAGTGCGGTTGCGCGGCCAATGCCGCGCCCGGCGCCGGTAACAAGGGCCACTTTATTGTCGATGCGGAAACGATCTAGGATTGCCATGACGAAACTCTAGCGACTCCGGGCAGGGATGCATTCGGCCAAAGGAAGCGCGAAGGGCAAGGATCAGCGCAGGGTGAGCGAAGCGGGCTAAGCTTGCGGTCCGGCGCGAAGGGTGTCGAAGAAAAGAGAAGACGAGGAGATCGAGATGCAGGATTTTAAGGGGCGCGTCGCGGTGGTGACCGGGGCGGCAAGCGGAATTGGGCTGGGTGTAACGGAACGATTTCTCGCGGAGGGGATGAAAGTCGTCTTAGCGGACCTTGAACGAGAGCGACTCGACCGAGAAGTGAAGCGGCTTTCTGAGGCGGGCGGAGACGTTCTGGGTGTCGAATGCGATGTGCGGGATCCGGACTCGGTCTCGGATTTGGCGAAGCAGACGCTTTCTCATTACGGCGGGGTCCACGTTGTGATGAATAACGCGGGGGTCGCGCCGGCGGGTCCAATGCTCGAGACGACGCCGAAGGATTGGCAGTGGATCGTCGACGTGAATATTCTAGGCGTAGCCTACGGAATCTCCGCATTCGGGCCGATTCTGCGCGATGCAGGTGAGGGGCATATTATCAATACCGCGTCGGAGGCGGGGCATGTCTCGAGTGCGGTGTTAGGGATGTATACGGCGACGAAACACGCGGTCGTCGGCATGACGGAATCGCTTTTTCGGGAGCTTGAGGGATCCGGTGTCGGCGTCCACTGCTTGTGTCCGAATCTTGTGGATACGCAGATTTTCAACTCCGAACGAAACCGAGATGATGGGGCGGAGATGACCGCCGCTCAGACTGCGACGATCGCTCCGCTCAGAGAGGCGATTTCGGCGATGGGGATTGGCGTCGGGAAAGTCGCGGGGGACATCGTGGACGCGATGCGTGAGGATCAATTTTGGATTTTTACGCACGATATGACGAAGTCGGCGCTGGGTGTCCGATACAAGGATATCGAGGCAGGGCGCAACCCTTCAAATCCCTACGTCGGGATGGAAGAGATCCAGGATCTCGTGACACCGACCTGAGTTCGGTTGCGTGTTTGGACTCTTCTTGATCGACCTCACCGAGCGGGAGCACTGAGATGAACTTTCTAACGCCCTTTCAAGCATATTTTTACGCAGCGATGCGGATCGTTGTGGGCTTTCTCTTTCTCTGGCACGGGACTCAGAAGCTGTTCGGAATCCCAGGCGGTGTTCAGGAAGGGGTTCCGGCGTTCATTCGCTACGGAGCCGGCGGCATTGAACTCGTCGGCGGTGTTCTGGTGATGATTGGCCTAATGACTCGGCCGGCGGCGTTCCTCTGTAGCGGGACGATGGCCGTAGCCTACTGGCTTGCTCATGGGCTAAAAGCGCCTCTGCCCGTCGAGAACGGCGGAGAGCTCGCGATGCTCTATTGCTTCGTTTTCCTGTTCATCGCAGCGAAGGGCGCAGGCATTTGGAGCGTGGATGGTCCGGGTGCGGTGGGTGAATGAAATGAGCGAAGGGGCTGAGGCGTCCGTTGCGCAGGTCGGAGCGCCGAACGGCCCAGCGGGCCAGCTTTGGCGGGCTTTGGTCGCGTTGGCCGCGCTCCCCGCGCCGATACGTCGGAAGGGTGAGAAGACGAACTGGGTCCCGGGCAGCAGTGAGAGTCTCGTCGTTGACTTCGACGAGGCGTATACGTCTTTCGTCGCGTCCTTCGAGTCACTTCCGGAGGAAACGCAGCTTCTGTCGCTCCAAGCGATGGACACCCACCTCTCGTCGATGGTGCGAGCTCAGGACGCCGATCTTTGGACACAGCAGGCCCATCGTTCGGATCCGGCTTGGGTCAAAGTGCGCGACCTTGCGGGGGATGTGATTGACGCCTTTGCTTGGCCAAAAGGAAGCGAGACGGGCTTGGCGGGTAGGCTCACGCTCCATAGCGGTGAGGCCGAATGATCTTGGACGCGGATTTGGTTGAGGTCGTCGCCTGCGCGCTCCGGCCGGCGGGGACGTGGGGGCGTTTTTTTTCGCTCGTCGCATTTGTCGCGGCGACGATTTGGGTTGCATCGCGCCGGCGGGCTCAGCCTTAGAAGGGGGCCTAACGGGCGAGCGCGGCTCTAATCTTGAGTGCGTCGCCTATGGCTGCAACGTCATGGGTGCGCAAGAAGTCCGCCCCCTGCTCGGCGGCATAGAGCTCGGCGGCCAGGGTTGCAGGGCCGATCGCTTCGACCTTACTTCCGGTGATCTTGCGGAGGAAGGATTTTCGGGAAACCGAGATCAGGACTGGGCGCCCAAAGCGCCTGCGGAGTTCCGGTATGCGCCTGAGCATAGTGAGCGAGGCTTCGGGATTACTGCCCAAGAAGAATCCCATCCCGGGGTCGATGATGAGGCGATCTTCGGCGACCCCCGCCTTTGTGAGTGATGTTAGGCGGGACTCGAAAAAACGCTCGACCGAGTCAAGGACTTCCTCAGGCTTGGCGGCATCGCGCGTTGCGCGGTCACGTTCGAGGAGTGAATGCATCACGATCAGAGCGGCCTCTCCACTTGCCAGCTCATCATGAAGCTCCGGATCGGGAAAACCTCGAATGTCGTTGAGGAAGGCGACGCCCTCTTTGAGGGCGAAGCGAATCACTTCGGGCTCGGTTGCGTCGATGGAGATCGGGACTGAATGCGAGGTCGAATCCCGCAGCCCCTCGAGGACCGGGCGGAGGCGCGCGATTTGTTCCTCGGCCGGGACGCGCTGGGCGTCGGGGTTGCTTGAGGCCGGACCGAGCTCGAGGATATCCGCCCCCTCGGAGATCAAGTCGCGTGCTTGAGCCAAGGCGGCAGCGGGGGAGAGATACCGGCCCCCGTCCGAGAACGAATCTTCAGTGATATTCAGAATCGCAACGAGCTTGGGACGGTTCGACATTCAGCTGGATTTTCCGGATTTTGAGTGGCTGGGGCTTTCCGCTGAGCCGGGCTCAGGAACCTGCGACCTGGCGTGGGCGTGGGCGTGGGCGTAGGCGTGGGCGTAGGCGTGGGCGTATGCATCGGCGAAGGCCTCTGGGCGCCCCAGTTTTTACATCGCTTTTACGCGCTGAAACGACCCTGGTCTCTAGGCCGGGATATGCTCCGCGATGAAATCCAGGGCGCCGCTGAGCGTATACCGTTTTGTAGAAAATTGGTAAACGTCGACGATTCGCCAGGATTCCCCCCCGTTTTGACCCTAGGCCGAGTTCAATCCCTAGGCCCTTGATGCCGATGTCGTGATACGGCCCAAGGGCCATTGCCGACGCCGAAGAGGGCCAGCGCCGAAGCGAGGGGAGCCATCCGGTTCGGGGCGGTTTTTCTATTGACGGCGAGAGATGAGAGAACGTATGAGCACCGCAATCGACTTTGATCCAACCGCAGGCAGCACGACGAAGGGGCAGGCGCCCCCTGCCTCCCCTGGAATCGAAGAAACCGCGAACGCAGGTCACGCCGAAAAGACCGTCTCGACCGGTAAGGGCACTTGGCTTCGCTACACGGCGGATCGACTGCCGGTCGCCTACACCTGCGCGGGTTTCCTGCTCCACGCGGCGGTCTTTTTCTGGGCCCCGACTTGGCTGGCCGTGCTCTTCGTCTTGCCACTTTTCGCGGTCAGCATTCTGATCTCGCCGATCAACCATCATCATCAGCACTTCAATGCTTTCCACGCGCCTTGGCTCAACCGGGTCTATGACCTGTTGCTCGCGCTGCAGACTGGGATCGCACCCTACGCCTGGACGCTCCATCACAATTTGGGGCATCACCGGAACTACCTGAATCAGCGCCCGCATTCCGAGCCGGACGAATCAAAGTGGACGCGCCGGGATGGCTCGACGATGGGCCGGGCGGAATACACCCTCGATCTGTTGCTTCATCACCAGATCGATATTCTGCGCATCGGGCGCAAGTACCCCAAATATTTCCGGGCGTTCCTGCTGATGAAGATTCCGCTGTGGATCGTTCTGGGCGGCGCACTCTACCTCAACGCGACGAACGCCTTCCTCGTGATTCTGCTGCCGGGATTCATGGCCCTCGCCCATACCGCGTGGGTGACCTACGGCCATCACGCCGGCCATCACCCGACCAGCCACTACGATGCCAGCACGAATAACATCAACCCGCTCTTCAATTTTCTGACCTGCAACCTGGGCTATCACACGGCGCATCATAAGCGGCCGGGTGTGCATTGGTCTCTGCTCCCCAAGCTGCACGAAGAGATTGCGCATCTGATTCCGGAAGAGCAGATCCAAGAATCCTTCTGATCGCCCTTGTCCGCTCCTCAGCCCGCCGCGTCGTCCGCCTCAGTCCGCCCTAGTCCGCTTTAGTCCTTCCTGGTCCTTCTTGTAGCTCTGGCTTGCTAGCTGCGACGCCGATTCCGGGGGTCGTTGGTCCGCGCTTCCAGGTCGACCTCGATCTGTTCACCGTTCAATCGGGTCGCGAAACAGGGGATCGGGAAGCCGTCCGCGTTGTCCGGATCGAAGCCAGTTCGGACGTCAAAGGGCCAGCCATGGGCTTCGCAGACGATGATGCACTTTTCGAATTGGCCTCGAGAGAGTGGGAAGCCAGCATGGGGACATGCGTCTTCCATCGCATAGATCTCGTTCCCGGAACGGTAGATCCCGATCGCGATGCCTTCTTGGTCCTGGCGTTGCTCCGTAGTCAGAGGTGATCCGGTTTCCGGATCGAGAACGACACGCAGCCCCTGGCGTTCGGGGATGTCGGAAATTTCGGCAACGGGCACAAACGGCAAAACGGCACTCCCTTCCTACTCATCGCGAGCAGAGAAGTTGAGTGCCGAAGAATGCCGCAAACAGCTGCGGGCGACCATGCGGTCTTGAGCGAATTGCTTCGCCCCGCAATGACGGGTCGCCGCGCCGAGAAGGCGGGGCCCCAGTCAGAGCGTTTTAGTTATGCGCCAAGGCCGCCGGCAGCGTGCTGCCGATCAGCCGAACAGTGCAGGTTTCAAGACTGCCTTCCGGCGAGATCGCGCATTCCATTGACGTGGGACCCGAGAGTCCGGCGAACTCAACAGACTGCTGCGCGGAAAAGTGCTCGACGGCAGCATCGAGCTGCGCGTTCGTTGTGTCCTCGATGGCGCTCGAGTTGAACGTAGAGGTGGTGACTTGGGATTCCGCGGATGCGGCTCCGCTCGCGCTGAACGCGAGTAATGTGGAGAAAACTGTGAGTCGTGCTTTGAACTTCATTGTGGGGGGCTCCTTTGGGGGGTTCTATCGGAAACTCGATTGATCTCTTGAGGGCTAGATGCATCAGCTCAGAGAGTAATTTTCGCTTGCCGTTAGAATCGATGTGTGAACGGGATGAGGGTGCGGTGATTTGCGTTTGGCGGACATCATGCTGAGGATTTGCGTCCCGGTTTCTCGATTGAATTAGCTAGGTGAATTTCAAAATCGCCGGAACTAGACTTTGCTCTTCTATATAAACGGCGAATTCAGGGAGCCCCTGAAGCCGCCGATTGCTGCGCAACCGAACGCTGCGGAGTGAAAGATGGAGAGCCGAGCATGCAACTTTGGGACGAAGAACTTGAGAGCTACCGAGCAGAAGCGGCCGCGCTGCTAGAGCATTTGCCTGAGCTGACCGAGCCGGATGCGGGGATGGAGACCGTGGCCCGCGCCGTTGAGATTCGGAAAGGCTTCGAAGCCTCCGTTCCGTTCGTGCTTTCGGAGCGCGCGGAAGCGACAACGATTCCAGGACCTGCGGGTGAGATTCCCGTTCGGCTCTTCAGGCCCGATGGCAAGGCGCGCGGCCTCTACTTGCATATTCACGGTGGTGGCTGGATTCTCGGAAAGCCCGAAATGGGTGATATGACGAATGAGCATCTCGCGAAATCCATGGGGCTCGCGGTGCTCAGCGTGGACTACCGGCTCGCGCCCGAGCATGCCTACCCTGCAGGCCCTGATGATTGTGAAGCGGCTGCGGCTTGGTTGCTTGAAAACGGGCCGAGCGAGTTTGGTGCGGACAAGCTCTTTATCGGAGGCGAGTCAGCGGGCGGGCATTTGACCCTCGTGACGGCGCTACGGGTTCGTGACCGACTGAAGGCCGCAGAACGTTTGCTCGGCTTGAATCTGGTCTTCGGTTGGTACGACGTGAACGGCACGCCGAGTCAGCGCGGTAACGGCGGGCACAAGGATATGCTCAGCCCCGAAGGCCTTCGGTTCATGGTGGATTGCTTCACCCCGAAGCTCTCCGAGGAAGAGCGGCGTAATCCGGACATCTCGCCGCTTTTTGCGGATTTGGCGGGCCTTCCCTCGAGTCTGCTCTCTGTCGGCGGCTTTGATCATCTGCGGGACGATTCGCTTTTCCTGGCTCCGCTGCTGGCTGCGGCAGGTGTCGAGACCGAGCTTCAGGTCTATCCCGATTCGCCTCACGGCTTTCAGGCGCTGCCGACGGAGATGGCGAAGGCTGCGGCCCGGCGGATGGATGACTGGATGTCTCGAACGATGAAGGCGGCGGGGATATAACGCCCTGCGCTGCGACTTTAATGAATGAACGAATACAGCCTATTGAGTCTTAGGTGAGTCTTAGGCGGATGAGGAGCGTTTCGGAAATGAATGATTTCAAGGGCAAGATCGCGGTGGTGACCGGCGGCGCGGGCGACATCGGGAAATCGATCGCGAAGAGCCTGCTCGGCCAGGGCGCAAAGGTTGTGATCTCGGACGTGGAGCAGGGAGCGCTTGACCGAGCGGTCTCTGAATTGTCTGGCGCCGGAGAGATCAGTGGAATCGTGACGGATGTGTCCGACGCAGATTCCGTAGAAGCACTCGCATCGAAGGTCTATGAGCAGCATGGCGCTTGTCATCTGCTCTTCAATAACGCCGGAGTCGGCGCGCCTTCCGTGAACGTCTGGGAAACCACGATCAACGATTGGAAGTGGGTTCACGGTGTAAATGTGATGGGCGTGGTCCACGGGATTCAATCCTTCGTGCCTCGGATGATCGAGGGCGGTGAGCCCGGGCGCGTTATCAACACCTCTTCGGGCGACGGCGGGATTGCTCCCTTGGGTGGCCAGTCCGTTTACGCATCGAGTAAGGCCTGTGTCTCGATCATTACGGAATGCCTCGAGACGCAGTTGCGCACCCAGCATCCTCAGCTGAAGGCCACGATTTTTTATCCAGCGGGCGGTCTGCTGAAGACCGGCATCTGGAGCTGCGATCGGAACCGGCCGGAAGAGTTGGCGCGGGAAAAACCTTCGGGCCAACCCGAGGACCTGTTGGGCGACTTCATGAAGCAGGCCGATGCGGCGGGCATGGAACTCCAGTTTCAGGATCTCGACGAACTGGCAGAGGCGCTCCTTGCCGACCTCAAGGCGGATAAATTTGTGGCCATGATTGGAGTTGAGGGCGCAGGCGAGCAGCTTCATGCGCGGGCCGATAAGATTGGCCGTGGGGAAGCGCCGATCGATGAGCATTCGCATCTGGCGTAAGTGAACTCGAAGGGCGGCTGCCGAGTCACTTGGAATAGAGCGCATCTCGTCTCCTGGGGCGATCTGCGATCCGTTCTGGGGGCGGCAGTCCCTCAACCTGCGCGAGGGGCAATGGCCGATCTGGACGAGCTAGAAGAGGAGCAAGGAGAAGGCTACGCCTGGTACGTCGTCGGCGTGCTGATGCTGGTCTACGTGTTCTCTTTTCTGGACCGTTCGATTCTCAGCATGATGGTTTCAGATCTGAAGTCGGGGCTCGATCTCGACCAGGACTGGCAGGTCGGCTTCTTGATGGGGCCTGCCTTCGCGATCTTCTACACGATCTTCGGCATTCCCTTCGGTCGCTTGGCGGATACGCGAAGCCGGAAGCACATCATCTCTTTCGGGCTCACGATTTGGAGCCTGATGACCGTAGGCTGTGGTCTGGCGCAGCATTTCTGGCAGATGGCGCTCTTGCGTGTCGGCGTCGGGGTGGGGGAGGCGTCTCTGTCTCCCTCCGCCTACTCCATTATCAGCGACAAGTTCCCGCCCGCAAAACTGGCCCGCGCCATCGCGATTTACTCGAGTGGGATCTATCTCGGATCGGGCCTCGCCTACATGATCGGGGGGCGAGCCGTCTCGGCACTCCGAGGGACGGAGCCTTGGCAGCTGCCTCTCCTCGGCGCAATCGAGGGTTGGCAAAAAGTCTTCTTCATTATCGGGCTCCCTGGTCTCCTCGTCGTGCCCTTGGTGTTGCTCACGATTCGGGAGCCCGAGCGGAAAGGCGTTGTCGCGTCCAAGACCGGAGGCAAGGGAGCGGCGCTGCCGCTTTCGGAAGTGCTGGCCTACGCCAAGACAAACTGGCGGGCTTTGGCGACGCATAATGTCGGGTTCGCACTACTTTCCTTTTCGAGCTACGGATCGGGGGCTTGGCTCCCCGAAATGTTTAAGCGCGTGCATGGCTGGGACGCAGCGAAATTCGGCTTGATCTACGGGCTGGTTGTTTTTATCGGCTCTGCAAGCGGAGCAATCTGCGGGGGGATCTTCGCGGATGCATTGTTGAAGCGGGGCTACCGGGACGCGAAGATTCGGGTCGGCTGGATCGCGGCTTGGACTTGGATTCCCTTTGGCGTCGCTTTCCCGATGATGGCGGATGCGAACTGGGCGATGCTGGTGGTGATCCCTGCTGCGTTCTTGGCCTCGATGCCTTTCGGCGTGGCGCCTGCGGCTCTGCAAGAAATGATGCCGAATAATCTTCGCGGGCAGATGTCGGCACTCTATCTCTTTGTGATCAACCTGATCGGTTTGGCGATTGGGCCTATGCTTCTGGCTCTGTGCACGGATTATGTGTTTACGGAGGAAGCGTATGGTCTCGGCGGGATTCGCTGGTCTTTGCTCTCAACCACGCTGATCGCGCATCTCTTGTCGGCTGCACTTCTTTGGCGCGGGATGAAGGAGTACCGCTTGGCGCTTGATCGTCGCGAGGCCGCGGCAGACGCCTGACGACGAGCGCCTGAAGACTCACGTCGGACGAATGGGGTGCGTTTCTAGGCGAACCCTTTGCGGTCCATCCAATCTTGGACGAGCGCGACGGCCTCTTTCATTTTCTCCGGCGCCTGCATGTAGTAGTGGTCTGCGCCGGCGACGTGATGAATCTCTTTATCAACATGGCCGACCGCTTCGTAGAGTCGTTTCGCGTGGCTCGGCGTGCAGGCGAGGTCGGCGGAATTGTTCACGACGAGGACGGGGCAGGAGATCCGGCTGGCGTTTCCAAGACCATCGGCCCTGGAATCGTCGTAGCTCCATTGGGAGAGCCACGAGCGTAGGGTGCAAAAGCGTGCGAGCCCGACCGGTCCATCGTTGACGACTTTGGGGACGCCCAAATAACACATCCCTGCTTTCCGCTCGGAGGGATCGATCGCGGGATCCAGGAAGCGGGGGTCGGCCATCGTTCCGTGGACGCAGAACGCGCGCTCTGGCGCGGCGCTCGGATCCGCTTTGATTTCGGCCAGGGTCTGCTTGACCCAGCTTGTGATGCGACGATTTCTTGCGACCTGCTCTTCGCGGTAGAGGCGCACGAAATCATCCGAGTAGGGCGGTTGATGCGGGTTCGCCGGATCATAGAGATTCCATTTCGAATCACGCTCGAAGGGCTTCTCTTCATCGCGAATCGAGGGATCAATCCATTCCGTGAGCGTGACCGAGCGGCTGATATGGGCAGCCAGGAGCAGCACGCCATCCGCGGGTAGGAGTCCTGCCGCAACGAGATCCGCAGGGTCGCCTGCCGGTGTTTTCGTGATTGTCGGATTTTCTGCCTGATCCTGATAGAAGAGCGAAAGCGATCCGCCGCCGGACCAGCCGCCGAGGAGAATTTTTTCGTAGCCGAAGCGCTTGCCGAGATCTTTGATGCAGGCGCCGAGATCCAACACGCATTTTTCGAGGATGAGTGCAGTGTCATTTCCGCGGTAGCGCGGGTTGCAGTAGACGACGTGGACGCCGGAGCTCGCGAGCGCGTTGACGAGCGGGAGAAAGGATCCGCCGCCGATCGGATGAGAGAAGACGATGACCGTTTTGGATTCGACGTCAGTCGGCCGGATGCGCATGCATTCCACAAAGACCATGCCTTCGTCGCCGCCGTAGACGTCCTTGATCGGGCTCGGGTCCGAATGAAGGATGCCGTAGGGCTCCCGTAAGACGGAACGGCGTTTGCCGGAAGACGGGTGTCTCTCCGCTCCGCTCACGAAGGTACCGGCGGCTCTGCGAAGCTCACCGCTGCGCCGACTTCTTCGTCACTCATCTTGAGCAGCGCATCATAGACCGGCTTTGGGTATCGCATATGCGGTTTGCTCGGATCCATTGGAGGCTGTTTGACGGGCTCGGCGGGCGACACATACTCCGAGGGCTTCATGAAGCGCGCCAAGTCAGCCGAGCTGATCCCAGCCTGCTCTGCGGTCTTGGGATCGACCCAGTTTTTCGCTTCGACGGCCTTTTCTGCCGTGGCGACTTCGAGTGTGAGGCCTTCGGGGCCGGCAAAGTAGATCGAGTGACACATGCCATGATCGATGGGCCCGAGAACGTTCACGCCCCGAGACCGGATGCGGTTCTGAATCCCGCGCAGCTCGACCAGATCGTCCACATGCAAGGCGAGGTGTTGCAGGGTTCCGGGCGCCGAGGGCAGCGCGCCGCTTCCGGCGTGGGTCTTGCCGTATTCGATCTCGACGTCGGCGTTCGCCGGAAGCTGAACGAAGGAGATGAGGCATTGTTCGCTGCCTTCAAGAAAGGCATGAAGCCCGCCCGGGACGCCGTGCATCTCGAAGATGGCGACGAGCGGGAGACCGAGGACGTCCGAGAAGAACTCGATCTGTGATTTGATATCCGCGGTCGAGAAGGCGATGTGATGAACACCGTTTGCTTTGATCATCGAGAGGATTCCTTCCTGATCTTGGACTACCAAAGAGTGAGGATATGCCCTTCTTCGGGGTCGAGGCGCCCGCCGAGGGCGTCGAGGTAGACCTTTTCGAGGGCGGCTTCGCCCTGATGGCGTTGGATCTTCATCCAGCCATCGCTCCATTTCGCGAACTCGCGCCAAGCGCTGCCGAGACGTTCCTGGAGTCCCGCGCCGCCCCAATCTTCTGTGCGCTTTGCGATCCGTGCGGGGGCAAAGAAGAACTCGGGGGTTGGGCCGGGCAAGTCGCTGGGCCGGGGCCCGGAGTCCCAATGGGTGGCGCCGACCGTGCAAGAGTATTTCAGCTTGTCGCGGAGATGCGAATGAACGGCATGCACGACTTCGCCGTTGCCCGCCATGTCGACCATGACGGCGGGGCGTTCGTTCGGGATTCGGCTTACTTGGTCATAGAGCACGACCTCGTCGTAACAGCCAAGGCCTTCAACGAAGGCCTTGTTGCGCGCGGAAGTTAGGCCGACGACGGCGCTGCCTTCCTTTTGTTTGCACATGAAGGCGAGCGCGATCGAGGTCTTGCTCGAAGCGCTGGTAATGATCGTCGATTCCGCGCCATAGTGGCCTTCGTCCGCGATCATGTCCTCGGCGAGGAATGACGTCATGAAGAGACCGCGGAGGAGAAGGATATGATCCTCGAAGGCTTCTTCGTAGAGCGCATCCGGTCCGACCCAGGTGTAGGAGCGATAGACCATGGCGTGCTCGGTGCGATGTTCGGCCATATCGATCATGCCCGTTGTGTTGGCTTTGGCGTCGATGATGAGATGGCGACTCATCGGAAAAAAGCCGAAACAGCGCGACCCGACCGGCGCGTCGGCATTCCGCGATTCGATCACGTCGGCAAATCCCATAGCCGGAATTCGGCCCCAGCGATCCGGGCCAGGGAAGAAGCCCCAGTAGTTCAGCATGTCGCCGGCCGCCGCATAAGAGATGTTATTCGAGGTGAGCGCGAAGCGGTCGATCTTGAGGAGGACCTGGCCTTCGGCGAGGGTGTCGACGGGGGCGCCTTCCGCGATGCGGCAGTTCTCGAAATTGTCTCGGTCGACCTGGAAATCGATGGGCCGGGGGGCGGGAATCGTTTCAGACATGAAGAGCTCCTTTGAGATCGGCAGAGGGCGCAGGGCAGAGGGCAGAGTTGGGTTTGGGGCGCGAACGCGTTCCCGCCCGCTACGCCCAGAGCGCGAGCAGATCTTCGGCGGTCGTTTGGGTCGTGATGCGTGCCAGGCTGTGCTTGAGCACCATCTCGGCGTAGTCGGTGGGGTAACCGGAGACGCAGTCCGTCACGAGAACGACGTCGTAGCCATGGTTGAGGGCCTCGATGACGACGCCTTGGATACCGACGTTGAGTGAGACACCCGTGACGACCACGGTTGAGACGCCCAGCGATCGGAGCGTGGGGTCGAGGCCCGTGCCGTGAAAGGGCGACATCCCGTGGAGTCGGACGCTATCGAGATCGGAGGGTTCGGGGCCGAGCTCCGGGATCACATCGACGGACTCCTCGCCGAGCACCATGTAGTCGGGGTCCTTCAACATATGGTTGACCATGGGAACGTTCTGGTACGAACCTGCGCGGTCTCGTCGGAAAGCCGCTCGGCAATGGATCACCGGAATTTGCGTCTTACGCGCTGCTCCAAGCAAGCCCTCGAGTCGCTTGGGAATTCCTTGGGAAGCAACGGTCTCCGCGAGTAGCTTGATGACCGCGAGGTCGCCGATCACGCCGCGCTGCATTTCCATTGTTAAGACCGCGGCGCGGCCGGGTTGTACGAGGTCAGAGAGTGCGCTCATTTTGATTGGGCTCCTAGCTAGAGGTGTTGCTTAGTGATGGCCGCGCGGGGGTGTGTCGGGGGCAAAGACTTCCTGACCGTCGACCTCGACCCGGGTTCTACGAAGCTTGAGCTCAAGGATCCGCCACTGGCCATCGTTATCCTTGCGATACTTTTCGAAATACCATCCGACGCCCCAGAGAAAGCGCCGCTCGCTGCCTTCGGGAAACCAGAGCATGTCCTCCATCGCCCAGGTGCCGACTGCCGTAGTCGGACTTGTTAGGTCGATGATTGGCATATGCCCATGATGGCAGGTCTTTACTTCTTGGAGCATGGGGGAGAGGAAATCCACGAAAGCCTGGCGGCCGTGAATCAGGGGGGCGCCGTCCTGAGTTGAATCGATGGTGCAGTCTTCGCAGAAGACATCCGCCCATTCGGACCAGCGCTTCTGATCCATCAGCATGTAGTAGCGGGCCTTCAGCTGCTTGATCAGCTCGATCTCGACCAGGTCCTGGGGCGTCATTTCACTTCCTTCACGCGGGTTCTGTGGGAGCGAAGCGCGGATGCGCAGCGTCGAGATTCTATCCGGGAGGCGCATTGCCCTGCATCGGGCCGCCAGTGAATCCGGGTCCCCCGAAAGCCCCGCGGGTATTCCGGGTGCCTCAGGGGCGAAGAGGGCCAGAAAGTCGGCAAGTAACCGGAAATAGAGAAGAAATTCAGGCTTTGCCTGCTCATGAAGATCTTCAGTTCGGTCGAAAAAAGAGGAGTCTTCGTTGAAATCGACATTGATTTTCATTTTCCACGGAGATAAGATGAGGGCTCTCCGAAGCCAAAGGACTTTGTCTCAATGCTCGTTTGTAATTGCCGCGGCGTCACAGATGGTCAGATCCGAAAGCTCGTTCGCGAGGGTGCCTCCTCGACCGGACAGATTGTCCGCGCGACGGGCGCCGGGCGGGGGTGCGGCGGCTGCCGCTCAGCCGTTCGCAAAGTCGTCGCAGAGACCGTCGAGCAAGAACTGGCTCAACGCCAGCACGCCGAATCCATCGCGCTTCCCATGGCCGGTATGGCCGGCAAGCTCGGGCGCTAGCTCCGCTCAGGGCGCTTCAAAACCTAAAGCCTGCATGTCGACGATGTTCTTCAGCGTCTCCCCGGCCACGTAGCGTTCGAGATTCTGGAAGAAGAGCTCGAAGACGTCTTCCATGTAGCGATCCGTTGCGACGGACGAATGCGCCGAAATATAGACGTTCGGCAAATCCCAAAGCGGACTCTTTGCGTCGAGCGGCTCGGGGTCGAAGACGTCGAGGACGGCGGCGGCGAGGGGCTCGTCGCGCATGACCCGGGCCAGTTCGACCTCATCGACGAGGGTTCCTCGCGCGACGTTGACGAGGACGGCGTGCCGGGGCAGGGCGGCGAGGGCCGCTGCGTCGATGAGATGATGAGTTTCATCGGTCGCGGGCGCTGAGATCAAGACTGCATCGCATTCCCCGAGCATCAAGTGAAGATCTTCGACGGGGTAGAGCGCGTCGACATCCTCAGAGGACTGGCCCCGCTTGGCGCTTCGCTTCAGGCCGAGGGTGCGACAGCCCAGGGCACGAGCGCGGGCGGCGACGCCTTGACCGATATGGCCGAGGCCGACAATCCCGATCGTCGAGCCCGCGAAGGTCCGTCCGTAGCTTCGCTCGTAGAGATGGTCGCGCTGAAACTCGTCGGCTTCGCGGAATCGCTTCCAGACCTGGAGGAGGCGTCCGATCACCCATTCGGACATGGAGCCCGCGCTGACGCCGGAGCTGTTGGTCAGGGTGACTGTATTTGGGTCGATCCCCGCGGTGGAGAACTGTTCTACGCCGGCGCCGGCGCCCTGAACCCATTGCAGGGCGGGCGCGCGTTCGTTTAAGCGGTCGGGGGTGTGGAGGGTCGCGAGTACATGGGACTCGGCGAGGATCGCCTCACGTTCCGCCGCGCAGCCCGTCGCAAAGGGCGGAGGTTCTGGGATGGGGTCGCCCGGACTGAGAGAAACCCAGTCTGCACCGGGGTCGATGGGCAGGCCCTTGGCTTCGACGCCGGGAAGCGCATTGAGACGTTCGAGGTTTTCCGGAGTTGCGAAAGGCGGAAAGCCCAGGCAAACGCGAAGCGGATTGGGGTTCGACATGGGCGTTTTGACTCCGTCGTGTTGAAGTGAGGGGCTTTCAGTGTGGCGCTTCGGTCCCTGGACTTCAATCACCGCATGCGGGTCAAAAAACAGAACTTCTCCTGAAAAGACCCGAGCGACTTTTTTAAGCGCGATTGAGAAAGTGAGACTCGGATGTCGGCGAAGGCATCCCCTAAACCGGCGCCCCCTCCGGCAGAAGGTGGGCGCGACGACGCTGGAGGAAAGAGCGATGGGTAAAGCGTGCGCTTGGTGCGGAACTTTGTTGCGAGCCGTTTCGGGAACTTCGTTGCCTACGCGACAGACTCTTTGCGAGGGCTGCCTCGAAGACATGCAGACGGTGCTCGGAGCGAACGGGCTTCAGCTTGCTGCCAAGGAGACTCCGCCACCGAAATGAGGCCCGGCTGACAGGCGGCGGATTCGTGATCTAGTCTCGTGCTGCGCGCTGATGTGCGGAGAAGGCGAGAGGGTCGACGATGAAGTTTTGGCAATCTGTTTCCTGGGCAGAGACCGATCAGCTCATTGAAATTGCGAAGCATGCCGAAGCGCTCGGCTTCGAAGGGCTGATCGGCTCGGATCATGCGCTGTATCCGAAAACGATGCGGCCTGATTACCCCTATTCAGAGACGGGTATGCCGCCGCAGGATGCCGGGAGTGAGTACCCGGATATGTGGACGAGTTTCGCCGCGATGGCGGCGGTCACTTCGCGGGTCAAATTCGTCTGCGCCGTCTATGTCCTCCCGATCCGAAACCCCGTCGAGGTCGCCAAGCAGGCTGCGACTCTCGCGATTCTCTCTCAGGGCCGTTTCGTTCTAGGCGTCGGGACGGGATGGATGCGGGAAGAGTTCGATATCTACGGCGTCGATTTCAAATCCCGCGGCCGACGCATGGACGAGATGATCGAAGTCCTGGAAGGGCTTTGGCGCGGCGACTATTTCGAGTACCACGGGGAGTTCTTCGATTTCGACCCGATCGTCGTGAGCCCACATTCGGAGTTTCGCGTACCGCTCTATTTCGGAGGGGCAGCGCCCGTCGCGCTCCGCCGAACGGCTCGGGTGGGAGACGGCTGGATCGGTGCAGGCAATACGCCCGAAGAGGTTCCGGCGATTTTGCAGAAGCTGGATGCGCTGCGCGCAGAAGCGGGGCGGGGGGACCTTGCCTTCGATTCGCTGATCGGGGTGTATGCCGAGCCCTCGGTCGATCTATTCCGGCGCCTTGAGGACGCGGGCATGGCGTCGGGCATTCACCTCCCCTTCGCGATGGCGCTCGGGGAGAAGTCGACGATCGATCAGAAGAAAGCGCTGATGGATGAGTACGCCGAGAATATTCTGCGGCATTTCGTTTGAGCGATGCCTGAGGCGAGATGAGATGAGGTGAAGTGAGGCGAGTTAACGCCTAAGCGGCCGCGGGGGCGGAGTCGGAGTCGTCTTCGGTCGGGACGTCGCTCAGAACGCCACGCCGTACCAGGACACGCCAACCGACAAGAATCAAAATTCCGCAGGGCGTCTGCATCAGAGCGAAAGCGAGGATGGGAATCATCGCCTCAAAGTCGAGGGATTGTCCGACGAGGACGATGCCTAGTAGCGTGTTCTTCACGACCAATTCGACCGCAATCGTGACTGTGTCCCGGGCGCGAAGTCCGAAGAGCGTGGGGAGGATGATGCCGATGGCGATGGCCGCAAGCGAGAAGCAGGCGACGGGCAGGAGTGACGCCATGAATTCCTCGATCGGTGGATCGGGGCGTGAAGCGCCTTGCCGAACAACGCCCCAGACGATGACGACGGCGCTGGCGAGGGAGAGACGCCGCTCCCAGCTGGCTAGGGCGGGGAAATAAGCGCGGGCGATCATGCCGAGGAAGACCGGGAGGACGGTGAGTCCGCCGAGCTGAACCGCGGTGTCGAGAACGGGCATGTCGATTGAGGCGTCGCCGGGGACTGCGCTCAGTGCGAAGCGGACCCAGAGGGGTAGGGTGAAAAGTGTGGCGAGCGTCGCGGTCGCGGTCAGGGTGATGGAAAGCGCGGTATTGCCCTTCGCGAAATGGATGTACATATTCGAGAAGAGCCCGCCCGGGCAAGCGCCGATCACGACCAGGCCGACCGTGAGGAGCGGCGCTAGGTCGAACGCATTCGCGATCCCGAGTGCGACGAGCGGCATCACGATGAGCTGGAGGGCTGTGCCCAGGACGGTCGCGCGGGGCGCTTTTGCGACGCGTCTAAAATCGGCCGGCATGAGCGTGAGCCCCATGCCGAACATCATTGCGAACATCGCGGCGCCAATCGCGAAGGAGGCGGCAGCTTCGCTCAAGCGGCGGCTCCCTTAAGCAGGTCCTTCGCGATCGCGCGGATCTGGATCTCGTCTGTTCCCGCGTAAATCTGAAGCACCTTGGCATCTCGGGCGAGCTGCTCGACGACGTACTCCGACATGTAGCCGTTGCCACCGTAGACCTGCACCGCTTCCATCGCGACTTCGACCGCCGCGCGGGCAGCGTAGAGCTTCATGGCAGAAGCTTCCGCAAAGGTCATGCTCTTTCCGTGTGCGGCGAGTTCGATTGTTCGGAACACAAGGTTTTGCAGGTTCATGCGCGCGACTTCCATTCGCGCGAGCTTATCCTGAATGAGCTGGTATTCGCCGATGGGTCGTTCGAACTGAACGCGTTCCCGCGCGTACTTCAAGGAGAGTTCGAGGCATCGATCGACGATGCCTAACGCCATCGCCGCGACCCCGGATCGTTCCGTCTGGAAAGTACTCTTCGCTCCGTCGCGTCCGCCGCCTTGTTTATTCAGCGCGTCTTCACCGCCGAGCAGGCGGTCCATGCCCACGCGCACGTCCGACAGGAAGAGTTCCCCCGTCGGCGAAGAATGCATCCCCATCTTTTTGAGAGGGGCGGTTTGCTCGAAGCCAGGCAGGCCGCGGTCGAGAACGAAATTTAAGATCTTTCGGTCGCGGATATCCACGCCTTCTTCTTCGAGCTTGCAAATGAAGACCGTCGTGTCGGCGTGGGGGCCGTTCGTGATAAAGGTCTTGGATCCGTTCAGGATAAACTCGTCGCCTTCGCGGCGCGCCGAGGAACGCATGCCGCCGAAAGCATCGGAGCCGGAGCCGGGCTCGGTGATCGCCCAGGCGCCGACCTTCTCGAGCGTCAGGATATCGACGGCCCAGCGTTCCTTCTGTTCGGTTGTGCCTTTCGAGGTGATCGCGGAGGCAGTGAGGCCAACGCTGACCCCCATGGCCGTGACCATTCCCGGGCAGTAGCGGCAGAGTTCGATGATGGGGATGAGCGCGGCTGCGGCTTGGTCGGCTGCGGCTTCGGGGTCCCGTGTTCGCCCTGAGCCTTTCTTTGCTCCGGCGTCGCCTTTTTTTTCAGCCTCGATCTGTTTGGCGAAACGCGCCCGGGCCATCTCGTCCATGCCGAAGGAGGCGTACATCTTGCGCAAGATGTCGTAAGGGGGCATGTCGCCATGCTCGAGCGCTTCGACGTTGGGCGCGATCTCGGCTTCGACGAATCGGCGAACCGCGTCGCGGATCATCAGTTGGGACTCGCTCCATTCAAACATGACTGCTCCTCGATTCGCCGGGTTTGGCTTCGGGTCTCATTCCACGTTGGGGCCGATTCTTGCTTTGCCCGTCGCACCGCGGAAGCCGCCGGAGTCTAGCCGGACTGAGAGTCGCGCGGACCCCCTTGCCTGTTCTTGACGCGAATCCGGACTGACTTACGTTCGCGTCCCGCTCGGTGATCGATTCAGGCCCGAAGGCGCGGTAATCGACGCAAACGCGAAGAAGAAAAGGAGCCTCGATGAAGATCAAGCAAACGCTGAGTGTCGAGGAAATCGATCTCTCGGCGCGGCCGTTTTGGCTGCGTCCGATGGAAGAGCGAGAGGGCGCGTTTGCGACTCTGCGCGCCGAGGCGCCGATCAAATTCTTTAAAGAGCGGGCGACGCCAGGTGTGCCGATTCCGCCGGGGCCGGGCTACTGGGCGCTGACCCGGCATGCGGACATCCTCGAGGCGAGCCGAAATCCAGCGATCTTCAGCTCGGCGCGGGGCGCGACTTCGATTCAAGATCTCCCGCCCGAGTTCAATCAATTCTTCGGCGGCATGATCAATATGGACGACCCCGAGCACGGTCGCCAAAGGCGCATCGTTTCCCGCGGCTTCACGCCGCGCGCGCTGTCCAAGCTCGAAGAAAGTGTGGAGCGTCGAGCCGACGCGGTCATCGACAAGGTGATCGAGAAGGGCGAATGCGACTTTGTTTCCGAAATTGCTGCGCCGCTTCCCCTCGAGATCATCAGCGACATGATGGGAATTCCGGAGAGCGAAGCGGGAATGGTTTTCGAAAAGACGAATATCATTCTCGGGCTCGGCGATACGGAAATGGTGTCCGATCCCAGCAACCTCATCGCGTCGGCGCTGGGCGCCGGGGCAGAGCTTGCAGGTCTGATGAATGAAATGGCAGCGGACCGTCGGAAGAACCCGAAAGAGGATCTGACGACGGCGCTGCTTGATGCGAGCCAGGATGAGGGGGCCCTTTCAAGCGAAGATCTGGCTTCTTTCTTTGTCCTGCTCGTGGTTGCGGGGAATGAGACGACGCGAAACGCGATCAGTCACGGAATGAAGGCGCTCTGTGATTACCCCGAGCAGCGGAGTCTTTGGGCGGCGGATTTCGAAGGCGTCCAGGCGAGTGCGGTAGACGAGATCGTGCGCTGGGCCTCGCCCGTGATTCATATGCGTCGAAGCTGCACTCAGGATACGACGCTCGCGGGGCAGGCGATGAAAGCCGGGGACAAGGTTGTCTTCTGGTACAACTCGGGGAATCGAGACGAGACCGTCTTCGAGAATCCGCATGCCTTCGATGTTCAGCGGAAGCCGAATGAGCACGTCGGATTTGGCGGCCCCGGTCCTCATTTCTGCCTTGGGGCAAATCTTGCGCGTCGCGAAATCCGAGTGATGTTCGAGCGCATCTTCCGCCGCTTGCCCGATCTGCAAATCTCGGGTGAACCCGATTACCTCCAGTCGAACTTCATTCACGGGATCAAGCGCATGCCGTGTTCCTTCACGCCGGGACGCAGAAGCGACGCCTGAATCGGATCGAGTGGATTGGGTTTGAGCGCTCCGATGGCCCCTCGGCCCAATCTGGGCGACTCTCCCCCGCCATGCCCGTTCTCGACATTACCGATCTCAAAAAAATCATCGCTGGCCGGACGCTCTTTGAAGATGTCACGTTCACGATCCGTCGTGGCGAGAAGGTCGGGCTGGTCGGTCATAATGGCTCGGGGAAAAGCACCCTGGGCCGGGTACTCGCGGGACTCGACGAGTCCGATGGGGGCCGGATTTCTCGGCGTCGCGAGGCGACTTTCGACTACTTGGAGCAGGAGCCGCGCTTTGCGCCGGGGCGCACGATTCGCGAAGTCGTGCTGGAAGGCCTCGCGGATTGGGCAAAGGCCCGGAGCGAGTACGATGCTCTGACCGAGGCGCTTGCGGAAACCACGGATAATGACGCGCTCGCGCGTCTTGCCGAAAAGCAGGCGGCGCTCGGGGAAGCGATTGAACGCCAGGGTGGCTGGGAGCGAGAGCACGAGGCCGAGACGATCGTCGGCCATCTTGGCATCGCGGATCCGTCGCGGCAGGTGGATAGCCTGAGCGGCGGCGAGGCGCGCCGGGTCGCTCTTGCACGGCTGCTCGTTGCGGAGCCTGATCTCGCGATTCTGGATGAGCCCACGAACCATTTGGATGTGGACACGATCGAATGGCTTGAGGAGTTCCTGCGCGATCGCTGGAAAGGTGCTCTTCTTCTGGTGAGCCATGACCGCGAAGTGCTGGATGCCGTCACGACCCGAACCCTCGAGCTTCATGAAGGGACCGTCCACGACTACGATGGCGGCTACGGCCGCTATCTCCTCGCGAAGGCCGAGCGCGAAGCCCACGAGCAGCGCACCGAGCGCAATCGCCAAAACTTTTTGCGCCGTGAAGTGGAATGGCTGCGCCGCCAGCCGAAGGCGCGGGGGACCAAGCAGAAGGCGCGGACTGCGCGGGCGGAGGCGGCCCTTGGTCAGAACGCGCCGCGGGAAGAGCGTCAGGCCGAACTGAAGATGAACTCCGAGCGCCAGGGAAAGACGATCCTCGAAGCGAATGGCCTGGCGGTCGAGCGCGGCGATCGGCGTTTGATTGACGACCTTAATATCGCACTCAGCCCGGGGCAGCGGATTGGCATCGCTGGAGCCAATGGCTCGGGTAAGACGACGCTCTTGCTCACTTTGTTAGGCGAGCTTGCGCCTGCCGCAGGTGAGATCGTCCTCGGGTCGAATACCAAGATTGGTTACCTCGACCAAGCGCGTTCGAACCTGAAAGATGAGGACTCCGTTCGCGAGGCGGCGGTCGGAGATGCGAGCCAGGTTCAGCTGGGCGAGGAGACGATGTCCGCGGGAAGCTATCTCGAGCGCTTCCTTTTTGATCGGCCGAAGCAGAGGCTGCGCGTTGGCGAACTTTCGGGGGGAGAGCGTGCTCGGGTGTGTTTGGCGCGCCTTCTTGCGCAGAAATGCAATCTCTTGATTCTCGATGAGCCGACGAACGATCTCGATGTTTCGACGCTGAGTGCTTTGGAGTCGATGCTGCTTGATTTTGGGGGCTGCGTTCTGATCGTGAGCCATGATCGTTGGCTGCTGGACCGCGTCGCCACGTCGATCTTGGCTATTGAGGGCGATGGCAAGGTGGATCTTCAGGTCGGTGGCTACTCAGACTACAAGGCTCGGCAGCTAAAGGCGGCCAGCGGTAAAAACGCCAAGAGCGAAAAGGGGGCTCGGAGTGGGGGCAAGGGCGCTGCGGCGCCTGAGACCGCTTCGAGTAAGGGCGCCAGTCAGTCTGCGACGACAGCCGCTGTCAAAAAGCTCACTCATGCTGAGCGGATCGAACTCGACGGTCTCTTCGAGAAGATCGAACAGGCGGAAGAGCGGGTTTCGACACTGAACGAGGAACTGGCGAATCCCGCGACCTATCAAGGGGATCCGGAAAAGGCCGCGCGCCTCAGTTCGACGCTTGAGGCAGCGACCGCAGAGGCTTCGCGACTGGCGGAGCGCTGGGAAGAACTCGAATCGCGAGACGCCGCATCAAAGTCGAGCTGACTCGGCTGACTCGGCTCAGCCACTATGCACGCGTTGCGCGCGGATGAACCCCGGGTTCGGTTTCCTGCGTCGCCGGGCCTTGGGCTGGGCGCTATTGTGATGCGCTGATCGGAGCCCGTATCCCGCGGCCCCTCGTTTTAGCGGAGACCCCTCTCATGGCCATCGATTTTAGTTTCCCCGAAGAAGTCACCTTCGTCGTCGCCAAGGTGAGAGAGTTCTGCCTGGATGTCGTCGGCCCCTGTGAGGCCGAGATTGACGCGAACGATGGCGACCGCGAAGTGCTGGTCAGCCAGATCATCAAGATGCGCAAGGCGGCGCGCGAAGCAGGACTTTGGCTGCCGCATATGCCCGAGGAATACGGGGGCATGGGGCTTGGTCATGTGGCGATGGCGGCGGTTTCCGCGGAGGCCTCACGCGCGGCACGTTTTGGTCCCTTTGCGCTGAACGCTCAGGCGCCGGACGAGGGGAATATGCATACGCTGCTGCATTGGGCGAGTCCGATGCAGATCGAGAAATACCTCCGGCCGCTCTGCGATGGAAAGTCGCGTTCCTGCTTCGCGATGACCGAACCGGACGTAGCGGGTTCTGATCCGACGTTGATTCAGACGAAAGCCGTTCGCGACGGAGACGACTGGGTCATCAACGGCCATAAATGGTTCATCTCCGGCGCGCGCGGCGCAAAGTTTGCGATTCTGATCGCGCGGACTGAGGACGATCCCGAAATTCCGCAGGCAGCGAATAGCGCGTTCATTATTGATCTCCCTTCCGAAGGCTGGGAGATTGTCCGCGATGTCGAGACGATGGGCGGCAGCCATAATCACTGCGAGATCAAGATCACGAATCTGCGGGTCTCGAACGATCAAATGCTCGGTGGCCCAGGTCAGGGGCATTTGTTAGGTCAGGCGCGTCTTGGTCCCGCCCGTCTCGCGCATTGCATGCGCTGGATTGGGCAGGCGGAGACCGCGCTCGAGCTGATGGTCGAGCGTTCCATGAACCGCTTTGCTCACGGCTCCATGCTTTCGGAGAAGCAGGGCATTCAGTGGATGATCTCGGACAGCACGATGGAGCTGTATCAGTCGAAGCTGATGGTGCTGCATGCGGCGTATAAGATTGATCGCGGCGAGGATTTTAAGAGCGAGGTTTCGATGGCGAAGCATTTCGTGGCGAACTCGCTGAACCGGATTATCGATCGCGCGATTCAGGTCCACGGCGCTCTCGGCTACTCAACGGATACGCCGCTCGCGAAGATGGCGACCCAGGCGCGCTGGGCGCGCTTCGCGGATGGGGCGGACGAGGTCCATCAATGGCGGATCGCGATGCGCACGATCGAATCCTGGAACAAGACCGGAAGCGTGAAGGCCGCGACGGGCGGCTTACCGCTCTAGAGCGCGTTTCAGCTTGATTGCCTGCGGCTGAGTTGCCGGTTGGCCCCGCTTGTCGACGGCGTGTGGCGGGCTGGCAGCCGAATTCAAACGGTGTGCTAGCCTGCGCGCCGTACAAATCTAGAAGACCTTTCCTGTTCTCGTCGAGACCGTTCGGTGTGCCAGGAGTTCTTCCAGGCCCGACCACCTTGTTTGAAGGGGTGAGATCAAGAGGGCTTCCTGTTTTCCATGAGCTGGGTCACACCAGTTTGTGTCATGGATCGAGGGAGCCATTGCTAGCGGCCAGGCTGCGAATCGCAGTCTGCTTGGGCGCTCTTGGCTCATCCGAGTTTTCGAAGGTCGGAAAAACACCCGAATGAGAACGACGGGAGAGCCGCCGAATGGCCTCGCAGTGTGCGAGGGATTCGCTGCGTCTTGCTCTCTCGTCCTCCGATGAGCAGAAAATAAAATGTCAAACGAAGCATTTGCGGGCATCCCCGCGCCCTTGGTCAAGGCCCTCGAAGGCCGTGGCTTTACTGAACTCACCGCGGTCCAGCGCGCCGTCGTCGATGCCGACGCGGAAGGTCGCGATCTGCGGATCTCCTCTCAAACCGGTTCGGGCAAGACCGTCGCCTTTGGTCTCGCGCTCGCTGCGAAATTTCTGCGCGAGAGCGAAGCCGCCGCAGAGCAGGGCCTTGATGCTGCTCCGGCCGCGAAGGGGCGTGCAAAGGGCGCGCCGCCGAGTGGTCCCGCCGGTTGGGCGAAGCCTGCGCCGGCGACCCGGGGTGGAAAGCGCGTGTTGCCGACGGCGCTCGTGATCGTGCCGACCCGCGAACTGGCGATGCAGGTTCGTGAGGAACTCGCTTGGCTCTACGCGCATTTGCGCGGCTTCTCCGTCGCGGTTGTGACGGGCGGAACTTCGATTCCCCTCGAACGCCGTTCGCTGGCCGCCGGCCCGAACTTGGTTGTCGGGACCCCCGGCCGCTTGCTCGACCATATGCGCAGCGGCGCTTTGTCCTGCCACGAAATCGAACATGTGATTCTCGACGAAGCGGACCAGATGCTGGATATGGGTTTCCGCGAAGAGCTTGAAGGCATCCTCGACCAGCTCCCGAAGGATCGCTCGAGCCATCTTGTCTCGGCGACGTTCCAGAAGAACGTGCAGGCCCTTGCCAATCGCTACCAGCGAAACGCGCTGACCCTTGAAGGCACGAAGCTCGGCGTCGCGAACGCGGATATCCAGCACATCGCCTATTCGATTCGGCGCCACGAAACCTATCCGGCGCTCGTGAATGTCCTGCTCCTTGCTGGGGATTCGCGCTGTCTTCTCTTTGTGAATCGGCGCGTGGATGCGACGGATCTCGCCGAGAAACTTTCGCGAGACGGCTTCGGTGCAGCGCCCTTCAGCGGCGAACTGCCCCAGGCCCAGCGCACGCGCACCCTGAACGCGTTCCGAAACGGCACGCTCCCGATTCTGGTTTCGACGGATGTCGCGGCACGCGGGATCGATGTGCCGGATATCTCGACCGTGATCCACGTGGATCCGCCGCGCAATCCCGATTCGTATGTGCATCGAAGTGGCCGAACGGGTCGCGCCGGTAATTCCGGGCGAAGCATCTTGATGGTGGTCGGCCCGGAGACGCGCCGCGTGACGCGCATGCTGCAGAGCGCGCGGATCGAAGTCTCGTTCCAGCCCGTCCCTCAGCCGGAAAAGGTGCAGAAAGCGCTGCTCAAGCAGGCGCGTCGCATGATGCATGAGCGCCTTGCCGAAGATCAGCCGACCGAGACGCAGATGATGTATGCGAAGCAGCTTCTCGAAGAGCGCGATCCGGTTGCGATTGTGGCGACGCTGCTCGAGATGGCGAAGCCGAAGCCGCCCTGTGAGCCGAAGGCCGTCGAGGGACTTGATCCCTTCGCGGATAATCGTCCGGGGCGACGCGGTGGCCGAGATGCGAGGGATTCACGCGGTCCGGCGGGACGCCGGGATGAGCGCCCGCAGCGCGGCGGTCGACCGGGAGCGCGCGGCGACAGCGGCCCGCCGACTTCGTTCACGCCCTTCACGGTGAGCTGGGGGCAGCAGACCGGCGCGACGACGGGGCGACTCCTTTCGCATATCTGCCGCCGAGGTGGCGTCGAGAGTCATCAGGTCGGTGCGATCAAGATCAACTCGAAATCTTCGACCGTCGATATCGCGACGGATATCGCGGATAACTTCGCTTCGCGCGCTAAGACGCCGGATAAGCGCGAGCCGGGAATCACGATCCGTCGCGCGACGGGGAAGGTCACGGCCGGTCCTCGCGGCGGCGATCAGGGCGCCCCGCGAAAGGGTGGCTATTCAAAGCCTCACCAGGCCGGTCACCAGGGCGGCTACCAAGGTGGACAGGGTGGCGGCGGCAAAGGCGCAGGACGGGGTCCGGGCGGTCCCGGTGGTCGACCCGGAGCGAACGGCGGCTCGCCGCCGAGCGGACCCGCGCGGGATAACCGCCGAGGCAAGCCCTCCGGGCGCCCGCCGCATCGCCGCGCTTCTCGCTAAACGGCATCCAGGCGAATTCCCGTTGCGCGAGCTCCTCTACGAAGGGGCTCGCGACGGGATTCCTTTCTCACTAGGCTTTCAGGTCTCTGCGGATGGCGCTGCGATCGCGTCACTTGCGGAGAGGCGCCTGCACGACGCATGCGCTGTCGAATCGTGACCCGCGGAAGCGAGCCAATAGAGGGAGACGCGAAGATGTCTGATGCAGGAAAGCCCACTCTGACCAAAGAAGGTATGGGCATCGTTTCTGGACTTCCCCTCGAAATCGCGGATGAGAGTCCCGGGGCTCTGCGCGACGCCGTCCAGATGCTGCTCGATATCGAAGCGATTCGTCGCGTGAAGCACGCGTATTTCCGCTGCATCGATACGGGGAACTTCGAAGAACTCGAAGGCTATTTCCATCCCGACGTGAAGGTCCATTTCATCGGCGGAACCTATGAATGGAAGCTCGAAGGGCGCGACGAATATGTCGCGTCGATCAAGCAGTCCTTTCACACCCGTTCAGTCGGCCATCACAACGGACATCATCCCGAGATCGAAATTCTGAGCCCCACGAAGGCGACGGGGGTTTGGTATCTCGCCGACAATATGTGGATCATGAACGGCAAGAATTTCACGACCGGGACGGCGATCTACTGGGATACCTATCTCAAGGTCGACGGGCAGTGGATGATCGCGGACTCCAAATACGAGCGGATCTACGAGATCAACCAGCGCACGGACCCCGATCCGAAATTCGACTACCACTATCTCGGCAAGTACGGCGCGAAGCTCCACGAATAACGACGCGGAGTGGAGGCCGCCTAACGCGGCTCGCAGATGAAGACCGGAATGTTTCGATCCGTGCGCGCGCGGTAGTCCGCGAATTCGGCGTAGTGCTCGACGCAGGTCGGCCAGACTTCTTCTTTTTCAGCATCGTCCGCGAGCCGAGCGCGCAGGTTCATGCGCTTGCCCTTGTACTGCGCGACGATGTCGGGATTCGCGAAGAGGTTCTTCACCCAAACGGGCGACTTAGGCGCGCCGCCCTGAGAGCCGACGATGATCACGCCTTCCTTGTACGGGACGTACATGAGCGGAATCGTTTTTTTCTTCCCGCTCTTTGCGCCGATCATTTCGATGAGCACGACCGGGCGACCCTGGAATGTGTTCATCAGGCGCCCACCTGAGAGCTTGTAGACGAAGGCGTTCAGGCCGGAGAAGGGCTTGATGAATTTCCGAAGGTTCTGAAATTCTTTGTCGGTCATCGGATTTTCGGCCATGGGGCGGGCTCCTTCGTGGGCGGTCTTGGCTCGACCGAGTTGGGTCGGGTCGTGGATTGCAAAGCCTAGCCCGGTCGCTGTCCATTTTGGGGGTCGTGCTAGAGACTTTTGAAGAACGCTTTGAGGACCGCGAAGCCTGTCGCGCCGCCGACGAGGCCCACGCCCATTTTGTTCATGGTGAAGCCAAAGCCCACTCCCGCATCCGGATCGGCCATGCCGATCGAGCCGCCGGCCCCCGGATGGCCGAAGGCATTCTTGCTCGGAGACAGGGGCATGAAGGGCGACTGGAGCATGAAGCCCAGGCCATAACGCATGGGCATTCCCGCAAGGGTGGCATCGGCGCCGGAGCATTGTTCTTCCCGCGCCCGCTCGATGGAATCGGGCTTTAGGAGGCGGACGCCGTCGACTTCACCGCCGATTGAGAGTGCCCCGTAGATCCGAGCGAGGGCGCGTGCGGTCCCGTGGCCATTGGCCGCAGGAATCTCGGCGGCGCGCCATGCTCGAGAGTTGACGGCACCGCTTCGGATCGGGGGATTGTTAAATGCGGCGCCGACCATGGTCGTGGGATCGGACATGTCCCGCATGAAATCGGCCATAGGACCCTTTGGCGGCGGGCCGGCGGGCTTGCCTCCGCCTGCATTCTTTTCGGGGACGAGTCCGCCGATCATGTCCGCGACCCGGGCGTCGTGTTCTGCGCCGAGGCCGATATGGAAATCAGCGTCCAAAGGCTCAGCGACCTCCTCACGAAATATTCGGCCGACGCTTCGGCCGTCGATGCGGCGAATGACCTCGCCGACGAGATGTCCGAAGGTGACGGGGTGGTAGCCATGCTTTGTGCCGGGGGTCCACCAGGGCTCGGTTTTCGCCAGGCTTTGGCACATCGCATCCCAGTCATAGAGGCTGTCTTCGGGCATCTTTTCGCGGATGGCCGGTAGGCCGCCTTGGTGGCTCAGCAGAAAACGGACGGGAATTTCTTCCTTGCCGGCTTGAGCGAATTCGGGCCAGTACTGGGCGACCGGAGCGTCGAGGTCGAGGCGCCCCTGCTCGACGAGGCGATGGGCGCAGAGGGCCGTCATACCTTTCGTCGTGGAGTAGGTGTTCACAAGGGTGTCGCGCTGCCAGGGCTGCGTGCGTTCCTCGTCTGCGTATCCACCCCAGAGGTCGACGACGGGTTCCCCGTTCAAGGTGAAAGCGATCGCTGCGCCGACTTCATGGCCGGCTTCGATGCGCTCACGAAAGGCGTCTCGGACGTTTTCGAAACGGGGATCACAGGTTCCGTCGAGGGGGGCCTCGTTAGGCAAGGGCAGTTCCTTTGGTTGAGTGAGATTCGGTGAAAGATGTTATGCGAGAAGGCGTTCGGCGTTGCCGCGCAGGATCGCGTGGCGAATATCGGTGCGATCCGGCGTGTCGGTCACGATCAGTACCTTGGCGAGAGTCGCGGCCAGGTGGTAGAAGGGCCAATCTGTGCCGAAGAGCAAGCGCTCTCCTCCTGTGCGTTTGATCAGCCTGTCGAGATGGGTGATGCCCTGGCCGTGGAGGCCAAACCAAGCATTTTCGTAGCGCAGTCCGAGTTCCAACATTTCTTCGCCGTCGCGCGCCCCCGCATGCCCCAGCACGAAGGGGAGGTTCGGGAAATTCGAAAGCGCGCCCTCGTAGTGTCGGGGCAGGGCGTAAGGCTGACGCGAGCCGGGCTCGATCCCCGCTCGGCCGCCATGAAAGAAGATCACCATGCCGAGTCGCTCCGCGGCTTCGTAGATCTCCATGGCATCGTCTTCGTCGGGGTAGAAGCCCTGGACCGTGGGATGCATTTTGAGCACTCGGGCGCCCGCGGCGGCGAAGGCCTCGAGTCGCTCGATTTTTCGGACGTCACGCGGATGCACTGAGGCGCCGGCAAGCAGCCGGTCGCTGGTATCGGAAACGGTGATTGCTTCGCGCCAGCGTTCCGCGAGGTCATCGCCGAAGGGAAGGTTGAAAGCGATGGGGAGGATCATCGCTTTTTCGACCCGGGTGGCATCCATCTCGGCGAGGAGATTCGGCAGGGTTTGCGTACGCGCGAATTCGCTGCCGAAGGTGGCCTGGCCCACCGTCTGACATTGCAGCCGCGAGAGCGCGGGATCATCGAAATTCGCGTTGATGTAGACGTCGAGATCGAGGTCGCATCCGGGGTCGGTCTCGTCGCAGTCGAGCAGGTGCCGCACGCGCTGGGTGCGCTTTTGGAGGTCGAGCTCGGGCTTGAAGAGGAGTGACATGCCAAAATGGCAGTGCATGTCGATGGCTTCCGGGACGCTGTCGTCGACCATGCGCAGGACGCCGAAGGAATCAATTTCGAACCAAGGGAGTTCCGCCAGTCCGCGGTAGCCCTTGTAGCGATGAACGCCGAAGGGGCCCTTGCCCGATTCCGCGCGCTCTCGAATCTGCTGAGCGGCGAGGGCCTTTTCGTCGGCTTCGGTATACCGATCGGGACCGTGTCCAGCGCAGCCCGTCAGTCCGAGTCCGGTCGTGCCCGCGACGAGGCTGCCTGCAAGTACGCTGAGGGCCCTGCCCGAGGTGGAGAGGAATTCGCGGCGGTCGATGGGATTCGTCATATCGGAAAGCCTACCGCTAAAAAGGGGGGCTCTGCAGCGCGGGATCGCGACGGCGAGTCGCGAGAAAACTGTCTAGACTCTGCGCGGGCGGCTTACCTGGCCGCCGAAAACGTCTAAGAGAGCGCAAGAGAGGAAGCCCCATGAGCCCCGTACGAGAAGAAAAGCTGATCCTGTGTAATGCCCCGCTGGTCGGAGGCGCGATGGATGTCTCTCCGGAGCAGGTCAAGACGATCATCGATGCGACGGCGGACGCGGGTTTTGGCGGTGTCTCGCTTTGGGCCTTCCATCATCAGGCGGCGCTGGCCGGCGGTGTGAGTGCCGAAGATGTGAAGTCCTGGCATACGGATCGCGGCGTTTCGGTCCCGATGGTCGAATCCTTGATCGGATGGGAAGGCGGCGACACCGCGACGATCGAAGAGCAATGTGGGGCGACGTTTGAGGTCGCCGAGTTCTACGGCGCAGAAGTGGTCGGCGGCGTCGTGATGGGAACGGAAATGAACTTTGACGCAGCGGCCGCTGGACTCGCGCATCTCGGAAAGATGGGTGCCGACCGCGGTCTTAAGGTTTGCATCGAATGGCTTCCCTGGACGGCGCTCCCGGACATCAAGAGCGTCTGGAAGCTGGTCCAAGCTTCCGGCGCGGATAACGTCGGGCTCGTCGTGGATACGTGGCATTGGTTGCGACAGCCGGGTGGGCCGGATGAAGCCACGCTGCGCTCGATCCCCGGAGACCGGATTCACTGCGTTCAGCTCGACGACACGACGGGCATCGGCCCGGGCTCGGAAGACGGAAACGAAGTGATGATGGAATCGATGACGAACCGGCTCTTGCCCGGCGACGGCGAAGTCAATTGGTCCGCTTTTCTGGGCATTCTGGACGAGATCGGTGCGGATCCGATTTGGGCGCCGGAAGTGTTCAACCTCGGACTGCTCGAAGAGGGGCCCGTGGAGATGGCGAAGAAGATCAATGCCTCGTCGCGGAAGGTCCTGGGGCTCTAGAGCCGGGCAGGGCCTGTCCCGCTCGGGACGGCGGGCCCGACTGTACTCCGCGCAGGGTTGATTCACTCCGCTCAGGCCCGATTGTGCTCCGCTCAGGGCTGCGTGAGGCCTTCGATCGGTGTTCCGGGGGGCGTCGGGTTTTCGCCCTTCAGGATATGACCGATTCGCTTTTCCAGCGCGGGGAGCGTTGCCGAATGGGTGAGGATATAGAGTTCGTTATTCACGACGGCGTCATGGACTCGGTCCGCCACGCCTTCCGCAGGGATCCCGCTCTCGACGATCTGTTTCATCGCCGCATGGCCCGCTTCGTACTCCGCGGATTTCTCCGGCCGGGGTGCGTTCTGAAGATGAGCGGGGCGATTCCGCTGAGAGTCCCAAATTTTCGTGTTGACGAAGGCGGGGCATAACACGGAAACCCCGACTTCGGTTCCTTCGGCGCGAAGGTCTTCGAAGAGCGTCTCGGAGAGTGCGACGACACCGTATTTCGTGACGTTGTAGGGCGCCATATTGCCCATGGAGACGAGGCCGGCCATAGAGGCGGTGTTGACGAAGTGGCCCTCGCCCTGCTCGATGAGCCGGGGGCCGAATACGCGAATGCCGTGGATCACGCCCCAGAGATTCGGGCGCATAGTGAATTCCCAATCTGCGAGGGTGAGCTCCCAGGCTTTCCCCGCGGCGGCGACGCCCGCGTTGTTGCAGATCACGTGGGCCGTGCCGAAATGGTCGTAGACCGCGTCTCGGAGCGCATCCATGGCCTCGGCATCGGCGACGTCAACGATCCGGGTGAGAACGTCTGTGCCTTGTGAGCGCAGATCGGCCGCGGTGGCTTCGAGGGCGTCGACTTCGATGTCGACGAGCACGAGTTTCATTTGGGCGCGAGCGAAGCGCTCCGCCATGGCTTTGCCGATTCCGCTTGCGGCACCGGTAATGACGGCGACCTTGCCTTCGAGGTTCTTCATGTGATGTGTTGTCCTGTGCTGTCTCTGGGTGTGTTGTTCCGGCTTGCCTGGGCTCGCTTGTGGACGATTCGAGCGATGGCTGAGATGACGACGAGCAGGGCGATGGCGATGGCCACCATGCCGAGCTCGCCTTCGAACGCGGACCGGCCGAGGATGACAAATCCCGAGGCGTAGAGCATGTGGATCACGAGTGTGATGCCGAGGAATCGGATGATTTCGACGCCTGCGAGCCCGAGAAGCCAGTTTTGTAGGAAATACGGGAAGCCGGGCGTGATCCGGACGAGGGTGATGAGCAGGGTTTCGTCGGAGCGGGACTCGAGCTTCGGGATGGTGTGCCCCCGCTTTTCGATCTGCCGAATCAAAGTGGGGCGGAGGAAGCTGCTGCAGGTCGCGTAGACGATGAGGTTGGCCAGCATGGCGGTCGCTGCGATCCAGAGAAGCGTTGTCGTGACGCCGTAGAGCGTTCCTGCTGCGGCGTAGAGCACGCTGACCGGAATTGGCAGGAGCGAGGCGATCAGAACGACACTGAAGAAGGCAATGGGCGGCGCGGCCTGGAGCTGTTCCCAGCCGTGGAGTGCAAGGCGCTGGGCTTCCTCGAGACCGACGAAGGTGTAGAGCAGCCCGCTTATGAGGATCGCAACGAGCGCGAGGAGGAGGCCTCCCAGGAGCAGGCCGGATGCGGACCGGGGCTTCTCGCCCGACTTTCCTTCCCGTGTTTCAGCCAAGTCGGGTCGCCCTCGTGTTGGGCCCAAAGAGCCGCTCGGAGCATACCCGCTTCCGTGGGGCTTGGGCCTTCCTGGCGTGGGTTGTTACTCCGCGAAAAGCTCAAAAAGGTTTGCAATTGCAATGGCTTGCGGGATCGACTACCAACGAAGATCCGCACCGAAGAGGTCCCCCAGTGTTCTTCTTTTTTGACTTCGAAAACTATTTCAAGATGCTCCGGCTCGCCTGGAATGAGAAGGTTCCGAAGGCGCGAAGGCATTATCTCTTCGTTCTTCTGATCGCGACGCCACTGATCTTCGTCTTTCACTCGCTCTGCTTCATTCTGGATTGGTTGCTCTTTCCGGATCTCAAGAATGTGGAGGTGAAGGCGCCCGTTTTCATGGTGGGCCATGCGCGAAGCGGCACGACGCTGACCCACCGCCTGCTTTCCAAGGACGGCGGTCGTTTCAGTTCCTTTCTCCTTTACGAGCTCTACTTCCCTTCGCTGATTCAAAAGAAGGTAATCCGGGCGATTGCAAAATTTGATCAAGAGAAGTGGCGCGGATTTTTAGCGGGCCAGGTCGAGGCCTGGGAGGAATGGCGCTACGGCGCGATGCGACACATGCATAGCATGGGGCTCACGCAGCCTGAGGAGGACGATATCGTTCTCTATTGGTCGATGGCCTCAGGTTTTTGGATTACGAAGATGCCCTATATGGGGGATCTCGACTTCTACCACATGAACGACTGGCCAGAGAAGAAGCGTCGTCGGTACAACGATTTCTATCGAGACTGTGTTAGGCGTCAGCTGTATCTGAACGGAACGGACAAGATTCATTTGGCGAAGAACCCGATGTACTCGGGGCGAGTGCAGTCGATCATTGAGGCGTTTCCCGACGCGCGGATCGTGGTCAATGTTCGCAATCCCAACGAGACGATCCCCAGCATGCTGAAGCTGGTGCGCGCGGGCTGGAAGCAGCTGGGCTGGGATGAGGCGCGACAGGCGCGATGCCTCAAGATTCTCGCGGATCAGTCCTGGCATACCTACAAGCACCCGCTTGACGCGCTTGAGGCGAATCCCTCCGTGCGTGGCGCGATCGTGGATTACCGCGAACTGACGGCGGACCCCGCGGCGGCGATTGAACAGCTCTACCACGATCTCGATCTGCCGATGAGTGATGCGTACCGCGAGGAACTTGCGGGCGAAGGCAAGCGCGAAAAGAACCACAAGACCAAGCATACCTACAGCCTCGAAGAGTTCGGCCTCGAAGAGGATGCGATCCGGACCGAGCTCGGCGATTTGTTCGAACGTTTCGGTTGGGACCAGCCGGCCTCCGGCGCTGTGGCCGGCACCGCGCCCGAGGCGGGCGAATGAGCGCTTTCTCCGTCGAGACTGAGTTCCTTGAAGTCGAGCATGCCGACCAGCAGTTGACGATTCGCTTGAATCGCCCGGATGCGCTCAATGCGCTGCGCCCGGAGATGCTCGAAGGCATTGCGGCGCTCGTGGAGGCAGCGGCCAATCATGCCGAGGTCTCGGTCATCATCCTGGAAGGGGCGGGGCGTGCCTTTTCAGCGGGCGTTGATCTGAAGGTTCTTCAGGGGACTGAGCCGTGCGCGGGCAAGATTGGAGATGTTTTCGACGCTCCCGCCCGCCGCGTGGGGCGGGCGCTTCGAGAAGCGGCCGTGCCTGTGATCGCGAAAGTGCATGGGGCTTGTTTTACGGGCGCGCTCGAGATCGCGCTGCATTGCGATTTTATTCTGACCACGGTCGATGCGAAGTTTGGCGACACGCATACCAAATTCGGCCTGCGCCCGACCTGGGGTATGGGGCAGACCTTGGCGCAGGCGATCGGGGTTCGGCGCGCGAAAGAGCTCTCTTTTACTGCGCGGACTGTGCGCGGGGACGAGGCGGTTGTCCTTGGAATCGCAAATGCGGCTGCGGCGGATGGAGCGGCTTTGGACGCGCTCGTTGCGGAGCGCGCGACGGCGATTGTTCGGAATTCTCGCCCCGCAGTGGCGGCCATGAAGAAGCTCTATGGCCTCGCTCAGGAGGGGCATTCGATCGATGCTGCTCTGAGTGCGGAGTTCGATCTCGAATTCGAAGAGATCGATGACACGAAAGAACGACTCGCCGGTTTTTAGTCGGCGTCCAGAAGGACGGCATCCATGAAGTTTGGCATCCGCATTCCCCCGCCGCAGATGGGTCCCATAGGCGACCCCGATTTTATCGTCCGCTATTCGCAGCTCGTCGAGCGGCTTGGCTTCGAGTCCCTCTGGACCATCGATCATGCTTTGATGTGCATGGAGTATGACTCTCGATACCCCTACAAAACAACGGGGCGCACGCCGCTTCCGGCGGATTCGAATATGCCGGACCCGCTGATCTTGATGATGATGATTGCGGCGGTGACGGAGCGGATTCGGCTCGGGACTTCGATGCTGATTTTGCCTCAGCGCCATCCGCTGATTTTGGCGAAGGAAGTGGCGACGTTGGATCAGTATTCCAAGGGCCGAATTACGTTAGGCGTGGGTGTAGGGTGGGTGAAGGAAGAAGTCGAAGTCATGAAGCAGAATTTTCATGACCGAGGCCGTCGCGCGAATGAATGGCTTGAAGTGATGAAGTCGCTTTGGGGGAACGAAGTCGCGGCCTACGAGGGCGAGTATTTCCAGTTCGGCGGAATCGTGAGCAATCCGAAGCCTGTTCAGCCCGGCGGCGTGCCGCTGATGATCGGGGGCCATAGTGATGCGGCGGCCAAGCGGGCAGGTCGCTACGGCGACGAGTTTTATCCCCATTGGTCGACGCGCGGGCCCGATCGTGAAGCGCTCGAGCATTTGATGCCGATCGTGCGCGAGACGGCGAAACAGGCCGGGCGCGATGAAAACGCCGTGGGGCTCACTTTGACGAGTACGAGCGACGCGAAGACGTCCGTAGAGACCGCGGAGTTCTGTGCTGAGCTTGGGGCGGAGCGCGTCGTCGTGCTCCCGCCCAAGGGCGATTTGGACGGCGCGTTGCCAGATGAACTCGAGCGCTTCCGCGATGAAGTGATTTCTCAATTCGGATGAGGTCTGCATGATAAAGTTGGTTTTCTGCTGTCATCGTAAGCAAGGCATGACCCGCGAGGATTTTCAGGAGCGCTGGTTGGCTGTGCATGGGCCGCTCGTACAGCGCCTGCGTGCCGATCTACCCATGATGAAGCGCTATGTCCAGAGTCATACGCTGTCCGAAGAAGTGAACGCGGGCCTGCAGGCATCGCGGGGGACGGCCGAGTCCTACGATGGCATTACTGAGGTGTGGTTCGACAGCCTTGAGTCCATGGGCGCCTACGAAAGTGAGGCCTCGATCGCTGCCGCTCAGAAGCTCTTTGAAGACGAGGCCCAGTTTCTGGACTTCGGGCGTTCCTCGGTTTTCGTGACCGAGGAAAAGGAGATTTTCTAGGTGCGAATCTTGAACGCGGTGACGCTTTCGCTGATTGCGGCGGGCGCGTCGTTTGTGATGCTGGACTCGTCAGCTTCGGCCGAAGCTGAAGCCGGAGTCGCAAACGGGGCAGCTTCCTATTCCCCCTATGCAGGCGAGCGCTTTCCAAGGAACGTTTTCTTTGGCGACACGCATGTGCATTCGAGCTGGTCCGCGGACGCCGGGAATATGGGAAACCGACGCATCGGGCCCGATGATGCTTATCGGTTTGCTCGCGGCGAAGAAGTGACGGCGCATAACGGCATGCGCGTCCGCCTGAAGCGCCCTCTTGATTTCTTCATGCTCAGCGACCACGCGGAATATCTCGGTGTCATGAATATGCTCGATCGGAGTGACCCGGTCTTGCTTGCGACCGAGACCGGTGCACGCTGGAAGGCTTGGCGGGATGCGGGAGAGAACCTCAAGATCTTTGCCGAATTCGGAGCCTCGATTCTGGGAGAGGGCGACATTATTGATAGTCCGGAGCTCGAGAAGACGGTCTGGAACCGAGTGATCGAGAACGCGGATCGCTGGAATGCGCCCGGGGAGTTTACTGCGCTGATCGGGTACGAGTGGACCTCCACGCCGGGCGGGAAAAATCTCCATCGGAATGTGATTTTTGCAGATGGGCGAGAGCGTGCGGGGCAGGTTATTCCGTGGAGCTCACTGGATGACCCGACGCCGGAAGCGCTTTGGAAGTTCATGTCGGACTACGAGGGGAAGACAGGTGGCCGCGTCTTGGCCATTCCGCATAACTCTAATGTGAGCGGCGGCGCGATGTTCGCGGAAGTGGATTCCGCGGGGCAGCCTCTTGATCTCGCCTATGCGAAAGAGCGTGCACGACATGAGCCGCTTGTTGAAGCGACGCAGTACAAGGGCGATAGCGAGACGCATCCTTTGCTCTCGCCGAATGATGAATTCGCTGACTATGAGACTTGGGATCGATCGGCGTTAGGCGCTCCGGGGCATAAGGATGAGTGGCTGAAGGCGGAATACGTCCGTGCTGCGCTCAAGAACGGAATGCGTTTCGAGGGCGAGCTCGGCGTGAATCCTTTCAAGTTCGGCTTGATCGGAAGTACGGACGCGCATACGGGTTTGGCGACCGCGGGGGAGGATAATTACTGGGGCAAGGCCACGAAGAGTGAGGCGGGCGTGAATCGTTGGAAGGAGCCGCTCTTCCCTCAGGCGGTTTCGGAAATGTCGCCCGGGGGCGTGTTTCAGTTCTACGAATGGGAGATGGCTTCTTCCGGGTATGCTGCGGTCTGGGCGACAGAGAACACGCGCGAAGGAATTTTTGATGCGATGCGCCGCCGGGAAACCTACGCGACGACGGGGCCGCGGATGACAGTCCGTTTCTTTGGTGGCTTTGACTACGCGAAGCGCGACCTGGATGCGCCGGATCTGGCCCGGGTGGGGTACGCGAAGGGTGTCCCGATGGGCGGTGATCTTAAGGCGAGTGGGCGCGGCAGCAAGGCGCCGACGTTCTTGGTTTCCGCTCTGAAGGATCCCGAAGGCGCGAATCTGGACCGGGTTCAAATCGTGAAGGGCTGGGTGGACGGCGACGGCGAGACGCAGGAACGCGTCTTCGATGTCGCTGTTTCGGATGGACGACGGATCAATCGGAAGGGCCGTGCGAACAAAAAGGTCGGGTCGACCGTTGATGTTGAGAATGCGACCTGGGAGAACTCCATCGGTGCGGCGACGCTGAGTGCGCATTGGACCGATCCTGATTTTGATGCCTCTCTTAGGGCCTTCTACTATGTGCGCGTGATCGAAATCCCGAAGCCCCGCTGGACTGCGTATGACCGGAAGTTTTTCTCTGCGAAGATCGACGCGAAGGTGCCGATGACGACGCAGGACCGGGCCTACACTTCGGCCATCTGGTACACGCCCTGATTCGCGAGAGCGTGTTGGATTCCTTTTGACAATTAGACGACGGGCAGCCGAGGTGAGCAAGTATGAGTGCAGCGAAGATCGCCTTTGAGCATTCCTACGCTGAACTGCCGGAGGGGTTCTTCGCCGACGTTCAGCCCGAGACGGCTCCCGCACCGCAGCTCATCAAGGTGAACGCGGCGCTCGCGGAAGAGCTCGGGCTCGATGCGGCATGGCTCGAAAGCCCGGAGGGCGTTGCGATGCTTTCGGGGAATGACGTGCCCGAATCGGCAAAGCCGATCGCGATGGCGTATGCAGGACATCAGTTTGGCGGCTGGTCACCGCAGCTCGGGGATGGGCGCGCTCTGCTTTTGGGTGAATTGCTGCCGGGGGACGGCGTTCGGCGTGATCTGCAGTTGAAGGGATCGGGGCGAACTCCTTATTCAAGGCAGGGAGACGGCAAGGCGCCGCTGGGGCCTGTGATTCGTGAGTATCTCGTGAGTGAGGCGATGGCCGCGCTGGGGGTTCCGACGACGCGGGCGCTGGCCGCTGTACAGACGGGCGAAACGGTTTACCGAGAAGGCCCTCTGCCGGGAGCGGTTCTTGCGCGCGTCGCGTCCAGTCATGTCCGAGTGGGGACATTCCAGTATTTCTACGCGAAGGGTGAGACGGATTCGCTCCGAAAGCTCGCGGACTACATTATCGATCGTCACTATCCCGAAGCAAAAGCGGCGGCGAATCCCTACCGCGCCCTGATTGAAAACGTGGCCAAACGTCAGGCTCGACTGATCACCCGCTGGATGCATCTGGGCTTTATTCATGGCGTCATGAATACGGATAACATGCAGATCGCAGGGGAGACGATCGACTTCGGTCCCTGCGCCTTCATGGAAGCCTTTGACGCGGGGACGGTGCTGAGTTCGATCGATCGGCAGGGGCGGTATGCCTGGGGGAACCAGCCGCAAATCGGGCAGTGGAATATCACGCGCTTGGCCGAGTCTCTGCTTCCGATTCTTGCCGACGACAAGGATGCAGCGACGAAGGAAGCCGAGGCCGCGGTCAACGTTTTCGGTGAAGTCTTCAACGCGGAATTCGTTCCGGGTTTTTGCGCGAAGATGGGTCTGAACGCCGAGAAGGAGTCCGCAGAGCCCTTCGTTTTAGAAACCTTCGAACTGCTCACGCGAGAGAAAGTCGACTTCACCCGGTTCTTCCGGGAGCTGACCCGAGTCGCGGGTGGCGCCGAGGCAGATTCCCTCATCGAACTCTTCGACGCGCCCGCGGTTGGCCAGGACTGGGTCGGTCGATGGCGAAACGAGGCGTCTGAAGGTGCTGGCATTCCGCCGGCGCGGGTGGATGCGATGCGCGGGATGAACCCGGTTTTTATTCCGCGGAACCACCGCGTCGAAGAAGCCATCCAGGCCGCGCTGCAGGGCGACTACTCTGTATTCGAGCGACTGAACCAGGTTTGGTCGCGCCCCTTTGAAGAGCAGCCCGAACATGCAGAGCTCGAGATGCCCGCGACGCCCGAAGAAGAAATTCGACAGACCTTCTGCGGCACCTGAGTTCGGGGTCCTCGCTTTAGCGCGCGCCCGGGACGATCACACCACGCCCCACGAGTTCGCCAGCCTGGAGCTTTGCGTAGGCAGCGACCGCGTCATCCAAGCCGAAGATCTCGACGTCATTTCGAAGCAGGCCTTGGTTGGCGAGGTCGATGACGGCGCGGGTATCCCCGTCGGTGCCGCCAATGAAAGAACAGATCGTCGCGCCCTTGCCGGCGATCGCGCCCATCAAAGGCGCTTCGAGTTTGCCCTCGCCGGCGCCGATCAGGACGTAGTCGCCGAGCTTCGCGAGGGCGGCGATGCTGGTTGCGATGGTGGATGTTGTGCCCACGAAGTCGAGGACCGCATCGGCGCCCCGGCCTTCGGTGAGTTTTAAGACTTCGGCGGCCAAGTCTTCGCGCCCGCCGTCGAGGCAGACGTCGGCGCCGAGTTCGAGCGCGCGCTCGCGTTTGTCGGCCGCGGTGTCCGCGACGATGACGCGCGCTCCCGTCAGGATCTTGAGGTACTGAATCGCGAATCCGCCGAGGCCCCCGGCGCCGATCACGAAGGCCGTGCGGCCGGCGACGAGCTTGTCTTTGACGCGCGCGACGCCGTGATACGAGGTCGTCCCCGCATCGGTATAGGGGCCGGCGAGTTCGGGGTCGAGGCCATCGAGGGGGATCAGCGGACGCGTGCTCTCGATCAGCATGTACTCGGCGATCCCGCCGTTCATGCCGTAGCCCCGCCCGCGACTATTGATGGCGCAGGCATTGTCGAAGCCCGCGTCGCATTCGAGGCAAGCGCCGCAGGAGCGCGTCGAGACGATCGCGACGGGTTGCCCCTCTTTGTACCCCGAAACGCCCGCACCGCATCGATCGATCCAGCCGCCGACCTCGTGCCCGAGTGTGAAAGGCATTTCCCATTCCATCATCTTCCCGAGTGATTCAGGGATATGCGGCATATGCAAATCACTTTGACAGAGCCCGTTTCCCGCAACTTTGATTCTGACCTGGCCTGGGCCGGGTTCGGGAATTTCCATCTCCACGAGTGAGGGCGGTTCTTGCCAATGCATGAGTCGGAGGGCGCGCATTGTGTCGGCCAAGATTCGGGCTCCGGTTCCGCGCGCCTGCAGGCGCAACGAGAGTAGAAGGGAGCCGGGAGGGTAGTGCGCTCTGCGCGAATGCTCATACCCTCCGGGATGAAACTGGGCTGCATGATCAAAGTTGGTTTTGGACCCCCGGAAGGGCTTGCTCCCGTCGTCGCGATCGGGCCCGGGGCTGAGTATCGTTCAGGCAACTTCGGAAAGAACGTAGGAAGGAACGCGCCATGGGCCATCTCTTGATTCGAAACGCAAACCTTGTGGACGGGACCGGGGCGCCGGCGCGAACGGCAGATATCCGCATCGACGAGGGGCGCATCCTCGAGATCGCAGCGGAGGGAAGCCTCGGCGCTGACGGGGCTGAGGTGTTCGATGCCGCGGGGCAGTTGGTGACGCCGGGCTTCGTCGATGTGCATACGCACTACGATGGCCAAGTGACCTGGGATCCGGAACTCTCGCCCTCGTCCTGGCATGGCGTGACGACGGTGGTGATGGGGAATTGCGGGGTCGGCTTTGCGCCGGCGAAGCCTGAAGAGCGTGGCTGGCTCATCGAGTTGATGGAGGGGGTGGAAGATATCCCGGGAACCGCGCTGCATGACGGGATTCGCTGGGACTGGGAGAGCTTTCCCGAATATCTCGACGCGCTCGAGAAGCTGCCGCGGACCATCGATGTCGCCACCCAGGTACCGCATGGCGCCTTGCGTGTCTATGTGATGGGGCAGCGCGGGGCGGATCAGGAGGTGGCGACGCCGGATGATCTCGCCAAGATGGCCGAGCTTGTGAAGGAGGGGGTTGCAGCCGGAGCGCTTGCGTTTTCGACGAATCGATTGCCAGGTCACACGAGTATTCACGGAGAACCCGTGCCGGGCACGTTCGCCGCGGCAGAGGAGCTGAAGGTTTTGACCCAGGCCGTCGTCGACGGCGGGGGCTCTCTCTTGCAGGTGGTTCCAGCGGGCGGAGGGAACGAAGAGGCGGGAGCGATTCCGCGAGAAGTTGAGCTTTACCGAGAGATTAGTTTGGCGACCGGAGCCACGGTCACATTTTCCGCGCCTCAGAATCATCCCTATCCGGACGAATGGCGCGAGGTGCTCGATCGCTGTCACTCCGCGGGCGAGGCGGGCGCACGTGTGATTCCTCAGGTGTTAAGTCGAGGCAACGGGCTGATGCTTTCGCTGGATACCTTCAACCCCTTTGCGTTCACGCCGACCTATCAAGAGATCGCAAGTCTCTCGGGTGAGGCACGTGTGTCGGCGATGCGGGACGCTGATCGGCGCTCGAAGATTCTCGCGGAGTCCGCCGAGAATAATCCGAGCATGCTGATTCTCGAGCCGGCGCTGAACAGCACTTTCGCGATGGATGAGGGGATCGTGTTTGAGCCAGATCCCGCGACCTCGATCGGGGCCCGCGCTGCAGCCGAGGGGATTGATCCGATGGCGCTGCTCTATGACACGATGGTGGATCTGGCGGCCAAATCGACGGACGGGAAGACGCGGATGATGGCGGTCTTCTTTGCCGGTTACGCGCATGGCAGTCTCGACGTTGTTGAGGCGATGATGCGGGACGAGCTCAGCGTGATCGGATTGGGGGATGGAGGCGCGCATTGCAGCATGATTTGCGATGCGAGCTGGCCTTCTTTCGTTTTGCAGCATTGGGTGCGCGACCGCGAGCGTGGGGCTCGGTTGGAACTCCCTCTGGCGGTGAAGATGATGAGTAAGGACGGCGCGGATCTCTATGGTTTGGGCGACCGAGGAACGGTCGAAGTGGGCAAGCGCGCGGATCTGAATGTGATCGACCTTGATGCGGTGGCGCTTCAATTCCCCGAGATTCTGACGGATTTGCCGACGGGCGCAGCGCGGATTGTGCAGCGCGCAGAAGGCTTCTCCGCGACGATCTGCGCAGGTGAGATCACGTTCCGCGACGGCCTGCCGACGGGCGCGCGGCCCGGCGGTCTCGTTCGAGGTCCGCAGTCGATCTGATCTTGTGAGTCGCCCCGCAGCACGTAAGGCTCGGTGTCTACTTCGGTTTTTTGGCGGGATGGGGTTCGATGGCGCCCCCGAGCTCCTTCCAGGCCTGGAAGCCCCCGCCGAGATGGCTTGCTTGCTGAAGTCCGAGTCGCTTGGCGACCGCGGTCGCGAGCGCCGAGCGCCAGCCGGATTGGCAGTAGAAGACGAATCGCTTTTCTTCTTGGAAGATCGGCTTTGCATATGGACTCGCAGGATCGATCCAGAATTCAAGCATGCCGCGGGGCGTATGGACGGCGCCGGGCAGCTTGCCTTCTCGATTGAGTTCGCGGATATCGCGCAGGTCGACCAGGACGAGATCGTCATCGGCGAGTTGATTGCGCAAAGCTTCGGGTGAGACCTCGTCGACTTCAGCGTTTGCTTCTGCGAGTAGATCCTGAAATCCAACACCGCCCTTGATCGTCATTCGACTTCCCTTCCCGTGTTGCCAGCCGCGTTTCACGACCCCGGGAGAGCCTATGCGTTTGGGTTTGTTTTCGCACAGGGCGGAGCCACCCACCACGGGCCCCTCCGCTGGGGGAGGCGGGGGAGGCATGCGCGACAAGCGCCTTTGCTGCGGCGAATGAAGGATCTCCGAGGTCTGCCCGAGGCCTGCTAAGTTCTTGTCCCCTCGTCGGTCGCTGTCCCGGCGTTTCCCCCAGGAGGTTGGCGATGGATCGCCGAACAATCCCCGTAGTGATTGCTCTGGACTTTTTTGCGCGCGGACGAAGACCCGCGACGCGAGGGTGGGGAAGTTTCTTTACGTTCTTTCTCTGCCTTGCGCTGGCAGCAGGTGTTGGGATTCGCGCGGATGCGATTTCGGCTGCTGATGAAGATGCAGACGCTCTGCCCGAGCTCTTCTGGGGCGACACCCACGTCCATACTTCGTATTCCCTGGACGCGAATCTCTTCAATAATTTTACGCTGGGCCCCGACGTCGCCTATCGCTTCGCGAAAGGAGAAGGCATTCGCTTGCCGAACGGCCAGTTCGCTCGGCTCTCGCGTCCGCTGGACTTTTTGGTTGTGGCGGACCATGCGGAATATCTCGGGGTGATCCCCATGATTCGGCGGGGCGATCCCGTGGTTGCGGGCTCAGAGACGGCGCGGAAGATTTTCCAGCTCATCGCCGAGAACCCCGTTTTCGGTCCCGACAATATCAACGATCTGGGTGTGCTCTTGGACGGAGATCCTTTGGGTGAGGATGCTGCGATTCGCCGACGCGTATGGGATGAGATGATCGATACCGCGGAGCGCATGAACGAGCCTGGGCGCTTTACTGCGCTCGTTGGGTATGAATGGGGCTCGACGCCCGATGGGAATAATCTGCATCGCAACGTTGTCTTTCGAGACGGCCCCGAGCGCACGAAAAAGATCCTGCCCTTTTCCGCGATCGACAGTCTCGAGCCAGAAGACCTTTGGGTCTTTCTTTCGACCTATGAAGCGACAACGGGCGGCGAGGCTTTCGCGATCCCGCATAATTCGAACCTCAGCAACGGCTTGATGTTCTCCCTGAATGATTCGGCCGGGAAGCCGATTGATCGCGATCATGCGACGCTGCGCGCACGATTCGAGCCTGTTGTGGAGGTCACGCAGATCAAGGGGGATAGCGAAACGCATCCCTTCCTTTCGCCCGATGACGAATTCGCGGACTATGAGCGCTGGGACAAGACGAATATTTTCGGTCTCAGGAAGACGACACCGGATATGCATGTCGGAAGTTATGCGCGCTCCGCACTCAAGAACGGCCTCTTGATCGAGTCGAAGGTGGGCGTCAATCCGTACCGGTTCGCAATGATCGGGAGCACTGACGCGCATACGTCACTTGCGACCGCGGACGAGGGCAATTTTTGGGGCAAGACCTTCAATATGCTTCCGGGGAGCAATCGAACGGAAGGGGAGTTTATTCACTCGTTTGAGCCGGGCGGCGAACCCACCATGAACTGGGAGCAGGCGGCGGCGGGCTACGCGGGGGTTTGGGCGAAGGAGAATACACGGGAAGCCATCTTTGATGCGATGCGGCGGGGTGAAGCCTATTCGACGACGGGGCCGCGGATGCGCGTCTTGTTCTTCGGCGGCTGGCGCTTCAGCGAGACGGATTCCCGTTCGAGCAATGTCGCGCGTGCAGGCTATGTGAAGGGCGTGCCGATGGGCTCCGACTTGCCGGCGAAGGATGCGCGCTTTGAAGCACCGACCTTTTTACTGGCTGCCGTTCGCGATCCCGAGAGTGGCCCGCTCCAGCGAATGCAGGTTGTTAAGGGATGGCTCGATGCGGCCGGGGTGACCCAAGAGAAGGTTTTTGATGTCGTGATCGCGGAAGACCGTGTTGCGGGGCAATCCGAAATGGTCTCGGTATGGAAAGATCCCGAGTTCAAGGCTTCCGAGGCCGCATTCTACTACGCGCGGGTCCTCGAGGTGCCGACGGCGCGGTGGAACGCGATTGATGCCGCGCGCTACCGGAAGCCTTTGGGCAAATCCCGCGTGCGCCATCAGGAGCGCGCCTATACTTCGCCGATCTGGTACACCCCTGCCGATTCCGAGTAGAATCGGACGCTCGATGCGAGTCGCGCTCCGTTGGGCGGCGCGACCTCAACTAAAAAGGGCTTCGCAGTGTCAAAAGAGCAGCGTGCATCGAAGTCGACGCCCTTCGTCAGCGACCGTGAGCGAGACATCCTTTCGGCGGTGGCGCGGATGGCCACGTCGAATCCGTTCTTGCCCGACCGCATCGACCAAGAGCGGCGCGCGTTAGGTTCGGATTTTGTTCAGTATGCCGAAGTCTGGCATATGGATGGCGTGCTTGAGGGCATGAATCCGAATCTGGCAAAGATTTCGCTCGTGGCGGAGCAGCTCGCCGAGACACTGCGCGGCCGGCTTGCGGCGGGCGCGCGGGCGCGGGCGGAGGATCTTCGTCTCTACGAGGGTTTTGTCCGCTATCTGCTCTTCTATCGTTATGCGCCGGAGATGACGAAGATCATCATCGAACGGGAACAAGGAAAATCCGCAACTCGGCGCGCCAATTTTTACCCGCGAATGGCTGCCGATTTCGAGCATTTTTTCTCGATCGAGGGCGTGGCGTTTCCGGAGGATCTCGACCTCGACCCCGCCCATATTCTCGCCTGGGGATTTCAAATCCGGCGCGCCTTCCATCATGTCTTCTTCCAGATCTTCGGAAGCTCGATGCCGATTGCGGAGCTTCGGGGGAACGCATGGCGCGCGATTTTTACCCACGATGTCGAGCGGTATCGCCGCTCGCTCTATCTCCGGATGTCTGATATCCCAGCCCTCGTGTTAGGTGAGTCGGGGACGGGCAAGGAGCTGGTCGCCCGGGCCATCGGTCTTAGCCGCTATATCCCGTTCGACGCAGAGAAGATGTGTTTCGTGGCCGACTACGCCGACGGCTTTCAGGCGGTGAATCTGGCTGCCTTGTCCTCGTCGCTGATCGAGTCGGAGCTCTTTGGTCATCGAAAAGGTGCTTTTACTGGCGCTGTGGAGGACCGCGAGGGATGGCTCGAAAGCTGCGGACCTCATGGCACGATTTTTCTGGACGAGATTGGCGATCTAGACCCTGCGATTCAGGTGAAGCTGCTGCGCGTGCTGCAGAGCCGAACCTTTCAGCGAATCGGAGAGACAACGGAGCGGCGCTTTGAAGGCAAGATCGTCGCGGCGACGAATGAGGACCTCGAACGCGGGATCCGAGAGGGGCGCTTTCGCGAGGACCTTTACTACCGCCTCTGCGCGAACGTGATTCAGATGCCGACGCTGCGTCAACAGATCGATCAGGGCGAGGGCGAACTCGAGCGTCTGGTTGGCGTTGTGGCGAAGCGGATCGCGGGGGATGAGGGCGAGGGCCTCGCGGAAGAAGTCACGCGCTTTATTCGCACGTCCCTACCCGCGGACTACGCCTGGCCCGGCAATGTCCGGGAACTTGAGCAATGCGTGCGGAGCGTTCTTGTTCAAGGGACCTATGCCCCGCCCCGGCGTACGCGACCGGGAGAGGAGGAGGGTGATCCGGGGAGCATCGCGGCGAGCTTGTTAGCAACGGAGGCGAGTGCGGACGCGATGCTCCGGGAGTACACGACGCGGGTCTACGCGCGGACGGGTTCCTACGAAGCGGCGGCCCGGGTGCTCGGCCTCGATCGGCGGACGGTGAAGGCGAAGATCGACGCGGAGCTCTTGGCAGAGCTCAAGGCCAAGTAGGTCGCCAACTAGGTCGCCGAGTCGAAAACGAAGCAGAAGGCCGAGTCGAAGACGTCCGCTAGTTCTGCCCGTAGCCTGCGAGGCGCGCGAAGGGGCCGAAGCCCGCGATGCCTGTTCCCACAAGCGGGAGCAGCGTGGGCGTGATCCGGAGACCATTCGCTCCCGCGACACCCAGCTCTGAAATCAGCGCGAGGCCAACGCAGACCATGGATGCACCTGTGACGAGACGCCGCCCCGAGGCCGCGGCCTCGGTTTTGGCGGGGCGCTCAAAGCGCGAGACGAGGGGCAGGGCAGCGAGCAAGAGCGCGAAGAAGCCGAGCATGAAAATCGGCCGCGTCTGCCACCAGACCGCCGTGTTCGGGATCATCGAAAGCAGAGAACCCTGCGCGAGGTAGAGCAGGCCATAGGCGATGATCATCACCGTCATATGCCAGAGATAGAGCGACATGATCATGCCGTTCAGCAGGACCGTCGCTGTCCAAACTGCTTTGTGGTCGAGGATCCGCCGGGCGAAGCCTTCTAGGCGAAGGATGAGTCCGGACTGAGCCACGCCGAGGGCGAGCAGGGCGAGGGTGGGAGAGGACGTGTTCGAGATCTCGGATCCCGGCACGCCCACCATTGCGAGGGGGTAGGGGCCAAAGATCACGAGAGCGGCGAGCGCAGCCGCGCCCGCGCCGGCCCAAGCGAGTCGGTTTCGGAAACGGCCATCGCGCCAGGCGTAGCCGAGCTGATGGATGGCGAGCCAAACGAACCCGTAGTTCAGATAGCGAAGACCGTGGAGGTCCTGAGAAAAGGCGACGATGTCGACGAGGGCCGCGCCGGCGACGAGCCCGGCGAAGGATCCGAATCCGAAACGGTTCCACGCAGCATGTGTCCAGGGGACGAGCACCCCGACCATGACGTAGACCGCAAGAAACCAGGTCGGGACAAGCGCCGCCTGGCTGAGCACCCCGACGGATTCCGGGGAGAGCCCGAAGCCGAGGGCGGCGAGGGCGATGCCGATCCAGACGAGGAGAACGGGAATGACGGGCCCGATCAGTCGGCGGAAGCGTGCTGCCAGCCATTCGCCGTAGGGTGTGCCGGCTTTTTGGGCGGAGGCCCAGGCGACCGCGTTGGCGTAGCCGCCCACGAGGAAGAAGATCGGCATGACCTGGACGACCAGCGTGAGCCACTGGGTCCACGGCGCGATCTCAAGCATATGGCCTGGGACGAGTTCGCCTTGCTCCGAGAGGTAGGGCGCGGCGACGAGCCAATGTCCGAGGATGACGACGAGGATCGAGGCGGCGCGCAGAAAATCGACGTAGCGATTGCGCTCGCTCGGGGTGGCTTCAGCGAGGCCGCCTGCGCGGCGCCAGAGGTTTTTAAGGAAGCTCATTCATGCTCTCCAGGTCTATTGGGACAGGCCTAGTTAGAGCAGGATGAATGCCAAGATCGAAAGCTAATAAAAACAGGTACTTAGAGGAGATTGGCGCGTTCGGCCTTGGTGGAGATGTACATCCATAGTCCGGAAATGTGCATAGGGTGTCAGTCGCATGCCGATAGGCCCGCTAGCGACCTTTGAACTCCGGCTTTCGCTTCTGCATGAATGCGCTGACGCCCTCGCGGAAATCGTCGCTGGCGTTGCACATCATCTGCAGCTCAACTTCACGATCGTAGGTCGTTGGGAGATCGCCCTCGGCCGCCGTCCAAACGGCCTGTTTTGCGAATCGCAGCGAGAGCGGGGCTCGATCCGAGAGCTTATGCGCCCAGCCCTGGGCCTCGGCGACGAGGTTTTCCTTCGCGACGACGCGGTTGCAGAGCCCCAGCTCGAGGCAGCGCGCTGCGGAGATGCGGTCCCCGGTCGCGATCATTTCGTAGGCGAGCTTGCGCCCGACGGTTCGAGTGAGATGCCAAGTGGCCGCGCCGTCGGGAACGAGGCCGATGGCCGCGAACGCCTGATAGAGGAATGCGTCCTCGGCCATGACCGTGAGGTCGCAGTTCATGGCATGAGCGCTGCCGATCCCGGCGCAGGCGCCGTTCACCGCGCTGATCCACGGTTTCGGAGATTCTCGGACCGCCATGAGGACCGGGCGATGGTCCTCGTTCAGATGATCCGCGACGGTGCGGCCTTCGGGAAGCGCCATTGAGAGGTCGGCACCGGCGCAGAAACTTCGGCCTTCGCCGGTGAGGACGACCGCGCGAATGGAGTCGTCCGCGTTGATGTGCTCGATGGCCTCTTTCATCTCGTCGAGGATCGCGATGTCCATCGCGTTCAGTTTTTCGGGCCGGTCGAGAAAGAGGGTGGCGACAGGGCCATCGGTCTCGAGGCGAATGGAATCGTAGTTGGACATGCGTATTTCCTTTGACGGGTTCGGCTCTCGCTTAGGTGAAGCTTAGAACTCAAAGTCGGGAATCGGGTTATGCCGTGCGATGGCAGACCCAGCGGGACCGCAGAGCATCAAGTAGCGCGAAGTGCGCCGGTGGAACAAGCGAATCAGGGCCTCGTCATTTCTGCCGTCGTCTTCGAACACGAAACGCTCGAGCGCCGCGTCGCCGTCTTGCCACGTTGCCGGGCGCTCGCCAAGAAGCGCTTCTAGATCGTCGAGGTTTGCTTTGTCGACGGCCGCTCCGATTTCGTCGGTTCGCGCGAGATGTCGTGCCAGGCGAAAAAAGATTCGGAACTGATGCTGCGTGGTTTCGTCCTTGTCGCTCCCGTTCGTGATCTCCGCGGGGAAATTACGCAGCCAGTCTACTAAATGCCCATGGCCCACGGCGCCGGTCGAAACGTGCGGTTCCGGGATCGGGACCTCTTCGAGTTCAATCCCCAGAAGCTCGGCGAGCGCCTCCATGGAATAGATATTGGTTTCCGCGCACCACTGCATATTCGTCATGTAGTCCGAGCCGGATGGGGGCTCGGCGAGCGCGGAATGAAAGGCCAGCTGATTGCTGAGGGTGAAGCAGAAATGGTGGTACTGAATGGCGCGCCGGTCGATGCTCTTGCCAATCGCTTTTTCGTAATGGTCGTAGAGGGCGTTGAAATCGCCGAAGCCCAGGACGCTCGTCCGCATTCGGAAGCCCGCGAGATCCATCATTGGATCGCCCAGATGCCCGAGTTCGAGGTCGATCACTGCCTCGACGCGTCCGTCTTTATGCATGAGCTGGCCGGAGTCCCATACGATCACGCTCTCCCGCGGCTCGCCGCCCAGGGGATTGCGCTTCAGCCAGGCGAGGCAGAACTCAAGATGCGGATCGGGGCGCTTTTTCCGTTTGCGGTAGGACTCCTCGTAGATCTGCATCCCGAGTTTTCCTGAGTCCTCTGGGCGGTCCGCCCGCAAGATCTCCGCCTTTACGAAGGGGGTAATGTCGAGGCGATGGATATCCGCGAGGATCTCCATATAGTGCCGCATAACATCATCCCGTTCCGCGTCTTCGGTTTGGGCGAAATGCTCGACGCCCTCGACGCGGTCCATCACATACGCGCGGGGATCATTGCACCAGCCCCACACCTTGGGGACGGGGATGCCGGCTTCGTAGAGCTTCTCTTGGAACCGCATTTCGTGCTCAAGAGGAAAGCCGTGATGAGCATCGATTCGGTCGCCGCGTACACAGAGCGAAAGGCGCTCGACCGAGCCATCCTTGGCTGGGCGATCCACCTCCGCGAACCAAACCGGGCGCCACCGCGCCTGAGGGTCGATATGGACGACTTCTCCGCCGATCTCGTTTTCGATCCAGCGAACAACTTTGAGTGTTCGGTCCGCGAGGCTGAGATGCGCCCCGCTGGAATCTGATTCGGCGTCACTGTCTCCGCCGACCGGTTGCGCTCGCTGATCGTTGCTCATGAGGGTCTCCGTTGGCCAGAAGCTGGCCTGAGTCTCGCATAGGTCAGCTGTCGGTGGCGAGCGTTTCGGTCTCCTGCGTATGACCTGCTTCCGCATGTTTGGGGATCGGTTTCTGCTCGGTTTCGCGTTTGATGGAGGCTCTCGAACCGCCTAGTGTGTAAGACCGCGCTTTTGAAGGAATCCGCCTTGATTGAAGGAGCAGCATCGTGAGTAGAGGATCCGCCGAGAATCAAGCCGCATTCGCCGACGACCAGGTGATCGCGGACGCGAAGGCGAATACAGGACTTGATGATTTCGGTGAAGACGCGTTTCGCGAGCCGCTTGAAGTCCTGCTTCGATCATTGCGCGAAGAGGCGCCGCTGAACGAGATCGGCCGCATGGTGCTTCGCGGCCGCGTCGTCGAGAGCCTCGAGACACGCCTTCAGACCCAGGATTGGATCAAGCGTCATCCCGAGATTCTGGAAGAAGAAATCGGGGCCCCGATTGTGGTCGTCGGACTGATGCGAACGGGAACGACGATGCTCCACCGGATCATCTCTCGTGATCCCCGCAACTATGCCGCGGATTGGTGGGAGACGCGCTTCCCTGCGCCGCATCCCAACACCGATTGGTCGAAGCCTGACCCTCGCATCCCGATTGCCGAAGCAGAGGTCGCTGCGATTCTCGAGGCGGATCCCCGCCAGGCCTCAATTCATCCGTGGAACGCGCAGGCGCCCGACGAAGAAATCATGCTGCTTGAGCATTCGTTCCTTTCGCATGTCCCAGAAGCCTTCGTCAATATCCCGACCTATCGGTCTTGGATTAATGAGCAGGACTGGACGCCGGCCTACGTATATCTGAAGAAGCTCCTGCAGTCGCTGCAATGGCAAAAGCGCCAGCGAGGTGACGTGCGAGAGCGCTGGGTGCTGAAGACGCCCGGGCATCTCGGCTATCTCGACACGCTTTTCGATGTCTTTCCCGGAGCGCGCGTGATTCAAACGCATCGTGATCCCGTTGAGACCGTGCCCTCTGCGGCCTCGATGAACCATGCGATGTGGGCGCTTTACAGCGAAACGGAAGAGGCGAATCAGGCCGGAGCGCAGTGGCAGGAGCGTCTCGCTTGGGGAACGCTTCGCGCGATGGAGTCCCGGACGCGATATGCCGAGGACCGGTTTGCGGATATTTGGTTCCGAGACGCCATGAAGGACCCGATCAGCGAAATCGAACGTGCCTACGGCATCTTCGGGATCGAAATGACGGCGGCCGCCCGCGCGGGAATGGAGCAATGGCGCGTCGATAACCCACGCGATAAGCGCCCGCCCCATGAATACACGCTGAGCGACTACGGGCTGACCGAAGAGGGGATCAAGACCGCTTTCGGCCCTTATCGCAAAGACTTCATCGAACCGCATCTCTAGTTTGATGGATAGTTTGATGGCTAGTTTGATGCGGGTCCCGCGTTAGGCCGATTCAGTCGGGGATCGAATAGCCCTCGGGCAAATTTCCCTGCATGATCGTCTGGTCGCAGTAGCGCTCGAGGATTCGCCAGCCGAATTTCGTTCGGATCAGGCGGTCGAGGTAGCGCCCCGCGTTGGTGATGATGAGCTGTCCGTCGTCGGGTGTATTGCGTCCCATCGGGGCATGGAAATAACATCTGGACTTGGCTTCGTCGCCGTCGATCTCGATGATGATGTTCGTGACGATATGCAAGTTGATCGGCCAGCTTTCGAGGGCGCGGTCGAGCCAGGCGAGCGTCTCGCGGAACGGGCCGGAATGGCCTCCGGTCGTCGTGTAGTCAATCGTGGCTTCAAGCGCGAAGATGCGGTCCATCATCTTCCACTCTCGGCGATCGACCATCTCCGCGTAGAGATGCATCAGTTCCGTGATTTCGAGGCGGTCTTGGATTTCCTGGAGGTTTTCGGGTCGCATGGGGGCTCCTTCTTGGTCTCGGGAGACGGGGCGAGAGAGACAGTCTATCAGGTCTTCAAGGGATCGGGTTTAGAAGCCCGCGCGTCGGCCTGCGGCGAGGGCAACGATGATGTCCACACGGCGAATCGCGTCATGGAGGTCGGCTGCGAAATCGGCTCGGGCCTCAGCGAGCTCGCTGCCGCCTGTGCCCAGGAGCCCACGGTTGCCGGCGAGCTTAAGAGCGGTTTGGAAGAGCACCTTAGAAATCGAGTCCGTGGCGTGGATCCGCTTCTGCATTTCGTATTGGCGGCCGAGGCCAAGGCAATTGTCGAGAAAGCGCTTTTCGTCGAGTTCGGTCTCGGGGGCGAGTTGGGCAAGTTGGTCAGCGACCACGCGGTAGCTCTCGAAGAAGGGCCGGAGCACGCGATGAGCACAGAAGGGCTTCGTCTTTCGGATGAGGTCTTCGGGATCCACTTCGTAGGCTTCGATGCGTTTTTCCCAGTCTCGTGAGATCGGCTCGAAGACCTGTCTGATTTCGTCTCGGAAGGTCTCTTTCTCTGAGAAGAAGAACTCGAATTTCAGGAGGTTCCGGAGATGCATGACCTCCTTCCAGAAATTGGGAATGACTTCTTCGCGAGGTCCCTGGATTGCATGCAGAAGCGCGAGCTCTGCGATCGCGGGCCCGACAAAGAAGTGCACCACTGTATTGCGATAGTAGGCGGCCGTAAGCTGCTGCTTGTCGCTGATTCCGTAGACGGGCTCAAGGCCTCCGTCGAAGCGGGTTAAGACGTCATTGTCGACGAGGGCGAGCAGGGTGGCTTCGATGCCTTCTTCAGAGCCGAGGTGCATGAAGTCTTCGCTGGTCGGCAAATTGCGTCGATGCACCGTCGCAAGCAGGTTCTCGAGGCTCTTCGCGGTTTCGGCCACGGTCAGCGCTTGTCCCGTCGTGCCAAGAAGAGCGAGGGTGACGAGTGACGTCGGTGTGATCGGCGTGACTTGGTTGATGCGGACGGAGACTTCGAAGGCGAGCTTCTCGAGGTCGAAGCGGCGCTGCGTGGCCGGAGGCGTTTTAGTGGGGAGGTCTCCTGATCTTTCCGCTTCGGGAGCCCCGAGTTGATCACGAAGAGAGAGCGGCTCGCCGAAAGCGATATGAATTTGTCCGTACCGATTCCGCAATCCCTGGACGAATTTCACGAGCCAGCTGAAGTTCTCCGTCTGCTTCTCGCCGCCGCGCTGCTCCGCGACGTAGCTGCCGACGTCTTGGATTTGGTCGTAGGCGATGGATACGGGGACAAGGTAAACGTCTTCGCTCTTGCCGCGTTGATAGGCGCCGACGACGTTGGAGAGCAGGCCGAAGCGCGGAGGTAGGAGCTTGCCTGATCGGGAGCGACCGCCTTCGATATACCACTCGAGGGGGAAGCGTTTTTCGATGAGGTAGTCGATGTAGTGCGACAAGACGTGTTTGTAGACGGGGTTGTCGCGGAAACTGCGGCGGATGAAGAAAACGCCGCTTCGCCTAACGAGTGGGCCGAGGGGGAAGAAATTCATGTTGATGCCGCCTGCGGTGTGGTTCGGTGGCAGGCCGTGTTCATGAAGCGCGTATTGCAGGACGAGATGGTCGAGGTTGGACTTATGCGTTGGGAGGAAGACGACGGGATGACGTTCTTCGAGGGCGGCTATGCCTTTCATGACGGTTTCGTCGTAGATGAGTTTTTCGTCGTAGCCCCGGGTATAGACCCAGCGAATGATTTGATTCACAAGGTCGATGACGAGGGGGCTATGGGTTGCAGCGATTTCTTTGATGTATTTGGCAGCTTGGTTCGTGACGCCGACCAGGCTGGCGTTCTCGTCTCCCTCGGCGCGAAGTCGGCTCGCAATCCTTGAGAGTTCGCCGCGGAAAGAGGGTCGACCCAGAATCTCCTCGTTGACGAGGCGAGGGACTTTGTAGCGAGCGCCTCGGATGCGTCGCTCGGCGCGTTCGAGCGCGAGCGTCGCCTTTTGCGTAATGAACTCGGCGAGGCCGAGGGTTTCTGCGCTGTTGGAACCGCAGAACTCTGTCCAGCGACCGCGCAGGTTCGAGGCCAAGGCAGGCTCGCCTGCAACAATGACGCATCGATCGGAGTCCCGGCGTCGAATCCAAGATTGCCGGATCCAGTTGGGATCGCGCGGGTCACCTGCGGTGAGCAGGCCGAGAAAGCTAATGGTCCGTTTCCCGTTGCGAAGTGGACCACGCCAGATTACGCGCAGAGGCGCCATCAGTGGGTCGCCGGGGATCGAGAGCGATTCTTCGAGCTGGGGATCGATGGACCTCGGCGTGCGCCGGCGGCGTGAGGGCGGGATCGAGACGAGCTCGATGAGTTCCGGGGCATGTTCCTCGGGTCGATTTTCCTCGATCCACTGCTCGATCAGTCGGCGTTCGACGCGACTGGCCGCATCGGTCAGGAAGACCACGCGCTGGTCGGGGGCGATTCCCGGCCATTCCGGTCCAGCCGGCATGGAGCGAGGCGAGACAGCTGCCATGGGCAGAGTCTACCGGGTTTCAGAGGCCTGCGGCGCGTCATTCTTCGGAAGCGCGCAGCCTGCGGGCAAGTTGCGCATGCGAGTTGCCCGTGTGAGTTGCAGATGAGGGCCGATCCCTCATTATCTTGGGACTATGGCCAAAGCTTCCTCTTCTTCGCGTCTCCAATCCTGTACTCCCGAGGAGGCGGCGGCGCAGCTTCGCCCCGTTGATCGGTTGGGAATCCCACTCGGGCCGGGCCAACCCGTTTCGTTCTTGCATGCCCTCGGTGAGCGTAAGGACTGGGAAGACCTGGGCGTATTCGGCGCGCTGTTGGTGGGGCTCTTTTCCGTCTTTGCGCATCCCGGCGTTTCGATGCGCTCGGGATTTTTCGGTCCCGCTGAGCGGGCGCTCCGCGCGGCGGGGCATAACGTGGCCTTCGTGCCCGCGGACTTTCGGCGCTTCCAGGAGATCGGTGAACGCTTCAACCCGCGCGTGATGGCAACCGCGGCCGCTCCGCCGGACGCGGACGGACGTTTTTCCCTTTCTCTGCACGCGGGGGCGACGGTGTCACAGCTCCAGGAAGCTGGCCGAGATCCGAACCGCCTGCTCGTGGTGGAAACCAGTCCGAGTTTCCCCCGCACGCTCGGGCTTGGGGACGAGCATCCCCATTCGCTGAGCATGGATGAAGTGGATGTTTGGATCGAGAGCGATGCGCCTGCACCGGTTCTTGATGAGGCTCCGCCGGGCGATGTTGAACTCGCGATTGCATCGCATATCGCACCCTATATCGAGCCGGGGGCGACGCTTCAGACGGGAATCGGGGGTGTACCGAACGCGGTGGTCGAACTACTCGCGAGTGAGGGCGGCGGTGACTACGGCGTCCACAGCGAGATGTTTACGACGGGGCTGATGCGTCTTCATGAGGCGGGGAAGGTCTCGAATCAGAAGGGGGTTTTCGATGGCTATTCGATGACGACCTTCGCGATGGGGTCTCGGGAACTCTACGATTGGCTCGATGGGCAAGAAGCGGTTCGTTTTCTGCCCGTGAACGTCATCAATAATCCGTCGATCATTGCGCGCAATCGCGACATGATTTCGATTAATGGGGCCCTCTCGGTTGATCTCTTCGGGCAGGTTGTTGCGGACTCGATCGATGGTACTCAGCATTCGGGGATCGGGGGGCATGAAGATTTTCTGGCGGGTGCCGGGCTGATCGCGGACGGACGTTCCTTGCTTTGTCTGCCTTCGACCTTCAAATCGGATGGGGCGGAGGCGTCTCGAATCGTGTCGAAGTTGAGCTCAGGCTCGATTGTGACGAGCCCGCGGCATCAGGTGGATGTGGTTGTTTCTGAATTCGGGGCAGCGGAACTTGCGGGGCGAACCGTGGGCGAGCGGGCTGAGGCGCTCGCAGGAATTGCGCACCCAGACCATAGAGAGTCGCTGCTGAAGGCGGCCCACGAGATCGCGCAGCTCGGTGTGATCCAGGGCTGAGCGGCTGACCGGCGGGCAGGCTGAATGCCTGCTCGGCTGGTTCCGCTTGGGGCGGGGGCTAGACTTCGAGCTTCGGAGTGTGGGGGAGACCTGCAGTGGGCGATGCCTGCCCAGACAGAACCGAAACAGGAGGAATCCGCTTTGCGCATGTCTACGCGTCTGGCGCCGATTGAGCTCGAGGACTCGGAATCCGGCGAATGGATTCGGCTGGGCGAATACTGGGAAGAGGAGACTGCGGTCCTGATCTTCCTGCGCCATTTTGGTTGACTGTTCTGCCGTGAGCAGATCGCGCAGTTGCGCGATTCAATCAAAGAATGGCAGGACGCAGGCGTGAACGTGGTCGTGATTGGCAACGGCAACGCCCAGTTCGCGCAGGCTTTTCGCGAGGACTTCGATCTTTCCGGACCGCTGCTCGTGGATCCGGAACTCACGGCCTACCGGGCTGCGGGGCTACGACGAGGGCGGCGTGAGATTGCTTCGCCGAAGATGTTCAAGAACGCCTTGCGCGCGCTGGGAAGTGGCGCGCGGCAAACCGGGGTGCAGGGCGATCCCTGGCAGCTCGGCGGCGTTCTGGTCTTGGGCGGAGAGGGCGACCTGCTCTTTCAGCACCGTTCTTCGGAAGCAGGGGACCACGCGGCGCTTTCTGAAATCGAAGAGGCCCTGGAGGCTGATGCCGAGCCGATCGATGAATCAGGAGAAGGCGTTTCGCTGATGGGGGCAGCGGTCGACCAGCTGAGGCCTCTCCTGGACGCTTCGCCGCTGCTCTCCTTCGACCGCATCGGTTTTCAGCGACATGCCCTCGGCTTCGACCCGCAGGATCTGGACGTCGATCTCGCGGGGCGGCGCTGCCTTGTGACGGGTGCGAATGCGGGAATCGGGTTCGCGACCGCGAAGGCGCTCGCTGATCTGGGTGCCGAGGTCGTGATGTTATGCCGAAGCAAAGACCGGGGAGAACGGGCCGCCGAAGAGATTCGATCCTCGACGGGAAGTAGCCAGGTTTCGGTCGTCGAACTGGATATGTCGGATTTGAAGGCCGTGAAGCGTGTCGGGCGGCGGCTCGCGAAGGAGCCCGTCGACGTGCTCGTGCATAACGCGGGCTGTCTACCAGAAGATCGGGTTGAAACCGCAGATGAGCTAGAGCTGACGTTCGCGGTGCACGTGGCGGGGCCTCATTGTCTCACGCGGATCTTGACCCCCGGCCTGAAGAAGGCCGAGGACGCTCGCGTGATTTTTGTTTCTTCGGGTGGGATGTTGACGCGGCGGCTTCAAGTCGATGACCCGCAATGGGTTGAGCGCGAATACGATGGCGTCCTGGCGTATGCGGAAACAAAGCGGGCGCAGGTTGTGCTTGCGGGACTTTGGGCGGCGCATTTTGCGGCCGACGATCTCGATATTGCGGTGAGCTCTATGCATCCAGGATGGGCCGATACTCAGTCGGTTGAAGATTCGCTGCCGCTCTTTCATCGGGTGACGAAGCCGATCTTGCGGACGCCCGAGGAGGGCGCGGATACGGTGGTTTGGCTTGCGGCGTCCGATGCGGATGAAGACCGTTCGGGGCGTTTCTTCTTCGATCGTCAGGCCGTTCGGGCGCATTGGATTCCGAACACAGCCGAGACTGAGAAAGAGCGGGAAACGCTCTGGCAGATCTGTGAGAGTCTTTGACGCATGAGCGCTTGGGCGCATCTCAAGAGTGCGATGAGTCTGGTTGTGATTACACTCAACCTTTCGCTTTGTGCGCCGCTTCTCTTGCTTGCGGGCGCGGTGAAGTGGGTCGTTCCGGGTGCGCAGCCTTTTGCGAATCGCGTGATGGGGGGCGTGTACCGATGGGCGGTCCGCGTTGATGATTTTTGGCTGAAATCCGTTATCGGGATCCATTGGGATCAGCCGTCGCTGAATCTGAAACGCGAGGGCAGCTATTTGGTCCTGTCCAACCATTCTTCTTGGTCGGATATCCTGCTGATTCAGAGCGTGATCGTTTCGCGAGGGCCGCTGCTTAAATTCCTGGTCAAGCGCGAGCTCGCGTTCATTCCCCTCCTCGGCCTGATCTTCTGGGCCTATGATTTTCCGCTGCTGCGTCGGACGAGCCGCGCGGGGGAGGACGATGCGACGCGGCGCCAACGCGATTTAGCGTCGGTCCACGAAGCCTGTCGAATCGTTCGTGAGAATCCCGCCGCCATTATGACCTTCGCGGAGGGGTCGCGGTCGACGCCGGCGAAGCGGGCGGCGCAGAAGAGTCCCTACGAGTTCCTTCTTGCGCCGCGGGTCGGCGGCTTTCATGCTCTGCTCGACGCGCTCGAGGAAGATGTGGAGGGCGTGATCGATCTCACTCTGGGGTACCCCGACTCGGTCTCATTTTGGTGCTTTCTCTCGGGAGAACTGCCGAGCGTTGCGGTCTCAGCAGAGTTCTATTCGCGGGAGAGCCTGCCGAGCTCGCGAGCCGAGGCCTCGGATTGGCTTGCGGCGCGATGGGCGGAAAAGGACGCCCGAATTGCGGAGATCCGGTCACGGGCGGAAGGGAATCCCATCTCCGGCTGATTTCGATACTCTCCCGGGGAACGCGCGACGAGGAGCCCCGTGCCGCTGATCGGATGCCATGATTGTGATGCTGTCGTCGAGGAACCGGCTGTGCCGGACGGCGGGGCCGCGATTTGTTTTCGCTGCGGTGGCACGCTGTTCCGACGTCAGAGCCAAACCGTCGAAATCACCCTCGCGCTCGCCTTCGCCTCAGCGATTCTCTTTGTTGTAGCCAATGCTTACCCCTTTCTCGCCTTCGAGATGCAGGGCCAAGAAACCCAAACCACATTGGGCTCGGGCACCCAGGCGCTTTGGGAGCAGGAACGTTATGCGGTGGCGGCGCTGGTCTTCCTGACGACGATTCTGGCTCCGGCCTGCGAGATTTTTCTGCTTCTTTATGTCCTGACGCCTCTGTACTTGGGGCGGCGCGGCTTCAAGGCGGCCACCGCTTTCCGCTGGCTAGAGCGCTTCCGGCCTTGGAGCATGATGGAAGTCTTTCTGATCGGGATTTTCGTCGCCCTCGTGAAGCTGGCGGATCTAGCGGAGATCGTTCCCGGAATCGCGCTCTGGGCTTTTGCTCTGCTGATCCCGCTTCTGGCGGGGGCATCGGCCTTCCTGGACCCCGAGTTGGTCTGGCGCCAAATCGAGCATCCCGAATGAGTGCGCATCCCATTCTGCCGTCGGCTGGGCCCCATGCGCAGTGCCATGTCTGCTGCCTCGTGGTTGCGTTGCCCAAGCAGTTTGCAGGCGAAGCGGACGGAACCGCAGAGCATGAAGGCTTCGCGCTCAGCTGCCCACGCTGCGGCGCTTCGGTGCATCGCCGAAAGCCGAATAGCATCTCGCGGACCTGGGCATTTCTGATGGCCGCGATCATCTGTTATATCCCCGCGAACCTCTATCCGATCATGACGTCGACCTCCCTGGGTACCGCGCAGTCCGATACGATCCTCTCGGGTGTCATCTTTCTTTTTTCGCATGGCATGTGGCCTTTGGCAGTCATCGTCTTTGTGGCCAGCGTCATTGTGCCTGTGCTGAAAATCGCGATTTTGATCGGCCTCGTCTTGTCGGTGCAGTGGAAGAGTCAGTGGCGGCCTCGGCGCCGGGCTTTTCTCTACCGTATGGTGGAGGCCATTGGTCGATGGTCCATGGTCGACGTCTACGTGGTGACGATTCTGGTCGCCTTGGTGCATTTGGGCTCGCTGGCTTCGGTGGACGCCGAGCTGGGCGCTTTCTTTTTCGGAGCCGTAGTCGTGCTCACCATTCTCGCAGCCGAGAGTTTTGACCCTCGGCTGATCTGGGACCAGCTCGAGGCAAGACGTGAGTGAAAATCATTCAGATTCATCGGATTCAAACGACGCCGGCGGGATGCCTGCGGTTGTCGTTACGAATAAGGCGCGGCCCTCAAGCGTATGGCTGATTCCTTTGATCGCGGCGGCGGTCGGGATCTATCTCGCCTATTGGGCTTGGTCCGAGCAGGGCCCCGAAGTCACGATCAGCTTTGAAAGCGCGGAAGGTCTCGAAGCAGGCAAGACGAAGCTTCGGTACAAGGAAGTCGAAGTCGGGCAGATCGAATCGGTCAAGCTGAACGAAGATCTTTCGAGCGTGATCGTGACGGCCAGCCTCGTGAAGGGCTTTTCGAATTATTTGACCGAGAACACCCGCTTCTGGGCCGTTCGAGCACGCGTCTCCGCGGGGGAAATCTCTGGGCTCGAGACGGTTTTGTCGGGGGTTTATATCGCGGTGGATCCTTCGAAGGATGGCCGGCGTACGCGGACCTTTGAAGGCCTCGAAAAGGCCCCCATCGTCACTTCAGATAAGCCCGGGACTTTGTTTCATCTTCGCGCTGAGGAACTCGGTTCCGTCGAAGTCGGGTCTCCTGTCTATTACCGCTGGCTTCGGGTCGGCGTGGTGGCGGGATATGAACTCTCTGAATCAGGCGAGCAGGTGGATGTTCAGGTCTTTGTCGAAGAGCCCCATGACCAGCGAGTCCGTTCGACAACGCGGTTTTGGAATGCCTCGGGACTGGACGCTGTGATTTCCGCGGAAGGGATTCAGGTCGATAGTCCTTCTTTGATCACGATGTTAGTGGGTGGGGTCGCCTTCGAGACGCCGGCGACCGTGACGGTGGCGCGGGATGTGCCTGAGGACATGATTTTCGAACTCTATTCGAATAAACAGGAGACGCGGCGCCCGCGCTATTCCGTTAAGTCGCGCTTTCTGATGTATTTCGAGGAGTCTGTGGCGGGCCTCGCGCAAGGCTCTCCCGTTGAGTTCCGCGGGATCAAGATCGGTGAAGTTCTGGATGTGGACGTCCGGCTCGATCAAGAGACCAACGAGATTGAAATTCCGGTGGTCGTCGAAATCGAGCCCGAACGATTGGGGATTGATCCGAACGCGGACGATGAGGGCGAGATTGAGCGAATGGGGGTTCAGGTCCAGCGCGGTCTTCGCGCGCGACTTCAAACCGCCAACCTCTTAACTGGACAAAAGTCGATCGATCTCGATTTCCTCGAAGATCCCGAGCCCGCCACGATCCTGATGGGCAGTACCTACCCGATTCTCCCCACCGCCAAGGGTGGCCTGGACGCGATTACCCAGAGGGTGGCGCGGATCGTGGACAAGGTGGACCGAGTGCCGATTGAGTCGATCGGGCGCAATCTCGAAGGGGTGCTGGAAGGGCTGGCGGGGACTTTGGGCGAGATGGAGAGCCTCGCGGGCTCGGCGAATGCCGATGTCTTGCCGGGAATCACGGCTTCTCTCGCCAAGCTTGAGGAGACGCTCGCGTCTGCCGATACGTTGATTGCACCGGATTCCTCGATGGCTCGCGAGATCGAAACTCTGGTGGTGGATCTTGCGGAAGCAGCAAGGTCGATTCGGATGCTGGCGGAACGCTTGGAAGAACATCCCGAAGAACTGCTGCGGGGGAAGAAAGAATGAACGCAAAGGCAAGCGGATCCCGAAATCGGAAAAAGCGCATTCTTCGAAGCGCGGCTCTGCTGATCGTTCTGTTCTTTGGCGCTGCTTGCCTCGGGCGAAGTCCGGAGGTGAAGCGCTACGTCCTTGGCGTCGACGCGCTGCCCGAGCGCGGGGAACGTGCGCCGGGCGTGGCGGTCATGATCGAATCCGTTCGCCTGCCCGCGCATCTCGACCGCTCTCAAATCGCCCGCCGCGGCCGCGGCGGGCAAGTCCAGCTCGATGAGTTTCATCGCTGGCTGGGCGGCTTCGGGAAGAACGTGATTCGAGGCGTCGAGGCGGGGCTCGCCCGCCAGCTCGGTTCGATTCGCGTTGTTGCGCACCCCTCTCGTGCGCCATTTCCTTTCGACTACCGAGTGCGGCTGCATGTGGACGATCTGATCCTGGACGCGAATGGCGCCCTGGTGGCTCAGATCCGATGGGCTTTGGTTCCGAGCCAAGGAGAGGCTCAGCTTTTCGTTTTGGATGAGCGGATTGAATCCGTCGGTCGCTCGGCGGATGCCCTTGTTCGCGCCCACGAAGAAGTCTTGGCGGACCTTTCAACGCGCATCGCTGAGGCGATCGAGACCCACGGTCAGTCGTTCTGATGCCCGGGGCCGAGGTGAGCCACCAGGCAGGCTCCCTGGGGGCGCCCGGCTTGGAAGCGGCTCGGCTGGACTAGCAACAGCGCGCTGCGTTTCCGCAGAGGCATTTCGGTCCTAGTCTTACGTGACTTTGTTTCATGCACCGAAGATCTGAACTCGATAAGGAGGTTGCCATGACCGAACCCAAATCGTCTGAAACGACGGAAACCACGGACGACGCTTCGAATGTCGTGGAGCTTTCGGCGGAGAAGCCGAGCCTGATCCAGAGAATCGTGGCGGAGGTGAAGGGCCGGCCCTTCGCCTATTCGGTGCTCGGGGTTTCGCTTGTCGCGGGCCCGATCATTGCCACAATGATCTTTCCTCAGGCGCCTCCCGGGGCGGCGGCGACGGGTGGATTGCTTTTCGGCGTGTATGCGGCGCTTTGCGCGGTACCCCAGAAGTTCATGTAGGAGAGCGAGATGTCCGGAATCGCGAAAGACGGGCTTGCTCGCTGGCATGGCATCGTGGGCAAGATGACGGATGAAACGCTCGACGCGATGTTGGCCGACAACGTTGTCTTCCACTCTCCCGTCGTGCATACGCCGCAGGAAGGGAAGGCGCTGACGAAGCTCTACCTGATGGCGGCGTTCAACGTCATGCCGGGAGACGCGGCTGCTTCAGCACCGAACGACGCGCCTGCTTCTCTTTCGAAGCCGGGGAGCAAGTTTCGGTACGTACGAGAGGTCGTGGGGGATCGGGACGCGATTCTTGAGTTCGTCACGGAGATCGACGGTATCACGGTGAACGGGGTCGATATGATCCGCTGGAACGAGGCGGGCCTGATCGAGGATTTTAAGGTGATGATCCGACCTCTGAAGGCCATCCAGACGATTCACGCGCAGATGGGCCGGATGCTCGAGGCGATGAAGCCCGGCTGATTCTTGGCGCACGAGAGCCCGCTATGATCCGATGAATGGCTTCCTCTCGACGACCCTATCAGCTCCGAAAACCCGAACTCAATGAAGGCATTGAGGCGCTCCTCGATTCCGCCCGCCGTGACGGCAGCGACGCCGAGCAGCTCGAACTCGTCCGTCAGATTCTCGTCACCGGCGTGCATCTGCTGCGGGATGAGACCTCCCACGCCGAGTTGAAGCTGGTGAACAGCGCTCTAAAGGAGCTGCGCCACGCTTTCCGCGTATTCAAGCCCTATTCCGAACGGCGCAAGGTCGCGGTCTTTGGGAGTGCTCGGACGGACCCCGAACATTCCGACTGGAAGCAGGCCTATCTCTTCGCCGAGACGATCGTGCGGCGGGGTTGGATGGTGATTACGGGCGCCGGCGACGGCGTGATGGGGGCCGCGCAGGGCGGGGCGGGACGGGCTTCCTCCTTTGGCGTGAATATTCGACTGCCCTTCGAGCAGCAGGCCAACGAGACGATCGCCGGTGATCCAAAGCTGATCAATTTCCGATACTTCTTCACGCGCAAAGTCGTCTTCGTGAAAGAGGCGCATGCGATCGTGCTCTTCCCGGGCGGATTCGGGACCCACGACGAAGGCTTCGAGGCGCTCACCCTGATTCAGACCGGCAAGAGCGAGATGGTGCCTGTCGTTTTCGTGGATACGGATGACGGACATTATTGGCAGGATTGGCTGGAGTACGTGAAGACGCATCTTGCGGATCGCGGCTTGATTAGCCCCGATGACCTGAATTTGTTCCGAGTGACGAACTCGATCGAGGCCGCGGTCGAAGAGGTCGAGGGCTTCTACCGAAATTACCATTCGAGTCGCTACGTCGAAGGGCGTCTGATCTTGCGACTGCATGTCGCGCCGACGGATGATCAGCTTGCGCAACTGAGTACCGATTTCGCTGGACTGCTCAAATCGGGAGCGATCGAGCGCGCTGAAATTTCGCCCGAGGAAGACGGCGAAGTGCCCGAGCTTCCGCGGCTGAGGTTGCATTTTGATCGGCGGTCCGTCGGCCATCTTCGCGAACTCATTGATCGGTTGAATGAGCTGGGCGACGAGGCGGCTCCGCCGATCGATGCGCGGCCGCGAGAGATCTTTGAGAGCCCGCTTTCCCCGGAACAGGTCGACGAAGAAGAGGAAGAGGACGATTGATCAGACGCGGAGTTTGACCTCGGTCACGCCGTTCAGGAAAACCGACATGAAGCGCCTGGCCCGGGCCCGGCCAAAATCGGATTGGCGCTCCAGTAGGAGTGTGTCGACGCCACGTGAAGAGAGAAGGAACGCGAGCAGGGCACCGGCGGGACCGGCTCCCACGATGATGGTTTGTGCATCCATCCGGCAATTCCTCCGACGTCGTCTAAGAAAACGGTACCCCAGCGGCGAATTCCCGCCCCTTCGGGCGCAGCGAAGGCCCGCGCTTCGATCTAGGCTTCGGGTCCAATCAACGAGCCCTTCATGCGGCGCAGCGGAAATGAGAAACATGAAAGTCGATTTACTTGATCGGGAACTCTACGAAGGCGATCCCCAGCCTGCGTATACCTGGCTGCGCGAGAACGCACCGGTCTACTGGGACGAAACGAATGAGATCTGGGGCATCTCCCGCCACGCGGACATCGTTTCGATTTCGCGCGACCCCTCCCGTTTTTCGAGCGCCGAGGGATCTCGGCCGAATACCCCCGGCTCGGGTTCGATGATCGATAGCGATGATCCTAAACATCTCGCTTTCCGGCGCATTTTTCAGAAAGAGATCACGCCGCGGGGCGCGAAGCAGTTCATCCCCCGGATTCAGCGCATCGTGGACGATATTTTCGCGGGCCTCGAGGGGCGCACCGAATTCGACTTGGTCAAGGAGCTCGCGATTCCGCTGCCGGTGCGCGTGATCATTGAAGCGCTCGGCCTCGATGACGGCGATTGGGAGCGGTACGCGAATATCGCCGAGACGACGATGGCTTCCGGCGGCGGGCCTCGGTACCAGTCCGACGAGATGATGAAGATGGCGATCGGATTCTTCGAGGAGGCGGCCGGCGTTGTGCAGCAGCGCCGCGAAAACTCCGGCGACGATTGGTTTTCGAAGATGGTCGCGAGCGCGGGCGAGGGGCCGGCCAAGCGCGAGGATTTCGAAATCGCGTCGGAATCGCTGCTTCTTTTGAACGGTGGTAGCGACACGACGCGGCACGTGATTGCCGGCGGAACGCTCGCTCTGCTCGAAAATCCGGAGCAGTTCGCGCTTCTGCGGGCGGAGCCGGAACGATTGCCTCAGGCGATTGAAGAGATGATTCGCTGGGTGTCGCCGCTTCTGAATATGTCGCGGACGGCGACCGAAGATGTCGAGCTGCACGGCAAGACGATCAAGGCGGGCCAGCAGGTTCTCTTGATGTATGCCGCGGCGAATCGGGACGAATCGGTCTTCGATGCGCCGCAGAGATTCGATATCGGCCGGGATCCGAACCCCCATGTTTCGTTTGGGATCGGAACACATTTCTGCATGGGCGCCAATATCGCGCGGCTTGAGCTGCGCTGCGTTTTTGAATCGATCCTGAAGCATCTGCCTGGGCTCGAGCGAACGACCGAAGGGCCTCTGCCGATGAATGCGCCGGCGTTCGCTTGCGGACTCCGGACCCTGCCGGTTCGTCGATCCGCCGCATAACAAATTCGCGCGGCGTTTGGCCTGCGCGGGAAAGATACGAGGAGACAGTATGGGGAAGCGAGCTGCCGCTCTTGTGGGCTATTCGGAATGGGCGCCACAGCGACAATGGGATGAGCCCATGTTCAGCATGGAAGCCTGCGCGAAGCTGGCCGCCGAGGCGCTCGCGGACGCCGGCGTCGCAAAGGACGAAGTCGATGGCCTCGTCATAGGCGGCCTTCAGGAATCGCCGATGTTCGCGCCCCTGGCACTTTCGGAATATCTCGGGATTCAGAGCAATTTCGGCGAGGTTGTGGATATCGGCGGGGCCACTTCCGCGGGCATGATTTGGCGGGCGGCAGCGGCGATCGAAGTCGGGCTTTGCGAGACCGTGCTTGTGCTGGTGCATTCGACGCCCGCGCCGGTTGAGGCAGGGGGAGACGCGGCCAAGATGATGATGCCGCCCTATCTGATGGGCGATGCCTGGGGCTCGCCTCAGGGTCAGTTCGACATTCCGTACGGGCTGGTTGCGGCGTCGCCTTCCTTTGCGCTCGTGGCGAATCGGTACATGTCGGAATATGGCGTGTCGCCTGAGACACTGGCCAAGATTGCGGTGGACGAGCGCAAGAGCGCGCTCAAAAATCCGAAGGCCGTCTTCAAGGGCAAGCCGATCACCGTCGAGGATGTGTTGGCCTCGCCGATGATTTCTGATCCGATTCATCTGCTTGAGATGGTCATGCCCTGCTTTGGCGGCGGCGCGATCGTGTTGACGAGTGCGGAACGGGCGAAGAAATCGCCGCATCGCCCCGTCTTCCTCTCGGGCTTCGGCGAACGCATTTCGCATAAGACCGCGACCTATATGCCGAATCTCGTCGAAACGCCGGCGGGTCCGGCAGCGGATCAGGCGTTCAAGATGGCGGGGATGGAGCGCTCCGCGGTTGACGTCTGTTCGTTCTATGACTGCTTCACGATCACGGTCCTGCTGACTCTGGAAGACGCGGGCTTTGCGAAGAAGGGCGAGGGCGGTCGGTTCGTGGACGAGCATGACCTCAGCTTTTCCGGCGATTTCCCTTTGAACACCCACGGCGGTCAGTTGGGCATGGGGCAGGGCGGCGCCGCGGGCGGCTTGTCTCATGTGATTGATTCGATGACTCAGCTCCAGGGGCGTGCGAAGTCGGTCCAGCTGAAGAAAGCCGACAAGGCCTACGTGACGGGCGTGGGCGGGCTCATGGGCTCCCATGTTGGACTCGTTTTGGAGGGCGCGTGATGATGCGAGTGGAACAACCCTATTCTGAGGACGGCCGCCCGGTTCCGCGTCGAACGCCGACGAGCGCACCCTATTTCGATGCCGCGCGCGAGGGACGCCTCTCTTTGCAGAAATGTCCACGGGACGGGTTTTTCTTTTACCCGCGTAGTCGATGTCCCCATTGTCTTCAGGACGATTGGTCCTGGGAAGACGTGAGCGGGAAGGGCGTGCTGCATGCGTTCACGATCGACCAGATCGGTCTTGATCCGGCGCAGCGGCCGCAGCTGCCCTTGATCGTTGCGGTCGTCGAACTCGCCGAGGGACCGCGTATGACTTCGCGGATCGTTGGTTGTAAGCCTGAAGACGTCGAAGTCGGCATGGCCCTCGAAGTGACCTTCGAGGATGTCGGCAAAGAAACTCTGATTCACTTCCAACCCGCCTAAGCAGGCAGGGAGCCACCATGAAATTCGTTATTTCTGCCGCGTTCCAACCGCCGAAGCATCTCATTCCGATTGCGATTGCGGCGGAAGAGGCCGGCTTCGAGGCGATCGCTTCTTCGGACCATGCGGTCTATCCGGAAACGCTGGACACGCCCTACCCCTACACAGAGGACGGCGTTCGGCGATACGACGAAACGTCTGATTTTCCGGATCCCTGGGTTTTGGCGGGGGCGATGTCCTCGGTGACGACGAAGCTCCGGTTTACGACGAACGTGTTCGTCCTGCCGATGCGGAATCCGTTCATGGCTGCGAAGGCGGTGGCGACTGCGGCGGCGCTTTCGGACGATCGCGTGACGATGACGATTGGCGTGGGGTGGTCGAATCTCGAGTTCAATCTGGTGGGGCAAGAGTTTCGGCGCCGCGGGAAGCGGGCCGACGAGATGCTCGAGATTATGCAGAAGCTCTGGACAGGGGAGTGGGTCGAGCACCAGGGCGAGTTCTATCAATTCGATCGCCTGAAGCTCACGCCGCCCGTGCCGACCAAGCCGATTCCGGTTTGGGTAGGTGGCATTTCCGATTTCGCCCTGAAGCGAGCGGCGCGAAATGACGGCTGGCTCTCAGACCTCCAGACCTCGGAGGAGATCTTTGAATGCATCCGTAAGGTGCGTGGCTTCCGGAAGGATCTCGGCAAGGCTGAGGACTGCGCCATCATGGCCAGCGCAAGCGATGCCCATGGTCTCGACGGATATCGGAGCCTCGGAGACGGCGGGGTCACGCATATCCTGACGATGCCCTGGGCGTTCTATCACGGGCTGACCGACGATCTGGATCAGAAGATCGATGGGATCAAGCGCTTCTCGGAAGACGTGATTCAGAAGATGCAGTAGAGCCCGGCCTGGCTCCGGTTCGGGCCCCCCTCGAGCACGGACGTTAGTTCGACGGGATTTCCTCGGGCTTCCATTTGCCTTCGGTGGCCATGGCGGGGAGCCAGGTTTCGACGAGCTTGCCGTTTTCGACGCGGAAGGTCTGGACCCAGTCCCATTGCATGGCGCCGTTGATTTTCCATGATCCGATCGCGGTGACATAGTCGCCTTCCGCCATCAGGAAATAGTGGAAGTCAGAGACGACCCAGTCCTTTGCCGCGGCGAGCATCTGGTCTCGGTACTCCTCGGCGGTGACCGTGCGGGTTCCGGCGATATCGTGACGGGTGTACTCGGGGCCGGCGAGTTCGGGGATCAGCTCGAAGCGGCAATGGCTCCACATCTCGTCATACCAGCGGCGCATCAGAGCCTTATTGTCTTCTTCTTTGCTCATGGGATTTCCTTTGTTAGGTGTTGGGTTCTTCGCGCTGGACCGGGAAGGCCTGGATGTACTCGTCGAAATATTCGTACATGCTGTCTCGGGTGATTCCGATGTCGTTTTCGAGATCGTAGACGACCTTGCCGTGGCGGCCGCGGGGATGGGTCTCGATGTAATGGTCGATCTCGCCGCGGGTTTGGTCGGTCATGGGGAGGTCGGCGCGGGCGTAAATCCGGTCGAGAGTGGCGCGGTCGTTGGCCATGAAATCGTGAAAGTAGACATGCTCTGTCCGACCTTCGGGGAGATAGGCGCGGTCGCGGACGACGCCGTCGAGCAGGTATTTCTGGAGCAGCTGCGCGTGGGGGATCATGTCTTCGAACACGACCGGGTCGCGCGAAAGTCGCGCCGCGTAGAGCGTCATCGTGATCCAGGATGTGAAGACCGAGACGGGGTCGCGATGGGTCACGACGAGGGTTGCGTCGGGAAAGGTCTCGGTGAGTGCGGGCACGAAGGCCAGGTGTTGAGGGCTTTTCAGGACCCAGCGCTCCTTGGGTTCAAGCCATTGGAGCGCCTTGAGGGAACGCTTTAGAAAGGCGTAATGCGGTCGCTGATCCTCGGCGAAATAGTTCTTCATCCAGTCGGTCACGGGCGACGCCGCGGCCATCAGGAGCGAAGAGAGGCATAGATTCTGAAGCTCGACCTCTTCGTGGATGCCTTCGTTCGGGACATCGTACATGTTGGACATCAGCGGAATCAGCAGGTTCTGCTGATCGATCATGGCGGCACCATTGGCGATTCGGTCGTCTGGCACGTCCCCGCGCCGCGCCGCAAGGCTCGGGATCGGCTCAGCGGATTCCCAGCGGCGGAGCGAGCGCAGTCGCGTGTCCGCACCGATCAGGTTGAGCAGGTGGGAAGTGCCTGAGCGCGGGAGTCCCGCAATGATCAGAGGGCGGTCGATTTCCACCTCTTCGATTTCCGGATGGGCCGCGTAGAGGGCTTCGAGCCGGCTGCGCTGGATCAGGTAGCGCTTCAGGCTCATGAAGGTGCCGAACTGGCCCATGCGGTTGTACCGAGGGTCGCCGTGGATCGCCTCGATGTATTCACTCAGCCGGCGAAACAGCTCTTCTTCTTCGAAGAGGGGCACATCGGATTCTTCGCGCGCGCCCGCGATCACCGCCTCGGGGGTCAGCTCGAAGGGGATTTGGTCGACCATCTGGATCGCGCCTGCGGCGGCTTCCGAATGAACGGGATTCGCGAGGTCTTGGATGCGAATTTTCTTGGGCGTGTTTTGAGCAGCTCCGGACACGAGGGACTCCTGCGGAAGGGTTCGATTTTGGCTCAGGCCTCGGCTCTGGCTCTGGCTGCGGCTGTGGCTGCGGCCGAGGGTAGGGCTTTGACTTGAAGCGAGGGGGATGATGGGGAGCGGGCCCGAGCCCGTCAATCCGCAGACGCTGGGTTTTGCCGGAGGAGAACACGGTGGGGAAGGGCGTCGGGATGGGCGTTGTTGCGCGGCGGACGCGGAGGCGCTGTGTACGGGCTACGATCAGGCGCGGCGCGTGCTTCGGCGATCCTGGATTGTGATCGCGCCGCGAGACGGGGTCGGCGCCGCTTGGGCGTCGCAGCTGAGAGGGAGCCAGTTTGGGCATCGAAATGCTGAATACAGCAGCGGGATCCGTGGATTCCTCGGCCCTATCTTGGCTCGTGCTCGCATTTGGCTTGGGACTGCTCCACGCCTTCGATGCAGATCATGTGATGGCGCTGTCGGTCTTCGCGACGGGGAAGCAGCGTGCCCGTGAGGGCGTGCGTGCGGGACTCCGTTGGTCCCTTGGTCATGGCCTCGTGCTCGGGCTCGTTGGGGGCATCCTTTTTGGTCTCGGCCGCGCGCTGCCGCCGCATTGGTCCGCGATGGCGGAGCGTGCGGTGGGGGGCACAATGGTCTTGCTGGGCGCCTACGTTTTGGTGGACCTGATTCGCCGCCGCCGGCATCTTCATTTTCATGAGCATGAAGGCCTCCCGCCCCATGCGCATTGGCATTCGCATGACGAAGCGAGCGCGCATCACCATGATCACGGCGCGCTGATGGTCGGTGCGCTGCATGGCCTTGCTGGCTCGGCCCCGATCCTCGCGGTCCTGCCCGCCGCTGCCAGATCGCCGGGTCTTGGGCTCGCCTACCTTCTGATCTTTTCGGTCGGTGTCGCGCTGGCGATGGCCGCGGTGAGCGGCCTCCTTGGGCATTTCGCTGGACGGCTCTCGGATTCCGCGCACGCCGGAAGCACGCGCGGCATCACGGCACTGCGAATGTTAAGCGCGACGGGTTCGATCGCCCTCGGCGCCTGGATCGCGCTCTCGTCTTAAACCTTTTTCAGGCGCATTTTTTTGCGCTTTCGAGTCGTTTTCCGGACGCGGCCTTACGCTGCGGGAATCCAGCTGCCGTGGAAGCCCATCGGGACGCGCTGCGGGAGTTCCACGCTCGCAATGGGGCCCTGCGCCAAGGAGGTCGCGTCGAAGACCGCGAGGTCGCTTTTCTCTCGGGCCTTGTCGTAGACGTAGGAAAGCAGCCATCCCGCTTCTTCCGACGGATCATCTGCAGCGGGTACGAAGACGGCTTCGCTGGGTACGTACTGCCCCTTGCCGTCGAAGAGCTCGCGCTTTCCGCTCTTCAGGTCGTAACGGACGAGCCCACCACCCGTGATGCCGTCACCCTCTTCGGTATAGGCCGCGTATCCGTAGCGGTTCTGCGAGCCGTTCAAGTCTTCCTTGATGCGTGGGAACTCGATGGAGAGGTCGTCGAGAGGGCGCTCGCTGACCCGTCCCTCGTCGAGATGGATTTCGAAGCGGTGGAGCTGGGCTTCGTCGAAATGCCCCGCATCCTTACTCCAAAGTGACGCGTAGCGCGCGACGTCGAGGCTGATCGTCTGCCCCTCGGTCCAGGCGTTCATCGGATGGAAGACATAACAAGGACCGATCTCGAACCACTCGACCTGCCCTTGTAAGTCGTCGCGGCGAAGTACGCCGAGGCGAGCGCCTGCCTCCGGTTGGAACTGGTATGGCATGCGTCCGCTCATGGCGCGCTCTGCATCGAAGACAATCGGCAGATCCATGAAGATGATGTGCTCTTCGGTGATCGCGAAATCGTGCATCATGACCGGGCGCGGAATTTCGATCGGGATGCTGTCGAGAAGCACGCCTTCGGCGGAGACGCGATGATAGGTGCAGAAAGGGGGCGCGAAGTGATAGCCGAAAAAATGCATCTCCCCCGTCTTCGGGCAAATCTTGGGATGCGCGGTCATCGCGCCCTTGAGCTTTCCCCCGAAATCGTGGTAGCCGACTGTATTGAGGTCCCGGTCGACTTCCCAGGGAAAGCCGTTCTCGACGAGGGCGAGGATCTTGCCCGCGTGTTCGATGACGTGGGTATTGGCAACGCCGGCCGTGAAATCGGGATTCGCGGGATCCGCGAGCCACTGGGCTTCGCCCGCGAGGTGGCGGGTCTGCACGAAACGGTTCCGATAGGACAGCGCGCGGCCGCCCTGGAGCGCTATGCCATGCAGCATGCCATCGCCTAGGAACCAATGGCCCGGGTCGCCGTTCAGCGGATTGGGGCCGTTGCGGAGGAAGTTGCCATTGATCTCGGGCGGGAGACTGCCCTCGATTTTCAGGTCGAAGGCTTCGACCTCGTGCTCGACCGGGGCGTGGATACCCCGCAGGTAGAAAGGGAGCTCGGAATCGATTGCTTCGGCCATGTCGACGGTTCCTCTCGGACTGTTTTGGGGCGTTGTGTACTCCCGGAACTCTCGGGAATGGGAGGGGGCTCGTCCAATGCGAAAGCAAGACCCTGAGTTCTCAGGGTAGATCAGGACGCAAGGGGCTGGATGCTTCCGTTATGATCGACCGGGAATTCGTTGTTTGAGGAGGCTGATTCGAGATGGCAGATGCATTGACCTGGGAACAAGCGATTGGGGCCTTAACGGGGCCAGGTGCTCCCTTCGAGGTGACTGAGCGCGACCTGGACGGTGAGAAGCTCAAGGTTTTCGCTGAACTGCCCTCTTCCTTTCGCGCGGCTTTCAACGATGTTCGGCTGCAGGGCGACAAGACGTTTCTGGTCTATGAGGACGAGACCTGGAGCTTTGCGGATGTGATGGCGCGGATCGATGAGATCGCTGACGCCCTCGTGAATCGGTACGACGTGCAAAAGGGCGACCGTGTCGCGATCGCAATGCGGAACTATCCGGAATGGATCTTCACCTTTGCCGCGACGCTTTCGGTCGGCGGTGTCGCGGTGTGCATGAACGCCTGGTGGACGAACGACGAGATGGCGTATGGGCTCGAGGATTCCGGGGCCAAGGTGCTTGTCGCGGATATCGAGCGCATCACCACGGCGGGGGACACGCTCGCGCGTTTGGGCGTGCAAGGTCTTTGTGTTCGGCATGAGGGGGATGTCCCGGCCGGTGTCGACCGGATGGCGGATGTGTTGACGGCGGGCGCTTCTATGCCCGATGTCGATGTCACGGAATTCGATGACGCAACGATTTTGTATACGTCGGGGACGACGGGCTTTCCGAAGGGCGCGGTCTCGACGCATTATGCGGTGCTCTCGGCGCTGCGCGCATTCGCGTGCCGCGCGCTCGCGGGCGTGATGACGCAGCCGGCGAAAGAGCCGAATCCCTACGACACGAGTTTTATTCTCGCGGTACCGCTCTTTCATGTGACGGGGCTCGTTCCTGTGATGCTCTCTTGTTTTCTGAACGGGTTTAAGCTCGTCATGATGTACAAGTGGGGGCCGGAGCGGGCGCTTGAGCTGATCGAGCGCGAGCGAGTCACGCAGTTTGTGGGCGTGCCGACGATGACGATCGATCTTCTGGAATCGCCGGACTTCGCCACGCGGGATACGTCGAGCCTCGCCTCGGTGGGCGGCGGCGGCGCGCCGGCCCCGCCTGAGCTGGTGAGTCGAGTCGATAAGAGCTTCAAGCGCGCGCGTCCCGGTCTCGGCTACGGGATGACGGAGACGAACGCCTATGGTCCTCAGAACGCGGGCGATGACTATCTTCGCAAGCCACGGAGTTCCGGGCGGACCGTGCCGATCGTTCAGGTGAAAGCGTTTGATGACAAGATGAATCCGCTGCCCGACGGAGAAGTGGGCGAACTCTGTTTCCGCGGCCCGAATCTGATTCGCGGGTACTGGAATAAGCCCGAAGCGACGGAAGAGACGATCGTGGGCGGCTGGCTGCGCAGCGGCGATCTCGGCCGGGTTGACGACGAAGGGTTTGTTTTCGTCGAGGATCGCGCGAAGGATATGGTGTTGCGCGGTGGCGAAAATATTTACTGTGCTGAGGTCGAGGCCGCGATCTACGAGTTTCCGGCGGTCCATGAAGCGGCGGTCTTTGGGATGCCCCATGATCGGCTGGGTGAAGAAGTGGCCTGCGCCTTGCTCGCGAAAAAGGGGCAGACGATTGACCTCGACGCGCTGACCGCGCATCTCGCCGGGAAGCTGGCGAAATTCAAGGTGCCCACGATTTTCGAGGTCGCCGAGGAAGAGTTGCCGCGCAACGCAGCGGGGAAAATCTTGAAGCGCACGATTCGTGATGAATTGGTCGCCCGCCGGGGCTAGCGACGAGATGTCGGAGTCGCTTGATGCACTGCGCGTCGATCTCGCCAAGCAGACGGGCCGCGCGGTCGAGGAGATTCGCAGCGTGGTCTCGCCCTACCGGATTTGCCCGGTCGGCGCGCATGTGGACCATCAGGGCGGGCGCATGCTCGGCATGGCGATCGATGTGTCGACGCAGCTCGTCTTTGTGTCCTCGGATCAGGTCGATCTCGAGAGCCGGAATTTCCCTTCGCGCGTGGAGTTCGATCCCGGCGCGCCACTCCCCCCTTGGATGGCCGCGCCCGGCGGCGCCCCCGAAATGAGTCCCGGCAGCGAAACGGTCGCCTCGGGGTCGCCTTCTTGGTCCCGCTATGTCCATGCCTCTTTGGAGACCCTTCGGACGCGACTCCCCGCTTCGCCGAAGGGGTTTCGGGGCATCGTCGCCGGCGGTCTTCCGGGGGGCGGTCTTTCCTCTTCCGCCTCCGTGCTGCTCGCCTATTTCTCTGCTTGGGCGGAAGTGAACTCGCTTTCGCTGTCCCTTCCTGAACTCGTTGCGCTCGCTGTTGAGGCGGAGAACGAATACGTGGGGGTGCAATGCGGGATTCTCGACCCCGCCTCGATTCTTGGGAGTCGGCGTGATCATCTGCTCTCGATTGATGCGGGGACGGGAGAAACCGAAGCCATTCCGCTTGGGGGCGCGGCGGACGGAAGCAGAAAAGTCGCGGAGCCTGTCTTCGTCGTCGCTTTTACGGGAGCCGAACGAAGCCTCCTTTCAACCCCTTTTAACGACCGGGTTGAGGCCTGCTTCGAGGCGGCGCGTTTCGTTGCTTCTGGTTTGGGCGCGGACGCTCCCCGCGCGAATGCTCCGGAGAAGCGATTGCGGCTTGGGGACTTCGCCCCGGACGTCTTGCAGGATGCTCTGGATTCGATTCCGGGTCCGATCGGGAAACGCGCACGTCATTTTGTTGAAGAACGCGCACGTGTGGCGGCGGCGGAAGAGGCTTGGCGGCAGGGCGATCTCGCGGGACTCGGCGAGCTGATGAGTGATTCGTGTCGCAGCTCGATCGAGAATTACGAAACGGGATCTGAGGAACTCGTCGCGCTGCAAGAGATTTGGTTGACGACGCCGGGCGTATTAGGCGCTCGTTTTAGTGGCGGTGGTTTCGGCGGATGCTCTCTCGCTTTGGTCGAGCCAGATGCGGCCGAAGACGTGATGGAATCCGTTGCACGTCGTTTTGGGGCGCAGTATCCGGGGCTGCGGGATCGGGCACGGACGCTGCGCGTGAAGAGCGCCGACGGGTTGGTGATGCAATGAATGCGATTCTGCTTTGTGCCGGGTACGCGACGCGGATGGGCGCTTTGACGGAGAATTTTCCGAAAGCGCTCTTGCCTGTTTCGGGGCGGCCGATTCTCGCGGACCTTGTGGATCAACTGGCCGATCTCGGACGCTTCGAACGGCTCGCGATCGTGACGAATCGGCGCGATTTTCATCATTTCGAGCGCTGGAAAGAGGAGCGTCTGGCTGTGTCTGGGGCCCCGCTTGAGATTGTGGTCATCGACGACGGGACGGAGACGAATGAGACGCGACTTGGGGCGATCGGGGATCTCGCCCTGGCTTTGCGTGAGACGGGATTCGGAGGGCCTCTGCTCGTAGGGGCGGGAGATAACCTTTTTCGTTTCGACCTCGAGGCCTACCTCGCGGATTTCGATCAGGATACGACCTCAATGGTGCTCATCCAGGAGGAGCCCGAACTCGCCCGGCGACAGCGCAGCGGGGTCGCGGAGCTGGACGAGGCGGGGCGGCTGATTCGTCTTTGGGAGAAACCCGAGGACCCGCCCAGCCTTTTCTGCTGTCCGCCCCTTTACTTGCTCAATGCCGAGGCGCTGGCTGAAGTCGAGCCCTGCATGGCCGCTCATCCTGGGGTCGACGCGCCAGGGAACCTGATTGCGTGGATCGCGGAGCGGCTTCCGGTTCGAACCCACCCTATGCGGGGAGAGCGCCTCGATGTTGGGAATGCGGAGAGCTATCACGCGGCGCAGACCTGGCTCGAGCGCTTCTGAAGGGCGCTCGCCGCTCTCGCCGTTCTCGCCAGCACTCTGGATATTCGCCGGGTCTTTTTAGCCTCGGTCGGCGGACCGGATTAGAAGTGGGAAAGATGCGTCCTAAGGCGCTGCAGCACGATTGCCGATACGACACGTGACTTCCTGCCTTAAAACTCAACCCAGAACGAGGAAACTCCCCGTTGGCGAATTCGCCCGCATTCGATTGGCTCTGTGAGCAGCTGCAGCTCACAACCGATCTCGATCGACTCGAGGCGCGGGGAACCGTGCGGATCGCGCTGAAGAGTGCGGGTCTCGATGCGGGGACCGTTTCGTCGACGCAGATGCGCGTCGTGGTTGAGAAAGTCTTGCCGGGAGAGTTGGTCGCGCGGGGAATCGCGGACGCAGATTCGCTCTGCAGCCGCCTGTCGTTGGGCGTTTCGAGCGTCGCTTCCGGGGACCAGGCGGATTCACCGGATGCAGTGTTTAGCCGCCTCGGTCGTTCTTAGTCCAGCACCGCCATCACCGGACAATGATCCGAGGCCGTCATGCCGTCTTTCTTTTTCCGAAAGTCGCGGTCGATCTCGACGCTTTGGAGCCGCTTGACGACGGCTTCGCTGCCGAGCAGAAAATCGATCCGAAGTCCGTGCTTGCGATGAAATGAACCGCCGCGGTAATCCCACCAGCTGAAGGCTTGGGTGTCAGGTTCTTGTTCTCGGTAAAGGTCAACGAGCCCGAGGTCCATCACCGCCGCGAGCCGCTCTCGTTCCTCCTTTGTGTGGAAGATGTCTCCGGCCCATTTCGCAGGATCCCAGGTATCGAGATCCGTCGGCACGATATTGAAATCGCCGCAGAGCACGGCGCTTTCTTCGGCGGACACGAATTCGGCCGCCCATTCACGGAGGGCATCAAACCAAGCGAGTTTGCGAGGGAAATCGTCGTGCTCGAGATTCTTGCCGTTGGGGCAGTAGAGCGTTGTGAAATCGAGGGCGGTCTCGCCTTCGCCCACGCGGGCGCGTATCAGCCGGGACCCGAAATCGGATTGCCCCGGTAGGCCCGCATCGATCAGCTCGATCGGGAGTCGGGAGAGAATCGCGACGCCATTCCAGCTTTTTTGCCCGTGGGTGACGCAGGTGTAGCCGAGCTCCTGAAAGGCCTCGTGAGGGAATTTCTCGTCCTCCATCTTGAGCTCCTGGAAGCCCACGACGTCAGGTTCGCGCTCCGCGAGCCAGAGCTTCACGTAGTCGAGTCGGGCGCGGAGGCCGTTCACATTCCAGGTCGCGATGCGCAAAAGAGGAGTCTCCTGTCGGCGCCCATCGGGGGTGATTGGGCATTTCGGCCCGGATCCTATCATGGCCGCGCCCGAGGCTCCGCCCGTCCAGGACAGCTATTCTCCAGGTCCGATCCAAGGAGGAATACGAGATGGGCCTTTTCAGCAAGAAGATGGATGTTCCCAGCGCCAGCGAGGCGCTTCCCGGGCGTTCCGAGCGAATGCCGGTGGCTGCAAAGCACGTGGTGACCGGGGCTCCGATGGACGATGCCTTTGAAGGCTACGAGATGATTATCGTGGGGATGGGCTGCTTTTGGGGGGTGGAGCGTAAATTCTGGCAGGCACCCGGGGTGATCAGCACCAGCGCCGGCTACGCGGCTGGCCCCACGCCGAATCCGACCTACGAAGAGGTCTGTAGCGGACTCACAGGTCATAACGAAGTCGTTCGGGTGGTCTTCGATCCCAACGAGACGAGCTATTCTGCGCTGCTCCAGTTGTTCTGGGAGGGGCACGATCCGACCCAGGGCATGCGCCAGGGAAACGATCGCGGCACGCAGTATCGTTCGGGCATCTACTACTACGATGACCATCAAAAACAACTTGCACTCGATTCGAAAGAGGCCTTTCAGAAGGCTCTGACCGAAGCGGGGTACGGAAAAATCACAACCGAAATCATCTCGGCGCCGGAATACTATTTCGCCGAGGACTATCACCAGCAATATCTTGCAAAGAACCCGAACGGTTACTGCGGGCTCGGTGGCACGGGCGTTTCCTGTCCCATCGGTGTCCTCGATTCGGACTGAGACGGGCCCGCCGGTTCGGCGCAAGACTAGAGAGAAGAGAAGGAATTCGAGATGGATCTGATTCTGCGTGAAGACGCATTTCTGGGTGAGACACATATCGTCACGGGCGCGGCCCAGGGCATTGGCTTCTGTGTCGCGCAGGCTTTGGCAGCGCATGGCGCCCAGGTGGCGATGGTGGACCTCGATCAGGGGCGGCTTGATGAAGCCAAGAGTCAGATCGAAGGTGCGGCGGTCGCGCCGCTCGTGATTCCGGCGAACGTTTCTTCGGAAGAGGCGGTCGAAGGCGCGGTTGCTCAGGTGCTCGAAGCGACGGGCAGCATCAACGGGGTTGTGAACGTGGCGGGTGTGACGCGCGACGCACGCATGGTCAAGAAGACCCTCGACGAGTTCAATTTCGTGATGTCGGTCCATGTCGGCGGAACGTTCTTGTTCACGCGGGAGGTGGCCAAGCAGCATTGGCATCCGATGTTCAAGGCCAACGGCAATTCGCCTCTGGACGACGGTGTGAACCGCTTCATCATCAACTTTTCGTCTCTCTCGGCGCGCAACGGCAATGTCGGCCAGATCGATTACACCGCGGCCAAGGGTGCCATCGAGGGGATGACGCATACGACGGCGAAGGAATTCTCGGGCTACCGCGTGCGGGTGAATGCTGTGGCGCCGGGGCCTGTGAATACGCCGATGCTCGACGGCGTGGGCGAGCAGGGCATCGAGGCGATGCGTCGCGGCACGCTTCTTGGCCGCATCTGCGAGCCGGAAGAGCTCGCGGGGACCGTGATCGGGATGGCCTGTCCGAAGGTCTCGGGATACACGACGGGGCAGGTCTTTCACGCGAACGGCGGAATGTACTTCGCCTAACGTGCTCGCGTCGTCTAAGCCGCCGGGAGCGAGGCAGCCGGGAAGAGGAGGAGTGCCTGGGTGCCGCAGCCCGGCGTGCTGTCGATGCTGAGCGTGAGGCCTAGAGAAAGGGCAAGCGCTGCCGCCGCGGCGAGGGCGATTTCGCGCGGGCAATCGCTCGGGGTGTTTTGATCGATTCGGCTGAGCGCCTGAGGGCTGAGGTGCGTGGCCGTGTCGTGGACCTCGAGAAACGCGAACCGTCCCGCAGTGAGGATCTCCGGACGTACGGCAATTGGGTGGGCTTCGGATCTGTGGCTGCGATTTTGCTGCGTCTGACCTGAGAGAATCGTGATGCACCCCCCGGCGGATTCTCGTGCCTGCTTCGCGGCGTCGAGAAGATGGCTGAGCAGCGCTTCCAGTCGATGTTCATTCGAGGACTGCAGCGCGAGATCGTCGTCGAGTGCGAAGTCCATGAGGACCGAGCACGGGTTCTTCGTCTGCCATGTCCGACTGACTCGCCGCGCGAGGCTTGAGAGATCGAGGGTCTCTAGTTCGAGGTTGGCGTCGGGCTTGGGAAGGAGCCGGGGACGTTTCGAGCAGGGGGGGGCGGTCGGGAGCGAGTGGTCGGGGCCACGCACATGCGCCGTTGCGCGAAAAGCGTTGATCTCGCCGAGTTCATCGCGGAGGCTTTCGACGGACAGGTGAACTTGAATGGTTCGACCTGTGAACGTTTGGAAAGGGAACTCGACTGCGGAGGGGCGGCCCTCGAGAAAGTTCTGCCCGACGAAATCGACGAGCTCAAGTTCGATTCCCGCATGCTCCAGGAAATGAGAGATGGGTTTGTCGAGGGTTTCTTCGAGAGGAAAGCCTGTGATCTCAGTCCAGGCCGGATTGGCGGACTCGACGATGCCCGCCCGGCTGCCCGTGAGGACAGCGATGGGGCCTGATGGCTCTTCTGAATCGAGTTTCACTTTCGGGTCCATTCGAATTCCTCCCCGCAGCAACCTAGCGTCGTCTTGGTGATTCTCAGCGAACGAGCGTTCGTAAGGTCTTCCGGGTCGCGACCGCGCGTATCGTTCCCGAGGCGATTCCCGGAGGAACCAGGGCCGTTTCTTCGGCACGAAGGATGTATGGTTTAGGGCGCTGCAGATGCAGTGGAGGATCGAGGATTGTCGGGTGAAACAGACCAGTCGGAGGCCGATGTAAAGGCTCCGCTCGAGGGCGAATGCCCTGAAAGATCGGACGGCGTTTCCGAGGCGTCGAGCCCGATGGCTTCGGCTGCTTCCGTGAATGCCGCGATTTCTGCGACGGGCGAAGCGCTCACGGGGAAAGCCGCGACACAGGAACGCATTCTCCAAGCTGCGACGGAGCTCTTCCTCACTCGGGGTTATGAGAATACGACGATCGCGCAAGTGGCAGAGCGCGCCGAAGTTTCTCGAGCGACCGTCTTCTGGCATTTCAGCGACAAAGAATCGCTGTTCCGCGAGTGCTTTAATCGCATCTGTGAGCCGTTTCGAATCTCGCTCCAGCGTGACATGTCGGCACTCCCCGCAGAGAAGCGCCTTCGCGAGCTGGTCGAGCTCTATCATTCCTTCATCGTTCAGCATCGCGCGAACGTCGACGGCTTCATCCGCTGGGCCATCGAGCACACAAGCTTTCGTGATTGGTTGATCCGCAGCGTTCTGGATCTGCATAACCGCTTCGGCGGCGTTCTGACGGAGACGATCGCGGAGATCGTGCCTCCTCATCACGACCCGCACGCGATCGCGACGGGTGTTCTGCTTATGCTCGATGGGGGCGTGTTCTTGTCCTATCTCGACGCGGCGCCGCGTTCGAATGAAATGCGACAGATCGGTGTCCAGGCGGTGATCGACATGATTCCGCGCCGGCACCCGTCTCGTCTTTAGCGCCGCTTTGACTTCCGCTTTTTCTGGTTCCGCTCTTGCTGGATCGCGCGGGCGAATCGAAGGCGCGCGCGCAATCGCGCGTGCGTTAGACGAGGGGCTTCCCCTTGCCCTTTTGCTCTATCTAGAAGACGGGATGTCGCCGACCGACGCGCATGTTCTTGAGCGCGCGAAGGCGTTAGGCATTCCACTTCAGGCAGAGGCGGCGCGGGCGATGCGGCGGATGTCGACAACGCAAGATGCCTGTTCGATGGTCGCGATGACGGGGCCGCCTCCGTCGCGCTCACTCGCCGATTTGATGGAAGCCGAGGGGCTTGTTCTGCTTCTCGCGGGACTGCGCTACCCGGGGAACGTGGGTTTCATTCTCCGCGCGGCGGAAGTTGCGGGTGCGGCAGGCGTCGTGATTGCGAATGATTGGGAAGGCGAGCAGCTTGCCGAGGCGGACCGGATCGGCATGCATGCCAGTCGATTCTTTGGTGTTTTGGAAAGCGATGTCGAGGCCAGTTTTGCGGCGGCGCGGGAAGCGGGGCGACGGATCGTGGCCTTCGAAACAGAGGGTGCCGAGACGCCTTGGCAAAACGATTGGCGCGCGCCCACGCTGGCGGTGATCGGCGGCGAAACGGAAGGGCTCTCCCCGGCGCTTGTCGAAGCCTGTGATGCGGTTCTGCGCATCCCCACCCGGGGCTTTATTCCGTCCTACAACGTACAAGCGGCCGCCGGCATCGCACTCGGTGAGTGGCTTCGCCAGACGGCCGCCTGAGGCTTCGTTGCTATGTCCGCTATGTCCGCGCGCTTGCTGCGGGCATGGCGAGTGGGTCGCGCTACTCGATCAGCGAAATAATCGAGTCACAGCGATCAAGTCGCTTTGCGTCGCCTTCCTTGATCCGCTTGCAGCGGCTCTCGAGATCACCCATTCGCCGGCTGATCCATGAATGCGCGAGATCAAAGCGTCGCGGGTCGGCTTTTGCTTGCTTAAGCAGTTCCGCGCCCGCAATCACGCTGGCGACGACTTCCGCGAGGGACTGTGCCGACATCATCGCGTAGTTGAAGTCTGCGAGCAGCGCGCCTGCGGCACCGAGGATCTGATTCATCCCCTCAAGCACCTTGTCTGCCTGCTCCTTCATCTTCGGGTCTTCGAAGGTCTTGAGTTCCTTTTCAAGGCCCTCGAAGACAACGGTCAGTGCACCCTTGCCGATCTCCTTCAAGGCAAAGGAAACCTGAATTTCCGAAGTCCCTTCGTAGATCGTCGTGATGATGGCGTCGTTATGCAGCTTGCCCACTTCGCTCTCGGCCATGAAGCCAAGGCCGCCGTGGATTTGGATCGCATCTCGACTGATCGAATCCGCGGCCTCCGTGCCCATATACTTCGCCAGCGGCGTAAGGAGTCTGACACGGGTGGCGTTGCGTTCGTGGAGAGCTTCGAGCTCGACGCGCTCGCCGGCGGAGAGGTCCGTTGCGCCTGCTTCCGCGCGCTTCAGCGCTTTTTCAATCGCATGGTTTTGATCGACGAGGGCGCAGGCGCGGTAGAGGAGTGCGCGACTGCCTTCGAGTTCGAGCGTCATGCGCGCGAGTCGGTCTTTCATCAAGGGCTGATCTGCGATCGGAACGCCGAACTGCACGCGGTCCTTCGCGTACTGTGCGGCGACTTTGAGCGCAGCTTCTGCGATGCCGATGCCCTGGGCGGCGACGCCGAGGCGAGCGTTGTTCATGAGCGAGAGCATGGCCTTGAAGCCTTCTCCGAGCTTGCCCACGAGGTAGCCTTCGGCGTTGTCGAAATGGATTGCCGCGGTGGGCGAACCATGGATGCCGAGCTTCTCTTCGAGCCGGGTGACATGAACTCCGTTCTCTTCGCCTGAGGGGAGGGTGCGCGGCGTGAGGTAGAGGGAAAGGCCCTTCGTCGTGCCCTTGGACTGATCGAACGTCGCGTCGTCGCGCGCGAGGACGAGATGAATCTCGCAGCCTCCGTTTGTGATGAAAATCTTGTCGCCGTTGATGAAGTAGCGACCGTCCTTTTCGGTCGCCCGCGTTTGGATCGCACCGAGATCAGAACCCGCCTGGGGTTCTGTTAGGTCCATCGCGCCCATGACTTCGCCCGAGGCGAAGCGCGGCAGGAATTCTTTCTTGAGTTCCTCGGAGGCGTATTGCTGAATGTCTTCCGCTACGCCGGCCTGGAGGCCAAGGATCGTCATCAGGCCGCCATCGGCGCGGGAGACCATCTGCAAGATCACGTTCGCGACGAAGGAAGGCAGACCGAAGCCGTCATATTCTTCTTCGACGCCGAAGCTGACGAGTCCCGCGTCCTTAAGCTTGTCGAGGGTTTCCTTGATGTGCGGCGGATAGACCACATTATCGCCTTCGAGTTTGGCGGATTCGTACCAGCCTTCACGCAGCGCGGGTTCCTGCTCTTCGCAGATCTGGGCGGCGGTCTCGAGGACTTCCTGAAGGGCTGCACGGTCGACATCGAGGTCGCTGGCATCTCCCTTCTTCCAATTGAAATAGGATTCCCAATCAATCAATTCCTGAAGATAGAGGCGAACGGCGTCGCCCATATATGCGCTCATTTTGTTGCTCCTCGAGGACAAAACCTCTGGGGGGTTGGCTTCCCGGACTCTAGCCGCCGGTAGCTTACGCTTCAGTGCTCCGACTTCAAGTCAGTGCAAAAGGTCGCTCAGTCATTCAAGGCAAGGGAGCATGTCTGTCCGACACATTCGTGTGGAGGAGATCCCCGTCATGCCTATTTGGATTTTCGTCTAGCGGTTTCGATTCTCGGAAAGGTCGAGATCTGTCCCGCTCAGCCCCTCTGGCCGAAGGTCGGTTTGGACCTCCTTGCGGTCTTCTGCCTCAAGCTTTTCCTGGAGGCGCTTTTTCTGAGCTTTCGAGGCCGGGGTGCTCGGGAGAGGCTGTGACCCGGCGCGCTTGAGCCTTGGCCCCACGCGGGCGAGCTGATGACTGCTTTCGGGCTGATTCACTGTGGTCGCGCTTCGACCCGCCGAATTTTCGGCTCTCGGGGGGAGTGCGTTCTGGAGGCGGACTCGTGTGTCTTTTGCCGGGGGCATGCTGTCTGCGGGACCGTTGACGCGACCTAACACCGTAGGCGTGCCGTTCTGATTTCCCGAGAAGCGGTCTCCGCTATTGCCGCCGAAGAAAAATGCAAAGGCCAAGCCGCCCAGGATTGCGATGAGCGCACCGATTGCGAGTGGGCGCGCGTAGGCGGCAGCGAAGCCCCCCTGTATTTCGCGGAGTTCGCCTGCGCTGGCAGGTGCGGAAAGGGCTTGTTCGAGTGCTTCGAGCTCGGCGTGGGTCTTGCTGTTCGTCGTCGCATTCGGATCGAAGCCCTCAGCGTCGAGCGTGCCGTTCTTGGCTTCGTCCGTAAGCGGAGCGTCCTCGAAAAGCTCGAGGGTCTCTTGCAGCTTCGGCCGTTCCGTCAGCGGCGGCGGGCTGCCGAGACCTCGGGGCAGAGCGGCTTTCTGCGAAGCAAGCCGCTCTTCGTTTTCGCGGTCTGCTTCGCTTGCTTCGGCGAGTGCGGCGCGTTCAAGCCCAGGCCGTTTCGGAATGCTGAGGGCGTTCGCATCGGCCTCTTCGGTCTCACCTGACGCTTCTTCATTCTCGTTTTCGTCGGTTCGAATACTGTCCGCTTCGTCCTCTAGATCGAAGGGGACATCCTCTTTGAGCTCCTCGAGCAGCTGGGATGCGAGGGCCTCATCCGGTTCGAATTCATCGAATTCCTGGCCGAAATCCCAAGGCGCCTCTTCCGCGGTCGTTTCGTTGTCTTCTTTGAAGAGGTCGACGAAATCAGCACCGATGACTTCAACGCTGCAGTCGGCCGCTTCGACGAGGAGCTGTTCGCAGAGCGTGGAGACTTCGCCGGGGATCCCGCCGGTCCAGCCGTGGATGGAAAGCGCCGCTTCGTCTGTGAAGAGTCGTCCCCCACGCCAACCGGCTCGCTTCAAGTGTTTGCGGATATAAGGAGCAACGCCTTCTCGGGGGAGGGGCGCGTATTCGAGTTGAAGCGTTTGAATGCGATCGAGCCACCAGACGAGAGGGCAGCTTTCTGCAGAGCCTGCGCCGCTGAGCTGGCCAAGGATGACGCTCTGTACGACGGGGTCTGCGAATTCGTCTTTGTAGCTGAGGAGGACGTCGAGATGATCGAGGAATTCTTCGGTGGCTTGCTCGGCCTGGTCGATGACCAAGAGAAGGCGGTGGTCTTCGGCGGCTTCGAGGAGGCTGTTGCGAGCCAGACCTCGTTCGTCGAGGCCCCATTGCATGGCGATTCCGCCGCGCAGAGATTCCCAGGGTGCGGACGGATCGCTGATCGAGGCCACGCGGGTTTCGTCGCCAAGCAGTTTCGGCATGGCCCGGGCGAAGCTCGTTTTGCCGACGCCGGGGCCGCCATTAATAAAGACGCGTGAGGCGCCTTCGTCGAGTCCCGTCTGGATCGTCGCGAAGGCGTCGCGCAAGGCTTGCGTCCCGAGGACGACCTTGGATTGGTCGACCCCTTCGAAGGGCGATTGTTCGAGTTCGAAGAACTTGAGATAGGCAGACATGCGGTGTTGACTCGCTCCTGAACGCGAAAACCTGGGGATTCCTTTTAATTTCGGTTCCTCAGAAGCTTCTCTTGAGGCGGCGGGTGTAAAAAGACGCGCAGCCGAGGCGCAGGGAATGCGCGATTAAAAACAGCGTTATATAAAGGTGGTGCCGATGAAGCCTTTGCTACGCAGGAGGGCACTAGCGTAGACTCGCGCAGGCTTCTTCTCGGGATTGCGACGAGATTAGAATCCGAAGCAGTTTTCAGATGAGGGGTGAGTGACGTTGTCGATGAAAGCCACGCTGACCGTGATGGGAGGACTCCCCAGTCAAGCGGGCCAGGTCTTTGCTGTTGGCGCCGAGGCGACGACGCTGGGACGCGGGTTGAACTGCGATATCCAGCTCCCCGATCAGAGCATTTCTCGCCTGCACGCGGAAATTGTCTGGGAGGGCGACTCGCTTTTCCTGGTTCATAAAAGTCAGGTGAACCGGACCCTCGTGAACGGGGAAGAGATTGAAGGGCGCGTCCCGCTCGCCGGCGGCGAAGAAATTCAGCTCGCAGATCGCGTGGTGCTTCGCCTGAAGATCGAGTCGGACGAAGCCGAGCGCTCGGTGGAGGAAACGCCGGCTCCGGCTGGGGATGCAACCGAACTGGGTGATCTCGAAGCCCCCGCCGCGCCGCCGCCGGCGAAACCGGCCGCCCCGCGTTCCGCGCCGGCCTCAGCTCCGCCCGCATCAGCGCCGTCAGCCTCAGAGCCCCCCGCGCCGACGCCTTCTGCCCCTCCGGCGCCCTCGACTGCACCTGCGGCTCCATCTGCACCTCCATCTGCGCCTCCGGCCCCTTCAGCCCCCGAGACCCCGCCGACGCCTTCCAGTGCGACCGTGGCGCGGCCTCTCCGAAACAAGGGGGAGGTGACGTCGATTGAGGAGCTCCTCGAAGGTGGCACCGAACATCATATTAGGCCCGTCTCGGAAGACGCACCGCCACCGGATCTCTCGAGTATCAAGCTTGCTGTGATTGGAGCAGGGCCCGCCGGGATCGCCGCGGGCGTTCGCGCTGCGGAGCGAAAGGTGGAGCACACCCTGCTCGAGCGCTCTGTGCTTGCCGATACGATCGTGAAATATCAAAAGGGAAAGCTGGTGATGGCGGAGCCGCCCCAGCTTCCGCTGCAGTCCGACCTCAAGATGATCTTCGAAGAGGCAGTTCGCGAACAGGTCATCGACTGGTGGGCGACGGCGGCTTCGGATGCGGGGACCAACCTGGTCGAAGCGACGGAAGTGCTCGCGATTGAGGGCGAGAAAGGGAACTTCACGATCCATCAGCGCGGTCCGGATGGTGCCGGAACGCTCGAGGCGACGCATATCGTCTTGTCGATTGGCGTTCAGGGCGACCTTCGGAAATTCGGCGTGCCCGGAGATGATCAGCCCTGGGTGACCTATCAGCTCGATGATCCCGGCGCGCATGAAGACAAGCGCGTGATTGTTGTCGGGGTTGGCGATGCAGGCATCGAAAATGCCGTCGCCCTCGCGGAGAACGGCAACGAAGTCACGATCGTGAATCGGCGCGACGAAATCGACCGCGCGAAGCCGATGAATAAGGCGGCCATCGAAGCCAAGATTAAGTCCGGCGAGATCAACTATCTCACGAATGCGAGTGCGGATCGCTTCGAGCCCGACGGCGCGGTCTTCAAGACAAAAGACGGCTCGGAAGTGAAGGTTGAATGCGACCTCGTGATCGGTCGTCTCGGCGCGACGCCGCCGCGCTCGTTTCTTGAGGGCCTCGGGGTCGAGTTCCCGAGTGCTGACAAGGAAGCGATTCCGGACGTCTCGGATAAATACGAGTCGAACGTACCGGGCATCTACATGGTCGGGGCGTTAGTTGGCTACCCGCTGATCAAGAACTGTATGAATCAGGGCTTCGAGGTGGTCGAGCATATTCTCGGGCAGCCCGTGAAGCCTGCGGACGAGCCGGTTCTGGCGCAAAAGATCGAAGCGATCGGCGGCAGCGTGACCGAGATGCTGCACCGCATCCAGGAGACCGTGCCGACGCTTTCGCCGCTCACGAACGTGCAGCTCCGGACGCTGATGTTCGAGTCGACGTTTCGGGTGGAAGAGCCAGGCACGACGATCTATCAGCGCGCCGATTTCGACAATACGTTCTTTTCGATCCTCGAGGGCGAGGTCGAGCTGGCTTACCTCGACAATACGGATCCGACCGTACCCGAGGACCTGCGCGTCGAACGCAAGGCCGCGCGCGGGCAGGGGCAGTTCTTCGGTGAAGACGGGCTGATCTCGGGGCGCCGCCGCGGCGAGACGGTGAAGACCACTCAGCGCTGCATTCTGATCGAGACGCCGCGCAATACGATGAGCAAGCTGACGCGGTCCGTCGAAGACGTGAACCGGGTGATTGATGCTTCCTACGTGAACTCAGCGCTCGCGACGCTTTTCCCGATGGTCTCGCCCAGCGTGCGGAAACGCCTCGCCTACCGTTCCGAGACGCTGATGCATCGCGCGGGGGATGTGATTTTCGCCGAGGGCGATGAGCCCGACGGGTTGCATCTTGTTCGCCGCGGAACGGCTGAGATCTATAAGAAGCATGAGGGCGTCGAGGAACAGATCGACTCCATTCGTGCCGGATCGACGTTAGGTGAGTTGGCTGTGCTTCACACGGGGCGGCTGCGGACGGCTTCGGCACGCGCGGGCGTCGACTGCGAGACGGTCTTGTTCCCGACGGAAGTGATGCTTCAGTTCGTTGAGAGCGAGCGCGAGATTCGCGAATACCTCGAACGCAAGGAACAGGAGTTCATCATTGCGGATGCGCGGCGCCAGCATGGCCGCGGCACAATGATGTGGCTGCAAAAGGCGGGCGGCAAAGAAGCAACCGATCTCTTGATGATCGATGAGACGCTCTGCGTGCGCTGTGATAATTGCGAGAAGGCCTGCGCCGAGACGCATGGCGGCGTTTCTCGGCTGAAGCGAGAGGCGGGCGCGACGTATATGACGAGCGCGGGGAGTGCTTTGCATCTCCCGACCGCATGTCAGCATTGTGAGAATCCGAAATGCATGACGGATTGTCCGCCCGATGCGCTGAATCGCGATCCGAACGGTGAAGTCTGGATCAACGACGAGACCTGCATCGGTTGTGGGAATTGCGAAGCGTATTGCCCTTACGACGTGATCAAGATGGCGAAGGTCGACAACGATCCGGGTCCGGGGCTCTTGATGCGCATTCTTTTCCCGAAGCGCGCCGTCAAGGCAGCGGATGCGCCGCCGCCGGCCGAGGGCGGTGCCGCGGCGGTGAAGAAGGCAGTGAAATGCGATCTCTGCCGCGAGCTGCCGGCGAAGAAGAGTGGCGCGCCGCGTGCGGCTTGTGTGGCGTCGTGTCCGACAGGCGCCATCGTTCGAATCGACCCCGGCGAATACGTCAACGAAATCTACGAAAGGCAAGGCTAGTACTGTGATCGGGCCCCGCACTTTCCTGGAATATCAGAACTACCGCTATCTGAAGATTGCGCTGGCGCTGTTGGCGCTCTCGATCGGCGTTTTCGCTTTCGATGATCCGCCAGGTGGCCGCAGTGGCAGCTCGTGGACCGGATACGGCCTGGGCACGATTGCTGCGGCGATCATCTTTTGGCTGATGTGGCTCGGGATTCGGAAGCGCGACTACCGCGCCACCGGGGCGCCACTCAAGGGCTGGGTCTCCGCGCACGTTTATTTGGGCACGTCGCTGCTCTTACTCGTGCCCTTGCATTCCGCCTTCGAGTTCGGGCTGAACGTGCATACGCTGGCTTTTGCTTTGATGTCTGTCGTGGTGCTCAGCGGAATCCTCGGGGTCGCCTTCTATGCGCTGGTTCCGACTTCGATGACGCGGAACCGAAATAACATCACCCTCGACGCGATGCTCGAACGGATTGCAGAGATCGATTCGGAATGTCGAATCGCAGCGGGCGGTTTGCCTGACTATTATGCGCGTGCCGTCGTGACCTCGATCGACGAAACGCATATCGGCGGTGGGTTCCGCGCGCAGCTCTCCGGGAACGATCCCCAATGCGGGACGACCCGCGCGCTAAAGAGCCTACGTACTTCCGATATTGATCTCGACGGCGAGGCGAAGGGGCAGGAGCGAAAGCTCGTCGAGCTGATCGCCCGCAAGGAGCTTCTGTTGAAGCAGATCCGTAAGGACGTTCGCTTCAAGGGCGTTCTTGATCTTTGGCTCATTGTCCATGTTCCGTTTGCGTTCGCGACCTGCGCGGCGCTGCTCGTCCACATTTTCGTCGTCTTCTGGTACCACTGAGCCATGCGCGTTCGCCTTACTGAAATCCGACTCCGCCCGACGGGCAAAAAGGTTCGACTCGAACGCGATGTCGACGTCGAATCCCTGTTTATCGGCCGCGGTCCGGATAACGACCTCTCGCTGAAGGGCCTTACGATCTCGCTTCATCAAGCGACGATTCGGATGAGCGAGGGCCGCGTTTATATCGAGTCGGCATCGGGCCAAGAAATCAACGTCAACGGTCTCGTGACGAACGGCGAACGCCTGGCGGTCGGCGACAAGGTCAAGCTCGGCTCCTGGGAGCTGCGGGTGCTCGAGCCCGACGTCGAGGATGAGGTCGACGTCGCGCTCGAATATGAAGAGACGGACCGCGGCGATAGCGAACGGGCCGCGCTGGATGCGCGAACGCATCTCGGGGTCGAGGTGGGTGCGCTTGCCCGGCGTCCGCTCTCATGGGCGGGGATCGCGCTTGTGCTCGCGGGCTTCCTTGCGCTGCCCCTGCTTTGGCCGAAGGCGCAGTCGCCGTGGAGTACGGGGGATGTGAGTCGCGGCCATGCGTACGTCGAGAGCGATTGTCAGGCGTGTCATTCCGGGATGTTTAAGCCCGTCGCGAACAACGATTGCATGACCTGCCATCACGATATCGGCCGCCACGCGCCGTCCGAGATTCAGATGGCGGAGCTCGATGATGCTTCCTGCGCCAGCTGCCATTTGGAGCATCGCGGCCGCGAGGTGAACCTGGCTGATCTCGGTTCCGGCTTCTGCTCCGATTGTCATTCGGATCTGAGCGCCGAAGTGCCGGCGACGGAGCTGCGGAACGCCAGCGATTTTGGTGAGGATCATCCGCCCTTCCAGCTCGCACTCGTGACGGATCCCGTCGAAGAAGCGGTCTCGGTCGATGTTGTTCCCGGGCTCGTTGAGAATTCAGGGCTCACCTTCAATCACTTGAAGCATGTGGGGAAGGCCGTTTCGGGTCGCGGCGATTCGAAGCAATTCCTTCAGTGTGGCGCCTGCCATCAGCCCGACGCGGGCGGCCTGTATATGGAGCCCGTGAATTTCGAGGACCACTGCGAGGATTGTCATCGACTCGACTTTGGGAAGCGGGGCCAGACGGATTTTGCGCCGCATGGAGATCCGGCGGCCCTTCGAAAGGAAATCCGAGGGTTTTACGCAACGCGCGTGGTGAATGGCGACGTGCGAGATCCGAAGGCGCCGCGACGTCTGCGAATCCGGCGGCCTGGCTCGACGCTTTCGAGCGAAGAGGCTTCTCTGTCCAAGGCTTGGGTGGAGAGCAAGCTCGCCGCCGCGGAGCGCCGGTTCTACGAGCAGCCCGGTACCTGCGTCACCTGTCATACCCTGGATCCCGGCGCGGCAAGCGACGGAGGGATGGGAATTGCCCCCGTTCAGGTTCAGGATATCTGGGTTCCGGGCTCTGTCTTTAGTCACGGTAGCCACGCACCCTTCGCCTGTGTGAAATGTCACCCGGCCGCAGGAGTGTACGACCCGGACCCGGATACGGATCTCGAGCGGCCTGCTTGGTCGATGGCGGATTCAATTCCCTACGAGCTGATACCGCGAGAGGCGGCGACCCCTGTGAGTACAGAGTCCAGCGATATCTTGATCCCCGCGATCGATACCTGCCGCGAGTGTCATTCGGGAGCGAATTCCTGGGGTGGCGAGACCGTACCTTCGCCCTGCTCGATGTGTCATCCCTTTCATATTCGGGAACTTGGCCCGATGTCGACGGGCGTGGAAAGCGTCAGTGCGAAGCTCGATGGGGCCGCTTCTGGATCCGCCCCCGCCGAGGGTGAAGCGGAAGAGGAGGGCGGCGAAGCGGAACCATCCGAGGCCGTCGATGATGCAGATTCGGATTCGGAGCAGGCTGGGGCGGGGCATCGCGGCCATCCCGCCTTTGCGATCAACCCGGCGATCAACCCGCGTGTGAGCGTGGGCTCCGTTGGCTCCGCGGGTGGCTCGGGGCTAACGAAGGCCGAGCGCTCCCAGGCTTGGGCCAAGATCCACTCAGGTCTCTCGGTTCCCGCACTGCGCTGAGCCTCGGCGCGCGGTCCAGCTCGCCGACGGATGCTGAATGATGTGTTGAATAACGCCGGGTGAGAGGGGCGGCTCGTCGACCCGGGCGATGCGGCTACGTGTTGGGCGAAGGCTCGCCGCTGCTTTCGGCTCTGTGAAGTCGCTTCACACAGCAAAGTGGATTCGGTGCCGCGCTGAAAAGCCAGCCTCCGCGCGCACGAAAACACGCAAAAACAATCCGCCAATTTCCTTCAAGATATGTAGAATCGACGTCGGTCTGATCGGTCAAACCTCGCGCGCGTATTGGCTACGCCGAAGGGATGCCGAGACCACTCGTTCTGATTTTACCTTGCTCTGAGTTTTCGCTCTTCGGAGGCGCCCGATGATCCCCCGTTTGATGGGTCGACCGGTTCCCGCTGCGCTCCTCGCGCTCTTCGCGGCAATCTCGATTTCCGGTTGCCAAGACGGACAGATTGACACCAACCAGGTCTGTCAGTTCCAATGCGACTACACCTTTGATGGGAACGGCGATCCCGAGGCCGCAGCGCGCTTGACCGTGCGCGATGTGGTGCAGGTGATTGCGAACGCGATCGCTGAAGCGAACGCGAATGGGATCACGGATTTCACGATCTCGGTGAACGACCATTTGAATAACGTGCTTGCGGTGTACGACTCGGACGCGGATACCGTCAACTACTCGCGGATTACCTCGCAGGAACGACCGGGCTCGGATTTTCAAGAAGATCACAGTACGACCGGTCCGCTGGATACGGACGTCAATTTCGGGCTGTCAACGATGAGCGAGGCGCTGGATACGGCGCTGGACGGTATCTTTATTCCGGCTAGTTACGCGGCGATCAGTAAGGCCGGCACGGCGAACTACTTCTCGACTCAGGGCAACGCGTTCTCGACTCGAACTGCGAATACGCTGATCCAGCAGAACTTCGTGCCGGGTGAAACGGATCGCCCGGGTGGTCCGCTCTTCGCGGTTCAAATCGCTCAGCTTGTCTGCAGCGACATCAATACGCGGCAGAACGTGACGGTGGTCGGGAACGATGTCTCGAACGCGACGGGGAGTGCTCCGCTCGCCGGCCCCAATGATCTGCTTGGGCCGCGCCGCTTGCCTGTGGGTTTTGCTGCGGATCCCGGTGGTTTGCCGCTCTATAAAGACGGCATCCCGGAACTCGATGAAATGGGCGATGCGACGGATCGGACCGGCAAGGTTGTTGTGGGTTCCGTAGGGATTGAATACAACGGCATCTATTCCTTGGATCGCGACGCAACGAACAAGGATCGAAATATCGAAGAACGCATTGCGGTTGCTGCAACCCGCGGCTTTGAGGCCGATAAGGAGCGCCGCGCGAACCGGATTACGGTTGCGGGACGCGCGCTTCGCTTCTTCGACGATGGCGGCACGCGGAGTCGTGCTTCCGACGTGACGGCGATCTTGCCCGGGGATGTGGGGAACGAAGCGGCGATCCTTGCTCTGCTTGCCGCTGAGAACGGCGGCGTAACGGGCGACTTCGTGAACGACACGCTCTATTTCCCCTTCGACGAGCCCCGGCAAGGTGTTTTCTTTTTGGATCCGGCTTCAGGCATCGTTGCTGAGGATTTCGAGGCTGCGGACGCTGGTGCGGCCGCGGTGGCCCAAGGGCTGGCGGATGCCCGCGGCGAGAAGCTGGTGGATTCGGCGGGCGCGGATCGCTACCCCGCGATCGATTCAGTCTTTCCGGCGACGGGTGCGGGCGGACTGACCTCAGAAGAGACGCAGGAACTCTTGATCAACGCGCTGCTGCTTGCGGAGAATACGCGGGCGCAAACGCGGACTCCCCTTGGCGGTCAGGCGCGCATCGATGTCGCCGTGGTCGATCTTGATGGAAACGTGCTGGGCTTCGCGCGTTCGCAAGACGCTCTGATCGACGGTGTCGACGTGACGATTGCGAAGACGCGACAGGCCGCGTTCTGGTCGAAGAATAATGCGCGAACGCAGATTTTGGCCGCGGAAGATCCGCTCGGAAATAACGGTCTGCTGAATACGCGTAACTTCGACGACTATATTCAGGATACGGCGGATTTTCTGGGCGAAGACCCGGCGGATATCTTCGAAGGATCTTTTGCCTGGTCTTCTATCGCGTTAGGCGGCATCGCGAATCCCGACTTTCCGCCCGGAGTGTTGGATGCCGACGAGGGGCCGCTGAGTCGGAACGACCAGGAATGGAGCATCTTCAGTACGGGAATCCAGACGGAGATCGTGCTGCCGGGGATCGCGCTGGGTCTTTGCGAAGAAGTTCCAGACCTGGCGGATGTCTTGAACGAGTTGAATAACGACCTCGGCGGACTTGTCCCGCCACTCGCCGACCCCTTCGATATCAGTGCCGGGGGCGTCGCTGCCCGGCGCACTTTCTGCCGCAACTTCCGCACGGCTGCGATTGGGAATCCTGATCCGGCTCAGCAGGAGACCTGCATCCAAGGTGTTCAGGATGGTCTCGGAGGCGGTGGCTCGCTGATCACCGGCCTCCAAAACGGCTTTCATATATTCCAGGGCGCTGTGCCGATCTACCGCGGAAACACTTTGATTGGCGCCTACGGCGTATCCGGCGATGGCGCGGAGCAGGACGATTTCGTTCCCTTCGTCGCCCTGGACATCGTGAACAAGAATCAGACCCGGCGCGGCGCGCTGAGCCCGATCGGGAACGCGCCGAAGAGCATTCGCGCGGACCGGATTTCCGTACAAGACATCAACCTTCGTTACGTCGTGTGCCCACCTGCTCCGTTCCTGAGCAGCAATGAGCAGAATGGATGTTCAGGACGATGAGTATGCGCATGCTTTCGACACGATTGGTGATGCTCGGCCTCTCTGGTTTGCTCTGTGCGCCGAGCGCGCTGGCTTCGAACGGACCGAGCGTTCAGCGGGTAGGTGGGCTTCCTGAAGTCGGAGACCGGGTTCTTCCCCTGCCTCGTCTCGATGCGGCGCCCGCTCCTTTTGCGGTTGAGACGGCAAATGAGATGGCGCTTGAGGCCGATCAGGGCGGGATCCCGCGCGCGGAATGGGATGAAAGAGGACTCTCTCTCGCCCTTCCGAATGAAGTCGCGACCTATTCCGAGATCCTGCTCGCCCAAGCCGAAGAGGAAGACGGAGGAGGCTCACGCCGCCGCCGTCGTCGTCGAAGTTTTCAGCGCCCGGGCGGAAGCCGGCAGGGCGATGCCGGCGCCGAACGCCAGCAGGCTCCGGCGCCTCCGCCCCGCGTGGTCGAACCCGTTGTGCAGGAGCCGACGCGTGTCACGCCGACAACACCGACAACGCCCACAACTCAGAACCCCGATCGCCCGACTGTCGTGCAGCCGGAACCGGTCGTTCCCCAGGCCCCGCCCACACCCACTCCGGCTCCCACGCCTGACCTGGATCAGGGTGAGTCGGGTGGCACCTGGGAAGTGGCGCCACGCCGCTCGGGTCCGCCGCGCCGCCGCCAGCCCGTTCGCCCGGGTAACGCGCGGGACGATGACTCTGACTCGTCGGGTGGTTCGCGTGATCGCCGTCGGCGCCCTGTCGTGCGGTACGAAAACGAACTGCCGGACTACGAGTTCGTGGCCGTCCCCGATCGCTGGCGCATCGTCGAGAACATCGGCGTCAACGAGAAATGGTACGACCCGTATAACCAGAACACGCTGAAGGCGGATCGCCCGATCTTCGGAACCGAAGACTGGTTCGTGAACCTGAACCTGGTCTACGACGGACTCGTCGAGCTTCGCCGCATCCCCACGCCGACCGGCGTCGCGGGCGATAACCGACCACAGACCGATCTCTTCGGCGACGGTGAGCAGTTCGTGACGGCGCATACGCTGATCGCATCCGTTGCGATCCTGCAGGGGGACACGACGTTCCGACCGCCGGACTGGGAATTCCGCGTGACGGCGGCGGCCAACGTGAATCAGGCGCAGATCAATCAGCTCGGCGCCTTGAAGCTCGACCCGCGCGAAAACGACGAACGCTTCGATCATTTTATCGCGATTCAAGAAGCCTTCGTCGACAAGCATCTCTGGAACCGCACGGACCGCTTCGACTTCGACAGTCTCCGCGTCGGTATCCAGCCCTTCAATGCGGATTTCCGCGGCTTCCTCTTCGATAGCTCCGAGCCGGGCATCCGCCTCTTCGGCAATCTCTTCAATAACCGAGCCCAGTACAATCTCGCGTTCTTCGGGCGCCTCAATAAAGACACGAACTCGGCGCTCAATAACATCGAGTCCTGGCGCGAGGACTACACGGCGATCGCGAATTTCTACTACCAGGACTTTCCGGTCCTCGGCTTCAACGTCGAGGCGATCTTCGCCGCGAACATCAACCGCGAATCCGATCGCCGCGACTTCGATGACAACTCGAATCTCGTGATTCCCGCCCCGGTGGGTCTGGGCCGCGGCCACGACTACGAGGCCTACTACATCGGGATCGGCGGCGACGGTCATATCGAACGCCTGAACCTGACCTTCCAGCTCTATGGCCTGTTGGGCGAGGACGATTTCAATCCCATCGCTCAGCGATCCCAGAGGATCGAGTCCTTCTTCGCGGCGATCGAGGCGTCCTATGACCTCGACTGGATGCGGTACAAGGCCTTCATGCTTTACGCGATGGGCGATGACGATCCCTATGACGACAAGGCCCAGGGCTTCGACACGATTCTCGATAATCCGAACTTCGCGGGCGGCACGACTTCCTTCTGGCAGCGCCAGCAGATTCCCTTCGTCTTCGGCGGCGGCGTCGCGCTTTCGGGCGTGAACAGCATTGTGCCTTCGCTGCGCAGCAGCAAGATCGAGGGCCAGTCAAACTTCGTGAATCCGGGGCTTTGGCAGGTCGGCGTTGGCGCCGACTTCGACATCCTGCCGCAGCTGCGCCTGCTCACGAACGCGACGTGGTTGTCCTGGGATTCGGTGCAGGTACTTGAAGTGCTGCGCCAGCAGGACCGACTCGATCGCGAAATCGGTTGGGATCTTTCCGCGGGCTTGATCTACCGCCCGCTGTTTTCGAATAACATCATCTTCCGCGCTTCTGGGGCCGTCTTGCTGCCCTCGAGTGGCTACGAAGAACTCTTCGACGAACGCTCGGATGAGCCGCCGTACTCCGTGCTTCTCAACCTGACGCTGACTTACTGAGCGACCCGAGGCAGATTGAATGAAAGCCGCATCCACAATCCAGGCGCTTCTCACTGCGGTGAGTCTGACCGCGCTGGCCATCTTCGTATTCCTCGTTGGGACGAGCAGTCTTGGCGGGACCTCGAACGCCTCCGAGGGAGAGCATCCCCTTGAGATCGACTATCCGGTCTACCCGCCCGCGCCCCCGGACCAAACCGAAGCGATGGCCTCGACGAAGAGCGCAGGCTGCCAGTCCTGCCACACGAAGAGCGACTCCGCTTCGATGCATCCGCAGCGTTCTGTTGTTCTCGGCTGCACCGATTGTCACGGCGGCGACGCCGGTGTTCAGTTGACGACAGACGCGGCCCAGGGTTCTGCGGCTTTCGAAGAGGTGATGAATCGGGCGCATGTTCAGCCCTCTATGCCCGAGACTTGGAAAGAGCGGCGCAACGAAGTGCGCACCTACGCTCTGCTGAACCTTGAGAGCCCGGAATACGTTCGCTTCATTAACCCGTCGGATTACCGCGTGGCGGATGAGGCCTGCGGCGCTTGCCATAAGACGATCATCGAAAAGGCGAAGCGCTCGATCATGGCGACGGGCGCGATGCTCCACGGTGGCGCGTCGTACAATAACGGCATCCTTCCTTATAAGCGCTACATCCTCGGCGAGGCGTATACCCGAGAGGGACTGCCCGCGGCGATCAAGGCGAATTTCGAGGTCACCCGCGAGCAATCGGATATGGGCGTGATGGAAATGGCGCTGCCGCTTCCGGCCTGGGAGACGGTTCCGCCGGCAGACATCTTCCGCATCTTCGAACGCGGCGGTCGCAACATCAATTCCTTCTTCCCTGAGACGGGTCTCCCGAATCCGGAAGAAGAGCCGGGCAAGCCCGACGTGCGCGCGTCCTTTCGCGGCCCGGGAACGGGGAACCGCGTTTCGATCCCCGTGCTGAATATTCATAAGACGCGCCTCAACGATCCGAATATGTGGTTCATGGGCACGAAGGATCAGCCCGGCGACTTCCGTTCTTCGGGATGCGCGAGCTGCCATGTCGTTTATGCGAATGACCGCGAATGGGAAAGCTCGGGGTCCTACGCGAAATACGGCAACCGTGGTCAGTCCGCGTCGGTCGATCCGATGATCAACTCGCTCACGAACGAAAAGGGCGAGAAGGAATGGGGCCATCCGATCAAGCATGCCTTTAGTAAGGCGATTCCCACGGCGCAGTGCATGAACTGCCATATGCATCAGCCGAATATGTTCCTCAACTCCTACCTCGGATACACGATGTGGGATTACGAGTCCGACGCGCCGCTGATGTGGCCCGAAGAGCAGCAGTACCCGGATCTCGCCGAGCAGCATGAAGTGCTTGAGCGCAATCCCGAAGAGGCGTCCTATAAGGGCAAGTGGGCCGATGTTGAGTTCACCGCCGATGTCTGGGAAGACATCAACCCGAAGGCGAAGGATACGCAGTTCGCGGACTATCATGGCCATGGCTGGAACTTCCGCGCGATTTTCAAGCGCTCCCGCGACGGGACGCTCCTCGACGAAGCGGGTCTCCCGGTTCCGGACAATCTCACGACGAAAGAGAAGTTCGACCGCGCCGTTCACATGAAGGACATCCATGCCGAGATCGGCATGCAATGTGCCGACTGCCATTTCGCGGACGATGCGCATGGCAATGGCGAACTGCATGGCGAAGTGGCCGCGGAAGTAAATATCCGCTGTCGCGATTGTCACGGCACGGCGGACAAGTACGCGACGCTCCGCAGCTCGGGCCCCGCTTCACCGGAAGGGGGCCGCGATCTTTCGCGGCTGCGCAACGCGGATAACAGCAAGCGCTTCGAATGGCGCGGCGGCAAGCTCTATCAGAAGCTGATTCTTGCGCCGCATAAAGAATTCGCCGTGAGCCAGGTGAAGGACAGCGTCACGCCGGGTAATCCCGAGTACAACAAGAAGGCCGCTCGGGCCAAGATGATGGCGAAGGGATACGGCCAAAAATATGGCCAAAACGTCAGCAAGGAAAATCGCGCCCACGGCGACGATGAAATCGCCTGCTTTACTTGCCACAGCTCTTGGGTGACTTCATGCGGTGGCTGCCATCTCTCGATCCAGGCGAACTGGAAAACCGAGACGCATAAGTTCGACGCCAAGACGGCCCGGAACTTCGCGACGTACAACCCGCAGGTCGCGCGCGATCAGATGTTCCAGCTGGGTAAGCACGGCACGGTCAAGGACGGGATCATTTCCCCGATTCGTTCAAGCTCCGCGCTTGTTCTTTCCTCGACGGATATCAACCGCAACCGCGTCTATATTCAGCAGCAGCCGACTTCCTCTTCAGGGTATTCGGCGCAGGCTTTCGCACCGCATTTCCCGCATACCGTTCGGAAGACGGAAACGAAGACCTGCTCCGATTGCCATATCTCGGATGAAGGCGACAACAATGCGATCATGGCGCAGCTGCTTCTTCTCGGAACGAATTTCGTCGACTTCATGGGCTTCAACGCCTGGGTCGGTACGGAGCATGAAGTCGCAGCGATCCAGGTGACGGAATGGGATGAGCCCCAGGCCGTGATCGGGAGCTATCTCCATGAATACGCTTACCCCGACTATTTTCAGGAGCATGTCGATCGCGACCTCGAACTCACGGAAGTGACGCCGGGCTACCAGGATATGGACGCGGGCTGGATCAAGAAGACGCGCCAGTTCCTGAGCAAGAACCTGCCGGAATGGACCGGCGCGCGAGATGCGCTCTACGACGGGGAGTACACGCATCATTCCGGACGCGTCGGCTGCCTCCAGCTTCGCGGCGAGTATCTCTACGCGGCAGAAGGCAAGAAGGGCATGCAGGCCTTTGATGTCTCGACGATCGGGACGAAGGGTTTCTCCGAGCGCATCATCACGGCGCCCTGGTCACCGCTCGGCCAGAACGTACGGATCAAGAGCAAGAACGCGACGTGCGTGGCGCTGCCGACGACGCAGCTGCTTCGTCCGGAGCGGAACCGCACGGACCTGACCCGTGAGGTGAATCTCGAGCAGCCGATGCATCCGATCTATAGCTACGTCGCTGTGACGGATGCGGAAGAGGGTCTGATTCTCGTGAACAACGAGACTTTGACCGACTTCGAACCGCGGAATAATTATTTCAAGCGCGCGGTGACCTGGAACCCGGACGGGATTTTGGATGGCGCGAACTACGCGACCTTTGCGGGACATCTTCTGTATGTCTCGGCGAAGGCGGGCGTCGTCGTGGTGGATCTGGATGATCCGATGAATCCGAAGGTGCTTGCGAAGATTGCGCTGAATAATCCGCGCGGACTCGACCTGCAGTTCCGCTACCTCTTCGCGGTCGATGATGACGGGATGAAGGTCATCGACGTGACCTTGCCCGAGCAGCCGCGAGTGGTGAGTGGCGCGATGGTTGCGCTCAAGGATGCGAAGCGGATCACGGTTTCCCGAACCTACGCCTATGTGGCGGCGGGCTCGGAAGGCCTTGTGATCGTCGATGTTGAACAGCCCGAACGACCGAAAATTTTCCAGAAATACACGGCGGACGGGACGATTAATGATGCCCATGACGTGACGGTGGCGACGACGAATGCTTCGCTCTTCGCCTACGTGGCGGACGGGGAAAACGGTCTCAAGATCATCCAGTTGACTTCGCCCGAATTGAACCCGAAATTCTACGGCTTCAGCCCGCAGCCGAATCCAAAGCTCATTGCCTGGCGCAAGACGGCGGATCCGGCCCTCGCGATTTCTCGGCCGCTCGAACGTGACCGCGCCGTCGACGAGATGGGCAACCAGATTGCTGTGCTCGGTCGACTCGGCTCTCGTCCCTTCAACCTCGAAGAGATGCGTCGTCTCTACCTCACGCAAGAGGGACGCGTTTGGACGGTTCGGGATTAGGGCAGGCACGGGGACAGGGCTTGGTGGAACGCGTCCGCGGTCGCGCGAAAACCGCGGAGCTGATCGGCCTTGTGCTGGCGCTCGAAGAACGCGGAGAACTCGACGAGCGGGATCGCCGACGGCTTGATCGCGAGATCGGTGCTCGCCATGGCGAGGCAACGGGACTCGAGCTCTTGCGCGCTTGGCTTGCGAAAGCGCCGAGCGAAGATCTTCAGCTTCGGGCGAAGCGCGCGCGGAGCGCACTCTCGACCGCGGGCTGGCTTGTGGCGGCGATTGGATTCGTCTTCGGCTGGGGCGCCGCCGCGGCGCTGCTCGCGATCGAAGTCTATGCGGGGCGGATCAATATCGTCCTTTGTTTGGGCGTGTTGGTTCTGCTGCCCCTGCTCATGCTTTTCGGGACGGGCCTCGGTTGGATCTGGTCCAGCCTGCGAAGGAGCGCCCACAGCGCGGGCTCCGGTTCACTCGGTGATTCGATCCGAAGCGCAGGCCTCGGGCGACTTGCGCTTCGGCTTATCCCCGCGGCGACACGCGCGGATGTGGAAGTTGTGCTCGGGCGAATGACCGCCCACGCCCGACTCTACGGAGACGTTCAGCGCGGACAGCTCCTACTCTGGTCTCAGTTCGGCGGTCTTGCTTTCGGTCTCGGCGCGCTCATCTCGACGCTGATGTACGTCGTGTTCACCGACCTGGCCTTCGGTTGGAGCACAACCCTCGATCTCGAAGCACAGCAGGTGCATCGCGCCCTCTCGGCCTTCGCCACGCCCTGGGCCGCGCTCTGGCCCGACGCCCATCCCTCTCTCGAACTCGTTGAGGCGACTCGGTTCTTCCGCGTCGATGCGCAGAACCGCGTTCCGGTGGAAGATGCTTTGCGGCTCGGCGGTTGGTGGCCCTTTCTCGTGATGTCGATCGCGCTCTATGTCGTTGTGCCGCGCGCGCTTGCTTGGGTCGGCGTGCGGCGCTGGCTCGCGGGGGAAGTGGGCGAGGCGATGGGGCTTACGCCGGGCGTTGAACGGTTGATGACACGGCTGAAGACGCCGCTCGTGGAGAGTACGGCGGATGAGGAAGAGGGCGAGGTCGGGCACGCGGCCGACGGTCTGGTTCCCGAGGTCGAGATTCGAAGCTGGCTTGCGGAGGCCGGGGGCGCGGCCTTGGTTGTACGCTGGGCGGAACTTGCGGACGCGGGTGCGTTGCGGGCCGCGATCGGGCTTCCTGAGTCGAGCGCAATCCGAGAGGCGGGCGGCCGGCGGTCCCTCGCTGAAGATTCAGCGATTGTAGATGAATGCGCAGCGGCTTCAGATCCCGTCGTCCTCTGTGTGCGCGGCTATGAACCTCCGGTTCTTGAATTGACCGACTTTCTGGCGGAACTCCGCGAGGCGATCGGTCGCGCGCGTCGAGTTTGCGTGATGTTAGTCGGCGGCAGCGAAGCAGACCGCGATACGTGGCGTCGGAAGCTTCTAGGGCTCGGAGATGTCGCGCTATCGGTTGCTTCGGTTGAGCTCGGGGGTGAGCATGTCTGAGGTTTCGGATGGAAAATCCGTCTCCTTTCCGGTTCCCCCCGACTTCGCGGCAGATGAACTCGGCGCGGCGGTTCCGCTTCTCGCGGTCGTGGGCCATCCGAACAAGGGAAAGTCGAGCCTCGTCGCGACCCTGGCTCAAGACGATTCGGTCGCGATCAGTGCGAACCCGGGCACAACGCTGCGCTCCCGACCCTACCGCATGCGCGTCGATGGTCAGCATCTCTACACCCTCGTCGATACGCCCGGCTTTCAGCGAGCGCGGCGAGTCCTGGCGTGGCTTGAGGCCCGCGCGGAGGAGGGGGGTGCGAATGCAGGGGATCGGCCGAGGCTGGTTCGCGAATTCGTCGAAGCGCCCGGGCACGATTCTAAATACCCCGATGAGTGCGAGCTGCTTCGCCCTTTGACTGAAGGCGCGGGGATTCTCTACGTCGTCGATGGCAGCGTCCCGTATGGCCCGGAGTACGAAGCCGAGATGGAGGTGCTTCGCTGGACGGGGCGGCCGAGCATGGCCGTGATCAATCCCATTTCGAGCCGTGATCATGTGCATGAATGGGAGGCGGCGCTGGGGCAGTTCTTTCGCGTCGTCCGGGTGATCGATGCGATGCATGCGGATTTCGCGACGCGGCGACAGCTTCTACTGGCCTTCGGTGAGCTTGAGGCGGGCTGGCGTGCGCCGATCGATGCGGCGGTGCGGGCGCTGGACCAGGCTCGCGAGGCACAGCGAAGGCTTGCGGCGCGGGAGATCGCCGAGATGATTGCGGACGCTCTTGCCTTGGTGGTCGAGCGGAAACTCGGTCCCGACGAAGACGGCCGACCCCATGCGGAGGCGCTCGAAGCCGAATATCAAGCCACCTTGAGTAAGCGCGAGTCGGCCCATCGCCGCGCGGTTCAGGGAATCTACGGCCATCACGAGATCGAAGCCCATGGGGCGGAGCTCGAGCTGCTCGAAGCCGACCTCTTTTCTGAAGATGCGTGGCTCGCGTTTGGGTTGAGCCGGCGGGACTTGGTCGCCGCAGGAGCCGCCAGTGGGGCGGCGACTGGAGGCGTGGTGGATATCGCGCTCGGTGGGGCATCGCTCTTGTTAGGTGTGGCGGCGGGGGCCGCTATTGGGGGTGCGCTTGGTTGGTTCGGGGCGGGCCGCTTGGCGGAGCTCAAAGTGATCGACCGACCCTTGGGTGGTCAGCTTGCGCGCTTCGGGCCCTCGAAGAATCCGAACTTCCCCTTCGTCCTCTTTGGGCGCGCGCGGTATCACTGTGGCCTGCTGGCGGCACGGACTCACGCGATGCGGGATGCGCTCGACCTTGATGCCCTCGATGGGGAACCGGAGGTCGATCTGGCGGCACGCTTCCCGCTGGCCAGCGCGGAGCGGAGCGCGCTCGATAAGAGCTTCGGCGCTCTCCGGAAGGCCAAGCCGCGCTCTGCGGCTCAGCTCGACGCGATCGATGCCCTGGCTTCGACCGCCGCGGGCATCTTGGCCGCCGACGAGCAGCGCGCCGAGTCCTAGGACTCAGCTCCGTCCCCTTCCCCTTCCCCGTCCCGCCCTCATCTCCCGGGACTCTGCCGAGCCCCTTGGGGATCCGCACCCTGTGCCTGGCGGGGGTCTGCCAGCTCCTGCTGGCCCTCAGGCCATTCTCTGCTCCAAATCAGAAAAATGCGCCCAGTCTTGCCCGATTCTGGCCCCGCTTTCGCCTTGTTCTATGAGGGGCGAACTCGTGCGGCAGGGCGCGGCGCGGGTTCCCCGAACCATCAGACGCTGATGGACACGGACTCGGACACGAAAGCGAAAAGCATGTTGAAGCGAAACACATTCCTCTTCACCCCACTGGCCCTCCTCGCCAGCCTTCTCTTTACGACGAACGCCTTCGCGGCGGACCGCGATTTCGACGGGATCGACGATTCCGTCGACAATTGTTTGTGGACGCCGAACCCCGGCCAGCAGGATGCGAATCTGGATGGATTCGGAAACGCCTGCGACGCGGACCTCGACAATAACGGTGTGATCACCGCCCGGGATTTCGGATATCTGCTGGAAGTCCTCTTCGCCCCGGTCGTGGACGAAGAGGCGGATTTCAACAGCGATGGTCGTGTCGGTCTTGAAGACTTTGCGCTCTTCCTGCGCTCGATGGGGTCGGCTCCCGGCCCGGGCGCGCTGGGTGGCGACGCGGAGCCTGTTCGCTGTGAAGGCGGCGTCTGCACCGTGGCGGTTGTGCCCGGTGTTCAGCTCGAAATGGCGCAACAGAATTACACGATCAACGCGGCCGGTGTGATTCAGATTGACGGAACCGTCGAGGTTGTGACGCCCGTCGGTCCAGTCATTCTCTTCGGCGCGGATCTCGATGTGGTTCAAAACGAATCGCTGATTGGGACTTCCCTGATGCCTGACTTCAATATTGGAACCCTCGCGGGCGCTGTTGGGGAAGGATCTGGAGAGCGTTTCGATGTGCGCTTGGTGCGGGGATCGGAGATCGAAGTCGAGATCCCGATTTACAATGACATCTTCTACCTGGTCTTCGAAGGTGGCGAGACGATCCAGGCGGGTATCGAAGTGCCCATCGGGACGATCAGCTTCTCGGCGCCGAGTTCGGAGTGGCGACTGCTGCTCGATCCGAGCGATCCCTTCGTTTATGTCGCGGGAGACGCGATCGTACCCGTGAAGCTCGGGAAGGACTTCTCGATCGAGCAGTTTGGAACGGGGATTGGGATCTCTCTCTCGAGTCGAATTCCCTTCCGCCCGAATGTCCCTGCGGCCATCGAGAAGGTGTTGCCAAAGATCGAAGGCGACGCAGTGAATTACGTCAATCAGAACCTGCTCCCGGGCTCGCCGATCGGGCTCAACGTCAACGGCTTCGCGGTGACGGAACTCGATCCCGATGGCGACGGTCATCCGCTCTTCGGCGACGAGGCCGCCTTCGGTGATGACTACCGATTCGGTGTCGCGGGTGAAGTGAGCTTGGCGATTGGCCTGATTATTCCCTTCCTCGAACTGACCCTCGACGGCATCGAGGCCAGCGTGATCAGCTCGTATACCGGAGCGCGAACCGCGAACCCGAAGCAGGAAACCTGGATCATCAGCGAACTTCCGAGCGTGAATGAGATTAACGAGCGCGCCCGGGACTGGTTTACTCTTCCCGGCGACCGTACGCAGGGCCTGATGCTCTATATCGGTGATGGTGACGGGGATGATTACCTGCGCATCGCGAGCGAAGAGCTGGTCGGCATTGATACGAGCCGCATGGGCCAGGTCCACGGCGTTGATCTCGAGATCTTTGATGCCCAAGAAACGGTCCTGGATATCGATGCGGATGGTCTGAACATTGTCTCCAAGAGCAATGTCTACTCGCTCCACCCCGATGTGATCTTCACCAGCGACCAGGAGAGCCGTCTCTTCCTTCCCTCGACGGATGAGAATGATTTCGAGTTCTCGATCGAGACCGATAGCCGCTTCGGCGGACTGAACCTCCGGCAGTACGGTATGCGCATCAACCGCGAGTCCTTTCTCCACTATGGTCGCTATGAAACGCCGAACTACGTGTTCACCATGGCCGGCGAGTATGCGAACGGAAACCCGTGGCTCGAAGGTTCGCTTCGAGTGCCGCTTCCCTACAGCTACCCCGAAGTTTCGCTGGCGCTCGATGTGGCGGGTCGTTTGGCCGCTCAGGAACAAGTCGTTCAGGCGGTGGAACGGGAATACAGTCTGGAACTCGACGCGGTGATTGCACTCGAATCTGAGCTGATCACGAAGGCGCTAAATGTCGAGGCGGCGATTGCGTCGCTTGACAGCGCACGAGCGAGCTTGTCGAGGGCGCAGGCAAGTCTGCGCGCGAACAATAACCGCGTCTGTGAGAGCTGTGGGTTCCTGGACGTCGCTTGTTATGCGCGAAGTGCGGCTTGCCAGATCGATAAAGCTGCGGTCGGGCCGGTTCGGGAGGCTGCCGTCCGGACTGCGAGCATCGCAGTGAGTGGTGCGCAGCTCTACCTGACGGGTGTTGAGGCTCTGTACGAGGGCGTGGCGCTGCAGCTTTCCGCAGCGCGGAACGGCGCGGAGCTTCTGCTGGCTTCTCGGCAGGAAGCGCGGGCGGCTCTGGTCCTGCTGCGGCAGGAGCGCGACCTGCTGCCCAAGGAAGACGGCGTCCTCGATGCCACTGTGGCCCTGCGCGTCACCCGCGACGGGCTGACCGGAACTGTGAGCGGCACCTTTAATGGTGTTGATTTCGGGCAGGGTTGGGTCGTGAACGATGCTGCGGGACCGCGGGCCTGCTTCCGAGTTCCGCAGACGGGGGACGAGCTCTGCTCGGATCTCTAGCCGCGATTTGAAGTCTGGATTTTCACCCCGGCGCCGGCTCTGACCGAAAGGTTGAGCCGGCGCTTTCATATTCGGGGTTCTTCCAGTGTTAGGGTAAACAAAGGATGCTCTGGGATGGCTAAGCCGATACCGTTAAAAGGCATTCATGAGTTGATCTGTTGGCGAGCAGGGCAGTCAAGCCGCTCGTGTTAGGAGGACCGTTGCAGTCTATTTCCGATCGTGGTGTTCAGGATGAGGGCGGTGACGCGCTTAAAATCGGACTGATTCATGGAGGCGGGACCGGGCCTGAGTTGATCGATTGTGTCAGGCGGGTTCTGAGCTGTATTTCTGAGACGACGGGGCAGCGTTTCGAAACCGCTGACTTCGATCACGAGCGCTGGGGACCTGAATTCGACGAGGAGGTCTATAACGAAGCGCTCCACTCGGACCTGCTCGAGTTCTACAACGCGATTCAGTCCGACTCCGGAGTCATCGTTCGCGGCTCGCTTCCCGCCCCCGTGTTGTACCGATTGCGAGGCGACCTTCGGCAGACGATGAAGCTGGTTCCCTTGAATCCATTCCCGGGGATCAGCTCCGCGCCGTCGCTCCGGACGATTCTTGTTCGCGAAAGCATCCAGGGGATGTACCACCCGACGTCGATGCGCCGCGAGGGCGGGACCGTGCGCGGGGAATTCGAATGGAAGGAGGAGACGCTTGCCTTTCTTGCGCGAGAAGCATTTCGTCTGGCGGCGGCGCATCCACCCCATCGCTTGACCGTTGTCCTGAAGACTTCGGTACTCGGGGAGCTGGGCGAGATGTGGCTCGATGTGTTCGCAACGGAGAGCCAGGCGCATCCCGACGTGCGCTATGCGCATCGTGCCTCGGGTGCTGGTTTTTCAGATATGTGGCTGCAGCCGAGGGAGTTCGGGGTCGTTGTGACCGACGATCAATCCGGCGACATCCTCGCGGATCTGATCCCCTCCGTTCTGTATTCGAGTCGGAATCTGGTGGCGGCGGGGAATCTGTCGATGGAAGGGCATGCTTCTTTCCAAACGGACCACGGAACCATTCGGCCCCTGGTCGGGAAAGACGCGGTCAATCCTCTCGCGATGCTGAATGCGTTGGCAATGGCGCTGCGGCATGGGCTCCGAGAGGAGGCGCAGGGCTCGGCGAGTCTCGCGCTGGGCGATTCGATTCTTGCGGCGATGGGCGATGTCCTGGATGCTGGGGCGCGGACGGAAGACTTCTTTGAAGGGGCGCCGCAGTCGCTCGTGGGGACGACTGAGATGACCGACCGCGTGATCGACCGTCTCTCGGCGCGCTTGTCCGGGGCGCAATGAACACCGCGCTCGTTGTCGTCGATCTGCAAAATGCGTTCTGCATGCCCTGGGGTTCTTTCGCCCAGCGCGGCGGCAAGGTGGAGAACCTGGCGGAGGTGATGAGCGGGTGTCGCCGCCTAGTCGAACATGCGGATGAGGTGGGCTGGGAAATCGTATTCACCGCGATGACGTTTTCGCCCGACTATCACGAGGCGGGGTTGCTGGTTCAGGATCGCCCCGTGATCCGCGCAGAGTCGGCGTATCAGGAGGGGAGTCCGGATGCGGAGATCGTCGAAGCGCTCCAACCGGTTCCCGCGCAGGCATGGGTACAGCGGAAAACACGCTATGACCCTTTTGCAGGGACTGATTTTGAAACGCGACTGCGCGAACGTGACGTGAGCAACCTTGTTGTATGCGGCGTGCTGACGAATGTCTGCGTGGAGTCGACGGTGCGACGGGCGTACGACTTGGATTTTCCGGTTCAAGTCGTGACCGACGCGACCTCTTCGACCGATTCGGATCTTCATCAGGCCTCGCTCGAGACGCTGTCGCGCCATTTTGCGACGTGCGTTCAGGTCTCGGATCTCGTCGGAGCCCCTTCTTCGGGAAGAGGTGAAGGCGCGTAATGACGACCGCTCGGCTGAACGCTCGCTTTCGTGCACAGGTGGCGGATTATCCCCAAGGAACCGCCGTCTCTGACCAGGAAGTTTCGCTCACCTACGTCGAGCTGGATGAGCGAAGCGACCGCGTCGCGCGGGCATTGAGGTCGGATGGGGCCGAGCGCCAGTCGCGAGTTGCCCTTCTCTGTGGCCATTCGGTCGATGCGATTGTTTCGATGCTCGGCGCGATCAAGGCGGGATGCTGCATTGTGCCCTTGAACTGTCATGAGGCCGATGGGCTTCTGGAGACACTCTGGGCGAAATCGGATTCGGTTGCGATCTTGGCAGATGCTGAAAATGCAGGCCGAGCGGAGGGCCTCTGCGGGCGTGCTGATCTTGTCGTGAATGTGTCGACCTTGCCGAAGGAGGAAGGCGGGGCGCGCGTTGTCTTGGGGGAGGGCGGGCCTGCATCGGATCTGCTTGCGATTATTTATACGAGTGGGTCGACGGCGGAGCCCAAGGGTACGATGACAACGGCGCGCGCCGTGTTGGCGCGTGCGGACCAGTACCAAGAGGTGAGTGAGATCGGGCCTGCTTCCAAGCAGGCGTCGATTACACCCTGGCATTTCGCGGCCGCATTTCCTGAGGTGTACGGGGCTTTGCTGGCTGGGGCGGAGCTGTGTTTATACGATGCTCATTCGCGCGGCGTCGAAGGCCTTGGGGAATGGCTTGCGACGTATCGAATTTCTCATTTGCAGCTTCCCGTTGCGCTCCTGCGTCGATTTCTACCGGGAGCGGCTGATCATGATTCCGCAGGTCGAGTTTTCTCTGACCTCAGCTTTGCGACCGTCGCGGGAGACCGGCTTCTTCGAAGTGAAGCAGAATCTCTGCTCCAGAGAATGAGTCCGAAGGGGCGTGTCGTGCACGCTTTTGGATCAACGGAAACGAACCTGATCGCACAGCTTGAACTCTGCCTGTCCTCTGAAGAATGGCCCTCGGATTCCGAGGCGGGCTATTTGCCTGTGGGACGGCCCGCCTTGGGCAAGGCAGTGCATATTCTTGATGAGTCGGAGCAGCCTGTCGCAGAGGGTGAAGAGGGAGAGATTGCGGTTGAGAGCGATTTGATTTCGCCTGGCTATTTTCGCCTGCCCGAAGAGACAGCGCGTTCTTTTCGTCGACTCGAGGGGGATCGTTCGCTCTACTTGACGGGGGACGTGGGGCGGATCCGCGCTGACGGTTTACTCGAGGTTTTGGGGCGAAAGACCGAGCAAGTGAAAATTCGGGGGATGCGGACTTCGACGAGCGCCGCAGAGTCGGCGTTGCTCGCGCTGCCTTTTGTGGCGAATGCCGCAGTCATTTCCAAACAGGATGAGGGAGGCGAGCTTTCGCTCCTCGCTTTTGTTGAGGGTGCAGCGGGAGAAGAGGTTGACCTTCCGAGGATAAAGTCAGATCTAGAGAAGCGAGTCCCTTCACACGGAATCCCGTCGCGATGGGTCATGATGGATGCGCTGCCTCTGACGGCGAACGGAAAGGTCGACCGCTTACGCCTGCCCGATCCGGGGCGGGGCCGGCCAGCCTTGACTGTCGATTTCGTTGCTCCACGGACGGAGGAGGAAGAAAAGGTCGCTGAGCTTTGGTGTGCTCAACTCGGTTTTGACTCGGTGGGCATGAATGATGATTTCTTCGACCTAGGAGGCGACTCCCTCGGGCTCGTTAGGATGCTCTCGGATTTAGAGGCAGCGGAGGGATTCGAGGTCCCTGTTCGAGAGATAGAAGGCGCGCCCACTCCGGCGGAGATTGCAGCGGTTCTATCACGTTCGCGAGAGGGGAAGCTCTCGGTATGGAATCCCCGGTTGGAACCCGCTGTCGGCACCTTCGAGGACCGCCCGCGAGCGGGGCGTCGAACCCTGCGACGTCGCATCAAGGATCAATCGCGAAATTTAGGTCCTGTTCTCGGCGGGCGCGCTTTGCCCTATTCACTTGGAATGCCCTGGCATCAGCGAATGGCAGCGCGTCTTGAGAAGGATTGTCGATTCGACCGTTTTCTCGATCACGTGAAGGACTGGCATTTTCGACTCGAGCTGGAAGCTCCCCTCGAGGTGTCGATCCGGCGAAGTGTTCTTGCGAATAGTTGGTCGAGTTGGCGGCGGGCAGCTTTGCGGGAAGAGGAGGCTTTCGCTCGTTGGGTTGTGATCAAAGGCGCTGAATATGTAAAGGCGGCGGTCGACTCGGGGAGAGGAATCGTGCTCGTGACGACACATGTCGGCTTCAATGCGCTGCTTCGATCGGTTCCCGATTTAGCGGGCCGCGATTGGATTCAGATTTATCACGCAGGGAACGAGCAGTTCGGGAGCGGCGCAGGAGCTGAGTCGACCGAGCGTGCACGTCAGGTTCAAAATGCCCAGGGGCTACTTTCCGAAGGCGGTATCGCGACGATTGCCGCCGATGGGCGACAAGGGCCGGGAATGGGCGAGCTGCCGTTTTTCGGTGCTCAGCTCTCCGTTCGACCTGGAGCGGCCGCTCTCGCGGAGGCGGCGAACGCCGTTCTTCTTCCCGTATTCGGCCGGATGGAGACCGACGGTCGAGTCGTGTTCGAATTCAGCCCCGCGATTCAGTCCGAGGAGCGTGATGCCGACTTGCGCATTCGAGACTGCTCATTGCAGTACGGAGAGCGCCTGATTGCCGCCTGGCCGCGGATTTTCGACAGTCTAAGGTGGCATCACCTGCGGGCCATTTCTCTGTGAACCACTTCACATAGCAAGGGCGATTTTTTTGCTTCTCTTTAGGGACGTTTCGGCAGAGAATGTCGAGACGAAAGAGAAGGAAACTCCGTTGACTTACCCTCGAATCGCTCTCCTCTGCGGCGCGCTTTTTTCAGCGCTCTGCTTCAGTTCCACCGCCGCCGCCCAGATCACCTTCGACGAGATGGCGATCGAGTTTTCGGATGGCTTGGGCTTTCTGGACGTGACCGTCGATCCGGCGATCGATGAAAACGGCCGCGTGGTCTTCGCCGGCGATGACCCTTTCGGCAATGAAAAGCTCTTCGTGAGCGATGGCGTCTCGGTGACGACGATTCCCCTGGACGCGGGTGGGTATGACGATGTGGAGAGCGTTCAGATCAACGCCGCGGACCACGTCGTTTGGACCTCGCGCCGGACAGCGGGCATCGCCTATCGCGGTGCCTACCGGACGAATGCCGCGGGGACCTTTTCTTCGATTCTGCGCGAGGGCCCCGTCGTCTTCGATCCGCTCAACCCTCCGGTCAACGGCCGCGTCGCGCTTTCGCCGAACGGTACGGTCGCGTACTCGACGATCGTGAACGGCGATGGCGCCATTTACCGGCACAACGTTCTGGGCGTCAGCCAGCTTCTGCGAGAGGGAACGGGGACGTTCTTCAATACAAAACGGCTCGATGTGAATGATGCCGGCGAAGTCGTGGTCCAGATGGAGTATTTCGATCCGACCATGGGGCTTGCTCGCGGCCTCTTAGTTTTTGATGAGATCAATCAGACGAGGGACGAGATCGTCACGGCTGTGGAGAAGCAGGGGATCGGGACGCAGCCGGAGCCGAATATCAATACTTCCGGTGAAGTTGCCTTTTCGCTCAATGCGGATTCGACGATGCGATTCTATGACCCGCCGAATAACGCTTCGGGGACGCTGGTTGCGGAAATTACGCTGACACCGGGTGTCTATATTGCGACGCCGACCGCTTTCGGCCAGCCGCCGATCGTGACCCAGGTCGTGGGGACCTCGACCGGATTCGACTCCTTTGGCAGCGACGTTCAGATCAACGAAAACGGCGTCGTCGTCTTTCGGGCGGTGAAGACCGCTGGGGGCAGTGGGCTCTATTTCGGGCCGGATCCCGTCGCGGATAAGATCATTGAGCCGGGGGATGAGATGGATGGCCGGCTCTTTTCGGTGTTCTACATGGGTGAGCTGAATGATGCGAATCAGCTGGTGCTGATGACGAGTGATTTCATTTCGACGGATCGGCAGGTTTGGCGAGTGAATAACGTGCCGGAGCCGGGAGTTTCGGCGCTGTTAGGAGCTGGGCTTCTGGGGGTTGCCCTTTTTGGTCGCCGCCGCGAATCACTCCCAGACCGGCGCCTCGATCTGTCCGCCTAACGCGAGCGCCACGGCCTCGACCGCCTGCACTTCGACATAGCCCTGGCTGCTCGTCGGGTTGAGGCCGTCGCTGGCCTCCATGGACGCGTCCGCCGGGTTGTAGAGCGACGATGCGCAATCCGTGAGAGACTGGAAGAAGATGTTGCCCTTATAAAGTCCGAACTCGACGCGACCGTTGGCTTTCTCGGCCATCGTGTTGATTGCGCCGATTGCTGCTCGGGGTGCGGGGTCGAAGAGGCGACCGTCGTAGATCTGATCCGAGACGATCTTCGAGCAATGCTGGAAGAGCGAGACGGCGCGCCGGTCGAGCACGGCCTGATAGACCGCCTCGAGGCCGCGGCCGAGAAGCTCCATGCCGGGGGATTCGTAGACGCCCCGGCTCTTCGTGCCGATGATGCGGTTTTCGAGGGCGTTCGAGAGGCCGATGCCATTTCGGCCGGCGACGGCGTTGGCTTCGACGAGCATGTCGAGTTCACCGAGCTGCTTGCCGTTGATCTCGACGCAGAGGCCGCGCTCGAAGCGCATGGAGACGGTCTCGACCTTATCCGGCGCGTCCTGCGGCCAGACGCACATGGTCGGCTCGACGATCGTCGCCGGGGTTTCGAGGGATTCGAGATCTTCGGCTTCGTGGGAGAGGCCTGCGATATTCGCGTCGGTCGAGTAGCGCTTCGCCGGGCCTTGAGAGGCTTCGATGCCCTTGTTCTGGAGGTAGGCGGCCATTTCTTTGCGGCCCGGGAATTGTTCGAGGAGTTCCGGGTCGCGCCATGCGGCGTAGACCTTCATGTCGGGCTGGAGCACGTTGGTGTAGCGCTCGAAGCGGAGCTGGTCGTTGCCGCGACCGGTCGCGCCGTGGGCGAGGACCGTGCAGCCTTCTTCGCGCATGGCGCCGATCAGGCCGTGGACCGTGACGGCGCGGGCGATGCCTGTTGTGTTCCAGTAGCCGCCGTCGTATCGCGCCTGGGCTTTCACGACGAGCATGGCGGCTTTGGCCATGGCGTCTTTCAGGTCGACGATGCGCGTGGGGGCTCCGGCGGGCTCCATGCGGACGGGGATATCGTTGATGTCTTCTTCGTCGGGCTGGGCGAGGTCGGCGGTGAATCCGACGACGTCGAGGCCGGCCTCGATCAGACGGGCCGTGACCGACTTGCTGTCGAGTCCGCCCGAAACACAAATTCCAATCTTCTCGCCTTTGAGATCACCGATCTGCATCGCTTCGCCTTCTTTTCCGCTTGCTGCTGTGAGTAGACCTCGGGTCTGCCCAAGGGTCTAGCTGGAGTCTGTCTGAGCTCGGCCTGAGCGACGGGCCGCGGGGCGCATCACCGCGGCGCGGCCTCCGGTGATCCCGGCGCCGAGCGAGCGGAACCATAGCAAGAACGGGCCCTTGTGAAGCCCTGAGCCCGCGGGGCGAGCGTTTTTCGGCCGGCTGCGGGGGCTACTTGTTGGCGAGCTTGGCCTGGAGACTCCGGAAGGCCTTCTTCGCGCGGTCCGGGTTGAATTTATCCGGATCCTCGACGGAGGCGAGCAGCTTCGAGAGCTCATTGCGTTCGAGGGCGTCGTAGGTCGGATCGTTGATGATCCCCTCGAGCAGGTAGTTGTAGACGATGGATTGCAGCGCCATTGCCGCCTGCTCCGAGCCCGCGTAGTCCGTGAATTCCCCGGCCACAGCCTGCTTCAGAATGCCCTTGGCGAGCTTCCGCAGCGCGGTCTTGTTCACCTTCCAGGCTTCGAGCTTCGGCAAGAGCTTCGCGATATTGGCGCGGATGGCCTTCGCGGTGGTCTGCGCATTCCCGCGCCCCTCACTCGTTGCCTGATGCAGCTTGCGCAGATCCGCGCGCAGTTTGGCCGCCGCCGGCGCATCCACGACATCGAGGGCCTGCATCAGCATCAAGAAGGCCGAATCGTTCAATCGGACGACGCCGGGGCCGAGGCCCGTGCTCTTGCGCGGTCGCCAGCGTCGGGTCTTGTCGATCGCGTGATGGCAGGCCTGACAATCGTAGAGGACCAGTTCCGGGAACGCGCCTAACGAATTGCGCTTGGGATCCATCATCGCGTCCAGAATTTCGTCAATCGCGACCGCCTGGCCGATGGCCCAGAGCTTGACGTCGTTCGGGACGGCCTTACCGCGCGCGATGTAGTCGTCATCCGGTTCCCAGTGGTAGGGCTGGAGGATCGAGAAGAGCGAGAGTTCGAAGCTCTGGCGTGGATGCCCTGCGCCCATCAGGCGATGGTCCACGAATTTATTGCGGTCGCCGAGATGGCAAGAGAGGCAAAGGCGCGCGCGGGCGACGGGTTGATCCGTCGGATACATGCCGAGTTCGAGGTTCTTGGCGTGGGTGGCGTTGCTGTCGTGGGGGATCAGCCAGCGCTCGGCGCCGCCATGGCAACCCTCGCATCCCACGCCGTCCTGAACACGAAAGGCATTATTTTCGGTGCGCCGTTTGGCGGCGGGCGGATTGTCGGCATGGCAATCGAGGCAAAGATCGTCTTGATGCGGCTTCTTCTTGCGACCCAGGTTCTTTGAAATTCGGATCGAGTTCTTGTTAAGGAGGACCTTGTAGGCGCGCATCGAATGTCGATCTTCGTCGACCCAGACCGAATACTCGTTCTGCATAACATTGCGATCGTTGCGTGGCGCGGCGGAGCCATGGCAGGTACTGCCGTCGCAGCTCGAGACGCCTTCATGCTTGTCGGGCCCGTACTGCGGGATGGGCGGCGCGGCGAAGGCGTCTAGGACCGAAGAGAGGACGAAGAGGGCGGAGACCAGGACGCCGAAGCGGACGACGCGGGTCGCTAGGCTCCGGATGCGCGACGCAGACGTTGGGGTCGCGGGTTCGACTGCGCTCCTCGAATCGCCGCTGGTCGTGTGTTTTGCGTAAGGATTTTGCTCGTTCTCGGACATGCTTCGTCTCACCCCAGAATTGCGCCGTTTCTTAGACGCTCGCTTATTCTACCGCCCGCGGATGCATCCGTCGCAAGAAAGCCCGTTCAAGGTGTGACAGGCGTATCCGCGCGGTAGAATAAAGAAACGAGACTTTTGAGATCGAAAGAAGGAGACCCGAGGATGCGGAATCTGATTGGACGAGGAACTGTTTTGGGTGGCCCGCGCGCCACCCGCGTGACCCGAGCCGTCGCCGGCCTGAGCGCCGCATTCGGCCTAATCGGCCTAGTCGCGCTGACCGTCCATTTCGGGGCTCTTCCCGCCCAGGCTGCGTCCGGGATCCCTCGCAGCGATCGACCGGATGAGGCCTATGTCTATTTTATCTCGCCCTCGGATGGTGAGACCGTGACTTCGCCCGTGACGGTCCGCTTCGGGTTGGGGCAGATGGGCGTTGCTCCGGCAGGGACCCAAAAGGCCGGCACGGGGCATCATCATCTCATCGTCGACGCGGAGCTTCCGCCCGTCGATCTGCCTGTGCCGAAAAATGCCAACTATCGCCATTTCGGCGCGGGGCAGACGGAAGTCGCGCTTGAGCTCACGCCGGGCAAGCATACGCTTCAGCTGCTGCTCGCGGATCATATTCATGTCCCCCACGACCCGCCGGTCGTCTCCCCCCAGATCACCATTAACGTGATGGCGAAGGAATAGTCGGGCCGACGCATGAGCGGGAACGACGGGCGCGATCCAGAGGCAGAAGCAGACGGCGAGGCGACGGTTTTGGCCGATGCCGAAACGCGGATGATGGACGATCCGGAGGCCACAGCTGCCCAGAGGCAGGCAGCGGAAACTGTGCTTGCTCTCGATCCCGCGGACGCATCCGATTCGTCAGGGGAGGCGAATGCCGCCGCGGACGGCCATGAGGCGACGGAGCTCGTGACCCGAGCGGCCTCGATCGCGGAAGAAGCAACGGTGCTCGCCTCGAGTCCTGCCGTCGAGCGCGCCCACCAGTCTGATTCTGCGGAGAACGCGGGGCCGGGAACTTCGGCCGACCCAGAAGATGAGGCGTCGCGCGGCCCCAAGGACACGCGGGTCCTCAGCAAGCTTGCTTCAGAGGAAGTTGTTGCCGGAGCGGGGGCCGTCGCCGGAGCGCAGGCTGCGTCTTTGGGCGCTGTCACGACCGGGAGCGGGAAGACCCAAGCTGAGCCGCAAGCGCCGTTGCCGCCCCCGCCCGCCGCCCCGATCGATCCGTCACGCGGCCTAATGCCGGGCACGATCCTCTTTGGCGAGTATGAGATTGTGAACGTGCTGGGCGTCGGTGGGATGGGCGAGGTCTACCGCGCTCGCCATCGTCGCCTCGATGAGCATCGCGCAATCAAGGTGATGCACGCCGAACTCTCGCAGAAAAAAGGGGCTAGCGAATTCTTCTACCGCGAAGCGAAAGCGCTTCTTGCGGTTCGCCATCCCGCCGTCGTGCATTGCCATGATCTTCTCTCGGATGATCAGGGGCGTGTCTACCTCATCATGGAAATGATTGAAGGGATTCCGCTTTCGAAGAAGATGAACGATGGGCCTCTGTCGGCGGATGACGTGGCTGTGCTGGGGGCACGTGTTTCCCATGGTTTGAGCGCGGCGCATCGAAAGGGCGTGATTCATCGCGACGTGTCGCCGGATAACATCGTTCTTCCGAACGGCCGGGTTCGCGAAGCAAAGATCATTGATTTCGGGATCGCGAAACTCCTTGAAGAGGGAGAAGGCACGATCGTCGACGGCTTCAAAGGAAAGCTCTCCTACGCCTCACCGGAGCAGCTTGGCTTTTACGGCGGCAAGATTGATGGCCGGTCGGATTTTTATTCCCTGGGCCTGGTGTTAGTCGCTGCGGCGATGGGTCGGCCGATGAGTATGGGGACGTCGGTCATGGAAGCGGTGGACGCGCGCCGTGAGCTGGGCGCGCTTCCGGACGAAATCCCGGTTGGGCTGCGTTCGGCGATTCAACCGCTCCTTGCGCTGGATCCGAAGGATCGGCCTCAATATGTCGATCGGCTCTTTGTTGTGCCGGGCGGAGGTGAGCCCGGAGAAACGGAATCGGCCTACGCTGCGACGGGAGGCGCCGGGGCCGCGGCCGCGACCGGAGCAGCGACCGCAGGGAAGGACCGCGGCGTTGGTTTTGCTGCGGGTCTCGGTGCGGCGGCGATTCTGGCCTTGGCGGTGGGGATTGGCTTTCTGACGCTGGGCGGCGACGATGACGCAGTGCCGACTGGGGACGCATCGCTGACTGATCCGACGGATCCGGCGGAGCTTACGCCACTCGCGGCGGGGACGGTGACTCCGAGCAACGCGCCTGCGGCCGAGCCGGCGCCGGCGCCGACGATGATCGAAAAGCCCCCCGAAGCGACGGCCCTGGTTGCGAAGCCGGCTCCGCAGCCGCGTCCGACGCCTCGACCCCGACGGCTGACGGCGAGTGATCGCGTTCGGATCATTGGTCTTCTTAGTAACGCGAAGCTGGCGCTCGAAGATAATCGGCTGATGTCGCCGGCGGACGATAATGCCTATGACCGCTATCGCAGCGTCTTGAAATTGGATCCCTCGAACGCGAAGGCGAAGAGTGGCCTGCGGACGGTCGCGGTTCGCTATGTGTCGCTTGCGGACTCCGCAATCGAAGGCGGCGACAAGGGGCAAGCGCGCACCTACCTTGATCGCGCGAAGCGGGCCGACTCGAGCTACGGCGGGATCCGCGCGGCAGAGGCTCGGCTCTCTAACCTCTAGCTCTCGGGGCTTTTCTCTTGAGTCTCGGGGCCTGCGGTTTTCTGCGGAGAGCTGCTCGGGATTTCTTCTGAGTCTCGAAAGGCGGATTGGCTCTAGGGGCGCCTTTGTTTACGAATTCAGGCAGTTAGGACTTCGGGGCGCACATGAATTGCCGATAGAACTCCCACGGGAGTCCTTATGGCATTCAGCGATTCGAACGAAAAAGCCCCTCGCCTCTTGGTGCTCGGTGCCGGCAATGATCAATGCTTCATGCTGCGATCTGCGCGGGAGATGGGAGTCCAAACGCTCGCCGTCGACGGCGACGCGAATGCGCCGGGCTTCGCATTGGCGGACGACTCCGTCGTCATCAGCAATCGCGATGTCGCAGCGATCCTCGGACATCTCGAACAGACGAACACCCAGATCGACGGCGTCTCGACAATGGGTTCCGATATTCCCCACGTCGTTGCGGAAATCGCGCACGCGCTCAAGCTGCCGAGCATTCCTCAAGACGCTGCGCTGATCGCGGTCGACAAGTTCCGCATGAAGTCATGCTTTTCAGCAGCCGGAATTTGCGTCCCCGACTATCAGCGCGTGAATTCACTTGCGTCGCTCTTGCCGCTACTGGCGTCGTGGGGCCAGTTAGTTCTGAAGCCCATGAATCAGGCGGGCTCGCGCGGGGTTTCTCTCGTCCAAGACGAAGCGGGCCTCGAAAACGCACTCATCCAGGCGCAGCGTTTCTCGGCGGATGGCTGGGTGCTCGCCGAGCGCTTCCTTCCGGGAGAGCAGCTCAGCAGCGAAAGTCTGATCGTGGACGGCGTGGTGCACACGCCCGGTCTTGCGGACCGAAACTATGCCGATCTCGACCGCTTTCTTCCGCAAATTCTCGAGAATGGAGGATGGGTTCCTTCTCAGTTCGCTTCGGAGCAAGAGAACGTCGATGAGGTGATCTCCGCTTGCGCGAAGGCTCTGGGGATTCGCAACGGGGTTATCAAGGGAGATCTCGTGCGCGCGGCGGAGGGTCGCATCGCGGTGATCGAAGTCGCTGCCCGTCTCAGTGGAGGCGATTTCAGCGAGAGTCTTGTGCCGCTATCGAGTGGCGTGAATTATGTGAAGCAAGTGATCCGTCAGGCACTGGGGCTTCCGGTGATGCTTTCTGAATTGGCCCCGCGGCGGCATCACGTGGTGGCGAATCGGTACTTCTTCGCCGAGCCCGGATGCTTGGTTTCAGTCTCTGGGCTCGAAGCGATGCGAGCGAAGCCTTGGGTCGAAAAACTCGAACTGAGTTTCTGGGTCGGTGATGTGCTTCCGCGTGTGGAAAGTCATGGTCAGCGGCTCGGCGTCTTTGTTGTGACCGGGCCCGATCGCGAAACGGTCCAGCGTCGAATTGAAGAGGTCTACGCGGGGGTCTCGTTCCAGGTCGTCAACGATCCGGCGCGGAGCGATGTCACGAAATGGCAGACCGTTCCTACGGTCGATCCCGAAGGAAAACGAAAGCCGACGGTGGCAGAGCGCGCGCGAAGAGCAAACTCGCATCGCCTATTGCGTGCGGCGGCGCAGTCCGCCCAGAGTCAGGGAGGAGTAGTCAATTGAGGGAACGCATCGCTTGGGTTACGGGGGGCACCCGCGGAATCGGTAAGGAGATTGTGAACCGTCTGGCCGCGTCGGGCGCGCGGGTCTACGCGACTTACGTGTCGAATGAAGCCGAGGCGAAGGCCGTTGAACGCGACTGGGCGAGTCAGGGCTGGGCGGTCGATGTGCGCTGCGTGGACTCCCGAGATCGCTCGGCTGTGGAGCGCCTTGTTGCGGAGATTGATCGCGAGCATGGTCGCCTCGATGTCCTGGTGAACAACGCAGGGATCAATAAACCGACGGATTTCGACCAGATCACGGACGAAGATTGGGACGAGATCCTCAGCGTGAACTTGAAGGGACCGTTTGTGTGTACCCAGGTTGCTTTGCCGCTTTTGAAGGCTTCGGGGAAAGCGTCGGTGATTAACGTGGGTTCCGTGAGTGGCCAATACGGCGGCCCGCGCACAGCGCATTACGCCGCTTCGAAGGCGGGAATGATCTCGCTCAGTCAGGTGATTGCCCGCTTCGGTGCGAAATCGGGAATTCGCTGCAACACGCTCGCGGCAGGGTTCGTGGATTCGGAAATGACGCGAGGCTCGTTAGGTTCCCCCGCCGTTCAGGCGCAGGCGGAGTCGGTCTTGTTAGGCCGATTCGCAGACCCTAAGGAAATTGCGGCCGCCGCCTTCTTTTTGGCGACCGAGGAAAGCAGTTATGTCACGGGCCAGACGCTGGCCGCGAACGGAGGGCTGTACTTTTGAGCGCCGGAACATTCTCTTCAGGCTTTGCGGCGAGTACTACGCCGAGTACTACACCAAACACTGCGCCGAACGACGCGGCCTCCAAAGGGCAGCATGATTCGGAACCAGGTTCGTCGCTCGGGCGCAGTTGGAAGCGCATCGAACTTTCGGAGTTGGCGGAGCCCGCTCCGCTGCGGTCGGCCTCTTTGTCTCAGCTCGAGGATTTGGCGACGCAGGTCCGGGCGTTTTTGCTCGCGAATATTTCGAAGACGGGCGGCCATATCGGTGCGAATCTCGGGACGGTGGAGCTGACGATTGCGCTGCATGCCTGTTTCGACTCGCCGAAGGAACCTCTGCTCTTTGATACGGGGCATCAGGGCTACACGCATAAGCTCCTGACGGGGCGACGCGGACTCTTTGCCTCGCTGAATCAATACGGCGGGATGAACCGATTTCTCACGCCCGATGAGAGCGAGCATGACTGGATCGAGGCCTCCCATGCGGGAACCGCAATCTCGGTCGGCTTAGGCTTTGCTCTTGCGAAGCGGCTACGCGGAGACGATTCGCATGTGGTGGCGACTGTGGGAGATAGCGCTTTCGTTGAAGGCATTTCTCTTGAAGCGTTTAATCATGCGCTCGCCGAAGATACGAATCTCATCGTGGTCTTAAACGATAACGGATATGCGATCAGTCCTGGATTTGGTGGCTTCCATAATACGCTCCAAGCGGGGGGCGACCGTGCGCGGTCGTTCTTTGAGAGCCTGGGCGCTCGCTATCACGGTCCCGTTGATGGGCATGACCTTGCGGAGCTTCTGGGTGCGCTTGAGTCCGCGAAGTCTTCGCCGGGTTTGAGCGTCGTTCATGCTCGGACGACGAAAGGCAAGGACTGGGCGCCTGCGGACGAGCATCCCTTCCGCATGCATTTCTCGTTTCCCTTCGATGAGGAAACGGGTGAGGCAAAGGTCACGGTGGCACCGGATCCGGGTTATCCGGAAGTCGTTGCCGAGGTGATCGACGAGCATATGTCGAAAAATCCCAGCTCGGTTTGCATCACGCCTTCGACGCTCTACGCGACGGGGCTTGCGCCGATCTTTGAAAAGTATCCGGAGCGATGTTTCGATCCCGGTATGGAGGAGCAACACGCGCTTTCCATGTGCGTGGGATTTTCGCTTTCGGGCCAGACGCCGATCATCGCTTATCAGTCGACCTTCTTACAGCGCGCATTCGATCAGATCATTCACGATATCGCGTTTGCGAACCGTCCCTGTTTGATGCTCTCTTATCGAAGTGGATTTAGCGGATACGACAACCCAACACATCACGGCATCTACGATATCGCCTATTTGCGCCCCGTTCCGAATCTGCGCGTCTTCTACCCGAAGGATCGATGGGAAGCGCAGGCGATGGTGAGAAGCCTTTTGGATGATCTGAGCGGCCCGGTGTTAGTCATGATGCCGTACGGGCCTGCGGATTCGATGGATGAATCCGTTCTCGATTTGCCGCGCGCAGAGTTGCTTCGGCCTGAGACCGTGCGGCCGGGGACGGACGTGGCTCTGGTGTCGGTCGGCAATAAGGTCGCCGCATGTCTTGATGCTGCGGAGCGCCTCGGTGTGGCGGGGATCTCAGCCGAAGTGATCAACTTGCGACAGCTAAAGCCATTGCCCGCAGCGGAGCTTGCTCAGAAGTTGGCTCCGTTTTCGACCGTCGTGACGGTTGAAGAAGCTGTCATCGAGGGCGGGGTGGGATCCGCGGTGGGTGCGATGCTCTTCTCGAAGGGGATGAACCATCGAACTCTGATGCGGCTCGGTCTGCCGACGCGGTTCATCGAGGCAGGAAGCAATATCGAACTCGAGCGCGCCTATGGCCTAGACGGGCGCGGCATCGCCGACCGAGTTCGATCGGCGATGCGCAGCGCGGCTCAGAAGCCGAGCTGAGGGCTGTCTGCCTAACGCTGAGGGCTCGTCTTTAAAGCTAAGGGCTCTTCTTCAGAGCTGAGGGCTCTTCTCTAGAGCTGAGGGCTCTGCATCGCGTAGCTCTTGAGGTCGTCGCGGAGGGAGCCGATCTCCTTCTGCTTGTCCTCGCTGAGCACGATCGCGTAGGCGGCCTTGCGTGAGGCGCCGATATAGTCGCCTTCGTTCACGAAGCGATCGGCTTCCTTTACGTAGGTTTCTTCGGGGTTCTGGAGGAACTTGACGAGCTTCATGCCGATCTCTTTCGAGATCTTGTCAGCGAGTCCGTCGTTGCCCGACAGGATTTCAATATCCGGCGGCAGCTCGACGAAGTCCGTTTCCTGCTTGAAGTTGCCAAGCTGAACGCCCTGGCGCCCTTCGTCCTGGAACTCCTGCTTGCTCTGCATCGAATCCGTGAAGAGGACGCGACCCGAGCTCGCTTCGACGACGCGGTAGGACACGGAGATGATGCCGACCTTGCGGACGCTGTTGACTTCGATGCGCACGTCTTCGGTGACGTCCCGGGTAATCATCTGCTGGGGCTGCGGGGTCTTCTTTCGCTGGCGCTCGCTGAGCTGGGCCCAGTTTGTGTACTCGGGGTTGGTGATGCTCTCTTCGCCCGTGACGACGCGACGGGTTTCGCTGCCCGACTTCTCAGTCGTTTCGACCTTGGCGTCGAGGATCGAGCCCTGAACGATGAAGTCCGCGGTGTCGAGATCGCCGCAGGTGGCGCGACGCTTACATTCTTCGAGAATGCGTTCGAGCTGTTCACGCTCGACGATGCGCACGTCGCCGGGGATTTCGCGGAAGATATGCTGCACGACCTTGGAGGAGACTGCGTCGCCGACCTTGGTGTTGGAGGTGCGCGGATTCTCGAAGGGGTAGGCGGTGAGGCCACGGACGGCGCGGCGGGCGATTTCGTCGCGAGTCTGGCGCAGTCTTTGCCGAATGCTCGGCGTCGTCGGCCCAAATTCGGTCATCACGTTCAAGTAGCCCCAGGCGAGACCATATTCGTTTGCGGTCGAAGCCCGCTGATAGGCCTGCTCAACCTGCGAAAGGAAACTGCTGATCCCGGGCAGCGTGGGGTTGCCACGATCCAGCAGCAGCGTCGAAATCAGTTTCGAATCGCGGTAGCGCTGATACGCATCCGCAAGGTTGCGGGTGTTCATTGCTTCCTGGCCGAGGAGTCCGAACGCTTCGACCATCGGCGCGGCGGATTCAGCCAGACCATCCTTGATCTCGCCGAAGCAGTCCGTCTCAGAGAATTCGGTCAGCATGTCCATCGAGCGCGTCACGCGACCGGTTTCCATGGCCTGGCCGAACTGTTTGAGGATGACTTTGCCGTCGACCTGACATTTTTGTTGGCGAGCGGCTTCATCTTCAGGGTTCACTTCCTGGACGATGCCAAGAAGATCCTGCGCCTTTTCATAGTCTTCGTTCTGGATGGCCTCTTCGGCTTCCTGGGAGACATCGCGCAGAATGGCATCGCGCTGGGCGGCGTAGCGAGCCTGGTCTTCGGAGCCCGTGCCCGAGAGCGCGGAGAGTTCTGAGAGCAGGTTCAGTCGGTCGAGGACCGCGTCGGGGGACGTGCTCGCGAGCTTCTGTTCGCGAATTTTGATGGCGTTCTGGCTCGCAGCGATTTCCTGCTGGAGCTCCGCAGAAATCTCGCTAAAGGCTCCGTCGTCCCATCGGCGGATCCGGTCGATCCCGCCCATCTCGCGTTCGACGGCGCCGAGAGGCAGGCTGCCATCGATGCGGTCGACCTCGGAGAGTCGGGTGCGAACGACCGCGGCGGCACGCTTGCCGAGCTCGCTGCCCACGGTCTTTTGCTGGGTGGCGAGGCGGAGAGCGGCGTCACTTCCGGGCTTGGTCGTGCTGAGCTGGAGTGCGATCTGGTCGAAAAGCGCTTCGAGGCTGGCCTGAGGCGCAGCTTGCGGGTCAGCGGGCAGCTGGAGGGCGGGGCCCCCGCCTCCGCCACAGCCGATCGCGCCGACAAGCGCGACGAGAAGGATTAGAACCGAGAGGTTGATTTGGCTCGTTCGCATGGGTCTAGGTTCGCTCCGAAAATAGGGGGCCATCATCGCCCGGGACTGAAAATTTCGATTTCCCTGCGCTGCGGCTTGCTTTACGGCTGGGCGGACACTGAATCGGGTGTATTTGATTCAGGATTGAGAAGATCCGCTCGTTCCGAGCTGGAAGCAATGGGAGAACGGCAATTTGAAGCAATTGAGGCGCATGGACTGTGAACCAATTCACACAGAGGGCGTCCCTTTATGTCACGCGCTTCATTTGAGGTCACAGCAGAGGGTGCCACGGACCTGGTAATGGTTTCTTAACTGGGGTGAATCAGCATCGATGCCAGCATGCATGCCATGGATGGCTCAACCCCCCATGTTTCGCGATCATGCAGCCGATAGGCAATTTAGACGCAAGTTACGAAGTGCGGTCGGATGAATGACCGCGAGGAGAAAACGATTGAGTCGTTTCGTGATTCAGGGAGGACGCCCGCTCGAAGGGGAGATTCGCGCGAGCGGCAGCAAGAACGCCGCGCTGCCGATGATCGCGGCGGCGCTCCTGACCGACGAAGAAGTCGTTCTTGAAAACGTCCCGTCGATTCGCGACGTCGACGTGATGCTGGAGATCGCGGGCGTGCTGGGCGCCGAGGTTTCTCGGCTCGACGATCGCATCACGATTCGCGCTGCGAACCTGAAGGACCAGCAGCTTCCTCATGAACTCTGCGAGCGGGTGCGCACTTCTGTTCTTTTTGTCGCGCCGCTTCTTCATCGACTGGGTCGTGCCAAATTGCATCCACCCGGTGGTGACGGCATTGGTCGGCGACGTCTCGACACGCATTTTTACGGACTGCGCTCGATGGGCGCGGAAGTTGATGATCGCGAATTCGAGTTTATTGCGAATGAGCGACTCAAGGGAGCGATGCTCTTCTTTGACGAAGCGAGCGTGACGGCGACCGAGCATATCCTGATGGCGGCGGCTTTGGCCGATGGCACGACGACGATTTTGAACGCGGCGAGCGAACCGCATGTGATGGATCTCGCGACGCTGTTAGTTTCGATGGGCGCGCAGATCGAGGGGCTCTATACGAATACGCTCACGGTTACGGGTGTGGACCGGCTGCATGGCGCGACTCACCGTGTCGTATCGGATCACATCGAAGTGGGTTCTTACCTCGCGCTCGCTGCTGCGACGGGGGGCGGCATCACGATTCACGATACTGTGCGCGGCCATTACTGGATGATGCATCGCGTATTTGAGCGCTTTGGGATCGAACTCGATATCAAGAGCGACCGGATCGTGATGCCTGCCGGGCAAACGCCGAAGGTTCAGATGGATGCGGGAGGAAAGATTCCCCAGGTGGATGACGGGCCTTGGCCGCAGTTCCCGACGGATATGATGAGTCCTTTCCTTGTTCTGGCGACGCAGAGCGAGGGCACGATCCTGTTTTTCGAAAAGATGTTCGAAGGGCGTATGTACTTTGTGGATCCGCTGATCCAGATGGGGGCAAATGCGATTATTTGCGACCCCCATCGCGTGATTATCTCCGGGCGCGCTCAGCTTTCGGGGCAGACTGTGCGGAGTCCTGATATCCGCGCGGGCATGGCCATGATCATTGCTGCGCTCTGCGCAACGCGACGGCCCTGCATCGTACAGAACGCGGAAATCGTTGACCGCGGCTACGAGCGGGTCGAGGAGAAGCTTCGCGCTTTGGGTGCGGACATCGTCCGGGAAGCCGACTGACGCTTGCGTTGGGCTGCTTGTTAGGGCGACTAGGGCTGGGAGGGCTGCGGGATCGTTACGGATTGTTCCGTTGCGTAGGGGGCGTGCAACGGATGCTGCCCACTGAGCTGCTGCTCGGCCGGATGCGTCTTCCGCAGCGCCGCTTCGCTTGAGTCCGTAGAGGCGCCGCCTGCTGCAGAGGCGCCGCCTGCTGCAAGAACGCCGCCTAATGCAAGAGCGGCCGCCTCGGCTTCTTCGAGGGGGTGGCTGAGTGATGAGGGAGACGTCTCGAATTTCGCCTGAGCGCGGTTCGCGTAGATCTTCTCGGCTGCGCTTGCTTTGGGCCAGTCGATGCGAACGAGGAAGATGACTTTTCCTGGCTCCTTCGATGCGATTCGGAGCAGGAGTTTCTGGGGTGGAGCGGTGCGGACGAAGGCGGGATGATGCGTCTTGGCTTCAAGGCGCTCGATGCCCCAGCCAAGAAGCCCACTTAGACAAGCGACGAGAAGCTCTTCGTCGCCTGCGATTTCGGCGGGAGCATCCTGGGTATCGACTCGGAGCGTGACGTCGCTCTGCGCCTGAACCGCATAGCGTGCTCGCTCCGTGAGCTTGTCAGTCTCGGTCCAGTCGCCTGAGGTGGATTCGCCGTTCGTTGCGGTGAGGGCGTGTTCGACGGCTTGGTCGAAATGTTTCGTAGGGGTAGTTTTGTAGACGGCGGGATCAGCGGTGGAGGTCGCGCTGTGTGACGCCGTAGGGATGATGAGCTCCGACGGGTCTGCGCTTTCTGTGGCATCGCCTAACGCTCTTAGCGTTGCGACGAAGCGCCACGCGCCTTCCCATCCCCGAGTTCGGTTCTCGCTGCCGCTGGGCAGAGGGAGTGAGTCGGATGCGGCGGATTCTTCCTGGGACACTCGGTCCGAAAGGCAGTAGGTGCGTGCCATCAGCTCGACTGCGACGCGCCGCCCGCCTGCGGCGTGGAGCGTGAGCCGTTCGCGAATGGCGGATTGTCCCGCAGATTCAGTAAAGAGCCGCTCGAAACGCTCGGTGACAAGCGCATGGAATTCGTTCGGGATCCAGAGGCGAAAATGGCTGCCGGTGACCTGTTCGGGGGTGTAGCCAAGGAGTTCGTACACGGCGGCGCTGACGTAGGCGACCTGTCCGTCTTCGTCGATTTCGCAGAGCACGTCGACCGAGGCATCATTCCGCTCGCGGAAGCGCTGCTCGTTCTTTTCGAGCTCAGTATGGGCCTGCATCAATGCATCGTGTTTCGCATGGAGTTCGAGCTGTTGATCTTCGAGGAAGCGTAGGACCGAGCCCGCGGAAAAGATCATCTGGAAAAAGCGGCGAGTGCGGGCGAAGGCGGTTCTGGAAGGCGGAACCATGATCTGGAAATGAGCCTCGCGATCCTTGATTTCCGCACTGACGATGGCATCAGGGAGGCCCAGGATGCGGGGCAGGGCTCGAGCGCCTCCCGCCGCGATATGGAAAATCTGCGGGCAGGCCCGGAGCGAGTGGCTGAGATTGGCCCGAATCGTGAAATCCGTGGAATCTGTGGAATCCGCGGAATTTTTGACAGAGGCGCGGTGGATCGAGGACTCGATGCCCGGCATCGCCCTTCGAAGAGCCCATCGGCTCGCAGCCCGGTAAAGGGTGTAGGGCGAGGCCGTTAGGCCGGCGAAAGACTGGATCGCGCGGGCGGGCTTCATCTCGCAGATCATCTCACCGAGATTCTCGAGCTCGCCGACTCCACCGACTTCATTTTCGAGACGTCCCAGGAACTCGGCGAAATGAGTCCACTCGACATTCCTCGCCACCCGGCCGTGGCCATCAACAAAGATAGGCAGATCGCCAATCAAGTCGGTGACGGAGATGTCTCGTCGCGAAATCGCAGAAAAAAAATCCGTTAGGAAACGGGCGGAGACCCACCCGGCTTCTTCTGTTGTCGTCTGAGAGGCCGAAATCGGGCCGGAAGTCATGACGCTTGAACTGCCTCTTTCTCGGGTTTTACGCGCACAGGATCGCACAATTGCGAGTCGCTTGTTGCTCAGTTTGGCGTTTTTGCTCCCCTGGGGTAAATTTCCTTCTCTCAATCCATCTCGCGAGCACGATCACAGCCTGTGAGCCGGCGTGATGTCCTATCTGGAGGGGACTCGCGCTATCCTCCGGCGATCTATCCCACACCCCAGACGCGATGCCGACGAAGCCACCAGGCGATTCGGGACGCACATGGATAGGGGAGGCTGCGTGCGGCCGACCACGTGCTGGACTCAATCCGGAATCCCGAACGGGGTGATCCCTGACCGCTCAATCGAGTCGGCTGGCCACTCCGCGAGGCAATCGTCGCTCTCGGTGCGCGTAATGCGCCCTCACGGAGCCGATGGACAGTCTTGCGTGAAATCGGCAGCTCGCCTGATTCTGCTTTCGATGGTCGGCTTCGGGCTACTGGGTAGCGGGAACGCCCTTGCGACGACGCGCCTTGATTCGGCGCTCGATGGGCCCTGGCGCTGGCTCGAGCCGGCAATGTCCCAGCTGCATTTTTCCGATGGACTTGAGGCGGGCCCCTGGCTCGAGTCTGCGGTGAGCCTCGATCCGATTCGCCGTGAAGATACTGTGGAGGCCATTGGCCGAACCCTCGACGTCGAGACGCCCCCAGAGACCGCGGAGATACCGGAAAATGAGCCGGCGGTTCAGGCTTCGATTCTTCGGCGGGCGGCGCTGGACTCGGCTCGGCTCCTTGAGGCGGCGGGAGCTTCCGCCGCCGCGGCAGAGGCCTACGCAAAAGTGGTGGCTTCGGGCGACGTCGTCCTGGTGGATATTTGGCATGGCCTCGCGGTGAACTACGCGCGCGCAGGGAACGCAGAGCGCGCTGAACGAGCCTTCCTCTTTGGGCTGGACGCTTCGGGTCGCGCTTCCGATCAGATTCGACTTCGCTACGACCTCGCGGGTTTCTACGCTCAGCAGGGACGTCTCTTGGAGTCGATCGCGGTGGTCGAGGCGCTGATCCCTCACGCGCCGGATTCGCGAGAACTCACCCGTGCTCGGAATGCGCTGCGTTACTCCGTCGAATTGGCCGCGCAGGTCCAGCCCCGAAGTGGTTTTGTGGAATGGCCCACGCCGGAACCTGAACCCGGTTGGGAAGGGGTGAACCCGCGTGTGGCGAACGCCGCCGAAAGTCTTCCTGAACCTGTGCGGGACAGGCTTCTTCCCGTGGCTCAGAGCCTTGTGGGCGACGAGGGGACGCGCTCGGCGTTGTTTGCGGGAGCGGGCGCACTTGTTCTGCTCGCGGGCTTCGTGTTAGTTCGGCAGCGCGGCGATCTTGCGATTTCCCTTGAATATCCCGAGGAGCTTCGCGGGATTTTCCGGGTGCGTGTGCGAAGCGGGAGCCGGCCCTTACCTGACGCTGCGACCGAGAAGATGCTTCGCGAAGGCGGTGCGTCTACGCGTAAAGAACATCATATGGTGTCGCGCGAGACCCAGTTCCAGAGGCTCTTTACGGGGCGCTATCAGGTGGTTGTCGACGGATTGCTAATCGATCCCGCGACGGACGAGGTACTCGGCCAGATCCATGAAGAGAAGGTCGTTCGGGTTCGCCACAAGCGGACCGTTCGGGTCGAGTTCGACGAACATCCGACCACATGCCCGATCGATTTGTCGGTGGTTTGGGGCGAGCGACCGGCGCATGAAGCGCAGATCACCGTACCTGGACTAATCGACAAGCCGCGGGCAGCGACCCGTGGGACGATTCGGCTACTTCTGCCTAAGGGCGACTACCGTCTCCTGATCGGTTGCGGGGATCGCGTGTTTGACCGAGAGCTCTCGGTTTCAAGCTTCCGCCCCTCTGCTTTTGTCCTCGATGTGCTCGAGGAAGAAGCGGTCTTCAAGGGCTGTCCGCCGGCGGTGGACCCGTACCTTGTTGGAGATCTGCCGGGCGTGGCGAAGGCGCTTGAACGCGACGGTCAGTCCGCATTGGGCTTCCGATTGCTCGCGACCAATCATGAAGCGGAAGGCGATTTGGGACGCGCGGCCGACTTTTATGAATCGGCCGGTGACCCGACTCAGGCGGCTCGGTTGCGACTCGCTCAGGGGGATCCGGGCCGCGCGGCCGCGCTCTTTGAGCAAGCGGGATCTTGGCTGGATGCGGCCGAGGCACATAAGGTGGACGACGCGATTGAGCGCGCGGGTGACTGCTATGAAACCGCCCTCGACTACGAGCGGGCGATCGAATGCTACCGAGAAGCGGGAGCGATCGACAAATGGGTCACTGCGCTCGAGCGATATGGGCGTGTTTTTGAGGCATCGAAGCTCGCGATTGAACATAGCCAGAGGCCCCGCGCGATTCGGCTCTTGCAAAGGGTTGAAGCGACGGATCCCGATTTTCGCGAGGCCTGCGGATTGTTGGCAGAAGCCTTCGAAACCGAAGGGCATTTCGATCTCGCCGCTGCCAAACTCAACGAATATATTGGAACCTTCCGGCCGGACTACGCGACCGCGGAAACCTACTCACGCCTGTCGGAGTTGTGGGAGAACGCGGGGCATAACGAACGCGCACTCGAAGTATTGGAAGACTTGCGCCGTCGCGAGCCGACCTTTCCGAACATCGCGGCTCGAATCGAATTGTTGCGCAAAGCGCGAAGTGCGTCCGGGCATCTGTTCAACTCCTCGGGCGGCCGGCCGCTCGATCAGGGGGCGACGGCCTTTGTCGGAGACGTTCGCTATGAGCTTCTCGAGGAGATTGGGCGGGGCGGGATGGGGGTCGTCTACCGCGCCCGGGATTCTCGTCTCGACCGGATCGTGGCGCTCAAGCGGCTGCCAGAGGGCTTGCGGCGGCATCATCCCCGGGCCTTGCAGTTCTTCTTGCGCGAGGCGCAGTCTGCGGCTCGACTGAACCACCCCAATATCGTGACGGTTTTCGATGCCGATCAGCAGGACGGCCAGTTCTTCATCACGATGGAGCTTCTCGAAGGCCAGCCCCTACACACGATTCTGCATGAGCGGGGGCAGCTTTCGCCGTCAAACGTCTTGGGCATAGCACGACAGGCCTGCCGCGGTCTGGAATACGCCCACGGCCAGGGCATCGTTCACCGCGATATCAAGACGGCGAACCTCTTCGTGACGACGGACCGGATCGTGAAGATCATGGATTTCGGGCTCGCGAAGGTTTTGGAGGAAGTCCGCGGAGCGACCACGATGGTCTCGGGAACGCCGTACTACATGTCGCCCGAGCAGGTTCTCGGTCAAGACGTGGATCATCGATCGGATCTCTACTCCTTTGGTGTCACCCTCTTCGAGCTCTCGACGGGCGTCGTCCCCTTTGATACCGGCGAGGTCGCCTATCACCATCGGCATACGCCGGTTCCCGATCCTCAGGTGATTCGCCCAGATCTCCCCGATGATCTTGCCCAGTTGATCTTGAAACTTTTGTCTAAGGATCCTGAAGATCGATACGCGACGGCGAGCGATATGCTGAAGGTGCTCACCGAAATGGATCACGAGTAACGTCTCGCGCTCAGGCTTGTTCTGGGTTTGTCTCGAATTTGTTTCGAAATCGGACCTAATTTGTATTTGCATCCAGTCGGGGTCGTTTTTGAAGTAGACGCGTAGGCGGCTTCCTGATGCCGAAATCGAGCGTTTAGAAGATCGCTGATTTTAGGCAGTGCGCTAGAAGTACCTGACTTTGTGTCAGTTGCTTGCGATGTGAGTAGGGTCACTTCGTCTTGTGCTTGCGTCCGTCAGAGTGCGCGCCAATGACCGCCCTCAATCCTCCCGCCACAATCACTCGAAGACGAATCCCTGTTGCGCCCGGTATTGCGAAGCCGGCCGGACCTTACTCGAGGCCGGGTTGCGATGATCCAGGTCTCGACGCATTGGTCGATCGCTACGCGCATCGCGTTGGGTATTTTGCCCGCCGCGTTGAGCGCCGATTCGGGCTCGATGTGAGTGGGCGAGATGATCTTGAATCCGCGGGCTATTGGGGGCTCTTGAAGGCACTCAAGAATCGCCGCTCGGATGCCCATGAGCGAGAGCTCTCCGCCTACGTTTCCCGGCGGGTCGAAGGTGCGGTGATTGACGAGGCGCGCGGCGTACTGCGCCGGGCTTCGAGTCATACCCAATGTGATCCCGATGAGCTTGAGACGGAGTTGTGCTGTGAATGGAGCGCGGGGGACGGCCTAGCGGGTTGGGCGGCTGCAGACCCGGAAGCACTGGCGGATCTTCAGGGGCGCTGGGAGACGATCGAAGCGGCTTTCGAGCATCTGGAGCAAGAACATAAGAACCTCTTGATGGCGTATGCCTCGGGGAGGTCGCTGGCGGAGATCGCACGGAGTGCTGGATCGAGTCCCGCCCATCTGCAGAATCAAATGACCCGGATTGCACGGGTCGTGAGGGCGCAGTCGCCCGAGTTACGCCGTTTATTGCGCTTCGAGATCTAGCCCGAACAGGCCTCCCGATCCTCTCCTGATGTTTGATTGCGCTAGTCTAGGGGGATGCATTATCGCGGCTGTATCGCCGCGGGGAGATCAAAAGCGTGTCAGATCAATCGAACGGACGCTCCATCATTATTGGCGCTGTGCTCGTGAGCTTCGCCATTATTGGCGGCAGTTTTTTCGTCGCGAGTTCTCTGGACCGAGCAACGAACCAGCTCGAGGCCGTGACGGCAGTGATCGAGGAAATGCCCGTCGCGGCGGCCGCGGCGCCAGGTGCTCCGCCTTCGAACCGTCCCCGACGACCGGATGCGAATCGCGAGTATGAAGTCGCGGTCGACGAGGCACCTGTTCTCGGCGGGAAAAACGCCAAGGTGACGATCGTCGAGTTTTCGGATTTCCAATGTCCCTTCTGCAATCGTGTCACACCGACCCTGACGCAAATTCAGGAAGAATACGGCGACGACGTTCGGATTGCGTTTAAGCATATGCCGCTGTCGATCCACGCTCAGGCGCCTGCAGCCCACGCGGCCTCTGAGGCGGCGCATCGCCAGGGGAAGTTCTGGGAGATGCATGATCTTATTTTCGCGAACCAGCGTGATCTCAGCGCCGCGACCTTCGAAAAGTACGCTCAGCAGCTGGGGCTGAATGTCGAGAAGTTTAAGTCCGATTCTGCTTCGGCGGATGTTAAGAAGCGCGTTGCGGACGATCTCCGCGAGGCCAGCAAGCTCGGCATCACAGGAACGCCCTCGTTTTTCATCAACGGTCGGTACCTCTCGGGCGCCCAACCTTTCGCGAACTTCAAACGTTTGATCGACGAGGCGCTCGAGAAGGCCTCTTGATCACGGCGGGTTCGCGAGCGCCTCTCGTCTTGGCTGCGGTTTCGGCTTTGGTTTCGTTTTCGGTTTCGTTTTCGCGGAGAGGGACCGAAGGATGATCCGCGCCATCGTCTTTGATCTCTTCGACACGCTGGTCGATCAAAATCACGAGCGACTCGCGCCTGTTGAAATCGAGGGGCGGAAAGTCGGTGCGACGACGCCTGCCCTGCATGCTTATCTCAGAGAGCAGAGTGGGCTCGCGCTCTCGCTGGGTGATTTCGCGGATCGACTTGGGGGTGTCGACGGAGAGCTCCGTAAGGAGACGATCGATCAGGGGATTGAGCTCCCCACGCTCGATCGTTTTACCGCACTCGCGACGCATTTAGAATGCGACGAAGTCCTTTCGGTTGCGGCGGGGCTGACAGAGATTCATATGGGTGCGCTGCGAGAGGCTGCGACGACGCCGCTGCATCATGAGGCGGTTCTTACGACGCTGGCCTCGGAGTACAAGTTAGGCGTGTGTTCCAATTTTACGCACGCGGCCTCGGCTCGGTCCGTGCTCGCGGTGGATGGCCTCGATCAGCATATGAGTTCGATTGTGATTTCTGAAGAGATCGGAATCCGCAAGCCGCGTCGTGAAATTTTTGAGGCGGTCATCGACTCTCTCGATGTTCCGGCGGGTGAAATCCTTCACGTGGGGGATAGCTTGTCGGCGGATGTCGCGGGTGCGGCGGCGATGGGTATGAAGACGCTCTGGCTCACACGTCAAATCCGTGATCCCGAACGGGATTTCGCGAAGTATGCGGGGCCCCGTCCTGATGTTTCGATCGAAGATCTGATGGATTTGCCGGTGACGGCGGCGCGGTTTTCGTCAATCGGGCGGCGCTAGTGAATCGAGCCCGGCTGTATCAATTGGAACAGCGCGACTTCGGCCTCGAAGCCGGTTCCGTCAGCACGCTGCATCTCGAAGGTTCCCGCCATCGAGCCAAATGGCGTCGGAAGCGGGCAGCCCGAGGTGTATTCAAAGCCCTGGCCGGGCTCGAGTGTGGGCTGTTCGCCGACCACGCCCGGGCCATGAACTTCTTCGGTATGTCCCGTCCCGTCGACGATCGTCCAGTGGCGGTTGATCAGCTGGACGGTTGTTTCCCCCTCGTTCGAGATACGAATGGTGTACAAGAAAAACCACCGACTCGCGGGGGGATTGCTGTGTTCGGGGGAGAACTGTGCGCGAACCTGGACGCGGACGCCCTGGGTTTCGGCTTCGGATTGCGTTTCAAAAAAATCTTCGTCAGACACGGCGCAGACGTTAGCAGCCAGCGAGGCAGACAGCGGCGACGGGGAGTCCGACGGTCATGAATTGTTTGCTGATCGAGACGGAGGAGTTTGCGTCGGAGGAGCAGGGGGCGGGTTCGGCTGCAGGCCGGGTCCGGATCGAGGGCAGGCGGCGCAAGCATGCCGAGGAGATCCTCGGGGCGCGAGTTGGGGATACGCTCCGCGTCGGTCTGGTCGATGGACGGATGGGAGAGGGGGAAATCCGGAAACTCGACCCCGATGTCTTGGAAATCGATGTGGTTCTCGACGAACTCCCGCCGCCGAAGCACGCCTTGCGTTTGATTCTCGCGCTGCCTCGGCCGCCGGTGTTTAAGCGCGTGATCACGACCCTTGCGAGTCTCGGCGTTGAGGAAGTGATGGTCGTCGGAACGGCGCGGACGGAAAAGAGCTTCTGGCAGAGCCATGTCGTTACGCCGGAAGCGATTCGCGACCGCTTGCTCCTCGGGCTCGAGCAGGCCCGGGATACGGTTCTGCCGAAGGTGACGATGCATCGCTATTTTGAGCCGCTGGTGGAGGAGGTCCTGCCTACGGCGATCGAGGGGCGAAGAGCGCTGCTCGCGCATCCAAGCGCGGAGGTGCTCTGTCCCCATGCTCCCGATGGGCCGCTCACACTATTCGTGGGGCCCGAGGGTGGCTTCGTGGACTACGAAGTGGAACGGCTGTGTTCGATCGGTTTCGAAAAAGTGGGGCTGGGTCCGCGCATCCTGCGCGTTGAACCCGTTATTCCACTCTTGATCGGCCGGCTGCTCGCGTGAAGGGGGCAGCAGTCGCACGGGTGGTCGCGCTCCCGGGCCGCCAAGCCGCGTGATCGTCTCGCACGGGACTCATCGGAGGAGACCCGCTGAATCTTCGGGTCGGCGCGGTTGCCTTACTGGCGGGGGACGTTGGGATCGGCGTTGAAGGGTTGATTTCGATCAACCCCGCTTGGGGATTGAGGCTCGTCGTCGCCTTCTTCGGGGGCTCGATGTTGAAGTAGAGAATTCCGAAGTGGACGAAGATCAGGACCGAGTAGACGGCGAGGGATGCATAGAGCCCGAGGCGCGCGAAACGGAAATTCTTGTGGGCGAGCAAGAGGAGAAGCCAGCCGCCGACGACGATGCATTTCTGAATCAGGAACGCGCTCGGGCCGATGTCCAGGAAGAAATCCATCACGGGATTGGCTTCCTGTCCGCCTCGGTTCAGCCACATCATGGTGAAGAATGCATCGCCCACGTTCAGCAAGAAAATCGTGAGGAGGAGGATGACGTCGCGTTTCGTGTAGCGATCGACGTAGCTCGAGTGGTCCTCTGCGCGTCGGCCTCTCGTTCGTCGCATCGGCGTGAGAAAGCCGTCCCACGGCCGCGTGGGTCGACCTCTGCGGTCAGATCTGCGGCGATCATCGCCCCCCGTCCAGTCGCGCTCGGCTGGCGGACGCTCTTCCATGGTCATCTGGATCTGCGCCTCAATTGCGCGCGGACGAGTTTCGACTCTGGAGTGCGGAGTGGCATTCGTGCGGTATCGGCCGAATTCGGGCGCGGGCTGAGGCTTGTACGCGGGGAATTCAGGACAGAATGCGAGGCTGCCTACGCATTGCGTTTCCGTGTGGTGGGGCTGCGTGATGGGGATGCATAACCGGACGCGGGGTGCGGAATGAGCCCGCCTGAATTCCGCTAGAACGGCAAGGTTCTTTCGATGAGCCAGTAGAGGCCGATCCCGCAGAGGACCGCGGCGGAAAGCTCTGTGCCGAACCGGACGGCGCTCGCGGCAAGAGATCGTCGCGCCAGAATAAGCAGGGGCCAGATCAGTAAAACCACGCCGAGCTGGCCGAGTTCGACCCCTACGTTGAAGCCGAGCAAGGCGGGGACGAGGCGATCGGTGGGGAGGCTCATCTCCATCAAGATTCCGGCAAAGCCGAAACCATGAACGAGCCCGAAGGCGAAGGTGAGGCAGATTCGAAGCCAGCCGCCGGATTCGTTTTCGGGCCGGCCAGAGATCAAAGCGAAATAACACGAGGAAAAAATGAGCAGGCCCGCGATCGTCATCAGGGGAAGATCGAGGACCCCGGCGAAGGCGGCGATTCCGAGAGCGACCAGGAAGGCTTGAACGACGCGCGGAAGATGTTTCGGTCGGCCTGCGTTTTGCCAGGCGATTTCAACGGCGACAAGGGCGACCGAAAACGCGATCACGGCTTCGACGGCTGCGGCCCGGGGATGCACCCAACCGAGGACGGCGAGCGCGAGGGTGAGGCTATGGGCGAGTGTGAAGCCGGTGATGAGTCGGGCGACTTCGCCGAAGCGCGAGGCCAGAAGCAAAAGCCCGAAGACGAAGGCGAGGTGATCCCAACCGCTGAGGATATGCTCCACGCCAAGCTGGATATAGTCGAGGATTCCGCTGCCTGAATGCTTTGGCTTTTTGCTGCCGTCTTCGCCGACTTCTTGGAGGACGAATTCAGGGGCGGCCTCGGTCAGAACCTGCTCGCGGAGGCCCGCGCTTGGGCCCGGAATATCGGCTACGTCTCCGTCTTCGCTATGACTTCCTTGAGCGCTGGTGCTCGTGAATCGAGCCCGAGCGAAATGCATATGCGAGGGGGCCACATCGAGCAGGATGCGGCTGCGAATGGCGAGGCGCGCGCCCTCGGTCGGGCAGTCGACGCGCCACTCGTACCGAACCCAGCCCGCTTCGTCCGGACGCCGGGAGGCCGAGGGGCTTGGCGCACAGGGGCGCTCGTTGGCGAGCATGATGAGGTCCTGAGGGAAGCTTCGGGCGGGAAGGTCGGGTGCGCCGGGCGGTTGAGCGCCGGGCACGCTGCCAGGGGGTAAGGCTTCGGGGCCCATGCGGCTGAGCTCGAGGAGCTTCAGGCGAACGCTGACCACCGCACCCTCTGGGTCGACTTCCCAGGACGAGTACGAAACGCTTCGCCCATGGGCGTGCGCAGCGGGGGCAGCCGGGAAAAGGGCGAGCCAGAGAGCGCAGGCGAGGGCGCACGCGCGGGCGCACGCGCGGGGGAGGCCGCACGCGAGGCGTGCGGCGGTGGGGAGGCGGAATTGAGCAGGGGGAGCAGCGCTTCTGAGGGGCATCGCTGCAGATCCTAGCGCGTATCCCGGGGGTGATGTCGCTGCAGGTCGCTGGATGATGGCTTTAAGACACGCCTAAAAACCGACTGTTTTGACGCGGAAAGGCCCTGTCGCGGTCTCTTAAGCGGCTCCGTGGATCAAAAACGACCTGATCTAGACCAAAAATAATTTTGCTATTGCGGAAATACAAAGGTGGGCTACATTATGTTTATCGCATCAAAAAAAGCCCGCAGCCAAACGGCCAGCGGGTTTTTCTGCGTCTGGGGCCCAGGTTCGGAAATGTGGAGAGATGGAGCGGGGGCAGGCTTTCCGGGCCAGGCCGGGCTCAGAGCACCAAGCTGGCTCGAACTTCTCGGAAGACATAGCCCGGTGAGCCGAGCGTCCCGTACTGAGCTTGAGATTCGATGACGAGGCTGATCTGTTCGTCCGCCCCTTCGTAGTGGCGGGTCGCGACGCAGGAGACCACAACCGTGAAGCCGCTGAGGGCACCCTCGGTGAGTGCGAGATTGGTGGTCGCCGCGGGACAGCCGCTGCTCCCGACGGCCTGGTGAATCGCCCATTCGACTCCGCTTCGCGCGGCCCAATGGGCTCGTGTTCCCAAGATCGCTGCGGTGGCCCCGCTTTGCTGCAAGCTTGTCAGCCGAAGCATGACGCCCCCGGCGGCTCCGAGGACGACCAGTACCGCGAGGGCGGCGATCAAGGCAAAGCCGCCGGTTCGGCGGGTGGTCTGATGGGTGGATGTCTTTCTTTCAGGGGGCATTGAAGACCTGGACCTGCTGCAGAAGGCGAACTCGTTCGCCTTCCTGTTCCAGCACGATTTCGAGTGTGACGAGACCGGAGCGCGAAGGCGTGCCCGGCGAATAGTCAAACACGCATTGCTCGACCAGATCGGTGGTGCGCGCTTGGGTCCCCGCCGAGAGGGGGGCGGCTGCGCGAGCGGTCGGCTGAGCAGCTGCGGCGGCGTAGCCGTCGATGCGCCAAAGCGTTTCGGTACTTGAGTCGCAGAGATAGGTCACCGGCGTATCCACGAGATAGGCGCGCTGGCTCGGGGAGGCGAGGGGGAATCGATGGGCGACTCCGAGTTGGAGCTGATCCTCGTCGCTGTCGTCGTTCAAGGTGATCAGCGTTGTGCTCGGCGTAATCGTGCCGGGATTCGATCCCAGAGCGGCATCGCTCCAGACGCTTGTGCCGGTGGGGTAGATGGCGAGCCGGGTGCCGCCGGGCAAGGCGCTGCCCGGACTGACGCCGAGGTTTTGAAAACGTCCGAGGATATTGAAACGCGTGTCTCCACCGAAGGAGAGCCAGTCCGTCGCGGCGGTATGGTCCTCTTCGCCGGCGCCGCCGGGATCGTTGATGCCGGGATCGGCGCGGTAGCGGGCGCCATCCACCGTATGCAGCAGCTCGAGGACCTGCCCGCCCCCGGCCACGCGGATGCTGTTCGGGAGCGCGCGGCGAAGATCGCGAGTCATGCGGTTCAGCGTGAGATCGGCGAGCGCGACGAGCTCGGCGCGTCGGGACACGGCGATATAGCCCTGCATCGGATTGCGGAGGATCTCTGCCAGGCCGACCGAGAGGATGCCGACGAGCGCGATTACCACGACCAACTCGATGAGGGTGAATCCAGCACGGAGCTGGGCATTCGGCCGCGCGCGCTGAGGCTTCGCCCTTCCTGTCTGCTGCCGGGGGCGGCGCCTCATCGGCTTGTCCGATAGCCGGAGATCAGGATTGGACGTCCCGTCGGATCCGTAACGCGAACATCGACGCGAAAGAGCTGAGCGGATCCTGAGAGCGCACCCAGCGCCGCGCTGGAGTCCACGGTCATCTGGATGCGGTAGGCGTCGAGCCCTGAAATGGCATTGCCGCTTTGATCCCTTGCCCCCGCGTCATCGAGTCCACTGAAATCGCAAATATTGTCGTAGAGACTGCGCGACGCTTCGGGGCTCGGGCAGAGCGTGCCGTCGCTGGGGTCGAGGTAGTTCTTCTGCAGCGCCTCTTCGAGGTAGGACTCGGCAATCGATACGGCTTGGCGTTCGAGCATGGGGTCGGCGCTCTGTCGCGTGGTTGTATCCACGAGCATCAGCGTGCCGGTCAGAGAAATCGCCAAAATGACGATGGCCACGACGAGTTCGACGAGGCTCATGCCTGCCGTCCGCCGGATTCGCCGAGCTGGCAAGGCGTTAGGGGACACGGATCAACCCCGTTTCACCGACGGCTTCAAGCGCACGACCGCCGACGGAAAACGTCACATCCGAGACAGCCCCCGCAGACGTCGTCGCTCGCCCAAGGGCATCGAAAACGAGTGGATCGACAGAGCTAGTCACGCTCACGCCCGCTGGAAGAGAGACCGAGAAGGGAGTCGCTTGGGTGACGGGATCAGCCATATCCAAGGAGAAGGCGCCGGTTCGGCACGCGGCGCGCTGACGCAAGAGGTAGGTCGTGGTCGCGAAATCAACTTGGACGGGGCAGCCCGAATGCATCGCGATGCGCTGGGCAAATCGCAAGTCGCTGAGGGTCTGTCGATGTGCCTGGGCGGCATTCATATCCGAAATCGAAAGGAAACGCGGGGCAGCGACCGAGGCGATGATGCCGATGATCACAAGTAGAACGACCGCTTCGACGAGGGTGAAGCCCTCGCTTAGAAGCGGTCGTGTGATGTCTCTCTTGCGGCGCGCCATGATCATGAGGCCGTGTCCGCCGGAGCTGCGAAGTCAGCGCAGGCTACGGGACCGTAATTGCGACGGCGCCCGTGCTGGAGTTGTACGCGATGGATCGACCCGTTTCCGCGTTGTACGTGAAGGTGCAGGTCGGCGACGCGACGGTCGCTTGGTAGTCCGCTGAGGTATCGGTTGCGATCGACGGGCCGTTAGAGAGGACTGCGCCCCAGAGTGCGACGCATTCAGCTGCGGTGACCGTTCCGTCGCCGCCTGCTGCGACGGCGTTTTCAGCCCAGCCGGCGTCGTTGAAGCCGACGATGACGCCGCCTTCGAGCGTGGCGGAGTTGACTGAGGCCGAGGCGCCCTGGGCGACCCATGCCGAATGCGTCAGCGTGATTCCGCTGGCCAAAGCTCCACCAACACCCTCAACCGACGCGCTATGGGCATCGCCTGTCAGGTCGACGAAGCGGGGAAGTGCGGTCGCCGCGAGAATGCCGATGATGACAATGACGACGACGAGTTCGATGATCGTAAAGCCGCTATTGCGTGCCATGATGAATCCCTCAGTCTTTGCCGCTGATTTCGGAGCGGCCCAATTTGATCTGGTTCTTTCGGGGCTTCCTGTTTGGTTTGCCCCCTGATACTCGGTTCTTCGGTTCAGCATTTATCTAGCTTTATGATGAAAGTGGAATGAACGTGATCATGAATGCGCTCTCCTGGTTTTGCCCGAGGGCCTTGTCGGGGAGAAACCGCATGGCCGATCAATTTCGCGCCGCGGAAGCCATCTCCCACATAGGCAGGTAGACGCCCAGAGCGAGGAGGAGGACGAGCGCGCCGACAAAAATAATCATGATGGGTTCGATGGCTTCGCCGACCTGCTTGAGGTCGTAGTCGACTTCGCGCTCGTAGTAGCCTGCGACCTCGCTGAGCGAGTCTTCGACGGCACCTGTTTCTTCACCCACGGAGAGCATCTGCATAACAAGCGGTGTGAAAAGTCTGCTCGAGTAGGCCGCTGCGGTCAGTGTGTCGCCGGACTCGATGTCCTCGCGCATGGATAAGATCTGATCGCCGACGGAGTCGTTGTCGACCGCGCGAGACGCAATGGAAAGGCATTGGGTGATGGGGAGCCCCGCGGAGAGGGTGATCGCGAGGGTTCTGCAAAAGCGCGCCAGCAAGGCGCGGCGAAGGATGCCACCGATGAGAGGGAGTCGGAGTTGCAGGCCATGCCAAATAAGGCGCCCGCTCTCCGTCTTGAGCCATCGCCGAAGGAAGAATGTTCCTACGCCGAGTCCTAAAACTCCGACATGCCAATATTTTGCGGACAATTCAGAAGAGGTCATCAGGATTTTAGTTGCCCAGGGCAGGTCGGCGCCAAAGCTCGCGAAGAGACCCGCGAAGGGCGGGATCACGAAAACGTTGATGACGCCGATGGCGATGCTGATCGAGACCAGAACCATGATCGGGTAACGCAGGGCGCTTTTGATGCGCTTGCGCGTTTCGTCTTCGAGGGTGAGGTATCCGTAGAGTTGTTCGAAGGACTCTTCGAGCCGCCCCGAACTCTCCCCGATATGCACGATCGAAACGAAGAGGCTGGAGAAGATTTGAGGGTATCGTTGAAGAACGCTTGCGAGCTCATGTCCCTTCTCGAGCTCGTCGGCGACTTCTCCGACCGTGCGTGAGAATTCGGGATTGCGGAGTGTGCCGGCCAGCCCGCGGAGACCTCGCGTGATCGGAACGCCCGCCTTTGTGAGGCTCGCCATCTGTCGGCAGAACATGATGACGTCGGTCAAGCTGATCCGGCGCAAATGGTAAGCGCGGACGAGTTTGTCGATGGATTCAGAATTTTCGGCGTGTGCGACGGGCTTGATTCTGAGAGGGATGACGCCCTTGGCCGCGAGCTCGTTGGCGACGGCCGAAGGCGTCGCGGATTCGAGAGTTCCGTTCGTCATTTCGCCGGAGGCGGTTCGCCCGCTGTACTCAAAGATGGCCATGATGCTTTCCTGCGGCTTCTTGGTTAGGCCGACTCAGCGGGGCTGGCGGAGGGGGTGGGCTGAACGGCTTCCTCAGCATGGCCGGCGACTCGCAGGACCTCTTCAAGCGTGGTGATGCGTTTCGCTGCAAGGTCAAGTGCGCAATGAGAGAGGGGTTTGAATCCTTCTGACTGGTTCGCGGCATGGATGTAGGCGTTGGTGTCGTTCTTCCGGAGTGCGTCGGCCATCGCCTCGTTGATCTCGAGAAGCTCGTAGATCCCCGTTCGCCCCTTGTACCCGGTGCCATTGCATTTTGGGCATCCACTTCCTCGCTTGAAATCGTGCTGTTCGGCCTTTGGGCCGACCTTCGCGCGAAGCCACATCTTTTCGGGGTTGCTGAGTTCGTAACTTTCGGCGCACGAATCACAGATCTTGCGCACGAGTCTCTGGGCGAGAACGGCGGTGAGTGCGGAAGCGACGAGGAAGCCTTCGGCGCCCATGTCGAGGAGGCGGGCGGCACTGCCTGCGGCGCTATTCGTATGCAGCGTTGAAAATACGAGATGGCCTGTCATCGCCGAGCGGAGTGCGATCTCGGCGGTCTCCTGATCGCGCATCTCACCAATCATCACAACGTCGGGGTCCTGGCGAAGAGCCGAGCGCAGAACGGATGCGAAGCTCAGGCCAATCTTGGTATTGACTTGAACCTGCTGGATCCGTGGCATGCGGTATTCAACCGGATCCTCCGCGGAAATGATTTTTTTGGTCGCCTCGTTCAGTTCAGCGAGAGCGCCGTAAAGGGTCGTCGTCTTACCGCTGCCGGTGGGGCCTGTGACGAGGATGAGGCCATGGGGTTGTTGGATGAAATGACGAAAGCGTTCGAGGATTCGTTCGGGCATGCCGACATGGCCGAGCCCGAGCGCATCCTCGCTCTGGTCGAGCAGGCGCATGACGACGGACTCGCCCCACTGGACAGGCATGGTCGACACGCGAACGTCGACGCTGCGACTTTTTACGCGAATGTTGAATCGGCCGTCCTGGGGCAGGCGGCGTTCCGAAATATTGAGGCCGGACATCAACTTCAGACGCAGGACCAAGGCGGAGGCGATCCGCGTTTCCTTCATGACCTGTTCGTGAAGGACGCCGTCGATGCGCTGGCGAATCCGCAAGCAACTCTCATCGGGCTCGATGTGAATATCGGAAGTACCGGTCTGGACTGCGTCTTCGAAAATCGATCTGAGCAGGCGGACGACTGCCGCTTCACTTTCTTCCAACCCGTTTTCGAGCTTGGCGAGATCGAAATCGCTCCCCGTATCGAGCTCTTCGTGGAGTTCCTCGGCGAGGGTATGGATTTCACTGGTCCGCCGGTAGTTCCGGTCGATGGCGGCGAGGAGTTCGGATTCGCGGACGACGGCGGGCTCCATCGTCATCTTGATCAGACGCTCGATTTCATCCATCGCGAAGATGTTTGTCGGGTCTGCCATGCCGACGGTGGCAATTCCGTTTTTGGTATCCAGGACGATGGCCCGAAAACGGCGCGCGTAGGACTCGGGCAAGAGGCCGACGATATCGGGCTTGGTCTCGTACCGGGCGAGGTCGACACAGGGGATATCGAGCTGCTGTGAAAGGAAGTCGAGGAAGCGGTCCTCGTCGAGGTAGCCGGCTTCAATGAGCTGACGGCCGAGTTTTAGCCCGGTCTTTCGCTGTTCAGCCAGCGCATTTTCAAGCTGGGCTTCGGAGATGACCTTGTTTTCGACGAGGAGTTCGCCGATTCGGATCTTCTTGCGCGCCACTTTCTAGCTCTCCTTGCTGAGGGCGGCGATCCGCGCAGAGACCCAGCCGCGAGAGCTTCCCGGGAGCTCTCCGAGCTGAAGCGCGATGCGGTAGACATCGAGGGCTTCTGCGCCGCGCCCGCGCGCTTCGAGAGAAATGCCGAGTCCCATCCAATGTTTGGGTTTGTTCGGAAAGCGTCGAAGAATCGACTCGTAGCGTTCGATCGCAGAGTCGTGCTGGCCGTTTTTCTGCAGGTAGGCCGCGGTCAGCGCATGGACCTCGGGAGAGGTGGGGATCGAGAGCCGGGCTTCGTTGAGAAGCTGGATGGCCGCCGCGAGATCGCTTTCGGCAACGATCTGGGCATGGGCCATGAGATAGCCCGTCTGCTTGGGTGCGTTTTTGCGTGCCGCGCGGATAAGGGTGAGGGCCTCGTTCATGCGTCCATCTTCGACGAGCGTAAAAGCACCTTCGATGATGGCTTGGGCGTTGTTTGGGGCAGCGGTCCGCGCCTTCAAATACAAGCGCGTTGCCGTCTCGAGGTCGCCTGATTTCTTGGCAGCTCGGGCTTCCTTGATGGCGCGCTGACCGCGCTGACGGGCGTCTTCCAGGTCGACGCGCTGTTGATCTCGACTGGAACGAGCGATCGTCATGGCGCCGGATTCGGACTCGTTCCCGCGCGCTTGCGAGGTTGTCCGCGTTTTTTGCGTCGTAAACGTGCCGGGCCGTTCGGCCTCGGTTGATTCGGCGGTTGCGGTGGTGGTTGGGGTGCCGGTTGCGGTCGCGCCGAGCTTCCTGAGCGTGGACCTCTTCGCTCTATGATTGGTCTTTGAGGAGGGCGCTGCTTTTGCGGTGTGGGTGGCGGGCTGGAAGTCGATGATCACAACCGCACCTTCCGCGTTCTCGATGCGCTGGCTCTGAACGCGCGCATCGGAGTCGAGGGTGAACTGCAGTCGGATCGCGTTTTTTTCGCGCAGCGTTTGGATGCTGCGAATCGCCGTTCCGAAAAGATCCAGCACAGGAAGTGCTTCGTGCAGGGCAGTGCTCTCGAGTAGGATCTCGAAGTCTCCGGCTTCGCGCCCAGCCTCGATTCGGTAGTCCGGGCTTCGATCGGTGGTGATCTCGACGCGAGTGGATTGACCCGAGGGCTTCACTCGGATCGCCTTCAGTGCAATCGGGCGATCGATTCGAAGGTCCTGGACCGGTGAGGCGAATGAAGGCAGGGATGAGTTGGAGTGAAGCGTGCCGAGCCGCGGCGAGGGTCGGGGCGCGCTGACTTCCGGCAGAACCTCGCTTGTTCCGGCGCGGGCGATCTCTACGGAGGATGCGGCTGTCGTTTCTTGCGACGGGACCCCCGCATCCAATCGGGCGAACGCGAATCCTGCGCATCCCGCGGCAATGAGCGTGACTGCAGCTGGGAGGTGGCGGCTTGGCGACGTGGCTTGTCGCGGGCGGGGCTTGCTCGGGGCGAGGCCCGCGAGCGGCTCAGCATCACTGCGCTTTGCACCGTTTCGATTTCGGTCGAGTTCGACCAGCAGATCATTGACGAGGCTCATATCTAAAGATTCCTAGCCCTGAAAGGGGCGCCAGGTTGAGGGAGCGGTCGGGGCAGAGAGCCGCCGGACGGTCTTACCGCGGAAGAGCGGGCGTGTGCGCCAGCGTTGAATCCCGTCGGTGTCTTCGAGGGCGCGGACGACATGGCGGCGTCCTACCTGGTATTCGCGATCGGCCATCGCTGCGATCAGGCTCTTGTGGCAGAGAATGTTGACGAGGCGAGGGATACCGCCACTTCCGCGGTGGATGCGTTCAATGGAGGCTGGCGTGAAGACCGATTTTTCTTTGGCTCCCGCGTGGAGCATGCGCCGCCGGATATAGGTGCGGCAGGTTTCGCGGTCGAGCGGTCTCAGCTTCGTGCTGAAGGAGACGCGCTGCTGTAATTGGCGGAGATGATAGTCGGCGAGTTTTTCGTCCAGCTCGGGCTGTCCGAAGAGCACGACTTGGATCAGCTTGCCGTCGGCACTTTCGATGTTGGACAGCAGCCGGAGTTCCTCGAGAGTTTCGGGGGGCATCGCCTGGGCTTCGTCAACGAAAATGATCGCGCGTCCACCACAGCTGGCGATCATGAAGAGCATTTTGCGAATGCTCTTTTGAAGGCGATGCAGGCTTGCGTTCGCAGGGGCTGAATCGCCGAGTTCGTCGGCAACAGAAAGAAGGAGGTCATGCGGGCTCAGGGACGGGTTCGGCAGGTATACCGTGACGTCTTCCGGCGCCGGATTTGCGAGTAGGCTGCGGCAAAGCGCGGTTTTTCCCGTGCCGACTTCGCCGACGACTTTGATGAAGCCTTCCCCTGTGCGAAGACCGAACTGAACGGTGTTGTACGCTTCACGATGTTCGGGCAAGTCGATATAGACGCGCCCATTGGAGAGCGCTTCAAAGGGCAACCGCTTGAGGCCGAAATGTTCGAGGTACATGAGGCGTGCCTTTCGACTTATTTGCTGACCGGAGGCATAGGCGGGAGCCATCCGTCGAGTGAAAGTTCTTCGTCCCGGATCTCGTGCTCTGATTTCCAGGCTTCGTCCATTCGGGTGGAAGTGGAGCGGAGCTCCTGTCCCCAGGTCGTGTTATCGACGACGACGGGGCGAAGCAGAATCACGAGTTCGGTGCGCGAGTTTCCGAGCTTCGAGTGCTCGAAGAGCCGGCCGAGAAAGGGGATTCGACTGACGAGAGGGACGCCGAAGGTTTCATCCCGAGAATCGTTTTGAATGAGTCCGCCGATGACGACGACCTGCCCGCTGCGCGCGCGCACGATGCTGTCCGACTCGCGAATGCTCGAAAAGGCGAGGGGCAGCTCTTGAAGCTCGTTGGCGACGGTGAAGCTCTTCGTTTGGTCAATGACTTCGGTGACGGCGGGATGCACGTGGAGAACGACCTCGTCGTTATCACTGATCTGCGGTGTGACATCGAGGGCGATGCCCGAGAAGAAGGGGGTCAGCGTGACGTTTGGATTGGAGGTGGTGGCTGTGCCCGTCACGGTTGTGGTGGAAATCTCGGTGACGAAGAATTCATCGCTGCCAACTTTGATCACCGCTTTCTGATTGTTCACGGTGGAGATGCGGGGATTGGAGAGGGTACGGACGCTGCCCTGGGTCTCGAGCAGCTCGATGAAGGCGCTGAACTTGTCGGCTTGGATCGCCAGCGAAAAGACGCCACCGAAGAGGCTGCCTGCGGAGCTTGCGAGAATGTCGGAGAGCGGTGGCCCTGCGTCTTGTTGCGTACCGCGGCTATCGGAAAAGCCGGTGTTGAAAACAGAGCCGCCGCCGGACTGTCCGATCAGGCCGGTATCGCCGTTATGGGTCGAGAGCTGCGCCCAGTTGATCCCGGATTGGAAGCCGTCGTTTAAGGCGACTTCAAGAATCTTGGCCTCGAGGATGACGACGCGGTTCAGTCGGGATTCGGCAGAGCGAAGATACTCAGCGACCTTCGAAAGCTCTTCAGGGAGGCCGCGCACGACCAGCAAACCCGCATTCGGACTAGCGACGACGGAGCGTCCCGTGCCCTCGCCGACGATGGCATCGACGCTTGTGATGACCTCTTCCCAGAGATTCGATTCGCTCATGGTTTGAATTCGGCTTCCGGTCAGCATACCGCCGGGTTGCTGTCCTTGGCCGCCTTGCTGTCCTTGCGGGAAGTTGCCCCCGTTTGCGACCTGGTTCTGACCGCCGACTTGATCGGAGATCTGTCCTGAACTGACACGGGTCTCGGAACTCCCGGTACGTTCGAGATTCAGGTAGTCGAGGTGGAAGACCTTGGTGCGAAGGCCCGTGGGCAGGACGAGGAACCCCGTGCGTGTCCGCTCAAATCCAAAGCCGTAGGCCTGCTGAACCGTGTCGAGGACTTCTTCGACGGTGACGTCGCGAAGAGAAAGTGAGATCTCGCCGGCGACACCGGGGGCGAGGGTTAGGCTATAGGGCGTGTCTTCGACGAGGCTCATGAAGAACTGGCGTGCGGGGGCACGGTCGACCGTAACGTCGAAGCGAGGTTCGGGAGCGCTTGGCTCTTTCGTTGCGCTGCCCGTCATATTTGGGATCAGGGCATCGACGATTTCTTGTGGCGGCGGTGGGCTTTGGAAACCGATTTCGTCCCGCGCCGAAAGGGACTCCGTCTTGGATCCCATTTGGGCACAGCTCCCCTGAAGCGAGACGCTTAGAAGGAGGAGCAAGGCGAAAGCTCGGCTGGTCGTGTTCGCACTCATTTCGATATTCCTTCTTCCGCTCCGGCGCGCGCTGTGTTTTTGGCTGCGCGGGAAGAGGTGTTTCGCCTCGAGGACGATCCGGTCTTTTTGATTGATTCGTGTTTGAGGCTGAGCTCAATGGCTTTTCCGCTTCGAGTCAGGCGGACGCTGTCCTTTGAGATCGTGATGATGCGTGCGGACTCGATGGATTCGTTTTCATGAACGCGACGGCCGTTGATGATCGCGACACGGCGCCCGGCGGCGTGCAAAATGGCTTGTAGCTCAAGGGGACGGTTGGCCGGCGCTCCTGCCTTTGCTTGCGCCGAGGCGGATAAGGCGGAGGGCGGTCGGGTGGGATCGGAAAACCGTTCGTTCGCATGAGCCAGGGAGGCTGCTGCGATGCAGACGATGCAGGCGATGCAGGCCATGCTGGAGATGCTCGCGACGAAGCGAGTCAGCTTGACAGGGATGAGAGTGCTTCGAATTTTAGACACCGATCCACTCCTCGCTGTGACTAATGGTGTGAAAGTCGATCGTCACGGTCGCCGTGGGGTAGGATTCGACGCGGTAATCCAGGTTGTCCCACATGAGGTGGAAGCGGGATTGTTCGACGCGCTGGAGGTAGTCGACCGTCGATCTGAAATCGCCCCGGACTTCGATTCGAACGCCGTGCCGAAAGAGCTTTTCGATTCCCAGGTCTCCGTCCGCAAGACGTTCGTTGGTGTCGCCCGGCGCGGAGGTGGCATTTTCCTCGGCTACGGAATCGAGGCGGGCACCGACTCGGTGGGGCGGCGTGCTTTCCAGGCGGACGAGGTGTAGGCCCGGCGATTCCGCGAGCAGCTCTTCGAGGACGCTCACGATGGCATGCGGTGGCACGAGGCCTTCGATTTCTGAAGCCATGCGCTTTTCGATCTCTGCGATCTGCGTCTTGACCAGCTCGGTATCCGCGAGAATGCGTCGTTCTTCTTCGCTCGGTTCCGGTGAAGCCAGCGCTGCGAGTTCCTGTTCTTTGATCGCTTGGGCATCGCGCGTACGGCTCGTTCCGATTTCAACGCGGTGTCGGTCGCTCGCGATGGGTTGAATCGCGACGAGATCGATCAAGAAGAATACGAGTCCCACGGCGAGTGCGGAGATCATGATGCGCTCGCGAATCGGGCGGTCTGCGAAGGCAGCATCTGCAGAATTGAGCTTTTCGCGCATCGAATCGTTGAGAGGGATCATGGCCGGGCCGCTCCTTCTTCGGATTCATCCGCCGTCGAGCTGATTTTGAAGGCGATGCCCTGTTTGTCATCGTCCGTCGTATTCATCTGGAAGGTTCGGAAACGCCGATCGGCGTAGCCGGATTCGTCGCCGAGCTGCCGCAGGAAAATCGGGAGATCTTCGGGGCTCAGTGACCGGCCTTCGAGCGCGACAGAATTCTCTGAGTTCCGGAGTGCAATGCGTTCGAGCCATACGCCCGGTGTGTCTTGCCGAGCGAGGCCGAGGAGAAGTTCCGAAAACGGCGCCAAGGCTTCGCCTTCCGTTGTTCCGATATCCCGCAGCATGGCGAGGCGGGCATCTCGCTGGGAGCGCAACTGCGCGAGGCGTTCTTCGGGGCTTGCTGCCGCGGCGCGGACAGCCGCTTGCTCAAGGAGGCCTTCGACTTGGGACTCGGTCTCGCTGCGCTGTGCTTCAAGTTGGGCGAGCTGCGTTTTCTCGCGGCCTAGCCAGTGAGCGGTCACACCGGCGTAGATGCAAAAGACAACACCGAGTAGCGCTGCGACACGCAAGAGCGTGAAGAGGTCGAGTCCCGCTGACTTCTTTTTTAGGCTGCCCGGGACAAGGGCGTCGCCGACGCCTTCCTTATTCGCCACGGCACATCCCGCAGCGAGCGTGAGGCTCGGTAGGATTTGCGAGGGCGGTGGTTCAGCGAAATCGAAGAAGCGTTCGAGATCGAAGGACTCGATTTGCATGGGGCGAAGCGCTTCGCTCAGCGCCGGAACGAGAGGGCTCAGGTCTGAACGACTCGGCATCATCACGAGCCGCGAAGCTGGGGCGCGTCCGTATTCACTTTCGTAGTAGTCGAGAGAACGCTGGACATCGAGGAGCAATGGGTCGAGCTGTTGCAGAATCTCGAAGCCCGCGGGTTCCTCTGCTTCTGTTGCGTTTTGGGCGATATCCTCGATGGAGTCGATATCGACATGCATGTTGCGGGCGAGGAAGAGGTGTCCTTCTTGGGACAGGGTGACGAGGCTGGCTTTTTCCTCGATGCGAAGGAGTGCGCTCCCGGCGACGACTTCAGGGAGTCGTGTCTCGAGGGCGACCATGACGGTTTCTGGCGTTTCAAATCCGCTGAGGCTGAGGCCGGAGTCGGAGATCGCATGGGCTAAATCTGATAGAGGATCGTGTCGCCCGGCGATGACGAACATGCGCGACGTGCGGGCACGGGCGGCATCTTCAGGGATCGTGAGTGTCGCTAAGGCTGCGGATTCAACATCGAATTCAATCAGATCTTGAACGAGCCAGCGTGTGGCTTCGGCCAGTTCTTCGTCCGGAACATTTGGCGGACGTTCGACGAGGCGCAGGCTGTACTGCTCCTCAGAGAGTGCGCAGCGAACCGGCCACCCGTTCAGCTTGTGATTCGCAACGAAGGTCTGGAGTGCGGAGCCGAGGTCATCGACCGAGGCGAAATCCAGCGCCTCCCAAGCCACGATACGAGGCTTGCCGTCGCTTTCGCCATCGCATGCGACCACAGTGGCACGAGCACCGCTGAGCGCGATGCCGACCATCTGTCTCTCGGTCGCGGCCGACCGTGATGAACGCCCCCAAAACCCCAAGGCCAAAGTCCTCTGCTCTCTCTATGCATGACATCTGCGGACCATGACTCACATGGCCCTCGTTTCCGTTCGAATCTGCGCTTTCGAGCGGGCCGGATCGGCAAACTCTGAAAACCCCATTGCAATGGGAACGCAGCTCTTTTGCTGTTAACGGAAAATGCCGGCGAAAGTTGAGGAGTTGTCTATCGGATTCAGGCTTCTTGCCGATCTCGTTTCAGGGATCTCGGCAAGGGGCAGGGGATCACCGGAGGTCTGCCTCGGGCGTTCTGCTGATCAGACTTTGTGGGGTGACTTGATTAGGGGAGCGCGGTGCCGTCGGCGAAGCGGACGGCTTTGATGCGCTGCCCGGCTTCGTTGAAGCTCAGCAGCCAGCCGTGCTGCAGGCCTTCCGCGAACTCGGCTTGCATGCGGACTGAGCCATTGGGATAGAAGCGCGTCCAGACTCCGACGCGGAGTCCGTCTCGGTACTCGCCCACCGAGACGGGTTGGCCGCTCTCGGCGTACTTGGCATACCAGCCGTGTCGTAGGCCGCCGCTCGACGCGGTTTGCTCACACCATTCTTCGTCTTGTCCGTCCCGGGTCTGACTCTTCAGCTCGGTCCCTGGGGCGCAGTCTGCGCCCACCTCAACGGGGAGTGGTAGAGCGGGAGCGGGGTTATTGGCGTGGGCAATTGCGGCGGGGGCGCTCTCCCGGGATGAAGATGAACGGGGGTGGGGGGCGGCGGAGAACCGAGAGGGGGAACCATCGCCGCCCAGCATCGCTTCGATCTCGAGAAGATGGGTGAGGAGTTCTTGGTAGGTTTCCTCGCCAAGTGCTTCGCGGCTCGTTTCTAACTCGACCTGTGTGGTTTGCAGAATGGCCGAAGCGGCTTGGCGCTGGTTTGGGTCGTTTAGCTTCGATCCGGAGGTCGCGCGTTCGAGCGCTTGAAAGCGCCCTTGGAGTCCGAGCAGCGCTTGGATCGAATTGGGTTCTGCCTGCATCTCGGCTGTGTTCGGGGTGTTTCCGCTTGGCTCCGACGCGAAGTCGGCTGCAGAGGGAAGGCTGAACCCGGCACCGGAGCCGAATCCGTCTTGCTCGGTCATTTGGCCGGTGAGCGCATTCCACTGCGGATCTTCCGCGAGCGCGGCCCAGCCCGCCTCGTCGGTTGGGAAGCCTCCGTTCGATTGGATCGCCTGAAGCATCCGGTAGGGGGGCGCGAAGGTTGCGAAGGTGATCAAGAGGCCGATGACGAGGCCGCCCTTCTGGGGCATCTCCCAGCCGTCGTGAAACGCGATGTAGGGAAAGGCGAAGAAGTTGATCCCGGGAATCAAGAGCAGGAGCCCAACCCAACCCGGAAGATCACGCTCGATCGCGGTGTTCCAGAAGAGCCGAGCGGCATAGCCAAAACATAGAAGCAGAATCAGCACCTCGCTGAGTGTCGTGAGGCTTCCGCCGAGGCCCGAGCCGAGGAAAGCGGCGGCCATGCCGAGTGCGATTGCGCCGACGAAGAGGGCGAGGGCTCCGAGGAGGAAGGCTCCAACGGACCCACCGCCGGCGAGGACCATCGGGACGATCTGGAGGAGGGGAATCCAGGCCAGGATCTGGATCAGGTCGCTCTCGCCACCCTTGCGTGCGATGACCGAGAGCGAAACGCTCCAGACGATCTGAAACACGAAGCAGGCGACGAAAATTCCAATGACGAGTGGGCCGATCCATTCCATGGACGAAATATCGGGTGCGCGTGGGCCCGAGTTGAACGAATGGGTCCTTTTAGCTTCGCTCAGAGGCTTCTGAGACCTTGGGTTCCCAAGGGGGCAGTCTGCCCGCCATTTAGATGTTGAAATTGAAAATGAGTTTCGTTAAAAAACGTCGATAACGAAAACCGTTTTCAATTACGAAGCGATGAAATACTCAGATCAGCCCATCGCGAGCCCCAACCAAGGATCCCAATGAACCCCATATTCCGAGCCCTGAGCGGCTCGCCCGTAGCGGCCCTTTCGGCCCTTCTCCTGCTTCTGGCAGCGACTCATGTGCAAGCGCAGGGAGCCGAGGCAGCCGACACCGACACGAACCCCGATGCCAAAAGCGAGACCGAGCGAATCGAAGAGCTCGAGGAGCAGGTTGGCGTCCTGGCGGAGGAACTCGGTCGTTTGGAGTCCGTCTTCGCCGTGCCCGAAGAGCTCGCGCTGGTTTCAGTGAACGGCTTGGGCCCGGCGGCCTCGAAGGTCTACAAGAAGGACAAGGGGCTCTCGATTGGCGGCTACGGTGAGGTTCGACTGCGCCGCTTCGAGGACAAAGAAGATGACAACCAGAACGATATCTTCGATGCGCTCCGAGCGGTTCTTTACGTGGGTTATAAGTACAACGATAAGTGGGTCATCAACTCCGAGCTTGAGTTTGAGCATGGGGGAACAAGCGGCGGCGGTTCGGTCTCGACGGAATTTCTGACCCTCGACTATCTCTGGCGCGACGAAGTGAACTTACGCGCAGGTCTTGTCCTCGTCCCGATGGGCTTCGTGAATGAAATTCATGAGCCGAATTTCTTTTTTGGTGCCGAGCGGCCGGAGATCGAACGACAGATTCTGCCGTCGACCTGGCGTGAAAACGGCGTGGGCGTTTTTGGTCAGCTGGGTGATCGCGTGTCGTACCGCGCGTACGTGATCAACGGTCTGGACGCTTCGGGCTTTTCGGCGAGCGGCCTTCGCGGCGGTCGCCAGAAAGGCAGTCGAGCGCTCTCGAACGATTTCGCTTTTGTGGGGCGCGCGGATGTAGATGTTGCACCGGGACTCCAGATTGGTGGCTCGGTGTACACGGGGCAGACGGGGCAGGAACAGGACTCGGATGCGACGGGTGCTGTTCTTGATCTGCCCGATTCGCAGACGACGATTTACGAGCTGCATACGCAGTACAAGGGCTACGGCGTGAGCTTTCGGGCACTTTGGACTGAGGCCTTCATCGACGAAGCCGGCAAGCTTTCCCGGGTTCGGAACCTGACGGGAGACGATTCGGTCGCGCAGCATATGCGCGGCTGGTACGCCGAAATCGCCTACGACATCATGCCGATCTTTCGGCCAGAGTCGCGCATGTCCTTTGAACCCTTCTTCCGCTTCGAGCAGTACGACACGCAGCGCGATGTCGCGACCGCGTTCCAACAAGATGACAGCCGGGACATCGACCTCTACGAAGTCGGCATTCAGTTCAAGCCGATCCCGGAAGTTGTTTTTAAGCTCGACTACCGCCACTTCGACCCGAGAGACGGACATCGGGCCAACGAAGTACAGGCTGCGCTGGGGTACGTTTTTTGATCCATTTCTTCGAAAGACGGAACGCATCGGGAGTGCACGGACGAAAGTTCGTTGCGCTCCTTGCGCCGTTTTGGGGTGTGCTTCTCCTCGGGCTTTTCGCGTTTCTCGCGCCAGAGGTCGCGGAGGCGAAGGTCTTCGCGAGCCAGAATCAGGCGCTCAAAGAGGCTTTTCCCTCCGCATCGCGGATCGAGCGCAACACGGTCATCCTGAAAAAGGGGCAGGTCGAGGCGATCGAGAATCGCATGCGCGGCAAGGTGAAAGCGAAGATCGTCGTCTTGCATACGGCTTACCAGGGCGATGAGGTTTTGGGCTACGCGCATATCGATGTGCATACGGTGCGGACGCAGCCCGAGGCGTTCTTGATCGTGCTGACGCCCGAAGGTCGTGTGCGGACGGTTCGGATTCTGGCTTTTCATGAGCCTCTCGATTATTTGCCGACGGATCGCTGGTACGGGCAGTTCGCGGAGAAAGGGCGGGGGGACAGCCTGCGGGTGGGACGGGATATCCACGGCGTCGTGGGCGCGACGCTTTCGGCCCGCGCCGCAGCGGACGGTGTCCGCAGAATGATCGCGTACTACGAAGTTCTGCTTCGCCCCGCTGAAGTCGCGGACTCGAACTCCTAGACTCCCTGGACGGACGAGCAGACGTCCGGTCAAAGGAAGATTGTCTTGCGCTTCACGCTCACCGGCGAATGGGATCACAACCGTCTCTTGCAGGCTGTCGTGGTTCTCTATTGCCTTTTTGTCGTTCTGCTTTGGGCGACGAATTGGATGCTCTATTTCGACTCGATGGACCTGACGACCGCATCCGTCGTCGACCATTTTCTGGGTGATGAAGAAGAGTTTCGTTCGCCGCGGACCTATCGGGGCATGCTGGAGCTCACGCATTTCCATCTCTTCGCGATGGGAATGTTGATGATGGTGCTCACCCATCTGGCGCTCTTCGTGCCGGTGGGGACGAAAATGAAAATCGCGCTGATCCTGGTGCCGTTTTTTTCGGCGCTGGCATCAGAGGGGACGAGCTGGCTCGTTCGCTACGGCGGTGCGGGTTTCGCATGGACCAAGATCGCTGGTTTTCTGATGCTGCAGGGCAGTCTGGCCGCGCTCGTCGCGATCGCACTCTGGTCCGTCTTCGCCGGTAACCAAGGTGAGAACTACCGCGGCGGGGACGCGTCCGATTCCGACGCGGATGGGGGGGGCGCCGGCGCTTCGGGATGTCCGGTTCCGAATGCCGAGTTCGATTTTGAAGACGAGGGCTGGGACTGATGCGATGGGGCCGTCCGGCCCTTCGTAGGGTGACGGCCTTAGCGCTGGCGTTCGGGTTGGTCTTAGGACTGGGGCTCGGGGGCGTTGGCTGTCAGGCGTGGCCTGGGCGTTCCGCGGGAGACAGCGCGCCGCGCGTTGTCGTTTCCGATGGCTGGCTCGCGATGGGAACTTTCTTTGACGTGGATCTGCGGGTTGCTCCCGAGGAGGTCTCAGCGGCCGAGACGTGGCTGTCCTGGGCGAGGGAGGAACTCGCGCGGCGGGAGAAGATCTATTCCCGCTACGACCCGGAAAGTCAGCTCTCCGCGCTCAACCAGGCTCTCGCTGGGGAGAAGCTCGTCGACGACGCGGAGGAAATCAGTGCTGAGCTGGCGTTACTGATCGACCGCGCATTCGGCGTTTGGGCAGAGACCGGGGGCGCTTTTGATCCCACCGTTGGCCCCTTGATCGAAGCGTGGGATCAGGCCGCACGCCGCGACGAATGGCCTTCGAGCGCCGCGCTTCGCTCCGCAAAGGCGCGGACCGGGGCGAACTTGCTCGTCCTCAACCCCAACCTTAACGTCAATGCCGGCCTCGCTTCTGAGCGCGTCCCGAACCGAATTCGGGCGAAGGCTTCGGGGCTTCGTCTCGACCTCGACGGGATCTCCAAGGGCGCCGTTCTCGACCATCTCGGCGACTCGTTTCGACATTCGTTCCCGAATGCCGCTGCGCTTTTTAGTTTCGGGGAAAGCAGCCTTTTGGCGGTCGGGGATCCCGATGGCGGTGGCTGGCGCCTCGGGGTGAACTCGCGCGATCCCGCTGTCGGGGTACTCGCGCTTCTGTCGCTTCGTGACCGGGCACTCTCTATCAGCTCGAGCGTGGGCAGCGTCCGTGTGATTCAAGGCGAATCGGTTTCCCATATCGTCGACGCGCGGACCGGGAGTGTCGTTGTGGGGGTCGCCGAAGCCGTGGTGATCGGGGAGTCCGCCGCGGATGCGGACGCATGGAGTACGGCCTTGCTTGTGTTAGGCGCGCGAAAAGACACGATTCGGATGGTTGAGCGTGCTGGGCTCGACGCCTACATCTTCGAACAGACCGGCGGACGCACCGTCTCCAGCGAAAACTGGAGCGACTTCATCGCACAGTAGTCTCGCTGGGGCGCCGGGGCGCCGGGGCGTTGGGGTAGTCGGGGTAGTCGGGGTAGTCGGGGTAGTCGGATCTAGTCGGGATCTAGTCCGCGCCGTGTTCGCCGGCGAGCGCGCAGTCCTCGCGGGCCTTCGCGCTACAGCTGCAGTCCTTGCCCGTCCCACCGCAGGATCCCTGGAGGCGCCGGTCGGAAAAGATCACGCCCACCGCCATCGCGGCCATCGCTGCACCGAAAATCACGGCCGTGACTATGAAAATTTCCATTTCGCCTCCTGGTGGGGCAGCCTAACGCGAAATGGAGTGGGGTGCCGCTTTTCGTCGCCGAGGCCCCCGTTGAAATCAGCGCCGGCGGGACTCGAGGAAGAGGATCAGAGCGGTCGCGTTGTTTTGGACGAGCTCTTTCGAGCCAAAGACGATCGTGTTGATTCCTGACGCCAGCTCAGATTCAAGTTCAGCAACGATCTCGGGCTGAGCCTCGAGTTCTGCGAAATACCGCTGCTGGAATGCCGGCCATTTCTCGGGCGTGTGCTGATACCATTTCCGGAGCTCGGTGGAAGGCGCTGCCTCCTTGGCCCAGAAATCGATCGCCGCCTTTTCTTTCGATACGCCTCGAGGCCAGAGCCGGTCGATCAGAATGCGCTTGCCATCTCCCCGGGCCGCGGCCTCATAAATTCGCTTCGTTTGCAGGCGCATCGATTAGCCTGCCATCAGAAGGAGAATGCGTCGGCCTAAAATGAGGATCGCAATGAGCGCCGCACCGATCGCGGCCAGTAGCACCGCCCCCGCCGCAATATCCTTCGCGCGCTTCACCTGGGGGTGATAGTCGGGAGAGGCTACGTCGCAGAGGGCTTCGAAAGCCGTGTTGAAACCTTCGGCAGACCAGACGAACGCGATTGCCAACACAAGGGCGATCCATTCCGATCGATCGACGCCGAGCGCGAAACCGAAGCCGATCACGAGAGCGGTTGCGAAGGCATGGATTCGAGCATTGCGTTCGGTGCGGAGCATCTCGGCTATGCCCCGAAAGGCGAAAACGAAGGTTCGGATCGGGCCCGACTTTTCGACGGGAGTGGACATGGTGAAAACGAACCTCCCTTATTTGACCGCGGCGCCGCGGGGGAGGGGGAAGAGTGAATTGCGATGCTCCACGATTTCCCCGTCGCTTGTTCGCGTCAGAATGAGCGCGCCGAGTCCGTATTGCTCGGCGAGTTCGAGGCCTTCTTGTCCCATCACCATGAGGGTGGTGGCCCATGCGTCGGCTTCCGTGGCACTCGGCGCAATCACGGTCGCCGCGGCGGGGCCGTTCTCGACGGGGCGACCCGTACGTGGGTCGATGGTGTGCGAAATGCGCTGATCGTTCTCGACGTAGAAGATGCGGTAGTCGCCGGAGGTGGCCATGCCCTGGTCTTGCAGCTCAACGATCGTCTGGACCTGGCGCCCCTCTTCGAGGGGCTTTTCGATTCCGAGACGCCAAGGGCCTCCGCCGGGTCGCTCGCCTGCGGCGAAGACTTCCCCGCCGATCTCCACGAGAAAATCGCTCCGTCCGAGTTCGAAGAGACCTTCCGCGACGTGGTCGACGCCGTATCCCTTGGCGATCGCGGAGAGATCAACTTTCACTTTTGGGTCGAACTTGCGCAGGAATCCGCCGCTCTTTGCATTGCCGCGGCCGATTCTGAGGATCCGGCCGCCCATGCGAGAGAGATAGGTGGCGATCTCCTCGTCGCTCGGAGGCGAATCGACCTGCGCTCCGGCGCCGAAGCCCCAACGGGAGACGAGCGGCCCCACCGTGATATCAAAGGCGCCGGTACTCCATTTGCAGAGTTCGACCGCGTAGGCGACGACTTCCGCGGTTTCGAAGGAGACCGGGAAACCCTCGGTGGTCTCAAGCGCATTGAATCGCGAGACCTCCGATTCAGGATTCCAATCCGAGAGCCAGCGGTCGACTTCGTCGAGGCGGCGATTCGTTTCGGCCTCGACCTCTCTATGCAGAGACTCTCCCAAACCCGCGCCTGCGATCCGGATCTGATAGGTCGTCCCCATCGTTTGTCCGTCGAGGGTGAGTGCTTCGGTCGCTCCCGGTACCTCCGCCCAAAAAAGTCGGTGGATCGTCAGCGCCGAAAGCAGCACGAAGGCGATTGCAATCATGCGCAGCGTATGTCGGTCGATTTCGAGTCGGGGTGCCATCGCGATTCCTTGCATGCATGATGGCACGCCTCGCCGTCGCGAACACGGACTCCGCGCCATTCCGCCCACGCTCAGAAAAAAGCGCCTGCGGCTCATCAAGAAAAGCGCCTGCGGCCAATGAGCGCGCGCGCTCATGAAAAAAGGCAGGCCCGGCTTCGCCGTGACCTGCCCCTTTATTCTGTCTTGAGCGACTCTGCTGAGTCTCTCGGATCAGCCGCCGAAATCGTCGAACATGACGTTTTCGGGTTCGACGCCCAGATCCGTGAGCATCTTGATCACCGCGTCGTTCATCATCGGCGGGCCACAGATGTAGTACTCACAATCTTCCGGCGAGGGATGATCCTTCAGGTAGTTATCGAAAAGCACCTGATGGATGAAGCCCGTGTAGCCTTCGAAATTATCTTCCGGCTGGGGTTCCGAGAGCGCGAGATGCCAGTCGAAATTGTCGTTCTCGGCCGCGATCGTGTCGAAGTCTTCGACGTAGAACGCTTCGCGGAGGCTCCGGGCGCCGTACCAGAAGGAAACCTTGCGGTCGGAGCTGAGCCGGCGGAACTGGTCGAAGATGTGTGAGCGCATGGGCGCCATGCCCGCGCCGCCACCGATGAAGATCATCTCGTTCTTCGTGTCCTTGGCGAAGAACTCACCGAAGGGCCCAGAGATGACGACTTCGTCTCCCGGCTTCAGGTTGAAGATATAGGAGGACATCTGTCCCGGCGGAATGCCGTCCGGGCCGCGCGGCGGCGGCGAAGCGATCCGGACGTTGAGCATGATCATGCCCTCTTCTTCCGGGTAGTTCGCCATCGAGTAGGCGCGGTTGATGGTCTCGTCCACGGTCGAGGTGTAGCGCCAGACGTCGAACTGATCCCAGTCCGCCTGATACTCTTCTTCGACATCGAAGTCCTTGTAGTTCACCGTATGCGGTGGACATTCGATCTGTATATAGCCACCCGCTCGGAAGGGGACGCTCTCGCCTTCGGGCAGTTCCAGGACCAGCTCCTTAATGAAGGTCGCCACGTTATGGTTCGAGCGAACCCTGCAGGTCCAGCGCCGGACACCAAAGATCTCTTCCGGGATCTGGATCTCCATGTCCTGCTTGACCTTGACCTGGCAGGAGAGCCGGCAGCCCTCTCGCGCATCGCCGCGGTTGATATGCCCCGTCTCCGTGGGAAGGATCGAGCCCCCGCCTTCGTCGACCGTCACGCGGCAGACGCCGCAGGTGCCCTGGCCACCGCATGCGGAGGGGATGAAGATCTGGTTATCGGCCAGCGTGTTCAGCAGGGTCGAGCCTGCCGCCGCGGTGAGCGCCTTGTCCGGATCGCCGTTGATCAGGATCTTCACGTCGCCGCTCTGCACGAGCTGCGCCTTGGCTGCCATCAGAATCAGGACGAGCGCCAGGATTACTACGGTAAAGCCGGCTACGCCAAAGAGAATTGTTTCCATTAGAGCTGGATCCCCGCAAACGCCATGAAGCCGACCGACATCAGGCCCACCGTGATGAACGTGATGCCGAGACCACGGAGCGGACCGGGCACGTTGCTGTACCGCATCTTCTCGCGGATCGCGGCGAGGGCGACGACGGCGAGAAGCCATCCCACACCCGAACCGGCTCCGAAGACCGTAGCTTCCGCCAGCGTGTAGTCTCGCTCCTGCATGAAGAGCGAGGCGCCGAGGATCGCGCAGTTCACCGCGATGAGCGGGAGGAACACGCCGAGCGCGTTGTAGAGCTCAGGCGAAAACCGATCGAGGGTCATCTCGACGATCTGCACTGCCGCGGCAATCGTACCGATCATCGTCAGGAAGCTGAGGAAGCTCAGGTCGATGTCCGGGACACCAGCCCATGCGAGCGCACCCGGCTTAAGCAGGGCGGAGTTCAGCATCTGGTTGAGCGGACACGTAATGCCCAACACGAAGATGACGGCCATACCGAGGCCCATTGCTGTTTCGACCTTCTTGGAGACGGCTAGAAAAGAGCACATCCCCAAAAAGAAGGCCAAGGCCATGTTCTCAACGAAGATTGCCTTCGTTGCTAAGCTCAAGTAGTGCTCCAACGTGGAACTCCTCTTCGATCTGCTCGGGCTTCCATGAGCGCACAGCCCAAATGAAGCATCCGATCAGGAAGAATGCGGCTGGTGCGAGAAGCATCAGACCGTTCGGGACATACCAGCCACCCTGGTTGACCGGGTTCAAAATCGTATAACCGAAGAGCGACCCGGATCCGAGCAGCTCGCGGAAGAAGGCGACCGCCATCAGCACGATCGAGTAGCCGACGCCGTTGGCGATGCCGTCGATGAGGGCAAGCTTCGGCGGGTTCTGCATGGCGAAGGCTTCGGCGCGGCCCATGACGATGCAGTTGGTGATGATGAGGCCGACGAACACGGACAGCTCTTTCGCAGTTTGATAGACGAAGGCCTGGAGGACCTGGTCGACGACGATCACGAGAGACGCGATCACCGTCAGCTGGACGATGATGCGGATGCTGCTCGGGATGCTGTTGCGCAGGAGCGAGATAATCAGATTCGAGAGCGCGGTCACCGCGATCACGGCGAGACACATGACGAGGGCCGAGGACATCTTCGTCGTCACGGCGAGCGCCGAACAAATGCCGAGCACCTGAAGGGCGATCGGATTGTTGTTGAAGAGCGGGTCAATGAACGCTTCGCGCGGGCTGACTTCGGCCATGGTCTTCTTCTCTCTTTATGCATTCTCTATGCATTTTGCTCCGGCGACACCTTCGGCGCCGATCGGAATGGGTGCTACTTGCTGCGGTCCTGCTTTTTGATCGGCGGCCCTGTAAACGCGGCGCGCCGAACTTGAACTTGCTCTAGACGCCGGCCTGCGCGCGATACTTCGCGAGGTAGGGTCCGAAGCCGTCATCGCCGAGCCAGAAGCGCACCAGGTTGGTGACGCCGCGGCTGGTGATCGTCGCGCCCGACAGGCCGTCGACGTTGTACGGGTCTTCTTCCGGCGAGCCGGCTGCGCCCTTCTTCACGGCGATCATGGGCTTGCCGCGATCGTTGAAGGCCTTGCGTCCGGGCCAGAGCGCCTTCCAGCGCTTGTTGTCCACTTCGCCGCCAAGGCCGGGCGTTTCTTTATGCTTGTAGAACGTAATGCCCTTGATCGTCTTCGCGTCGGGCGCGAGGGCGAGGTAGCCGTAGAGCGTGCCCCAGAGGCCGTAGCCTTCGATCGGCAGGATCAGCCCCGTCAGCTGGCCGTTCTCGACGACGTCGAAGACGAGCGCGTTGTTCGGGAGGCGTCGCACCTTGGCGGCATTATCGGGCGCGAGCGAGCTGCGATCCGGATCAGCGGCCGCGGCCTGCTGGTCGAAGCTTGCGGCATCGATGTCGCCGAGAATGGCGCCCGTCTCGAGGGAGACGACCTTCTGCTGGATGCTCGAGTCGAAAAGCGAGGCGACTTCTTCGCGCGGGACGCTGGCCCCGTCTTCGATCATGCCGGCGACGGTTAGGACCTTCGTCTGGCGGTCGAGGACCTTGTTCGCGTCCTGCATGTCCTTCAGGCCCACTGCGGAACCCGCAACAAAGAGTGCGCAGACGAGACAGATCGCGACCGCAAAGCCGATGATGTAGCCAGTACTATGCTGCATAGCGTGCTTCCCTGCGGCGAACGTTCGCCTGAACGAAGAAGTGATCGATGAGCGGCGCGAACATGTTCATGAACAGAATCGCGAGCATCATGCCTTCCGGGTAGGCCGGATTCACGACGCGAATCAGCACGACGAGCACGCCGATCAGCAGCCCGTAAATGAGCTTGCCCTGGTTCGTGAAGGCCGAAGAAACCGGATCCGTTGCCATGAAGACGAGGCCGAAGGCCCAGCCGCCGAGGACGGCATGCCAGTACCACGGCACGCCGAACATGGGGTTCGTTTCGGAGCCCACGATGTTCAGGAAGCCGGCCATGACGATCGTGCCGAAGAGCACGCCCGCCATCGTTCGCCAAGAACCGATGCCCGTCCAAATCAGCAAGAAGGCGCCGAGGAGCGCGGCCATGGCCGAGGTTTCACCCATGGAGCCGGGGACGAAGCCGAGGAAGGCGTTGGTCCAGCTGGCACCCGCGAGGGCGGCCTCGCCGGAGACCGCAGCCTGAGCGAGGAGCGTCGCGCCGGTGTAGCCGTCGACGCCCGCGAAATCCGCTGCGATCCAAGCCGCGTCGCCGCTCATCGCCGCGGGGTACGCGAAGAAGAGGAAGGCACGGGCCGTCAAGGCGGGGTTCAGGAAGTTCATGCCCGTGCCGCCGAAGATTTCCTTGGCGAAGATCGTGCCGAAGGCCGTCCCGATCACGACCATCCAAAGCGGAATGGTCGGCGGAAGCGTCAGCGGGATCAGCATGCCCGTCACGAGGAAGCCCTCGTTGATCTCATGCTTGCGGATCATCGCGACCAGCGGCTCGAGGATGCCACCCGTTGCCATGGAAGCCACAACAACCGGCAGGTAGTGGAGCGCACCGAAGGCGATGCAGGCCGCCGGGTTGCGGAAGGCTTCAACGCTCACCGGGCCAGCGACGGCCTCATAGAGCCACGCCTGCCAGCTATCGAGCGGGATGGCGCCCTGAGCGATGGCGAGGAGCGCCTGATAACCGGTGTTGTACATCGCCATGCCCATGCAGGGCAGGAGAGCGAGTACGACCGTGATCATCAGTCGCTTGTTGTCGAGTCCATCCCGTACGTGGGATGCCGTTCGCGTCACTTCACCCGGCGTGAAGAGCCCCGTGAACTGGGCCTCCCAAAGCGGATAAAAGAATTCGAGCTTGCCGCCCTTTTCGAAGTGATGCTTAACGTTGAGGTGCGCGTCCTTTAGGAACTGCATGTACCCCTCAACCCTCCTTCTCGATGATTTCGAGATTCTTCCGCAAGAGCGGACCGAAATTATTCTTACCCGGGTCTACGTAGGTGCAGAGCGCGAGGTCTTCTTCGTCCAGCTCGAGAATGCCGAAGCTTTCGGCGCGCTCGGTGTCTCCGACCATCATTGCGCGGAGCAAGAAGGTCGGCATCAAATCCATCGGCATGATCTTCTCGTACTGGCCGATCGGAACCATCGCTCGGACGGATCCGTTGGTGTTCGTCGTGAAGCGGAAGCGTTCGGGCTTGAAGATCTTCGACCAGTAAATGCCCGCCACCGAGAAGAGGTCTGCGCCCGGAGTAAGCCATCCCATGAAGACATGTTCGCGGTCTTCTTCGAGGAGGCTGATCTGCCGTTCGTAGCGTCCGAGGAAATCGAAGATCTCGCCTTCGGTTCGCTTGCCGGACAGGACACTGCCCGAGATGGCTCGGACTTCCTTTTCGTCCGAGGCGATTTCACCTGCGGCGGTCTCGCTGATGCATGCGCCGATTCGGGAGCGGACGAGCCGCGGGTCTTCGACGTTCGGGCCTGCGATCGCGATCACACGAGAGGTGTCGAGCTTGCCGCTGGCCGCGAGGCGACCGACGGCGGCGACATCTTGATACCCGATATGCCAGACCGACTTCTCGCGGCTGACCGGGCGCAGCGTATGGATATGGACGCCGACCGTTCCCGAAGGATGCGGACCGGCGAAGCGTTCGACCTTGACCGAGTCCGGGGCTGCGTTTGCAATCTCAGAATGCTCGCTCGTGCAGAGGTAGGTCGGTCCGTCGACGAGCTTGGCGACCAGCGCCGCGCCGAGTCGGAAATCGTCCATCTGGCCTTCGAGCACAACCTCGGGATCCGGCGCATGCGGATTCGTGTCCGTCGCCGTAATAAAGAGCGCGTCTGCCGTGGCGGTAGGCTCCGGAACCTTGCTGAACGGGCGCGTGCGCACCGCGGTCCAGAGTCCAGACTCGACCATCAGCGCCTTCAGCTGATCCCCAGAGAGGGACTCGGGAGAGCCGCCCGTAAAGCTCTCGAAGCTCTGAAATTCGTCGTCGCCCGGGGCACCGTTTCGCTCACCGTCCGAGAGATCAATCACGATCGCCTGGAGCGCGCGCTTCTCTCCGCGGTGAATGCCGAGGATGCGGCCTGCCGCAGGCGCCGTATGCATCACGCCGGGGGCTTTGCGGTCTTCGAAAAGCGTCTGGCCGCGCTTAACAACCTGCCCTTCCTCGACATGCATCCGCGGCTTCATGCCCGGGTAGTCATCCGCAACAACGGCGACGCGTGTGCAGGAAGCTGCTTCTCGGATCACCTGGAGCGGCTTTCCGGGGATGGGGAGGTCGAGGCCCTTCGTGGTCGTGTGCAGTGCCATGCCTACTCTGTTCGCCGTCCGAGATCTGTGGACCCGGGGCGCTCTGCGTGGTCGCTAGGCCGAGTCGCCGAAGGCCGAGGAGTTCGGCTTCCAGCGCATCTCGGTGAAACTGGTCGAACGATGTTCCTAAATTCGCTTCGCAATGCCGCGTCTCGCCTCTGATGTCGATAGTTTCGATCGGCTCAAGTCGCACTCGATGCGGAACATCGAAGTGTTTTCAAAGCGGCGAGTCGGCGGAAGACTAAAACAGACGGAAGTCAGCGATCTCGAATGGATTCTGCTTATTTGGAACGCCGGGAGAGTAGAGTCCCACCGGGGTTCTTTCAAGCAATTCCGAGGTCGCAAATCGCCCCACTTTTTCGCGCGCAGGCCGCTTCTTCGGGTCGCCCTTGGGGTCTCTTGAGCAGAGCCCGCGGCATCCAGAGAAGTTGGTTCGGGAGAGGAGGGGGAACCCCGAAGAGCTCTAGGGTATTGCCTGGAGGGAAAACGGCACATCCGGCAAAGAGAATTTGTACACAAATACGATAAAGGGATATTCTAGGAACTGCAACAAATCCGGGCAGCATTATTCCCCGGAGCAAACGGAGGACGTTTCGATGAGAGAACCGAATCGAATTCTCACGGCGCGAGATCTCATGACGACGGGCTTGCTTCGCTTCCGACCGGAGCAATCAATCATGGAAGCCATGACGGGATTGCTGAAGCAGGGCGTCTCGGGTGGGCCGGTTGTGGATGAGGAGGGGCGCTTGCTGGGCGTGCTCTCGGAGCTCGACTGCTTGCGCGTGCTCGCATCGGACGAGTTCTATCTCGAAGACCAGGAAGAGGGCGCGCTGGTCGAGAAATTCATGACGCGAGATGTGCTTTCGGTGCCTCCTGATCTCGGGATCTACGCGATTTCGCACTATTTCCTGACGAAACCGATCCGTCGCCTCCCTGTTGTTGAAGAGGGCCGCGTGCTCGGCCAGGTGAGTCGCCGGGATGTCTTGCGCGGGGTAGAGCTGATGAGCCGGAAGCGGCTCATGCGGAAGAGCTACCCGGACTATTTACAGCCCGCCTAGGCGGGTTTGGCTCAGGCGGTTTACAGCCCGCCTAGACAGAAAGAGCCCCGGGCGCGGGGCTGCGGCCGGGGCTCTTGCTTGGGCTTCTTGCCGCGGAGCGGCGATCAGTGACCCACTAGGGGAGCTTGACGAGGACTTTGCCCGTCACGTGGTCGCCGATGCTGTTGCTGCCTCGGAGCGAAACTTCCAGGGTATTCGCGTCTTCGTCCTTCGCCGTGACGGCGCCCTGGATCGTCATGGTGTCTCCGGGGTAGTTGGGCGCGCCCAGTCGGATATCCACCTTGCGGATTCGGGCGTCGGGACCGGTCCAGTCCGTGACGAAGCGGCCGACGAAGCCGTTCGTGGTCAGGATATTCATGAAGATATCCGGTGATCCGCGTTCGGCAGCGAGTCCGGGATCGTGATGTACGTCCTGGTAGTCGCGTGAAGCCAGCGCCGTCGCCACGATCAGCGTGCGCGTAAGCGGAATGGCCAGGGACGGCAGTTCGTCGCCGACCGAGACCGATGCGAAAGAGCGGGACTCAGCGGCCGCGCTCATTGGAGGATCTCGCCCGGGGCAACGCCCGCCTTCGCTTCGGATGCGATGATCGCGCCGAGCGTCGAGAGCTGTTCGCCGGATCCGCCGAGGGTCATCGCGACATGCTTAAGGCGGAGGAAGTGGCGATGGATCGGGTACTCGGTGTCCGCGCCGATGCCGCCGTGGAGATGCTGGCAGGTATGAGAGACGCGGTGGCCGCCCATGCATGCCCACCATTTCGCGATCGCGGCATACTTCTTCGATTCGTCGCCGTTGTCGATGCGCCAAGCGGCTTGCCACATCGTTGAGCGCATATTCTGCACGTCGATGTACGCATCGGCGGCGCGAAGCGAGACGCCCTGGAAGGAGCCGATCTCGCGACCGAACTGCTTGCGCTCGCTGGTGTACACAGCCGTTTGTCGCAGGCCTTCGTCTGCGGCGCCGACGCCGATGGCGGAGAGCGCGGTGGCCGCGCGGGGCTCGAGCCAGTCAAGGACTTCTTCGCCTCGTCCGGGGAGGGCGACGACCTGGTCGCCGGTCACGGAGACATTCTTGAGGGTGAGGACGAATTGTCGTTCGTGCGCGGTGGTGTCCTGCTCTGCGAGGCTCACACCGTCGGCGTTAGGCGAGATCAGGAAGAGCCCAAGGCCCTGTTCGCCCATGGCGCTGACGAGGATGTGGTCCGCGGCCGCGGCGAAGGGGACGCAGACCTTTTCGCCGGAGATTGAAAAGCCGTCGCCGGTCGCCTCAGCCTTCGTGTTCGCCTTGCGGGAGAGTCCGGGATCGCCGACTTCAAAGAGTCCTTGGGTCAGCAAGGCTTCGCCCGCGATCACGCGCGGGAGAAGGTCTTTCTTCAGGCTGTCGCTGCCGAACTGCGCGATCGGGAGCGAGGTGTAGACGATGGATTCCATCATCGGCAGCGGCGCCAAGTTACGACCCGCTTCTTCGAGCATGAGGCAAAGTGCGAGGAAGCTGAATCCCTGGCCGCCGACATCCTCCGGGAGGGGGAGGCCGATCAGGTTGGATTCCGCGAGCTGCTTCCAGAGGTCTGCGTCAAAGCCGGGGCCGCTCTTGTCGGCTTCCACTTCGCGCAAGCGGTCAAAGCTGGTGGCGTCTGCGAGGATATGACCGGAAAGGTCTTTGGCGGCTTCTTCTTCTTCGCTGAGATCAAAATTCATTCTTCACTCCGTCTGATCCGATCGGCGGATCCGGGTTGAGTTAGTTTGTGCAGTCGGGCTCGAATGCCTCGACGTGTTAGTCCGCGCTCGGCGGCCGGAACTTCAGGATGCGAAAGCGCATCGTGCCGACGAGCTCTCCGTTCTGGTCCTTGTATTCGTAGAGCTGAGTTACGAAATGGCCCGTGCCGAGTCCGGTTTTTTTCTCCGGAGAGATGGACTCGACGACGACTTCATGGCTGAGCTGGTCGCCCGGCTCGAGGTCGCGGAAATACTCCTGCTCGCAGTTCGTGGCGACAACTGAGGTGAAACCAGCTTCGTCGAGAACGTCGAGTGAGGATTTTTTGTCCCCGGCTTCGGCGGCGTAGGCCACCTCCGCCTCAGTCGGCGGGCGAAGCCCGCGCATCGTCCAGGCCTGCAGCATCGTCGGTGGTGCGATCACGCCCCCCTGCTGCGAACCACTTGCGAGGTCTGCATTCAGGTAGGCGGGATTGCGGTCACCGATCGCATCGCACCAATGGTGGATCATCGGCTCGTTGACAGGATACGGGCAGGTGCCGGTCGGGCCTTCGGACGTGCCTTCGGCCTCTTTTAAGCGTGCGAGGAACGCGTCGTCGGATTCACTCATGACCGAGCCCTAGCGCGGCACGCGCGGCATGCGCAGGCCAGCCATCGAGACGATCTCGCGCTGAATTTCGTTCACGCCACCACCGAAGGTGTTGATCGTGCCGAGCCTAGACTCGTGTTCGATCTCACCGTCGATCTGCGCAGCGGGGGATCCAGCCTGAACCAGAGCGGATGGGCCAACGATCTCCTGGAGGAGTCGGTAGACCTCAAGAACGACCTCTGTGCCGTAGACCTTGACGGCCGAAGCATCCGCGGGATTCACGAAGCCCGTTTCGAGCTGCGCTGCCATGCGCCAGTTGAGCAGCTTCATGGCTTCGATTCGTGCGTAGACTTCCGCGAGGTTCTGCTGAACCCAGGGCAGGTCGATCATCTTGCCGCCGTCCGGGGTCGCGGTCTCGCGGGCCCAGTCGATGACCTTCTCGGTGCGTGCGTAGGCTGCCGATCCGAACGCGGCGAGGCCGACGCGCTCATGGTTCAGCTGAAGCGTGATGAGCTTCCATCCGCCGTTGACGCCGCCGACCACGTTCTCTTTCGGGATCCGGACGTTTTCGTAGTAGCTCATCGCCGTGGCCGAGCCGCCCATGGTGTGGATGAGGGAGGCGCTGAATCCGGGGGTATCCGCCGGGACGATGAACATCGTGATGCCCTTATGCTTCGGGGCGTCTTTGTCCGTGCGCGCGGCGAGCCAGATATAGTCGGTGTCGTTGGCGCCCGAGGTAAACATCTTGGTGCCGTTGATGACCCACTCGTCACCATCGAGGACGGCTTCAGTCGAGAGGCTGGCGAGGTCCGTGCCGGCATTGGGTTCGGAGTAGCCGATCGAGAAATGGCATTCGCCCGCGAGGATGCGCGGGAGGTATTCCGCCTTCTGTTCCGGCGTGCCGTGATCCATGATTGCCGGGCCGACGGTCGAGACGGTCACGAAGGGGAAGGGCGCGCCCGAGCGTCTTTGCTCTTCGAGGAAGATCATCTGCTCGATCATGGTCATGCCGCCGCCGCCGAATTCCTTCGGCCAGCCGACACCCAACCAACCATCCTTGCCGATCTGGCGGATCATCTTGCGATACATCTCGCCGCCTTCCATGCCGCGGATTTCATTGCGGACTTCCGGGGTCATCAGGTTCTCGAAATACGATCGCAGCGTGTTGCGGAGTGTCTTCTGGTCGGGGGTCAGGTCGATGAACATGCTCGCCTCAATTCGCCGCAGATCGCGGGCTGGAAAGGGATTTAGCTTGGGTTCCGTCATCGCAGCCGTGGCCGCGAGAAACTCCATTCACTATAACGGCGCAGATCGAGAAGTGAAACATGTTCTACACGGGCGGTCAGCTGCTCGCCCCTCGGGGATTCGAGCCCTGGAGGAGGGATTTCTAGCTTCTATATAGAGGGCTGGTGGACGGGCATGGGGTCGCAGTTTTCGATCGATGGTTCTCGGATTGAGCGCGACGGGAGCGGGTTCGCGAAGTCCAGGGTCTGAGTGTGACGCATCGCACAGGATGCTGACGGTGGGTGCGGGATTTCTGCAAGGGAAAGTCCTGATTCTTTTCCAGAATCGCCTCGTCGATGTTACGAATCGAATCGGCAAAGCATTTTTAGAGACATCAAGCGCCGATGACCGGGCACTCAAACCGGTTGCGGGATGAATCGGGGCGACTTGTATCAACGGGCCGTTATGCTCGTACGGGCTGACTGGGGAAGAAGAGAAGTGGAAGACGATCTAAAGCGCATTGCTGCACGAATCCGAAGCTGGCGCGATGAAGCCGGCCTAACGCTGCAGCAATTGGGCGATCGCTCAGGCGTTTCTGCAAGTACGATCCACAAGATCGAAAATCTGCAGACGGTGCCAACCATCGCGGTTTTGCTCAAGGTGGCAAATGGCTTGAATCGCCGCCCGAGCGAGCTTCTCGCCGAAGTGGATGTGGGCAAGCAAGTCGCCGTGATGCGAGCGGACGATCGGCCTAACCTGGGCATGAACGATCGCGGATCGATCGAGCATCTGGTCGGGACGATCCCGCGCAACCGACTCGACGTTTGGCGCGTTCGACTCGAAGCGGGTGCCGGCGCGGGCATGCCCGGTACGGATGCCTGGGAATTCAATGGCGAGATGGTGATTCTTGTCGAAGAGGGCTGTATCGAGGCGGATATCGGTGGAGAGATTTATCTCATCGGAAAGGGTGATTCGATTCATTTCGATCCCTCTCTGCCCCATCGATGGGTTGCGGGAGACGGGAAGCCGGCGATGGCGGTGATCCTGGCGATGCTGCCGGAACGCTTGCAGCATGACCTGATGACGCGGATCGCGATGGCGACGGGCAGCAATTCCCTCACCTTCGAGACAGTCGAAGGGGCAGCGGCCACGCAGACTCCTTCGTCCTCCCAGCCCCTGCCTCAGTAGTTGCTTCGTCTCAGGTCGGGTCGCGAACCCGCGATCAGACCCGACGAGCCGTTTGGCTGCAATGGGCGGGGCCGAGCCGGGCGGGTTCGGGAATGCTCGGTCTGTCTAGAGATCCGCGAGGATGTTCATGAAGCCCTCGCCGTATTTGTTGATCTTGGCTTCACCGATGCCGTGGGCGAGGGCGAGATCTTCGACGCGAGAGGGGTTGAGCACCGCAATCTCGCGCAGCGACCGGTCGCTCGCGACGACGTAGGACGGCACGCCCTCCGCTTGAGCAACGCTCAGCCGATGGACCCGGAGCGCTTTGAAGCGCGCCTGCGCCGCGTCATCCATGGCCAGTTCGTCGGCGTTTTCAGCGCGCCCGTTTCCGTTTCGGCGGACAACGAAATCCTGGGCGGCGTTTCCGCTCGCCCGGGGAAGACCACTCTTCTCTGGGGGCAGGAGCAGCCGGACCGCGCGTTCGCCGCGCATGACCGCCGTGCCCGTTTCGGTCAGAATCGCGAGGGGGCGGTCGCCGCCGGCAAAGTCGACCCAGCCCGCGGTGACGCAGCGGCGGAGCAGCTTCGTGAGCCAGACTTCGGGGCGATCCGCGAGGATGCCGAAGGTCGGGGTTTCGTTTAAGCCCGTTGCCGAGAGCCGCGCGTCGGACTGGCCCCGGAGGAGGGCGACCGCCGCGCCGAGTCCGAAGCGGCCATGGATGCGGGCGATTGCGGAGAGGGCCTTGCGGACGATGAGCGTGACTTCTTCTTCGCTCTCGGCGTTTTCGAGCGCGGCGCCCGTGGCGAGACGTTCGCAGACATCGCAATTGCCGCAGCCCGAGAGGGTTTCTTTCTCGTCACCGAAATAGCGCAGCACCGTATCGTGGCGACAGCTTCCCCCTTCTGCGAAGCGCATCAGCTCGAGGAAGAGGCCCCAGCGATGGGCAATGCCTTCCGCAGCGGAAATGCCGCCCCCGCCGTCGCCTTCGATCAACGCGCGTCGGCGAGCGAGATCGCCGGGCCCCACGAGGAGCTGCCCGAGCGCAGGCTCGCCGTCGCGACCGGCGCGGCCGACTTCCTGGTAATACGCTTCGATCGAGCCCGGGGGCGCGAGATGGATCACAGCGCGGACATCGGCGCGGTCGATGCCCATGCCGAAGGCGTTGGTGGCGACGACGATTTCGAGCTCCTGATTCGAGAACGCTTCATGCACCGCGTCGCGCTTATCCGCGGGCAGCCCCGCGTGATAGCTCTCCGCGTTCCAGCCGCGATCGATCAGGCGATCGCGTTCCGCTTCGGTGCTCTTCCGGGTCGGGCCGTAAATGATCGCGCAGCCCCGGCCCGCGCCCGGCGCCGAGAGCGCTTCCATCAACACGGAATCGACAAGGCGTCTGCGCTCGGCGGCCTTTTCGACTTCAGCGACGCGGAGCGAAAGGTTCGGTCGGGCGAAGCCGCGGACCAACTGCGGAGTCTCGGGAGGCAGGCCGAGCTGGGTGAGGATCTCGTCCCGGACATAAGGGGTGGCGGTCGCTGTGCAGGCGACGACTCGGGCGTTGGGATGTTCTGCGACGACGCGGCCGATCTCGAGGTATTCGGGCCGGAAATCATGGCCCCAGGCGCTGATGCAATGGGCTTCGTCGATGGCGAAGAGAGGGCAATCGATGCGTTTCAGGATTTCGCGGAAACGGGGGTAGACGAGGCGCTCCGGAGCGACGTAGAGCATCTCCAGTTCGCCGCGTTCGAGCCGGTCGAGGCGCTGGGCCATTTCGTGGCCCTCGAGGGTCGAAGCCAGAAAGGTGGCTTCGATGCCGAGGCGTTCAAGGGCATCGACCTGATCGCGCATCAAGGCGATCAGGGGCGAGACGACGATCGCGGTTCCCGAAAGCATGAGCGCAGGCAGCTGGTAACAGAGACTCTTGCCGCCGCCGGTCGGGGCGACGAGGAGGAGGCGGTTGTCCTCGAGCAGCCCCTCGATGGCCTCTTTCTGGCCCGGCCGAAACGTGTCGTGGCCCAGGCGAGCGAGCCCTTCATGAAGCGAGGCATCGCGTTCTGCGCAGCTTTGGGTCAGCAGGTCTTCAGAGATGGGGTGCATGGTTTCCCGGCGAGAGCGATTGCCGGCAAGCTAGCACGAGTGGGCCTCCGCAAGAGGGCGTGAATGCGCGTCTTCGGGCACAATCTAGGCGGAGCGATCGCGCCTTCTGCGCCTCTCGCTTGGTCGGAGAGTGGCATGGTCGAGATGACGCTGGTTTATGAAGGGGGCCTTCGCACGGTGGCGCAGCATGGCCCTTCCGGGGCATCCCTTGCGACCGATGCCCCCGTGGACAATCAGGGCAAGGGTGAGGCCTTCTCGCCGACCGATTTGCTCGCGACGTCCCTGGCCAGCTGCATGCTGACGACGATGGCGATCGTGGGTGACCGTGAAGGCTGGGCGCTCGAAGGTGCGCGGGCGCGGGTCGAGAAGCATATGGAGCTTGAACCCAGGAGGCGGGTGGGTCGCGTGGTGGTCGAGCTCGATCTGCCCGGCGGATTTTCTGAAGAGACGAAGGCGCGGCTTGATCAGACGGCGCGGGGCTGCCCCGTGGCGGCTTCGATCCATCCGGACGTCGAAGTCGATCTCCGACTTCGTTGGGATGCGCTCTAGTGTCGGTGTCGGTGTCGGTCTCGGCTTCGGCTTTGGGTTCAACTGCGGGTTCCGCATCGACCGCGGGAGATGGCGAAGCGAAACGCGCCGGCGCCGGTGAGGGTCGCCATATTGTCTACGGCGATCTGGGCGAGCGCGACACAGCGGTGTTGGCGACGGCGCTGATCGCGAAAGGTGTGCCCTTTGAGGTGATCGAGGAGTCGGCTTCTCTGTCCTGGGCGCTCGCTTCGCGGGCGGGGCGGGAAACCGGGCCTTATCTCCGGACGCCTGAAGGGTTCGTTCTGGCGGGCACGCTTGAGATTCTGGACTGGTTGGAGCGCGTGCATCCCGATCCTGTACTCGTGCCGACGACCCCTGTTCGGCAGATCTGCACGCGGCTGATCGAAGACTGGATCATGGATTGGCTGCCGCTCTGGCCGCGACGTTCCTGGGCCACCCTGCGCGAGGTGGGCGCTCATCTTGGCGACAAGGGCTTTCTGCTCGGGCCGAAGCCGACGCGCCCCGATCTGATGCTCGGCGCTTGGCTCGAGTCGGATGTGTTGATCCATGATCATGCGCGCGAGGAACTCTCGGGCAGCGCGCCGCGGCTTCTTTCCTTCGCGGAAGAGGTTCTCGAGGCGGAGCCGGGTGCGCGTGTCGACGAAGGCGATGACGTGATCCCTATTTCGCTCACGGCGGTTCTTGGCCGAATGGCTCGGGACTATCATGGGTACTTGGAGCTGAATCAGCGCGCGATCAAGGAAGGCGCTTCCGTCGTGCATCTTGATCTGGGGCTCGGGGCACAGTCGCTTCCCGTACGCCGTGTTTGTGAGGCACGTCGTATGGAGAGAGGGTATGCACTCGAACGGTTCTCGGCGCCTGTGCGGCACGATATTCGGCGCGTCCTCGAGCCGGTCGGTGCTTGGCACGTGTTGACGCTGCCGGCTGTTCTGCCGCCTGCCGACCCGGCGGATCCGCGCAGTCTCTAGCTTGGTGCAGTCTTTAAATGGGTGCAGCCGCTAAATGGGTGCAGCCGCTGGCTGGGCGCGGCCGCTAGCTTGGGCGGCAGCCGGCTACACGGATTCTTTGATATTAGGCCTCTCCGCGGCCGATCTTCTCAAAAAGCTCTTCCCCGGCGACCTGTCGGGCGACGTCTTCGAGCCACGGGAATTTGCGAATGGTATGCCCGCCATCGATGGTGAGGGCCTCCCCTGTGATCCAGGCAGATTCATCGCCGGAGAGGAATCGGATCGCTCGGGCGATATCGGCGGGCTCGCCTTCATGCTTAATGGGCTGCTCCGCTTGGAAGGCGTCGAGCAGGGGACCCGGGGTGAACATCGCGTCGGTACCGCCTGTTCTCGTTAGGCCGGGGCGGACGGCGTTTACGCGGATGCCGTTTTGGCCGAGTTCGTCCGCGGCGACGCGGATGAGTTGGTCGCAGCCGGCCTTCGCGGCGCAGTAGGCGGAAAGGAAGGGGGAGGACATGACCGACGCCGTCGAGGAAATGACGACGATCGAGCCTCCGCCCGATTTCATCATGGCGAGGCCCGCGTATTTGATGGCGAGGAAGATCGGGCGGATATTCTCGTCGATGGCCTCGGAGAATTCGTCGTCGCCGTAGCCGAGGATGGGGCAGAAATTGCCGCCGCCGGGAATGCTGACCGCGATATCGAGGCCGGCCTCGCCTGCGGCTTGTTCTACGGCTGCTTTGACCTGATCGCCGACCATGCCGTCGCAGGGTCGCAGGGCGAGGCTGCCCGTCATGTCGGGGACCGCGGCGCGGAGTTTCTCTGCGGCGGCTGCGAGGTTCTCTTCGTTCCGGGCGCAGATCAAGACGTCCGCGCCATCGGCCAGGAGGTTCTCGGCGGTGGCGAGGCCGATTCCGCTGCTCGCCCCGATCACGAGGGCGCGCTTGCCTGCGAGGCTGCCGGGGCCGCCTATGCGACTTCCGAGTTTCGTTCCGTTCGACTGTGCCATACCGACTGACTCCCGTGGTGTGCGGGGCGGCGTCGGCGCCGAGGGGCGGCGGCTCGCGTGATCGCACGGATGCCCGAGCGAGAGGCCGCGCGGGGCGGCGAAAGTCTAGTCCGCGCGACGATGCTCTTCGAGGGAAACGACGGCGGATCGGTCCGGTTTGCCTCCAAGCAGTCGAACGTCGGGCGCGCCGAGGCGAGCGGCGTCCGCTGTGTGGTCGTCGGGCTGGGTCTGGCTTTCCCGCTCGGCCTTGACCCGGGCCTCGTAGTGATGGATCTCGCCCGCGGTCGTGGCTTCGTCCCAACCCAGGAGTCCCGCCATAATCTCGGCGGTGGCTTTGGCCGCGTCGACGCCGCGGTCGAAGGTCTCGATCGAAATGCGCGTTCGCCGCGTGAGCGCATCGTCGAGATGCAGAGCGCCTTCATGGGAGGTCGCGTAGTGGATTTCGGCGGCGAGATAAGAGGGGGCGCTCTCGAGCGGCTCACCCAGGCTCGGGTTCTCGGCGATGAGTTCAAGAAGTTCGAGCGCGCGAGAGCCATAGCGATTGAGGAGCCGCTCGATCACGTTCACATGGAGGCCCGATTCGTCCGCGAGCACCTCGCGTCGATTCCAATGCGCGCGGTAGCCCGCCGCCCCGATCAGCGGGATCTCATGGGTGCAGCATTCGGGCACCTTCTGTTCCAGGCCGTGGGCGACGACATCGACGACATCCTTGGCCATCACGCGGTAGGTCGTGTATTTCCCGCCTGCGACGGTAATCAGGCCTGACACCGATTGACTGACGGCATGTTCGCGCGAGAGCTGGCTCGTTGCGTCGTCCTCTCCTTGAAGCAGAGGGCGGAGTCCGGCGTAGACGCCTTCGATGTCTTCGTGTCGAAGCGGCGAAGAGAGGACCGCGTTCACGCGCTCGAGCAGATAGTCGATATCGCGGCGGCTGGCGGCGGGATGGGCGAGGTCGAGATCCCAATCCGTGTCTGTGGTGCCGACGATCCAGTGGTTGTCCCAGGGGATAACGAAGAGCACGCTCTTTTCAGTTCGGAGAATCAGGCCCGCGTCCCCGTGGATGCGGTCGCGGGGCACAACGAGATGGATGCCCTTCGAGGCGCGGACATGAACTCGGCCGCGTCCCGCATGTTTCTGCACCGAATCGGTCCAGACCCCGGTCGAGTTGACGATCTGATGGCCCTTGATCTCGATGGCCTCTCCTGATTCGAGGCAGCGCGCTTTCACGCCGGCCACGCGCGAGCCCGACATGATGAACCCTTCGGCGCGGGTGCTCGAAAGCGTGACGGCGCCGTAGGTGCGGGCGGTGCGGGCGATTTCCAAGGTATGCCGCGCGTCATCAACCTGGGCGTCCCAGTACTGAATTGCGCCAATCATCTTATCGCCGCGGAGTCCGGGGAATCGGCCTAACATACCGCGCCGGGAATAGTGGCGATGCCGGGGCAGCGCTCGTCGGCCCGCGAGTAGGTCGTAGAGGAGCGTTCCGGCGCCGATGTAGATGCGCTCCCAGAAACGATGCTCCAAGGGGAAAAGGAAGGGGACGGGTCGGACGAGGTGGGGGGCCAGGCGCTGGAGGAGGAGCGTTTGCTCGGTCAGCGCTTCTCGGACCAAGCCGAAATCGAACTGCTCCAAATAGCGCAGGCCGCCGTGGATCAACTTGCTGGATCGGCTGGATGTCCCCGAGGCCCAGTCGCGCTGTTCGACGATCGCGACGGAAAGTCCGCGGCTTGCGGCATCGAGGGCCACGCCGGCCCCGACGACCCCGCCGCCGACGATGACCACGTCGAAGGTTTCGGTGGCGGCGCGCTTTCTGTCGTGCACGCGCTGGTCGGGATTGAGGCGGGCCGGATCCATTGATTCTCTCCTTGAGGCAGCATGCTGAGCCGCGTCGGGAGAGTAGCGTTTCAGACCTGGAGGCCGACCTGGGTGGCGGTCACCCCTCGCTGAATCAGATCTTTGAGATCTCGGGGCATGCTCGTGAACGCGACGGCCATCCCACCCGGTAGGGTTCGCCGATCTCCGCCGCCGCTTTCGTGGGTGTAGAGAATGCGACCATCGATCAGGCGGCGTTCATCGCGAAGAGGGAGTTCGAAAGCGACTTCTGAGCCGACGATCCAGGGGCGCGGCGTCACGAAATAAGCGCCGCGCGAGGACAGGGAGTAACAGCGGACGGTCTTCTTTTTACCCGAGGAGAAGGTGCGTGTGCGCCATTCCTGGGGCGCGCGGAGTTCGCCGCGAGGTGCCTGTCGGGCCCAGGGTGAAAGGGCGCGGTTGATCTGAAAGCGGAGCGCGTGGCGTCCGAAACGACCGAAAAGTGCGAGATCGATCCCTGCCTCGCGGAGTGCTTGGCGTCGCTCCTCCGAGGGCGCTCGCCCAAAGGCGATTGGAACGAGTCGTTCCGCACGGGTGCGGATCCGGAGCTCGCCGAGTTTTTCCTCGATTCGCTCCGGATCGATTTGAGCTTCGGGAATCATCAGGATCGAGGGGGGTTGGCGCAAGCACGCAGTCTGGGCGACGACATCCTCCAGGTCGCTCGCGGTGATGACCTGAGCGGGAAGGGCGGCGACCTCGTTTCGGAGCGTACTCTGAAAACGGGACTCGGGGCCGAGGATGAGGATGGATTCCTGAACGGTTGGGTTTCGCGTCATGGGGGACCTGCGCAAGGGTTCGATTTCGAGCATATGGCTACGCTCGGCTTGTAAGATATCGGCGCCGCAAGACCAGGGCTTGAGGCACTCGCCTGCGCGGTATGCTCCCGCATCAGGAATCTCCCTGTCTTATCGGAAGCGTAGAGGAGCCGGATGTCGGCGGGATCACAACGAATCCGAGTTCTTGCGATTGAGCTTGCGCTGGATGAGGTCGCGGCGGGTCGTGATGCGGCCGCGGATGCGCTGCTCTGTGCAAGAGGTGCGCAAGCGATCGGCATAGACGCTTCCGAGGTTCGCTCGGCGAGGATTGCGCGGCGCGCCCTCGACGCGCGCCGCCGCGGCGGTCGGCACGAGCTGCGCTTTGTCTGTCATGTCGACTTCGACCTCGACGCGGACACGGTCGCGCGGTCGGCGCCCCTCGCGAAGGCGCTTAAGGCCGGGCGCGCGAAGGTCGTTACGCCGCCGGTTTCTTTCGCGCTCGAATCCCTCGACTCGGATTGGCGAAAGCGGCGCGTGGCGGTGGTGGGGTCGGGGCCTGCGGGTCTCTACGCGGCTTGGTGTCTCGCGAGCAATGGGGTCGCCGTCGACTTGATCGAGCGCGGCCCCGCGCTGCGGGAGCGTGGGCGTGCTGTCGCTCATTTTACGCGGACCCGTGAACTCGATCCGGAACGCAATCTGCTTTTTGGCGAGGGCGGGGCGGGCACGTACTCAGACGGCAAGCTTTATACGCGAACGCAGCACGATCTGGAGGCACCGATTATCGCGAGCCTGATCGAAGCCGGCGCCGACCCGCAAATCGCCTTCGACTCTCGTGCCCACGTCGGAACGGATCGGCTGCATCGAATCTTGCCGCGACTTCGGGCTCAGCTCGAATCCATGGGTGTGACCTTTCATTTCGAGACGCGTCTCGAGGGCTTCGAGCAGGAAGGGGCAGGGCGCGTTCGGGCGCTGCGTACGAACCGAGGGGAAATGCTTTGCGACGGCGTGATGTTGGCGCTGGGGCATAGCGCTCGGGATACCCTGCGCGGGCTGGTTTCTGAGGGATTGGTGGCGATGGCCAAGCCCTTTCAGATCGGGCTTCGGATCGAGCATCCCCAGTCTCTGGTTGACCGGGGTCGTTTCGGCGAGCACGCGGGTCTGCCGCAGCTCGGGCATGCCTACTACGCGCTCGTCGCGAAGGCGACGAAGGAGACTCCCGCGGTGCATAGCTTCTGCATGTGCCCGGGCGGGCAGGTGGTCGCCGCGGTCGCGCAGCCGGGACTTCTCTGTACGAACGGCATGAGCAACTCGAAGCATTCCTCGCCCTACGCGAATTCGGGCTTGGTTGTGACGCTGGGGCCTCGAGAGTTTGGGGAAGGCGTTTTCGCCGGCGTGGAGTTTCAGGAGAAACTGGAGGCAGAGTTTTTTGCCGCCGCCGGGGGCGACTATTCCGTTCCGGCGCAGCGGGTGCCGGATTTTCTCGCGGGACGCGGGAGCTCGACGCTGCCGCGCAGCAGCTACAAGTTAGGCGCTTCGGCCTTGCGGGTGGATGAGCTCTTACCGACGGGGATGACCGCCGCGCTCCGTGCGGGAATTCAGCGATTCGATCGCCAGCTTCCGGGTTACGCCGGGGAAGAGGGGCTGCTGGTCGGGGTGGAGTCTCGGAGTTCCGGGCCTTTGCGACTACCGCGGGATCCGGTCACGCGCCTGGCCGAGGGTTTCGAGAACGTGTGGCCCGTCGGCGAGGGCGCGGGCTACGCGGGCGGGATCATGAGCGCAGCGATCGATGGCGCTCGGAGTGCGTGGGCACTGCTGGGGCATCGCGAGTAGGCCGGTCGGGAGCGCGATGAGGTCGCGGCTGGGTTAGGCGAGGCCGCGAATCGGCGAGTGCTGAGCGGCCGGGCAGAGTCGCCTCTGCCCGGCTGAACTCGGATTCGTCTAGCTCGGAACCGGTCGTGCACCGCGGAGCAGGCGTCCGGGCCGCGCGTTCGTTGCTTCCCCGTTTTCCATCACGACCTCGCCCGACACGATCGTCGCGTCGTAGCCCGTCGAGCGCTGGAGCAAGCGTCGTGCGCCTCCAGGCAGGTCGAAGGCCATCTCGGGGCGCCTGAGCGAGAGGTTATCGAAATCAATGATATTGAAATCGGCCTTGTAGCCTGGCGCAATCACGCCGCGGTCAAGGAGTCCGTAGACCGCTGCCGTGTCCTTCGTCATCCGCTTCACGGCCTGCTCGACCGGGACCTTGGGGCCGCGCTTCCGGTCGCGCGCCCAATGCGTAAGCATGAAGGTCTGGAGCGATGCATCACAGATCACGCCGCAATGCGCGCCGCCGTCGCCGAGGGAAACGACCGCGCGATCGTTGTTGATCAGCTCGTGGAAGGGATCGAGATTCCCGTCGGAGTAGTTAAAGAAGGTGAGCAGCAGGAGCTCCTTGCCTTCGTCGCGGAGCATATAGTCGTAAAGGACTTCGTCGGCCTTCTTGCCTTCGCGCTGGGCAATGGCCCAGATGCTGGCCTCCGGCGGCGGCTCGTAATCCGGCGGATCGCCGAGGGGGAAGATCTTCTTCAGCATTTCGGGACTGTCGAGGATGCTGCCGAACCCTTCGCTGTTATCGCGTTCGTCGGAGAGGATTCGCGCGCGGACGGCGGGATCCTTCATGCGCGCGACGCGCTCGGGAAGCGGCAGCTCGGCGATCTCGATGTAGGCCGGGCGATTCAGGAACTGGTTCGCTTCGGTTTGGTGGCCCGTGAGAATGCCGAAGGGACGCGGGGCGAACTGCGCCATCACGTCTGCACCTTCTTTATAGGAGCTCTCGCAGATATCGACGAGCTCCCGCCACTGATTCGGCGCGGAGTCGAATTGCAGCATGGCGAAGGAGACGGGGCGTTCGATCTCCTTCGAGAGGCGCTGCATCCAGTCGATTTCTTTGAGCGCCGAGTCGATGGCATCGCCCGCCATATCGCCGGCCGCGCCGGCACCCGCGAGTTCGAAAACACCCGTACCGAGTTCGCCGAGCGCCCGGCCGATCCCGAAGAGCTCGTCTTCCGCGGCGAAGGTCCCGGGGACGGGTTCGCCGCTGAGTGCGGTGTGTCCCATGGTGCGTGAGGTGGAGAAGCCGAGGGCGCCCGCTTGGATGCCTTCCTTTACAACCTGAGCCATCTCTTCGATGTCTTTGGCCGTGGCGGCCTCGTTCTTCGCGCCGCGCTCGCCCATCACGTAGGTGCGGACGGAGCCGTGGGGCACATGCGTGCCGACGTCCACTGCAAGCGGCGATCGCTCGAGCGCGTCGAGGTATTCGGGGAAGGTTTCCCAGTCCCACTTAATGCCTTCGGAGAGCGCCGCGCCGGGGATATCTTCGACGCCTTCCATCAGCTCGATCATCATCTCGCGCTGGTGGGGCTTGGTCGGCGCGAAGCCCACGCCGCAGTTGCCCACGACGGCCGTCGTCACGCCATGCCAACCCGAGGGAAGCAGATGCGGATCCCACGTCGCCTGAGCATCGTAATGCGTGTGGATGTCGACGAAGCCCGGGGTCACGAGGCGGCCATCCGCGTTGATCTCGCGCTTGGCTTCGCCGTCGACCTGGCCGACGGCCGTGATCTTGCCGTCGCTGACTGCGATATCGCCCGTAAAGGCTTCGCCGCCCTGGCCGTCGACGATTTTGCCGTTTCGAATAATGAGGTCGTGCATGTTAGGTCTCCTGGTTTTCGTGATTGCGCGAGTCCTAGAGCCGGATCTTGGCCGTTCCCACGACGGGCGTTTCGCCCTTTTCGTTCTTAATCATCAGGTCGATCTCGATGATTTTCGTTTCATCATCGATATCCGTGACGACGCCGCTCGCCGTCGCCTTGCTGTCCACGAGGACGAGGGCACGGAAAATCGTGTCGACGTTGAGGACCTCGGCGTTAGGCGCCCAGGCATGAATGAGCGAGACGAGAATGCCTTGGCTCATGATGCCGGGGACGATCGCGCTCGGGAGTCCCGCTTTGCGCGCCTCGTCGTGATCGATGAAGCGGCCCGCCATCATCTCGGCGGCCTTCGCGAAGGTCTGTACGTTCGGGAGTGAAATGTCCGCATCGATCGTGGGCAGGTCTTCGCCGAACTCAACTTCTTCGAACGTCTTGGCTTCGCTCTTTGCGGCGCTCATCCCTCGAGCTCCCTTTGCACGAGGCGCCAGTCCACGGTCGCGAGATGCTTCTCGTCCTGATTGTAGAAGTTCATGCGATGCACGATGAAAAGCATGGTGCCACTTCGGCCCGTCTTCTCGAAGATATCCGCGATTTCGCTCTTGCCCTGAATCTTGTCGCCGGGGCGGACGGCCGCGTGAAACTCGATCGACTTTCCTGCGTCGAAACAGCGCGCCATCTCGACGGGGAAATCCTTGGGCAGCGCCCGGGAACCATGAATGCGCGTGAGGTAGTTCGGGACGCCCTGGAAATCGGCGTCCGCGGGGTCCGTGAATTTGGGCAGGGTCTCGCCGACGGCGGTGGCGAAGCCCACGAGAGAATCAGTTTCGATATCGAGGTCGATCTCGTCGAAGATATAGCCCGTGAATTCGGCTTTCAGTTCGGCTGCTGTCATGGCCGGGAGTTTACCCGGGCGAGGCGGCGGGCGTCAGGGGCGGGAATGCGCAGGGGAAGCGCATCTGTGGCCCTCGCCCGGCTATTCCGGCGCGCTCGGCGTGATCGCCTCGCAGCGTCCGGCCTTGAGCGCGGCGACGAGTTCGTCCATATCTCGGATCTCGTCTTCGAAGCGCGTCGCATGGCGACCAATATGGCTGACAATATGCGAGTCCGAGCCGCCGATGCGGCTCCAGCCGAAGCGCTCGGCGAATTCCTCGGCCTGCTCGTTTTCGCCCTCGCGGCTTCCGCCGTTCAAGGTTTCCACGATCCGGACGTTTTCGACGGGGCCGCGGACGCCCCAATGCGCACAGAGCCCGACCTTGGGGCGGCCCGGATGGCAAGGCACGGCCACGGCGCCGCAGCGTTCCGCTTCCGCGAGGACCATGGCGATGGGATTGTCGACGCGGGCGAAATCGAAGCTCGCCCGGAGATCGTCATTCACGCCGAAAACGAGGACATGGCCGTATTCGGTCTCGACCTCGCTGGCTTTCAGGATCAGCAGTCCGAACTTGTCTTCGAGAGCGCGGTAATCGTTCGTGTCGTCGAATTGGCGATGCTCGGTCAGGACGAAGCCGTCCAGCGGAATTTCTTTCCGTTGGATCCATTGGCAGTAGTTTTCGACTTTGGCGCGGCCATCGTCCGAGGCGACGGAATGGGAATGCAGGTCGAGGTTCATGAGGCCGGCACGAAGCGCGGGACGCCGAGGCCGCCCTCAGTTTTTACGAAATCGACCTGGACGGGCATGCCGATGGAGACGCTGTCGGGATCGCAGTTCACGATGTTCGTGAGGAGCTGAGGCCCTTCTTCTAGTTGGACGTAGGCGACGACGTAGGGCACGGCGTCACGGAAGGCGGGCATCTGGTTCTGGCGCACGACGGAATAGGTGTAGACCTCGCCGCGGCCACTCGCGACGAAATGTTCGATGTCGTCGGAGAGGCAGGTGGCGCAGAGGCCGCGGGGGCGATGCTGCACGGTTTTGCAATCGCCGCAGCGCTGCAATACAAGCTCGCCGCGTCCCGCGCCTTCCCAATACGCGTGGGTTTCCCAATCGACGGGGGGCTTGGTGTATTCGGGGTTCTTCTTTTCTTGTTCGGCCATGATGGGCTTGGCCCCTTCTGGGAAAGTGTTAGTTCTTCGTGAGAATCAGCGACGCGCCGCTATGCATCAGGCCGAGGTAGCCGCCCGTGCCGTGGGCGAGGGCGACTTCGGCGCCTTCGACCTGGCGCTCGCCGAGGCCGCCGCGAAGTTGGCGGACGGCTTCGATGATGAGGAAGATGCCGCGCATGCCGGAATGGTTGGAGGAGAGGCCGCCGCCGTCGGGATTGACCGGGAGTTTACTGCCGAGGGCGATGCCGCCGTTCTCGACGAAAGCGCCGCCTTCACCGGGTTTGCAGAAACCGAGGTTTTCGAGGGTCACTAAGACCGTAATTGTGAACGAGTCGTAGATCGTGCAGAAGTCGATATCCGAGGGCTTCATGCCGGCCATGGCGAAGGCGTGCTCGCCGGACTGTTTGGCGGCGATCGTGGTGAGGTCCGGGGCGCCGATTTCGCGGTGGGCGACGGACTCGCCGGTCCCGCGGACGATGACTGGGGCCTTCTTGAGATCCTTGGCGCGTTCGAGGCTGGTGACGATGACGGCGCCGCCGCCGTCGCTGATGATGCAGCAATCGAGGAGGTGGAGCGGGTCGGCGATCACGCGGCTTTCGAGTACGTCGGCGCGGGTGATCGGGCGGCGCATTTTTGCGTGGGGGTTCAGGCTGGCGTGATGGCGGGTGGAGACCGCGATGTCGGCGAGCTGCTCGGGCGTCGTGCCGTATTCGTGCATGTGGCGCTGGGCGACCATCGCGTAGGAAGAGACGAGGGTCATGCCGTAGGGCGAAACGAAGGCGGAGCCCGGGTCACGGGCGCTGGTATCGCCGGTGCCGATCGCCATGGCTTCGGAGGCGGCGGTACTGCCGTAGACGATGAGCGCGACTTCGCAGAGACCGGAATGAATTGCGGCAGCGGCATGGGCGACATGCGAAACGAAAGAGGAGCCGCCGATATTGCTGCCGTCGAGGTAGCGCGGCTTGATGTTGAGGTATTCCGAGAGCTGGACCATGCCCATGGCGCCCATCGACATGGTCGCGCCAAAGAGGCCGTCGACGTCCGAGAGCTCGAGGCCCGCATCGTCGAGGGCTTCGCGGGTGCATTCGCCGATGATTTGGAAGGCGGTTTTGTCCGGGGACCAGCGGCTTTCGTATTCATGAATTCCGGCGATGGCGATCTGACCTGAAAAGCTCATGCGGCCTCCGCCAGCTTAAGAACTTCCTCGGCCAGCGCCCGGGGTTGTTCGAGAGGAAGAAAATGCGCGGCGTCCGCGACTTCCGAGAGGTCTGCCTTTGCGCAGCGTCCCGCAAGCGCTTCCGCTTCTTCGCGTGCGCCGGGGTGTTCCGCGTCGCCGGAGACGATGCGCGTGGCGCAGCCGATTTCGAGGGCCCCGGCGTTCGCGTCCGACCATGAGCGGCTGGCTTCGAGGTCGACGAGGGTCGCGCGGGGATCGGTCTGAATACCTTCCATGTAGGCGCGGCGCATCATGTCCTGTCCGCCGCTCTTGGCGACGCGGCTGGGATCGAAGGGGCGGGGCGCTTTGCCGAGGGTGACCTGGCGCATGGTTTCGATTGTTTCGGAGCTCGTGCTGAGGGCGAGGCCGGCGCCGCAGAGAGCGAGGCCGCCGAGTTCGTCGCCGCGTGTTCGGGCCCATTCGAGAGCGACCAGCGCGCCCATGCCGTGTCCGACTAACACGGGCCGTTCGATCTGGCACCATTCTGTGACCCAGCGGGCCATTTCGGCCATCGCCTCGACCGAGGGGAGCGAATCCAAGCTGCCCGAGCGCCCATGCCCCGGCAGGTCGAAGGCGATCGCGGAAGCGCTTTGCGTTTCGCTGATCGCGTCGAGCAGGCCCGCGAAGACGGAACTCTGCAGTCCGGCGTCATGCAGACAGACGATGCTCGACCCGCCCGCTTGCTTCGGCGGGTTCTGGGGCAGGGTGGTGGGTCCCGTATGGCGAAGCAGGATCGGAAGTCCGTCGCGGCGGACGTATTTCTCGGGCATGGGGGATTTCCTTGCGCGTCTTGCAAAGGGAGCGAGGGCTGAGTCCGAACTGTGTCCCAACCCGCGCCGGACTGCCAACGGGATTCTGAACGCAAAACGGACCGCACGCTGACTCTGCGTGCGGTCCGTGGAAGACCGGAGCGAGGCGGGGATGCTGCCCGCCTGCGGGCCTGAGCGCTTAGCGTGCTCTATGCGTTCGGCGGGCCCGTCGGGATATCCTTGAAGGGAACGCCCTTATCCGCGCGCGCGTCGGCGGGGAGTCCGAGGACGCGCTCCGCGATGATATTGCGCAGGACTTCGTCGGTCCCGCCCGCAATTCGGAGCCCGGGGAGAGCGAGATACCGCTCCTGCCAAGCCGCCGCTTCGGGCGTGACTTCCTGATCGAGCAAAGCGCCACTCGCGCCCGCCAAGTCCATCGCATACGAAGCCGCTTCCTGCTGGAGCACCGCGCCCACAAGCTTGCCCATGCTCGCTTCGGGACCGGGCATCCGTCCCTGAGAAAGCGCGGTCAAAGTTCGCAGCGAGGTATACGAAAGTCCGCGCGCCTTCACGACGTAATCCGCGATCTTCTCGCGAACCTGGCGATCTTCGAGGGCCGGGACGCCGTCGATCTCGAGATCGGCGGCGAAGCCGACGAGATCTTCGATGGCACCGACGCCCATGCTGCCGCCGATCGACATGCGCTCGTTCATGAGTGTCGTGATCGAGACGGCCCAGCCGTTACCGACTTCGCTGATGCGCTGGTCGTCGGGGATCCGAACGTCGGTGAAGAAGACTTCGTTGAAGCCCTTGCCGCCATTGATCTGGGTGATGGGTCGAATCTCGACGCCCGGCGCCTTCATGTTCACGACAAAGAAGGAAAGGCCGGCATGCTTCACGACCGTCGGGTCCGTGCGCACGACGAGGATGCCCCATTCGCAGAAATGCGCGCCGGTGGTCCAGATCTTTTGACCGTTAATGACCCATTCGTCGCCGTCCTTCACAGCCGTGCTGCGCAGGCCCGCGAGATCGGATCCGGCTGAGGGCTCGGAAAAGAGCTGACACCAGACGTCTTCGCCCGAGAGGAGACGCGGGATCCAGCGTTCTTTCTGTTCGTCCGTACCGTGGGCCAGGATCGTCGGGCCGCACATGCCGATACCGATGCTGAAGATGTCTTCTGGCGTCTCGAACTTGGCCTGTTCTTCGTTCCAGATCACGTTCTGCATGGGCGTGGCTGCGCGGCCACCGTATTCCTTAGGCCAGGTAATGCAGGCCCAGCCCGCGTCGGCCTTCTTTTTCTGCCAAGCCTGGGCTTCGGCCACCATGGCGGGCGTGGTGCGCTCGCCTTGAACGCGGGGCGGCGCGTCTTCGGGGAGTCGCGTTGAATTCGCTTCGAGCCAGCTGACGGCCTCGGCGCGGAAGGCGGCTTCTTCGGGTGTGTCGTTGAAATCCATTTTGTTTCTCCTCGGGCGGGCGCTTTGTCCTCGCTCCGATCATTGATGTCTGTGTTAGGTTGCTCTGCTTTTCGCCTGTGTTATGCGGCGGCTTCGGCGGCCTGGAGGCGGTCGATGAGCAGGTTCTTCCAGTATTTGGGCGTGCCCAAGGAGGAGGAGAGCAGCTTCGCGCGGCGATAGAAGAGATGGCAATCGTATTCCCAGGTGTATCCGACACCGCCGTGGAATTCGATCATCTCGACCGTCGTATGCTCGAAGGCCTCGGAGGCGGCGATCCGAGCGAGACAGGCGGCGACGGCGAGCTCATCGTCTTCGTTCTCGAGGGCCCAGGCTGCGTAGTAGGCGTTCGAGCGGGCGATCTCGATGCCGCACCACATGTCCGCCATCCTATGCTTGATGCCCTGGAAGGCCGCGATGGGCTTGCCGAAGGCGTAGCGGCCGAGGATGAACTGATGGGTGATTTCGAAGGCGCGTTCGGCGGCGCCGACCTGCTCGAAGGCCTGGAGCACGGCGGCGCGGTCCAGCAGATGCATGATCGCGTCGGCATCACAGCCTTCGAGCTTTTCGCAGGCGGCGCCTTCGAAGACGAGCTTCGCCTGGGCGCGGCTCGGGTCGAAGGATTCGAGACTCGATTTCGCGATGCCCGAGCCCGAGAGGTCGACCAGGTAGAGGCCGATTGAGCCGCCCTCCGTCGCCGCGACAACGGCGACATCGGCTTCGCAGCCGTCGGAGACTGGGAGCTTCGTGCCCGAGAGCTTGCCGCCGGAAACGCTGGAGGCCACGCCGGAGATCGTGTTCTGGCCAGGCTTCTCGGCGAGGGCGAAAGTCCCCACGATTTCACCACTGGCGAGCTTGGGGAGCCAGGCGTTCTTCTGAGCATCCGAGCCGTGGCGCAGCAGCGCTTCCGTTGCGACATAGACGCTGGGCCCAAACGGGATCGGCGCTAGGGCGCGGCCGACTTCGTAGGCGATCATGGCGAGTTCGAGATGGCCGAATTCGGCGCCGCCGTACTGCTCCGGGATCACAGCGCCCTGCCAGCCCATTTCCGCTGCGCTCTGCCAGAGCTTTGAGGCGTAGGCCTGATCACCTTCGAGAATTTCGCGACAGGTCGAGAGGGGGGAATGCTCCTCAAGGAAATCCCGGGCGGTCTTTTGCAAGAGCTTTTGGTCATCGGAAAAATCGAAGTTCATGTCTTCGGGAGGCTCCGCGCCGGCCGTTTCGCGGCGGCGCTTTCTGGGGGATGCGGGCTCTTTTCGGAGCGGCTGCAGGCGTGCTGCGCATCACAGTTTGAAATCTTCGGAAAAGCGAGAATCGCCGAAATGACAGGCGTGTCAACGATCGGCGAGGCTGCCCTGGCTGCTAAAATAGCGCCGCCCACAAGGGCGTGCGGAGACGATGAAATGACACAAGAAATCCGACTCGAGATCGAGTCGCGACCCTCAAAATTGGCAGAGACTCGACTGAACGTGCCGCGGGCGCTGAGCATGCCTTGTGGGAGTTCGTTCCGGGACTGGGTGGGGGCGCTTTGTGCGATCGGCTGGCTCGTCGGGATGGCGCTTTCGGTTCCCTGCGAGGCCTCGGCACAGATGCTTGACGCCTCGGAGAGCGAGGAGCTGGTTCGGCAGGTCTACTACGAGGGGATGCCCGAGGATGCTGCGGAACGCATCGGTCCTGAGGGCGCTGCCCGCTTGATGGAGATGCTTGAGGATCCGGCTGAAGCGAAGCATCACGCTCAGATTCTGCTCGCGCTTGGGCTCTGCGGTGAAGACGGGGCGCTCGAAGCGATTCGGGATTGGGCCGCGACGCCGCGTGAAGGTGCCGTGGACCGAGCGACGTTTAAGGCTTGGCAGGCGCTGCCCTTCGCTCTTGGACATCTTGCGGAGCGAGATGCTCGGGCGCTGGACGATCTTGAGGATGCGATGACCGAGGACGGCCCCGCCTGGCATTTCCGGCATCATCGCGGCGCTCGGCTTCACGGGATGGCGCGCAAAGCCGCCGCGACTTCGATGGCTGAGACGGGACTTCCCGCCGCACGCCGTGTGCTGGAACGCGCCGAGCGACGGAGCTCGGACGCCGAATTCGAGGCGCATCTGCGGGGGGCGCGTGCGCTCCATCAGCGCCGGGCCCAGGAGGTTGGACGATGAACCAGCGAGACTCGGGCTCATTCAAGCTTCTATATATAGATACACCTACACGTCTCGCGCAGGCTTTGGGTCTGCTCGCTGCCGCGCTTTTCCTCACGGCAGTCACGGCAGCGCCTTCTCAGGCCGCCCCGGACGTCGCGCTTCATGATCTGAACTGGTTTGTTCATGTCGATCTGGTGAACGGGTCGGAGAACCTGGCGTATTGGCAGGGGGTGATCGAAGACTCCCTCGACAGTGCGAATAATCTGCTCGAAGGCGGCCAGGGCCCCTTCGATCAAGCCTGCTGCACGCGTTTTGAGGCCAGTGTTTCACTTTCGACCTTCGGGTCGCCCGGGGATGGCCTCGACGTGATGAATACGGTTTCGGATCAGAACTGGTTCGATGCGAATAGCGGCGGCGGATCGAACGGTTACCTGATCGACAGCATGACCTATTGCGGCGGCTCTTCGCCGAGCGCGATTGGCTGCGCCGAACGCCCGAACTGCAATGGCAACGGGAACGATAATCCGAACCTCTGGATGGTGGTGACGGTCGAGTCCTTTGACGACGACACGCTGCCTTCGGTGATCGCCCACGAACGGGGTCATAACTCCTGCCTTCAGCATGTGAACGACGCCGGCTGCCAGATCATGCAGGGAACGGTGTTTTCGCCGGGCCTCGGGGGCTGTATGTCCGCGAGCGAATGTTCGAATTTTCAGGCGGCACAGACGACGACCTCGAGCGGCGCAGAATGCGGCTGCCAGACGGATGCAGGTGAGTTCGAGCCGGATAACACGGCGTGTATCGATGCCGCGGGGTTCGGCGTTTGTTCCGGCGGCGTCTGTGGGGAGACCACAGGGCCAGCGGCCGCGAAGCTGATCGCTGCCGCGGAGCCTGGATCGGCGGGAAGCATCTTCTCGGACGACGCGCTGGAGATTTCGGCGCTGAGCGGGAACTGGAAGACTCTGGCGGAGATCACCTCGCCCTCGTCCCAGATTCGGGGCATGGCCTATGCGACGGATTCGTCGACGCTCTACGGCGTTGTGCCCGGAACCGGCGACGACCGCCTGATCACGATCGACCCGGATACCGGTCTCGAACTGACGGCGCCTGGCTTGCTCGCGAACGGCGCCTCGGAGATGATCTCCATGGCCTATGACCCGGGTGCGACGGATGCGGCGAGCGATGACCGTTTGCTGGTCCTTGAGGTCACGGGGAGCTCGGGGCAGGTTCGGGCGATTGACCCGGCTTCGCCCAACGTTTCGACGCTCTTAGGCTCGATCATTTGGCAGCCCGCGGGCGAGTTTAAAGGGCTAGCCTATGACAGCATTAACCAGAAGCTCTACGCGACGACGCCTTTTGGTCCAGACGGGCTGTATGAGATCGATCTGACGACCTGCCCGCCTTCTCCCTGTGAGTCGGCTCAGGTGCCAGGAGCAGGGCTCTTCCGGCAAGAGGGGAGCCTCGCCTATTCGGTCGATTCGGGGCTGCTTTATTTGGTCGGAACGTCCTTTGGGGGCGCGCGGACCTTCTATAACATCATTGATCCCGCGACGGGGACGAGCGCGGAGACCCTGAGTCTCGATGTGTTCTCGCCCTCGGCGCTTGCTGCCTTGCCTGAGCCGACGCTGGTGATGTCCCTGGGGATTGGGGTGATGGGACTGGGCCTCGCGGCCCGGTCGCGGAAAAAATAAATATTTCCATGGGAAGAGTGACGATGTTCGTGCTCGTCCCATTGGAGGGATCGGAGGAATCGAAATGATTCGTAAGAATATGAGCGGAATTGTGGCGACGATGGGTCTTGGACTCGGACTCGCTGTTGTGGGATGTGGTAGCGAGACGGAGACGGCCGGCGAAAAGGCGGGCTCGATGATCGACAAGACGATCGGGAGCGTCGAATCCGGTATGGACGGGGCCAAGAACCTCGTGGAAGACGCCGCGGGCAGCGTAAGCAACACCGCGGGTCAGATCACGGGTGATGCCGGCCAGCTGATGAATGATGCCGTTGACGGTGCCAAGAACACGGCGCGCGCGGCGGGCGATGCGGTGACCGACGCGGGCAACGCGGCAGCGGGAACTGTGGCGGGCGCGGTCGATGGCGCACGCAACACGGCGGCCAACGCGGTCGACGGTGTGCGCGAGAGCGCGGCGGGTGTCGCGGATAGCGCTGCCAACGCCGTCGATACGGCGCGCGCGAATACGGCAGCTGCGGTGGACGGCGCTGTCGATTCGGCTTCGAATGCGGCTTCTTCGGCGCGGGATTCCGCGGCGGGTGCGGTCCAGGGTGCCAAGGATACGGCGGCGGGTGCTGCGCAGAGCGCGACGGATTCGGTTTCGGGTGCGGTGGATAGCGCCACGGGTTCGGCCTCGGACGCGGCGAACCGCGCTGCGGAAGCCATCGATGGCTCGATCGACTCGACGGCCAAGGGCCTGCGAGACGCCAACGCGGAAGCAACGCGCGGCTGGAACAACTAGTCAGCACGTCAGCGTCACAGCCGATTCGCGAATCGGCTGATCGCGAAGTAAATCGAGGACCGATCGAGGGGCTGCCCCTTCGATCGGTCCTCTTCTTTTTGGAGCTCTGCTTCGAGCCGGGGCTCGAGGCGGACTCGTCCGTAAACCGAGCGCCCGTCTAGGGGCTCGGCCGGTTGAAGCCCGCGACCTCGGTCCAGCGTTCAAGCGGCGCGCCGATCGACTCTTCGAAGGGCGCGACGCCTGCGGCCCCCACCGAGGCAGGCCCATTTGAGGTCTCCGGTTCGATCGCATCGAGCCAGCGGATCGATCCGAGCAGAACCAGGATCATGACGGCCAGCGCGGCTCCCGCGGCGACGTTCCAGACGAGTCGCTCGAGCCAGAGGCCCGTACGTCGATTCGCTTCATATCGCTGTTCCATGATGATCTCCTCTTTCTTTCCTTGTTCTTGTTCTTGTTCAGGTCTGGTTCAGTTCCGGGTCAATCGCAGATCGATTGATGTCCCGAAAAGCAAGAACCCCTCCGGCCGGTTGGGCGGAGGGGTTCTTGTTGACTCGGGCGCCGTTTTGATCGGCGTTTTCGATCGGGCGGCTTATGGCCTCTTCCCTCCGAATCCGGAGTCCCCCTCCTTTTTAAGACGCGTCCGCGAATGCATAAAACCAGCATCCCAGCCTGTCATCGGCTTGGCCGATACACATGAGGCCGTAATCGAGCCGGCCGGGGCCCACGTGGAGACGCGGACCGGCGTGGGCTCGGGCGTGTATGTGTTAGTCAGGAAGGCGTTCATGGGTTTGGTATCGGCCTGCTTAGTTGGCGAAGTCCAGTATGTATCGGCGATTGCGCTGAAAGTCAAAGGACTTTTCGGGGGCGAGCGGGAAATCTATTCCGCGGGGAGCAGCGGCGTGATGGGGAGCTCGCTGATTGCGGTCTGGCCGCCCATACACACGTCGATGTCATGTTCCGGGAGGCGGGGGCGATTGTGGAAATCGCTCACCCAATGCAGGTGCCCCTCCCGTTTCTCGTACTCGAAGGCATGTGGACTGGGGTCGAGTGGGCAGAACACAAGCTCGTGTCGGGTCGATTCGTCGGTGGGATGGGGGAGATTGACATTCCAGAACGTGCCTGGGCGCGGAGGCCGGGTGAAAAGGAGCGTGAGGACCTCCCGGGCACGCTCGGCGGTTGCCTCCCAGTCGGGCTTGCGATGCTTGCCGACATACTGCGAAATCGCGATCGCGGGGTAGCCCAGAATGGCGGCTTCGCGCGCGGCAGCGGCCGTTCCGGAGACATAGGTGTCCATCCCGAGGTTGGCGCCGTGGTTGATCCCAGAGACCATCCAGAGGTTCGGCGCCTCGGCAGACTCGCCGAGAGCCTGCTTGGCGAAGGAGGCCCTCCGGGTCAGCGCGACCCGGGCGCAGTCCGCCGGGGTCCCGTCCAGCGCGAATCGCCGGGTTTCGATCTCTTCGAGCTTCATCGCGGTATTCGTCGTGACCGCGTGACCGACCCCACTTTGCGGCCCGCTGGGCGCGACGATCAGGCAGGGTTCCCGTTCGGCGAGAACTTTGTGGAGCGTCTGGATTCCGTCTGCATGGACACCGTCATCATTCGATAGGACCAGGGGCATCGATTCTCACTCCCTCATGATGGGCACATTCCCCGAAGGCTGGAACTTTCGGGAGCTGCGCTTGTCTGACTCTCGTTAGCACGCGACGGGGGCCGCTGCGCACCTTCTGCTTATCCCCTGCGAAATCGATGGATACGATCTGCGGTCGAGGCGCAATTCTTTATGACCCGACGGGAAAGCGCTTCTCATTTCCGCGGATCGGACGATAGCTTCAGGGTCGCGGCGTTGCGCGAATCGGAAAACGGAAGATACTGCGGACTCCCCTGGAGCGACGCGCCAACCTTGGTCGGGAAAAGAAGAGAGTCGTTGGAGATGCCCCCCCTGAAGATTTCAACGGAACAGATGATCGCTTTACACGGCTTCTTTGCGGATGCTGCTCGCGTGAGCGAGTCAGCGCTGGCAGAGATGAGCGGCTGCGAGACCGAGATCGATGTCCACGAGATTCGCTGCACAGCGCTCGGGGAGTTCGGGGATCGCGGCATGCAGATTTCCGATGATCTTGTGGCGGGCGTGATGGGGCGGCTTGAGGGCGCGATGCCCGGCGCGCTGAGCTTGGTGCTGGATCCGGACGAGGCGCTCCTCTGGGCGCAGCTCGGGGATGACTCGGACGCGATTCGGGGCTTCGTTTCGTACGCGAAGGTCTTGCTCGAAGGGGTCGCTGTGGCGCTGACCGAGATTCTCGAGCGCGAGACGCGTTTTGAGGGCGCGGCGCTTGTGGAAGAACCGGAGCTGGCGATGCTGATTCAGACCCACGCGCCTTCGGATACGCTGGTTTTCTCCTGCCGGGTTCGGCTGGATGTGCGGGACGAGGCGCTTGAGGCGATGACCCATCTGATGATCGAGCCGAAGTACCTCTCGCCTCTGCTTTCCGCGCTTTCAGCGGCGGTGCACTAGCCTCCGGTTCTGGCCGCGCCCTGCGCGGCGCGCGCGCTAGGATCGCGGGATGGCGATCTATCTCATTCGACACGGCGAGACTGCGGGCAATCGAAACCGCGTGGTCCAGGTTCCTGAAACTCCGCTTTCCGAGCAGGGCCTCGCGCAGGCGGCGGCGCTTGGGGATCGTCTGCGGGACGCACCGATTGCGGAGATCTGGACGAGCCATTTGACCCGAGCGCGCCAGACCGCGGGAGCGGTCGAGCAAACCACGGGAGCTCCTTTGGCGGAGCGTCCGGACCTCGAAGAACGGAATTTCGGGGCGCTGCGCGGGACACCGTATTCGGAGCTCGAGGTGGACCCTTTCGTGCCGGGGTACAACCCGCCGGAAGGCGAGGGCTGGGACGATTTTCATCTGCGGGTTGCGCGGGTTTGGGACGAGATCGTGGCCCATTATCAGGCCCGCTACGCCTCAGCGTCGACGCCGACGCATCTCGCCGTGGTGAGCCATGGGCTCTTTTTGCGGGCGTTACTCGAGGGGGTCGTTCTGAGCGACGCGCAGCGCGCGGAGTTTGCGGATGGCGAAGGGGCGGTTGCGATGCCCAACACGGCGCTTTCGGTCGTGACACCTCTGCTGGATGGGGATTCGTTTCGCGGGGTCGAAATTGAGCGTCTGGCCTGTACAGCGCATCTTGGGGACGGGCCGGTTCTGAATACGAACTCGAGCCTCAAGCAATCCGCCGAGGGAGGCGGTCCGGCCTAGGTTACGCCTGTTTCTGGGGCGAGGTCTGAGGTCGACGCCGCGCAAAGTGCCCACCACGCGATGATCGGAGAAATCAGCATTGCGACGCCCCCCGCCCAGAGCGCTTTGAAGCCGACGAAGGAAAGCGTGTCGACGGGCTGGGCCTGGGCCAGGTGAAGTAAGAGCACGAGGGGCCCACCCGCGAAAGCGAGGACGGCCGCGGCGAGGACGAGGCCACGTATCCAGGCGGGGCGATGATGGAGTCCCCGGGTTTCGATTTTTGCGGGATCGAGGCGCGCGATCTTGCCCTTGTTGATCTGACCTCGGATGACCCGGGAGACGATGATGGCGGTGAGGAGGGGAAGCAGGATCGAGGTGGCGATCAGGTCTACGCCGATCCCGCCCTCGCCCCAGAGCGGCAGGGTTTCATGGGAGCGGGTGACCAGCCAGGCGATGACGCCGTTGATCACAAAGTTGAACAGAAAGGGGTGGATGCATTGTTCAACGCGCAGGAAATGGCGGTGTTGCTCGCTCAGGACCATGATGGGCTCCGTTCTGTGAACTTGGGTTTTCCGTCGAACGCTAACCCATTCGGCCGAGGGGGAAGGGGCGCCACTGGCCCCCGGACGTGATACTCAATGGGGATGGGGGATTCTGCTTCTTTGATCGCTGGTCGCGAGATGCTCGCGACGGTTTTCGGCCACCCGGATTTCCGCCCGGGGCAGGCGGAGGCCGTGGTTTCTGCGATTGAGGGGACGGACGCGGCGGTCTTGCTGCCGACCGGGTCGGGCAAATCGGTCTGCTACCAGGTGCCGGCGCTGGTTGCGGCGCGGGGTGGGCGCGGGACGACGATCGTGGTGTCGCCTCTGATCGCGCTGATGCAGGACCAGGTGGGGGCTTTGCGTGCCCGGGATGTCGCGGCGGCGGCGCTGCATAGTCATCAAGAGGACGACGAGCAGGCCGAAGTCGTCCGGTCTTTTCTCCGCGGCGAACTCGAGCTGCTGTACGTGTCCCCGGAGCGCGCTGCGAAGGCGAGTTTTCGGCGCATGATGGAGCGGACGCCGATCGCGCTGATCGCGATTGATGAGGCGCATTGCGTGAGTCAATGGGGCCATGATTTCCGGCCCGACTATATGCTGCTTTCGGAGCTGCGGGACGTGGTGGACGCGCCGATGATCGCGCTGACGGCGACGGCGACCCCCGTTGTGTTGAAAGAGATCGAGACGCGCCTCGGGCTTCAGAAGCCGACGATCGTGCAGACGGGATTCGATCGCCCCAACTTAACGTTTGGGGTGCGCGCGATTCGAAAGGAAGCCGAGCGGGTCGATACGGTCCTGGCGGAGCTGGACGACGCCGGGATTCGCGGCCGCGGCGGAAAAGGCCGCGCAATCATTTACTGCAGCACCCGTAAGGTGACCGAGCGCGTCGCGAAAGCGCTGCGCGGGACGGGGCTCCGGGCTGGGCATTACCATGCGGGCCGGACGAAGCTGGCTCGCGAGCGCGCGCAGTCCGCATTCGAGCAGGGCAGGACGCGCGTGCTCGTGGCCACGAATGCATTCGGCATGGGCATCGACCTGCCGGATATTCGGCTGATCGTCCATTTCCAGACGCCGGGCAGCGTCGAGGCCTACTACCAGGAAGCGGGGCGCGCGGGGCGCGACGGCGATCCGGCGCGATGTCTGCTCTTTTTTGGTCGAGGAGACATCGCGACGCAGAGGCGGCTCTCGGGCTCGAGCGGGACGACGGCGGCGGCGCTGGATCAGCGGCGCGATGATTCGATCGCGGAGATCGAGCGTTATGCGACGGAGCTTGCGTGTCGGCATCAGGCGCTCGTGATGCATTTTACGGGGCGCGAAGACGAGCCGGTTTGCGGGCGATGTGATTTTTGTCGTGGCGAGGCGGGGGATGTTGAGGCGATGGCCTATGCCCAGGAGGAGAAGCCTGTCCTCGCTCCGCTCCCGGACTCGGATAAGGACCTGATCGTCTCGGGCGTCGACCGCTTGTCGCGCCCGGTGGGGCGTCGCAATTTGGCGCAGGCGCTGCGGGGCGGGAAGGCGAAGAGTCTCTCACGGGGCGGGCTCCTGACGATGCCCGAATACGGCAAGCTCTCGGAACATAGCGAGGACGAGATCGTGGCCGCGATCGACGAGCTGCTTTCGGAGGGACGGCTGGCGCGGGCGGGGCAGAAATATCCAACCGTTTGGATTCCAGGGAAGCCGGTTCGGTCGCGGACGCGCGTCGTCGCCGACGAAAGCGCGGGCGAGGGCGCAGGCGAAGACGGCGGTGCGGGGGCCGAGGATTCGGGGCGTGTGTACGGAAGCCTCGGCCAGCGTCGCAATCAGAGCGGTGCGGGAAGTACCGCTTCGCGCCGAAAGAAAGCGGCGTCTCAGCGGTACGGCGGCAATATTGCGCGCGCGCTCGACAACTATCGAAAGCGCATGGCCCGAAGCTTGAAGTGGAAGACCTATATGATTTTCCAGAAGAACGTCATGCTCGCCATCGACCGCGAGGAGCCCGAAACCCTTGAGGCGCTGGAGCAAATTCCCGGCCTGGGTCCAGCGAAAGTAGAACGCTTCGGCGAAGATATTCTCGCGTTAGTCCGGGAGCATCGCCCGCGGAATCGCGACTAGCTCAGCGCGATCTCAACCAGGACGACATGCGTCGAGGCGCCCTCGATATCGTCTTCGACGGGCTTTCGTTCCTTGTCGAGCCCTATGCCGTAAACTACGGCATCTCGGGGCAGCGCCGTCAGAAAGCCGCGGACACCGTCGCGAAAATACGCGCTGTCGCGTCGAATTGTGACGGCCCGTCCTGGGTAGACCTCGCGTGCGATTTCGACTTCGACGGGGTAACCGGCATCGTCTACGAGCGGTCCCTTCGCCGCAGCGCCCTCGTCTTCGGGGGCGGGCAGAAAGTTGGTCCACCAGCGGGTTGCGTGGCTGCTGAGGAGTCGGACCGTGCCGCCGTCCTGCACAAAGCTGAGCGGCGTCTCGAAGGCGCGACCGCTCTTCCGGCCGGCATAACGCAGGATGCAGAGATGCTTGCTCGCGACGCCGTGGAAAGGCGAGCGCAGCAGTGCGCGCATGGGCGTGTTCAGCGTGGCGTAGAGCAGGTCTTGGATGCGCATGGCTCGCTTAGGCGCTCTGTTCGCGAATGAGCTCTTCGACGATCTCTTCGAAATCATCCGCGTAGATGGCGCGCGTTTCGGCCCACCAGGTTCGGATGCCGTCTTGTCGGAGATTCGCGGCGATGGCTTGCCGATGGTCAAGCCAGGATGCTTCCGTCGACGCGCCCTCGATATATCGCGAGTACGTGTTCTGATGCGCGAAGAAGAGTTCTTGCAGTAATCGCCCGAGGCGAACGCGTTCGACTTCGTTGAGGCCCGTGTAGTCCTTTGTACCCCGGGTCCAGAGCTCGGCGAGCTCCGGATCTCGGATCAAAGGATCCCGGAAACGCGAGAACGAGGCCGCGACCGAATCGATCGCCGCGATGCGGAGTGCCCGGCTGTGTTCAGCGGTCTGGGCTGCGCTGTGTTTGATCTGGCTCGCCAGGTAGGCGAGGGAGATGATGACGCCGATGGCGCCAAGGAGTTCCGCGATGGCTCCGACTGCATCCCAATTCACGCGCTTGCTCCCGGTTTCGGGAAGAGTCCACCGGGGACCTTCCTGGGCGAGTTAGAGGTTCCGCTTTGTGAAGAGCATGAAGGTGACGTTGTCTTCGCAATCACATTCGTCGTTCCATTCCGTAACCGGCATGAACTCTTCTTCTTCCGAATGGTAGTAGAAGGCTTTCAGGTCCAGGAGCTCCGCGAAAGAGACGAGGGTGCCATGTCCGAAAGCAGTCCAGTCATGATAGTTGAATAAGGTCTTTTTGTCGGATCCGTCACTGGCTTCAAGGCGGAACGAGAGCTTATGGGTGAGCGGGTTAGGCACTCCCCATTTCTCTTCCACGAGCTCGCATTTAAAGCCAGCGTCTTCCTGCTCTTGCCTTGTGAGTTCGTCGGTGTCTCCCATTTCGGAGACGAGGCAGATCTGGGGCGTCTCGAGCATGAGGAAGTCGACGTGATTCGTGGCGACTTCCATCAGCTTGATCATCTGCTTGGAGGAGAAGTAGTGATGGCTCTGCTTGCCGATATAGGCGAGAGAATCTGCAGTGCTCTGGGATTTGACCTGGGACCAGACCTCTTCGGAGAGGACGTCGCCGAGGATGTATTCCTTCGACGCCTGGGGCAGCCAGTTCTGCGAGAGGACGAGGTCCTTCGCTTCGGGATCGAGGTCGATCATCATGTACTGGTATTCCGGGAACTGAAAATGACCCGAATAACAGAACTCGGCTGTACCGGCCATCGGCTCAACTAACGTCTTGACGTCCTTGCAGAGCTTGGTCGCGACAAAGTCGGCGACGCCGAATTCGAAGGTGCCGAGGACGGAGGAGTAGACCTTGTAGGGGTCGAGGGCTTCGATTCCGCCGCGTTGGTAGTCGGAGATGTAGTCGTAGTTCTCGACATAGGGGGAGTCGTACATCTTGGTCCAGCCGATTTCGTTGAAATCATGGAAGCCCGACTGCGCGATCGACTGCCAGAGCTTGAGGCGATTCTTCTTGCCCTTGACCTTCTTGGCGCTGTTCTTGAACCCTCGGATCACGCATTTATGCATGCGTGCGAGAAAGGCCTGGCGCTCTTCTTCGGAGAGTTTTTCGAGTCGGCAATCGCCCTGCAGACGGATCCAGTCCGGCTTCGCCTTGTCGCCCTTCTCGATCTTGGTCAGCACCTTGTCGAGGGCCTTGAAGGATTTCGCGATGCGCATGGTTTCTTTGGAAGACATATTCAGCGGTTCCGTCTTGCAGCGGGGAGTCTTAAGAGGCGGGGGGAGGGTCGGGACTATCGTCAGGTCGTTTAAGAAGCCGAGTCTTTGTTGGATTCGGCCAAGTAGTTGGAGAGGGATCGATGAATCTGGATCGCGCGATCGCCTCGCCAGCCCTTAATCGCCGTAAGCACGAAATAGGCTTGTTCTCTCATCGACGCCGCGCCATTTTTCTTGATCACATCGAGCGCGCGTTCCGCAGCGCCGACAACGACACCGCTCGGACAGGTGCGCGTCACCATCGTGATCGCTTCGACCACACCGAGATCTCGGTCGAGGCCTGGAAGGTCGGGAAGCGCAGACGCGCCTGCTTCCGCTTTCGGATCACTCATTTATTCGTCACGCCCCATTTCGCGGACGATATCGCATTCGTGTCCGAAACTCTCTGAAACGGGAGTTGGGCGAAGAGCGGCGCGCTCTTTGATTCGGTCGACGGGTTCGTGTCGTCTTGGCCGGCTTGTATGCGGATGCGGGCGCGGTCAGGCGTTTCTTTGCGGAGAACGCGATCGATCGGGATCCATCACGGGCAAGCGTTTCTTCCGAGAATGGCCGCGGACTTTGATCGGGAAAGGCGCGACCGGGGAGAGGCGCAGGCGGGGGTTCGCGCGTGGTGGCCTTGGGCGAGTGGATTCGCGAGCACGGCCATCAGGAGGCGGGAGGAACTCGACGGATCTCGATCTCGTGTTGGAGCGGGGCGGCTGGAAGGGGTGTGAAGCCGGGACGGAGTTGAATTTGCGAAGGCTTGGCTGCGCCGAGGCTCTGGGGACGTTCCGCTGATGCCCCGAAGGGCATGACTTGAGAGGCCGCTGAGGAGGCGAATTTGGCGTAAAGCGAGGGCTGTATGTCATTGCTGCCGTATCTGCTGGCTGCGAAGCTGAGAGCATGGCAGAAGCCGCGGACCAAAAGACGCAGGCTGTAGGAGCGCCGAGCCAAGGGGCGACACCGCGCCGGGTCGCGATGATTTGCTTCCCCGACGTTCAGCTTCTCGACGTTTTTGGTCCCCTCGAAGTGTTGGCGGCGGCGACGGATGCGGAGCGCGAAGCCAAAGTCGGGGCAGGATATGACTTGGCGCTGGTCGGGCCGAAGGTCGGGCCGATCAAGGGTTCCTCCGGTCTGACCATCATGGCGGACGAAGACTGGTCGAGCCGTCCCGAAGCCATCGATACTTTGATCGTGGCGGGAGGGGTTGGGGTCTATGCCGCGGCGCAGGACCCCGCGCTGCTGGACTATCTCCATTGGGCGGCGCCAAGGGCTCGACGCATTTGCTCGGTTTGCACAGGTGCCGGAATTCTGGCGGCGGCCGGTCTTCTTGCGGGCCGCCGCGTCACGACCCACTGGGCCTATGCCGACCTTTTGGCGGAGACCTTTCCGGAGGTCGAAGTGGATCCGGATCCCATTTTTTTGCGCGATGGTCCTTATTGGACATCGGCCGGGGTGACCGCGGGCCTGGATCTCGCGCTCGCACTCGTCGAGGAGGATTCATCGCGAGACCTCGCGCTGAAGGTTTCCCGGCGGATGGTCTTCTTCTTGAAGCGACCGGGTGGGCAATCCCAGTTCTCTGCTCAGCTTTCGGGGCAGCTGGCGGATCGCGATCCACTTCGGGACCTGCAGGCCGAAATCGTGGAGCGTCCTGATGGAGATCATTCCGTCGAAGCGATGGCCGCGCGTGTCGGGATGAGTCCGCGGCATTTCGCGCGGGTGTTTCGGGCGGAGGTGGGGCAGCCGCCCGGACGCTTCGTTGAATGCGTTCGGGTCGAAGCCGCGCGACGGGCCCTTGAGGAGTCGGCGCATTCGGTGGACGAGATCGCGGCGAGTTCCGGTTTTGGGACCGCGGAGACGATGCGCCGGGCTTTTCTCCGTCAGATGAATGTGGGGCCAGCGGCCTATCGGGAGCGGTTCAGACGAGCAGCGAAGGCCGCGGTGGCATGAAATGGGCTCTGGGCCGGCCTTGTGGCTGGATCCGGGGGCCGCAGTGGGAAATGGGAGCGAATGCAGATGACGGAAGCGAATGCGGATGGACCCCTCACGATTGGGCTTGTGCTCTTCGACCGAGCCGAAGAGCTCGACTGGGTCGGACCTTTCGAGGTTTTTACGATGGCTCGGGAGGTCTCGGGAGAGACGGGCCCCGCCGCGGGGCTCGAAGTCGTTTTGATCAGCGAGGCGGGCGGCATGGTGACCGGCGCCAAGGGCTTGCGGTCGGAAGTGAACGCCTCTTTTGCGACGGCGCCTCAGCTCGACGTGCTGTTGGTTCCGGGTGGGATTGGTACGCGGACCGAAATGAAGAACGAGGCGATGCTCACGTTTCTTCGGAAACAGGAGCCCGGCTGTCAGTGGGTGACGAGCGTCTGCACGGGATCGGCGGTTCTTGAACGGGCGGGCTTCGCGAAGGGCAAGCGGATCACAACGCATTGGGGATATATCACGACGCTGCGCGAGACGGCCGGCGAGGACTCGACCGTGCTCGAAAACGTTCGCTACGTCCGCGACGGGAACCTCGTGACTTCAGCGGGTGTATCCGCGGGGATCGATATGGCGCTTTGGCTGACCGGGCAGCTCTGGGGCGTGCCTCATGCGCGGCTCACCCAAGAGGTGATGGAATACGATCCGGCGCCGCCGTATACAGCCGACGTCTAGGGCTGCGGAGCGGCGGGGGCCGCGCCGGTCGTGGCAGAGGCCGCGGCACGTTGATCGAGCTCTGCGCGAATCGCCTGATGCGCTTTGCTGTCGAGGGAAAAGCGCGTGAAGGCGAGCATCCCGATCATGATGCAGATGAATGGCACGCCGCCGGCGACGAAGAGAATCGTCTGTTTGACGAAATCGGTTTGGGGCACGCCTTGGACATAGCCCGACCATTGCAGAGCCCAGCCGCCTAACGCGATCATCAAACCCGTTCCGGTTTTTGAGGCGAGATTCCAGGTTGCGTAGTAGGTGCCTTCCTTACGTTCGCCCGTCTTGAGCTCGTCGTAGTCGATAATGTCGGCCTTGATGGCGTAGCCGAGGGTTTGGCCACAGCCCGTTCCGAAGCCATTGATCGCGCAGCCCACGACGAGCAGAGTGAGACGCCCCTCGTCCTGGAACGCGATGCTTCCGTAGCCTACAGCCTGGAGCGCCATTCCTACGAGCCAGAGACGATGTCGCTCGAAGCGCCGACTCATCCGTACCCAGAACGGAATCGAGACGGTCGTGGCCGCAGTGAATGCGATGAAGACGACGGCGATCGCGCTCGCCGCGTCGGTGACGTATTCGAGCACATAGGGCGTCATGACGCTGGTGCCGCCGATACCGAAGACTTCGATGAAGTAGACGAAGAGGAGCAGGCGAGCATGAGGGTTGCGGGCGACATCGCGGACGGCAGTGAAGGGGTTTTGGGCGCCGCGAGCGGTTGCGCTCAGGGGCTGCGGGGGGAGGGCGCGGGCGCAGAAGATGGCGATGATCGCGAAGGCGACAGCGCCGACGGTCGAGAGCAGGATCACGTTCGTCCGCGCTTCGGGATGGCCCACGATCAAGGGCGCACCGATCGCGAACGCGAAGAGCATGCCGAAAGAAAGTCCGATTTGGCGGGCGCCGAAAAGCCGCGCGCGCTGAAGCGGGTCGGGGCTCAGCTCGGCGCCGAGGGCGAGCTGCGGGACCGCGTAGGCGGTGAAGGTTGTGTAGAACGCGATGAGTGAAAACGCGACCCAGACGATCGAAGCCGTTTGCGAAAGCCCGCTTGGGGGCGACCACATCATGATCGCAGCCCCGCCGAAAGGAACGGCGGAAAAAAGCATCCAGGACCGGCGGCGGCCGAGACGGGACTTGGTTTGGTCGCTGAGGAATCCGACCAGAGGGTCCGAGACGGCATCCCAGATTTTCGAGAGAAAGAAAATCGTTCCGATGACGCCGGGGGCGATCAGGAGAACGTCCGTCGCGAAATACATGTAGCCGATCGTGACTAACATGTAGAGAAAATAGGCAGGGACGAAGGGCACGGCGTAGTTAAGGACGACGGGCCTCGGGAGGGACGCTTCGGGCATTCCTTAGACGCTAACACGGTCGCGGCTAGAGTGAGAGCGTGCGTGTCACTTCGTGGGGCGCTCGGCCACGACTCGCCTCTGTGCGGCTTTGTGCATGGGCTGTCGCGGCGGAAAGCGACGGAATCAGCATGGGGGTCGTGTCTTGATAGCGTTCGTACGCGCGTCCGAAGGCATCGACCAGGTCGCGCTCTTCGTACCGCACCGCGATGACCATGTAGAGGGAGCCGACGAGGGCGAAGAGGAGATGGCTCATGGTCATGGACGGGGTCGCCCAGAGCGTTATGAACCAGCCGACATAGAGCGGATGTCGAACGAATTGGTAGAGCGAGGGGACGACGAAGGTGCTTTCGGGCGCCGGCCGTTTTTTCAGCGCCGCAAAGACCTGGCGGAGGCCGAAAAGATCGAGGTGGTCAATCAGTAGCGTCGAGTAGAGGACGATGCTGACGCCGAAAGCGAAGGCGATGAGTCCAAAGGCGTAGGGGAGGCCGGACTCGAAATGCCAGAGCGTGCCTTCGATGGGCTGCCAGTAGACCATGACTCCGATCAGGGCCAGATTCGAGAAGAGCACGTAGGTCGCTCGCTCGATCGGTTCGGGAACGATCTGCGTCCAGACGCGTTTCCAACCGGGGCGCGCCATGCCCGAATGCTGAAGGGCGAAGAGCGTGAGCAGGATGAGGTTGGTTGCGATCGCCGTTTGCGGATCGACGCGGGCGGGCCCATCAATGGATTTCGGGACGCCGAGATTGGTCAGGAAGCCTGCTGTATAAAGGAAGGTGGCGAGGAAGAAGGCGTAGGCGGATACGCCGTAGACAAAGAATGCGATGCGCTTCACGGAAGGCTCCTGAGACGTGCCAGGGCGACCTCGTCAGCAAAGTTGACTGTGACGTAGGCCACCCTGGGTGAACGTTCTCAAGATCGGGGGATCGGCGATTTCCTTCTGTTAAGCACTTCACATCCAGCGCTTTTCTTCGCCGATTCGATTTCCTCTGTGTCAGGAAGGCTTGCGGAAGCGCAAGGTCATCCGGTCGCTCTCGCCGATCGCGAGGTACTTCGCCTTGTCCACGTCGCCGAGCCGCAGACGCGGCGGCAGAGTCCAGACGCCGCCTTCGTAGTTGGCTTTGTCCTTGGGGTTGGCGTTGACGTCGGAGCTTGCTTCGAGGACGAAGCCCGCGCCTTCGGCAATGGCAATCAAGCGGTCCTCGGCGACGTAGCCGTTGAACTGCGTCGTGTCGGTATCATCGCTCGCGCGATGCTGCACAACGCCGAGCACGCCACCGGGCTTCAGGACGTCGAAAAAGGCAGCGTAGGCCGCTTCGGCGGCATCGTCGCGGATCCAGCCATGCGTACTTCGGAACGTGAGGACCATGTCGACGGATCCGTCGGCGCCGAGATCAATCGACTGCGGCGCGGTCATCTTCACAATCTTGGGGGCTCCGAAAACATCGGCCTGCTTTTCGAAGCGCTCGAGCATCGCATTGCGACCCTTGAGGCGGTACTCAGGCTGATCGGGGAGGTCGACGTCGTAGTCGGCGATGATCAGTTGGCCTTCGTCGCGAACGACGGGTGCGATGATCTCGCTGTACCAAAGCGCGCTGCCGGGGAGCACTTCGATCACGGTCATGTCTGATTCAAGGCCGAAGAAGGTCAGGGTCTCGACGGGATGGCGTGCCACGTTGCGCGCGATATTGGTCTCGCTTCGATGCTTCCCCATCGAAGCTTCGGCGATTGCTGCGGCCGTCTGGGCCTTCATCTCCACATCCGACTGCATGCTCGCGCAGCCCGCGGAGAAAAGCAGAGCCGTCAGCAAAGTCAGAGCCGTAGGCAGAGTCAAAGTCGTCAGCAGAGTGAAGGGCAGAGTGCGGGGCAGAGCGAAGCGATTCGCGGCGCTTCGTTTCAGCGCAGCGAAGCTCGGATGGATCGTATTGGATCGAGTCATCGGGTCCTCTCCTCGAACGCCCATGCCCCACTCGCAGAAGGCGAGCTGGCGAAAGGCGTCGGTTAGAAAACCCGAGTGTGCCCCATCAGTAACCGAGATTCGACGCCAGCCAGCGTTCCATGTCTTCGACCGAGAGTCCGATCCGTTCCGCGTAGTCCTCAATCTGGTCGCGACCAAGGCGACCGATCGTGAAGTAGCGCGCGTCGGGATGTCCGAAGTACAGGCCCGAGACGCTGGCCGCAGGCATCATGGCGCAGCTCTCTGTGAGTTGGATGCCCACCTCGGGCGCTTCGAGGAGGTCGAAGAGCGTTCGCTTGGGCAAATGGTCCGGGCAGGCCGGGTATCCGAACGCGGGGCGAATGCCGCGGTACTTCTCCGCGATCAGATCTTCGTTTGAGAGAGACTCATCGGCGCCGTAGCCCCACTCGTCCCGCGCACGCGCATGGAGATATTCGGCGAAGGCCTCGGCGAGGCGATCGGCGATGGCCTTGATCATGATCGAACGATAATCGTCATGATCCTTCTCGAAGCCGGCAGCGAGGTCGGCGGTTTCGACTCCGCTTGTGACTGCAAATGCCCCGACGTAGTCGGGAATCTCAGCGCTTTCGGGAGCCACGAAATCAGCCAGGGAGCGATTCGCCTTGCCCGTGGGCTGAACGGATTGCTGTCTCAGCATGGGGAAGCGAGCAACGGTCTGGCTCGTATCCCCCGCGCCCGCGGCTTCGTCGTTTGCATACAGGACGACATCGTCGCCAACCCGACGCGCCGGCCAAAAACCGTAGACCGCGCGCGGCGTGAGCCAGCGTTTTTCTTTGATCTCGTTCAGCATCTCAAGGGCGTGCTCGTAGAGCTCGCGTGCCGCTTCGCCCTGCTTGGGATCGTCCAGGATCTTCGGGAAGCGACCCTTCAAGTCCCAGGTGGAGAAGAAGAAGGTCCAGTCGATAAAGGGCTCGAGGTCCGCGACCGTGACATCGTCGACGACGCGTCGCCCAAGGAAGCTCGGCTTCGAAGTGGTCGCTGAGGCGAACTCGAGTTCCGCCGCGTTGGCGCGTGCATCTTCGATGCTCAGCAGCGGCTTCTCTTTACGCCCCGCATGCAAAGCGCGCAGCTTCTCCTGCTCCTCCGCGTTCGCATCGATCATCTTGCCCCGGCGTTCTTCAGAAAGCAGATCCGAAACCACATTCACCGACCGCGAAGCGTCGAGCACATGCACAACCGGCTGGTTGTAGTTCGGGGCGATCTTGACCGCCGTATGCTGGCGACTGGTCGTCGCGCCGCCGATGAGCAGCGGCAAGTTCATCCCGCGCCGCTCCATCTCTTTCGCGACCGAGGCCATCTCTTCGAGGGAAGGCGTAATCAGGCCGCTCAGCCCGATCATGTCGGCCTTTTCGGCGATCGCCGTCTCGAGAATCTTTTCCGCGGGAACCATGACGCCGAGATCGACGACGTCATAGTTATTGCAGCCGAGCACGACGCCGACGATGTTCTTGCCGATGTCATGGACGTCGCCCTTCACCGTGGCCATGATGACCTTGCCCGCGGTGGAGCCTTCGACCTTCTCGGCTTCGAGGTAGGGCTCGAGGTAGGCGACGGCTTTCTTCATGGACCGTGCGCTCTTCACGACCTGTGGGAGGAACATCTTACCCTCGCCGAAGAGGTCGCCGACGATGCGCATGCCGTCCATCAGGGGGCCTTCGATCACGTCGATGGGCTTGCCGAGTTTTTGGCGCGCTTCTTCGGTGTCGTCGTCGATGAAGTCGACGATGCCGTGGATGAGTGCATGGGAGAGGCGTTTCTCGACGTCGGCTTCGCGCCAGGAGAGATCGACCTCGCGCTTCTTGCCCGAGCCCTTCACGTTCTCCGCGAAGTCGACCATCCGCTCCGTCGCGTCTTCGCGGCGATTGAAGATGATGTCTTCGACGTGTTCGAGGAGATCCTTCGGGATGTCCTCGTAGATTTCGAGCTGGCCCGCGTTCACGATGCCCATATCCATGCCGGACTGGGTGGCGTGGTAAAGGAAGGCAGAGTGGATTGCTTCGCGGACGCGGTTGTTGCCGCGGAAGGAGAAGGAGAGGTTCGAAACGCCGCCAGAGATATGCACACCGGGGCATCGCTCGCGGATGATCCGCGCCGCTTCGATGAAGTTCTTCGCGTATTCCGCGTGTTCTTCGATGCCCGTCGCGATGGCGAGGATATTGGGGTCGAAGATGATATCTGTCGGCGGGAAGTTCACTTCTTCGACGAGGAGCTTGTAGGAGCGCTCGCAGATCTCGATCTTGCGTTCGACGGTGTCGGCCTGGCCGGTTTCGTCGAAGGCCATCACGACGACGCCCGCGCCGTAGCGCCGAATGATGCGGGCCTTTTCGAGGAAGTCTTCTTCGCCTTCCTTCAGCGAGATCGAGTTCACGATCGCCTTGCCCTGAACACATCGAAGCCCCGCTTCGAGGACGGTCCACTTCGAGCTGTCGATCATGATCGGAATGCGCGAAACCTCGGGCTCGCTCGCGATCAGGTTCAGGAAGCGGGTCATCGCCGCCTCGCTATCGAGCATGCCCTCGTCCATGTTGACGTCGAGGACGTTCGCGCCGCCGCGGACCTGGTCGAGCGCAACTTCGAGGGCCTTTTCATAATCGTCGGCTTCGATCAGCTTTCGGAAGCGAGCGGAGCCCGTCACGTTCGTGCGTTCGCCGATCATCTGGAAATTCGAATCGGGACGAATCACGAGGGTCTCGAGACCGGAGAAGAACGTCGAGTCCGTATCGAAAGAGGGTGCCTCGCGCGGGGTGACGCCTTCGACCGCTTCGGCGATCGCCTTGATATGCGGCGGCGTCGTGCCGCAGCAGCCGCCGACGATATTCACGAGGCCGCTCGTCGCGAATTCCCCCACAAGCGAGCCCGTCGTCGCGGGTTCTTCGTCGTATTCGCCGAACGCGTTCGGAAGACCCGCGTTCGGATAGCTCGAGACATAACAGTCCGCGATCCGCGCCAGCTCGGCCACATGGGGCCGCATATCCGTCGCACCCAGAGAGCAGTTGACGCCCACCGAAAGCGGGTTCGCATGGGCAACCGAGCGCCAGAACGCGTCGACCGTCTGGCCGGAGAGCGTGCGCGCGCTTGCATCCGTAATCGCGACGGAGATCATGAGTGGGAGGCGAACGCCCTTGTTTTCGAAAGCCTCGTCGACTGCGACCAGGGCCGCCTTCGCGTTCAGGGTGTCGAAGATCGTTTCGACGAGGAGGAGGTCGACGTCGCCCTCGATCAAGGCCTCGACCTGTTCGATGTAAGCGTCTTTGAGCTCGTCGAAAGTGAGGCTCCGGGCGGCGGGATCATTCACGTCGGGCGAAATCGAAAGGGTTTTCGGGGTGGGGCCCACGGCGCCGGCGACGAAGCGGGGTCTGCTCGGATCCTTGGCGGTCCATTCATCAGCGACTTCTCGGGCGATCTTCGCCGAGGCCAGGTTCAGGTCCCGGACGGTCCGCTCCAGGCTGTAGTCGGACTGGGAAATTGAGTTTGAGCCGAAGGTATTGGTCTCGAGAATATCGGCGCCCGCGGCGAGGAATTGGTCGTGGATCTCGCGGATCACGTCGGGCCGCGTCAAAGAGAGAAGCTCGTTGTCGCCCTGGAGCTCGCTCGGGTGATCCTCGAAATGACCCCGCCGGAAATCCGCCTCTTCAAGGCCAAAACCCTGGATCATCGAGCCCATCGCGCCATCCAGCACGAGGATTCGCGTTTCGAGGGCCTTTTTGAGGGCAGCGATGCGGTCGGGACGGGACGAGGTGGTCGGCATGAAAGGGCTCCAAGTGGCAGCGGCGGAAAGTAACATTCCTGCATCCGCATATCCAGATATAAAGACGAGGCCCGGCTTTTCCCTGAGGGGATATTCAGATTTGCGGGGCGATGCGTCTGGTCCTTTTCGGCCGATTCAGAGCCGACCTGTACGACGCCGCGGCGGCAAATCAGGAGCAGGCGCCAAAAACGACGGCTCCGTGAAGTGCTTCACGGAGCCGGGACGAAATGAGGCCGATAGTAGGGAGGTCTTGGACGGCATGAGCATGCAGCGACAAGATTGGGAGAGCGGGCGGGGCGCTGTGGAATCGTTCACTCCTTGGGGCGATGTGTCCCGCCTGCATTTCCCGATTTCTCGACTGCGCTCGTTCCCCCAGTGTTTGCCGCTGCGCTGAATCGCTTGAGCTAGGCGAGCCCGGCTTGATAGGTCGCGATATCGAAATAGTCGCGCCAGACCTTGATCTGATTCCCTTCGATTTCGAATACGCCCAAGCAGGGAAGGTCTACGGACTTCGCGCCTGCCTTCGTTCGGTCAAGTCTTTCGGCGAAAACGAGATTTCCCGTCGAGGCGATATGAATCAGATCCCAGGTTGTTTCGGTCCAGGGCGCGCTGAATCCGGCGATGAATTTCTCGATATTCGCTCGCCCCTGAATCGGGCCGGCGGGCATATTGTGATAGACGCCGTCTTCGGTAAAGAATGCGGCGAGCTCAGTGGCGTCGAGCCGTGACCAGGCTTCAATGAATTTGCGGACGAGCGCTTCGTTTTCGGACATCTCGATTCCCCTCGGCGTGATCGTAGCTAGTGACAGATGTGTTAGGCCATTCGGTACAGAGCGCTCTGAGGACTCAGAGCTGCGCGCCGCAGAATTCTTGCGTGGGTGCGTTTGTGAGAAGAAAGATCGCAACGCCGAGGAAGGCGGCCGTGAGGCCGACGCGGACGAAGTGGAGTCGGCTCTGAAGCTGCGCGGCTTCGGGATCGTTCGCGAGCGTGGCGCGAAGGCGTTCGGACCAGAGGCGCAGCCAGCGGAGAGAGAACAGAATCGCGGCTCCGGCGATGACGACGAAACCAGTGAGCTCTGTGGACGCTCCTCCGATCGAACAACGCATATCCTCATCGCCGATCCCGGCAGCGATTCCGGTCATGAAGACGAAGGTCGCCGCGACGAGTCCGTCGGAGTAGTTCATCAATCGGTCTGCAAGTGATTCTCTGCTCATCTCTTCCCGGATCTGTGTGTACGCGGGGGATAGGCTAGCGCGGGTCGAGGCGGAAGAACCAGATCTCGCGCTCTCCCTCGCTGGGGCTGACCGCGCGCGGCGCGAGGCGAGATCCGAGCATTGTCTGCGCTTTCGAGTCCGTCGCGGCTTTGAGCGTCTGGATCGTGTGTGGGGCTTCGACGCGGGTGGCGCGAAACAGGTAACGCTTTCCGCGGATACGCGTCACGACGCGACCGTCTTTCTGAACCGATTCATGCCAGTTCTTAACAAGCCAAACCAGGGCCATCGCCCACTGAGCCGGCCACGCCACGCGGCGCCAGACGAAACCCAGGTCGCAGGGGATGAAGAGGGCGCCGTCGTGTTCCAAGAGGCCGGTGATCCGGGACCTTCCTGTCGCCAGGACTTCGATTTCCGCGAAGTCAGCTTCTCCGACTCGACTCCAGTCGGCCGGATGTTCAGTCACGATCTCGCCTGCGCGCAGCGGGCCGCCGGGAAAGGGGCCGCGTGGCCCGTCTGATCTCTTTAGCCAGAAATGGGTGAGCAATAGAGCGAAGGTGAGAAGAGTGAGCGTCTGTAGTGCGGGTGAGTTTTGTGCAGCCGCCAACAGGCTTTCGAACGTTTCCATGCAGGCTCCGGCCGGGCGCGCCGTGAGTTAGGCGACTAGGCTACTCGGTCCTTCGAGGCGCGCTAGTGAAGCCCGCGTACTGCGCTGCAGTAGGAAAGTTGCATAGCCCGTTAGTTGCGTGCAGAGGGCGTGGCCGTACGGACGTGTTGCTTACTCGTCCGCGAATTCGCCCATCCGCTCGAACTCTTTCTCGAATCCCGGAGGCGAGATCATAACAAGGACCCTTGCTGGCTCCGGCAGAGGGTTGCTGTAGACGTGTGCGGCGCCCCTTGGCACCACGACGAAGGAGCCCGCTTTCGCAGACAGGGACTCTCCGTCAACGACGAAGTCGAGCTGGCCCGAGGCGATGTAGAAGGCCTCCTCGCAACTGTCATGATGGTGCGGAGGAGGGCCCTCGGCCTTGGGTGAGACCAGCGTCTCCGTGAGGGAGTAGGCGCCCCGGGTCGCGTTTGTGTCGGCTTTGATTGTGAAGAGGTCGCCTATGAACCGGATCGGGCGATCATCTTCGGCCGAGTGATGGTAGACCGGCTGGCCGGAGGTCTCGCCTTGGTTCGGGGTGACGTCGCCGGTTCCTGTTTTGCCTGAATCTTTCGCCATGTCTGAAGTCGTCCGTATTTTTAGAGAGGGGTGAGTCGGGGGGCGTCGTACTTCATCGTCACTTGGAAGCGCGTAGCTTGTCGATCCGCTGTTCGATCTCATTCCAGTCTGTGGATGTCGTGTGGCGGGCGAAGCGTCTGACGAGCCAGGTTCGTATCCGTCGGACGCTGCCCCGGCCGAATGCCTGTTGCTGGGCGCATTTCTGATGGAGCTCTTCGTCGTTCCAGCCTGCCCATTCCCCTGCGACGCTCGCCAAGTTAGGCCAAAGTACGGGGGCGACCTCGAAGCCTTCGATCTCTTTCAGCTCTGCGGTCGAGAAGGGGGACTCAGCGAGGACTTCGGCGATTCGCGCGTGGTCGTATGCCTCGAGCTCGGTGTCGAGCCAGAGCTCTGAGAGTGCCGACCATACGGGTTTGCGATCGCCGTCGATCGTCATTGTCATGGCTCGTACTCCAGCATCAGTCGGAAGATCCCGATCCGAGAATCGTCAGCACGTTTCCATCGGGGTCCCTGAAGTGGGCAAGGCTTCCGCCCCAGGGCTGCTTTTCGGGAGGCGCCAGGAACTCGACCCCACGCGATATGAGCTTTTCATAGACGGCCTGCAAGTCATCAACTTCAAGCGAGACCGAAACGAATCGCCCTACGAGCTCGTCGGCTTCAGGGTCTTGCGGGGCGACGCGTTCGAGGGCGAGGTGCGCTTCTCCTGTCTCGAGTTCCGCCCATCCGGATTCCGGGATCGCGTAGGCGATGGGGATGCCCAGCGTATCGCTGTAGAAAGCAAGAGATCGCGTCCAGTCGGTCACGAAGATGCGAACGGTTTTAAGCTTGTACTTCACGTGCGCCTCGAGGTTAGGGGAGACTTCGCATGCATTGTGTTATGCGAAACCGGGAGATGGCTCGCTAGAGGAGGCCGACGGATCTTCTAAACGTGTCAACGCTCCAGTAGTCTCGGATTGTCTTGATCTTGCCGCCTTCGATCTGGATCATGGAACTCGCGCGAACTTCGAATTTTCTGCCGGTGGCCGGAAGGCCGGGAAAGTCGCCTTTGTGGGTGCCTGTCATGGCCCATTCTGCGCCCGCGGATCCATCTGGCGAAGTGAAGACATTCGTTGGGATGACTTGGAAGTCGGGGGCACCGGAATAGGTCAGCTCGGCGAAACTTCGAATTTGGTCGAGCCCCTCAAAACGAGCCTCGAAAGCAAGGTCTTCGAAGGATGCGTTTTCCGAAAAGAAGCGAAGGACCTGGTTGGGATCCCCCGTCCCCCACGCGGCGTAGTAGTCTCGAATAAAGGCTTGAGGATCATCCGCAGTCATTCTGTTGGTCCTTTCCTCATTTGGGGGGCGTCTGCCGCGTCTGAATCTAAGGGTTTGATTGAGTCTGCGATTGGGGTTGCCAAGTGTGATTGCAGTTTCCGCATTCGAAACTCTCGCGGATCGTGCGCAGTGGGTAGAGGAATCCGAGGAGGTAGCTGACCGAGACGCTCAGCGCAGTTTTTAGAGGGCTGCGTGATAACTCTCGTTTTGAGTGGAGGCTGGCGTGTCCGCACTCCGGACAAATTTCGTCTGCATGGGGTGGTAAGGAAGCTTCGGGAATGTCGGAGAGGTCCGCGCTGGCGTCGGTCGCCAGGATCTCTCGTGCGGTTTCGAGATCAGACTCGATGACCGCCACTTTCACGCCGCCGAGGGCTTGAGAGAGATGCCACTTCTGCTGGATCTGAAGGTCGTCCAGCACCCATGCAGGAATGTTATGAGATTCGAGGAGGGCCTTTGCCAAGTCCGCTTCGTACGGATAGGTGAATGAGGCCGCGACTCTTGTCCGTTCGTTGGGCTTTACTTCCATAGGTCGTGGCTCTGCTGGAAGGCGGGCAAGCTCCAATCTGAAGTTGGCCGCTCAGGAGGGGTTCCCTAAGGGTATCAAATGAGGGGGACTGTTTTCCGGAGGAGATGGGGGCGAGGCATCACGCTCTTCGTGTACTGCAACAGGGAGTCTCCTGTTCGCCGGCTGTTATGCTAGGGGGCCGTCTGGCCCTTCGGCGAACTTGGGTAGGTCGGCATCGATCGTGTACCAGGAAGCCTTGTCCGAAACCCAAAGGTGCGCGAGCGGTTGGCGGCCCGGGTCACCATCGAGGGTTCCTAAGCGGACGCGTCGGATATCGGGTTCAGAATCGTGCCGACTGTATATTGGCGAGCCGCAGCGCGAGCAGAAAGCGCGAAATTTGTTCGGAGAGGATTCGAATTCGCGAAGAAGCTCAAGCCCCTCTTCGATCTTGAAATATTGGGTACGTACGGGCGCGTTGGCCGCGAAGGCAGATCCGTTCGCGCGGCGGCACTGTTCGCAGTGGCAGAGGCCGGCTGGGCCGAGCTTGCCAGAGATGGAGAATCGGACTCCTGCACATTGGCATCGACCGGTCAGCATTGAAAGCGATCCTCCGGACTCACGTGTGAGAGGACTCCTAGAAGGTGTGGGAGCCGTAAAAGGGGTCGCCCGAGACTAGTCGATCGTCGCCAAGAACAGGAGCGAGTAGACCACCAGCGAGAAAATTCCGACGCCGATTCCCCAGCGATTCCATAGTCGCTGGGCCTGCTCGAATTCCTCGTCAGACTGCCAGGGGAACGAGTCTCGAGCGGCTTTGTATCCTTTCAATCCGGCGTAGATCTGAACAGCAAACCCCAAGATGGGCACGAGGGCGAGTAGCGACCAATACACTCGGTTTCCGAGTCCCCATATCGGAGTGAGTACAAACGCGCCGAAATTCCATTGGTTCTCAACTTCGACGGCGTCTGAATCGTTCGCTTCAAACGCTTGAGAGGAGAACGCGGATCGGCCTGCGAGGATCGTTGGGACCAAGAGGAAGAGCGTCCCGACTCGGTTGAAATCTCTGTGTACGCTCGCCTCTGGATCTTGGCTGACCCATCCGTCGTATGCGAACCAGGCGAGGAGCAGGAAGAGGGCGATGAAAAGGGGTCTGAAAGAGCGCACCGGGTCGGTCTCCTGCCGCAGGACGGACACTTCCAAGATCTGCAGCGTCCGCAAAGTGGTTTGCTTAAGGTTATCAGAGTTTGGCGCCAGACCGCGCGAGTCGCCGACGCCATGAGTGTAAGGTGACTTTCGCGGCGGCGGCGGCCGCCGCCGCCGGAGTTAGGTACGCCACGGCAAGGCTCAGTCTGGTTCTGGGATTGCTAAACGGTTTGAGCCGAGGGACCTTGGAGTACATCATTGAGGATTGCGACAACTTCGGCGAATCCGACGAGATGCTCACCCTCTTGGACATCGATAATCTGCCCGACACTGAGGCTTTCTGGATAGTATTCAGGCTCTGCGAATTTGATGAACGCTCTGGTGCTTTCGCCGGGATGGAGCCATTCGCAATCGGGGTAGTGATGCTCGCCTGAAGTCAGGTAGTCGAGCATCACGGCATGGCTCGGTCGATAGCCGGACGCGCATGGGCGAGATCTTCCGCCCTCACGGGTTGGTAGAAGTGTCACGACTGCCTCTATGTCGACCGTGGATCTTGCGCGCATATGCTTGCTCATATGACGGAGACTCCCGAAGCCCGCGAGATCCGCCTCGAAGGGTATGCCTAAAGGTATCAGAGTCCGTCCCTGTATGGCGCGAGGCGCCGGGGTCAGAATTGGAAAGGCCACGCACGTCGTGGGCGGCGGATTTCGAGAACGGCTTCCCCGAGACCTTTATGGTTGAGGGGATGTTATGTGATGGCGAGGGATGGGCTGACCCGGGCGGTACCTCTCAGCTTGATCTGCTAACGAGTGGATATGCCGCCGCCCAATCACTCGTCCGGCAGGGGGCTTTCGAAATTTATCGATTGAACCGCAGGATCAGTTGGTCTCGAGCGGGGGCGTCGAAGAAATGCTTTCGGTACTTCTTAAGGCGGGACCGTTGGGAAAGCTCGTGCCTGAGAATCCGAAACTCCGAGCCGAGGCTGAGCCCAAGGTAAGGTCAGCGCTTGTCGCTCAGGGGCAGGGAGGAGTGGTTGCATTAAACGCGGCGGTTTGGGTCGTGACTGCGACTGCCTAGATCGGCCGCGTGCCGCGTGGCTCTAGCTTGCTGAACTCCAGTTTTAGTCCGCCCACCCAGCCAAATGGTGCAGCGCCCGTGTTAAGGGTTCGCTTAAGGTGATCAGAGGTTTTGGCCAGACGGCAGACGTCGTCTGATCCACACCGAAATCTCGCCCGGTTTAGGGGGGTGTTATACGGCGTCCGGCGAATCAGCAGAAGAGGCCACGACTTCTATTTGGTTAGATCTCACGATCAGATAGGCCGCGAATCCGACTGCGACGCCAGGTACAAATCCTAGGATCAGGCAGATCCAACCTCTTCGGACCGAATAGGCTTTGGCTTCGTATGTCACCCATGCTGCGAGAATGGCCCAGCAACCGAAAATATCCGCCGAGTACCCTGACGAGTATGGGTTCACGAATCCGGCTTTGAGGGCACCAATCACGTCTGGGTTTTGGATCAACGGAGGGATGACGACTGCGGCGAAGTAGGCAGAGAACGCGGCCGCAACAGCGAGGATCGTCCCGCGAAAGAATCGCTCATGCATGCGGGCTCTCCTAGGCAGTGGATGCCGTATGACGGATACGCCCATAACCTGCAGGGTCCGCCTAAAGGGTTTGTCGAAGAGTAGGGCTTCGTCGCCAGGTGACTAGAGCCGCGAGCGTCAAAATCTTGGAGGTTTCCTATGCCGCTCGCGGCGAAAGGCCGTTCCAAGCAAGGCAAAAACTCGTCTGGTTCAGGGGATTGTTATACGGCGGGCTTGATTAAAACTACAACGTAGTTACAATGTCCCTATATGTCGGATTTGAGATTCGAGTGGGATCCTCGCAAGAATGCCGGGAATCGTCGTAAGCACGGCGTTTCGTTCGAAGAGGCCGAGACGGTCTTTTATGACGACCGCGGCATTCTGACGGAAGATCCGGATGAGGAAGATGAAGACCGCTTCGTTCTCATCGGACTGAGCTCAGCACTCAAGACGCTTGTGGTTTGCCACTGCTATCGAGAGGAAGACTCGGTCATTCGGATTATCTCTGCGCGTAAGGCGCATCGCGAGGAGCGTCGCGACTACGACAAGAGGTGGCGAAAATGAGAGACCGTTACGACTTTTCGAAGGGTAAGCAGAATCCCTATGCAAAGCGACTGAAGAAGCAGATCACGATTCGGCTCGACGAAGAGACGCTCGACTACTTCAAGGATCTCGCAGAAGACACGGAGATCCCCTACCAGACGCTCATCAACCTTTACCTTCGGGAATGTGCGAAGGCGAAGAAGCGCCCCGGCCTCAAGTGGCGGAAGACCGGGTAGGCGGTCGGAGCCTGCCGTATAACGGA